>NZ_JAPNJZ010000006.1:0-46963 GCF_026626765.1 Corallococcus sp. bb12-1 | reverse complement strand
CAGGTCCGTCACCGGCAGCGTCCACGCGGACGGAGGATGGATGACCTGAACGGGCTCGCCGCCCTTCAGCGCGAACGTGGTGCGCAGGGCCTCATGGCGTTCGAACCAGCAGCTTCCAGCGCGCGACGCAGGGCCTCCACGTCCAGCGTACCCTCCAAGCGCACGGCCCCGAGCAGGACGTACGGCGTGGCTCCGCTGACTGGAGCTGCTCCAGCACCCACAACCGCTGCTGGGAGAAGGACAGCGGCAGCGCGCCCTCGCGCGACACGCGACGGAGCACCGGCACGCGCGGCCCCTCCGAGCGCACCAGCAACTGCTCTTCCACCAGCTCCGTGACGCGGGCCACGGTGGCCGCGGTGAAGAGGCCGCGCAGGGGCAGCTCCACCTGGAAGGTGGTGCGCAGTCGGGAGATGAGCTGCGTGGCCAGCAGTGAGTGGCCGCCCAGCGCGAAGAAGTCATCGTGCAGGCCCACGCGCTCCACGCGCAGCACGTCGCGGAAGAGGCCAGCCACGCGCTGCTGGAAGGGCGTCAGGTGTTCCGGGACGGCGGGGAGCGAGGCCGCGGGGGACTGCTCCGGGACGGGCAGGGCCTTGCGGTCCAGCTTGCCACCGGGCGTCAGCGGCAGCGCCGCCATGGGCACGAGCGCGGACGGCACCAGGTGCGCGGGCAGCCGCTCGGTGAGGAAGGCGCGCAGCACGGAGGCATCCAGCGTGGGGTGGCCCACGACGTAGGCCACCAGCCGCTTGTCCCCGGGCACGTCCTCGCGGACCACCACCACCGCCTCACGCACGGACGGGTGCGAGTGCAGCACGGACTCCACCTCACCCGGCTCGATGCGGAAGCCCCGCACCTTCACCTGCGCATCCACGCGGCCGACGAAGTCCAGCGTCCCGTCCTGCCGCCACCGCGCCCGGTCCCCCGTGCGGTACAGCCGCGCGCCGGGCACGCCACTGAAGGCGTCCGGCACGAAGCGCTGCGCCGTCGTCGCGGGGTGGCCAGGGTAGCCGCGCCCCACGCCCGCGCCGCCGATGAAGACTTCTCCCGGCACCCCGGGCGCTACGGGCTCCCCGTGCGCATCCAGCACATACAGCCGGGCACGGGCCACGGGCCGGCCAATGGGCACGGCGGTGGCGTCCGGCGCCAGCGATTCCACGGAGTGGAAGGTGGCGCAGACGGTGGCCTCGGTAGGGCCGTAGAGGTTGGTGAGCTGGCCCTTCGGGCCCGCCGCGAGCACATTGCGCACGGCGCGAGGGTCCGCGCGGTCCCCACCGAAGAAGGTATTGCGCAGGGCTGCCAGCGCGCCGGGCTCCTCGCGCGCCATCTCGTGGAAGAGGGCGGTGGTGAGCAGCACCGTGGTGGCGCCCACGTCGCGCAGCTTCCGCGCGAGGTGCGGCGGAGACAACGTCACGTCACGGGGGATGATGACGAGCCGCGTGCCGTTGAGCAGGGCGCCCCAGACTTCGAAGGTGGCCGCGTCGAAGGATGGCGTGGACACCTGCGCGATGCAGTCTTGCGGCGTCAGGACGCACGAAGTTCGTGTCCCGCACCAGGATGGACGATGGAGCGGTGCTCCACGCCCGCGCCCTTCGGCGTCCCGGTGGAGCCCGACGTGTAGAGGACGTACGCGAGCTGGCCCGGCAGCACTGGCACGCCGTCAGGCGCGGTGGTGGCATGGCGCTCCAACGCATCCGGTTGCGCGTCCAGGCACACCGTGGGCCAGGACTGCTCCAGCAGCGACGGCAGCAGGGAGCGCTCCGTCACCACCGCGGACAGGCCCGCGTCCTGGAACATGAACGTCAGGCGCTGCTGCGGGTAGGACGGGTCCAACGGCACGTAGCAGCCGCCAGCCTTGAGCACGCCCAGCATGCCCACCACGAGGTCCAGGCCGCGCTCCAGGCACAGGCCCACGCGGCCCTCAGGGCGCAGGCCCAGCGACAGCAGGTGGCGCGCGAGTTGGTTGGCCCGCGCGTCCAGCGCTCCATACGTGAGCGTCCTGCCCTCGTGCTCCACGGCCACGGCGTCCGGGGCGCGGCGGGCGTGGGACTCGAAGAGGCCGGGGAGGGTGTCCTCCGCGAAGGGCACGGTGGCCGCGGCGTTCCAGTCCACCAGCACCCAGGAGCGCTCTTCGGCGTCCATGAGAGGCAGGCGGCTGACGGGCACCGTCGCGTCCTGGGCCACCGCCTCCAGCAGGACTCGGAACTGCGATGCCAGCCGCGCGGCGGTGGTCGGGGTGAAGAGGTCCAGGCTGTATTCGAGCGTCCCCTCCAGCCCGCCGTCGCGCGCCATCATCGACAGGCTCACAGTCGAAGCGGGAGGTGTCCGGCGCGGTGGGCAGCAGCTCCACGCGCACGCCCGGCAGCGCGGGCGGAGGCACGGGCGCGTTGTGCAGCGCGAACATCACCTGGAACAGAGAAGCGCGGTCCGCTCCGCGAGTGGAGCCCAGCGATTCCACCAGCCGCTCGAAAGGCACGTCCTGGTGGCATACGCGGCCAGCGACGGACTCACGCACGCGCTCCACCAACTCCGTGAAGCGGGGGTCTCCGTCCAGTCGGGCACGCCAGCACCAGCGTGTTGAGGAAGACGCCGATGAGCGGCTCCAGCTCCGGCCGGGTACGGTGGCCACGGGACTGCCCACGGCGAAGTCGTCCTGCCCCGAGTAGCGCGCCAAGCAGCGTCTCGTACCCGGCCAGCAGCACCATGAACAGCGTGGCGTTGCAGTTCCCGGGCCACCTGCTCCAGCGCCCGCACCAGCGACGCCGGCAGCGTGAAGACGTGGCTTGCACCCCGCAGGGTCCGCGTCGCGGGCAGGCCATGCTCGGACGGCAGCGTCAGCGCGGGCAGGTCCTTCAGTGACTCGCGCAGGGCATCCGAATGTGCCCTGCACGCCTTCGGAGTTTCCCCTCCTGGCGCTGCCACACGGCGAAGTCGGCGGCCTTGCACCGCCAGCGCCGGCAGCGGCGAGGGACGGCCTTCCGAGAACGCCGCGTAGAGGCTGCCCACCTCGTGCACCAGCACGCCCATGGACCAACCGTCGGAGACGATGATGATGCATGCTCAGGAGCAGCACGTGCTCCCCGTCAGCGAGCTTCAGCAGGCGCGTGCGCAACAGCGGACCGGTGCCCAGGTCGAACGGCAGGGCGGCTTCGTCGCGCATGCGGCGGCGAAGGGTGTCCTCGCGCGCGGCGCCTTCGGGAATCACCTCCACCGGCAGCGGCCACTCGGCGGGCGCGGCGTGGATGCGCTGGAGCGGTTGGCCCTCGTGCTCCACGAACGTGGTGCGCAGCGGTTCATGCCGCCGGACGATTTCCGCGAAGGTGCGGCGCAGCACGTCCACATCCAGGGCGCCGGTGAGCCGCAGGGCCAGGGGGATGTTGTAGAGCGCCTGCCCTGGCTCCAACTGCTCCAGCAGCCACATGCGCTGCTGCGCGAACGACAGCGGCAGGTCGCCCTGCCGGGGAACGACGGGAATTGGCGAGGTGACGGCGCGCGACGGCAATGCCTGAATGCGCTCCGAGAGTTGCACCAGCGTGGGCGCTTCGAACAGCGTGCGCAGGGGCAGTTCCACGCCGAACCGCGCGGCCACCCGGGTGACAAGCTGCGTGGCCAGCAGCGAGTGCCCACCCAAATCGAAGAAGTCGTCGTGAGCGCCCACGCGCTCCACGCGCAGCACTTCGCGGAACAGAGACGCCAGTTGCTCCTGGAGTGGCGTCAGGGGCGCGTCGTCCTCGCGGGAAGACGCGGTGACGGTGGGGGCGGGCAGCTCGCGACGGTCCACCTTGCCGTTGGTGGTGAGGGGCAGGGCGTCCATGCTGACGAAGGCTGCGGGCACCATGTACTCGGGCAGCCGCGCGCGCAGGTGCTCGCGCAGGGCGCTGGCCTCCACGGTGGCGGGGACGACGTAGGCCACGAGCCGCTGCTCACCGGGCACGTCCTCGCGCACGATGACAACCGTCTCGCGCACCTCGGGGTGCGTGCTGAGCGAGGACTCGATTTCACCCAGCTCGATGCGGAAGCCCCGCAGCTTCACCTGGTGGTCGATGCGGCCCAGGTACTCCAGTTCGCCAGAGGGCAACCGCCGCGCCAGGTCTCCCGCGCGGTACAGCTTGCGGCCTGGCACGGGGCCGAAGCGGTCGTCCACGAAGCGCGCTGCCGTGAGCTCCGGGCCGGCGCAGGTAGCCCTCGGGCCACGCCAGCGCCGCCCACAGTGGATTTCGCCCGGCACCCCGAGGGGCACCGGCTGTCCCGCCTGCGTCCAGCAGGTACAGCTGGAGGTCGGCAATGGGCTGGCCGATGACGCTGGACCCGGGACGCTCCAGGTCCACGAGCCCCACCTGGCCGCCACGTGACATGCACCGTGGTCTCGGTGATGCCGTACATGTTCACGAGCTGCGGCCGCGCGTCACCGTGACGCTCGAACCAGGGACGCAGCGAGGCGAGGTCCAGCGCCTCACCGCCGAAGATGACGTAGCGCAGCTGCCAGGGCCGGGGCTTCGCCTTGCTGCTGCTCGGAGTGGAGCAGCTGCCGGAAGGCGGTGGGCGTCTGGTTGAGGACGGTGACGCCCTCGTCGGCCAGCAGGCAGCAGGAAGGCCTGCGGCGAGCGGCTGACGAAGTACGGCACCACCACCAGCCGGCCGCCCGTAAAGCAGCGCGCCCCATAGCTCCCAGACGGAGAAGTCGAACGCGTACGGAATGGAACAGCGTCCACACGTCCGAAGGCCCGAAGTGGAACTTCGCGTCCGTCGCGCTGAACAGCCGCGTGACGTGGTCGTGCTGCACCATCACGCCCTTGGGACGTCCGGTGGAGCCCGAGGTGTAGATGACATACGCGAGGTCGCCCGGTAGCAGTCCGGTGCGCGGGGCGCGAGGACGATGCCCCGGAGGCCATCGCCGCCTCGAACGTGAGCACGGACGTGCCGTCCACCGACGGGACGCGGTCCTCCAGCGACGCCTGGGTAAGGACGAGCGGCGAGCGCGCATCCTCCAGCAGGAACGCCAGGTGCTCGCGCGGATGCGCGGAGTCCAGGGGCAGGTACGCGCCTCCGGCCTTGAGGATGCCGAGCAGCGTCACCACCAGCTCCACGCCGCGCTCCAGGCACACGCCCACGAGCACTTCCGGCCCCACGCCGCGCGCCTGGAGGACATGGGCCAGCCGGTTCGCGCGGGCGTCCAGCTCGCGGTAGGTGAGCTGGCGCAGCTCGAAGGTGACGGCGATGGCGTCCGGAGTGCGCTCCACCTGCCCCTCGAAGCGCTCCACCAGCGTGCCGGTGGGGAACGGCTCGACGGGCGGGTTCCAGCCGTGGAGGACCTGGTGACGCTCGGCCTCCGTCATCACGGGCAGCTCGGAGAGCTTCGTCTCCGGGGCGGCCACCATGCCGACGACGACCACCTCCAGGTGGGAGAGGAGTCGGTCGATGGTCTCCGGCTCGAAGAGGTCCGTGGCGTACTTGCAGCCGACGAGCAGACCCTCGGGGCCGGGGGCGGCCTCGAAGGTCATGTCGAGCTCGGTGGTGCGGTTGTCCAGCAGCCCCACGTCCAGCGTCAGTCCACCGCCCACGGGCTGGGCGCGCGGAATGGCGTAGTCGTCCAGGACGAAGGCGACGTTGTACAGCTCGCGCCGCTGCGAGCCAGGCTGCGCGACGGCGAGCACATGGTCATAGGGCACGTACCCATGGGCCAGCGCCTCCAGCGTCGTCCGCTTCACGCTGGAGAGGAGCCCCGTCACGGTCGTGTCGCCAGGAAGGCGCAGGCGCAGCGGAAGGAAGTTGGTGCAGTCGCCGACGAGGGAGCGGGTGCCCGGCACATCGCGCCCGGACGTCGCTGAGCCCAGAATGAAGTCCGTCTGGCCACTCCACCGGTGCAGCACGGTGCCCAGCGCGGCCACCAGCATCATGAAGGGCGTGGCGCCTTCACGGCGGCCCAGTGCGTTGAGCTTCGCCATCAGGGGCGCGGGCAGCACGCGCAGCCTGCGGGCACCGTGGGAGGACAGTCGCTGGGGCCTCAGCTTGTCGGTGGCCAGGGACAAGAGAGACGGCGCTCCGGAGAGCGTCTGCTTCCACCACGCGAGTTCCGGGGCCAGGGCCTGGGGCGTCAGGTGCGCCTGCTGCCACGCCGCGAAGTCGCCGTACTGGAGCGCCGGCTCGGGCAGGGGCGAGGGGCGCTGCGTGGTGAAGGCACCGTAGAGCGCGGCCAGCTCGCGCGAGAGCACCGCCACGGACCAGCCGTCGGCAATCAGGTGGTGCACGAAGACGAGCAGCACATGGTCTTCGGCAGCGAAGCGCAGCAGCACGAAGCGCAGCAGCGGCCCGGTGAACATGTCCATCGGCTGCTGGGCGTCGCGCACCGCCCACGCATCCAGCAGCGCCTCCCGTGACACGGAGTCCGGGCTGGCGACGTCCTCCACCGTCAGCGACACGGGGGACGGCGCATGGACGTGCTGGAACAGCACCCCGTCCCGGGCGACGAAGGTCGTGCGCAACGCTTCGTGACGACGGACCCACTCGGTCAGCGAGCGCGACAGCGCCTCCGGGACCAGAGGGCCCCGGAGCGAGAGCGAGACAGGGACATGGTAGGCGGTGGACTCCGGTGCGAGTTGCTGGAGGAACCACAGCCGCTGCTGGGAGAACGAGGCCGGCGTCATCGCGGCTGAAGCCGGACGACGCTGCACGGGAGGAAGCGCCGCCAGTCCCGTCGCGGTGCGGCCCTGGGACAACGAAGCCGCGAGCGCCTGGAGCGTCACGTCCTGGAGCAGGGTGGCCGCGGAGACGCGCGTCCCCAGCCGCTTCTCGATGCGGGCCTGGAGGTCCGCGGCCGCGAGCGAGTCCATGCCCAGCTGCGTGAGCGGAACGTCCGAGGCCTGAAGGCCCGCCTCCGCCCCGAGCACGGCGGTCAGCTCCTCACGGAGGATGCGCTCCAGTTCCTCCACGGAGCGGGCAGGGGAGGCCGAGACCGGGGCCGCCTGAGCGGACTCCGTCGTCGCAGAAGGCTGCGCGACCGTCCCACCGGACGGGCTCACCGTCGCAACAGCCGAGACCGCTGACGCGCCGTCCCGCGCCGCGGAGCCATCCGGCTTCGCACCGGGCGCATCCATCGTCGGAGTCTCGGACACAGAGTCCACCGGAGCCCGCACCAACGGCTCCGCGCCCGCCGCCTCACTGCGCCACAGCACGGACAGTTCCCCGGACACGAGCGCGGCACGGCACGCGAAGCGCTGGATCTTCCCACTCGACGTCTTGGGCACCGCGCCCGGAGGCAGCAGCGCCACCGTGTGCGTCTGGACCTCCAGCTCGCGCGCCAGCGCCTGCCGCAGCCCGTTGGCCACCGCCGCCAGCACCGTCGCGTCCGCGTCGGCCAAGTCCCGGCCCACTTCCGCCACCACGGCCAGCGCCTCGCCAGACGTCGTCTCCACGGAGAACGCCGCCACGCTGCCCGCTCGCACGCGTGAGTCCGCGCGCTCAATGACTCCCTCCACGTCCTGCGGGTACAGGTTGCGCCCGCGCAGGATGATGAGGTCCTTGCGCCGCCCCGTGACGAGCAACTGCCCGTCCTCAGTCAGCACGCCCAAATCTCCCGTGCGCAGGTACTCAGGCCCCTCCACCACACCGGCCGGACGGGCGTGGAAGGTGGACTCGCTCAACTCCGGCTTGCGCCAGTACCCCTGGGCCACGCTCGCGCCCGACACCCAGATTTCCCCCACCTGCCCGGGGGCACGCGGAACGAGCGAGTCCGGCTCCACCACCAGCACCCGCTGCTCCGCCAGCGTCGTCCCGCAGCCAATGTGCGAGCGCACGCCCGCTGCATCCTGCGCCCCCACCACCGCGAGCCCCCGCGCCAGCGCCGCATCCTCCAGCGGATGCACGCGCACGCCCCGGCCCTTCACTTCGCCAGTGACGATGAGCGTCCCTTCCGCCAGGCCGTAGCAGGGATAGAAAGCCTCGCGCCGGAAGCCGCTGGGCCCGAACACCTCCGCGAAGCGCTCCAGCGTGGCCGCGCGGATGGGCTCCGCGCCGCAGAACGCCACCTCCCACGACGACAAATCCAACGACGCCACGTCCTCCGGCGTCGCGCGACGCGCGCACAACTCGAAGGCGAAGTTGGGCCCACCGCTGATGGTGCCCCGGAAGCGCGACACCGCCTGCAACCAGCGCAGCGGCTTTTGCAGGAACGCCATCGGTGACATCAGCGCCACGGGGAAGCCCGCGGACAGCGGCTGGAGGATGCCGCCAATGAGGCCCATGTCGTGGTACGGCGGCAGCCAGATGACGCCCACGCTGTCGCGGCGCACCTGGAACGCTCCGGAGATGAGCCCCAGGTTGTGCAGCAGGTTCGCGTTCGTGAGCATCACGCCCTTGGGCGTGCCCGTACTTCCCGACGTGTACTGGAGGAACGCCAGCGACTGCGCGCCCACATCCGGCGTGCGCCAGTCCCGCTCGCCGCCCTCCGGCAGCGCATCCGTCGCCATCCAGTGCAGCGCGCGGAAGTCCGGGGCCTGCTCGAAGACGAAGTCCGACAACTCCAGGATGCCCGACGTGGTGAGCACCACCGACGCCTGCGCGTCCTGGATGATGGCCCTCAAGCGGGGCAGGGTGCGCTCCAGGCGCATCGGATCCGGCGGATAGGCCGGCACCGCCACCGCGCCCGCGTACAGGCAGCCGAAGAAGCCCGCGACGTAGTCGAGCCCCGGCGGATACAGGAGCAACACGCGCTCGCCCACCGCGCCGCGTGCCTGCAACGCCGCGGCGATGCGACGCGCGCGAGCATCCAGTTCGAAGGCACTGAGCACGGTCTCGTCGCCGTCCACCTCACCGAGGAAGGTGTAGAGCGGAGCGTGGGCGGAGGGGCCCGCCGCGAGATTCAACAGGGCGCCAGGAAGGGTTCGCGAGAAGTCAGGCACGGGGAGCCGTCCAAAGTGTCGAAAAAGCGCCGACACTTCTTATCAGCCCTGGTGCTTGATCCCGTAGGCACCCACGGTGCCGGCACTGCTACGTACCTGTTGTCGCCAGCCCCCTCAGGGAGCGTGGGTTGGCGCAGTGGAAGATCAGGCACGGCCGAAGAGTCCAGTTCAGCCAGCCCATGAAGCCCTTCTGCTCCGACAGCATCACGTCCGGTGTCTGCACCGGTGCAACAGGCAGCGAACCCGCACCCACGCGAGGGCGCGGGTTTTCCCCGCGCCCCCGGTCAAGAGCGCGGGGGCCTTGAAGCACTACACCGTCACTTCCTGCCCGGCGGGAGCAGGGCCTTCTTCAGCAGGTCCGCCACGGTCCGCACCGTGGGCTCGCGCAGCAGCGTGTAGTGGTTGCCCGGCAAGCGGTGCGATTCCAACCGCTCACCCACGAGCGCGGCCCAGCCGCCGTCGCCCGGCCCCGTGTCCGCGAGTTCCTCCGCCTGCACGCGCAGCACCCGCTGCTCCATCGCGGGCGGGTGGTAGCGCCGGGCCGCTTCGAGGTTGGCCTCGAAGACGCGGAAGAGGGCCACCGGATTCGCGCTGTCCATGCCAGGAGGGAGTGCTCCGGCACGCACCGCGGATTCCAGCACCCGGGTGAGCACCGCTTCGGGTTCCAGTGTCGCCAACTCCGCCGTGTCCAGCGCCAGGTCCGCCAGGGACACGCCCATCAAGTCTTGCGCGAACAGGCCCACGGCCAGCGTGCGATCCATCGCCTGCTCGGACGCTGCCACCGCCTCCGGGACGTACGAGTCGATGAGCGCGAGCAGCGCCACCTCCTCGCCCGCCGCGCGCAGCTGGTGCGCCATCTCGTACGCGATGACGCCGCCCAGCGACCAGCCGCCCAGGTGGTAGGGCCCGGAAGGCTGCACCGTGCGCAGCGCCTGCACGTAGTCGGTGGCCATCTCCTCCACGCTGCCCACGGGGGTGCTCGTACCATCCAGGCCTCGGGCCTCCAGACCGTAGAAGGGCTGATCCGGTCCCAGCTGTCGCGCGAGCTCCGCGTAGGCGAGCACGTTGCCGCCCACCGGGTGGACGCAGAAGAACGGCGGGACGGTGCCCGGGCCTTGCTTCGCGAAGGGCACCAGCGGCGAGAAGGGCCGGGTGTCCCGCGCCTCGTTCATCCACTGCGCGAACCGCTCCACGCTGGGGGCCTGGAAGAGCGCCGACAGCGGGAGGTGCCGGCCCGTCTCGCGGTTCACCGCCGCCAGCAGGCGCACCGCGAGGAGCGAATGGCCGCCCAGCTCGAAGAAGCTGGCGCGCACGTCCACCGCGGACACGCCCAGGGCCTGGGCCCAGAGCAGCGCGAGCCGTGCTTCGGTCGCATCGCGCGGCTCCATCAGGGCCTCCGCGCTGGCCGAGGTATCCACCGGGACGGGCAGGGCCTTGCGGTCCACCTTGCCGTTGGCGTTGAGCGGTAGGGCCGACAGCGCGACGAAGGCGGACGGCACCATGTAGTCGGGCAGGGTGCGCAGCAGGTGGCCGCGCAAGGGAGCGGTGTCCACGGCGGGGGCCACGTAGGCCACGAGGCGCGGCAGGCCCGGCACATCCTCGCGGACGAGGACCACCGCGTCCCGGAGGCCCGGGTGCGAGCGCAGGGCGGCTTCGATTTCACCCAGCTCGATGCGATAGCCGCGCAGCTTCACCTGGAAGTCCAGCCGGCCCATGAAGTCCAGCGTCCCGTCCTGCCGCCACCGGGCCCGGTCTCCCGTGCGGTACAGCCGTGCTCCAGGCTGCGTGCTGAACGGATGCGGAATGAAGCGCTCCGCCGTGAGGTCCGCCCGGGCGCGGTAGCCGCGTGCGAGTCCCTCGCCGGAGATGAAGAGTTCTCCAGGCACTCCCACGGACACGGGGTTCAGGCTCGCATCGAGCACGAAGGCGCCCATGTTGACGAGCGGCCGGCCGATGACGGGCACCGGCTGCGTCGCGTCCTGGATGCACCACCACGTCGCGTACACCGTGCCCTCGGTGGGGCCGTACAGGTTGTAGGCCCGCGTGCGCTTCGTCGCGGAGAGGACTCGCCAGGTGGCTTCATCCACCGCCTCGCCGCAAATGAGGAGTGTCTCCGGCGCGTGGGCGCGCTCCAGCAGGCCCGCCTCCAGCAGGGGCTTGAGCTGCGACGGCGTGCAGTCCAGCACGTCCACGCGGTGCTGCTCCATCCACGCCAGCATCCGCTCCGGCTCCTGGCGCACTTCCTCGCGCACAAGGCACAGGCAGTGGCCGTCGAGCAGCAGGAGGAGTTGTCCCACGGAGATGTCGAAGTTGAGCGGCGCGTTGAGGCTGGCCCTCAGGACGCGCGGCACCGCGGAGAGCGGCACGTCGGCCATGGCGCGGTGCAGGTGGACGATGGAGCGGTGCTGCACCATCACGCCCTTGGGCATGCCCGTGGAGCCCGACGTGTAGAGGATGTACGCGACGTTTTCAGGCCGCACCTCCACGCGCGGGTTGCCCGGAGACAGCGCGTCGATGCGCCGGGCCTCCGCGTCGAGCCGCACCAGGTGGCGCACCGCCGGTTGCCACACTCCGGCCAGCGCCTGGGTGGTGAGGAGCACCGTGGCTCCGCTGTTCTCCAGGATGAAGTCCTTGCGCGCTTCGGGGGCCGACGGGTCCAGCGGCACGTAGGCCCCGCCCGCCTTGAGAATGCCCAGCAGCGCGACGATGGCCTCTGGCGAGCGCTCCAGGCTGAAGGCCACCGGCACGTCGGGGCCCACCCCCAACGTGCGCAGGTAGTGCGCCAATTGGTTGGCGCGCACGTTGAGCTGGTGGAAGGACACCGTAGCCTCCCCCATCACCAGGGCAGGGGCCTTGGGCGTGCGCGTCACCTGCTGCTCGAAGCGCGTGTGGTAGGGCACGTCGGCCGGGAAGTCGGCCGTCTCGCCGCTCCACTCCTCCAGCACCCACTGACGCTCGTCCGCCGACAGCAGGGGCAGCGTCTCCACGCCAGCGTCCGGCTGCGCGACGGCGCCTTCCAGCAACTGCACCAGGTGCTCCGTCAGCCTCCGGGCCGTGGCCGCCTCGAAGAGGTCCGTGCTGTAGAAGAGGGCGCCTTCGAAGCCCCCGGCCGTGCGGCCCAGGCTCAGGTCCAGGTCGAACTTCGTCGCGTTCGCCTCCACCTTCACCGGCCGCAGCGTGAGCTCCGGCAGACGCGCGTCCGAATCCGGCGTGTTCTGGAGCACGAATTGGGCCTGGATGAGCGGCGTGCGCGACAAGTCCCGCGCGGGCTGGAGTGCTTCCACCAGCCGCTCGAACGGGATGTCCTGGTGCTCGTACGCGCCCAGCGTGTTGGCGCGCACCTGCGCCAGCACCTGACGGAACGAGGGCCGCGCGTCGAAGCGGGCGCGCAGCACCAGCGTGTTGACGAAGAAGCCAATCAGGCCCTCCGTCTCCGCGTGGCGCCGGCCCGCGATGGACGTGCCCACCAAGAGGTCATCCTGACCGGAGCAGCGGTACAGCAGCGTCTGGAAGGCCGACAGCAGCACCATGAAGGGCGTGGCGCCTTCCTTCTGCGCCAGGGCTTCCACCGCCTCACTCAGGACCGGAGGGATGCTCACCGGGAGCATGGTACCCCGTGCGGAGCGGCGCGGGGGACGGGGCTTGTCGGTGGGCAGGGCCAGCGCTTGCGGCGCACCGGCGAGCTGCCGCTTCCACCAGCCAAGCTGCGCCTCCAGCGCATCCCCCTGGAGCCAGGAGCGCTGCCACACGGCGTAGTCCGCGTACTGCACCGGCAGCGGAGGCAGCGGAGACGGCAACCCCTGACGGAAGGCCTCGTAGAGGGCGACGACTTCACGCACCAACACGCCGATGGACCAACCATCGCTGATGGCGTGATGGAGGCACAGGAGCAGCACGTGCTCGCGCACGTCGACCTTCACCAGCGTGAGCCGCACCAGCGGTCCCGCAGCCAGGTCGAAGGGACGCAGGGCGTCCTCGGTCGCGATCCGGAGCACTTCGGCCTCGCGCACGTCCTGGGGCAGCGTGGTGAGATCCACCACGAACAGGCTTTGCGCCGGGGCGGGGTGGATGCGCTGAAGGGGCTCGCCGTCGTGGGTCTCGAACGTGGTGCGAAGCGACTCATGCCGCTGGACCAGCGCGTCGAAGGCCCGCTGGAGCTCCGGCACCTCCACGGTGCCCGACAGGTGCAGCGCGGTGGGCATGTTGTACAGCGGGCTGCCGGGGTCCAGCTGATCGATGAACCACAACCGCTGCTGCGCGAAGGACAGCGGATGCGGTCCGGGCGTCGCGGCCGGGGTAAGCGGCGGCAGCACGGTGGCGGTCGGAGCGTCCGGCAGGCGCAGGGCCAGTGTCGCCACGGTGGGTGACTCGAACAGCGCGCGGACGGGCAGTTCCACGCCGAAGCGGGCACGCACCCGGGCCACCACCTGCGTGGCCAGCAGCGAGTGGCCGCCCAGCTCGAAGAAGTTGTCGTGACGGCCCACGGCGGGCACGCGCAGCAACTCACTCCACAGCGCGGCCAGGGCCACTTCGGTGGGGGTCCCTGGAGCGTCAAAACCCTGAATGGTCGGACGCGACGCTTCCGGCGCGGGCAGCGCCTTGCGGTCCACCTTGCCGTTGGGCGTCAGCGGCAGGGCGGGCAGGGCCATGATGGCGGCGGGGACCATGTACTCAGGCAGGTGCTTGCGCAGGTGTTCGCGCAAGGGCGCGGTGTCTACCTCCGGCACCACCCAGGCCGCGAGGCGCGCATCGCCGGGCACGTCCTCGCGCACCGCCGCGACCGCATCCCGGATGCCCGGGTGCGAGCGCAGCGTGGCTTCGACTTCGCCCAGCTCGATGCGGTAGCCGCGCAGCTTCACCTGGAAGTCCAGGCGGCCCAGGAGGTCGAGCGTCCCGTCCGCGCGCCAGCGGGCCTTGTCGCCCGTGCGGTACAGGCGCGCGCCGGGCTCCGTGCTGAACGGATCCGGAACGAAGCGCTCCGCCGTCAGGTCCGGTCGGCCCAGGTAGCCGCGCGTGACGCCCTCGCCGGAGAAGCACAGCTCGCCCGGCAGACCAAAAGGCACCAGGCGCTGGTGCTCATCGAGGACGTAGGCGCGCAGGTTGTCCAACGGCCGGCCGATGACGGGCCGGGGCAGGGAAGTCCCCTGGATGTCGAACGTCGTGACGCAGACGGTGGTCTCAGTGGGGCCATAGCCGTTGAAGGCGCGCGTGCGGTCCGTCGTGGCCAGCAGTCGCCACGTCACCTCGTCCAGGGCTTCGCCGCCCAGCATGAGCTGCGACGGCATCCAGGCCCGCTCCAGCATCCCCGCGTCGAGCAGGAGCTTGAACTGCGCGGGAGTCCCCACCAGCACGTCGATGCGGTGCTGCTCCAGCCACGCGAGCATCCGCTCCGGCTCCAGGCGCGTCTGCTCGGGGATGACGCACAGGCAGTGGCCGTCGAGGAGCTTGATGAACGACTCCATGACGGCGTCGAAGTACAGCGGCGCGTTCAAGCTGACGCGCAGCCGGCGCGGCGCCGTGTAGACATTGCGCACCATCGTGTGGTGCAGGTGGACGAGGGAGCGGTGCTGCACCATCACGCCCTTGGGCGTGCCCGTGGAGCCCGACGTGTAGAGGACGTACGCCAGGTTGTCCGGGCCCGCCGAGGCAGGCAGGGGCGCCTCGGGGAGTGTCGCCAGGCGCGCCGCTTCGGCATCCAGCTTCACCACGTGGGCGATGTCGGGCCGCCACGTTTCGGCCAGGGCCTGGGTGGTCAGCAGCACCGAGGCGCGGCTGTTCTCCAGGATGAAGGCCTTGCGCGCGTCGGGGGCCGCCGGGTCGAGCGGCACGAACGCGCCGCCTGCCTTGAGCACAGCGAGGAACGCGACGAGGGCGTCCGCGGAGCGCTCCAGGGCCAGGGCCACCGTGACTTCCGGCCCTACGCCCAGCGATCGCAGGTGCCGTGCGAGCTGATTGGCCCGGGCGTCGAACTGACGGAAGGACAGCGTCGTCTCCTCGAACACCACGGCGTCCGCGTCCGGCGTGCGGGCCGCCTGCTGTTCGATGAGGCCGTGCACCGTGGTCCCCAGATCGAAGTCCACGACGTCGCCGCGTCCGAGCCCGACGAGCCGCGCCTGCGCTTCGGGTGCGTCGAGGGACAGGTCGGCCAGCGGGGCATCGGGCCGCGCGACCACGGACTCCAGCAGCACCCGCAGGTGAGTGATGAGCCGCTCGATGGTGGCGGTCTCGAACAGGTCCGTCGCGTATTCGAGCCGGCCCGCGAAGCCGTCCGCGTCGCGGCGCAGGTCCAGGCTCAGCTCGAACAGGGTGGTTGCCCGGCTGCCGAACTCCGCGGGGTGCACGGCGAGACCGGGCATCGTCGCCCCCGACACGGGCGCGTTTTGGAGCGCGAACAGCGCCTGGAAGAGCGGCGTGCGGGACAGGTCGCGCGTCGTCTGCAGCGACTCCACCAGCCGCTCGAATGGGAGGTACTGGTGTTCATACGCGCCCAGCGTCGTGGTGCGCACCTGCGAGAGGAGCTGCCGGAACGAGGGACGCGTCCCGAAGCGTCCGCGCAGCACCAGCGTGTTGACGAAGAAGCCGATCAGGCCTTCCGTCTCCGCGTGGCCACGGTTCGCGATGGGGGAGCCCACCAGCACGTCGTCCTGACCGGAGTAGCGGTGCAGCACGGTCTGGAAGGCCGCCAGCAGCACCATGAACGGCGTGGCGCCTTCCTTCTGCGCCAGCGCCTCCACCTGTTCGGAGAGGACGCGCGGCAGGCGCACGTCCACCGCGTCGCCGCGCTGCGTGGCGACGGCCGGACGCGGCTTGTCGGTGGGCAGCTCCAGCACGTGGGACGCACCCGCCAGTTGCTGCTTCCACCAGCCGAGCTGTTCCTTCAGCACGTCACCCTGGAGCCAGTCGCGCTGCCACACGGCGTAGTCCGCGTACTGCACCGGCAGCTCCGGCAGGGCCGGCGTCTGGCCGTGGCGGAAGGCCTCGTAGAGGGCGGTGACTTCACGCACCAGGACGCCCAACGACCAGCCGTCGGACACGATGTGGTGCAGGTGCAGCACCAGCACGTGCTCTTCCGCGTCCAGCTTCAGGAGCAGGGCGCGAATCACCGGCCCGTGCTCCAGGTCGAACGGGCGGCGGAATTCAGCATGAGCCCGACGCTCCATTTCGGCCTGGCGCTCAGTCGCGTCCGTGAAGCCCGTGAGGTCCACGGACTCGAAGGGGACAGTGGCTTCCGAGTGGATGTGCTGCACGGGCTGGCCCGCTTCCACGCGGAACGTGGTGCGCAGCGATTCGTGCCGCGCCATCAGCGCGTCCAGGCTCTTGCGCAACGCGCCTTCGTCCAATGCGCCGGTGAGGCGCAGCGGCAGCGGCATGTTGTACAGGCTGGTGCCCGGCTCCAACTGGTCGATGAACCACAGCCGCTGCTGCGCGAACGACAGCGGCGGCGCGGTGGTGCGCTCGGTGCGAACCAGCGGGGGGGCCTGCGTGCGGCTGGCGTTGGCCAACTTCTCGGCCAGGGTGGCCACGGTGGGGGCGCTGAAGAGGTCTCCCAGCGGCAGCTCCATGCCCAGGGTGGAGCGGATGCGCGACACCACCTGCGTGGCCAACAGCGAGTGACCACCCAGCTCAAAGAAGTCGTCGTGGATGCCGACGGCTTCCAGGTGCAGCACCTCTGCCCAGATGGCGGCGAGCGCCGTCTCCATCGCGTTGCGCGGCGCGGCCACCTCCTCAGTGGAGACGCGCGGCGCCTCCGGGGCAGGCAGGGCCTTGCGGTCCACCTTGCCATTGGCCGACAGCGGCAAGGCGGGCAGGGTGACGAACGCGGACGGCACCATGTAGTCGGGCAGCAGCTTCTGAGCGAACGACTTGAGCTGCGCCACATCGCCCGCGTCAGCAGCGGCCACGATGTACGCGACGAGTCGCTTGTCTCCGGGCACATCCTCGCGCGCCAGGACCACCGCCTCGCGCACCTGCGACGACTGGCGCAGCACCGCTTCGACTTCGCCGGTCTCGATGCGGAAGCCGCGGATCTTCACCTGGAAGTCCGTGCGGCCCAGGAACTCCAACGTCCCATCCGCCTGCCAGCGCACCCGGTCGCCCGTGCTGTACAGACGCGCTCCCGGCTCCGTCGTGAAGGGGTGGGGGATGAAGCGTTCGGCTGTCAGGTCCGGGCGCTTCAGGTAGCCCCACGCCAGGCCATCGCCTCCGACGTAGAGCGCACCCGGCACGCCTACCGGCACGGGCTGGAAGGCTGCATCCAGCACCCACGCGGTGGACTGCGCCAGTGGACGACCGATGGGCACCGACCGGCCGACGCTGTCTCCCACGCGCAACGTGTGCGTGGCGGAGAACGTGGTGTTCTCCGTGGGGCCGTAGCCATTGACGAGCACGGAGCCCGAAGGCATCCGCGCCAAGTGCTCGCGCACGCGCTCCACCGGCAGCACGTCGCCGCCCGCCAGCACCTGCCGTACGCCCGCCAGCGCTTCGCCCTGATGGATGACCACCTGCTCGAAGAGCGCGGCCGTCAGCCACAGTGTGGTGATGCCCTCACGGGCGAGCAGCGCGCCCGTCTCTTCCAGCGAGAGTGTCTTCGCCGGGGCCAGCACCAACTTCGCGCCGTTGAGCAGCGCTCCCCAGACTTCCAGCGTCGACGCGTCAAACGCCACGGGCGCCAACTGGAGGAAGACTTCCTCCGGCCCGAAGTGGATGAAGTCGTTGCCGCGCACCAGCCGCACGATGCCGCGCTGGGGCACGCTGACGCCCTTCGGGCGCCCCGTGCTGCCCGACGTGAACATCACGTACGCCAGCGCTTCGGCCGGCACTTCCAGCCCCACCGCCGTCTCCGGCTGCTTCGCGAGCACCGCCGCGTCCGCGTCCAGCAGCACCTGGAGGTCCGCCACCGCCGGCAGCTCGTCCGCCAGCGACTCCTGCGTCACCAGCACGCTGACGCCCGCCTCCTGCAACATCCAGCTGATGCGGTCCGCCGGGTACTTCGCCTCCACCGGCACGTAGGCAGCCCCCGCCTTGAGGATGCCCAGCATTCCGACGATGAGCTCGAACGAGCGCTCCAGGCACAGGCCCACCCGGTCTCCGGGCCTCACGCCCGACCGGCGCAGGTGGTGCGCCAACTGGTTGGAGGCGCGGTCCAGCGCCGCGTACGTCAGCGTCTTCTCCCCGGACTTCAGCGCGGGCGCATTCGGCGTCCTTGCGGCCTGCGCGGTGAAGAGCCCGGCCACGGAGGCGTCACGCGGGTAGTCGCGGGACGTGGGGTTCCACCCGACGAGCAGCTTCTGGCGTTCCTCGGGCGTGAGCAGCGGGAGCCGGGCCACGGGAACATCGGGCGAGGCCAGGGCCACATCCAGCAGGACCTGGAAGCGGTGGACCAGGCTGGCCATCGTCTCGGGCGAGAACAACGCGGTGTTGTAGAGCAGCGCTCCGCCGAAGCCGGCCGGGGTGCGGCCCAGCAACAACTGGAGGTCGAAGAGGCTGTACCGCAGCTCGCTGTCCATCGGCCGGAGTGACAACTCCGGGAGCGTCAGCTCCGACATCGGTGCGTTCTGCAGGGTGAACGTCACCTGGAAGAACGGCGTGCGGCTCAGGTCGCGCTCGGGCTTCAGGGCCTCCACCAGCTTCTCGAACGGGAGGTCCTGGTGCTCGTACGCGCCCAGCGTGGTGGTGCGCACCTGCGCGAGCAGTTCACGGAAGGTGAGCGTGTCCTTCACCTGCGTGCGCACGACGACGGTGTTGGCGAAGTAGCCGATGAGGTCTTCGGACTCGGCGTGACGGCGGCCCGCGATGGGCGAACCGATGAGCACGTCCTCCTGACCCGAGTACCGGTGCAGCAGCAGCTTGAAGGCCGCCAGCAGCAGCATGTACGGCGTGGCGGACTCGCGCTTCGCCAGGGCCTCCACCGCTTCGCTCAGCGCGAGCGGCAGGGACACGGTCTGGTCGGCGCCCTGGAAGGACTGCCGCGCCGGACGCGGATGGTCCGTGGGCAGGTCCAGGTACGGCGCGGCGCCGTCGAGCTGCCCGCGCCAGTAGCCAAGCTGCTGCTCCAGCACGTCGCCCTGGAGCCAGCCGCGCTGCCAGAGCGAATGGTCGGCGTACTGCACCGCCAGTTCCGGAAGCGGGGAGGGCAGGCCCTTGGAGAAAGCGGCGTAGAGCGCGCCCATCTCCCGCACCAGGACGCTCGTGGACCAGCCGTCGGAGATGATGTGGTGCTGGGTGAGCACCAGCCCGTGCTCGTGGGGGGCCAGCTTCAACAGGAGCACCCGGACCAGCGGGCCCTCTTCCAGGTTGAACGGGATGCGGACCTCGTCGTTGGCGATCCGCAGGGCTTCGGCCTGACGCGCCTCGGGCGCTTCGATGGACGTGAGGTCCACGCGGCGCAGCGGCATCGGGAAGGGCGGGTGGATGACCTGCGACGGCGCCCCTTCGTGCGGGCGAAAGGTGGTGCGCAGTGCTTCGTGACGGCGCACCAGCTCATCGAACGCGTGCTGGAGCACGGTCGTGTCCAGCGTGCCTTCGAGCTTCAACGACACCGGGATGCTGTACGCGGTGCCCGCCGTGCCGAGCTGCTCGATGAACCACAGCCGCTGCTGGGCGAACGACAGCGGGAGCACATCCGGCCGCTCCCCACGCACCAGCGGAGGCAGGGACGCGCCCGTGCCGTCGGGGCCCTGGAACGAATCAATCAGCGCGGCCAGCGCGGCCACGGTGGGCCGCTCGAAGAACGCGCGCAGGGGCAGCTCCACCTTGAAGTGGACACGCACGCGGGAGACCAGCTGTGTGGCCAGCAGCGAGTGGCCACCCAGCTCGAAGAAGTTGTCGTGCCGTCCCACGGTGGGGATGCGCAGCACCTCACTCCACAGCGCGGCCAGGGCGATCTCCGTCGGCGTCTCCGGCGCCACGTAGGTGCGCGAGCCGACCTGCGTCACTTCCGGCACGGGCAGGGCCTTGCGGTCCACCTTGCCGTTGGGCGTCAGCGGCAGGGCGGGCAGGGTGACCAGCGCGGCGGGCACCATGTACTCGGGCAGGTGCTTGCGCAGGTGCTCACGCAGCGGCGCGGTGTCCACCTCCGGAACCACGTAGGCGACGAGGCGCGCATCGCCAGGCACGTCTTCGCGCACCAGTGCGACCGCGTCCCGGATGTCCGGGTGCGCGCGCAGCGTGGCTTCGATTTCACCCAGTTCGATGCGGTAGCCACGGACCTTCACCTGGAAGTCCAGGCGGCCCATGAAGTCCAGCGTGCCGTCTTCACGCCAGCGGGCCTTGTCACCCGTGCGGTACAGCCGCGCTCCGGGCTCCTGACTGAACGGATCCGGAACGAAGCGCTCCGCGGTGAGGTCCGGCCGGCCCAGGTAGCCGCGCGTGATGCCCGCACCGGAGAAGCACAGCTCACCCGGCAGGCCGAAGGGCACCAACTGCTGGTGCTCATCGAGGACGTAGGCGCGCAGGTTGTCCAGTGGCCGGCCGATGACGGGCCGGGGCAGGGACGTGCCCTGGATGTTGAACGTCGTGACGCAGACGGTGGCCTCGGTGGGTCCGTAGCCGTTGATGGCGCGCGTGCGGGTCGTTCCCGCGAAGAGGCGCCAGAGGGCTTCGTCAATGGACTCGCCGCCCACCAGGAATTGCGACGGCACCCAGGCACGCTCCAGCAAGCCCGCCTCCAGCAGGAGCTTGAGCTGCGACGGGGTGCTGGTCTGCACGTCGATGCGCCGTGCCTCCATCCACGTGAGCATCTGCTCCGGATCCCGGCGCGTGCCCTCGGGGATGATGCAGAGGCAGTGGCCGTCGAGCAGCTTGATGAACGCCTCGATGACCGCGTCGAAGTACAGCGCCGAGTTCAGGCTGACGCGCAACGGACGCTGCCGCGGGTAGAGGTTGCGGCCCAGCGTGTGGTTCAGGTGGACGACGGTGCGGTGCTGCACCATCACGCCCTTGGGCATGCCCGTGGAGCCCGACGTGTAGATGACGTACGCCAGGTTGTCCGGGCCCGCCGAGGGAGGCAGAGGCTCCTCGGAGAGCGCCGCCAGCCAGGTCTGCTCGACGTCGAGCTTCACCACATGGTCCACGTCGGGCTGCCACGCGTCGGCCAGGGCCCGGGTGGTCAGCAGCACGGAGGCACCGCAGTCGCGCAGGAGGAAGTCCTTGCGCGCGGCGGGAGCCGCCGGATCGAGCGGCACGAACGCGCCGCCCGCCTTGAGCACCGCGAGGAACGCGACGAGGGCGTCCGCGGAGCGCTCCAGGGCCAGGGCCACCGTGACTTCCGGGCCCACGCCCAGCGAGCGCAGGTGCCGGGCGAGCTGATTGGCCCGGACGTCGAACTGACGGTAGGACAGCGTCGTCCCCTCGAACTCCAGGGCGTCCGCGTCCGGCGTGCGAACCACCTGCGCTTCGATGCGCCCGTGCAGCGTGGACTCCACGTCGAAGTCCACGACGTCCCCGCGCCCGATGCTCAGGAGCCGGGCGGTTTCTTCAGGCGAGCGGAGGGGCACCTCGGACAACGGCACCTCGGGCCGCACGAGCACGGTCTCCAGCAGCACGCGCAGGTGCGTGGCGAGCCGCTCGATGGTGGCGGACTCGAACAGGTCCGTCGCGTACTGGAGCTGGCCCACGAAGCCATCCGCGTCCCGATTCAGGTCCAGGATCAGTTCGAACTGGGACAGGTCCCGGCTGCCGAAGTGCGCTCCCGTCACGGACAGGCCGGGCAGCGCCATTTCCGGGAGGGGCGCGTTCTGGAGCGCGAACAGCACCTGGAAGAGCGGCGTGCGGGACAGGTCGCGCGTCGTCTGCAACGACTCCACCAGCCGCTCGAACGGGAGGTCCTGGTGTTCGTACGCGCCCAGCGTCGTGGTACGCACCTGCGCCAGCAGCTCCCGGAACGTCGTCCGGGCGCCGAAGCTTCCACGCAGCACCAGCGTGTTGACGAAGAAGCCGATGAGGCCCTCCGTCTCCGCGCGGCCACGGTTCGCGATGGGGGAGCCCACCAGCACGTTGTCCTGACCGGAGTAGCGGTGCAGCACGGTCTGGAACGCCGCCAGCAGCACCATGAAGGGCGTGGCGCCTTCCTTCTGCGCCAGCGCCTCCACCTGTTCGGAGAGGGCGCGCGGCAGGCGCACGGAGACCGTGTCGCCGCGTTGCGAGACGACGGCCGGACGCGGCTTGTCGGTGGGCAGCTCCAGCACGTGGGACGCACCCGCCAGTTGCTGCTTCCACCAGCCGAGCTGTTCCTTCAGCACGTCACCCTGGAGCCAGTCGCGCTGCCACACGGCGTAGTCCGCGTACTGCACCGGCAGCTCCGGCAGGGCCGGCGTCTGGCCGTGGCGGAAGGCCTCGTAGAGGGCGGTGACTTCGCGCACCAGGACCCCCAGCGACCAGCCGTCGGACACGATGTGGTGCACGTGCACCACGAGCACCTGATCCTCCGCCCCCAGCTTCATGAGCAGGGCGCGAATCACAGGGCCCTGCTCCAGGTTGAACGGACGGCGCGATTCCGCGAGGCCGCACCGCTCTGCTTCGGTCTGGCGCTCGGTCGCGTCCGTGATGCCCGTGAGGTCCACGGACTCGAAGGGGACAGTGGCCTCCGAGTGGATGTGCTGCACGGGCTGGCCCGCTTCCACGCGGAATGTGGTGCGCAGCGATTCGTGCCGCGCCATCAGCGCGTTCAGGCTCTTGCGCAACACCCCTTCGTCCAGCGCGCCACGCAGCCGCAGCGGCAACGGCATGTTGTACAGGCTGGAGCCCGGCTCCAACTGGTCGATGAACCACAACCGCTGCTGCGCGAATGACAGCGGCGGCGCCGACGTCCGCTCCGTGCGGACCAGCGGGGGGGCCTGGGTCCGACTGGCGCGGCCCAGCTTCTCGGCCAGGGTGGCCACGGTGGGGGCGCTGAAGAGGTCTCCCAGTGGCAGCTCCACGCCCAGCGTGGAGCGGATGCGCGACACCACCTGCGTGGCCAGCAGCGAGTGGCCACCCAGCTCGAAGAAGTCGTCGTGGATGCCCACGGTTTCCAGGTGCAGCACTTCCGCCCAGATGGCGACGAGCGCCGTCTCCATCGCGTTGCGCGGCGCGGCCACCTCCTCAGTGGAGACGCGCGGCGCCTCCGGGGCGGGCAGGGCCTTGCGGTCCACCTTGCCATTGGCCGACAGCGGCAGGGCGGACAGCTCCACCCAGGCCGTGGGGATCATGTATTCGGGCAACTGCTTCTGGACGAACGCCTTCAGTGCGCCGGGATCGAAACCCTCTCCCGTGGACACGACGTAGGCCACGAGGCGCTTGTCGCCAGTCACATCCTCGCGCGCCAGGACCACCGCCTCCCGCACTTGCGGCGACTGGCGCAGCACCGCTTCGACTTCGCCGGTCTCGATGCGGAAGCCGCGGATCTTCACCTGGAAGTCCATGCGGCCCAGGAACTCCAACGTCCCATCCGCCTGCCAGCGCACCCGGTCGCCCGTGCTGTACAGACGCACTCCCGGCTCCGTCGCGAAGGGGTGGGGGATGAAGCGTTCGGCTGTCAGGTCCGGACGGTTCAGGTAGCCCCACGCGAGGCCATCGCCTCCGACGTAGAGCGCACCCGGCACGCCTACCGGCACGGGCTGGAAGGCTGCATCCAGCACCCACGCGGTGGACTGCGCCAGCGGCCGGCCGATGGGCACGGACAGGCCCACGCTGTCACCAGCACCCAGTGCATACGTGGCGGAGAACGTGGTGTTCTCCGTGGGGCCGTAGCCATTGACGAGCACGGAGCCCGACGGCATCCGCGTCAGGTGCTCACGCACGCGCTCCACCGGCAGCACGTCGCCACCCGCCAGCACCTGCCGCACGCCCGCCAACGCTTCGCCCTGATGGATGACCATCTGCTCGAAGAGCGCGGCGGTGAGCCACAGCGTGGTGATGCCTTCGGTGGTGAGCAGCGCCCCCGTCTCTTCCAAGGACAAGGCCTTCGCCGGAGCCAGCACCAGCTTCGCGCCGTTGAGCAGCGCTCCCCACACTTCCAGCGTGGACGCGTCAAACGCCACGGGCGCCAACTGGAGGAAGACTTCCTCCGGCCCGAAGTGGATGAAGTCGTTGCCGCGCACCAGCCGCACGATGCCGCGCTGGGGCACGCTGACGCCCTTCGGACGCCCCGTGCTGCCCGACGTGAACATCACGTACGCCAGCGCTTCGGCCGGCACTTCCAGCCCCAGCGCCGTCTCCGGCTGCTTCGCAATCACCGCCGCGTCCGCGTCCAGCAGCACCTGGAGGTCCGCCACCGCCGGCAACTCATCCGCCAGCGACTCCTGCGTCACCAGCACGCTGACGCCCGCCTCCTGCAACATCCAGCTGATGCGGTCCGCCGGGTACTTCGCCTCCACCGGCACGTAGGCCGCGCCGGCCTTGAGGATCCCGAGCATGCCCACGATGAGCTCGAACGAGCGCTCCAGGCACAGGCCCACCCGGTCTCCGGGCCTCACGCCCGACCGGCGCAGGTGGTGCGCCAGCTGGTTGGAAGCGCGGTCCAGCGCCGCGTACGTCAGCGTCTTCTCCCCGGACTTCAGCGCGGGCGCATTCGGCGTCCTTGCGGCCTGCGCGGTGAAGAGCCCGGCCACGGAGGCGTCACGCGGGTACTCACGGGACGTGCGGTTCCATTCGACGAGGACCTGTCGGCGCTCCTCATGGGTGAGCAGGGGCAGATCGGACAGCCGCGTGTCCGGTGCGCGGACGGCGGCCTCCAGCAGCAACCGCAGGCGCTGAACCAGGCCAGCCGCCGTCTCGGGGAGGAACAGACTCGAGTTGTAGAGCAGCCAGCCCGTGAACCCGTCAGGCACTTGGGTCAGCACGAGCTGCAGGTCGAAGAGGATGGTGCCCGGATCATGGTCCAATCCCCGGAGCTTCAGCTCCGGAAGCACCAGCTCCGGCATCGGTGCGTTCTGCAGGGTAAACGTCACCTGGAAGAACGGCGTGCGGCGCAGATCCCGCGCGGGCTTCAGGACCTCCACCAGCTTCTCGAACGGGAGATCCTGGTGTTCGTAGGCGCCCAGCGTCGTGGTGCGCACCTGCGCGATCAGCTCGCGGAAGGTCAGCGTGTCCTCCACCTGCGTGCGGATGACGACGGTGTTGGCGAAGAAGCCGATGAGGACTTCGGACTCGGCGTGGCGGCGGCCCGCGATGGGCGAACCGATGAGCACGTCCTCCTGGCCCGAGTACCGGTGCAGCAGCAGTTTGAAGGCCGCCAGCAGCACCATGTACGGCGTGGCGGACACCTGCTTCGCCAGGGTCTCCAACGCGTCGGCCAGCTCGCGCGACAGCTCCACGCGCTCATCCGCCGCCAGGAAGGACTGATGCGCCGGACGCGGGAGGTCCGTGGGCAGGTCCAGGTACGGCGCGGCGCCGTCGAGCTGCCCGCGCCAGTAGCCAAGCTGCTGCTCCAGCACGTCACCCTGGAGCCAGCCGCGCTGCCAGAGCGAGTGGTCGGCGTACTGCACCGCCAGCTCCGGCAGAGGTGAGGGCTGGCCCGTGGAGTAGGCCGCGTAGAGCGCGCCCACCTCCCGCACCAGGACGCCCACGGACCAACCGTCGGAGATGATGTGGTGCGTGTTGAGCACCAGCACGTGCTCGTGGGGGTCCAGCTTCAACAGGAGCGCGCGGAACAGCGGGCCCTGCTCCAGATCGAACAGCGTCCGCGACTCCTCGAGGGCGAGCCGCTGGGCCTCGGCCTCACGCTCCTCCTTCGACGCCAGGACCGTGAGGTCCACGTTCCGCAGAGGCATGGGGAAGGGCGGGTGGATGACCTGCGACGGCGCGCCCTCATCCGAATGGAAGGTGGTGCGCAGGGATTCGTGACGGCGCACCAACTCGTCGAACGCCGCCAGGAGCACGATGGTGTCCAGCGTGCCTTCGAGCTTCAGCGCGTTCGTCAGGCTGTACGCGGTGCCCGCCGTGCCGAGCTGCTCGATGAACCACAGCCGCTGCTGGGCGAATGACAGCGGGAGCACGTCCGGCCGCTCCCCACGCACCAGCGGAGGCAGGGACGCGCCCGTACCATCGGGACCCTGGAACGAATCAATCAGCGCGGCCAGCGCGGCCACGGTGGGCCGCTCGAAGAACGCGCGCAGGGGCAGCTCCACCCCGAAGTGGGCTCGCACGCGGGCGACCAGCTGCGTGGCCAGCAGCGAGTGGCCACCCAGCTCGAAGAAGTTGTCGTGCCGTCCCACGGTGGGGATGCGCAGCACCTCACTCCACAGCACGGCCAGGGCGATCTCCGTCGGCGTCTCCGGCGCCTCGAAGGTGCGTGTGTCGTGCCGCGTGGCTTTCGGCTCGGGCAGGGCCTTGCGATCCACCTTGCCGTTGGGATTCAGGGGCAGGGAGGGCAGGGCGATGAACGCGGACGGCACCATGTACTCAGGCAGGTGCTTGCGCAGGTGTTCGCGCAACGGGGCGGTCTCCACCTCCGGCACGACGTAGGCCACGAGGCGTGCATCGCCCGGGACGTCCTCGCGGACCAGCGCCACCGCGTCCCGGATGCCCGGGTGCGCGCGCAACGTGGCTTCAATCTCACCCAGCTCGATGCGGTAGCCGCGCAGCTTCACCTGGAAGTCCAGGCGGCCCATGAAGTCCAGCGTCCCGTCCTGCCGCCAGCGCGCCTTGTCGCCCGTGCGGTACATGCGGGCACCGGGCTGCGTGCTGAAGGGGTGGGGGATGAAGCGTTCCGCCGTCAGGTCCGTCCGCCCGCGATAGCCGCGCGCGAGTCCCTCGCCGGAGATGAACAGCTCCCCGGGCACGCCCATGGGCACGGGGTTCAGGTTCGCGTCGAGCACGAACGCGCCCATGTTGACGAGCGGCCGGCCAATGACGGGCACCGGCTGCGACGCCCCCGTGATGCACCACGAGGTGGCGTACACGGTGCCCTCGGTGGGGCCGTAGGCGTTGAAGGCGCGCGTGCGCGTCGACCCGGCGAGGATGCGCCAGGTGACTTCGTCCACCGCCTCACCGGCGACGACGACGAACGCCGGCACGTGGGGGCGCTCCAGCAAGCCCGCCTCCAGCAGCGGCTTGAGCTGCGACGGCGTGCAATCCAGCACGTCGATGCGCTGCTGCTCCAACCACGCGAGCATCCGGTCCGGATCCAGACGCACGTCCTCCGGGACCACGCACACGCAGTGTCCATCCACCAGCTGCACGAGCTGTCCGACGGACACGTCGAAGTAGAGCGGTGCATTGAGGCTCGCGCGCAGGCCCCGCGGCGCCTGGGCGTAGACCGCGTCGGTCATGGCCTGGTGCAGGTGCATCACGGAGCGGTGCTGCACCGCCACGCCCTTGGGCTTGCCGGTGGAGCCCGACGTGTAGAGCACGTAGGCCAGGCTCTCCGGCCCCGCGTTGGACGACGGCGCTTCCGACGACAACTCCGTCCATGCCTTCCGGTCGGTGTCGAGGCACACGACCTCGCGCACCTCGGGCCGCCACGCGTCCGCCAGCGCCTGGCGAGTCAGCAGCACGGAGGCACCGCTGTCCCGCAGGATGAAGGAGCGACGCGCGGCGGGCGCTGTTGGATCCAGGGGCACGAAGGCCCCGCCGGCCTTGAGCACGGCGAGCAGCGCGACGATGGATTCGGCCGACCGCTCCAGGCACAGGCCCACCGTCACCTCGGGGCCCACGCCCAACGAGCGCAGGTGCCACGCGAGCTGGTTGGCGCGCGCGTCGAGCTGGCGGAAGGACAGCGTCGTGTCCTTGAAGGCCACGGCCTCCGCGTCCGGCGTGCGGGCCACCTGCGCTTCGATGCGCCCGTGGAGCGTGGACTCGCGGTCGAAGTCCGCGACGGTGCCACCCAGGTCGCCCAGCAGTCGCTGACGCTCCTCGGTGCCCACGAAGGACAGGGCTGCGAGCGGCGCGTCGGGCCGTTCCAGCGCGGCCTCCAGCAGCAACCGCAGGTGCGCCATGAGGCGTTCGACGGTGGAGCGCTCGAACAGGTCCGTCGCGTAGCCGAGGATGCCGACGAAGCCATCCGCCGCACGGTCGAGGTCCAGGCTCAGCTCGAACTGGGACATGCCGCGTCCCCCGATGTCGGCGGCCTTCACGGACAAGCCGGGCAGCACCAGCTCCGGGAGGGGCGCGTTCTGGAGCGCGAACAGCACCTGGAAGAGCGGCGTGCGGGACAGGTCGCGCGTCGTTTGCAGTGACTCCACCAGCCGCTCGAACGGGAGATCCTGGTGTTCGTACGCGCCCAGCGTCGTGGTGCGCACCTGCGCCAGCAGCTCCCGGAACGTCGTCCGGGCGCCGAAGCTTCCACGCAGCACCAGCGTGTTGACGAAGAAGCCAATCAGGCCCTCCGTCTCCGCGTGACGGCGGTTCGCGATGGGGGAGCCCACCAGCACGTCGTCCTGGCCGGAGTAGCGGTGCAGCACGGTCTGGAACGCCGCCAGCAGCACCATGAACGGCGTGGCGCCTTCCTTCTGCGCCAGGGCCTCCACCTTCTCGGCGAGGACGCGCGGCAGGTGCACGGGCACCGCGTCGCCGCGCCGGGTGGCGACGGCCGGACGCGGCTTGTCGGTGGGCAGGTCCAGCACGTGGGAAGCCCCCGCGAGCTGCTGCTTCCACCAGCCGAGCTGCGCCTCCAGCACGTCGGCCTGGAGCCAGCCGCGCTGCCACACGGCGTAGTCCGCGTATTGCACCGGCAGCTCCGGCAGGGCCGGCGTCTGACCGTGGCGGAAGGCTTCGTAGAGGGCCGTCATCTCGCGCACGAGCACGCCCAGCGACCAGCCGTCGGACACGATGTGGTGCAGGTGGAGCACCAGCACGTGCTCTTCCGCATCCAGCTTCAGCAGCAGGGCGCGCATCACCGGGCCCTGCTCCAGGTTGAATGGACGGCGGGACTCCGCGATGCCGAGCCGCTTCGCTTCGGCCTGGCGCTCCAACGCGTCCTCGATGCCAGTCAGGTCCACGGACTCGAAGGGCGCGGTGGCCCCGGCATGGATGTGCTGCACGGGCTGGCCCGCTTCCACGCGGAACGTGGTGCGCAGGACCTCGTGTCGGGCCATCAGCGCGTCCAGGCTCTGGCGCAACGCGCTTTCATCCACCGCGCCGGTGAACCGAAGCGGCAGCGGCATGTTGTAGAGGGAGCTTCCCGGCTCCAACTGGTCGATGAACCACAGGCGCTGCTGCGCGAACGACAGCGGCGGCGCCACCGTCCGATCCGCCCGGGTGAGCGGCGGCGTCTTGGAGCGGGCGGCATGGGCCATCATCTCGGCCAGCTCCGCCACGGTGGGCGCGCGGAAGAGGTCTCCCAACGGGAGCTCCACGCCCAGGGTGGAGCGGATGCGTGACACCACCTGCGTGGCCAGCAGGGAGTGGCCCCCCAGCTCGAAGAAGTTGTCGTGCCGGCCCACCGCGGGCACGCGCAAAAGCTCGCCCCACAACGTGGCCAGGGCGACCTCGGTGGGCGTCTGGGGCGCCACGTAGGTCCGCGCCACGAGCTGCGAGGCTTCCGGCGCGGGCAGCGCCTTGCGGTCCACCTTGCCATTGGGCGTCAGCGGCAGGACGGGCAGGGTGACCAGCGCGGCGGGCACCATGTACTCGGGCAGGTGCTTGCGCAGGTGTTCACGAAGGGGAGCGGTGTCCACCTCCGGCGCGACGTACGCGACGAGGCGCGCATCGCCCGGCACGTCCTCGCGCACCAGCGCGACCGCGTCTCGGATACCCGGGTGCGAGCGCAGGGTGGCTTCAATTTCCCCCAGCTCGATGCGGAAGCCACGGACCTTCACCTGGAAGTCCAGGCGGCCCATGAACTCCAACGTCCCGTCCTCCCGCCAACGGGCCTTGTCGCCCGTGCGGTACAGGCGCGCTCCAGGCTCGGTGCTGAACGGATCGGACAGGAAGCGCTCCGCCGTGAGCTCCGGCCGGCCCAGGTAGCCGCGCGCGACGCCTTCGCCGGAGAAGCACAGCTCGCCCGGCAGGCCGAAGGGCACCAGTTGCTGCCGCGCGTCGAGGACGTAGGCGCGCAGGTTATGGACGGGCCTGCCGATGACGGGGACCGTCTGGGGGGCATCCTGAAGGGGGAACGTCGTGGCGTTGACGGTGCACTCGGTGGGGCCGTAGCCGTTGAAGACCCGCGTGCGCGTCGTCGCGGCGAGCTGCCGCCACATCACCTCGTCCAGCGCCTCACCGCCCACCGACAACAGGGCCGGTAGATGCGCGCGCTCCAACAGCCCCGCCGCCAGCAGGAGCTTGAGCTGCGAGGGCGTGCAGTCCAGCGCGTCGATGCGCCGCTGCTCCAGCCACGGGAGCATCCGCTCCGGATCCAGGCGCACGTCCTCGGGGACGACGACCAGGCAATGGCCGTCGAGCAGTTGGATGACCTGTTCGATGGAGGCATCGAAGTACAGCGGCGCGTTGACCGTGATGCGCTGAGCGCGCGGCAGACCCGCGTAGATGGTCCGCGTCAGCGAGCGATGCAGGTTGAGCACCGAGCGGTGCTGCACCATCACGCCCTTGGGCGTGCCGGTGGAGCCAGACGTGTAGATGACGTACGCGAGGCCTTCCGGACGGGCCGACGCGGGCAGGGCCTCCCCGGAAAGCGATGCCAGCAACGCCTGAGCCTGCTCGGAGTCCAGGCGCACCACGTGCGCCACGTCGGGCTTCCACGCGTCCGCCAGGGCGCGCGAAGTGAGCAGCACGGACGCACCGCAGTCCCTCAGCAGGAACGACTTGCGCGCGGCGGGGGCCGTCGGATCCAGGGGCACGAAGGCGCCTCCGGCCTTGAGCACGGCGAGCAACGCGACGATGGCCTCCGCCGACCGCTCCAGGCACAGGCCCACCGTCACCTCGGGGCCCACGCCCAACGAACGCAGGTGCCGGGCCAGTTGGTTGGCGCGCGCGTCGAGCTGGCGGAAGGACAGCGTCGTGTCCTCGAACACCACCGCGTCCGCCTCCGGCGTGCGGGCCACCTGTTCTTCGATGAGCCCGTGCAGCGTGGCGTCGCGCTCGAAGTCCAGGGCTTCGCCGGACAGCCCACCCAGCAGCCGCACCTGCTCGTCGGGCGCGAGCAGTGACACGTCGGACAGGCGCGCGTCGGCCTGGGCCAGCGACAACAGCGCCAGGCGCCAGTGACCCAGCACGCGCTCCACCGCGTCCCGCGTGAGGCGGTGCGTGTCGTAGCCCAGGTGGAGCTGGAGATCGCTGCCGGGCAGCACCGAGGCCGTGAGGGGATAGTGGGTGCTTTCCCCTGCCTGCAGGTCGCGGATGTCGAGCTCCGTGGAGCGCTTCAGCAGCGACTCATCGATGGGGAAGTTCTCGAAGACCATCAGGGTGTTGAAGAGCGCGATGCCTCGCGGCATGTCGCTCCAGCCCGCCGCGGTGACCAGCGGCGTGTGCTGGTGCTGCTCGAGGGCCAACTGCTGCTCCTGGAGCAACTGGAGCCAGGGCAGCAGGGGCGCGTGCTCGTCGGGAAGCTGGATGCGCACCGGCAGCGTGGTGATGAGCATGCCCAGCATGGCCTCCGCGCCCGGAAGCTCCGGAGGACGGCCCGCGAGCGTAGTGCCGAAGAGGACGTCCTGCGTGCCTGCGTAGCGCGCGAGCACCAGGGCCCACGCCGCCTGCGCCAGCGTGTTGAGCGTCAACTGGTGCTGACGCGCGAACGCCTGGAGGGCCGTGGTGTCCTCCGTCGACAGGTACAGCCGGATGCTGTCCTGCTTCGAGGGCTCGCCGGGCCGCGCGGTCGAGGGCTGCTCGGCGGGCACGGGCGTGGGGACGGACAGGCCGGAGAGCCGGGCGCGCCAGAAGCGCTCGTCCTCGGCGGCGTCGGTCCGCTGCAACCACGCGATGTAGTCCCGGAACGGAGGCCTCGCCGGGGGCGTGGGCGTCGCTCCTGAACGGAAGGTGTCGTAGAGCGCGAAGACCTCCTGGAAGAACAGGCCGGAGCTCCAGCCGTCCAACAGCAGGTGGTGGTGGTTCCAGATGAAGTGCCAGTGCTGATCCGCCAGGCGCACGCCCACCAACCGCATCAGTGGGGGCCGCGACACGTCAAAGCCGCGATTGCGTTCGGCCTCCACCTCCACCAACCGCGCGAGCCCGTCCTGCTGCGCTTCCGGGGACAGGTGCCGCAAGTCGTGAACGTCGAATGGCAGCACGGCATGCGAGTGCACCACCTGGAGGGGAGCCTCCAGGTCCCGCCACGCGAAGCCCGTGCGCAGGATGGGGTTGCGGTCCACCGCCGCCTGCCACGTCTTCTGGAACAACGCGATGTCCACCGCCGAGTGGATCGACCAGGTGCGCTGCTCGAAATAGAAGGCGGATTCCGGCGTCGCGAGGACATGGAACAACATGCCCTGCTGGAGCGCGGAGAGCGGGTAGAGGTCCTCCACGGTGGGCCCCTGCGAGGCCAACAGCGTGTCGAGCGCGGGCTGGGAGATGCGCGCCAGGGGGAAGTCGCCCGGCGTCATCCGGCGCGAGTCCTCGGAGTGCCGCTGCGCGATGAGCGTGCGCAGCGACGAAACGAAGCGCTGCGCCAGGGCCTCGACGGTGGAGGCGTGGTGCAGGTGCTGGCTGTAACCGAAGAACATGCCCAACTGGCCATCCCGCACCGAGCCGTTGACGATCAGCAGGTGCGTCCGGAGGGCCTGGGGGGCCACCGTCGTGCCGGCCGCCTCATCCCCCAGCGTGAAGAGCGTGCTGGCGTCGGATGCGCCGTCGAGCTGGCCCAGGTAGTTGAACGCCACCTGCGCCCGGGGGAAGGCCGCCATCCGCTGACGGACTTCCGCGGGCCCCATGAAGCGCAGCAATCCGAAGCCGATGCCCTGGTCGGGCCACTGGCTCAGCGTATCGCGCACCGCGCGCAGGCTGTCGCCTGGGGTGCCCCCGGGGGGCAGCCGCAGCAGCGCGGGCGTCAGCGACGTGAACCAGCCCACCGTGCGCGACACGTCCGCGTCCGCGAACAGCTCCTGGCGGCCATGGCCCTCCAGGTCGATGAGCGCGCTCGACTGGCCGGTCCATTCGCGCAGCGCGAGCGCGAGCGCCGTCAACAGCACGTCGTTGATCCGGGCCCGCCAGCCCGCGGGGGTCTCCTGAAGCAGCAGCCGGGTCTCCTCCGCGTCCAGTTGGACGGAGATTGCCCGCTGCGACCCATGGGTGTTGGCACCCGAAGCGTCGACGGGGAGCGGGACGACGTCGTGGCGCGCTTCGTCCAGCCACAGCGCCGTCTGGGCGTGCAGCGCATCGGAGAGGGCGTGGGTTTCCAGCCGGCGCGTCCAGGACAGGAAGGACGTCGTCTTGCCAGGAAGCACTGCGGGGCGCCGCTCACTCAGTTGCAGGTACGCGGCCTCCAGGTCCTCGATGAGCACGCGCCAGGAGACGGCATCCACCACGAGGTGGTGGATGATGAGCAGCAGCCGTTGCTCCCGCCCGGGGCCGAAGTGGAAGAGGGCGGCGCGCACCAGGGGAGGCTGGGCCAGATCGAAGCTCGCCTGGAGCCGGTCCGCCTGCTCCTCCATGACACGAGGACGGGCCTCCGTCGGGATTTCGGAGAGATCCACCTGGAGCAACCGGAACGGAGCCTCCTCGAGCGAGGCGTTGTGCTGACGCCAGGAGTCACCCTCACGGCTGAAGCGCAGGCGCAGGGCATCGTGGTGGGAGATGAGCAGTTGGAGCGCCTGCTCCAGGAGTGCCGCCTGGAGCGGCTGACGGGCCCGCAGCAGCAGCGGCATGTTGAAGTGGTGGGCGTGTTCAGGATCGCCCTCCAGCAGTTCGAGCTGGATGGGCGTGAGGGGCACCGAGCCCACCACGGGGCCCTGTTCCGCCAGGCTGCCCGCGCTGACCTTCGCCACGTTCGCCAGCGCGCCCAGGGTGGGGTGCTGGAAGAGGTCGCGCACGGAGATCCGCACGCCGGCCTGACGCGCGCGCGCGACGACCTGGATGCTGATGATGGAGTCGCCGCCCAGATCGAAGAAGTTGTCGTCGACGCTCACGCGTTCGACGCGCAGCACCTGGGTCCAGATCCCCGCCAGCCGCTGCTCCATCTGCGTACGGGGCGCGACGTACTCACGCCGCGAGGCGCGCAGGCCCTCGGGGGCCGGCAGGGCCTTGCGGTCCAGCTTCGCGTTCGCCGTCAGCGGCAGGGCCGTGAGGGGCACGAACGCCGACGGCAGCATGTACTCCGGCAGCCGCTGCTCAAGGAACGTGCGCAGCACGGCCGGGTCCAGCTCCAGGTCCTGGTTCGCGACGAAGTAGGCGACCAGCCGCTTGTCGCCGGGCACGTCCTCGCGCACCACCACAACGGCCTCCCGAACGTACGCGTGGGTCCGCAGCGCGGCTTCCACTTCCGCCAGCTCGATGCGGAAGCCGCGCACCTTCACCTGGTGGTCCACGCGGCCCAGGAACTCCACCACCCCGTCCGGACGCCAGCGCGCCAGGTCGCCGGTGCGGTACAGGCGCTCGCCCTGCGTCGAGGAGAAGGGGTTTGGGACGAAGCGCTCGGCGGTCAGATCCGGACGCGACGCGTAGCCGCGCGCCAGGCCATCACCGCCGATGAAGAGCTCACCGGGAACGCCCGGGGGCACCGGCTGCCCGTGCGCATCCAGCACGTAGAGCTGCGTCGCGTTGATGGGCCGGCCCAGGGGAATGGACGTGCCCACCTGGGCCGCGTCCGTCATGCGGTGCGTGGAGGCGAAGACCGTCGTCTCCGTCGGGCCGTAGCCGTTGCTGACGGGGATGCCCAGGCCCTCCAACACGCGGCGCACGTGGTGCGGCGGGACGACGTCGCCGCCGGTGAGGATCTGCCGCAGCCCCCGCAGGGCTTCGGGCTTCAACTCAACCACCTGCGCGAAGAGGCCCGCGGTCAGCCACATCGTGGTGACGCCGTGCCGCTGGAGGATGCTCTCCAGCAACTCCAGGTCCGACGGGGAGCTGGGCGGGAAGACGACGAGACGCCCGCCGAAGAGCAACGGGGCCCAGATCTCCAGCGTGGAGGCGTCGAACGAGATGGGCGCCATGTGCAGGAACACCGTGTCCGGCCCCAGGTCCACGTAGGACGCGTTGTGCAGGAGGCGCAGCACGTTGCGGTGCTCCACCGCCACGCCCTTCGGACGGCCCGTGCTGCCGGACGTGAAGTCCACGTAGGCCAGGTGGCGCGCGTGCGTCCCCGCCTTCACAGGCGACGTGGGCCGCCCGTCCAGTCCCAGCTTCTCCACGAAGAGGCAGGGCAGGTAGTCATCCACGTCCAGCTTCGCGCGCACCTCCTGCGTCGTCAGCAGCAGCTTCGGCGGCGCGTCCTCCAGCATCGCGGCCAGCCGGGGCGCCGGGTACGCCGCGTCCAGCGGCAGGTACGCGCCACCGGCCTTGAGGATGGCGAGCAGCGCGACGATGAGCTCCACCGAGCGCTCCAGGCACACGGCCACCAGCACATCCGGCCCCACGCCCTTCTCGCGCAGCAGGTGCGCCCACTGGTTCGTGCGCGCATCCAGCTCCCCATACGTGAGCCGCGCATCCCCGAACTCCAGCGCCACCGCGTCCGGCCGGAGCGCGGCCTGCTCCATGAACAGATCCTGGATGCACGCGTCGCGCGGGTATTCGCCGCCCGTCGCGTTCCACTCCACCAGCACCTGCGCGCGCTCCACCGCGTCCATCAACGGCAGGTGCGCGAGCGGCGCCTCCGGGTGGGCGGCGACCTGCCGCGCGAGCGCCACGAGGTGCCTCGCCATCCGGGCCACGGTCGCCTCGTCGAAGAGGGCGGTGGGGTACTCGAAGCGGCAGGAGAGCCCCGTACGGCTTTCCCAGACATCCAGACCCAGGTCGAACTTGGCCGTGTCCGTGGAGACGTCCACCGGGGTCAGCTCCAGCGACGGCAGCTGGGCCTTGGCCTCCGGCGTGTTGAGCACGTTGAGGACGGCCTGGAACAGCGGTGTGCGGCTGAGGTCGCGCGGCAACTGGAGCGTGTCCAGGACCTTCTCGAACGGCGCGTCCTGGCGCGCGTAGGCCTCCAGCGCCTGGGTGCGCACGCGGCCCAGCAACGCACCGAACGACGGCGTCCCCTCCAGCTGCGTGCGGAAGGCCAGCGTGTTGACGAAGCAGCCCAGCAACCCTTCCACCTCGGGGCGCGTGCGACCCGCGATGGGCGTGCCCATGACGAAGTCGTCCTGCCCCGAGTGGCGCGACAGCAGCGTCTGGAAGAGGGCCATCATCACCATGAACGACGTGGCGCCCTGCTTGCGACCCAGGGCCAGCAGGGGCTCCGCCACGTCGGCCGGGAACTGGAAGCTGTAGCGCGAGCCCGCGAAGGACTGCGCCGCCGGACGCGGCCGGTCCGTGGGCAGCTCCAGCACGGGCGCTCCCAGCAGGCGCTGCTTCCACCAGGAGAGCTGCTCCTCCATCACGCCGGCTTCCAACCACTGGCGCTGCCACACCGCGTAGTCCGCGTACTGCACCGGCAGCGGCGGAAGCGGCGACGGCTTCCCCGCGGTGAACGACGCGTAGAGCACCGTCAGTTCGCCCGCGAGCACCATGGTGCACCACGCGTCGGACACCGCGTGGTGGAGCACCAGCGCCAGCACGTGCATCCTCGGCTCCAGGCGCAGCAACTGCGCGCGGATCACGAGCTTCTCCAGATCGAAGGGGATCACCGCGTGGGCCAGGCACAGGCGCGCCAGCTCCACCTCGCGGGCCTCGGGCGTCTCCCCGGCCACGTCCAGCCGCGCCAGGGGCAGGCCGCGCGCCGGGTGGATGATCTGCGCCGCGCTCTCACCCTCCAACGAGTACGTGGTGCGCAGCACTTCGTGCCGGGCCACCAGTTCGTCCAGCGCCGCCTGGAGCGCGGCGACGTCCAGGTCGCCTGTCAGGCGGAACGTGGTCGCGTTGTTGTAGGCGCCACTCTGGGGGTTGAGCTGCTGGATGTACCAGAGCCGCTGCTGCGCGAAGGACAGCGGCAGCGGCTGGTTCCGGGGCACCCGGGGGATGGGCGGCGGCGCGCCAGGCACGGCCGGGGCCACGGCGGGGCGGGGCGCTTCCACCTTGGGACGCGCCGTGGGCGCGGGCAGGCGCGAGGGCAGCGTCACCGGCTCCACGCGGCCATCCTCGCGCAGGCGGGCATGGCGACCGGTGCGGTACAGCCGCGCGGAGACCTCCGTCGGGTGGGGCACCAGCCGACGGTGTTCTTCTGCCTCGGCCTTCCACAGGCCCCGGGGCAGACCCGCGCCCGACAGGGCCAGCTCTCCCACCACGCCTTCGGGCACCGGCTGTCCGGAGGGATCCAGCACCCACGTCTGGAGGCTCTTCGGGATGCGCTCGCCCGGCGCACGGGGCAACAGCGCGCCCTCCACGGCGCCACCGGACAGCCACACGTCCACGCCCGCGCTCCGTTGCAGCGCGGAGGCCAGCTCCGCGGACGCGTCCTCCAGCACCAGCGCACCCACGGAGCCCAGGGAGTCACGCGCTCCGGGCAGCTCCGTCAGTGAACGCGCGAGGCGGGCCGACGTGTGCACCAGCACCGCGCCGGACAGCTTCGCCAGCGAAAGGAGGCTCTCCACGCCCTGGCCGCTCTCCACCAGCACCTGCTCCTGCCGCGCGACGCCTTCGTTCTCCAGCAGCTCGCGCACGCGGGCCAGCCGGCGCAGGCCCTCCAGTACCACCGGGGTGCTCAGGCCGAAGTCGATGAGGGCCGCCACCTCGTCCACGTCCGCGCCCTGCACCTCGCGCAGGCGCTTCAGGCCGCTCTCCATGGAGCCGACCAGACCCGTCATCCGCGCGTGGTGCTCGAAGGTGTGCTCCAAGAGCGCGTTGATGTCGTCGGGCGACAGCTTGTTGATTTCCCCCTGGTAGCCCTGGGCCACCAGCAGCGACGTGACGATGTCCGTGGAGCCCCGGAAGTAGCCGAGCAGCGGCTGGCGCACGACGCGCCACACCTCCGCCTCGTCGTCGCCCAGGTACGTGTGCAGCATCACCGTGATGTGGCCCCGGCCCGGGTGGCCGTTGCGCCGCCACGCCTCGCGGTAGAGGGCGACCTTCGGCTTCAGCTCTTCCAGCGAGTGCGACATCAGGCCCGTCAGCACGCCCGCGCCCAGCTCGCCCGCCAGCCGGAACGTCTCCGGGTTCGCCGTGGCGGTGAGCCACACCGGCAGTTCCTTCTGGACGGGCTTCGGGCGCAGCGCCAGCTCCACCGTCGTGCCCGCTCCCGCCGGCCGCGTCACCTTCTCGCCGCGCCACAGCGCTCGCAGCGTCTTCAGGTTCTTGAGCAGGATGTTGCGCCGGTCCTCGTAGTTGCCCGGCGCGAAGGTGAAGTCGTGCACGTGCCAGCCCGTCGCCACCGACATGCCCACGCGGCCCTGCGACAGGTTGTCCACCACGGACCACTGCTCCGCGATGAGCAGCGGGTCATGCAGCGGCAGCACCACGCTGCCGGAGCGCAGGCGCAGGTTCTTCGTGACGGTGGCGATGCCCGCGGCCACCACGGCCGGCTGCGGGTAGAGGCCGCCGAAGGAGGCGAAGTGCCGCTCCGGCGTCCACACGGCGGAGAAGCCGTTGACGTCCGCGAACTTCGAGCCTTCGATGAGCAGCTCGTACTTCGGGCCGGTGAGGGTGTCCTCGTCGTTGGCGAAGTAGATGAGGCTCAGGTCCATGGCCTTCGCCCGGCGCCCCGCGCCTCCCACGTTCACCAGCCGCGCCGTCACCTGCTCCGACGGGAACACCACGCGCATCCCGCGCGAGAGGGCCCAGAGCGCTTCCAGGTCCGGACGGTCCGCCGCGGCCTCGCCCGCGGCCAGCCACGCGCCGCCGTCGGTGGGGGACAGCCGCGCGTCCAGCGCGAGGAAGAACTCCGCCAGCTCCAGGTGGCCCAGCGCCCATGCGGGCTGACCCGCGCCCATGGGCAGCAGCCACGCCAGGGTGTCAGCACTCCCTCGACCCGACACCGCCGGGGTTCCGGCATCGGTGGGCGCGGCGACGTCTTCCACGTACAGCGTGCGTGAGGCCTCCACGCGCATGGAGGCGACAAGCTCGCGAGTGGTGACGAGCGCCGGCACGCGCGCGCCGTCGGGGGCGTAGAGGGACACGCCGCCCAGGTCCGTGGGGCTCAGCGCGACCACCGCGCCGCCGGCCTCCAGCACCGCCCACAGCGCGATGAGCTTCTCCGGAGAGGGCAGCAGGCTCACGACCACGGGCGCGCCGTCCTGCACCCCGAGCGACCGCAGCCGCTCCGCCAGCGTCCGCACCTGGGTGCCCAGTTGGCTCCAGGTCCAGTGCACGTCACCGCGTGACACGGCGACGGCGTCCGACTGACGGGCGCGCCGGTCCGCCAGGAGGGCGGGCACGGAGGTGAAGCCGGACACGGTGCGGAGATTCGGCCACGCGCGGCGTTCGGACTCGGTGGACAGCGGCAGGTGGGAGACCTGCGTGTCGGGCCTGGTGAGCGCGGCGGACAGCAGCACCTGGAAGTGCGCCATGAAGCGCTCGGCGAACGCGGCGTCGAACAGCTCCGTCGCGTACTCCAGCACGCCGTGGAGGCGGCCGGGGGACTCGGAGAGCACCAGCGTGAGGTCGGCCAGCGTGCCGCCCCATTGCACGGGCGTGCCGGGCACCTCCACCAGCGAGCCGCGCATCCCGTTGAGTTCCAGCGTCATCCCGCCCGCGCTGGCGCCAGAGTGGAAGACGAACACGGAGTCGGCCATGCGGCCCTTACCGATGTCCTTGCCGGGCACGAGCGCTTCCACCAGGTATTCGTAGGGCACGTCCGGCCGCGCCTGGGCGTCCGCCACCTCCTCGCGCACCTGGGCCAGCAGGTCACGGAAGGTCGGGTCGCCCACGAAGCGGGTGCGGAACGCGGCCGAATGCGCCACGTAGCCGATGAGCGGGAAGAGCTCTGGCCGGGTGCGATTGGCGATGGGCGTGCCGACGATGAGGTCCGTCTGGCCGCTGTAGCGGTGCAGCAGCGTCTGCCATGCCGTGAGCACGGTCATGTACGGGGTGAAGCCCTCGCGCCGGGAGAAGGCCGACAGCTCCCGGGCGAGCGCGGACGGCATCTCCATGGTCATGCGCGCGGAGTTCAGCGTGCTGTGCGCGGTGCGGGGCCGGTCCGTGGGCAGGTCGATCTGCCGGGGCATGCCGGCCAGCCGCTGACGCCACCACTGCTCCTGCTCCGGCAGGCGCGCTTCGGCGATGCTCTGGCGCTGCCACTGGCCGAAGTCCGCGTACTGGAGGGGCAGCGGGGGCAGGGGGGACGGACGGCCTTCGATGAAGGCGTCGTAGAACTGGCCCAGTTCGTGGACGAAGAGCGTCACGGACAGCGTGTCGCAGACGATGTGGTGGATGCCGACCACCAGCATGTGCACGTGCGTTTCCAGGCGCACGAGCGTCGAGCGCATCACGGGACCCTGGACGAGGTCGAACGGCGCCGCGGCGTCCTCGCGGGCGATGCGCAGGGCTTCGGCTTCGCGCGTCTCCAGCGGTCCCCGCAGCTCCACGCGCGTGAGCGGGATGTGAACGTGGTCGTGGAAGCGCTGTACGGGCCGGCCGTCCACCGTGTCGTAGGTGGTGCGCAGGGCTTCGTGCCGGTGGACGATCTCCTGGATGCCACGCTCCAACACGTCGGCGTTCACGACGCCTTCGAGCCGCAGCACGAACGGGATGTTGTACGCGGACAGGCCGGGCAGGTGCTGCTCCAGTCGCCAGACGCGCTCCTGCACATAGGACAGGGCCAGCTCCCCGGTGCGCTCCAGTGGCACCAGGGGCAGCTCCACGGACACCTGGGCCTGGGGGGCCTGGAGCAGCAGCGGCTCCAGGCGCTGGGCGATGCCCGCGACGGTGGGGGCTTCGAAGAGCGCGGCGAGCGGAAGCTGCACGCCGAAGGTGTCACGCACCTGGTTGAGCAGCTGGGCGGCCGTCAGTGAGTTGCCGCCGATTTCGAGGAAGTTCTCCTCCCGGCCGACGAAGTCCAGGCCCAGGCGATCGCGCCACAGCGCGGCCACGCGTTCCTCCACGTCACCGCGCGGTGCGCCCTCGCGGCCCGCGGGGACGGCAACGACGGCCAGGGGTTCGGAGGCGGTGTGAGCGGAGAGTCCCGGCAGCAGGGGACGCGCGATGTCATGCGCCGCAGGGGAACCCGAGCCCGTGGGCTGGAACGCCCCCTCGTGGAGCGACTGCGCGATGCCGGGCACGGACACTGGCGGCGGCATGGCGCTGGCCGTCGGGGCATGGAGGTGCGCAGACGGCGGGCCCGCGTGCTCCGGGGCTTCGGTGGGTGACAGTGTCACCGTGGCCACGCGACCCGTGGGCGCCAGCGCGGCGGGGCCCGATCCGGTGGTGGGCGCGCGGCCGGCGAAGGGCGCCGACGCGAAGGACGAGGTTTCACCCGTGGATGCGACCTCCGTGGACGGCGACGAAGTGCCATGCGTCCCGGACGTGGCGGCAGGCGGAGCCGCGAAGCCCTGGGCCGGAGCCGTGACGGTCGCCCCGGACACGGGCTGCGGCGCACGCAAGGGCGCGCCCGGCGGCATGAACGAAGAGGGCAGGGCGCGGGCTCGCGCCTGGACCCAGACGTCCTTCTCCTGGAACGCGTACGTCGGCAGGTGCAACCGCAGGCGCTGCTCGTGCGCGTAGAAAGCGCTCCAGTCCACGGCGACACCCGCGGTCCACAGCTCGCCCACGCCCTGGAGCCAGCCCTGCGGCTCCGTCGTCGTCCCACCCCGCCGCAGCGTGGCCAGCGCGCGGACGCGGTCGCGGTCCTGCCCCAGGCTCGCGCGCACCAGCGGCGTAAGGTCCTGACCGGGCCCCACCTCCAGCAACACCCCGCAGCCCTCTTCCAGCAGCGCGCCCACCGCATCGGTGAAGCGCACCGGCTGGCGCATCTGCTCCGTCCAGTACCCCGGCTCCGTCAGCTGCCCCGGCCGTACGAACGTCCCCGTGAGGCTGGACGCGTAGCGCACCGTCGGCTCCGAGCGGTGGAGCGAACCCACCACCCGCGCCAGCTCCGGCATCAGCGGCTCCACGTCCGCCGAGTGGAACGCATGCGGCGCGGGCATGCGCACCGCGCCTGCCTTGCGGCGCTCCAACTCCTGCTTCAGCCGCTCCACCTCGTCGACAGGCCCGGACACCACGCACCGGTCCGGCGCGTTCACCGCCGCGAGCGTCAGCCGGCCCGTCAGCAGTGGCACCACCTGCGTCTCCGGCAGCGCCACCGCGAGCATCGCCCCCGGCGGCATGCGGTGCATCAACTCCCCGCGCGCCACCGCGAGGCGCATCCCGTCCTCCAGGGACAGCACGCCCGCCACGCACGCCGCCGCGTACTCCCCGAAGCTGTGCCCCAGCACCGCGTGCGGCGCCACGCCCAGGTCCTTCCACAGCCGCGCCAGCGACACCTGCACGCTGAACAACGCAGGCAGCGCCACGCGCGTGTCCGCGAGGCTCGCCGTGACGTCCGCGCCCTCCGCCGGACGCAGCAGCGCCGACACGCGCTCCCGCAGTGGCGCATCCATCAGCGCGAGGCACGCGTCCAGGTGCGCGCGGAACAGCGGCGAGGCTTCCGCCAGCTCGCGTCCCATGCCCACCTGCTGCGCACCCTGGCCGGAGAACACGAACGCCACGCGCGGCGCGCGGTTCGTGCCCTTCGCGGCCGTCGCCGGCTTCTGCAGCTGCTTCGCCAGGTCCTCCGCGTCCTTCACCACCAGCGCGCGGCGGAATTCGAAGACCTTGCGGCCCACCGCGTGCGTGAAGGCCAGGTCCGCCAGGGACAGCTCGGCCCCACTTGCCTGCGCGTGCGCGTCGAGCTGACGGGACGCCGCCTCCAACGCCTCGGGCGTGCGCGCGGACAGCACGACGAGCTGGTGGGAACGCGTGGTGGAGCCACTCTGCCGCATGGGTGCTTCCTCAAGAATGGCGTGGGCGTTGGTGCCACCAATGCCGAACGAGCTGACCGCGGCGAGGCGGGGCGTCTCCCCCCGGGGCCACGAGCGCAGCTGGGTGTTGACGAAGAACGGGCTCGCCGCGAAGTCGATCTGCGGGTTGGGCCGTTCGAAGTGGAGGCTGGGCGGGATCTCGCCGTGGTGCAGCGACAGCGCGACCTTGATGAGGCCCGCGAGGCCCGCCACCGTGTCCAGGTGGCCGATGTTCGTCTTCAACGACGCCAGCGCGATGGTGCCCTGGTGCTCCGCTCCCAGGCCGTACGCGCGCGTCAGGGCCGCCACTTCAATCGGGTCGCCCAGCGGCGTCGCGGTGCCATGGGCCTCCACGTAGCCGATGGCTTCCGGTGACACGCCGGCCTTCGTCAGTGCTTGCGTGACGACCGCCGCCTGCCCCAGCACGCTGGGCGCGGTGAAGCCGGACTTATGCCGGCCGTCGTTGTTGATGGCCGACCCCCGGATGACGGCGTAGATGGCGTCGCCATCCCGCACCGCGTCCTCCAGGCGCTTGAGCACCACCGCGCCCACGCCGTTGCCCGCCAGCGTGCCCTGCGCCTTCTCGTCGAAGGCGCGGCAATGGCCATCCGGCGAGAAGATGAGTCCATCCTGGTACACGTAGCCCGTGCGCTGCGGCACCGACAGGCGCGTCGCGCCCGCGAGCGCCACGTCGGACTGGCCCACCTGGAGGCTCTGGCAGGCCAGGTGCACCGCGACGAGGCCGGTGGAGCATGCGGTGTAGAGCAGCGTGCTCTCACCCGTGAGCCCCAGCTTGAAGGACGTCTTCGTCGCCAGGCTTTCGTGCGTGGCGGTGCCGTGCAGCTCCATGTAGGAGGCGGCGTCCAGCGGCATCGACTGGCGCACGGCGTCCGCGTAGCCGGAGCTCGTGGCGCCCGCGTACAGCGAGATGGCACCCGGGAAGCGGTCCGGATCCACGCCCGCGTCCTCCAGCGCCGCCCAGGCCGTCTGGAGGAACAGCCGCTGCTGCGGGTCGGTGAACTGGGCCTCGCGCAGGGGCATGTCGAAGAAGGCGTGGTCGAACTTCTCCACGCCTTCGATGACACCGCCCGCCGCGACGAAGGCCGGGTGGTGCCACAGCTCCAGCCCCTCCGGCAGCCCGGGCAGGTGCTCCAGTTCCTCCGGCGTGAAGCGGCGGATGGACTCCACGCCGCCGCGCAGGTTGCTCCAGAACTCCTGCACCGACATGGCGCCCGGGAAGCGACCCGCGAGCCCGATGATCGCGATGGAGCCGGAGGTGGCGGACTTCCGCGCCTCGCTCGGACGGTGCGCGGGCGCCGGCGTCACGGGTTCGGAGGAGGCCGAGAGGCCTGCCGACTCGCGCTCCAGGCGTCGGGCCAGGTCATGCACGGTGGGGTGCTCGAAGAGCCACACCACGGGCACCTCGCGCTGGAGTTCCTCGCGCAGGCGCGCGGCGATGCGCACCACGGACAGCGACGTGCCGCCCAGATCCTCGAAGAGCTGATCGTGCACGCCCACGCGGTCGGCACCCAGCTCCCGGGCGAAGACGGCGGCCATCCGCTGCTCCAGCGGATCGGTGGGTTCGACGAAGCGTCCCTGACGGCCAGTGGTCGCGGCGTCCGGCGCGGGCAGGGCCTTGCGGTCCACCTTGCCGCTGGGATTCAGGGGCAGGGTGGCGAGCATCACGAACACCGACGGCACCATGAACTCCGGCAGCCGCTGCCGCAGGCCCGCGCGCAGCGACGCGGAGTCCAGCGGGTGGCCTTCCCGGGGCAGCAGGTAGGCCACGAGCCGCTTGTCGCCGGGCACGTCCTCGCGCACCACCACGACCGCCTCCTGCACGGCGGGCAGGTGGCGCAGGGCGGCCTCCACCTCCATCAACTCGATGCGGAAGCCGCGCACCTTCACCTGGTGGTCGGCGCGGCCCAGGAACTCCAGCACCCCGGTGGGAAGCCAGCGGACCATGTCGCCCGTGCGGTACAGCCGGGCGCCGGGCGTGGTGCCCTGCGCATCCGGGATGAATCGCTCTGCTGTCAGGTCGGGGCGTGACACATAGCCCCGCGCCAGACCCTCACCGCCGAGGAACAGCTCCCCCGGCACGCCGACCGGTACCGGGCGCAGCCGCGCATCCAGCACGTAGGCATGCGTGTTGTAGAGCGGCGCACCGATGGGCACCGACAGCCCCGGCACCAACTGATCCGGCCGCTCCACCGTGTAGGTGGACGCGACGACGGAGCACTCGGAGGGCCCATAGCCGTTGGTGATCTGGATGTTCAGCGACTCCAGGGCCTTGCGCACGTGGGGCGCGGAGACGATCTCCCCAGCCACGTTCAGCTCGCGCATGCGCCGCAGGATGTCCATCCGGTGTTCGGCGAGCTGCGCGAAGAGTCCGGACGGCAGGTGGCCGAAGGTGACGCCGTGGCGCTCCACCACCCGGGCGAGCGCGTCCATGTCGCCCGCGACGGCCTGGGCCGGGAAGATGATCAGCCGGCTGCCATGCAGCAGCGGGAGCCACAGCTCCAGCACGGAGCCGTCGAAGGAGATGGGCGCGAAGAGCAGCGTCGTGTCGGCGGGGCCGAAGCGCGCGTAGGGCATCGCGTGCATCAGGCGCAGCAGGCCCCGATGTTCGTTGGCCACGCCCTTGGGCCGCCCGCTGCTGCCGGACGTGAAGATGACGTAGGCCAGGTTGCGCGGGCCCACGTCCACCTCCGGCGCGGTGACCGGATGGGAGGCCAGGGGCAGCTCCTCCACGAAGAGGCACGTCAGGGAGGCATCGTCGGCAAGGGGCAGCCGCCCCCGCAGGGCTCGCGTGGAGAGGACGAGCTTCGGCCGCGAATCCTCCAACATGAAGGTCAACCGCTGCGCGGGATACGAAGCGTCCATCGGCGCGTAGCAGCCGCCGGCCTTGATGACGCCGAGCGCGGCGACGACGAAGACCACCGAGCGCTCCAGGCACAGCGCCACCAGCACGTCCGGCCCCACGCCCCGGCCCCGCAGCTCATGGGCAAGCTGGTTGGCCCGAGCGTCGAGCTGCGCGAACGTCAGCCGTTCGTCCTCGGACTCCACCGCGATGGCGTCCGGATACCGCGCGACCTGCGCCGCGAACATCGCCGAGACGTTGCTGTCGGAGGGGTAGGGGTGGGCGGTGTCGTTCCAGTCGACGAGCACCTGCTGGCGCTCGGCCGGCGTGAGCCAGGGCAGCGAGGACAGCGGCACGTCCGGGCTCGCGACCGCGGCCTCCATCAACACACGCAGGTGGCCGGCGAGCCGGACCATGGTGTCGCGGTCGAAGAGGGCGGTGCCGTATTCGATGAAGCCGCGAAGACCGTCCGGGGCTTCCGCGAGCACGAGGCCCAGATCGAAGCGCGCCGCGGCCGTGTCCACGTCCAGCATCCGCAGCGTGAGGCCCGGCACCTCGAGCGTTCCACCGGGCGTGTTCTGCAGCGCGAAGAGGGCCTGTACCAGCGGCGTGCGGCCCAGGTCGCGCTGGACCTGAAGCTCTTCCACCAGCTTCTCGAACGGGAGGTCCTGATGCTCGTAGGCCGCGAGCGTCGTGTCGCGCACCTGCGTCAGCAGCGCGCGGAACGAGTCCTCCGGACGCACGCGGGCGCGCAGCACCAGCGTGTTGACGAAGAAGCCGACCAGTCCCTCCAGCTCACCGTGGTTGCGACCCGCGATGGGCGAGCCCACCAGCAGATCCTCCTGCCGGCTGTAGCGCGACAGCAGCAGCTGCCACACGGACAGCAGCGCCATGAACGACGTGGCGCCCTCCTGTCGCGCGAGCGCCCCCAGGCGATCGCTGAGGACGCGGGGCAGGTGCAGGGGGAGCAGCGCGCCATGAGGGGAGCGCGGCGAGGGACGCGGCTTGTCGATGGGCAGATCCAGGACCTGCGGCGCCCCGGCGAGCTGTTCCTTCCACCACGCGACCTGCTGCGCCAGCACGTCGCCCTGGAGCCAACCGCGCTGCCAGGAGGCGAAGTCGGCGTACTGCACGGGCAGGGCCGGGAGCTGGGGCGTCGTCCCGGAGGCGAACGCCGCATAGGCCTCCGCCACCTCGCGCACCATCACGCCCACGGACCAGCCGTCGGACACGATGTGGTGCATGCCCAGCACCAGCACGTGGTGCTCCGGGGCCAGCCGCAACAAGCGGGAGCGCAGCAGGGGGCCGTTGCCCAGATCGAAGGGCCGGCGCGTCTCCTCCAGCGCCAGCCGGTGCACCGCCGCCTCGTGGTCCTCGGGAGGCAGGGTGCC
>NZ_JAPNJZ010000038.1:0-3195 GCF_026626765.1 Corallococcus sp. bb12-1 | reverse complement strand
CGCCGGTCCCGCTGCTGCGGGTCCACCTGCTGAAGCTGGGTGGAGCCCAGCACGTCCTCTTGCTGACGCTGCACCACATCATCTCCGACGGTTGGTCCACCGGCGTGCTGGTGCGCGAGATGGCCGCGCTCTACCAGGGCTTCCACGACGGCAGGCCCACGGCCCTGCCCGCGCTGCCGGTGCAGTACGCCGACCATGCCGCGTGGCAGCGCTCGTGGCTGCACGGTGACGTGCTGGAGCAGCAGGTCTCCTGGTGGCGCCAGCACCTGGCCGGCGCCCCCACGCAACTGGAGCTGCCCACCGGGACGCCGCGCGCTTCCGTCCCGGCCGCGCAGGCATCCCGCATCCCGCTGAGGCTGCCCCGGGAGCTGGGCCACGCCGTCGAGGCCCTGGCCCGGAAGGAAGGGGCCACGCCCTTCATGGTCCTGCTGGCCGCCTACCAGCTCCTGCTCTCGCGCTACACCGGGCAGGACGACCTGCTGGTGGGCACGCCCATCGCGGGCCGGCGCTTCTCGGAGCTTGAAGGCCTCATCGGCTTCTTCGTCAACACGCTGGTGCTGCGCGCGCGGCCCGGCGCGACGGCTTCATTCCGGGAGCTGCTGGCCCAGGTGCGAGATGGAGCGCTGGGGGCTTTCGAGCACCAGGACGTCCCGTTCGAGAAGCTCGTCGAGGAGCTCCACCCCGAGCGCGACCTGGACCGCACGCCCCTCTTCCAGGCGTTCTTCGTGTTGCAGAACCTGCCGGTGGAGGCGCTCACCCTGCCCTCCCTGACGCTGCGTCCCTTCGGGGAAGAGCTCGCGGCCCCCAGCAAGTTCGAGCTCTCCCTCAACCTGAGTGACACGCCGGATGGCCTCCAGGGCGTGCTCCAGTACCGCGCCGCGCGAGTCTCCAAGGCCACGGCCACCGGCCTCGCACGGCACTTCCAGGTGCTGCTGGAGTCCCTCGTCGCCCGACCCGATCAGGCCCTCCACGCCCTGACGCTGCTGACGCCCGAGGAGCGCCAGCGGATGCTCGTGGACTGGAACGACACCGCCCGGGAGCCGGTGCGCGAAGGCACCTTCCACCACCTCTTCGAACAGCAGGTGGCGCGCACGCCCGACGCACCCGCGGTGCGCTTCGAGGACGAAGTCCTGACGTTCACCCAGCTCAACGCCAAATCGAACCAGCTCGCCCACGCGCTGCGTGCCTGCGGCGTCGGGCCGGAGGTGCGCGTCGCGCTCTGCTTCGAACGGTCCGTCCAGATGGTGGTCGCGCTGCTCGGGGTCCTCAAGGCCGGTGGCGCCTACGTGCCCCTGGATCCCGCCTGGCCGTTCCAACGCAGGAGCTTCGCCATCCAGGACAGCGCGGCTCGCGTCGTCCTCACTCCAGCGCGGCTGGCCGCGGAGCTGGAGGCTTCGGGCCTCCAGACGCCGTGCCTGGACGCGGCAGGAGAACACCTGGCTTCGGAGCCGACGCATGATCCGGCGCCATGGGCCGGCCCCGACAACCTGGCCTACGTCATCTACACCTCGGGCTCCACGGGCACGCCCAAGGGCGTCATGGTGCAGCACCGCTCGGTGCTCAACCTACATGCGGCGCTGAAGCGGACCGTCTACGAAGCCCAGCCGTCCGGCCTGCGGGTCAGCGTCAACGCGCCGCTCGCCTTCGACGGCTCCGTCAAGCAGGTCGTGCAATTGCTGGACGGCCACTGCCTGTGCATCGTCCCGGACGCCCTCCGTCAGGACGCGGAAGCGATGGTGCCCTGGGTGCGCGAGGCCAGGGTGGACGTGCTGGACTGCACGCCCTCGCTGCTGCGGCTGCTGCTCCAGGCGGGCCTGCTGGACGGAGACTTCGCTCCGGCCCTGCTCGTGCCCGGCGGTGAAGCCCTGGATGAAGCGACGTGGGCGACGCTCGCGGCCTCCACGCGCACGCGCACCTTCAACGTCTACGGCCCCACCGAGTGCACCGTGGACGCCACCGCCTTCGCCGTCCGTCCACGGACGCAACCCACCCTGGGCGGGCCGCTGCTCAACGTGCGCACATACGTGCTGGATGCGCACCAGCAACCCGTGCCCGTCGGCGTCGCCGGTGAGCTGTTCATCGCGGGCGCGGGCCTGGCGCGTGGCTACCTGGGCCAGCCTGCCCGCACCGCCGAGCACTTCGTCCCGAACCCCTTCGCCACCACCCCCGGCGAGCGCATGTACCGCACGGGAGACAAGGCGCGCTGGAGCGAGGACGGCACGCTCGAATACCTGGGCCGCATCGACTTCCAGGTGAAGCTGCGCGGCCTGCGCATCGAGCTGGGTGAAATCGAAGCCCTGCTGCGTCAGCACCCCGCCGTCGCCCAGGCGCTCGTCCTGGTGCGCGAGGACGTGCCGGGCAATGCACGGCTCGTCGCCTACGTCGTCCCGAGCACCCGCGCGCCCGACGCCGTCGAGCTGCGCGCCTTCCTCCAGCAGGACGCTGCCCGAGTCCATGGCGCCCGCCGCCTATGTGATGCTGGACGCCCTACCCCTGACGCCCAACGGCAAGGTGGACAGGAAGGCGCTGCCCGCGCCCGAAGCCCAGGCGCACGGCCACGAAGCCCCCCGTCCCGGGACCGAGGAGAAGCTCGCGGCGCTCTGGGCCGACGTGCTGCGCGTGCCCACCGTCGGCGCGCAGGATGACTTCTTCGCCCTGGGCGGCCACTCCCTGCATGGCCACGCGGGTGGTGCCCCGCCGAATCCGCGCTGCCTTCGCACGTGGAGACTGCCCGTGCAGCGCCCTCTTCGAGGAGTCCACACGCTGCGAAAGGCATCGCCGCGCGCATCGTGCAGCCCACGCAGCGACCGGCGCGCAGGCCGTGCCAGGGAACTCGCCCGCGTTCGTGCCCGTCCGCGCACGGACACACGCGTCTCCCCTCTCCTTCGCCCAGCAGCGGATGTGGCTCCTGGACCAACTGCCCCGCTCTGCCCGCGACAACATCCCCGTGGCGCTGCGGATCCACGGCGCCCTGAACGGGGCGGCCCTGGAGCCGCCTTCGAAGCGCTGGTGCATTCGGCACGAAGCCGTTGCGGCACGACGCAGTTCGCGCAGCATGAGGCGTGCCTGTGCATCACATCCACACCGCCCGCGCCCTTCCATCTGCCCTGCACGGACACTGATGGACGCCGCGAACCCGGAAGCCGAAGCGCGACGGCTCGCCGCGGAAGAGGCCGCGCGTCCCTTCGACCTCGC
>NZ_JAPNJZ010000035.1:0-8249 GCF_026626765.1 Corallococcus sp. bb12-1 | reverse complement strand
CTGGAGGGCCTCCTGCACGTGGGCGAGCGTCATTTCTCGCGCCTCTCGTCCGCTGCGTCGTCCTCGTCGTCCAGGTGTCGCTCGTCCCAGCCCGTCGCCTGGAGTTTTTTTTCGAGCACCAGCAGCGCCGCCGTCTCCGCCAGCGCCTTCTCCTTGCGGCGCAGCTCGCGCTCCAGCTCCTTCACCCGCTTCTCCGCCGCCGCCAACCGCCTGCGCTCCTTGGCCGGCAGGGCTTCCGTGGCCGCACCCGCGAGGGCCTGCTGCCACTCCTTCAGCTTCTCCTCGTGCAGCCCCTCGCGGCGCAGCAGCACCCCCAACGCCTCGCCTGCGAGCCCCTGGGCCGCCACCAGCACGCGCAGCTTCTCCTCCGGCGTCCACTTCTTCGGTCCAGACGGCGGGGCGGGCTTTTCCTCGGGCGGGGGCGTCATCGCCGCCAACTTATTCGCCTCCCGCAACCACTGCGACAATGTCGGCTGCGACACGCCCACCTGGCGAGCCAACGCGGCGGCACTCACCGCGCCCGGGCCCACCATCCGCTTCACCAACTGCGCCTTGAATCCATCCGTGTACGGCACTGCGTCCTGCCTGCTCTCGCCCCCAAGGCGTGGTCATCCCGGCCGCTCAGCCGAGGCGACAACTTCCCTGACACAGGGGGATAGGGCCCTGCAACCACGTGATGGTGCTGTAGGCGTGTCCGCGGGTTCCCGCTGGTGTTTCTAGGCACCAGCGGGACCTGTTTTGGGGTCGCCATGGGACGTCGTCATTCGCTGCGCAGCTTCGCTCCCCTTGTTCAGGATCCGCAGGTTCGGACGGTGCGTCCATGGCGCGCACTGCCGTCGCCCACGCTTCCCGTTGAGAGATTCAGTTCTCAAGGGTCGGGAGCAGTGCGCTGTCGTCGACGCAGCCCCGTTGTGACAGCCGAACTCATCCCGTCCGCGCAGTCTCCCTGAACTGGCGCGACTGTTGCTCTATGCGCGCGCGTGACCTCGCCAGCTACCTGGCGCGGGCATCGTGCGGCCAGGGTGACAACCAGTCAGGTTGTTGCCACACTTCAAACCTAATCTTTCGTTCAGTGCCGCTGGGAGAGTCGATGACGGGCGAGGCGATGCAGCATCAAGACGCATGGGATGTGCGGCGAGCTGCTCAGTTTCTGGGGGTCGCAGACAAGACGCTGTACCGGTGGGCTGCTGCTGGGACGGTGCCCTATCTCAAAATCGGAGGCCTCCTGCGGTTCGACCCGAGCGCTCTCGCTGAGTGGCGCGCGCAACATGTCCGGGGAGGGAAGTAGCCATGGCCTACGTGTTCAAGCGGGGCGCAGCCTGGTACGGCGGGTGGATCGGTGAAGATGGCCATCCCGTGAAGGAGCGTCTGCCCGCGGCGACGAAGACCGAAGCGAAGAGGCTCGCTGCCGACAAAGAGCTCAAGGCCTGGCGGATCGTGAGTGGGTTGGAGGAGGCGCCTCGACCGGACATGACGGTTTCCGCAGGCATCGCGCTGCGTCTCGCCCTGCTGCCGCCGGAGTACAAGACGAAGAGGCGGCAGGCGGAACTGCTCGCGCATGTTGAGCGCGAGATGGGCCAGAAGTTGCTACGTCAGGTCCGGGCAGTCGACGTGCTCACGATGTTGTCGAAGCTGGGGCACCTGGAGCCCCAGACCCGTGAGCACATCCGGATGGCCGGTCAGGGCCTGTTCACCTTCTTGACCAAGAAGGCGAACGCGCATGTGGGCGACAACCCCTTCAAGGAAGCTGGCCCAGTTGAAGTGGCTGAGCGCGAGCCCGGCTATTTCACGCCGGAACAGTTCGCGCGGCTCATCCACGTGATGAAGCCCCACCTGGCGGCAGCGTCGCTGTTCAGCGCGTTGACAGGCACGCGGAAGGCCGAGGTGCGGAAGGCACTCAAGGCCGACACCCACCTCGCGGAACGGTATGTGCTCCTCAGGGGGAACAAGAACAAGAAGGACAGGCGAGTACCCATTCCGGAGGTGCTCGTGGAACTCCTGGAACAACAACTGAAGGCGCCGGGCAAGTACCTCTTCTGTCGGCCCGACGGACGGCAGTACACCAACAACTGGCGCGTCCACGAGGTCATCTCTCGCGCGTGTGTCCGCGCTAGGCTCATCCAGGGGGCGAAGCCCTACTGCTACCGCAAAGCGTGCGGATGGAAGGGCGATGAGGTGCCGACGAGTGAGCCGATGAACTGTCCGAAGTGCTCTCGGGCCGTGCGCTGGAAACAGGTCCCGCTACCGCTCCGCTTCAAGGAGCTGCGAAGCACGTATGCCACCCTGGGGTACGCGGCGACTGGTGACCTGCATTTCGTGCAGAAAGTCCTAGGCCACAGCGACCCGAAGTTGACCCAGCGCCGCTACGCACGAGCTCTTCCGGAGAGGCTCCTGGCGGGCGCCAACGCGCTCGGAAACCTCCTGCTCCCCGCCCCAAATCTTGGGAGTCCGGTGGGAGTGATTTCCGAGGCAGCGGGGGCAACAAAGGGCACGAGTGAGAATTCACCCACTGATGCAAACAGCAGTAAAAACGAAGGGATGGCTATGCTGAGCAACGCCAGGGAAGCGCGAGAAAGCCAGTGCAGCGGTTTAGGAAACCGCCGCTCTATCCAACTGAGCTACGGGGTCTGACTCCGTACCGCAGAGCGCCTTATAGCAGGCGAGGGGAGCCGCGCAATGAGAGCGAAGCCTGCCTCGTAGGCCTTGAACTCTCCGAGCGGCCAAGGGCTCTACGGCCCTGGTGGCCTTCACCTTGAGAGAGGACCCACGCCGGACAGGAAGAGCCAGAACCTGCCCGGAGGTGCGCCGTCATCAGGCTGCGGGGATTACTCCCGCGTGAGGGACTCGCTCTTGACCGTGTAGCGGTTGGCGCTGCCCTTCACGTCGATGCCCGTGAACTTGTTGTACGGGTAGGCCCCCTCCTTGATACGCGCGGCCGTCATGAAAAACCGCTTCGCACTGCTGCTCCTCCCCATCATTTGGATGTCCGCCTGTGGTTCACCCGAATCCGAGCTGGAGGACAACGGCCGACCTCCCCCCGCTGAGCACGGTGAGGTGGCGCAGGCCGCCACGACCCCGCTCCGCACGAAGGCGCTCGGACGCATGCGGAACGCGGCGACGTACTTCCACGATGTGGTCGCGCGCCACGGTGGGTATGCATGGCACCACAACGCCACGGACCTGAACGAGCGCTGGGGCGACATCCAGCTCGACGCGGATCAGATCATGATCCAGTCGCCCGGCACTTCGGACGTGACAATCGCGTTCGTCGAAGCCGCCCTCGCCGACCCTGCGACCCCGGCGCTCAAGACCTACGCGCTGGACGCGGCGATGGCGCTGCGTCACGGGCAGGTCAAGTCGGGAGGCTGGCGCCTCTACGCGGACTTCAAACCGACGCCGACGATCAAGGCCTGCTACCTCAACACCACGGCGAGCTGCAGCTGCGGCGGCTGCACGATGTCGGCCTACGACGATCAGGTCACACAGAACGCGCTCATCGCGATGATGCGCACCGACCAGCTCTTCGGCTTCACGAACACAACGCTCTCTGGCGCCTCCTCGTACGCCCGCGCGCGGGTGGCGACCTCCCAGTTCCCGACGAATGGTGGTTTCCCCCAGGGGTTCACCGGGCCCGTCGCCGCGCGGCCGGCGCTCGTGGCGAGCTATCCTCCGTCGATCGGGACCTCGTGCGGCCTCGCCACCTGCTACGCGAACTCCTACGCGAACGAGTATTGGGATGACCCGACCCTGAACGACAACCTCGCGTCGGCCTTCGTGGAGATGCTGACCTGGGCCCGGGATCTCTATCCCGCGCAGGCCTCGGCCTATCAGTCCATGCTCACCGAGTTCGGCGGCTTCCTTCGCCGTGCGCAGATGCCCCAGCCCCAGCCCGCATGGGCTCAGCAGTACGACATCCAGATGCAGCCGCGCTGGGCTCGCAACTGGGAGACGCCGGCGATCGCGGGGCAGGAGAGCCAGGACGTCATGTGGGCACTGCTTCGCCTCTACCAACTCGACCCGAGCGTGCCGGCGAACCGCGCAGCGGTCGGGACCGCGCTCGCGTACCTGGAGACCGTCGATTACGCCAACAACACGCTCATCTCCCGCTACATCGAACTTGATGACACCGCGCCGTCGAACATCGGCTTCTACACGGTGAAGCCAGGCGGCTACCCGGCCCGGTTCTCCACCGCGCCGCCGACCTACCAGAACTACGGGTGGGAGGGACCGTCTCAGCTCGCCGCGCTCCGTGCGGAGTACGACCGGCTGGCGACCGACACGACCGTGATGAAGCGCTCGTGCCAGCAGCTCCGCGCCGACACGGCACAGGCTGTCGATACGGCGGTGGACAACCAGCGGTGGATCACGAACTACAGCCCGGGGGGCCCGCGAAGCGGTGCCACCCCCGGCGACTACCTGGACACGAGCACGTTCGTCAGGAACATGCGCACGCTGGCCGAATTCGTCACGCGCACGACGACCGACTGCGTCGCGTGGAATTACTGATGCCGCGCTGACGCCGCCAGCGAGCGGGCGGCGTCAGCCAGGAATCTCTTGTCGTTTCGCGGCTGGATGTGGGTGCGCAGCTTGTCGTGAGCCTGTCGTTGTTCACGTCCGCAAGAAGTGCAGCATGAGCCGGGCCGGGATGGCGAGCGAGAAGAACACCAGCCCCGCCACGAAGGGCTTGAGCTTGATCTGGGGGCAGTTGCGTCGCAGGTACGTGAGCCCACCCAGGCCACACAGCAGCATGGCGGCCCCGCTGAGCATCGACCACCGCAGGTCGCTGAAGTAGCCCACGCCCATCCAGAGCGCGCTGATGCCCAGCCCGAACACGACCCCGAGCAGCCCCACGGCATCCGCGCGGCGCCCCACCTGCGCCTGCGACACCGGCGCGATGGGCCTCCAGACGGTCAGCTCCTCCCGCAGCTGCGTGTAGCCCTCCAGGAAGGGGGACAGCGCCATGGCCTTGCCGGGCCCCTGTCCCTTCAACAGGAGTCCCAGCATGGGCGACTCCTCGATGTGCACGACCTCGTCACGCCCGAGCCGCGTCTCCGGCAGAAGCTCGCTGCGGTGCGAGAGCCCGCCCTCACCGACCTCCAGCACGTAGGAGTCGAAGTGACGCGCGAGCTGGGTCTCCGACAGACGCAACTGGCGCCGGATGGAGGTGCCCATCACCGCCAGCGCCCCCACGCACAGCAGCCCCAGCAGCACCGGGGAGAGAGCGGTGCCACCCCGCGACCCGAGCAGGAGTCCGCCCCCCAACGCGATCAGCAGGATGGGAAGGCGTCGGAGGATGAGGCGCCGGTTGAGTTGGATGGCTTCGGAGAGGGCGTCGCGGCGAAGGCGATAGGTCTTCATGACCCGCGCATCATCTTCAGCGCTCCCCACCCTGACCAGACACGGGCAGCGCAATGGCTTGCATCTGGAAGGGCGTGGCCCCCCGGGGCCGTTCGCTCAGCGCGCGTACCGCTCGCGGCGCAGCGGGCGCCACTGGTAGGCGCACTCGGTGAGATGCAGCACCGAGTCGAGCCTCGCGCCCGGGGCGAGGGGCCCCTCCTGGAGGTACTCGCAATACAATTGCACCGGATTGGCGAACCGCGCGTTCCAGGGCGCGCGGTCGATGGTCAGCACGTAGACGAACCCGTCATCCACGCCGAACGCGTCGTAGCACTCGACCAGCGGCTCATGCAGCGCGTCCAGGTCCGTCCACACGCTGCCCGCGGGGGGCTGCGTCCGGGGCTCGGTGTCGAAGACGCCCACCAGCTTCCCACCGGGGAAGGGGGGCTCCGGATCCACCCCCACCGTGAGCAGGTCGCCCTCGCGCGCCATCACCATCCGGGCTTCGCCAAACTCGTGGAACTTGAACTCCTTGAGCGCGTTTCCCACGCCGCGCATGACGGGGTCGCTCGTCTCGCTGCGCACGAAGTAGCCGCCGCGTCGCCAGTCACCCTTCGCGTTGCGGTAGCGCACCGCCGCCCGGTAGCTCACCTGGTAGAAACAGACGCCCATCAGCGACAGCAGGCCCCTGGGTCGCATGTCCCGCAGCGACGACATCAGCACCTGCACCCACGCCGTGCCGTGGAAGACCTCGGGCTCCAGGGGCGCCGGCAGCAGGCGCGCGAGGAGGCCTGGATCCACCGCGTAGTTGACGGAGATGGCCTCAACCCAGTGCGTCTGCACCTGCGTGAGCCACGGCACGGAAGGACATGTCTCCATGCCGTAGGAGCTCGGACTGGGATCCTGGGCCCGTTCGAGTTCGGCGTGCGCCTCGCGCAGGGCCTCGTGTCCGGAGGGCGTCAGCACCCACGTGCTTCGCGAGGCCTGCGCCCACCCCGCCGTGACGAGCCGCTTCAGCAGCGCTGCGGGCTCCTCGACGCCAGCCTCCCGCAGCCGCGCCGTCAGCACCCGTTCGGTGAGTCCGAGCGGTTCCAGCGCCAGCGCCACCAGGGCCGCGAGTGCCTCCGGGCTCATACCAGCCGGGGCTCCGTGCCCCCGCCAGCGAGCCGGCGGCTCCGGGCGCGGTGGAGCGCCATGCCCGAGCCGAACTGGACGACGAACCAGAGTCCGCCCAGCACGCCGAACGCGTGATGCTCCATGCGGGCCATTGCCAGGGCAACCAGCGCGAAGAGCAGGGCCATCCCGTACCAGACGCGGCCCATCAGCGCGCCCATGGACGCGAAGGACATGGCGAAGAGGACGCACGCCACGGCAGGCACGAAGAGCCGGTCCAGCCCGAGCAGCAGGTTGAGCAATGCCACCAGCACCAGCCCCCCGATGAAGGTGGTCCAGATGGCCCATATCTGCCGTTCGATGAACGAGCGCACCCCGGCCGTCTGCCCGCGCTTCATCACGAAGATGCTGGCGAAGTTGAGGAACAGCAGCACGCCCCAGAGCAGCACGAAGGGGCCCGGGCCGCGATGGCCCGCTTCCCAGAGCCAGTCCGTGGCCAGGAAGCCCCCGCCGTTGGTGAAGGCGTGGATCATCCAGATGGCGCCCCAGTTCTGGAGCGCGGTGTCGTCGCGGGCCTGCGCGACGACCCGGCGCATGAGTTCAAGGGCCTGGGTGGCTTCGGTGCGGTTCATCGCCTGGGAGGCTACTGCTTTTGATGGATGCGCACGCCACGCCCCGCCGCGCGGAGTCGGCAACCTGGAGCCGTGAGCCGGGGTTGCGAAAAAAGTACGACCGTTCTATGAACAGGTCATGCGCAAGGGCGAGCTCACCCATCAGACCATCCTGGAGACGGCCGTCCGGCTGGCGAGCCGGGTGGGGCTGCACGGGCTGAGCATCGGGGGGCTGGCGGAGGAGCTGGGCCTCTCCAAGAGCGGCCTGTTCGCGCACTTCAAGTCCAAGACGGAGCTGCAGGTGCAGGTCCTGGAGGCGGCCACCGTCGTCTTCACCGAACGCGTCGTCCGCCCGGCGTTGGGCAGGCCCCGCGGCGAGCCCCGGGTGCGGGCGCTCTTCGACGGCTGGCTCACGTGGGACCGGGACGCGCTGCTCGAGGGCGGCTGCATCTTCGTGGCGGCGGCGGCGGAGCTGGACGACGCGCCCGGGCCCGCGCGGGACACGCTGGTGCAGGGGCAACGGGACTGGCTGGACTGCCTGGCCCAGGCCGCGCGCATCGCCGTGGCGGAGGGGCACTTCCGCCCCGCGCTGGACGTGGAGCAGTTCGCCCATGACCAGTACTCGGTGATGCTGGGCTTCCACCACGCGAAGCGGCTGATGCGGGACCCCCAGGCCGAGGCGCGCGCTCGCCGGGCCTTCGACGCGCTCGTCACCGCCGCTCGCATCCCGACTGTCTGATCTTGCCGTTCCCCTTCGAGGAGGACCTCGTCATGGCTGAAAATAGCACGAACGTTCGGACGAAAATGGCGGTGTGGGGCTTGCGGGCGGCGGCTCGGAGTCTGGGGGCGGTCGCGCCCGGGCTGGCGGCGGCGTGGGCGGAGCGACTGTTCCTGACGCCCCAGCGGCCGCGACGCTCGCGCACGGCGGAGGCGGTGCTGGCGCAAGGCCAGCCCCGGGTGTTGACGGTGGAGGGCGAGAAGGTGGCGGTGTGGAGCTGGGGCGAGGGCCCCCGGGTGTTGCTGGTGCACGGGTGGAGCGGCTACGGCGGGCAGCTCACGGCCTTCGTGCGGCCCCTGGTGGACGCGGGATTCTCGGTGGTGGCGTACGACGCGCCCGGGCACGGTGCGTCGTCCGGGCGCACCAGCTCACTGCCGGAGTTGGCGGGGATGGTGGCGGCGGTGGGGCGG
>NZ_JAPNJZ010000009.1:0-7908 GCF_026626765.1 Corallococcus sp. bb12-1 | reverse complement strand
GACGCAACCCACCCTGGGCGGGCCGCTGCTCAACGTGCGCACATACGTGCTGGATGCGCACCAGCAACCCGTGCCCGTCGGCGTCGCCGGTGAGCTGTTCATCGCGGGCGCGGGCCTGGCGCGTGGCTACCTGGGCCAGCCTGCCCGCACCGCCGAGCACTTCGTCCCGAACCCCTTCGCCACCACCCCCGGCGAGCGCATGTACCGCACGGGAGACAAGGCGCGCTGGAGCGAGGACGGCACGCTCGAATACCTGGGCCGCATCGACTTCCAGGTGAAGCTGCGCGGCCTGCGCATCGAGCTGGGTGAAATCGAAGCCCTGCTGCGTCAGCACCCCGCCGTCGCCCAGGCGCTCGTCCTGGTGCGCGAGGACGTGCCGGGCAATGCACGGCTCGTCGCCTACGTCGTCCCGAGCACCCGCGCGCCCGACGCCGTCGAGCTGCGCGCCTTCCTCCAGCAGACGCTGCCCGAGTCCATGGCGCCCGCCGCCTATGTGATGCTGGACGCCCTACCCCTGACGCCCAACGGCAAGGTGGACAGGAAGGCGCTGCCCGCGCCCGAAGCCCAGGCGCACGGCCACGAAGCCCCCCGTCCCGGGACCGAGGAGAAGCTCGCGGCGCTCTGGGCCGACGTGCTGCGCGTGCCCACCGTCGGCGCGCAGGATGACTTCTTCGCCCTGGGCGGCCACTCCCTGCTGGCCACGCGGGTGGTTGCCCGGATCCGCGCTGCCTTCGACGTGGAGCTGCCCGTGCGCGCCCTCTTCGAGGAGCCCACGCTGCGAAGGCTCGCCGCGCGCATCGAGCACGCAGGCCGTGCCAGGGAACTGCCCGCGTTCGTGCCCGTCCCGCGCACGGACACACCGCCGCCCCTCTCCTTCGCCCAGCAGCGGATGTGGTTCCTGGACCAACTGCAACCCGGCTCGCCCGCGTACAACATCCCCGTGGCGCTGCGGATCCACGGCGCCCTGAACGGGGCGGCCCTGGAGCGCGCCTTCGAAGCGCTGGTGCATCGGCACGAAGCCTTGCGCACGAGCATCGCGCAGCATGAAGGCGTGCCTGTGCAGCACATCCACCCGCCCGCGCCCTTCCATCTGCCCTGCACGGACCTGATGGACGCCGCGAACTCGGAAGCCGAAGCGCGACGGCTCGCGGCGGAAGAGGCCGCGCGTCCCTTCGACCTCGCCACCGGTCCGCTGCTGCGGGTCCACCTGCTGCGGCTGGGTGAATCCCAGCACGTCCTGCTGCTGACGCTGCACCACATCATCTCCGACGGCGAGTCCACCGGCGTGCTGGTGCGCGAGGTGGCCGCGCTCTACGAGGGCTTCCACGACGGCAGGCCCACGGCCCTGCCCACGCTGCCGGTGCAGTACGCCGACCATGCCGCGTGGCAGCGCTCGTGGCTGCACGGTGACGTGCTGGAGCGCCAGGTCGCATGGTGGCGCCAGCACCTCGCCGAGGCCCCGGCGCACCTGGAGCTGCCCACCGACTTCGCGCGTCCTCCCGTCCCCTCCACGCGCGGGGCCTCGGTGCACTTCCGGCTCCCCGCGTCGCTGCTTCGGACCCTGGAGACCTTCAGCCAGCAGGAAGGCGCCACCCTCTTCATGGGACTGCTGGCGGCGACGTCCGCGGTGTTGTCCCGCTACACCGGCCAGGACGACGTCGTCATCGGTACGCCCATCGCTGGCCGGCGCTTCGCGGAGCTCGAAGGGCTCATCGGCCTCTTCGTCAACACGCTGGCCCTGCGGGCCCGCCTGGAGGACGGGGCGTCGTTCCGAAAGCTCCTGGCGCAGGTGCGGGAGACCACCCTGGAGGCCCACTCGCACCAGGACGTCCCGTTCGAGAAGCTCGTCGAGGAGCTGCGCCCCCGGCGCGACCTGAGCCGCGCGCCCCTCTTCCAGGCCATGCTCCTGGTCCAGAACGCGACCGATCGCGCCCCCCAGACGTCCCAGCTCTCCTTCGAGCCCGTCGAAGTCGAGCAGGTCACCGCGAAGTTCGACCTGACCTTCGCCTTCTCAGCCTCCCCCGAAGGGCTGGCCGGCTCCGTCACGTACAGCACCGACCTCTTCCGTGAGGACAGCATCCGCCGGCTCGTCAGCCACTTCCAGCGGTTGCTGGAAGGCGCACTGGCCCGGCCGGAAGTCCCGCTCCAGGAGCTGCCCCTCTTGAGCACCGGGGAGCGCGAACAGCTGCTCACCGCGTGGGACGCCGACGCCCCGCCCCTGCGCCGGGCCCCGCTCCACCAGCGCATCGAAGCGCAGGTGCTCCGCACCCCCGAGGCCACCGCCCTCATCGTCGGGGACCAGCGCCTGAGCTACGCGTCGCTCGACCTGCGCGCCAACCAACTGGCGCATGCCCTGCGTGCTCGGGGCGTGGGCCCCGAGGTCCGCGTCGCCGTCCTGCTGCCTCGCACCGAGGAGTTGCTGGTGACGCTCCTGGCCGTCCTCAAGGCGGGCGGCGCCTACGTGCCGCTGGATCCGGCCTACCCGAGGCAGCGGCTGGACGGCATGCTCGCGGACTCGGGGGCGTCGCTGCTGGTGACGCTCCAGTCCCTGGTGGACCTGCTGGGCCCCACCACCGCCGCGCGGGCCGTGCTGTACCTGGACACCGGGGTGGAAGACCTGGCTTCACGCTCGCACACGCCTCCGGCCGTGGAGGTTCCCACCGACGCGCTCGCGTACGTCATCTACACGTCGGGCTCCACCGGCACGCCCAAGGGCGTGGCGCTGAGCCACGCGAACGCATCCGCCTTCCTCGACTGGGCCTGCCGCGTCTTCTCTCCCGCGCAGCTCGCCGGCACGCTGGCGGCGACCTCCGTCTGCTTCGACCTGTCCGTCTTCGAGCTGTTCGCACCGCTGTGTTGTGGCGGCACCGTGCTCCTGGCGCACAACGTCCTCGCGCTGGCCTCGTTGCCGGCGCGCGATGAGGTGACGCTCGTCAACACCGTGCCCTCCGCCATGGCGGAGCTGCTGCGCGCGGGGGCGCTCCCGGCCTCGGTGCGCACCGTCAACCTCGCCGGAGAGCCGCTGCCCGGCTCCCTGGCCCGGGCCCTCCACGCCACGGGCTCCGTTCAGCACGTCTTCAACCTCTACGGCCCCACCGAGGACACTACCTACTCCACGTTCCTGGAGGTGCCCCCGGGCGCCGGTGAGCCCACCCTCGGACGGCCGCTGACGGAGACGAGCGCCTACGTCCTCGACGCCCGGCTCCAGTTGCAGCCGCCCGGTGTTCCCGGGGAGCTGTTCCTCGCGGGCGCGGGGCTCGCGCGCGGCTACCTGAACCGTCCGGCGCTGACGGCCGAGCGCTTCGTCCCGGATCCCTTCAGCCTCACGCCGGGCGCCCGCATGTACCGCACCGGCGACCTCGTGCGCCGTCGCGCGGATGCACAGCTGGAGTACCTGGGCCGCACCGACTTCATGGTGAAGCTGCGCGGCTTCCGCATCGAGCTGGGCGAGATCGAAGCCACCCTGCGTCAGCACCCGTCCGTCCAGCAGGCCCTCGTCCTGGCACGCCGCGACTCCCCCACCGGAGACCCGCGCCTCGTCGCCTACGTCGTCGGCGCCAACTCCCACCCGAGTGAGCTGCGCGCCCACCTCCAGCAGAAGCTGCCCGAGTACATGGTGCCCGCCGTCTACGTGCAGTTGGACGCCTTCCCCCTCACGCCCAACGGCAAGGTGGACCGCAAGGCCCTGCCCGCGCCGGAAGCCAGCGCCACGCAGCGCGACCGCTACGTCGCCCCCCGCACGACCACGGAGCGGCAGCTCGCCGCGCTCTGGGCCGAAGTGCTCCGCGTCGAGCGCGTGGGCAACGAGGACCACTTCTTCGAGCTGGGTGGCCACTCGCTGCTGGCCACCCAGGTGGTGGCCCGCGTTCGCGCCACCTTCGGAGTGGAGCTGCCGCTGCGCGCCCTCTTCGAGGAGCCCACGCTGCGAAGGCTCGCCGCGCGCATCGAGCACGCAGGCCGTGCCAGGGAACTGCCCGCGTTCGTGCCCGTCCCGCGCACGGACACACCGCCGCCCCTCTCCTTCGCCCAGCAGCGGATGTGGTTCCTGGACCAGCTGCAACCCGGCTCGCCCGCGTACAACATCCCCGTGGCGCTGCGGATCCACGGCGCCCTGGACGCCGCGGCCCTGGAGCGCGCCTTCGAAGCGCTGGTGCACCGGCACGAAGCGTTGCGCACCACCATCGCGCAGCATGAAGGCGTGCCCGTGCAGCACATCCACCCGCCCGCGCCCTTCCATCTGCCCTGCACGGACCTGTCGGGCTCCACGAACCCGGAAGCCGAAGCGCGACGGCTCGCCGCGGAAGAGGCCGCGCGTCCCTTCGACCTCGCCACCGGTCCGCTGCTGCGCGCCCACCTGCTGCGGCTGGGTGAATCCCAGCACGTCCTGCTGCTGACGCTGCACCACATCATCTCCGACGGAGAGTCCACCGGCGTGCTGGTGCGCGAGGTGGCCGCGCTCTACCAGGGCTTCCACGACGGCAGGCCCACGGCCCTGCCCGCGCTGCCGGTGCAGTACGCCGACCATGCCGCGTGGCAGCGCTCGTGGCTGCACGGTGACGTGCTGGAGCGCCAGGTCGCGTGGTGGCGCCAGCACCTCGCCGAGGCCCCGGCGCACCTGGAGCTGCCCACGGACTTCGCGCGTCCTCCCGTCCCATCCACGCGCGGGGCCTCGGTGCACTTCCGGCTCCCCGCGTCGCTGCTGCGGACCCTGGAGAGCTTCAGCCAGCAGGAAGGCGCCACCCTCTTCATGGGACTGCTGGCGGCGACGTCCGCGGTGTTGTCCCGCTACACCGGCCAGGACGACGTCGTCATCGGCACGCCCATCGCGGGCCGGCGCTTCGCGGAGCTCGAAGGGCTCATCGGCCTCTTCGTCAACACGCTGGCCCTGCGGGCCCGCCTGGAGGACGGGGCGTCGTTCCGAAAGCTTCTGGCGCAGGTGCGGGAGACCACCCTGGAGGCCCACTCGCACCAGGACGTCCCGTTCGAGAAGCTCGTCGAGGAGCTGCGCCCCCGGCGCGACCTGAGCCGCGCGCCCCTCTTCCAGGCGATGCTCCTGGTCCAGAACGCGACCGATCGCGCCCCCCAGACGTCCCAGCTCTCCTTCGAGCCCGTCGAAGTCGAGCAGGTCACCGCGAAGTTCGACCTGACCTTCGCCTTCTCAGCCTCCCCCGAAGGGCTGGCCGGCTCCGTCACGTACAGCACCGACCTCTTCCGTGAGGACAGCATCCGCCGGCTCGTCAGCCACTTCCAGCGGTTGCTGGAAGGCGCACTGGCCCATCCGGAGTCCCCGCTCCAGGAGCTGCCCCTCCTGAGCACCGGGGAGCGCGAACAGCTGCTCACCGCGTGGGACGCCGACGCCCCGCCCCTGTGCCGGGCCCCGCTCCACCAGCGCATCGAAGCGCAGGTGCTCCGCACCCCCGAGGCCACCGCCCTCATCGTCGGGGACCAGCGCCTGAGCTACGCGTCGCTCGACCTGCGCGCCAACCAACTGGCGCATGCCCTGCGTGCTCGGGGCGTGGGCCCCGAGGTCCGCGTCGCCGTCCTGCTGCCACGCACCGAGGACTTGCTGGTGACGCTCCTGGCCGTCCTCAAGGCGGGCGGCGCCTACGTGCCGCTGGATCCGGCCTACCCGAGGCAGCGGCTGGACGGCATGCTCGCGGACTCGGGGGCGTCGCTGCTGGTGACGCTCCAGTCCCTGGTGGACCTGCTGGGCCCCACCACCGCCGCGCGGGCCGTGCTGTACCTGGACACCGGGGTGGAAGACCTGGCTTCACGCTCGCACACGCCTCCGGCCGTGGAGGTTCCCACCGACGCGCTCGCGTACGTCATCTACACGTCGGGCTCCACCGGCACGCCCAAGGGCGTGGCGCTGAGCCACGCGAACGCATCCGCCTTCCTCGACTGGGCCTGCCGCGTCTTCTCTCCCGCGCAGCTCGCCGGCACGCTGGCGGCGACCTCCGTCTGCTTCGACCTGTCCGTCTTCGAGCTGTTCGCGCCGCTGTGTTGTGGCGGCACCGTGCTCCTGGCGGACAACGTCCTCGCGCTGGCCTCGTTGCCGGCGCGCGATGAGGTGACGCTCGTCAACACCGTGCCCTCCGCCATGGCGGAGCTGCTGCGCGCGGGAGCGCTCCCGGCCTCGGTGCGCACCGTCAACCTCGCCGGAGAGCCACTGCCCGGCGCCCTGGCCCGGGCCCTCCACGCCACGGGCTCCGTCCAGCAGGTCTTCAACCTCTACGGTCCCACCGAGGACACCACCTACTCGACGTTCCTGGAGGTGCCCGCGGGTGACGGTGAGCCCACCCTCGGACGGCCTCTGACGCAGACGCACGCCTACGTCCTCGACGCCCGGCTCCAGTTGCAACCGCCCGGTGTTCCCGGGGAGCTGTTCCTCGCGGGCGCGGGACTGGCGCGCGGCTACCTGAACCGTCCGGCGCTGACGGCGGAGCGCTTCCTGCCGGATCCCTTCAGCACCCAGGCCGGCGCGCGGATGTATCGCACGGGCGACCGGGTCCGGCGCTTGAGCGACGGCACGCTCGAATACCTGGGCCGCATCGACTTCCAGGTGAAGCTGCGCGGCTTCCGCATCGAGCTGGGTGAAATCGAAGCGGTCCTCCAACTGCATCCTGACGTGGATCAGACGCTGGTGATGGTGCGGGAGGATGCGCCAGGCCACCACGTGCTCACGGCGTACTTCACCGCGAAGGCGACCCGTCCCGAAGCCTCCGCCCTCCGGGCCTTCCTCCAGCAGCGCCTGCCTGAATACATGGTGCCCGCGGCCTTCGTGGCGCTGGCGTCCTTCCCGCTCACCCCCAACGGGAAGAGGGATCGCAAGGCACTGCCCGCGCCGGAGCGCACGGGCCTCACGGCGTCGGCCCGCTTCGTGGCGCCAAGGGATGCGCTCGAACTGGAGCTCACCCGCATCTGGGAGGACGTGCTGCAAACGCGACCGCTCAGCGTCACCAGCGACTTCTTCGAGCTGGGAGGCCACTCGCTGCTGGCCGTGCGCCTCATGTCGCGCATCCGCACCGGGCTGCGACGCGACCTGCCGCTGGCCACGCTGTTCCAGGCCCCCACCGTGGAGCGACTGGCGGCGCTGTTGCGCCAGCAGCCCGCGCCCTTCTCACCGCTCGTCCCCATCCAGAGCGAAGGCACGCGTCGCCCCTTCTTCTGCGTCCACCCGGTGGGAGGCAACGTGCTGGCGTACGCGGAGCTGGCGAAGGCGCTGGGACCGGATCAGCCCTTCTATGGCCTCCAGTCACAGGGGCTGGACGGGGCACAGCCGCCGCTGGAGCGCGTCGAGGAGATGGCCGCGAGCTACCTCGCCGCCGTCCGCGGCGTGCAACCCCACGGGCCGTACCGGCTGGGCGGCTGGTCCATGGGAGGGCTGGTGGCCTACGAGATGGCGCGTCAGCTCCAGGCGCTCGGGGAGACGACCGAGGTCCTGGCCCTCATCGAGCCCAGCCCGGCCCAGGCGAGCGCGGAAGCAGCGGACGCGGAGGATCCCCAAGCGCTCGCCCTGCGCTTCGTTGGTGACTACGCCGGGCTCGTGAACCGCGAGGCCTGGACAATGGACTTCACCGAGTCCGAACCCGGCGTGGAGTCCGTCCTTGAACGGTTGCGCGCGGCGGGCCAGTCCGCCGGACTGCTGGCCCCGGAGACGGGAGCGGCCCAGGTGCGCACGCTCTTCGACGTCTTCACGAGCAACCTGCGGGCGATGCGCCGCTACGAGCCCGGGCCGTTCACGGGACCGCTCGTCGTGCTGCGAGCGAGCGAGCGCCCACCCTCCGATCCGCTGGATCGCGGCTGGAAGGCCCAGGTCCCGCACGCGCAGATCCAGGAGGTCCAGGGCGATCACTACAGCCTGCTGCGAGCGGAGCACGTCCAGCACGTCGCCGCGCACCTGGGCAG
>NZ_JAPNJZ010000032.1:0-19119 GCF_026626765.1 Corallococcus sp. bb12-1 | reverse complement strand
CGGCGTCTCCCAGGAGATCAAGGAGAAAGAGTCCCGCCTCAAGCAAGTGGAGGAGGAGCTCAACCACATCCTGCTCCTCATCCCCAACGTGCCCCATGAGTCGGTGCCCGTGGGCACCAGCGCGGATGAGAACGTCCAGGTGAAGGCCTGGGGTGAGAAGCCGAACCTGCTCTTCACGCCGAAGCAGCACTTCGAGCTGGGCGAATCGCTGGGCATGCTCGACTTCGAGCGCGCCGCGAAGGTGTCCGGCAGCCGCTTCACCTTCTACAAGGGCGCGCTGGCGCGGCTGGAGCGCGCGCTCGTCACCTTCATGATCGATGTGCACACGCAGAAGGGCTACACGGAGCTGCTGCCGCCCTACCTGGTGCTGCGCGAGACGATGATGGGCACGGGCCAGTTGCCCAAGTTCGAGGACGACGCCTTCAAGACGTCGGGCGAACCCGAGCGCTTCCTCATCCCCACGGCGGAAGTGCCCGTCACGAACTACCACGCGGACGAAATCCTGGAGGGCGACCAGCTCCCCATCCGCTACTGCGCCTTCAGCCCGTGCTTCCGCGCGGAGGCCGGCGCCGCGGGGCGCGACACGCGCGGCCTCATCCGCCAGCACCAGTTCCACAAGGTGGAGCTGGTGAAGTTCGCTCAGCCGGAGAAGAGCCTGGAGGAGCTGGAGGCGATGACGGACGACGCGTGCGACATCCTGCGCCGGCTGGGGCTGCACCACCGCGTGATGCTCTTGTGCACCGGGGACATGGGCTTCGGCGCGCGCAAGACGTACGACATCGAGGTCTGGCTGCCGGGCCAGGGCGCGTACCGGGAGATTTCGTCCTGCTCGGACTGCGGCGAATTCCAGGCCCGCCGCGCGAAGATCCGCTTCCGCGCCCAGAAGGGCGACAAGCCCCAGATGGTGCACACCCTCAACGGCAGCGGGCTGGCCGTCGGGCGCACGAGCATCGCCATCCTGGAGAACTACCAGCGGGAGGACGGAAGCGTCGCCATCCCGGAGGCGTTGGTGCCGTACATGGGCGGCATGAAGGAGCTTCGCCCCCTGTAGCGCGCGAAAAGATGGGGCCCCGTCAGGAAAAGGGGCCAACAACCATCTTGCACGCGAACCGAAATGATGTAGAAGGGCGGCCCCACGGGCGCGGTTGGCCAGCGGGGGACCGTCGGCACAAGATGTGGAGGCGTGGCCGAGCGGTTGAAGGCAGCGGTCTTGAAAACCGCAGAAGGTGAAAGCCTTCCGTAGGTTCGAATCCTACCGCCTCCGATTTTGGGCTTGAGTTTCACGGTTCTTTGACAGAGAACAGTTGGAGAGATGGCCGAGAGGCTGAAGGCACAGGTTTGCTAAACCTGCATACTCGTAAGGGTATCGAGGGTTCGAATCCCTCTCTCTCCGCCAACTGTTGTAAGTAGCACCGGAAGACATTGCTCCCTTAGCTCAGCTGGATAGAGCGTCGGACTACGAATCCGAAGGCCGGAGGTTCGAATCCTCCAGGGAGCGCCATCTTCTTTTTGTGGCGCAGGACTCATGAGTGATGACATCGCTTTCATGCAGCAGGCACTTGTGCTCGCGCGGGAAGCAGCTTCACTCGGAGAAGTACCCGTCGGTGCGGTAGCGGTGCTGGACGGAAACGTCGTGGGCACGGGCTTCAACCGGCGCGAATGCGACCGAAATCCCTTCGCCCACGCAGAGATGCTCGCGCTGGATGCTGCTGCGAGAGCACGCGGTGCTTGGCGTCTCTCTGGCGTCACCCTGTACGTGACGCTGGAGCCGTGCGCCATGTGCGCCGGCGCGTTGGTGCAGTCTCGCGTCACGCGACTCGTCTTTGGTACGATGGACCCCAAGGCGGGCGCGGTCGGTTCGCTGTACAATCTCGTAGAGGAGCCGCGACACAATCACCGGCTTCAGGTCACAAGCGGTATCCTGGCGGAGGACTCTCGCCAGCTTCTCAAGACGTTCTTCGAGCGCTTGCGCGCGAAGCGACGTGAAAACTGAATACTTGGAGAGCTGGCCGAGTGGTCGAAGGCACCTGACTCGAAATCAGGCGTACCGGTAACGGTACCGTAGGTTCGAATCCTACGCTCTCCGCTCCATTGTCCTTGGAGAGGTGGCCGAGCGGTTGAAGGCACACGCCTGGAAAGCGTGCATATCCGAAAGGGTATCGTGGGTTCGAATCCCTCCCTCTCCGTTGTTAGTTTCGAAGTACTGATTTTGTGGTCGGGACAACGTGGGGGCGCGAACCCCGCCAGGTCCGGAAGGAAGCAACGGTAGCGTACTTCCGCGTGTGTCCCGGCCGTTCTGTTTTGACATGAAGCGCCGGTGTCCCTTCGAGGGACACCGGCGCTTCTGCTTTGCGGGCAGGCCCTCCCCTGCCCGCCCCCTTCGCTCAGTCGCGGACGAGGATGGTTTCTCGCTCCACCTGGCGGACGATGCGGAAGCCTGCGGCCTGGAGTTCCGGAAGGGCGCGGCCCTCGAAGGAAACGGCGCGGTTGAAGGTGGGATCGCTCATGGACGCCCGGAAGGCCGCGTCGCGGGGCCAGTCGCAGGTGCGCCAGGGGATGTTTCGACCGATGTAGAAGAACCCCCCGGAGCCCCACAGGCCCTCGTTGACGATGAGGAGCCCCGTCGCGTCCCCCCGCGTGGCCCGGACGATGGCGCGGAACTGGTCCCGGCGCAGGTCCTGGGAAGGGTAGCCCTGGGCGTTCACGAAGCCCAGCCACAGCGAGAGGGATGCCAGCACGCCCCTCGGCAGGGGCCGCTGGAGCGCCATGATGGACGCGGCCAGCTGGGACGCCGCGGCGAGCAGGCCCAACACCAGCGCCGGGTAGAGGAAGCGCTCCTCCTTGTGCGGCGTGGCCAGCAGGACGGCGGTGTAGACGGCCGCGCACGTGAGCGGCAGGGACAGCGTGCGCCAGCGGAACAGCGGCCCCAGGGACAGCGGCAGGGCGGCCCAGGCCCAGAGGGGAACGGCCCGGAGCAGCGGCTGCCAGTAGAAGTCCGGCGGCGACGCGCCAAACGCGGCGGCGGCTTCGCCCGACAGGACGTTGTAGCGCACGTAGGCCACGAACGAGTGGAAGGGCGTGCCCCAGGTCCCCCAGTCGAGCAGTCCCAGCCCCAGCGCCACGCCGGCCCCCCCCACGCAGGTGAAGGCGAACAGGCGCCACCGGCGCGCCACCAGGAGCCAGCCCAGCGCGGCCAGGACGAAGAGCGCGGACGGGTAGCGCGTCACCACCGCGAGCCCCAGCGCCAGACCTCCCAGGAGCCCGGCGCGCCGGGTCCCCGAAGCCGTGCCTGTATCCGGCCGGTCCAGCGCCTCCATGGCCACGAGCAGGAAGGACGCGGAGACGGACTCCGACAGCGTGCGTCCGGCGAAGAGCAGCACCGGACCACTCAGCCCCAGCAGCAGCACGGCGAGGGCTCCCCCGGAGTGCCCGGCCCTGCGCTCGGCGAAGCGGTACACCGCCCACAGGCTCCACGCGTGCAGGGCGAACTGGGGGATGGCCACCACGCCCCGGTAGACGCGCGGGTCGGTGATGCCGAACACCTGCGACAGCTTGAGGAAGGCCGCCAGCACTCCGGGGAAGGCCCAGTTGCGCAGGCCCTCGCGCCACTCCCAGGCCAGCACGCCGTAGCCGTGCACGCGCCACCACGCGGGCTCCAGGGCCTGGAAGACCTCGTCCGGGTGGATGCGGCCCAGCTCGCGCACCGCCACGACGATGGGCACCAGCGCCACGGCGAGGAGGCCCAGCAGCTCCAGACTCCCGGGCAGCCCCGTCCGGGTGGGCTCGGCGGCCGGAGGAGGAGGTTCCTGGGGCGACTGAAGCGTGCCGGGGGTGGGGGGCTCGTCGGGGGCGGGGGTGTTCACGGGGCGGGCTCGACTCTTTCTGGACCCGACGTGCGAAGCAAGGCGCGCGGCGTTTGTCGGGGAGGCCCCGGCTCGGGTAGGAACGACCTTTTCCCCAAGCGTTTCCCAAGGAGGAAGACCATGCCAGACGTCATCGTGGTGGGTGCGGGCCACAACGGACTTGTCACGGCGGCGATGCTCGCGCGCCGGGGCCTGTCGGTCACCGTGCTGGAAGAGAAGGCCATGGTGGGTGGCGCGTGCAAGACGGAGTACCCGTTCCGCACCGCGCCGAAGCTGGGCGTCTCCACCGGCGCGTACCTGCTGGGCCTGATGCCGCCGGAGCTGCTCCAGGAGCTCCAGATGGAGCTGCCCCTCAAGCGCAGGGATCCGCACTACTTCCTGCCGACGATGGACAAGCGCTACCTGCTCTTCGGTTCGGACGAGCGGGAGCTGGAGCGGCAGTTCCGCGAGTTCTTCTCCGAGGCGGACTGGAACGCCCACGTGGCGATGAACACGGAGCTGGCCGCGCTGCGCGAGGACCTGGCCCCCGCGTGGCTCCTGCCGCCCCTGTCCCTGGAAGCCACGGCGGAGCGCTATGTGCGCCCTGCCCTGCGCCAGCACTTCATCCGGCTGTGTCGCGGCACGGCGCGCGAGTACCTGGAGCGCTTCGGCTACCAGTCCGACTTCGTGAAGGCGATGTACGCGGTCACCGACGCGTTCTCCGGCCTGGACGGCGGCTATGACACGCCGGGCACGGGCATGAACCTGCTGGTGCACAACCTCTGCCGGCTGCCGGGCAGCGGTGGCACGTGGATGATCGTCGAAGGCGGCATGGGCACCGTCACCCAGCGCATCGCGCAGTTGGCGCGCAAGCACGGCGCGGACATCCGCACGAACGCGAAGGTGGCGTCGGTGCGCGTGGACGCGGGCGTGGTGAAGGGCGTGGTGCTGGAGAACGGCGAGGAGCTCTCCGCGAAGGTGGTCATCTCCAACGCGGATCCGTTCCGCACGCTGAAGTGGGTGGATCCGGCCGCGGTGCCCGCCGACTACCGCCGCAAGGTGGACGGCATGTCGGCGCCGGGCACCACGCTGAAGGTGAACCTGTGCCTCAAGGGCCTGCCCACCTTCACCTGCCTGCCGGAGGACCGGGGCCAGTTCGGGCCCACCATCCACCTGCTGCCCCAGGGGGACGACGTGCTGGGGGCGCTCGCGCACGGCTACAAGGAGTCCAAGGCGGGCCGGCTCGCGGAGTTCCCCTCCATCGAGTGGTACGTGCACACCACCGTGGATCCGTCGCTGAAGGACGAGGAAGGCCACCACAACTCCGCCCTCTTCGTGGAGTGGGTGCCGGAGAAGCTGGAGGGCACGACGTGGGAGAAGGAGGAGGCGAAGTACGTGAAGCACCTCCTGTCCATCTGCGACCGCTTCGCCCCGGGCACCAGCGACCTGGTGCAGGAGTACTTCGCGCTGACGCCGCCGAAGATTGAGTCCCACTTCGGCATCACGCGGGGGCACATCCACCACATCGACAACAAGCTGGGGTTCACGGACCGGCTGCCCTATGAGACGCCCGTGCAGGGGCTCTACTTCTGCAGCGCGGGCTGTCACCCGGCGGGCAGCGTCATCGGCGCGGCGGGCCACAACGCGGCCAACGTGGTGCTACAGGCGCTCGGACGCTGAGGCGGAGTCCGTCACACGGCGGGAGGAATGGACGTTCCATGGATCCTTCGTCCCGCCGTGTTTAGATGACATCCCCCATGAGCTACCTCGTCCTCGCCCGCAAATGGCGCCCGCAGACGTTCGATGACATGACCGGACAGGAGCACGTCGTCCGGACCATCGGGAATGCCATCAAGATGGACCGGGTCGCGCACGCGTACCTGTTCTGTGGCCCCCGAGGTGTGGGCAAGACGACGGCCGCCCGCCTGCTCGCCAAGGCCCTCAACTGCGAGCAGGGCCCCACGGCGAATCCCTGTGGCACCTGCCGGGCGTGCACGGAGATCACCACCGGCACCAGCGTGGACGTGGCGGAGATCGACGGCGCGTCGAACAACGGCGTCGAGAACGTGCGCGAGATCCGCGAGAACGCGAAGTACCTGCCGCAGCGCGACCGCCACAAGATCTACATCATCGACGAGGTGCACATGCTCTCGGGGGCGGCGTTCAACGCGCTCCTGAAGACGCTGGAGGAGCCGCCCGGTCACGTGAAGTTCATCTTCGCGACGACGGAGGCGCACAAGCTCCCGGACACCATCCTGTCACGCTGCCAGCGCCACAACTTCCGGCGCATCTCCGCGGCGCGGATGCTCCAGCGGCTCAAGGAGATCTGCCTCGCGGAGAAGGCGGGCATCTCCGAACAGTCGCTGTCGCTGGTGGTGCGTCAGTCCGAAGGCGGCATGCGCGATGCGCTGAGCCTGTTGGACCAGATTCTCGCGTCGTGCGGTCCCGACCCCACGGACGAGGCCGTCGCGGAGGCGATGGGCGCCATCGACCGCACGGTGGTGCAGGACTTCGCGGAGGCGCTGGTCCGCAAGGATGCGAAGCGCGTGCTGGGCCGCGTGGACGAAGTGTTCAACCGGGGCCTGGACCTGAAGCGGCTGGCGGAGGAGCTGGCGCTGCAACTGCGGCACCTGTTCGTCACCAAGTCGCTGGGCGAGGCGCCGCAGGAGCTGGCCGAGTCCGAGCAGAAGGCGCTCCTGGCGCTCGCGAAGGAAGCGGACACGGCGCAACTGTCGCGCCTGTTCGACATCGTGCACGGCTGCATCTGGGACGTGTCGCGTGCGGCCCAGCCCCGGCTGGCGCTGGAGATGGCGCTGCTCAAGGCCATCCAGTTGTCCCCCGCCGGTTCGATTCCCGACCTGCTGGCCCGCGTGGAGCGGCTGTCCGCGGGACTTGGCGCGGAAGGCGCCACGAAGAGCACGTCCGGAGCGCCAGGAGGTCGCTCCGGTCCGTCGAACTTTCGCGTCTGAGGCCCCGTCCGAGCCTCCCCCGTCCCGTCCTTCGTCCGACGTGCGCGCGGCTTCCGCGCCCGCGGCGGCACCCTCGCGTCCGGTGGATGCGCAGGGTCCTGCTGCGTATGCGGGCGCCACCGCGCGTCCGTTTGAAGGACAGGGCGCCCCCACGCGCTCGTTCGAGCCACAAGGTCCTGCCGCCTACGCAGGCGCCACGCCGCGTCCGTTCGACTCGCAGGGTCCTGCCTCCCACGCGGGGGCGACATCGCGTCCGCTCGACGCGCAGGGTCCTGCCTCCCACGCGGGGGCGACACCGCGTCCGGCCGCCCCCCCCGGAACCTCGTTGCCCGCGAACGGCGCGGCTCGCACGGGGGATGCGCCGGGCTTCGCCCATGTCGAGCCATCCACGCGGCCGCCGGTAGCTCCCGGGTCCTTCGCGATGGCCGAAGGGGCGTCTGTAGCGCCTGCATCCATCGGTGCGTCGCCAGGGGCCGCGCGGATGCCTCCGGCCGCGCTCATGGAGGGACTGTCCCCTGTCGCGGCCCGCCCTCTCTCCTTCCTGCGCAATGGCGGCTCCGTGCCGTCTCCCGCCAGCGTGCCTCCCTCGCCCGTGGTGATGGACGACCTGTCCTCATCCGTCGCGCGACCGCTTGCGTTCCTTCGCAACGGCGGAGGGGCCGCCCCCGCGATGGACGGGCCACCGGCTCCGGGCATCGTCATGGACGACCTGCCCACGTCGGCGGCGCGTCCTCTCTCCTTCCTTCGCAACGGTGGCGGCCAGCCGCTCCCGCCCCCGGCCCCCATGGAGCCCGCGCCTTCACCCGGGCCCACCGTGCGCATCACCAACATGCGCCGGCCCGAACCGGAGGGCCCGCCCGAGCCGCAGCCTTACGATGATGAGGCGGATGAACGCCTCTTCCCGGAGGAGGGCTCCGCCGAGGGCTGTGCTTCCGGCGAGTGCCTCCCGTCGGATGGACCCACCGCATTCACTCCGGCCCCGACCGAGCCCACGCAGTCGGCTCCTGTTCCAGCGCCGACCGCCGCTGCGTTCACGGCACCGCACGCCGCTTCCGCGCCGGCCTCCGACACCTTCACGGCACTGACTCCGGCGCCCAACGCTTTCGCTTCAACACCCGCCTTCACGGCACCGCCCGTTCCGGCGCCCAACGCCTTTACTCCGGCACCCGCCGCGTTCGCGCCACCGCCCCCTGCGCCGACTCCAGCACCCGCCGCGTTCACGCCACAGCCCGCGGAAGTCGCACCGCCGTCCACCGTGCGCGCATCACCCGCTGCGTTCACCCCGCCGTCGCCCGTTCGCGCGCCGCCTCCCACGTTCACGCCGCCGCCCGCAGCGCTCGAACCGGAACCTCCGGAGCCCGAACCGCCGCCCGCGTCCGCGCCCGTCGCGTCCGGCCGAGACAATCCCAATCGCTCGCTCCCCGAGCGCTGGCGCGCCGCCGTGGACAGCGTGAAGGCCACGTCCGTGCGCCATGGCACCGCGCTCGCCAACGGGCGCCTTGTGTCCATGAAGGCGGGCGAAATCGTCCTCGGCTTCCCGCCCACCGCTGCCTTCCACAAGGCCGCCGTGACGGCCGCCGCGGGCAAGGCCACCGTCGACGCGGCCCTGGCCTCGCACTTCGGCCGGCCCGTGAAGCTCACCATCCAGGACGTCGCCCAGGCCCAGGAAGCGCACAGCCTGGGGATGAGCATCTCCGAACAGGACTCCCACAGCCGCACCACCCACGAGAAGTCCACCGAGGGAAAGGTGCGCTCCCATGCCTCCGTGCGGTCCATCCTCAAGATGCTGGGCGGCGAAATCGAACACATCCAGGTCTACGAGCCCGAGCGCCCACCGGCCGTCCTCACGGACATGCCCACCACTCCTGATGACTGACAACGCCCCCGGGCCCCGCTAGGGTGGGCTCCAACGTCCCTGCTCCGAGCGGCGCCATGGCGGCGCGCGCTCCTACGCCCGGGGACCGAGGAAGCACATGCCCGGCATCGACCTGAACTACTTCATCCGGCAGGCGAACAAGCTCACCGAGAAGATCGAGGAGCGGAAGAAGCAGCTGGCGGAAGAGACCGTCGAGGCGAAGTCCGGCGAGGGCCTCGTGACGGTCGTCGCCAACTGCGTGCAGGAGATCCGCAGCATCAAGATCGACAAGAGCGCCATCGACCCCAACGACCCCGGGATGCTCGAGGACCTCGTCACCGCCGCCGTGAATGCCGCCCTGGCGAACAGCCGGCAGCACATGAACAGCGAGCTGGCGAAGATCTCCGGCGGCGTGAAGATCCCCGGCATTAATTAAAACCGGATGACGCCCGATCCGCTGAACCGCCTGGTCGCCCAGCTCGCGAAGCTGCCGGGCATCGGCGAAAAAACGGCCCAGCGCCTCGCCTTCCACATCCTGCGAGCGCCGGGCGAGTACGCCGTCGACCTCTCCCTCGCCATCCGCGAGGTGAAGGAGAAGGTGCACCTGTGCGTGCGCTGCTTCTGCCTCACCGACTCGGAGCTGTGCGGCTTCTGCCGCGACTCGCGCCGCGATGAGCGCTCGCTGTGCGTCGTGGAGACGTACTCGGACCTGATGGCGCTGGAGCGCACCCGCGAGTTCAAGGGCCGCTACCACGTGCTGCACGGCGTGCTGTCCCCGCTGGAAGGCGTAGGCCCGGAGCAGCTTCGCATCAAGGAGCTGCTGGAGCGCCTCAACGACAGCCGGGTGGAGGAGATCATCCTCGCCACCAACCCGGACATCGAGGGCGAAGCCACCGCGCTCTACCTCACCCGCCTGCTCAAGCCCATTGGCCTGCGCGTCACCCGGCTCGCCCAGGGCCTGCCCATGGGCGGAGACCTGGAGTTCGCCGACCAGGCCACGCTCGCCAAGGCGCTGTCCGCCCGCCGCGACCTGTGACGGTGTCCCGTCCCGCGCTGCAACGCGGGACGTGCCCTGCCAGCTACTGCGTCACCTTCCATGAGAACGGCATCAGCACGGTGACTTCCTGGTCGCGGTGCGCCGGGAAGCGCAGGGCCTGCGCCTGGGTCTCCAGGCAGCGGCCCACGTCCGTGGAAGCCAGCGGCCCCCGCGTGCCCGCGCGCACCTTGCCCGAAGACACGATGGTGAGCTGCACCTGCACCTCGCCCGCCGTCGACGGCAGGTTGGACTTGTAGCGCTCGAAGCAGCCGGTGATCTTCGAGCGGCCACTCGACACCACGCGCTGGATGTCCTCGATGCCCAGCGTCACCTTCTCCTTCGGCACGCGGACCGTGCCCTTGCGCGGGGTCGGCCCCTCCGGCACGTCCTCCGGCGGGGGCACATCCGTCACGGAAGTCGCCACCGTGTCACCGCCGGGCACAGCCCCTGATTCGCCCGGCACACCAATCGGCGAGGTGCCCTGGGGCGCGACCGGAGGCGTGCCCACCGGCGCCGAGGGAACCACCGGATCAGCGACCTTCACGGGCTGCGTCTGGACCGGAACCGCCGCCCCCTGCGTGGAACCTGGCCGCGCGACGACGAAGGCTGTCCCCGCGAGCACCAGCCCCACCCCGCCCACGAGCCCCACCAGCCAGCGACGGGACGCCGGCCGCGCGGACACGGGGAGACTCGGCATCACCTCGGGCGGGGGGAGGGCCGCGACGGCAGAGGCCCCGCCCGTCCTGCCGTGCACGGTGACGGGGCTCATGCCCGTGCGACTCACGCGCGCGGGCGCACCATAGGTCCCCGCGCCCGTGACAGGAGCCGCCACCGCCGCGAACTCGGGGTCCGTCGGACGCGCGGCCGACAGCGTGGCCAGCGTGGGGATGCGCATCTTCTCCGTGTAGCGCTCCTCCCCGAAGTGGCTTCGCAGGAACGCCCCGAGCGCCGGTGCACCGGCCGCCCCACCCTGCGACTCCACCGCGAAGGCCTCCAGCGCGTCCGCGAAGTCGTCCGCGGTCGCGTACCGGTCCTCCGGCTTGAAGGCCATCGCCTTCAGGATGATGGCCTCCAGGCCCTCCGGCAGATCCGGCCGCAGGACGCGCGGCTTCTCGAACTCGCCCTGCAACAGCGCGTTGAGCACCGCCAGGTCATTCTCTCGCGAGAAGGGCCGCACGTGCGTGACGGCCTCGTAGAGGCTGACCCCCAGCGAGAACACGTCCGCGCGGTGGTCGACCTCCTTGCCCTGCGCCTGCTCCGGCGCCATGTAGATGTACTTGCCCTTCACCACGCCCGTGCGCGTCTGCACCAGGCGCGACTCGGCCTTGGCGATGCCGAAATCCAGCACCTTCACCTGGCCCTGGTACGTCACGTACAGGTTGGAGGGCGACACGTCCCGGTGCACCACGTGCAGCGGCTGGCCCTGCTCGTTGGTGAAGGTGTGCGCGTAGTGCAGGCCCCGCGCCGCGTCGATGAGCACCCGCAGCACCGCCGGGATGGGCACGTACTGACGCCGCCGGCCCGCGAGCCGCAGCGTCGTGGAGAAGTCCTCGCCCGCGAGGTACTCCATGCAGATGTAGTAGCAGCCCTCGATGAAGCCCAGCTCGTGGATCTGGATGATGTGCGGGTGCGACAGCTTCGCCGCGAGCCGCGCCTCGTCGCGGAACATCTCCACGAAGTCGGGGATGGCCGACAGCGCCGGCAGCATCCGCTTGAGCACCACGTTGCGCTCGAAGCCATCCGCGCCCAGCAGCTTGGCGAGGAAGATCTCCGCCATGCCTCCCTCGGCCAGTTTGCGCACGAGAACGTACTGACCGTAGGGCTGCAACAGCGGCGCGGACGAGGCCCCGGCGGGGTCCGGGATGGGAACGGTGGGCTGGGGGGGTGCCATTGCCTCAAGGCCCTCGCGTTTTCAGGGTGCGCACCGTGAGTACGTCCGGGGCACCGGGACGCATCATCTTAAACACCAGAAGGGGGGGCGTTCCCATGGGGGACACCCACGTATCGAAGCGGTGCTTGCCGTCCAAGGGCACGGCCCGTCCGTTGATGGACAGGCGGGCATTCACGGGCGCGACTCCCGCCGCACGCACCTTTTCCGCCGACGCTGTCCCCTGACGCGGACTGTCGACGACGAGCCCCTCCACCGAGTTGTCATAGACGAGCTCCAGCTTATTCATCCGCCCGCCCTTGAGCGCGGCCCCCGCCTGCGACAGCGGCGTGACGGACCACAGGTAGCTGCCCTCGCCCAACGCCCCCGCCTCCAGCGCCGCGCGCGTCTCCGCCACCGTGCGCTGGGCCACGGGCGTCGTCAGCGCGCCCGCCTTGTACACCGCCACCCGGTAGGAGCTGGCCTGCGGCTCCGCCCCGTAGGTGAACGTCACCGCCGGAGGCTTGTCCTGGTAGAAGATGGTCGTCTTCTCCGGGCCCTCGGGCACCACGTTGCGCACCCGCGCGAGCGACTTCGTGCGCGACTCGGGAGCGAAGTGGGCACTGCCGGAAGCCACCGGGGTGCCGTCCTCCTTCTTCACCCGCCAATAGAGCGTTCCCCGCGCCGGCGCGGACACGTTGACAGAGGCCCGGTGCACCCGGCCCCACAGCACCCGGCGAGTGAAGCCCGCGTCCAGCGCCGCCTCCACCACCGCGTCGCCCTCGCCTTCCCAGGTGAGCGCCACCTCGGAGAGGCCCCGGTGGTACACCTCCGCGCCCTCGCCCGGCCCCACCGCGACCGCCGCCGCCTCCAACGGCTCCACCTTCGCCGTGCCGTCCTTCTCCACCGTGGCGCGCTCGCCCGCGCGCAGCGCCTGCCGCGTGTCGCCCCGCCGCAGCGTCACGTCGCCCGTGTGCGCCGCCACCAGGAAACCGGAGCCGGTGCGCCGGATCTCCAGCTTCGCCGCGCCGCCGCCCTCCAGCGTCATCTCCGGCAGCACCACGCGGCTGGTGCGCCCCGTGGCCAGCTGCACCGCGAGCATGCCCTGCAGCAGGTTGACGCGCGCCTCGTCGGTGACGCCCTGCTGCCCCGCGCTCTCCAACACCGCCTCCGCGCCGGGGGACAGCGTCAGCAGCGAGCCACTGTCCTTGAGGGACAGCACCGCGTCGCCGCCCTTCGCCCGCACGCCGTCGCCGAAGGAGAGCACCTCGCCCTCGCGGCGCACCTTGCGCCAGCGGCCGGTGGCCTTCGACTTCACCTCCGCGGAGCCTCCCGACGACGCTCGCACCGTCACCGCGATGGGCGCCAGCTCCACGATGCGCGGGGCCGCGGGCACCACCTCCGCGCGCTCGCGCGTCAGGTCCACCGCGTCACCCTGCCCTGCCTTCAGCGTGCGCCCATCCTTGGAGACCAGCTCGATGGCGCCCAGCATCACCTCCACCCGAGCGGAGTCCTCCGCCACGGCGACCTTCACCTCGGACGGCTCTGAACCCACGCGCGTAAGGCCGAAAGGCGTGAGGATGTTCAGCGTCACCTTGGAGCCCGCTCCAGCCACGCTCCCTCCCGCCGGCACGCGCGACAACACGATGCCGCGCTCCACCTTCATCACCACGCCCGTCGAATCCGAACCCAGCGCGAACCGGCCCTCGCGGCCTACCTCCACCGTGCGGCCTCCCGGGAAGCGCACCACCGCGGAGCCCTGGTCGCCCGTCTCCACCGCGTCGCCCGCGAGCAACGGTCCGGGCACGGCCGGGCCCACCTTGCCCCCGCGCTCCAGGCGCACGTCGCCAGACAGGCCTTCCAACTGGGCGAGCGTCGCGGGCGCGGCCCCCGCGTCCACTTCCGCCACCGGCGCGGGCTTCGGAGCTTCCTCGCGCTCACACCCCGCGCAGCCGGAGAGGAGGACGAGCAGCGACAGCGCCAGGATGCGGACAGGACTCACTGAAACCTCGGCAACGGACGGGCGTCACGCAGGGAAGGAGACCCCGCGGACTTACCGGGCCCTCGGGAACAAATCGACGTTGAAGATGGCCTGCTCGCCGTCGCGCACCGTGACGGTCTTGGTCTGCGGCCGGTACCCCGTCGCGGACAGGGTGATGCGGTACGTACCGCCCCGGACGCGCGCCGTGAAGCTTCCGGCCTTGTCCGTGCGCGCGCGCACCTTCGCCTGCGGGATGGACACCGTCGCCACCAGCGGCTGTCCGTTCCGGGCGCTGCGCACCTGTCCCAAGAGCGTGGCCAGCTCGCCCTTGCGCTCCTGGGACAGCACCACCACCAGCTCCGACGACTGCCCCGCCACCACCACCGCGGCCTCCTCCGCCGCGCGGAAGCCCTGCGCCGCCACCAGGACGGCCACCGGCCCGGGCTCGAGCCCCTCCAGCAGGGCGACCCCCTTCATGTCCGTGCGCACCTCGGTGGTGCCCGCGGTGATGCGCACCCCTGGAAGCGGCACGCTGCCCTTGCCCTGCACCACCTTCACCTTGAGGGACCCGGTGGGCGGCGCCTTCTTGCGCAGGCGGATCTGCACCGGGGCGTTCTCCGAGGAGCCGCTGACGGTGGCCTGCTCCGTCACCTCCTCATAGCCCTCCACGCTCACCTGGGCGGACTGCGCGCCGGAGGGCAGGAGCGCTCGCACCTGGCCCTGCGCGTCCGTCACCAGCTCCTCGCTCGTGCCGGGCGTCCTCAAGGAGGGAACGCGCACCCGGGCCCCCGCCAGCGGCGCGCCCGTCTCCGCGTCCACCACCCGCATCGGGACGAAGCCCTGCGTCGGACCCTCCACCGGCCGCGAGGCGCGCGCGTCGTCCCGCCACGCCAGCTCCAGCGCCAGACCAATCCGCCGCAGCCGCTGTTCGGAGCGCAGGCCGTTCGCCGCCAGGGTCATCGTGTCGTGCGCCTGCTGCACGTCCAACAGCAGCGTCCCGGTCCACTTCCCCTGGAGCATCACCGGGTGCAGCAGCGCCGCGCCGACGACGTAACCCTTGGAGGACGCCTCCAGTCCCCCCGCCGCATGCGCGGAGAGCGTCAGCGGCACTTCGCCCCGCGCCTCCACCTGGAAGTCCTCCGGCAGCGTCACCAGCACCCGGCCCGACACCAGCGCCGCGTGCCGCACGCCCCGCTGCAACACCGGCGCGGAGGCGTACCCACCGAACAGCGGCAACTGCGCGAAGCCGTAGCCCGCGCCCACGTCCAGCCGCACCGGCCCCAGGAACAGGCGCCCGCGCGGCCCCACCGAACCGCGCGCGAGGCTGCCGCCCGTCACCCGCACCGACGCGTCCTTCAGTTCGAACGCTTCGCGCTGGAGATCCAGCTGACCACCCAGGTAGCGGCCCACCGGCCCCGTCCCCCAGCCCGTCAACGTCAGCGCCCCATCGTTGGGCGTCACACCCTTGTAGGTGAGCCCGGGCCCTACATCCACCTGCTCACCCTGGCGCACGGACAGGCCGTAGCGCAGCCTCAGCGAGGCGCGCTCCGGCTCCGGGGACTCGGCCCTGGCGGCCCGGTTACAGAGCAGCGCCAGGAGGAGAAAGAGCAGGCGCGGGAGGATGTCGGTGAGGGGGATCGGGCGGCGCAAGGCCCGGCGGAGTATAGAGAAGGAGGGCAGGTGTCCCAACCCGCGATGCCGTCATTCCTTCAAGAAGCGGCGCGGATCACGGCTGGCTTCTTGCTGGAGTGGAACTGCTTTGCTAAGCATGACGACGGTCGGTAGCGCCTCGTCTAACCTCCGGGATTCACTCCAGAAACATCGGAGCGCCGCCGTGAGCGGGGCGAGCGAACGCTGAGGAGCGCATACGCCCATGGGCACGCAACTGGTGATGTACGAAGAGGAGTTCACCAAGATCAACGCCGTTTGCGACCGGCTCACGAAGGACGCGAACGCGAAGGTGGTCTTCCTCGTCGACAAGAACGGCCAGCTCATCTCCTCGGCGGGCCAGACGCAGAACATCGACACCACGTCGCTGGCGTCGCTGACGGCGGGCAACGTGGCGGCCATGGGTGGACTGGCGAAGCTCATCGGGGAGAACGAGTTCCCCAACCAGTTCCATGAAGGGGCGAAGGACAGCCTCTACATGACCATCGTCGGCAGCCGGGTGGTGCTGGTCGTCATCTTCGACAACCGCACGAGCCTCGGTCTGGTGCGCTTGCGCATCAAGAAGGCCAGCGACGAGCTGACGAAGATCTTCGAAAGCCTCGTGAAGAAGACCGACAGCCCCGGAGCCGGTTCGCCGTTCGCCGAGATCTCCGACGACGATATCGACAACCTCTTCAGCGAGTAACCCGGGAAGCCATGTCCTTCATCAATTACTCATCCCGCGAAATCAACTGCAAGATTGTCTATTACGGGCCGGGGCTCTGCGGGAAGACCACGAACCTCCAGTACATCTACAACAAGACGGCGGCCGACACGAAGGGCAAGCTCATCTCGCTCTCCACGGAGACGGACCGCACGCTCTTCTTCGACTTCCTGCCGCTGTCGCTCGGTGAGATCCGCGGCTTCAAGACGCGCTTCCACCTCTACACGGTGCCCGGTCAGGTGTTCTACGACGCCAGCCGCAAGCTCATCTTGAAGGGCGTGGACGGCGTGGTGTTCGTCGCCGACAGCCAGATCGAGCGCATGGAAGCGAACATGGAATCGTTCGAGAACCTGCGCATCAACCTGGCCGAGCAGGGCTACGACCTGAACAAGATCCCCGCCGTCATGCAGTACAACAAGCGGGACCTGCCCAACGCCGTCACCACCGAAGAGATGCACAAGACGCTCAACCCCCGGAACATGCCGGAGTACCAGGCCGTGGCTCCGACGGGCGTGGGTGTCTTCGACACGCTCAAGGCCGTGGCGAAGCTCGTCCTCACCGAGTTGCGCAAGGGCGGTTGATCGCAGCCTGCTTCCCTGCCCGGCGGGCGGCTCGCCTCCGGGCAGCCCCCGTCAAAGGATGGTATGACCTCGTGCCGTCGGGTTAAGCCGCCTTCCGAGGTCGTACCGTGCGCGTCGCATCCGCCACCTTCCGTCTCCTCGCGCTCCTGAGCGCTGGCCTTTCGGGGCCGGTGTTCGCGCAAGGGGCGTCCCCCGCCGCACCTCCCGCCGCCGCGTCCGCGCCGGCCACCTCCACCGCCGTCGCGCCCCAGGCTCCAGCCCAAGTTTCGGCCGGTGAACAGACGGCGGACGAAGCCTTCACGGCCCGGGTGAAGACGCTGGAGGAGCAGGTCGTCGACCTGAAGGAGAAGATCTACCGCTCCAAGGCGCGCCTGCTGCTGCTGCAGGAGACGGTGATGGGCGGCGACCTGTCCACCGGGGCCCGCGCGGTGCTGGTGCACAAGAACGAGATGGGCAACGCGTTCCAGTTGGAGTCGGTGGTGTACGCGCTGGACGGCGCGCCCATCTTCACCCAGGTGGACACGCAGGGAGACCTGAACCGGCACCAGTCGCTGGAGGTCTTCAACGGCCGCATCGTCCCGGGCCAGCACCAGCTCGCCGTGCGCCTCGTGTACCGGGGCAGTGGCTACGGCGTCTTCAGCTACCTGGAAGGCTACAAGTTCAAGGTGCAATCCAGTTACACCTTCAACGCGGAGTCCGGAAAGGTCACCACGGTGAACGTGGTGGGCGTGGAGAAGGGCGGCCTCACCACCGACCTGAAGGACCGGCCCGCGGTGAGATACGACATCGAAGTGGCCAAGGACACGCGCACGCTGCCGACCAAGCCGCCCGCCACCTCCGGGACGGAAGGTGCGCCGGGCGTACTGCCGGCCTCCACCTCCAGCGAGACGAAGTAGGGAGCAGGCGCCGTGACCGCGACGCTGCACGCCCTGGCCCTCGCCCTGTCCCTCGGGGCCGCGCCCGCGCCCTCCCCCGCTTCCAAGCCGGGGACCGCGCTTGCGCCCATGCCTGCCTCGCTGAGCACCCGCGCCGCGGCCGTGGAGGCGGTAGAGGCCCAGCTGCGCGCCGCCGAACAGAGCCTGCGCTTCGTGGAGGCGCAGTTCACCGAGCGCCCCGAGCCGAGCAGCACCGACTCCCAGCAGAAGCGCTTCTCCGAGGGTGAGCTGCACTCGCTCCTGGGGGACTGGCCCGCCGCGTCCGTCCTCTTCTACGACCTGGTCAGCGACCCGGACTTCAAGTCGAACCCGCGCTACCCGGAGGCGGTCTTCTACCTGGCGGACGCGCTCTACCAGCAGAAGAACGACATCGGCGCGCGCGTGTACCTGCGCGACGTGCTGGCGCTGCCCCTGACGCCGCAGCGCTACAAGGAAGCGGTGAGCCGCTACCTCGCGGTGGCCGGACGGCTCCAGCAGTTCGAGGGCATCGACGCGTACGTGGAGAAGGCGCGCCAGTTGTCCGGCGGCGTGCTGGCCCCGGACATCGCCTATGTGCACGCGCGCGGCACCTTCAAGCGCGCGGACCTGTCGCCGGAGGAGCACCAGCAGCGCTCGCGCGCGCTGTTCGCCCCGCTGGCGCAGTCGCCGGGCCGCTTCCGGGTACAGGCCGTCTACCACCTGGGTGTGTTGAGCGTGCAGGCCGGGGACCACCCCGCGGCCATCGCGCAGTTCCAGCGCATCATCGCCACCGGGCCGGACGCGGTGGTGTCCACGGGGCTGCCGGAGCCGGAGGCTCAGCGTTTCCGGGAGCTGGCGCGGCTGTCGCTGGGGCGGCTCTATTACGAGACGGGCCGCTACGCGGAGGCGTTGGATCAGTACAGCCAGGTGCCCCGCGAGAGCGAACGCTTCCCGGAGTCGCTGCTGGAAGTCGCATGGACGTACGTGCGCAAGCAGGACTTCACGCAGGCGAAAAACGCCACGGACATCCTGTTGCTCGTCGCGCCCGGCTCACAGCTCGCGCCCGAGGCGCAGATCCTCCAGGGCCACCTGCTCCAGAAGCTGCGCCAGTACGAGGAAGCGCTGGAGACGTATGACGGCGTGGCGCGCACGTTCACTCCGGCGCGCGACAAGGTGGATGAGCTGCTGCGCGTGAACCAGGACCCCGTCGCGTACTTCGATAACCTCCTGGCGCGCAACGAGCGCTCCCTGGACGTGAGCACCCTCTTGCCGCCCCTGGCGCTGAAGTATGCGTCCACGCAGAAGGAGGTCGCCGAGGCGGTGCGGATGGTGGGCGACCTCGACAGCGGCCGGCAGGGCGCGGGCGAGGCGAAGGCCATCGCGGAGCGAATCCTGGAGGCGCTGGACGCGCGCGGGCTGGAGGCGTTCCCGGAGTTGCAGGAGGGCTACACCCGCGCGGAGGCGGTGGACACCGCGCTCACGCTGGTGGAGCAGTCCCTGGTGCAGGCGGAGACCGGCCTGGTGGCGGAGAAGCTGACGCCCGCCGAACGCGAGAAGCTGCTCGTCGCCCAGGGCCAGCGCGAGGCCCAGCGCCAGAGGTTCGCGTCGCTGCCCACCACCAACCGGGAGCTGGACGCGCGCCGTCAGCGCATGCAGGCCCGCGTGGACACGGTGGACCGCGAAGCCTTCCGGCTGGGGTACGAACTTCAGAGCCTGCACGCCAA
>NZ_JAPNJZ010000014.1:0-24876 GCF_026626765.1 Corallococcus sp. bb12-1 | reverse complement strand
CTGGCTGGAGGCGGATCGCAAGCGGGGCATGGGCCTGACGGCCGCGCCGCTGGTGCGTCTGTCCGTCGTGCGCACCTCCGCGGAGTCTTCCTTCCTCGTCTTCGCCTGGCACGCGGCGGCCCTGGACGCGGGCGCCGCGCGGCTCTGCCTGGAAGAGCTGCTGCGCCTGTATCAGGCCACCCGCGAGAAGACCGACGCCGCGCTGGAGAAGGCGCGGCCGTTTCGCGAGTACCTCGCGTGGATGGAAGCCCAGGGCCTGGAAGACGCGGAGCGGCACCTGCGCGAGACACTGAAGGATCCGCGCCCCACCCTGCTGCCCACGCGCTCCGAGCCCCACTCCGCGCCCGGTGTCACGGGCCTGCAACAACTGCTGCTGCCCGCGACGGAGTCCGGCAACGTCCAGACCTTCCTGCGCAAGCACAAGCTGGGGCTGGGCACGCTGATGCAGGCCGCGTGGGCGCTGATGCTGCGCCACCACACCGGCCACACGGAGGTCGTGTTCGGTGCCCAGGTCCCCGGCCGCACCGCCGCGCTCGTCCAGGGCCGGCCGCTCGCGGGCCGCTTCGCGCACCTGCTGCCGCGTCGCTTCGCCATCCCCGCCCAGGGCACGCCCCTGCGCTGGCTGCGCGCCCTCCAGGCCGAACTGTCCGAGGCCCAGCGCCACGAGCACGTCTCCCAATCCCAGGTCCGCCAGTGGCTGAAGCTGCCGGAGGACACGTCCCTCTTCCAGAGCGCCGTCCTCGCCTGGGAGCCGCCCGACGAGGACACGCTGAAGCCGCTGGCCCGCGCTCAGGGTCTGGGCGCCTTTCGCCACGTCGCCGCCCCTCCGCCCTGCCCGCTGACGGTGGAGGCCGTGGCAGGAGAGCGGCTGGCGCTGCGGCTGCACCATGACGCGGACGGCTTCGCGCCGCTGGACGTCATCCGCCTCGTGGGCCAGCTCGCGGCGCTGCTGGACGTGCTCGTCACGCAACCGGACCGCGAGCTGTCCTCACTGGGCGAGGTGCTGGACGCCAACGGCGGCACCGCGCGGAGCCCCGCCACCGCGAGCACGTCCGTGGGGCCGGAGGAGCTGCGCGCCCTGCTGGCCTGGCACCCGGAGGTGCGCGCGGTGGACGTGCGCGTCGAGGGCTCCCAGCTCGTCGCGCACGTGGTGCCCACCCGTCGCCGCGCGCGCAAGCTGGACTTCGGCCTGTTCTTCTTCGCGGACGAGGACGCCGGCACCACCGACAAGTACCGCCTGCTGCTGGAGGCGGCGAAGTTCGGGGACGCGCACGGCTTCTCGTCCGTCTCCACGCCGGAGCGCCACTTCCACGAGCACGGCGGCATCTATCCGAACCCGTCCCTGCTCGCCGCGGGCATCGCGACGATGACGAAGCACATCAGCCTGCGCGCGGGCAGCGTCGTGCTGCCGCTGCAGAGCCCCTTCCGCGTCGCGGAGGAGTGGTCCATCGTCGACAACCTCTCCGGAGGCCGCGCCGGCATCTCCATCGCCTCCGGCTGGGTGCCCAACGATTTCGCCCTGTACCCGGAGCACTTCGCCCGCAAGCGCGACGTCATGTGGGAGAACCTGGAGAAGGTCGAACGGCTGTGGCGCGGCGAGTCCGTGTCGGCCCGGGACGGCGTGGGCAAGGAGGTGGAGTTGAAGATCTTCCCCCGCCCCCTCCAGCCCCGGCTGCCCACGTGGGTGACGTGCGCCACGGATCCCGCCCTCTTCGAGCGCACCGGCGCCGGCGGCTACAACGTCCTCACGTCGCTCTTGGGCCAGCCCCTGGAAGAAGCGCTGGAGAAGCTCGGCCTCTACCACGCGGCGGCGGACAAGGCCGGCCACGCACGCGACGCGCGCACCGCCACGCTGATGATGCACACCTTCGTCGGGCAGGACGTGGACGACGTGCTGGACACCGTGCGCGCCCCGCTCACCGCGTACCTGCGCGCCCACGTGGCGCTGATGCAGACGATGGTGAAGAGCCTGGATCTCCAGGTGGACATCAACGAACCCAAGTGGGCGGACTACCTGGCCTCGTACGCCTTCGAGCGCTACTACCGCTCCGGCGCGCTCATCGGCACCGTGACGTCCTGCCTGCCCATGGTGGACAAGCTGCTCGACGGGGACGTGGATGAGGTCGCATGTCTCATCGACTTCGGCGTCGGCACCGACGCGGTCCTCCAGAGCCTCACGCACCTGGCCGAGCTCAAGCGGCTGGTGCAGGACGAGTCCCTGCGCATGGAACGCGTGCTCACCGAGTACCTCGCGGAACGCCTCCCGGGCTCACGCCCCAACGTGACGGTGAAGCTCAGCGACAACCTGTCCGCGGAGCATTCCGGCCCCGTCCTGTAGCACCCGCGCGGAATGCCTCGTCAGAGGCTCGATGTATCAAGAGCCTCGGCCGGGAACTGCCTGCCAGCGTGGACAGTTTGTAACGTGCCGTGTTAACTGTACTGAACGTTTTCCGCGACTAATTCCGCTCACGCTGAATAAGCCTCGCATCGCCCCTATGGGTTGTTTCGGGGAATTCGGGGCTTGGCACATCTCGTTCGGCCCAACGAATGCCTTCGCCAGAATTGTTACAGGAAATGTCGACACTGGTGGAGCTGTCGCGTCGCAGGGCGGAGCAGCGCCCGGACCAGCTCGCCTACACATTCCTCGTGGACGGTGACGCGGAGGAGGCGCACCTCACCTACGGAGACCTCGACCGGCGGGCGCGAGCCATCGGCGCGGCGCTGCAGGCGCGCGGAGCCCGGGGCGAACGGGTGCTGCTGCTCTACCCTCCGGGTCTTGAGTACGTGGCCGCCTTCGTGGGTTGTCTCTACGCGGGCGCGGTGGCGGTGCCGGCCTATCCGCCGGATCCGATGCGGCTTGCGCGCACGCTGCCCCGGCTGGAGGCGGTGATCCAGGACGCGCGGGCGCGCTTCGCGCTCACCACCGGCTTCATCCAGGGCTTCATGGAGTCGATGGGCGAGCAGTCCGCCGCGCTCTCCGGCCTGTCGTGGCTGGCCACCGACGCGGTGGAGGATGGCGAGGCGAGCGGCTGGAAGGATCCGGGCACGGCGCGCGAGGCGCTGGCCTTCCTCCAGTACACCTCCGGCTCCACCGGCACGCCCAAGGGCGTGATGCTCAGCCACGGCAACCTGCTGGCGAACTCGCAGGCCATCCACCAGTGCTTCGAGCACTCGGACGACAGCCGCGGCGTCATCTGGCTGCCGCCGTACCACGACATGGGCCTCATCGGCGGCGTGCTGCAACCGCTGTGCGGCGGCTTCCCGGTGGTGCTGCTGTCGCCGCTGGACTTCCTCAAGCGGCCGGCGCGCTGGCTGGAGGCCATCTCCCGCTACCGCGCGACGACCAGCGGCGGGCCCAACTTCGCCTTCGACCTGTGCGTGCGCAAGACGACGCCCGAACAGCGCGCGGCGCTGGACCTGAGCTCCTGGGACGTGGCCTTCAACGGCGCGGAGCCGGTGCGCGCGGAGACGCTGGAGCGCTTCACGCGCGCGTTCGCGGATTCGGGGTTCCGCAAGGAGGCCTTCTATCCGTGCTACGGCCTCGCGGAGACCACGCTCATCGCCTCGGGCGGGCTCAAGGCCGCGCCCCCGGTGGAGCGCGTGTATCGGCAGGAGGCCCTCCAGCAGGGCCGCGCCGAAACCCCGGCCCCCTCCGACGCGGTGGACCCGAAGGACCTGCGCACCCTGGTGGGCAGCGGCGCGAGCATCCCCGGGCAGGAGCTGCTCATCGTGGAGCCCGAGTCCCGTCAGCCCGTGCCCGAAGGCCGGCTGGGGGAGATCTGGCTGCGCGGCCCGAGCGTGGCGGGCAGCTACTGGGAGCGGCCCGAGGAGAGCGAGGTCACCTTCCGGGCCCGACGCGCCGACACCGGGGAAGGTCCCTACCTGCGCACCGGCGACCTGGGCTTTCTGTCCGGCCGGGAGCTGTTCGTCGCGGGACGCATCAAGGACCTGATCATCCTGCGCGGACGCAACCACTACCCCCAGGACCTGGAGCTGACGGCGGAGTCCAGCCACCCGGCGATGCGCCCGGGCTGCTCGGCCGCGTTCGCCGTGGACCGGGGCGGTGAGGAACGGCTGGTGGTGGTGCTGGAGGTGGACCGCAAGACGCTGGGCGAACCCTCCGCCGCCATCGATGCCATCCGACGCGCCATCGCGCAGGGGCACGAAGTGTCCGTGGACACGGTGGTGCTCATCCCCGCGGGCGGACTGCCCAAGACGTCCAGCGGCAAGGTGCAGCGCAGGGCATGCCGCACGCAGTACCTGGCGAACGAGCTGGAGATCCTCGCCCAGGAGGTCCTCTCCGAGGCCGCCACCGACGCCGGAAGCGCCCCCGAAGTCGTCGCCCCCGAAGCGCCCCCGCTGACGCGCGACACCCTCCTGGCCGCATCCGAGGCGGAGCGGGCCGAGCTGCTGGGCGCGTATCTGCGGCGGCACCTGTCGCGGGCCCTGTCCGTGCCGCTGTCGGCCCTGCAGCCGACCCGGCCCCTCACCGCGCTGGGCCTGGACTCCATCCACGCCGTCGAGCTGAAGGCGGCGCTCGAGGAGGAGCTGGAGCTGCACCTGCCGGTGGCGCTGTTCCTGGAGGGCGTGCACCTGGAGGCGCTCATCGCGCGGGCGCTCGCGGAGCTGCGCCACCCCAGCGCCGCGCCGCCTCCGCTGGTGGCGGGGGCGCGCGGGGACTCGCCGCTGTCTCCGGGACAGGAGCGGCTGCTGTTCCTGGATCAGCTCGCGGCGGGCAGCGCGGCCTACAACATCCCGGCGGCGGTGGAGCTGGACGGACATCTGGACGTGGGCGTGCTGACCCGCAGCCTGGAGGCCATCGTCCACCGGCATGAGGCGCTGCGCACGCGCTTCCCCCGTGCCCAGGGCCGCCGCGTGCAGGACATTCTCCCCCCTTCGGACGTTCCGGCGGGCGGTCCGCTGGCGCGCCCGGGCGCGGTGGTGGACCTGAGCGGAATGCCGGAGGCGGAGCAGGCCGCCGCGACGGAGCGCCTCACCGCCGAGGAGGCGCGAGGGCCGTTCGACCTGGAGCGCGAGCTGCCGGTGCGCGCGAAGCTGTTGAAGCTGTCCGACACGCGGCACCGGCTGCTGCTCACGCTGCACCACGTGGTGTCGGACGGCTGGAGCATGGGCGTGGTGGTGCGGGAGCTGGGCGCACTCTACGCGGCCTTCGCGCAGGGCCGGCCGTCGCCGCTGCCGGAGCTCCCCGTGCAGTACGCCGACCATGCCGCGTGGCTGCGCCGCAGGCTGGACGGAGGGCTGCTGGACGAAGAGGTGTCCTGGTGGAAGGGCCGCCTGTCGGGAGCCCCGCCGCTCCTGGAGCTGCCCCTGGACCGCCCCCGCCCGGAGCGTCAGCACTTCGAGGGCGCGCGGCAGCCGGTGGCGCTCTCCGCCGCACTCAGCGAAGGGCTGCGGCAGTTGGGCCGGGCCGAAGGCACCACGCCCTTCATGTCGCTGCTGGCGGGCTTCCTGGTGGTGCTGCACTCGCGAACGGGCCGCACCGACCTGGTGGTGGGCACGGACGTGGCCAGCCGCGAGCACGCGCGCACCCAGAACCTCATCGGCCTGTTCGTCAACCAGCTGGTGCTGCGCGTGGGCCTGGAGGGCAACCCCACCTTCCGGCAGGTGCTCGGGCGCGTGCGGGAGGTGGCGCTGGGGGGGCAGGCGCACCCGCACGTCCCCTTCGACAAGCTGGTGGAGGCGCTGCGCCCGCCGCGCGATGCCCGCTACAACCCGCTGTTCCAGGTGATGTTCGTCCTGGAGAACGCGCCGCTGCCCGCGCTGCGACTTCCGGGACTGAAGCTGCGCCTGTTGGAGATCGACGACGGCGGCTCGCCCTTCGACCTGTCGGTGCTGCTGTCCGAGTCCGAGGGCTGCTTCCAGGGCGTGCTGCGCTTCGCCACCGCCCTGTTCGACGCGGCGACGATCGCGCGGCTGGCCGGGGACTACGAAACGACGCTGGCGGCGGCAATCGCCCGGCCGGACGCGACGTTGGAGGAGCTGCACGGGGCGCTGGTGGAGCGTGAGCGCCAGCGGCAGCAGGAGCGGGCCCAGGCGCTCCAGTCCTCGCGCAAGGAACTGTTCCGCGGCGTGCGCCGTCGCGGTGGGAGCGAATCATGACGACGGACGGTCAGCCGAAGCGCGCACTCCCGAAGCTTCGCCGGCGCGAGGTGGATGGCTCCGGTCAGGACTGGGTGCGCTTCGAGGAGCTGCGGCCCGGACTGCACCTGCCAGTGGTGGCCCGCCCCTCGCTGCCGGGCATCGAGCTGGCCGACTGGGGCCGCACGCACCGCGCGCTCGTGGACGCGCAGATCCACAAACATGGCGCCGTGCTCTTCCGGGGCTTCGACGTGGTGACGCCCGAGGCCATGGACCGGGCCATCCAGGCGCTGGCGGATGAAGCGCTGGCCTACGAGGAGCGCTCGTCGCCGCGCTCGCAAGTGAGCGGCAACATCTACACGTCCACGGACCATCCGCCGTCCGAGCGGATCTTCCTACACAACGAGCAGTCCTACAACCAGACCTTCCCGGCGCGCCTCTTCTTCGCGTGCGTGTTGCCGTCGCAACAGGGTGGCGAAACGCCGATCGCGGACACGCGGCGCATCTTCCAGCGCCTGCCGGCCGAGGTGCGCGCGCGCTTCCTGGAGCAGGGCTACACGTATGTCCGCAACTTCGGCCACCAGCTGGGGTTGAGCTGGCAGACGGCGTTCCAGACGGAGGACCGCGCGGAGGTGGAGGCGTACTGCCAGCGCAGCGGCATCCAGGTGGAATGGCGCGACGGCAACCGCCTGCGCACGCGACAGGTGCGCCGCGCGGCGGGGCTGCACCCCGTCACCGGCGAGCCCGTCTGGTTCAACCACGCCACGTTCTTCCACGTCTCCACGCTGCCGGCGCCGGTGGCTTCCGCGCTGCTGGCGGACCTGGGCGAGGAGGACCTGCCCAACCACACGTATTACGGCGACGGCGCTCCCATCGAGCCCGAGGTGATGGAGACGCTGCGCGCCGCGTACGAAGCCGAACAGGTGATGTTCCCCTGGGAGAAGGGGGACCTGCTCGTCATCGACAACCTGCTCGCCGCGCACGCGCGTTCATCCTTCGTGGGGCCCCGGCGAGTGCTGGCTGGCATGGCCCGTCCGTTCCCGTGGAGCGAGGTCGCCCCGGTGGCGGCCACGCCCCCCGGCGCCCCTCCAGGCTGACCGCCTGAATCCGAGGGCCTCGCGCCCTCCCCCGTCCTCTTCCAGGAGCCTTCAGCGTGACGCAGCCAACCGGATTCCGGCTCTCCCCCCAACAGGCAAGACTCTGGACCCTCCTGGCCGCCGTTCCGGGAGCGCCGTCGTGTGCCCGGGCCGTGTTCGCCCTCGAGGGGGCGCTCGATGTCGCGCGGTTGGAGCACGCGGTGCGCGGGTTGAGCTCCGCGCACGAGGTGCTGCGCACCACCTACCGGCATCTCGCGGGAACGAGCGCCGCGGTGCAGGTGCCCGGAGAGGTTCCCTCCACCGTCCTGGAGGTGCTCGACTGGGGCGCGCTTCCCGAAGCCGAGCAGGCCGCGCGGCTGGAGTCGCTGGGCGCCGGGTCCGCGTCGCTGGAGGTGCTCAAGCCGTGGCGGCTCGCGGTGCTGGGCCAGGACCGGCATGCGCTGATCGTGGAGGTGCCCGCGCTCTCCGCGGATCGCCAGACGTTCGTCGTGCTTGCCCGTGAGCTGGGACGTGCATTGACGGCTGCGTCCGCGCCGGACGAAGAGCCGCCTCCGCAGTACGCGGACGTCGCGGAGGTCTTCCACCAGATCCTCGAATCCGACGACAGCGCGGACGGACGGCGCTTCTGGAAGGGCCGAGACCTTGGGGGAGCCACCGGTGCATCCCTGCCCACGCGTCGCACGGGCACGGACGCGCCCGGCCTGCGCGTCGGCCGTCAGTCCCGCGCACTGCCCCCTGACACGGCCACGGCCCTGGAGGCACTGGCCGGCCGGCTGGAGGTCCCGGTGGCGGACGTCGTGCTCGCGGGCTGGTCGCGCCTGCTGGCACGCATGGGAGGCAGCGGCGACGCGTGCGTCTCCGTGCGCGTGGAAGGCCGTGGCTACGAAGGCCTGGACGCGGCGCTCGGCCTCTTCGAGCGCTGGCTGCCCGTGAGCGCATCTCACGGCGCGAACTTCGAAGCGCTCGTGCGCGACGTGGCACGCAGCGTTCGCGAAGCCGCCGCGTGGCAGGACGACTTCGACGCGTCGAGCGCCCTGCCCGCCGCCGGCGGGTCCGCGCCCTCCCGCTCCTTCGCCTTCGAGGACATCACGTGGCCGGAGTCCGTGCGCGCGGGCGGGCTGACGCTGTCCCTCACCCACGTGGAGGCGCGCGGTGAGCGCGCAGAGCTGACCCTGGCCCTGGTGCGCGGTCACGGACCGCTGTCGCTGGAGCTGCACCACGACGAAGCCGCGTACACCCCCGAGGAGGCCACCCGGTTGCTGGAGCGGCTGGAGACCCTGCTCACCTCGGCGTTGGCCGCGCCCGAGCGCGCGCTGGACGCCCTTTCCTGGGTGGGCACGACCGAGCTGCGACAGTTGGCGGACTTCAACCGCACCTCCCGCGACTACGACTCACAGGACACGCTGCCCGCGCGCTTCGACGCCGTGGCCCGCGCCCGTCCGGACGCCGTGGCGGTCGCGTTCGAGGACGAACAGCTCACCTTCGCCGCGCTGTCGGAGCGCGCGAACCGGCTCGCATCGCACCTGCGGGCCCGGGGTATCGGGACCGAGACGCGCGTGGCGGTGTGCCTGGAGCGGTCGGTGGAGCAGTTCGTGGTGCTGCTCGGCATCCTCAAGGCCGGGGGCACCTTCGTGCCGCTGGATCCGACCTACCCTCGTGAACGCCTGGCCTACGTCATCCAGCAGTCCGGCGCGCCGCTCGTCATCACCCGTTCGAACCTGCGCGCATCCCTGCCCGACGGCGCGCACACCCTCCTCTGCCTGGACCAGGAGACCGACGCCCTGGCCGCCGCGCCCTCCCACGCGCCCGACGTGACGCTCTCCCCGGAGAACGCCGCCTACGTCATCTTCACGTCCGGCTCCACCGGCCGGCCCAAGGGCGTGATGATCCCGCACCGCTCGGCGCTCAACCTGGCCGCCACGCTGCGCGACGTTGTCTACCAGGGCCGGGGCCCCGGCCTGCGGGTGAGCGTCAACGCGCCGCTCGTGTTCGACGCCTCAGTGAAGCAGTGGCTCCAGTTGCTCAACGGACACTCGCTGCACATCGTTCCGGAAGAGGTGCGGCCAGACGCGGTGCGCATGCGCGCGTGGGTGCTGCGGCATGCCGTGGAGGTCGTGGACTGCACGCCTTCGCTGCTGGGCCCCCTGCTGGCACAGGGTCTGGGACGCGACGCGGACTTCTCTCCGGCGCTCGTGCTGGTGGGCGGCGAGGCCATCGACGCGCGCACCTGGGCGGACCTCACGCCGCTCACGCGCACGCGCTTCGTGAACATGTACGGCCCCACCGAGTGCACCGTGAACGCCACGGCGTGTCCCATCGCGGACTCCGCGCAGCCGAGCATCGGCGGACCGCTGGGCAACGTGCGCGTGCACGTGCTGGACGCGGGCCTGCGGGAGCATCCCCTGGGCGTCCCCGGCGAGCTGTTCATCGGCGGCGCGGGCGTGGGCCGGGGCTACGAAGGCCGTCCGGACCTCACCGCCGAACGCTTCGTGCCGGATCCGTTCAGCCCCACGCCGGGTGCGCGCCTGTACCGCACGGGCGACGTGGGCCGCTACCGCGAGGACGGTCGCATCGACTTCCACGGTCGCGCCGACTTCCAGGTGAAGGTGCGGGGCTACCGCATCGAGCCCGGTGAAATCGAAGCGCAGATGCGCACGCACCCCGAGGTCGGCGAGGCGGTCGTCGTCGTGCGTGGCACGAAGGAGGACGCGCGGCTGGTGGCGTACTTCGTGCCCCGGCGCGGAATGCCCGCGGGCGGCGAGCTGGCGGCTTCCCAGTTGGCGCTGGAGCTGCGCGGCTTCCTTCGCGAGCTGGTGCCCGAGTTCATGCTGCCCACCCACTTCGTGCCGATGGCGCGCCTGCCGCTCAACCGCAACGGCAAGGTGGACCGGGGCGCGCTGCCGGAGCCGGTCGCGGCACGGCCGGACGCGCTGCCCTACGAGGCGCCCGTCACGGAGCTGGAGCAGCGCATCGCCGCCATCTGGCAGGAGGCCCTCAAGGTGGACCGCGTGGGCCTGCACAGCAGCTTCTTCGACCTGGGGGGCCACTCGCTCCTCATGGTGCAGGTGCACGAGAAGCTGTCGATGTTGATGGGCCGGCGGCTGTCCATGGTGGAGCTGTTCCAGCACCCCACCGTGGCCTCGCTGGCGAAGTACCTGGGACAGGCCCCGGCGAGCGCGGCCCAGGAGTCCCTTCAGCAGCAGGCGCGTGACGAGCGCGCGAAGAAACAACTCCAAGCGATGCAGCAACAGGCCCTCTTGATGAAGGCCAGGGGTAAGCGATGAGCAGCGACGTCGAGCAGGACGCTCCTCTGATGGAAGGCGTGGCGATCGTGGGCATGGCGTGCCGGTTCCCCGGTGCCAGCACCCCCGAGGCTTTCTGGAAGAACCTCCAGGAGGGCGTGGAGTCCATCACCTTCCTCAAGGACGAGGAGCTGGACCGCGCCGCCATCGACCCCGCGGAGCTGAAGGATCCGAAGTACGTCAAGGCGCGGGCCACGCTGGACGGCATCGATCAGTTCGACGCGCGCTTCTTCGAACTGTCGCCGCGCGAGGCGGAGATCACCGACCCGCAGCAGCGCCTCTTCATGGAGTGCGCCTGGGAGGCCCTGGAGTCCGCGGGCCACGATCCGTCGCGGGCCAAGGGGCCCATCGGCATCTACGCGGGCGCGGGCGCCAACGGCTACCTGCTCTACAACCTGTCGTCGGCCGGGCACCTGACGGGCACGGTGAGCGCGTTCCAGGCCGTCATCCACAACAAGAACGACCACCTGGCCACGCGCGTCGCCTACAAGCTGGACCTCAAGGGTCCTGCTGTGACGGTGCAGACCGCATGCTCCACGTCGCTCGTGGCCGTGTACCACGCGTGCCAGAGCCTGCTGAACTTCCAGTGCGACATGGCGCTGGCGGGCGGCGTCACCATCACCGTGCCGCAGAAGACGGGCTACCTCTACACCGAGCGCGGCATCGGTTCCCCGGACGGGCACTGCCGCCCGTTCGACGCGAACGCGCAGGGCACGGTGGGCGGCAGCGGCGCGGGCGCCGTGGTGCTCAAGCGCCTGTCGGATGCCATCGCGGACGGCGACATCATCCACGCGGTCATCCGCGGTGGCGCCCTCAACAACGACGGCACGGACAAGGTCGGCTACACCGCGCCCAGCGTGAATGGCCAGGCCGAAGTCATTGGCATGGCGCACGCGCTGTCCGGCGTGGACCCCGACACCATCACCTACGTCGAAGCCCACGGCACGGGCACGCCCATGGGCGACCCGATTGAGGTGAAGGCCCTGACGAAGGCGTTCCGCTCCGGCGGCGCCACGCGCAACGGCTACTGCGGCCTGGGCTCCGTGAAGAGCAACGTGGGCCACCTGGACACGGCGGCCGGCATCGCGGGCCTCATCAAGACGGCGCTCACGCTGAAGCACCGGCAGCTTCCGCCCAGCCTCGGCTTCGAGAAGCCCAACCCCGAAATCGACTTCGCGAGCAGCCCCTTCTACGTCAACGCGAAGCTCCAGGACTGGAACGCTCCGGCGCCGCGTCGCGCGGGCGTGAGCGCGTTCGGCCTGGGTGGCACCAACGCGCACGTCGTCGTGGAGGAGGCACCTCAGCGCGCCCCGTCCGGGCCGTCTCGCGAGCACCAGTTGCTGGTGGTGTCGGCCCGCTCCGACGCGGCGCTGGAGACGGCGACGACGCGGCTGGCGGAGCACCTGAAGGCGCATCCGGACCTGAACCTGGCGGACGTGGCGTTCACGCTCCAGAAGGGCCGCAAGGCCTTCGAGCATCGCCGCTTCGTGGTGGTCCGCACCGTGGAGGAGGCCGCGCAGGCGCTGGCGACGCTGTCCCCGGACCGCGTCATCACCCGCACGCAGGAGCGCGTCACCCGGCCCGTGATGTTCATGTTCCCCGGCCAGGGCTCGCAGCACCCGGGCATGGCCGCGTCCCTGTACCGGGGCGAGGCCGTGTTCCGGCAGGAGGCGGACCGCTGCCTGGAGCTGCTGTCGAAGCGCCACGGGCTGGACCTGAAGCCGCTGGTGTTCGGCTCCGACACGCAGGACGCGCAGGCCGCCGCGAAGCTGGAGCAGACGGCCCTCACCCAGCCGGCACTCTTCGTCGTGGAGTACGCGCTGGCGAAGCTGTTGCTGTCGTGGGGCCTGGAGCCCTCGGCGATGATCGGCCACAGCGTGGGCGAGTACGTCGCGGCCTGCCTCGCTGGCGTCTTCACGCTGGAGGACGCGCTGGAGCTGGTCGCCACCCGGGGCCGGCTCATGCAGTCCTGCCCTCCTGGCGCCATGCTGTCCGTGCAGCTCGCGGAGGCGGACGTGCGCCCGCTGTTGAGCGAGGGGCTGGAGGTCGCCGCCGCCAACGCGCCGGGCTCTTGCGTCGTCGCGGGTCCTCCGGCGGCCATCGAGGCGCTGGAGAAGCAGCTCGCGGCGAAGGACGTGCTGGCCCGCCGGCTGCGCACGTCGCACGCGTTCCACTCCGCGATGATGGACCCCATCGTCGGGGCCTTCCGGGACGCGGTGGCGAAGGCGAAGCCCTCCGCCCCGAAGCTGCGCTTCATCTCCAACGTGACGGGCACGTGGATCACCGCGGAGCAGGCGACGTCGCCCGACTATTGGGCAAAGCACCTGCGCCAGCCGGTGCGCTTCGCGGACGGCCTGGACGAACTGCTGAAGGAGTCCGAGGCGGTGTTGCTGGAGGTTGGCCCGGGCAAGGCGCTCCAGTCGCTGGCGCGCTGGCATCCGCGCAAGAAGCCGACCCAGTCCATGCACACCACGCTGCCGACGGTGGGCGAAGCCACGCCGGAAGCGGAGTACCTGCTGCGCACGCTGGGCTACCTGTGGCTGCTGGGCGTGGACGCGCCGGGATACTTCGACGGGGAGACGCGCCGGCGCGAGCCGCTGCCCACCTACCCGTTCGAGCGTCAGCGCTACTGGGTGGACCTGCGCTCCTCCACCAGCGCGCAGGCGAAGCGCGGGGGTTCCCTGGAGAAGCGTCAGGACGTGGCCGGCTGGTTCTGGCTGCCGGTGTGGAAGGAGTCCGCGCCGAAGGTGGCCTCGGTCGGAGCCGCCGACGCGAAGGCGGCGCCGTGGCTGCTCCTGCAGGACAAGGCGGGCCTGGGCGCGAAGCTGGCCGCGCGACTGCGTCAGCAGGGGCACGCGCTGGTGGAGGTCACCCAGGGGCGTGAGTTCCGCCGCACGGGCGCGGACGCGTATGAGCTGAACCCTGGCCGCCGCGAGGACTACGCCGCGCTGCTGTCGGAGCTGGCGGCGGATGGGCGGCTTCCGGAGCGCATCGTCCACCTCACCGGCATCACCGCCGAGGGCTCGGGCGCGGCGACGGAGGACGTCGTCGAGCGGTCCTTCTTCAGCCCGCTGCACCTCGCGCAGGCGCTGGGCGCGCACACGACGGGCAAGCCGGTGCGCCTGTCGCTGGTGTCCAACGGCATGCAGGAGGTCACGGGCGGAGACCTCGTGTCACCGGAGCAGGCGGTGGCGCTGGGCCCCACCAACGTCATCCCGCGCGAGCTGCCGCATGTGCACTGCCGCAGCGTGGACGTCACCCTGCCCCCGCTCACCAGCTTCCAGGCCGGACGGCTGGTGGAGCTGCTGGCCGCGGAGCTGGCGTCGGATTCGGAGGAGCCCGTGGTGGCCTTCCGGAGTGGCCGCCGCTGGGTGCGCGACTTCGAGGAGGTGCGCCTGGAGGAAGGCCCCGAATCGGCGGTGCCGCTGCGCGAAGGCGGCGTGTACCTCATCACCGGCGGCCTGGGCGGCATCGGCCTGTCGTTCGCCGAAGCGCTGGCGGAGAAGTGGCACGCGCGGCTGGTGCTCGTCGGGCGCGCGGTGGTGCCTCCGCGCGAGGAGTGGGCGAAGCACCTGGAGTCCTCCGGTGACGAAGCCACGCGTCGGCGCATCCAGGCCGTGCAGCGCCTGGAGGAGAAGGGCGCGAAGGTGCTGACGCTCAGCGCGGACGTGACGGACCTGGAGCGCATGCGGGCGGTGGTGGCCACCGCGCGAGAGCGCTTCGGCGCCATCCATGGCGTCATCCACGCGGCCGGTGTACCGGGTGGCGGCCTGCTCCAGTTGAAGACGCGCGAGGCGGCGACGGCGGTGCTCGCGCCCAAGGTGACGGGCACGCGCGTGCTCGGGGCGGTGCTGGAGGGCGAGCGGCTGGACTTCTTCGCGGCCTGCTCGTCGCTCACCACGGTGGTGGGCCGCTTCGGACAGGTGGACTACACGGCGGCCAACGCGTACCTGGACGCGTTCACCCGCGCGTTCCAGGCCCGCACGGGCACCTACGCGGTGTCCATCAACTGGGGCGCGTGGGACGAGGTCGGCATGGCGGCGCGGCCGGCGACGCAGACCGGCGAAGGCCGCGCGATTCCGCACCCGTTCGTGCACCGCTGCCTGGTGGACACGCCGCAGCGCAAGGTCTTCTCCGGCACCTTCGGCGAGCCGCGCTCGCAGTGGGTGACGGACGAGCACCGCATCCTCGGCAATCCCACGGTGCCGGGCGTGACGTACTTCGAGATGGTGCGCGCCGCGGTGGCGGACGAGGCGAAGGGCCGCACCATCGAGCTGTTGGACAACTACTTCCTCGCGCCGCTGCGCGTGCCGGAGAACGAGACGCGCGAGGTGCGCCTCACCCTGGAGAAGGACGGGGACGGCTACCGCTGGGGCGTGAAGAGCCTGCCGCCGGGCGGCGTGGGCAAGGGCACGGACCACTCGGCGGGCCGGGTGCGCTTCGGCGGGCCCCGCGTGGCGCGCGTGGAGGACCTGGAGGCCATCCGCAAGCGGTGCGACAAGCCGCGTCCGCAGTCGCTGGAGGCCGAATATGAGCAGGAGCTGGGGCCCCGCTGGCGCAGCGTCCAGGCCATCCTCCCGGGTGACAACGAGCTGTTGATGGTGCTGGAGCTGATGCCGGAGTTCACCGGCGACTTCGAACAGCTCCTCTTCCACCCCTCGCTCATCGACCGCACGTCGGGCATCGCCAAGAGCTTCCTCGCGGAGCACGGCTACTACCTGCCCTTCGGCTACAAGGTGCTGCGCCTGCACGGCGAGCTGCCGCGCCGCGTGTACAGCCACGCGCGCTTCCGGGCCAACGAGTCGTCCAACGGCGACGAGACGCTCGCCTTCGACCTCACGATGATGGACGAGCAGGGCCGCGTCCTGGTGGAGGTGGAGCGGCTGACGCAGAAGCGCGTCAACGACCCCGCCGCCGAACTGCGCGCCCTGGCCGCCGCCGCCCGCGAGTCCGCGCTGGCGAAGGTGCTCCCCACCGAGGAGCGCCAGGAGATCTCCCCGCGCGAGGGCGTGGTGGCGCTGGAGCGCATCCTGGCCTCGGCGCTGGCGTCCCAGGTGGTGGTGTCCGTGCGCGACCTGCACGCGACCATCGCCCACACGGACGAGGTCGTCCGCGAACGGGTGCTCGCGGCCGTGGGTGAGACGCGTGCCCCCGGCGAGCAGCAGGCCCGCCCCAAGCTGAAGACGGAGTACGTGGCGCCGCGCAACGACATCGAACAGCGCATCGCCGAAGCCTGGCAGACGGTGCTCGGCATCGACCGCGTGGGCGTGAACGACAACTTCTTCGAGCTGGGCGGCGACTCCGTTCAGGCCATCCAGATCATCGCGCGCGGCAGCCAGTCCGGCTTGCAGTTGAGCCCGCAGCAGTTCTTCCAGTACTCCACCATCGCGGAGCTGGCGGCGATGATCGCCGGCATCGTGGCGAAGCAGGCCGAACAGGGGCCGGTGGTGGGCCCTGCCCCGCTCACTCCCGAACAGCGTCGCCTGCTGGAGGCGTCCGCTGGAGCCTCCACCCGCGTGGCCCGGGTCGCGGTGCGCGGGCCGGTGGAAGCGTCCGCGCTATCGCAGGCCCTGGGCACGGTGCTGTCGCACCACGACGCCCTGCGCCTGCGCTTCACGCGGGGCGTGTCTGGATGGCAGCAGACGGGTGCGGCTCCGGGCACGGACGTGTCCTTCGCGGAAGTGGACCTGCGCGCCCTGCCCGCCGCCGAGCACGAGGCGGCGTTGCATGGCGAGGAGGAGAAGCTCCGCGCGAAGCTGGACGTCGGCGCGGGTCCGCTCGCGGCGGCCGCGTGGGTGCGGCTGGAAGGCGGCGCGGGCAGCCAGTTGCTGATCGCGGCGCACGGGCTCGCGGTGGACGGCGCTTCGTGGCGACTGCTGGTGGAGGACCTGTCCTCGGCCGTGCGCCATGCGCGCGGTGGACCGGCCCTGCGCGCGAAGACGGCGTCCTTCAAGCGTTGGGCGGAGCGGTTGGCCGAAGAAGCCTCCTCCGAGTCCCTGCGCAAGGAGGAGTCGGTGTGGACGGGCGCCACGCAGGAAGGCGCCACGAAGCTGCCGGTGGAGCGCGCGGGGAGCCCGTCGGGAGCCGCTCGCATCGTGGAGGTGTCGCTGTCGGAGGATGAGACGCGGCGGCTCCACGAGAAGCTCGCCGGCACGTGGCGCGCGGACGTGGCCGAGGGCGCGCTGGCGGCGCTGGGACAGGCGCTGGCGACCTGGACCGGCGGTGGACGGCTGCGGGTGGAGGTCGTGACGGACGGACGCGACGCGTTCGACGGCCAGGACTTCTCGCGCACGGTGGGCTGCTTCGATGTCACCTGGCCGCTGCTGCTGGAGCTGGAGCAGAACCAGGGGGCGGGTGACGCGCTCAAGGCCGCGAAGGAGCGCATGCGCCGCGTGCCGCGCCGGGGCATCGGCTTCGGGCTGCTGCGCGATGGCTCCCATGGCGAGCTGTCCGAACGCCTGCGCCGCCTGCCCCGGGCGGAGGTGCTCGTGCGGCACCTGGGAGCGTTGGACTCCACCGAGGACACGGTGCCCTTCGGTGCGGGCGTGGCGCCCGGTGCCCACCGCGCGACAGGTGGGTACGCGTTGGCGGTGGAGACGTTCCTGTCCGGCGGGCGCCTGCACGTGCGCTGCGCCTACGACGACGGGACGTACACGCAGGGAACGGCGTCGAAGCTCGCCGGGGATGTCCTCGCGGCGCTGCGCACGCTGGGCAGCGAGGAGCAGGACACCAAGGCGGCGCTGTCATCCGTGGATTTCCCCCTCGCGGGCCTGGATGACTCGCAGCTGGGGGCACTCGCGGCGCTCATCAACGATGCGGACGGGTCGGAGGGTTAGGGCAACACCATGAAGAACGTCGACGACATCTACCGTCTTTCGCCCATGCAGCAGGGCCTGCTGTTCCACACGCTCGGCGCGCCGGGCACCTACGTGGAACAGGTCTACTGGTCCTGGCGTGGTGACCTGGACGTCGCCACGCTCCAGCGTGCGTGGCAACGGATGGTGGAGCGGCACACGCCGCTGCGCACGGCGTTCTTCTGGGAAGGCATGAAGGATCCCCTCCAGGCGGTGCGGCGGAAGGTAGAGCCGACGTGGCGCCTGGAGGACTGGACGCAGGTGCCCGCCGAAGCCCAGGAGGCGCGCTTCGCGGCCCGGCTGGAAGCCGATCAGCGCGAGGGCTTCAACCTGTCCGCGGCGCCGCTGTTGCGCTTCACGCTGGTGAAGTGCGGGCCCGCGCTCACGCGATGCATGCTCAGCTACCACCACCTGGTGATGGATGGCTGGTCGCTGCCCGTGTGCATGCGGGAGCTGTTCCTCACCTACGACGCGCTCAGCCGGGGTGAGGAGCCCCAGTTGGAGCCGGCCCGGCCGTACCGGGACTACATCGGTTGGTTGTCGAAGCAGGACCGGGACCAGGCGGAGCGCTTCTGGCGCGAGCGGCTGGCGGGCTTCAGGAGCGCCACGCCGCTCGCGGCGGACCGGGCCGCGGGCCATGGCTCGGAGGTGGAGTCCTACGGCACCGAGTCGCTGCGTCCGGGCGCGGTGTTGAGTGGCAGGCTCGCGGCCTTCACACGGCAGCACCAGGTGACGCTGAGCACCCTGGTGCAGGGCGCGTGGGCGCTGGCCCTGGGCCGCTACAGCGGACAGGACGACGTGGCCTTCGGCACCGTCGTGTCCGGACGCCCGCCGTCACTGCCCGGCGTGGACAGCATGCTGGGCACGTTCATCAACACGCAGGTAAGCCGGGTGCGACTGCCCCCGGACGCCACGGTGCTGTCGTGGCTGAAGGCGCTCCAGACGGAGCAGTTCGCCGCGCGCGACTTCGAATACGTGTCGCTGGTGGACGTGCAGGGGTGGAGTGACGTGCCCCGCGGTCAGCCCGTCTTCGAAAGCCTGGTCATCTTCGAGAACCTTCCGCGACGGGGGCTCGCGCCGGAGATGACGGCGCGGCTGCCGGTGGAAGGCTTCGCGCGCACGCATGCGCGCACGGGCTACCCGCTCAGCTTCGTGGTGATGCCGGACGCCACGGACCTGGAGCTCCAGCTCACCTACGACGAGGCCCGCTTCGACGGCGCCACGGTCCGGCGGATGCTGGGCCATGTCGCCACGCTGTTGCAGTCCCTGCTGGAAGCGCCCGAGGCGCGACTGTCGGGCCTGACGCTGCTGTCGCCGGAGGAGGAGCGCCAGCTCCAGCAGTGGAACGACACGCGCGCGGCGTTCGCGGAGGACACCTGCCTGCCCGCGCTCGTCCAGGCCCAGGCCCGGCGCACGCCGGAGGCCGTGGCGGTCCTCTTCGAGGACGCGCAGCTCACCTACGCCGAGCTCGAGGCGAGAGCCAACCAGCTCGCGCACCACCTGCGCTCCCTGGGCGCCGGGCCCGGGGCAACGGTGGGCCTGTGCGTGGAGCGCTCCATCGAGATGGTGGTCGGCCTGCTGGGCGTGCTCAAGGCGGGTGCCGCGTACGTGCCCATTGATCCGTCCTACCCGAAGGACCGCATCGCCTTCATGCTGGCGGACGCCGCGCCGCGCGTGCTGCTCACCCAGCAGCGGCTCGTGTCCCAACTGCCGGCCACGCAGGCCCGACTGCTGTGCCTGGACTCGGACGGGGCGAGCGTGGCGCGCCAGCCGACGGACGCGCCCGAGGTCCCCCTCACGCCGGGCCATCCCGCCTACGTCATCTACACCTCCGGGAGCACGGGCCAGCCCAAGGGCACCCTCATTCCCCACCGGGCCCTGGCCAACCACATGGCGTGGATGGTCTCCACGTTCGGCCTGGGCGCCACGGAGCGGGTGCTCCAGAAGACACCGCTGAGCTTCGACGCCTCCGTGTGGGAGTGCTGGGCGTCGCTGCTGGTGGGGGCTCCGCTGGTGCTCGCCCCGCTGGAGGCGCACCGGGATCCGGCGGCGCTGGTGGACTGCGTGGTGCGCCAGCGCGTGAGCGTGCTCCAGGTGGTGCCGTCGCTCCTGCGCTTCATGCTGGACGAGCCCGCGCTGCCCCGGGCCACGCACCTGCGCTGGCTCTTCTGCGGCGGTGAGGCGCTGCCGCTGGAGCTGGCCCTGCGCGTGCGCGCGGTGCTGCCCCAGGTCCAGGTGGTGAACCTCTACGGCCCCACGGAGACGACCATCGACGCCACGTGGGCGCAGGTGTCGGGGCAGGAGCCCGGCACCACGGCGCCCATCGGCCGGCCGGTGGCGAACACACAGGTGCACGTCCTGGACGCGGGCCTGCGGCCCGTCCCGGTGGGCGTGCCCGGAGAGCTCTTCATCGGCGGCGTGCAGTTGGCCCTGGGCTACCTGGGGCGCCCCGCGCTCACCTCCGAGCGATTCGTGCCGGACCCCTTCTCCCGGGAGCCGGGCGCGCGGCTGTACCGCACGGGAGACCGGGCGCGGTGGCTGCCGGACGGCACCGTTGACTTCCTGGGCCGCATGGACTTCCAGGTGAAGCTGCACGGCCAGCGCATCGAACTGGGAGAGATTGAAGCCGCGCTGGAGCGACACCCCTCCGTGCGCGAGGCGGTGGTGGTGGCGCGCGAGGACGTGAAGGGCCAGCAGCGCCTGGTCGCCTACGTCGTCCTCACGTCCCGGGAGGAGGGCTCCCACGCGCCGTCGGACCTGCGTGAGCACCTGCGCCAGCACCTGCCCGAATACATGGTGCCCGCGGCCTTCGCCGTCCTGGACGCCCTGCCGCTCGGCCCCAACGGCAAGCTGGACCGCAAGGCCCTGCCCGCCCCGGACTCCGCGGGCGCGGAGGACCTGAACGCTTCGGACTTCGTCGCTCCGCGCGACGAGACGGAGCAGAAGCTGGCGGACATCTGGGCGCAGGTGCTGGGGCGTCCCCGCGTCGGCGTCCACGACAACTTCTTCGACCTGGGAGGCGACTCCATCATCAGCCTCCAGGTCGTCGCCCGGGCACGACAGGCCGGGTTGAGCCTGACGCCGCGCCTGCTCTTCCAGCACCGCACGGTGGCGGCGCTCGCGAAGGTGGCGCAGGCCGCGCGGGCGCCGCGCGAGGACCTGGGTCCCGTGCAGGGCCCCGTCCCGCTGACGCCCCTCCAGCGCGTCTTCCTGGAGCAGGAGCTTCCCAGGCCGCACCACTTCAACCAGGCCGTGCTGCTGGAGGTGCGGGAGCCGTTGGAGCCCGCCCTGCTGGAGAAGGCCCTGCGCCACCTGGTGGAGCACCACGACGCCCTGCGCCTGCGCCTCACTCGCACGGCGGGCCGCTGGGAGCAGCACAACGCGCCGCCGGGCGCCCTGCTGAAGCTCAAGCGGGTGGACCTGTCCGCCGTGCCTGATGCCCTGCGAGCCTCCGCGCTGGACGCCGAAGCGACGAAGGTGCAGGCCAGCCTGGACCTCACCGAGGGACTGCTGCTGCGCGCGGCCTTCTTCGAGCGGGGGCCGGGCCACACGGCGCGCCTGCTGCTGGTGGCCCACCACCTGGCGGTGGACGGCGTCTCCTGGCGCGTGCTGCTGGAGGACCTGGAGGCCGCCTGCCTCCAACTGCGCCGGGGTGGAACCGTGGCGCTGCCGCCGCGCGGCACGTCGTTCCAGGCGTGGGCCCAGCAACTCCAGACGCTGGCGCGCACGGAGGCGCTGGAGGCACAACTGCCCGTGTGGCAGGCCCAGGGCGCGCTTCCCATGGCCGCGCTGCCCACGGACCTGCCGGGGGGCACGAACGCCCAGGACTCGGCGCGCACGGTGACGGTGGAGCTGGAGGCGGAGACGACGCGCCTGATCATCCAGGAGGTCGCGGCGGCGTACCGCTCGCGCGTGGATGAGCTGTTGCTGTCGTCGCTTGCTCAGGCGCTGTCGCGCTGGGCGGGCCCGGGCGCGCTGACGGTGGCGTTGGAGGGCCATGGCCGCGAGGAGCTCTTCGACGGCGTGGACGTATCCCGCACGGTGGGCTGGTTCACCAGCCTCTTTCCGGTGCGGCTGGACGTGCCGACGCAGGCCACGCCGGGCGAGGCTCTGCGCACCGTGCGCGAAGCGCTGCGCACCCTGCCCCACAAGGGCGTGGGCTACGGACTGCTGCGCCACCTGGGCCGCGACGCCGTGGCCGCGACGCTGTCCGCCCTGCCTGAGCCGTGGGTGGCCTTCAACTACCTGGGGCAGCTCGATGCCCAGGCGTCCGCGCTCTTCGCGCTCACGCAGGAGCCCTCCGGTACGTCGCGTGACATGGGCGGAGTGCGCCCTCGCGCGTTCGAAGTCGATGCCATGATCGTGGGCGGGAAGCTGCGCGTCGTCTGGACGTACAGCGAATCGCTGCACACGCGGGCCACGCTCGAGTCGCTCGCGAAGGGCCATCTGGAGGCCCTGCGGGCGCTGGTGGAGGGCCGGGACTCGGCGGATGCGCTGCGCTACGCGCCCCTGGATTTCCCGCTGGCGCGCCTGGACGCGGCGACGCTGGAGCGGCTGCTGCCTCCGGGCACGCCCGTGGAGGACGTCTATCCCCTGTCGCCGTTGCAACAGGGCCTGCTCTTCCACGCCCAGCTGTCACCGGGCAGTGGCCTGTACTTCGAACAGCTCTCCTGGGCCATCCGCTCACCGCTGGAGGCCTCGGCGTTGAGGCGCGCGTTCGAGGCGGTGGTGGCGCGCGAGGCGGTGCTGCGCACGCGCTTCGTCTGGGAGGGGCTGGAGCAGCCGCTGCAGGTGGTAGCGCCCCGGGTGGAGCTGCCCTGGCGGCAACTCGACTGGCGTCAGGTGCCTGCCGTCGAGCAGCCCGCGCGGCTGGAAGCCTTCCTCCAGGAGGACCGGGAGCTGGGGTTCGACCTGGGACGGGCCCCGCTGGCCCGGCTGGCGGTCATCCGGCTGGGGGAGGACTCCTGGCATTGCGTGTGGAGCTTCCACCACCTGCTGCTGGACGGCTGGAGCATGGGCCGGGTGCTCCAGCAGCTCTTCACCGCGTACGCGAGCACGGCGCGGGGACAGGCGCCCCGGCTGGAGCCCGCTCCGGCCTTCCGCGACTACATCGGCTGGCTGCAACAGCAGGACCCGGCGCGGTCCGAACCCTGGTGGCGGCAGGTGCTGGCGGGCTTCACCGCGCCCACGCCGCTGCCCGGGGCACGTCCGGCCGCTTCGGGTGGGGCGGTGGCGGAGGCCGGTGAGCAGGTGCTGGCGCTCTCCGCGGAGCAGCTCGGTTCACTCCAGGCCTTCGCGCGGCGCCACGAGCTGACGCTGGGCACGCTGGCCCAGGCCGCCTGGACGCTGGTGCTCTCCCGCTACAGCGGCGAAGAGGACGTCCTCTTCGGCGTCACCGTCTCGGGCCGACCGCCGGAGTTGCCCGGTGTCGAAGCGATGGTGGGCCTGTTCATCAACTCGCTGCCCGCGCGCTTCCAGGTGGAGCCCCGGGCCCCGGTGGTGCCGTGGCTCCAGAAGGTCCAGGCGCAGCAGGTGGACCTGCGCCAGCACGAACACTGCCCGCTGGTGCAGGTGCAGTCCTGGAGCGCGGTGCCGCGCGGGACGCCGCTGTTCGAGTCCCTGTTTGTCTTCGAGAACTACCCGCTGGACGCGGCGCTCAAGGAGCGCTCCCCCGGGGTGACGGTGGCGGACGTGCGCATGCACGAGCGCACCCACTACCCGCTCGTGCTCGCGGTGGTGCCGGGGCAGGAGCTCCGGTTGCAGTTGACGTACGACACCGCCCGTTACGATGACGCCACGGCCACGCGCCTGCTGGAGCACCTGCGGCTGGCGCTGCGGGGGCTCACCACGGCGGAAGGACGGGAGCTGCGGGACGTCACCTTCCTTCCGGAAGAGGAGCGTCAGCGGCTGCTGGTGGAGTGGAATGCCACCGCCTCCGACGCGCCGCTCGACGAGCCCCTGCACGTCCTGTTCTCCCGCCAGGTCGCGCGCACCCCCGAGGCCGTCGCGCTCGTCTCCGGTGAGCTGCACCTCACCTACTCCCAGCTTGAAGCGCGCGCCCATCAGCTCGCGTGGCACCTGCGGGAGCTGGGGGTCCGCCCGGGCTCGCGCGTCGCGCTCTTCCTGCCGCGCTCGCCCGAACTGATCATCGGTCTGCTCGCGGCCCTCAAGGCCGGGGCCACCTACGTCCCCATCGACCTGCATGCGCCCGTCGAGCGGCGGGAGCTGTTGCTCCAGCAGTCCGGCGCCGCCGCGCTGCTCACCTTCGAAGCGCTGGCGCGTGAGCTCCCCGCGCACGCCATGCCGATGGTGAAGCTCGACACGGAGGCGTCCTTGGTGGGCTCGCGGCCCACCTCCGCGCCCGAGGCGTGGAGCAGCGGTGACAGCCTGGCGTACGTGATGTTCACGTCGGGCTCGACGGGCCGCCCCAAGGGCGTGTGCATCCCCCACCGCGCCGTCGTGCGTCTGGTGCGCGGCAACGACTTCATGCGCTTCGGGCCCCAGGAGGTCTTCCTCCAACTGGCCCCCGCTGCCTTCGATGCCTCCACGCTCGAAGTCTGGGGCGCGCTCCTGCACGGCGCCCGCCTCGTGCTTCCTCCCCCGCACGCGCTCTCTCTGGAAGAAGTCGCCGGCCTGCTGCGCCAGCACTCCGTCTCCTCCGTCTTCCTCACCACCGCCCTCTTCGCCCAGCTTGTGCAGCACCAGCCCGAAGCCCTCGCCTCCATTCCGCAGCTGATGGCGGGCGGCGAGGCCATGCCTCTGGCGCGTGCCCGTGAACACCTGCTGCGCATGCGCCCCGGCACGCGCTTCTTCCACGTCTACGGCCCCACGGAGAACACCACCTTCTCCACCAGCCAGCCCCTGGCCCCCGCCACGCCCGTCGGGGACTCGCTGCCCATTGGCCGCCCCATCTCCAACTCCACCGCCTACGTGCTGGATGCCGCCTGGCAGCCGGTCCCCGTGGGCATCCCCGGCGAGCTTTACGTCGGTGGCGAAGGCCTCGCCTGGGGCTACCTGGAGCAGCCCGCCCTCACCGCCGAGCGCTTCATCCCCCACCCCTTCAGCCCCACCCCGGGCGCCCGCCTCTACCGCACCGGCGACAAGGTGTGCTGGCTGCCCGATGGCTCCCTCGACTTCCTGGGCCGCACCGACTTCCAGGTGAAGCTGCGCGGCTTCCGCATCGAGCCCGGCGAAGTCGAAGCCGTCCTGCGCTCCGTCCCCGGCGTGCGCGATGCCATCGTCGTCGTTCGCGAGGACTCCGCCGACGACAAGCGCCTCGTCGCCTACGTCGTCGCCTCCAACGTCACTCCCGCCGAGCTGCGCACCCACCTCCAGCAGAAGCTGCCCGAGTACATGGTCCCCGCGGCCTTCGTCCTCCTGGACGCCCTGCCCCTCAACGCCAACGCAAAGGTCGACCGCAGGGCCCTCCCCGCGCCGGAGGCCCCCACCTCCTCCGCCGAGCGCTTCGTCGCCCCGCGCGATGCCACCGAGCAGCAGCTCGCCGCCATCTGGGCGGAGGTGCTG
>NZ_JAPNJZ010000023.1:0-24646 GCF_026626765.1 Corallococcus sp. bb12-1 | reverse complement strand
TGCCCACCGACAGGCCCCGTCCCTCCGTCCAGTCCTTCCGCGGCGCCTCGCTTCCCGTGCACCTGCCGCGGGCCCTGGCCGACCGGGTGCGGGCGCTGGCCCAACAGGAAGGCGCCACGCCCTTCATGGCGCTGCTGGCCTCCTTCCAGCTCCTGCTTTCCCGCTACGCGAACCAGGACGATGTCTGCGTCGGCGCACCCATCGCCAACCGCAACCGCGCGGAGACCGAAGGCCTCATCGGCTTCTTCGTCAACTCCCTCGTCCTGCGCTCGCGCATCGACTCCTCCGCTTCCTTCCGCGCGCTGCTGCGCCAGGTGAAGCGCTCCACCCTGGCCGCCTACGAGCACCAGGACCTCCCCTTCGAGAAGCTCGTCGAAGAACTCCAGCCCCAGCGTGACCTGAGCCGCTCGCCCCTCTTCCAGGTCATCTTCGCGCTGCAGAACACCCCCATGGGCGAACTGGAGCTGCCCGGCCTGCGCCTGCGTCCGCAGGAGGCCGACGCCTCCAACGCCAAGTTCGAGCTGGACCTCAGCCTCCAGGAGACGACCGAAGGTTTCTCCGGCTCTCTGGCCTACAGCACGGATCTGTTCGACGCCTCCACCGTCGCGCGGATGATGGAACACCTCGGCGTGCTGCTCGACGCCGTGTGCGCCCGGCCTGACGCGCCGCTGTCCAGCGTGTCGCTGCTGACCGGCCCCGAGCGCCAGCGCGTGCTGCGCGACTGGAACGCCACCGAGCGCGACTACCCCCGCGAACCGTCCCTGTCCGCCCTCTTCTCGCGTCAGGCCACGCTCACTCCGGACGCCATCGCCCTCGTGCAGGGCGATGAGCACCTGACGTACGCCCAGCTCGACACGCTTTCGAACCAGCTCGCGTGGCACCTGCGAGAGCTGGGGGTCCGCCACGGCTCCCGCGTCGCGCTCGCCGTGGAGCGTTCCTTCGAGCGCATCGTCTCCGTCCTCGCCATCCTCAAGGCCGGGGCCGCCTACGTCCCCGTGGACGCGTCCCATCCCCGTGAGCGTCTGGCCCTGATGCTCCAGGATGTCGGCGCCAGCCTCCTCATCACCCATGCGCGGTCCGCCGACGCGCTCGCGTCCCTCTTCCCCGCCACCGTTCGCCTGGAGTCCGACTGGCGCGCCGGGCTTGCGTCGCAGCCGGAGTCCTCGCCCGAGGTCCCCGGACTGGACGGCGCCAGCCTGGCGTACGTGATGTTCACGTCGGGCTCGACGGGCCGCCCCAAGGGCGTGTGCATCCCCCACCGCGCCGTCGTTCGTCTGGTGTGCGGCAACGACTTCATGCGCTTCGGGCCCCAGGAGGTCTTCCTCCAACTGGCCCCCGCCGCCTTCGACGCCTCCACCCTGGAAGTCTGGGGCGCGCTCCTGCACGGCGCACGCCTCGTGCTGCCTCCCCCGCACGCCCTCTCCCTGGAAGAAGTCGCCGGCCTGCTGCGCCAGCACTCCGTCTCCTCCGTCTTCCTCACCACTGCCCTCTTCGCCCAACTGGTGCAGCACCAGCCCGACGCCCTCGCCTCCATTCCGCAGTTGATGGCGGGCGGCGAGGCCATGCCTCTGGCCCGTGCCCGTGAGCACCTGCTGCGCATGCGCCCCGGCACGCGCTTCTTCCACGTCTACGGCCCCACGGAGAACACCACCTTCTCCACCAGCCAGCCCCTGGCTCCCGCCACGCCCGTCGGGGACTCGCTGCCCATCGGCCGCCCCATCTCCAACTCCACCGCCTACGTGCTGGATGCCTCCTGGCAGCCGGTGCCCGTCGGCATCCCCGGCGAGCTTTACGTCGGTGGCGAAGGCCTCGCCTGGGGCTACCTGGAGCAGCCCGCCCTCACCGCCGAGCGCTTCATCCCCCACCCCTTCAGCTCCTCCCCAGGCGCTCGCCTCTACCGCACCGGTGACAAGGTGCGCTGGCTGCCCGATGGCTCGCTCGACTTCCTGGGCCGCACCGACTTCCAGGTGAAGCTGCGCGGCTTCCGCATCGAGCCCGGCGAAGTCGAAGCCGTCCTGCGCTCCGTCCCCGGCGTGCGCGATGCCATCGTCGTCGTCCGCGAGGACTCCGCCGACGACAAGCGCCTCGTCGCCTACGTCGTCGCCTCCAACGTCTCCCCCTCCGAGCTGCGCGCACACCTCCAGCAGAAGCTGCCCGAGTACATGGTCCCTGCGGCCTTCGTCCTCCTGGACGCCCTGCCCCTCAACGCCAACGCAAAGGTCGACCGCAAGGCCCTCCCCGCTCCGGACGCGGCCTCCGTGGTGCGCGCCGCCTCGCGTCCGCCGACCACCGATACCGAGCGGCAGCTCGCGACCCTCTGGGCCGAGGTGCTGAAGCTCGACACGGTGGGCGCCGAGGACGACTTCTTCGCCCTCGGTGGCCACTCGCTGCTGGCCACGCAGATCGTCTCCCGCGTGCGCGCCGCCTTCGACGTGGAGCTGCCCCTGCGCACGCTCTTCGAAGCCTCCACGCTCGAAGCCCTGGCCGGGCGCATCGACGCCGCGCGCACCCAGGCCCCCGCGCCGAAGGCCCCACCGTTGGTTGCGATGCCGCGCGACGGCGCCCCGCCGCTGTCCTTCGCGCAGCAGCGCCTGTGGTTCCTTGATCAGCTCGAACCCGGGAGTACGGCCTACAACGTTCCCGGCATCCTCCAACTGGAAGGCGCGCTCGACACGGCGGCCCTCCAGCAATCGTTGGATGCCCTGGTGCGGCGCCATGAGGTGCTGCGCACCACCTTCGCCGAGGGCCCGCACGGCCCCGTGCAGCGCATCGCCCCGCCCGTCGCCTGCCCCCTCGAGCGCATCGACCTGGGCCACCTGCCGACGTCCGAGCGCGAAGTCACGCTGCGAAACCGCATCGCCGAACACGCCACCCGTCCGTTCGACCTGTCACGCGGGCCCCTCTTCCGCGCCGTGCTGGTGCGCCTGGGTGGACAGGAGCACGTGCTGCTGGTCCTCACGCACCACATCGCCTCGGACGGCTGGTCCATGGGCGTGATGGTGCGGGAGCTGGCCATCCTCTACCGCGCCTTCGCTTCCGGTGAAGCTCCGGCCCTCGCGCCGCTGCCGGTGCAGTACGCCGACTTCGCCTCCTGGCAGCGTCAGTGGCTCCAGGGGGACGTCCTCCAGGCTCAGCTCGACTTCTGGCGCCACCAGCTCGCGGGCGCTCCCGCCGCACTGGAGCTGCCCACCGACAGGCCCCGTCCCTCCGCCCAGTCCTTCCGCGGCGCCTCGCTGCCGGTCGCGCTGCCGGTCGAACTCTCCAGCCGTCTCAAGACCCTGGCCTCGCAGGAAGGCGCCACGCCCTTCATGGCGCTGCTGGCCTCCTTCCAGCTCCTGCTTTCCCGCTACGCGAACCAGGACGATGTCTGCGTCGGCGCACCCATCGCCAACCGCAACCGCGCGGAGACCGAAGGCCTCATCGGCTTCTTCGTCAACTCCCTCGTCCTGCGCTCGCGCATCGACTCCTCCGCTTCCTTCCGCGCGCTGCTGCGCCAGGTGAAGCGCTCCACCCTGGCCGCCTACGAGCACCAGGATCTCCCCTTCGAAAAACTCGTCGAGGAGCTCCAGCCCCAGCGCGACCCGAGTCGCCCGCCCCTCTTCCAGGTCACCTTCGCGCTGCAGAACGCCCCCATGGGCGCGCTGGAGCTGCCCGGCCTGCGCCTCGGCTTGCGTGAGGCGGACACCTCCAGCGTCAAGTTCGAGCTGGACCTCAGCCTCCAGGAGACGGCCGGAGGCTTCTCCGGCTCCATCGGCTACAGCACGGACCTGTTCGACGCCTCCACCGTCGCGCGGATGATGGAGCACCTCGGCGTGCTGCTCGACGCCGTGTGCGCCCGGCCTGACGCGCCGCTGTCCAGCGTCTCGCTGCTGACCGGTCCCGAGCGCCAGCGCGTGCTGCGCGACTGGAACGCGACGCGTCCCACCGCGCCGGTGGAAGACACCCTCCCGAGCCTCTTCGAGGCGCATGCCCGGCGTGCCCCCCAGGCCGTCGCCGTCGAGCACGAGGGACAGACCCTCACCTACGCGGAGCTGGACGCGCGCTCCAACCAACTGGCGCGTCACCTGCTGTCGCTCGGTCTGCGGCCCGAGGCGCGGGTCGGCCTGTGCGTGGAGCGCGGGTTGGATCTAGCGGTCGGTCTGCTGGGCATCCTCAAGGCCGGCGGCTGCTACCTGCCGCTGGAGCCCGCGTATCCCCGTCAGCGTCTGGCGTTCATGTTCCAGGACGCCAGTGTGGCTGCGGTGGTGACGCAGCAGTCCACCCGGTCCTCCCTGCCCGAACACGACCTGCCCACGGTGTCCCTGGACACCGACGGGCCACTGCTCGCGAAGCAGTCCACGCAGGCCCCCGAGCACGTCCACATCGCGGCGGATCAGCTCGCGTACGTGCTCTACACCTCCGGCTCCACCGGCCTGCCCAAGGGCGTGGGCATCCCCCACCGCGCCGTCGTCCACCTGGTGCGGGACACGGACTTCGTCAACCTAGGGCCCGAGGACCGCATGGCCCAGGTGGGCACGCCGTCGTTCGACGCGGCCACCTTTGAAATCTGGGGCGCGCTGCTCAACGGCGCGCGGCTGGTCATCATCCCGCGCGACGTGACGCTCGCGCCCCGGGAGCTGGCGAAGCGTCTGCGCGACGTGGGCGCTACGTCCGCCCTGCTCACCACCGCCCTCTTCCATCAGGTGGCGCGCGAGGTGCCCTCGGCCTTCGCGCACATGCGCTACGTGTTCTTCGGCGGAGAGAAGGCGGACGCACGCGCCGCGCTGGGGGTGCTTGGAGCCCAGGGTCCCCAGCACCTGGTGAACCTCTACGGCCCGACCGAGGCCACCGTCTGCGCCACGTCCCATGAACTGGCGGGACTCCCGGCCGACGCGACCTCCGTCCCCATTGGCAGGCCGCTGACGCGCATGCACGTGTACGTGCTGGATGCGCACGGCCAGCCCGTGCCCCCGGGCGTCCCGGGCGAGCTGTTCCTGGGCGGTGTCGGACTGGCGCGAGGCTACCTGGATCAGCCCGCCCTCACGGCCGGGCGCTTCGTGCCGGACGCCTTCAGCGGCGAGCCCGGCGCGCGGCTGTACCGCACGGGCGACCGGGCACGATGGAGCGCGGACGGAACGCTCGACTTCGTGGGCCGCGTGGACGCGCAGGTGAAGCTGCGTGGCTTCCGCATCGAGCCCACGGAGGTGGAGGCCTTCCTCCTCCAGCACCCCACGGTGCGCGAAGCGGTGGTGCGCGTGCGCGAGCAGTCCTCGGGCGATCCGCGCCTCGTGGCCTGGGTCGTTCCCGCTTCCAGGGCCGCCCCACTGGACATCGCGGCCCTGAGGGCCTTCCTCACGGAGCGGCTGCCAGCCCATCAGGTGCCCTCCGCCTTCGTCTCACTGCCCGCGCTGCCGCTGACTCCGAACGGCAAGGTGGACACGCACGCGCTGCCAGCACCGGACGCGCTGTCGGTCGCGTCCGCGCCCGCCTCCGCCCAGCCGGAGCCCATGACCCTCTTCCAGCAGAAGCTCGCCGCGCTCTTCGCGGAGCTGCTGAACCTGGAGCGCGTGGGGCTGCACGACGACTTCTTCGCCCTGGGCGGCCACTCCCTGATGGCCACGCAGTTCATCTCCCGACTGCGCTCCGCGTTCGGCGTGGAGCTGCCCCTGCGCACGCTCTTCGACGCCCCCACCGTCGCCCGCCTCACGCGGCACGTGGAGGAGCGCTTCTTGTCGCGCGCGACCGGGCCCCAGCGCCTACCGCCCCGGCCCGTGGCCCGGGACAAGGACCTGCCGCTGTCCTTCGCCCAGCAGCGGCTGTGGGTGGTGGATCAGCTCCAGCCCGGTGGCAGCCAGTACAACGTGATGGCGGCCCTCCGGCTGGAGGGCGCCCTGGATGTCGAAGCGCTGCGCCGCGCCCTGGAGCACCTGGTCGCCCGCCACGAATCCCTGCGCACGACCTTCGCGATGAAGGACGCGGAGCCCGTCCAGGTCTTCCACGCGCCCGGCACGTGGGCGCTCCCGTCCACGGACCTGGAACCCCTCGCGCCGGAGGCCCGCGAGGCCGAGGTGCGCCGGCTGTCGGCGGAAGAGGCCCGTACGCCCTTCGACCTGGGCCGGGGCCCGCTCCTTCGCACGCACCTGCTTCGGCTGGACGCGGAGCACCACGTCCTGCTGCTCGACATGCACCACATCGTCTCGGACGGCTGGTCCATGGGCGTGCTGGTGCGCGAAGTCGCCGCGGCCTACGAGGCCTTCGCCACCGGGAAGTCCCCCACGCTGCCCGCGCTGCCGGTGCAGTACGCCGACTTCGCCGCGTGGCAGCGGGACTGGCTGCGGGGCGACGTGCTCGCCCAGCAGGTGACGTGGTGGAAGGAGCACCTGTCCGGCGTCCCTCGCGTCCTGGAGCTCTTCACGGACAAGCCCCGGCCGGCCCTGCCGTCCTCGCGCGGCGCGCTCGTGCCCGTGCACCTGCCCCGGGAGCTCACCCAGGGCCTCTTCGCCATCGCGCGGCAGGAAGGCGCCACGCCGTTCATGGCGCTGCTGGCCGCGTGGCAGGTCCTCCTGTCCCGCTACACGCGCCAGGAGGAGCTGCTCGTCGGCTCCCCCGTCGCGGGCCGTGGACACGGGGAGGTGGAGGGGCTCATCGGCTTCTTCGTCAACACGCTGGCGCTCAAGGGGCGCGTGCGCGGACGGGACTCGTTCCGCGCGCTGCTTGCCCAGGTGCGCGACACCACGCTCGCGGCCTACGAGCACCAGGACGTCCCCTTCGAGAAGCTCGTCGAGGAGCTCCAGCCCCAGCGCGACCTGAGCCGCAACCCGCTGGTGCAGGTCCTGCTCGCGCTCCAGAACACGCCCCAGGGGGAGCTGAAGGCCCCGGGCCTCACGCTGCGCCCCGTGGAGGTGGAGAACGCCACGGCCCGCTTCGACCTGGGCCTCATGCTCACCGAGGCCCCGGATGGAGTGCGCGGCGGCCTGGAGTACAGCACCGACCTGTTCGAGCCCGCCACGGCGCGCCGGATGGCCGGCCACCTGCGCGTGCTCCTGGAGTCGCTGGTCGCGGCTCCTGACGCCCCGATGTCCACGCGTGAATGGCTCACGCCCCCCGAGCGCCAGCAGCTCCTGGTGGACTGGAACGACACCCGGGTCGACTACCCTCGCGACAGCTCCATCCCGGAACTCTTCGAGGCACAGGTCGCCCTGCGCCCGGACGCCATCGCGCTGGAGTTCGAGGACGCGAAGCTGACGTACGCGCAGCTCGACGCGCGGGCCAACCAGCTCGCGCACCTGTTGCGCGAGAACGGCATCGGGCTGGACGCGCTGGTGGGCGTGTGCCTGGAGCGCTCCCTGGAGCTCGTGGTGTCCCTGCTCGCCATCCTCAAGGCGGGTGGCGCCTACGTGCCGCTGGATGCCGCGTACCCGGCGCAACGCCTGGAGTACATGGTGGAGGACGCCCCGCCCCGGCTGCTCATCACCACCCGCGCGCTGCGGCCGTCGCTGCCCGTGTCGGACGCCGTGCCGTGCCTGTTCATGGAGGAGGTGCGCCTGGACGCGCAGCCCACGTCGCCCACGGGCGTGCGGCCGCTGCCGCGCAACCTGGCCTACGTGGACTTCACGTCGGGCAGCACCGGCCGGCCCAAGGGCGTGGCGGTGGAGCACCGCGGCGTCGTGCGGCTGATGTACGGCGCGGACTACGTGGCCATGGGCCCCGAGGAGACGTGCGTCCACCTGGCGCCCATCGCGTTCGACGTCGCCACCATGGAGATCTGGACCTCGCTGCTCACCGGCGGCCGGCTCGTCGTCTTCCCGCCCCAGCCGCCCACGGACCTGGAGCTGCTGGGCCGGGTGCTGCGGCGCCACGCCGTCACCACGCTCTATCTGTCCACGGGCCTGTTCTCCCAGGTGGTGGACGTGGGGCTGGAGATGCTGCGCGGCGTGCGACAGGTCATCCCCGCCGGGGACGTGCTGTCGCCCACGCACACCCGCAAGGTGCTGGACACGCTGCGCATCCCCGTCATCAACGGCTACGGCCCCACGGAGGGCACGGTCTTCGCCAACTGCATGCGGCTGACGCGGTCCGAGGACGTGGGCACGAGCGTGCCCGTGGGTCCCCCCATCGCCAACACGCAGGTCTACATCCTGGATGCGCACCTGCGGCCCGTGCCGGTAGGCGTGCCCGGCGAGCTGTGCATCGGCGGTGACGGCCTTGCCCGGGGCTACCTGTCGCGCCCGGACCTGACGGCGGAGCGCTTCGTGCCGGATCCGTCCAGCACACGGCCCGGTGAGCGCATCTACCGCACGGGAGACCTGGCGCGCTGGCGCGCGGATGGCGCCGTGGACTTCCTGGGCCGCATCGACACCCAGGTGAAGGTGCGCGGCTTCCGCATCGAGCTGTCGGAGGTCGAAGCCGCCGTGATGTCCGCGCCCCACGTGCGCGAAGCCATCGTCGTGGTGCGCGAGGACGTGCCCGGCGACAAGCGGCTGGTCGCCTACGCCGTGCCCGCCCTGCCCTCCGCCCCCGGTGAGGCCGCGCCGTCCCTGGTGTCCGCGGACCTGCGCGAGCACCTGCGCCAACGGCTGCCGGAGTTCATGGTGCCGTCGGCGTTCGTGGTGCTGCCCGCCCTGCCGCTCAACCCCAACGGCAAGGTGGACCGCAAGGCGCTGCCCGCGCCCACCGGCAGCGCGAATGGCGGCGCGGGCCGCTTCGTGGAGCCCGGCAACCCGCTGGAGGAGCAGATCGCGGCCATCTGGGCGCGCGAGCTGGGCATCGAACGCGTCGGCGTGCACGACCACTTCTTCGAGGACCTGGCCGGCACCTCCCTCACGGTGGTGCGCGTGTCCACGCGCCTGAAGGAAGCGCTGGGCCGCGAGCTGCCCGTGGTGTGGCTCTTCGAACACCCCACCGTCCACGCGCTCGCCCAGCGTCTGGAGCGCGAGTCGGGCGGAACGCCCGGGGGCGCGACCGCGGCCTCGGCGCCGTCCACGCCCACGCCCACGCCCGAGAAGGCGCCGCGAGCCCGGACGTCCCAGGCAGCGGGGTCCGAGGACATCGCCATCGTCGGCATGGCGGGACGCTTCCCGGGCGCTTCGTCCGTGGAGGAGTTCTGGCACAACCTGCGCGAGGGCGTGGAGTCCATCTCCCGCTTCACGCCGGAGGAGCTGGAGCACCTGCCCGGCCTGCCCGAGGGCATGGAGCTGTGGCAGCACCCGAACTTCGTCCCCGCCGGTGGCGTGCTGGACGACATCGACCAGTTCGATCACGCCTTCTTCGACATGTCCCTGCGCGAGGCGCAGTGGACGGATCCGCAGCAGCGGCTGTTCCTCCAGTGCACCTGGGCCGCGCTGGAGGATGCGGGCATCGAACCGGATCAGTTCCCCGGGGACATCTCGCTGTACGCGGGCGCCATCGACTCCGGCTACGCGCAGACGGTGCAGCAGGGCATGCCCCTGGACGGCGCCGCCTTCTTCGAGCTGTACGGCACCGCGACCCACCAGAGCCTGGCGCAGAAGACGTCCTGGAAGCTGGGGCTGCGCGGGGAGAGCACGCTCGTCTACACCGCGTGCTCCACGGGGCTCGTCGCGGTCCACCTGGCGTGCCAGAACCTGCTGTCCGGACGCTCCGACGTGGCCATCGCGGGCGCCACGCGCGTGAGCGCCGTTCAGCGCACGGGCTACGTGTACCAGGAGGGGTTGATCTTCTCTCCGGACGGCCACTGCCGCGCGTTCGACGCGCAGGCCAGGGGCACCATCTCCGGTAACGGCGTGGCGGCGGTGGTGCTCAAGCGGCTGGACGACGCGGTGCGGGACGGCGACTCCATCTACGCCGTCATCCGCGCCTCGGCCACGAACAACGACGGGCGTGACAAGTCCGGCTTCACCGCGCCCAGCGTGCAGGGACAGTCCTCCGTCATCACCCAGGCGCTCACGCGCGCGGGCATCGAGCCGAAGGACATCGGCTACGTGGAGGCGCACGGCACGGCCACGCCGCTGGGCGATCCGATTGAAGTCGCGGCGCTCCAGCGGGCCTATGGGATGGGTCCGGAGGCCCGGGGCACCATCGCGCTCGCGTCGCTGAAGTCCAACATGGGCCACCTGGACACGGTGGCGGGTCTGGCGGGCCTGATGAAGGCCGCGCTGTCGCTGCACCACGGGGAGATTCCCCCCAGCCTCCACTTCCAGAAGCCCAACCCGCGCATCGACTTCGACGCGGGTCCTTTCTTCGTCAACACCACCCTGCGGCCCTGGCCCCGGGGAGAGACGCCGCGCCGCGCCGCCGTCAGCTCCTTCGGCGTGGGCGGCACCAATGCGCACGCAGTGCTCGAGGAAGCCCCCATGTCGCACAGTGGTTCCACCACGCGCTCCCACCAGGTCGTGCTCCTGTCCGCGCGCACGCCCGAAGCGTTGGAGGCGGCATCGCAGCGGCTCGCGACGCACGCGGAAGGCCGGGCGGAGCTGTCCCTGGCCGACGTGGCCTTCACCCACGCCGTGGGCCGTCGGAGCTTCGACCACCGGCGCGCCGTGGTGGCGAAGGACGCGGCCGACCTCGCACGGCAGTTGCGCAAGCCGTACACGCCGGCCACGGTGAAGGACGTGGAGGCCGCGCGGCGGCGGCGCGTGGCCTTCGTGTTCTCCGGCCAGGGCGCCCAGCAACTGGGCATGGGCCGCGAGCTGTATGAGGCCGAGCCCGCCTTCCGCGCGCACCTGGACGCCTGCCTGGAGCAACTGGAGCCGTCGCTGCGCGAGCGCGTCACGTCGCTGCTCCAGGCGGCCGCGGGCGCGGGAGCCCCCGAGGCGGAGCTGCTGACCGACACCCGCGTCGCGCTGCCCGCGCTGTTCGCGGTGCAGGTCTCCCTGGCGCGGATGTGGCTGGGCTGGGGGGTGAAGCCCCACGCCGTCGTGGGACACAGCTTCGGCGAGTACGCCGCCGCCTGCGTGGCGGGCGTGCTGTCGCTGGAGGACGCGCTGAAGCTGGCCGTGGCGCGTGGCGAGCTGATGCACCGCATGCCCCCGGGCGCGATGCTCGCGGTAGCGTTGCCGGAGGCACGGGTGCGTCCGCTGCTGACGGGCCGCATGTCCCTGGCCGCGAACAACGCGCCGGACCGGTGCGTCGTCTCCGGGCCGGTGGAGGAGATTGAACGGCTGCGCGACGTGCTGAAGCAGCAGGACGCGGGGGCGGTGCGCATGCCCGCGACGCACGCGTTCCACTCGGCGGACGTGGAGCCGCTGATGTCGGAGCTGGCGGACGTGGTAGCGGCGCTGACCCGCGCCGAGCCGACGGTGCGCTACGTCTCCAGCCTCACCGGCACCTGGAGCCGTCCGGGCGAGCTGGCCTCGCCGCGCTACTGGGCGGACCAGATGCGCAATCCGGTGCGCTTCCTGGAGGCCGTGGGGGTGTTGCTGGAGGAGGGCTGCAGCGTGCTGCTGGAGGTGGGGCCCGGACAGGACCTCACCCCGATGGTGCGCGCGTGCCTGGGTCAGGACAAGGACCGCGTGAAGGCCCTGGCCACGCTGCGGCGGGGCGGCTCCACGACCGAGCACGCCAGCCTGCTGACGGCCCTGGGCGAGCTGTGGGCCACGGGCCTGCCGCTGGATTGGAAGGCGTTCTACGCCCACGAGCAGCGCGTGCACCTGCACCTGCCCACGTACCCCTTCCTGCGCAAGCGGGTCTGGGTGGAGGCCACACGCAACGCCGCGACGAAGGCGTCCGCACCCACGGCCTCCGCGCTCGCGCCGACGGAGCACGCACTCGCGCCGGTAGCGGCGGGCCCCGCCTCCACCGCGTCCGCGCCGACGCCGGAGATGTCCGCGCTCGCCTCGACGGCAGCCGCCCTCGCGCAGTCAGCGGCCCTGCTCGCCTCGACGGCGGCCGCCCTCGCACAGTCGGCCTTCTCCCTGGGGCCCACGGGAGCCACCATCGCTCCGGCGGGGGTCGCACTCGCGCCCACGGTGCCCGCGCTCGCGCCCAACACGCACCCCTTCGTGCAGTCGGGACCCGCGATCGTTTCCCCGGCGCCCGCCTTCGCTCCGACCGCCACCCCACCGCAGGCCGCCCCCACGCCGGTCCACGCGCCGCAGCCTCCACAGGGAACCCTGTCCGCCCCGACGACGGCCGCCCCCCGGACCGCGATGCAGCCTGCCGTCGCACCGGGCGCCCCCGTGCGCGAGGACTCGCCGCGCGGTGACACCGAGGAGCGCGTGGCCGCGCTCTGGCGCGAACGCCTGGGCCTGGAGTTCGTCGGACGCGACGACAACTTCCTCGAAATCGGCGGCAACTCGCTGATGGCCGCGCAGCTGCTCAACCAACTGCGTGACACGTTCGGCGTCCAGGTCCCGCTCGCGGCCCTGTTCGAAGCCCCCACCGTGGCCGGCATCGCCGCGCGCATCGAACCCATGCTGGCGCAGGCGCCAACGGTGGCGCCGACCCAGGAGCTCCCCCTGGAGCCCCTGCCCCGCACGGGCGAGCTGCCCCTGTCCTTCGTGCAGGAGCGCGTGTGGCGCCTGGAGCAGCACCAGCCCGGACTCTCCGCCTACAACATCCCCGTCGTCCTCAAGCTGGAGGGCCGGGCCTCCGTGGAGCCGCTGGAGCAGGCCATCCAGGAGATCGTCCGCCGACACGAGGCCCTGCGCACCACCTATGAGCAGGTGGACGGACGCCCCGTGCAGCGCTTCCACCCGCACGTGCGCATTCCGCTGACGCGCGTGGAGCTGACCGGCACGCCCGAGGAGCGCGAACAGGAAGGACTGCGGCTCGCGCGCGAGGACGCGGCGCGTCCGTTCGACCTGGTGAACGGCCCCGTCCTGCGCACCACGCTCGTGAAGCAGGCGGAGGACGTGCACCTGCTGCTCCTCACCATCCACCACGTCGTCTGCGACACGCTGTCCATCGCCCTCTTCATCCACGAGCTGAGCCAGCTCTACGGCGCCTTCCGTCAGGGCCGCCCCTCGCCGCTCGCGCCGCTGCCCGTGCAGTACGCGGACTTCGGCGCCTGGCAGCGTCGCACCCTCGCCGAGCACCGCGTGCCGGAGCAGGAGCAGGGATGGCGCACCCGGCTCGCGGGCATGCCGCGCCAGCTCGGGGTGCCCACGGACCGGCCGCGTCCGGAGCACTGCCCGCTGACCTCGGAGCGTATGGGCGTGGACTTCCCGCCCCAGCTCGCACGGGAGCTGCTGGCCTTCGGCAAGCGGGAGAACTTCACCGGCTACATGACGGTGCTCGCCGCGTGGAACGCGCTGCTGCACCGCTACACCGGGCAGACGGACATCGTCGTCGGAACGCCCATCGCCAACCGCACCCGTCCGGAGCTGCTGCCGCTCATCGGCTACGTGGCGCACTCGGCCGCCTTCCGCACCAGCCTCGCGGGCGATCCCTCCTTCCGCGAGCTGCTGGAGCGCGTGCGGCAGGAAGTGGCGGACGCGCAGTCCCGGCCAGACGTGCCGTTCGAGTACCTGGTGGAGCAGCTCGTCCCGGGCAAGGACATCGGCCGGGACCGGATGACCGACACCGTCTTCGTCTACCACAGCAACGCCGTCTCCAGCGTCGACACGCAGGACACGATGGGCGTGCGCACCTCCATCGTAGAGGTGCCCGGCACGCCGGTGCAGTGGGGCACCACGCTGTCGGACCTGACGCTCATCCTTTCCGAAGGGCCCGGAGGCGTGCACGGCGCGCTGGAGTACGCCACGGAGCTCTTCGACGCGACCACCGCCCGGCGCATGCTGGAGCACCTGCAGGCACTGCTGGCGTCCGCCCTCGCGAAGCCCGAGGAGCGCCTCTCCCGCCTGTCGCTCGCCACCGAGCTTGAACGCAGCGCCTGGCCCCGTCCCCTGCCCGTCGCCACCGCGCCCGCCCTTCCCGCCCTGCTGGCCGACCGCGCCCGCCGTCACCCGGACACCGTGGCCCTCGCTCGCGACGGGCGGACGTGGACCTGGGCGGAGCTGTCCACCCGCGCGACCGCCCTGGCGTCCCGTCTGCGGACGCTCGGGGTGAAGCCTGGGGAGCCGGTCGTCATCTGCCTGCGGCCCTCGCCGGAGAAGATCGCGGCCCTGTGGGGCGTGCTGGAGGCCGGCGCCGCCGTGGTGGCGCTCGGTCCCACCGACCTGGGCAGCCTCGCCCTCTACGCGCCCGAAGGCGCCGCCTCGCCCCGCATCGTGACGTGGAAGGGCGTCGTCACCGCCGCGCGGCTGGAGGCCTCGCGCGTGCTGCACGTGGAAGACGTGCTGGAGCCGTCGGACGTGCCCTCTTCCGGCACGCAGCCGGTGTCGGGCGCGGAGCAGACCGTCGCGTGGTTGTTGCCCGCGGGTGCCGGCCAGCCCGCCTGGGCCCTGGGACATCCCGCGCTGACGGAGCTGTTCGCGGCGCTGGATGCGCGCCTGCGCCCCACGGAGGGCAGCGCCTGGCTCGCGGCAACCGAGGCGTCCGCGGAGCGTCCGGAGCTGGAGTCGCTGTGGGCCCTGTCGCGTGGCCTGCGCGTGGTCTTCCCCTCCGAGCAGGTGACGGCGCAGCTCGTGCGGCTGCACGGCGGAGGGCCGCGCACGCGCGCGTTGGACGTGAGCCTCAGCTACTTCGCCAACGATGAAGACTCCATGAGCGGCCCGAAGTACGAGCTGCTGATGGAGGGCGCGAAGTTCGCGGACGCGAACGGCTTCTCCGCGGTGTGGACGCCGGAGCGGCACTTCCACTCCTTCGGTGGCATCTACCCGCAGCCGGCCGTCATCGCCGCGGCGCTCGCCGCCGTGACGCGCAACGTGCGCCTGCGCTCCGGCAGCGTGGTGCTGCCGCTGCATGATCCGCTGCTCGTCGCGGAGCAGTGGGCCGTGGTGGACAACCTGTCCCAGGGCCGCGTGGACGTGTCCGTGGCCACCGGCTGGCACGTGCGGGACTTCAGCTTCGCGCCGCAGAACTACGCGGACCGGCGCAACATCCTGCTCAAGCACCTGGAGACGCTGCGCGCGGTCTGGCGCGGCGAGAGCCTGAAGCGACTGGGCGGCAACGGCGTGATGGTGGAGGTGGGCCTGCGTCCGAAGCCCATCCAGAAGGAGCTGCCCGTGTGGCTCACCGCCACCGCGAACCCGGAGACCTTCCGGCTCGCGGGCGAGCTGGGCGCGGGCATCCTCACCGGCCTCTTCGCGCACTCGTTGGAAGAGCTGAAGCCGAAGGTGGCGCTGTACCGCGAGGCGTGGCGCCGCAACGGCCACCCGGGCCGCGGCCACATCACGTGCATGCTGCACACGTACCTGGGCGACGACGACCAGGAAGTGCTGCGCACGGTGCGCAAGCCGCTGCTCGGCTACTTCCGCAGCTCCGCGGACATCACCGCGTCGCTGCTGGCGGCGCAGGGCCACCAGGGGGAGATCGACAAGTTCTCCTCGCAGGACCTGGACACGCTCCTGGAGCACACCTTCGAGCACCACGCGAAGGTGACGGGCCTCATCGGCACGGTGGACAGCGGGCTGCAGCGACTTCGCGAAGTGCGCGCCGCGGACGTGGACGAGGTGACGTGCCTCATCGACTTCGGCCTGGAGACGCCGGTGGTGCTGGAGGGCCTGCGCCGGCTGGCGAAGGTGCGCGTGCTGGCCGAGGCGGAAGCGCTCGCGCAGCACGAGCAGGTGCGGGTGGAGGGCGGACAGGGCGTGGGCGAGCTGCTGGAGCTGGCGCGCCAGTCCGGAGCCGTGCTGCTGCACACCACCGCGCGACTGGCCCGGGCGCTGACGGAGCTGCCCGGAGCCCGCGACGCGCTCGCGCCGTTCGGAGCGCTGGTGCTGGAGGGTGCATCCTCGGAGCTGGCATCGGCGCTGCAGCGGACCTCCGGCGTGGAGGTGCTGCTCGCGGGCGGCGCCGTCGACGGGGCGCTGCTGCCCCGGGCCCCGGGTGAACGCGTGCCGCCGGGCGTCCAGGTCTGGGTGCTGGATGATGCGGGCCAGCCGGTGCCCGCGAACGTGGTGGGCGAGCTGGCCCTGGGAGGGGCCGGCGTACCGTGGGCGCTGTGGCGCTCCGCCGAGGAGGAGCACCGTCGCCTCGTGCCCCATCCGAGGGATAGGGCATCGAAGCTGTACCGCACCGGCCGCACGGCGCGCCTGCGCGCGGATGGCCGCGTCGAACCCGTGAGCCTTCCGGCCCGTATCCCCGCCGCACCGGCCGCCCCCGCCGCGCCGCCGCGCCCGGCGCCTGTCGCGTCCCCCCCGGCCCGGCCCCCGGTGCCTCCGCCCGTCGCGGCGAGGGGTCCTGGAGCACCGCCGTCCATTCCTCGCGCGTCGAGGGCGCAGCCCCTGCCGCTCTCCTTCCCGCAGGAGCGGCTGTGGTACCTGCAGCAGTTGGATCCGTCGAGCGTCGCCTACAACAACGCCATCAACTTCCGTCTCACCGGGGCGCTGGACGCGAAGGCGCTCCAGGCCGCGCTGGACGAGTTGGTGAAGCGTCACGAGGTGCTGCGCACCACGTACACGCTGTCGGGCAATGGCCCGGTGCAGGTGGTGCATCCGGGGGGCAGCCTGCCCATGCCGGTGGAGGTCATTCCGGGTGACACGCGGGAGGCGCGCGAAGCGGAGCTGCTGCGCCACTGCCGCGCCTTCTCGGACATGCCCTTCGACCTGGAGCGGGGCCCGGTGGTGCGCGCGCGCCTGCTCAAGCTGGGCGCCGAGGAGCACGTGCTCAACCTGGTGCTCCACCATGTCGTCTCCGACGCGTGGTGCGCCCTCGTGCTCGCGCGGGAGATGACGATCCTCTACGCCTGCTTCGGCGCGGGCATCCCGTCGCCGCTGCCCGAACTGCCCATCCAGTACGCGGATTTCGCGGTCTGGCAGCGTCAGTGGCTGGAAGGCGCGAACCTGGAAGAACAACTGCGCGCGTGGAAGGAGCAGCTCAGCGGCGTTCCGGCGCTGGAGCTGCCGACGGACCGCCCGCGCCCGGCGGTGCAGTCCTACGCGGGCGACATCCACACCTTCCGCATCCCCCGCGAGGTGTCGGAGCCCCTGCTGGCCCTGGGCCGCAAGGAAGGCGCCACGTCGTTCATGGTGCTGATGGCGCTCTACCAGACGCTGCTGGGTCGCTACGCGAACCAGGACGACTTCGCGGTGGGCACGCCCATCGCCGCGCGCACGAAGCCGGAGGTGGAAGGCCTCATCGGCTGCTTCGTCAACACGCTGGCCTTCCGCGCGAAGCTGGAGGGTGCCCCCACCTTCCGCGAGCTGGTGAACCGCGTGAAGCAGCAGGCCATGGGCGCCTACGCGCGCCAGGAGGCCCCGTTCGAGCGGCTGGTGGACGTGCTCCAGGTGCCGCGCGACCAGAGCCGCACGCCCGTGGTGCAGGTCCTGCTCAACGTCCTCAACACGCCGGAATCGGACGCCGCCGCGCCGCAGTCGCTCCAGTTGAGCCAGGTGGAGGTGCCCACGGGCACGTCGAAGTTCGACCTGGGCCTGGACGTGTACGAGCAGCGCGCGGGCCTGTACTGCCGGCTCGAATACGCCACCCGCCTCTTCGACGAGGCCACCGTCGCCCGCCTCGCCGGGCACCTGTCCCTGCTGGCCCAGGCCGTCGTCGCGTCGCCGGATCAGCCGCTGTCACGCCTGCCCCTGCTCACGGAGGACGAGCGCCAGCAGGTGCTCGTGCGGTGGAACGACACGCGCGTGGAGTACCCGCGCGGTGAGCACATCCACGACCTCTTCGAGCAGCAGGTCGCCAGGAGCCCGGACGCCATCGCCGTCGCGTTCGAAGGACAGCAGCTCACGTACGCGCAGCTCGACGCGAAGGCCAACCAGCTCGCGCACCACCTGGGCACGCTGGCCGTGGGCCCCGAGTCGTTGGTGGGCGTGTGCCTGGAACGCTCGGTGGAGATGGTCGTGGCGCTGCTGGGCGTGCTCAAGGCGGGCGCGGCCTACGTGCCGTTGGATCCGGCCTACCCGCGCGATCGCCTCCAGTGGATGCTGGAGGACACCGCGGCCCCCGTGCTGCTGGTGCAGGAGCACCTCGTCCCGAACCTGCCCCTGAAGGGTTTGAACACCCAGGTCGTGTGCCTGGACACCGGCTGGGAGGACATCGCCCGGCACCCCACGACGGCTCCGGCACCGCGCGCCACCGCCGACGCGCTGGCCTACGTCATCTTCACGTCGGGCAGCACCGGACGTCCGAAGGGCGCGATGAACGCGCACGCGGGCGTCGTCAACCGCCTGCGCTGGATGCAGCAGGAGTACGGCCTCACGTCGCAAGACACGGTGTTGCAGAAGACGCCGTTCAGCTTCGACGTGTCCGTCTGGGAGTTCTTCTGGCCGCTGATGACGGGAGCACGGCTGGTGGTGGCGCGTCCTGGTGGCCACCAGGAGCCGGCCTATCTGGTGCGGCTCATGGCCGACCAGCGCATCACCACCGCGCACTTCGTGCCGTCCATGCTGCGCGCCTTCGTGGAGGAGCCGGGCCTGGAGGGCCTGACGCACCTGCGCCGCGTGGTGTGCAGCGGCGAAGCCCTGCCCGCGGACCTGGTGCGCCGGGCGCATGCGCGGCTGCCCATCGCGGAGGTGCACAACCTCTACGGCCCCACCGAGGCCGCGGTGGACGTGACGTACTGGCACTGCCCGCGCACGGAGGACCTGCGCCGCGTGCCCATTGGTCGCCCCGTCGCGAACACGCGGCTGCACGTGCTCGACCGCCATGGCCAGCCCGTTCCGGTGGGAGTCCCCGGTGAGCTGTTCCTCGCGGGTGTGCAGGTGGGCCGGGGCTACTGGCGCCGCCCGAACCTGACCGCCGAGCGCTTCATTCCGGATCCGTTCAGCACCACGCCCGGCGCGCGCATGTACCGCACGGGAGACCTGGCGCGCTGGCTGTCCGACGGTACGGTGGAGTACCTGGGCCGCGCCGACTTCCAGGTGAAGCTGCGCGGCTTCCGCATCGAGCTGGGCGAAATTGAAGCCGCGCTCCAGGCGCACCCTGGCGTGCGTGACGCCGTGGCCGTGGTGCGTCCGGATGCCTCCGGCGACGCGCGGCTGGTGGCTTACGTCACCGGGGATGCGGGCCCGCTGGAAGCCGCGACGCTGCGGCCGTTCCTCCTGGAGCGCCTGCCCGAGTACATGGTGCCCTCGGTCTTCATGCACCTGGGCGTGCTGCCGCTCACGTCGAGCGGCAAGGTGGACCGCAAGGCCCTGCCCGCGCCGGAGGTGTCGGTGGTGGCGAGAGGCCGGTACGTGGCCCCGCGCGGCGCCGCCGAGCAGTCCCTCGCCGACATCTTCACCGAGGTGTTGGGCGTCGAGCGCGTGGGCGTGAACGACAGCTTCTTCGAGCTGGGCGGTCACTCGCTGCGCGCCACGCAGGTCGTCGCGCGCGTGCGCACGGCCTTCGGCGTGGAGCTGGGCCTGCGCGTGCTCTTCGAGGCGCCCACCGTGGCCGCGCTGGCGCAGCGGCTCCAGGCCCTCAAGGATCCCAGCCGTCCGGCCTTCACGGCCCCGCCGCTGGCGGTCGCGGACCGGAGCGCGGGGCTGCCACTGTCCTTCGCGCAGCAGCGGCTGTGGTTCATCCACCAGCTCGACCCGTCGGACACGACGTACAACATCCCCGCGGCCCTGAAGCTGGAGGGCACGCTGGACGTGGGCGCGCTCCGGCGCGGCTTCGAGGAGCTGGTGCGCCGCCACGAGTCCCTGCGCACCACCTTCCGCACCGAGGCGGGAGAACCGTTCCAGGACATCCACGCGCCCGCGCCGTGGTCGCTCCCGGTGACGGACCTGACGCACCTGCCCGGAGCGTCCTCCCGTGAGGCGGAGGCCCTGCGCCTCGCCACCGAAGAGGCCCGCCGTCCGTTCGACCTGGAGCAGGGGCCGCTCCTGCGCACGCTGCTCCTGAAGCTGGGCGACACCGAGCACGTGCTGGTGCTGAACATCCACCACGTCGTCTCCGACGGCTGGTCCGTGGGCGTGCTGGTGCGGGAGATCGCGGCGCTGTACGCGGCCTTCCTCCAGGGCCAGTCCTCGCCGCTGCCGGAGCTGCCGGTGCAGTACACGGACTACTCGGCGTGGCAGCGGGACTGGCTGCGAGGCCCGGTGCTCGACGCGCAGCTCGACTACTGGCGCGGTCAGCTCACGGGGGCCTCGGCGCACCTGGAGCTGCCGACGGACAAGCAGCGTCCGGCGCGACAGTCCTTCGAGGGCGCGGTGGTGCCGGTGCGCCTGCCGCGAGCGATGAGTGACGCGGTAGAGGCCCTGGCGAAGCGCGAGGGCGTCACCCCCTTCATGGTGCTCCTGGCCGTCTGGCAGCTCGTGTTGCAGCGCTACTCGGGGCAGGAGGACATCTCGGTGGGTTCGCCCATCGCGGGCCGCCGGCACGTGGAGTCCGAAGCGCTGATCGGCTTCTTCGTCAACACGCTGGTGCTGCGCGCGCACGTGAAGGGTGACGCCACCTTCCGCAAGCTCCTGGCGCAGGTGCGCGACACCACGCTGGGCGCGTACGAACACCAGGATCTGCCCTTCGAGAAGCTGGTCGAGGTGCTGCATCCGGCGCGAGACCTGAGCCGCAGCCCCCTCTTCCAGGTGCTCTTCACCCTGCAGAACGCGCCCGTCTCCGAGCTGTCCCTGCCCGGACTCACCCTGCGGCCCGTGGACGTCAACAGCGGGATGGCGAAGTTCGACCTGGACCTGACGCTCCAGCGCGAGGAGCAGGGCTTCACGGGCAGCCTCACCTACGCCACCGCCCTGTTCCATCCGGACACCGCGGCCCGCATGGTCACGCACCTGATGGTGCTGCTGGATGCGGCCATCGCCGCGCCGGAGCTGCCGCTGTCCCAGTTGCGGATGCTGACGCCGGCCGAGCGTCACACGCTGCTCGTGGAGTGGAACGACACGCGCACCCAACTGCGTCGCGGTCTCATCCACGACCTCGTCGTCCGGCAGGCGGCGCGCACGCCCGACGCCACCGCCCTCATCGTCGGTACCGAGCGGCTCAGCTATGCGACGCTGGAGGCCCGCGCCAATCAGCTCGCGCACCATCTGCGCTCGCGAGGCGTCGGGCCGGAGGTGCGCGTCGCCCTCTGCCTGGAGCGCTCCACCGACCTCGTCGTCGCCCTGCTCGCCATCCTCAAGGCCGGCGGCACCTACGTGCCCCTCGACCCGGCCTACCCACGCGAGCGGCTCGACTTCACCCTCGCTGACTCCGGCGCCCGGCTGCTGCTCTCCCAGGAGTCGCTGCTCGACTCGCTCCAGCTCGACACCCAGGGCCTCGACACCCTCTGCCTCGACGCCCTCCCGGAGAGCATCGCCGCACTGCCTGAGTCCGCGCCGAGCACAGGCGTGACGGAGGTGAACCTCGCCTACGTCATCTACACGTCAGGCTCCACCGGCAGGCCCAAGGGCGTCGCCATCTCCCACGCCAGCGCCACGGCCTTCCTGGACTGGGCGCTCGCCACCTACTCCCCGGCCCAGTTGGCCGGCACGCTGGCCGCCACCTCCGTCTGCTTCGACCTCTCCGTCTTCGAGCTCTTCGCGCCCCTCGCCTGCGGCGGCGCCGTCCTGCTCGCCGACAACGCGCTGGCCCTGCCGCGCCTGCCTGCGGCGTCCGAGGTGACGCTCATCAACACCGTCCCCTCCGCCATCGCGGAGCTGCTGCGCGTGGGCGCCATTCCGCCCTCCGCGCGCACCATCAACCTCGCCGGTGAGCCGCTTCCGGGCACCCTCGTGCGCGCCCTCTACGCCGCGGGCACCATCGAGCACGTCTTCAACCTCTACGGCCCCACCGAGGACACCACCTACTCCACCTTCACCCGCGTCCCCGAAGGCCCGGCGGAGCCCACCATCGGCCTGCCCCTTCCGGAGACGAGCGCCTACGTCCTCAGTCCCCACCTGCACCCGCAGCCCATCGGTGTCCCGGGCGAGCTGTACCTGGCGGGTGCCGGCCTCGCACGCGGCTACCTTGGCCGTGCCGACCTCACCGCCGAGCGCTTCGTCCCGGATCCGTTCAGCCCCACGCCCGGCGCCCGCATGTACCGCACCGGCGACCTCGCGCGCCGTCGCGCGGATGCGCAGTTGGAGTACCTGGGCCGCACCGACTTCATGGTGAAGCTGCGCGGCTTCCGCATCGAGCTGGGCGAAGTCGAAGCCACCCTGCGCCAGCACCCGTCCGTCCAGCAGGCCCTCGTCCTGGCACGCCGCGACTCCCCCACCGGAGACCCGCGCCTCGTCGCCTACGTCGTCGGATCCAACCCCAACGCCAGCGAGCTGCGCGCCCACCTCCAGCAAAAGCTGCCCGAGTACATGGTGCCCGCGGTCTTCGTGCCGCTCGCCGCCTTCCCCCTCACGCCCAACGGCAAGGTGGACCGCAAGGCCCTGCCCGCGCCGGAAGCCAGCGCCACGCAGCGCGACCGCTACATCGCCCCGCGCACGCCCACGGAGCAGCAGCTCGCCGCGCTCTGGTCCGAGGTGCTCCGCGTCGAGCGCGTGGGCAGCGAGGATCACTTCTTCGAGCTGGGAGGCCACTCGCTGCTGGCCACGCAGGTGGTGGCCCGGGTTCGCGCCACCTTCGGGGTGGAGCTGCCGCTGCGCGCCCTCTTCGAGGCCCCGACCCTCGATCAGCTCGCCCAGCGCATCGACACCTCGGGACACATGGATGCACTGCCCGCCCTGCGGCCCACGCCGAGGACGGACGCGAGCCTGCCCCTGTCCTTCGCGCAGCAGCGCCTCTGGTTCCTGGATCAGCTCCAGCCCGGTGACGCGTCCTACAACATGCCGTTCGCGCTCCGGCTGGACGGCACCCTGGACGAAGCCGCGTTGGAGCGGGCCTTCACGGAGCTGGTGCGCCGTCACGAAGCCCTGCGCACCACCCTGGTGGACGAGAGCGGCACGCCCCTGCAGCGCATCCACGCGCCCGCACCCTTCCATCTCCGCGCGCTCGACCTGAGCAGGCACGAGGCTCCCGAGGCCGAGGCACGCCTTCTGGCCCACGCGGATGCAGCGCGTCCGTTCGATCTCGCCCGCGGGCCGCTCCTGCGAGCAAGCCTGCTGCGGTTGTCCGAGCAGCAGCACGTGCTGCTCCTCAACCTGCACCACGTCATCTCCGACGGCTGGTCCAGCGGAGTGCTGGTGCGCGAAGTGGCCGCGCTCTACGAGGCCTTCAGCCAGGGCCGTCCCTCGCCCCTGCGGGACCTGCCCGTGCAGTACGCCGACTACGCCGTGTGGCAGCGCCGGTGGCTGTCGGGCAACGTGCTCGCGCGCCAGGTGTCGTGGTGGAAGCAGCAGCTCGCGGGAGCCCCCACGCAGTTGGAGCTGCCCACGGACTTCCCCCGTCCGCCGGTTGCGTCCAACCGGGGCGCCCGGGTGCCGGTGCGCCTGTCGTCCGAGCTGAGCCGGGCCGTCGAAGCGCTGGCCCAGCGCGAGGGCGCCACGTCCTTCATGTTGCTGCTGTCCGCGTGGCAGCTCCTGCTGTCGCGCTACAGCGGCCAGGATGACCTCCTCGTCGGAACGCCCATCGCGGGACGCCGTCACGCGGAGACCGAAGGCCTCATCGGCTTCTTCGTCAACACGCTGGTGCTGCGCGCCCGGGTGGACGGAGCGAGCACCTTCCGCCAGTGGCTCGCCCAGGTGCGCGAGTCCACCCTGGGAGCCTTCGAGCACCAGGACGTCCCGTTCGAGAAGCTCGTCGAGGAGCTCCAGCCGCAGCGCGACCTGAGCCGCTCAGCGCTCTTCCAGGCGTTCTTCGCGATGCAGAACGTGCCGGTGCAGTCGCTCGCCCTGCCCTCGCTGTCCCTGCACCCGCTCGGGGACGACGCGGAGGGCCTCGCCAAGTTCGAGCTCTCCCTCGACCTGAACGAGACCCCGGAGGGCCTCATCGGCGCGCTCCAGTACAGCGTCGACCTGCTCACCCCGGCCACTGCCGGTCGCATGGCCCGGCACTTCCAGGTGCTGCTGGAGGCCATCACCTCCCAGCCCGACCTGCGTCTCTCCGAGCTGCCGATGCTGACGCCGGACGAGCGCCAGCAACTGCTACACGCCTGGAACGAAACCCGCGAGGCGCCGTCCTCCGGCATCACCTTCCCCGTCGCCTTCGAGCAGCAGGTCGCCCGCACCCCGGACGCGCCCGCCGTGCAAATCGAGGACGCGGTGCTCTCGTTCGCGCAGCTCAACGCCCGGGCCAACCAGCTCGCCCGGCACCTGCGCACGTTGGGCGTGGGCCCCGAGTCCCGCGTCGCCCTCTGCTTCGAGCGCTCCGTGGACATGCTCGTCGCCCTGCTGTCCGTCCTGAAGGCCGGCGGCGCCTACGTCCCGCTGGACCCTGCATGGCCCGAGCAGCGCCGCGCCTTCGCGATCCAGGACTGCGCAGCGACGGTGGTCCTCACGCAGCAACACCTCGCCACGGACTGGCTGCCAGAAGGCGTGTCGGTGGTGCGCGTGGATGTGAAGGACGCCCCCTGGGCCACGCTGCCCGAACACAATCTGGAGCCGAGCGCGACGCCGGAAGACCTCGCGTACGTCATCTACACGTCCGGCTCCACGGGCACGCCCAAGGGCGTGATGGTGCGGCACGGCGCCGTCCTCAACCTGCACGCGGCCCTGCGACGCACCGTCTACCAGGGGCTGTCCACCGGTACGCGGGTCAGCCTCAACGCGCCGCTGGCCTTCGACGCCTCCGTACAGCAGCTCGTCCAACTGCTCGACGGCCATTGCCTGTGCATCGTCCCGGAGGCCACGCGGCAGGACGCGGAAGC
>NZ_JAPNJZ010000029.1:0-38268 GCF_026626765.1 Corallococcus sp. bb12-1 | reverse complement strand
CCCTTGAGCGCCCGCCAGGCCAAGCCGGTCATCATGTCGTCGGCATCCATGGCGTAGACCTGAGGCTCCGGCATCACCTCCTGGATGACCGCCGTGTGCTCCGCCTGGATGACTTGCAGGAACATGAGCAGGTTGATGAACACCGCGTGCCCGACATTCCCGGAGCGCGCCAACTGGGGGTTCGCCGTGAGGAACTCATAGACGCTGTGCTCGACGAGGCAGAGCGACTCCTGCCGCCGGCGGTAACGCTCGCCCCGAATCTCCAGGTAGTCCGCCCAGAAGTCCTCGATGGTCCCGAACAAGTCGGCGCGAGCGATCGAGCCATCCATTCGATTGCGAATCGCGCGCGTCAGCGCGATGACCTGGGCCTTGGTGGGGAGGTTCGGAAGCAAGGGCATGCTGGCTCTCCTGGTTTTCCCGAGTAGTTGCAAGCAGCAGACCAGAGTCGTGCCCGCACGAAGCCCAACGCGCGTCCTCCGGGCAGGCCCGCCTCACGCGTCACTCCTGGACGCGTCCGCGTCCAGGGAGGAAGCGCTTCCCGACGCCTCCACGTGCGCCAGCCGGAAGCGCCTGCCGATGAGCCGGCAGTTGCGCATAGGAAGGACAGGAGCGCTATCGGTGAGCGTGCCATCCTCCCCGAGGACGAAGACACGAAAGTAGAGGCCGGTGTCAGCCGAGACGAGGGGGCTGCCTCCGACGTACCGGCCCGTCAGCTGGAAGTCCGTCAGGGAGACCTTGGTTCCCACATGGACGAGCAGGCCGTTCGTCTCGTCGAAGGCGGGCGAGTGGCTGGCGTAGACCTTGTACTCGCGGAACTTCCTGTCGTCGCTCCGCTCCCAGGCGAGGTGAACACTCGACGTCGTCACCTCGCGCGGCGCGAGCATGCGCACTGGCCTCGGCAGGCGGACATACACCTTTCAAGCGGCCAGGACGCGATGTGGTGGAGGACTCTCGCCCGCGCTCAACTCGGAACCACCGGCGAGGAGTGCGTGCCGCAGGACACAGAGGGAGCAGGAGACACGGACCGATGCTCAGCGAGGACGGGCCCTGATGCATGGGCCCCTTCCGCGACGGCCCACCCCATCAGGGGGCGAGTGTTTCGCGCGCAGGCTCGCGGGGCATCAGGCCGCTGAACTCGTAGATGAAGGCGCCCTGCTCGGTCACGTCGACGGTGCAGGCACCCGCGCGCGAGAGCTCCTCGAGCACCGTCTTGGCCTCGGTGAAGCTGAGGCTGCTCTCAGCGGCCACCTCGGCGATCGTGACGCGGCCACCATGCTGCTTCGCGCAGGTGAGGACCGTCCGCTCGATGTCGCGACGGGACATGGCGGGGAGCGGCGCCACGGCGGGTTCTTCCCCCGGCTCGGCCGGCATCTTCGCTCGCCGCGCGCTCCGGATGAGCGCACGGCCTCCAAGGACGAAGACGGTGGCGAGAATGAGCCCCAGGACGGTTGAATCCGTCGTGCCCCTGCGCAGGTTGTCGATCTCCACGCCGAAGCCAGTGAGCCCCAGGACGGCGATAAACCAGCCAGCGATGCTTCGCATGCGCCCCTCTTCGCGACGGGGCGGGTCATCCGGCCCCGCGCCCCGTCTTAGCAGAAGATTCCGGTCCGCCGCGGACACCGTGTCGCGCGGCCGAAGGGGGCGGAACGCACGGAGGACGACGCGGAGAGGCGCCGTCTACAGTCGGACCTGCAGCTCGTAGCGGCGGTTCTTCGCCTTCTTGGCCGCCGTGTCGTCCGGCTTCACCAGGAGCTTCTCGGAGCCGAAGCCCACGGCGATGACTTCACCGCGGGGCACGCCGCGCGCCACCAGCTCCTTGACGAGGGTCTGCGCGCGCTGCTCGCTGAGTTTCTTGTTCTTCGCTGCGTCACCGGACGAATCCGTGTGGCCGGAGACCTCGAACTTGTAGCTCTTCACCCCGGCGCCATCGAGCTGCTTCTTGGCGTCGATGAGGGCCGCGGACAGCTTCTTCAGCTTCGCGTCGCAGCCGGCGTCCAGTTCGGCGGTGCCCGACTTGAAGCTGCACTGGTTCTTGCGGCCCTCGTCCATCAGCTTCGTGTTGACGCGCTTCTCGACGGCCCCCTTGCCGGCGTCGCCCGCGGTCTTCTTGAGGGCGTCCAGCGCCCCCTGCGCGGAGGCCACGCCAGGAAGGACCAGCAGCGACACGCAGAGGCACAGTGCCTTGAGCTTCATGGAAAGGACTCCTGGGTTTGAAACGTGGAGGGTGGAACAGCGCACAAGGCTGCCCACACGCACCCGCCGCGTCCAGCACGGAAAAGCCCCGAGGCAGGAGGGCTGGCCCGCCCCCTTGCTGTCCACCGTCCGCGAGGTGCCGTGGCGGGCTCGCGAAAGCGCGTACCCGTGCTGCGCGGGCAACGCCAGACACCGCCCTGCTAACGCGCGTCGAGCAGGGCGATCACCTCGGAGGCGGTGCCCGTCTGGCCGAGCACGGGGAAGACCCGCGAGACGCTGCCCTCGTGCGAATCAGGGCTGCGGTCGGTGATCGCATCCGTCGTCAACACCCGTGCCGGACTGCAGGTCGATCACAATCAGGGCGATGCGAGGATCGAGCTTGCTGATGGCCACGGGAGGCTCCTCGGCTCAGGACCGGACACGGTCGTCCGGTTCACTCGCTCGCTCGCGCCACCTGGTCGGACACTTCCCGCGACCCCGGGCCGGCGCGAACGCCGGGCCCCCTGAGACGAACGGACGTCGCGGGCCGCTCAGCCTTGCGGCGCGCGATAGGCCGGGAAGTAACCCGTGTCACTGCTGCGCTCCGAGAGACGGTCGTACACCGAGGGCTCGCAGATCAGCTCGTGCGTGCAGAGGTGGGAGGACGCGTTCGAGAAGCTCCGCTTGAACTGCTCCAGGCCGTCCCCCGGCCGGACACCGCCGCCCAGGTGAAGCGGCATCCCCAGCCGCGCGCTGAGCTCCACCAGCGCCCCGAAGACGGTGTTCTTGGCCGGCGAGCGCGCCAGGTCCGCATCCGCCGTCCCGCCCAGGTAGTAGTGCATCAAGCCATCGCTGGAGACCCCCACCCCCGAAGAGGCGATGTGGCCGTCCGCGGCACGGGTCGTCGCGAGCCAGGCGACGGGGGATGAGAACAGCTCCTCGAAGTACGCGTCGGAGAAGAAGTACCGGGCGTGCGCCCCGTCGCGGACCATGGTCTGCCGGTAGACCTCCTTGAAGCCCTCGCGCTCCTCGTGCGAGGCCTCGAGCACCGGACAGCAGGTGCTCAAGAAGCCCAGCCGGGTGTTGCGCCGCATCTGCCGACGGGCCTCCGCCGGGAACTCCAGGGGGAGTCTCGGGTCGATGAAGAACACCTCGTTGCGCTCCGTCCCGCCCGCGAAGCAGCGCGGGCCCGCGACGCGGTCTCGCACGAAGAGGCTGACGAGCCCGGTGCCTGCCCAGTCCACGGCGTCCTTCGGCACCTCGCCCAACCCATCCAGCCCCCCGCCGGGGTAGCCATAGGGAGAGATGGCATCGCGGTACTGCGTTCCCTCGATGGGCCGCACGATGAGCGGCACCCGCAGCGCGCTTCCCCCGCCATCCTCGATGACGAGCGTGTGCGTCACGCCTTCGGCCCGCAGGTGGTGCGCGGAGCGGAAGTAGTCGTCCGACAGGGCTGACATTCCTTCGTCAGGCACCAGGACGGCGCGGCATTGATTCAGGAGCGGAGGCCTGACCCGCGAGATTTCGGAGTGATTCATCATTCGAGCGCATCCTTTCAATGAGCGACGCAGCGCCCCCCGCCCCCGGCTCCCACGTCGGGCGCACGGGGGCCCTTATGCGATGTGTGGCGAGACAGCCGACCGCGCCTGGGTCTTGCGCCGCCACTGGCGGTAGCCGCGCAGCGCGGGCTGTTCAATGCGATAGGTGATGACGGTGGCCAGCAGCAACCCGACAGCGAAGGCGACCGCGATGGCTGCCTCGGGACGCCAACCCGCGGCCTCGAGCCGCCGGATGATGACGTAACCGATGTTCTGGTGGACCAGGTAGAACGGATAGGAAATGAACCCCATGAAGAGCAGGGGGCGCCAGGTGAGCCAGCGCAGCGCGCCCCGGGAGAGCGCGAAGGAGAGGACGAGCACGACCCCGAACACGGGCACGGGGGCGATGCTCCCGACGAACACCTCGTGAGCAAGGCAGACCCCCACCAGCGCCAGCGCCGCGGGGACGGAGACCTCGCCCCGGCTCTGCTTGAAGGCCAGCACGCCCAGCGCGAAGAACTGCAGGTGCGGCCGGCTCGCCAGGCGCGCGACGAAGGGCATTCCCATCGCCTCGAAGGCCAGCTCGGCCAGGGTCTGGAGCGAGACCAGGACGATGAAGAGGGGGATGACCTTGGGAAGCGCCCGCGCGTATGCGATCAGGAACATCAACAGATAGAAGGACAGCTCGATGGTCAGCGTCCAATACACGGTATCCACATGCGGGGCGCGAACAAGCTCGTGAAACATGGTCAGGTTGACCAGCGCCGTCTGGAGGCTGAACTCACGGTTCGGCAGCCCGAACAGCGACACCACCGTGAAGGTGAGCAGGACGGCGGCCCAATAGGCCGGGTAGAGCCGGGCCGCGCGGCTCGACACGAAGTCCCGGACCCGGGTGACGCGCTCCAGCGACATCAGGATGACGAAGCCACTGATGGCGAAGAAGAGCTGGACCCCATACTTCCCGAAGCGCGCTTCCCCCCAGAGGGGAGCGGAGTGCCCGTAGAGGTCGCTGTACTCGGCGGTGAAGTGATACAGCGCGACAGCCAGTGCCGCGAGTCCCCGGAGCGCGTCCAGTTCGATCAGGCGCGGGTGGCTCACATCCGAGGCGGCAATGCTTCTCATCCGGATTCTTCCTTCCTGACTTCCTCCGGCCAACGCTCGGAGTGTGTCGGAGGGTAGGTGTCACCCCGGGCCCCCACCATGACCCCCGCGGTCTCGGGCAAGTGTCACGTCCTCCGCACCTGTCGGCCCTCGCGTCGGGGGGCCGCCACGAGCAGCGTCACCCGGGGACAGCCCCCCGACCGCCGCTCAGATTCCTGGCGCGCGATAGGCCGGAAAGAAGTCGCCGCCGGTGCGGCCTTCCGACAGGTGGGCATACACCGTCGGGTCGCAGATCAGCTCGTGGGTCTGGATGCGGGAGCTGGCGTTCGCGAGGCCCCGCTTGAACTGTTCCAGGCCATCCCCCGGCCGGACACCTCCGCCCAGATGGAGCGGGACTCCGAGCCGCGTGCAGAGCTCCACCAGCGTCCCGAAGACATTCTTGGCCGGCGAGCGCGCCAGGTGCTCATCCGCCGTCCCGCCCAGGTAGTAATGCAGCAGGCCGTCACTGCTGACGCCCAGCGCCGCGGAGGCCACGCGCCCCTCCGGCGAGCGCGTCGTCACCAGCCAGGCGCGGGGCGAAGCGAACACCTCCTCGAAATAGGCATCGGAGAAGAAGTACCGGAGGCTCGCTCCTTCGCGGACCATGGTCTGCCGGTAGACCTCCTTGAAGCCCTCCCGTTCCTCGCGCGGCGCCTCGCGCGCCTCACGCGCGGTGCTCACGAAGCCCAGCCGGAGGTTGCGCCGGATGTGCCGCAGGTGCATCTCCCGGAACTCGACCGGCAGGCGCGGGTCGATGAAGAACACCTCGTTGCGCTCCGTCCCGCCCGCGAAGCAGCGCGGGCCCGAGACGCGTTCGCGAACGAAGAGGCTGACAAGCTTCGGTCCCCGCCAGTCCACCGTGTCCTTCAGCACCTCACCGAGCCCGTCCACCTCGCCTCCGGGAAACCCATACGGAGAGATGGCATCGCGGTACGGCGTACCCTCGATGGGCCGCACGATGAGCGGCATCCGCAGCGCGTTGCCTCCCCCGTCCTCGATGACGAGCGTATGCGTCACCCGTTCGGCCCGCAGGTGGTGCGCGGAACGGAAGTAGTCCTCCGACAGCGCGGACGCCCCTTCATCGGGGACGAGCACTGCCTTCGCTTGCATCACCCTCATCTCTGCGCTCCCCCAGGCCCTGTCCACGTCCGCGACTGCGCCGAACAGCCAGGACTCCTGGCCGCTCCCACTGAGCCCAGGCAAGGTCACGGACCTTCCGCCCGGGTCATTACAGAGAATCTTCATGTCGTGACGCAGGGTGCGAAACGGGATGGACGCACCCTGGCGTTTGCGTGGCAGGGTAGCCTTTCAGCAAGTCCCCTGGAGACGTCCCCCGGGACACCCCGGATGTTGAAATCCGGTCGCCCCGCTGCCAGCGCCGTGCCGCAAGGCAAACGCGTGGGCGTCGTCCGCCTGCTGCTACGCTCGGTGGCGCCCTCTCCGAAAGTGTCGATCCGATGAAGCGTGTCCTCCTCGCCCTGCTGGTCCTCCTGCTGCTCCTCGTGGGCGCGCTTGTCGTCCGCACGCTGCGCTTCGGCTCGCGCCAGGTGACCGCCGAGCCCGCCGAGCCGTTCTCGGTGGATGCCACCGGAGCCGCGGGCCGCCTCGCCCAGGCGCTGCGCCACCCCACCATCGCCGCCTCGGACGGCACGGGCGCGCAGGACGCCGCCTTCCAGGCACTGCACGCCCAGCTCGTCGCCGCGTTTCCCCTCGTGCATGCGCAGCTCGGGCATGAGGCCGTGGGCACGCACGCGCACCTCTACACGTGGAAGGGCGCGGAGCCGGAGCTGCATCCCGTGCTGCTGATGGGCCACCTGGACGTGGTGCCCGCGGAGGCGGAGGCCACCTGGAGCCACCCGCCCTTCGGCGGTGTGGTGGCGGACGGCTACATCCAGGGGCGCGGGGCGCTGGACGACAAGGGCAGCGTGCTCGCCATCCTGGAGGCCGTGGAGGGACTGCTCGCCCAGGGCCACCGCCCGCGCCGCACGGTGCTGCTCGCCTTCGGCGCGGACGAGGAGATCGGCGGACGCGATGGCGCAGCCCGCGTGGCCGCGCTGCTGCGCGAGCGGGGCGTGCGCCTTGAATCGGTGCTGGACGAAGGAGGCCCCATCGGCGTGGGGCTGGTGCCCGGCGTGGATGCACCGGTGGCGCTGGTGGGCGTGGCGGAGAAGGGCTCGGGGCGTGTGGAGCTGCGGGTGAGCAGTTCGGGCGGGCACGCGTCCATGCCGCCGCCGCAGACGGCCGCGAACATCCTCGCCCGCGCCCTCGTGCGGCTGGAGGAGCACCCCTTCAAGCCCGGGCTGCGCGGCGGGACGCGGGCGCTGTTCGAACACGTGGGGCCGGAGATGGGCTTCGGCATGCGCCTGCTCTTCGCCAACACGTGGCTCTTCGCGCCCCTCATCGAACGACAGATGGCCGGGGCGCCCTCCACGAACGCCAGCATCCGCACCACCCTGGCGGCCACCATGCTCGAAGGCAGCCCCAAGCCCAACGTGCTGCCCGCGCAGGCGCGCGCGGTGCTCAACGTCCGGCCGCTGCCGGGCGACAGCCTGGAGGCCGTGCGCGCCCACGTGCGCGACGTGGTGGACGACGCGCGCGTGGAGCTGCTCGTCGAGGGCGACGAGGCCTCGCCCGTGTCGAGCCTGGACACGGAGGGCTGGCGGCAATTGCAGCGCAGCATCCGTCAGGTGTTCCCGGACGTGCTGGTCGCGCCCTTCCTCACTGTCGCGGCCACCGACGCCCGCCACTTCCATCCCTTGAGCGACAGCGTGTACCGCTTCATGCCCGTGCGAATGACGCGCGAGGACCTGGGGCGCATGCACGGCCGCGACGAGCGGCTCTCCGTCGCGGCGCACGCAGCGGCCATCCGCTTCTACGCGCAGTACCTGCGCAACACCACGCGTTAGGCTTTGTCTGATGGAATGAGAGGAGCCTGTTGTTGTCTCCGCCTCATGGGAAGTAGGCCGACAGGTAGCAGCGCGCGGCATTGGCGGCCAGTGGGTCGAGCAGCGAAAGCGCCTCGGAGGCTCGCTCAACGCAGTCTCGCGCCGGCTGGGCCGTATTCCTGCTTGAATTCCAAGCGGCACTCACCGCGGCCCAGTGTCGCGCGTGATGAAGATGGCTGGAGATCTCTCGACAGTACGCGCAGACGTTGAACGCTGCGCTGGTGTTTGTCACTCTATCGTCCGGCGCGACATACAGGCCATTGGTGTCGAGCCACAGATGAAGCTGATCTATCCAATCCAGCGCCATGGTCAAAACGGCGAGGCTGGATGTCGCAGCGCCTGGATATTCAGCGCCGGGTGCGCCCTCTCCATTGTCGTTGGCGTTGGTCTGCGCGACGATGCGCGCCGCTTCGATCTTGGCACGCAGACCCGTGATGGCGCTCCTCGTCACCGAACCACACGGATCCGCCCCTGCCATTCCTGTGTGAACCCCGGACTTCTTCGCACTGGCTGCACGGAACTTCGCCGGATCAGGGAGAAGCTGTGGCAGCGCTCCCCCTGGCATGTTGGCGAAGAACATTGATTCAGGAATTGCAGGACCCGACATGATTTTTCCTTCCGCGAATCTTCTTCCTGCGATTCAGGCTGGGCTGGGTGATGGTAGAGAGATAGACAATCAATTGCATGGAGCCTCGGCACGCAATCGATTGCTTCTCGACATTTCGTGAAGTCCTTGGGTTCGCCAGAACAGGAGGCTCGTACCAAAGGAAGACAGGACCCCGGCACTCGAAACGCGGTCGCCCCACGCACGGTGGGCAGGGCGGCCGTCGCCTACGGGTGACAGCGGTTGCCGCTAGTTCTCATCCAGGCTGAACGCGGACACGCGGCCATCCGGCACGAATGCCACCGTGTAGCGCCAGGTCGCGGAACCGAACCGCACCAGGTACGTGTAGTAGCGGTCATCGCCCTTCGTCTCCCGCTTCGCCAGCACCAGCGGTCCCGCCGGTCCCAGGCTTTGCAGGACGCCCTGGTAGTACGGCCCGGCCTCCGCCACGAACCACCAGGGGACGTACGCGAACATGGCCGGGTCCCACGCTCCGGCCCGGGTCTGCTCGAGCAGCGTCGCCAGCCGCGCGGTGACCTGCGGCTCCAGGTCCGGAATGGGCTTCAGCGGCGGCACGGCGAGCGCGGGATTGACGAGGGTCGCGATGCCTTCCGCGATGCCCCTGGGGTCCGCCTGGCTCAAGTTGGCCAGCACGACGATGGACAGCTCATCGCCCAGGAACCGGATGTAGGCCGACGTGAACCCCTGCCACGCACCTGTGTGCGCATGCATCGGTTTGCCGTTTCGCTCCTTCACCTCCCACCCGAAGCCATAGGGATACGAAGCCCCGCTGTTGAGCTTCGCGGGCGACAGGATCTCCCTCCAGCTCGCCCGCGTCAGGATGGCACGCTCATCCACGACCTCTTCCCAGGCCAGCAGGTCCTTCACGGAGAAATAGAGAGACCCGTCCCCCGTCGTGTTGAGCGAAGGTGAAACCCACCACTGGTTCTTCACCACGCCGCCGCTCATCCGGTAGCCGGCCGCGCGGTTCGGGATGACGTCCTCCTCGCTGATGCCACGCGCCGTCTTCATGCCGGCGGGCTTGAACACCTGGCGGCCCAGGACCTCCTGATACGTGGAGTGGGTGACACGGTTCGCCAGGATGCCCAGCAGCACGTAGCCGGAGTTGCTGTAGCTGAACCGCAGCCCCGCGGGGAAATCCAGCGGCAGGGTGTAGAGGAACTTCGCGAAGTCATCGTCCGAGTAGTCCTTCCGCTCGTCGATCTGTCCGTCCAGGTCCTGGAGGCCCGACGTGTGCGTCAGCAGGTGGCGCACCGTGATGGGAGCCCAGGTGGCGGGCGCGTCGGGGAAGTACTTCGTGATGCTGTCGGACAGCGACACACGGCCCGCCTCCACCTGGAGCATCACCGCCGTCGCGGTGAACATCTTCCCCAGCGAGCCCGCCTGGAAGAGGGTGTCCGTCCCGACAGGGACCTGATGCTCCAGGTTCGCGGAGCCGTACCCCTTCACCAGCACGACCCGGCCGTGGCTCACGACGCCCACGGCGAGACCGGGCACGCCCTGCCGCCTCTGCTCCGCGCGGACGTAGGCGTCGATCCGGTCCCGGAGCGAGTCGTGCGCCACGGCGGGACGACCCGTGAGCAGGCCAAGGATGAAGACAGCGACCACTGAAATGGATTGCAGGGAACCGCGCATGAAGACTCCAGGCGCCTGGACAGCCATTGCCCACGGCGCCCCCCACAAAAGCACCCTGTCCCCCACCGCGTGAAGGCAATACGAGACAACCGGCCAGGGCCAGAGTGAGGCATCACTCCGTGGCGAGCACGTCCAGCAGCCTCCCGGTGATCCGCGACACGTCCGCCCCCTCGCGGTTGGTCAGCACCGCGAGCGAAGCCTTGCGCTCGGGCAGGTAGAAGGCCAGGGCGGAGAACCCGGGGATGCCGCCGTCATGGCCGTGGCCCGGCCCCACCGGGGTGACGGCCCGCACCAGCCCCAGGCCATACCCAGGCATCCCCGGGATGGGCGTCTCCACCCAGTCCGTCATCTGCGCGAGCTGCGCCGGGGCCAGCAACGAGCGCTCGAAGAGGGCCTGGTAGAAAGCGCTGAGGTCGTCGGCGCTGGAATTCAAGGCACCGGCCGCGCCAGCCGCGGACAGATGGATGAAGTCGGTGAGGTCCATCCACGCTCCATCGCGCGGGTCCCGCGCATGGCCCCGCACGGTGAGCGGCGGCAGCGGCTCCGCGCCCTCCAGTCCCGTGCTGTCCAGGTGCAGGGGCTGGAGGATGCGCGTGCGAAGCTGCTGCGCCAGCGGCATCCCTGTCACCGACTCCAGGATGCGGCCGAGGAGGATGTAATTGGTGTTGGAGTATTCCCAGCGCGTCCCGGGTTCGAAGGAGGGGGAATCCGCGGCCCCCACCGAGATGAGCTCCTCGGCGCTCCACGTCTTTCCGGGGCTCGATTCCACCTGGGTGAGGAAGGCCTGGCTGTCTGTGTAGTTGAACGCGCCACTCGTGTGGTTGAGGAGCTGGCGCACGGTGATGCGGTCCGCACGGGGAAAGTCCGGCACCCAGGTGGCCAGTGGCGCATCCAGGGACAGCGTCCCTTCCGCCTGGAGTTGCAGTGCCACCACGGAGACGAAGCTCTTGGTGATGCTGCCCACGCGCAGCCGGTCCTCGGCCTTGAGCCCGGTGGCGGGCTCCACCGTGGCAACGCCCGCCGAGCCCCGCCACGTGCAGTCCTGGAATCGCAGCGAGGCCGTGGCCCCGGGGAGGTCCTCGGCCAGGACGGCTTCCTCAAGCGCGCGCTGCAACCGGGGCGAGAGCCGCTCACAGACGGGGCCCTCGTCCTTGTCGCAACCCGACATCCACAGCAATAGCGCCACGCCAAGCACGCGTCGACCAAACCGATGGGTGACCATCCAGAGCCTTCCAGGTGAATCCGCGGTGTGCGTACGAAGCACCGGAGCGCCGCGTTTCTGTCACCGCATGACGGCCGCTCTTCGGCACGCGCTGGAGGTGGGACCCGCTCCCGTCGCCTCGGGTGGAGAGGTGGGCGACCGTCCTTCAGGGACGCATTCCCGACCTGTTCCCGCGCAGCAGTCCCGTCAGCAAGAGCAGCATCAGCCCCTGAAGCGGAATGGCGCTCCAGGGCATCGCGGCACAGCTCTCGGATTCGCGCGGTGGGTCCGAGCCCGAGGACAAACTCCCCGGGGTGACATCACCCACGCTGAAGACCGTCGAAAGCACCTCGGAGGAGATACCGTCCTGGCCTGTCACACGCACGGCCACGCCATAGCGCCCACCCTCGGAGTAGACACAGGTGGTGCTCACGCTGCCGGGAGCTCCCACTGACTGCTCCACCTCTGGCTTGAAGGTCGCACCATCGTGGTGGCAGTCCCACGCGACCGTCCACGCCCCCGTCTGCTGGCCGTCGTCACGGAAGGAGGCCTGGAGGGTGATGGGGCTGTCCTCCCGAGGGAGCGCGGAGACGAGAACCGGCGCAGAGACCACGGGCCTGTGCGGAGGGTGTGGCGAGGACGTCCTGAACACCAGGCTGGTTCCGTTGCTCAGGCTGGGAGCGAGATGACTGAACTGCAGCGCCGCCGATGGGGCCGTCTGGATGCCCACCGTGGCCGCTCCTCCATTGTCGATCTCCGGGTACTCGTCCGAGCCGAGAATGACGTTGGCATAATTGAAGGCAATGTCCGAGCTGCCCTCCAGGAACACCACCTGGAACGTGAGCGGCGTGGAGAACGAGACCCCCGCGTAGAGGGCGTCGCGCCACTCGATGACCAGCTTGCGGTGGGGCGCTTCTCCCAGCACCTCGTAGAAGAGGCCTGAAGGGAGGTGTGACGGTACTTCCAGGTTCTGCCAGAGCGGCAGGATCGCCGAGGAGAAGAACGGGGCAGGAAGCGCGGAGTTGGCCGCGAGCGAGAGCCCGGGGGCGAAGCCGATCCTCCCATTGCTGTCCACATGGAGCGTGGTGAACCCCGGCTGCACGTCGGCGAACCGCAGGGGGAACGGAAGCGGGCCGATGACGCTGACCGTCTCGTCGCCCGCGTCATCGAGGCGGACCGCATCCTCGGTCATCACTTCATAGGTGGAGGGACGCTCATTCACGGAGAGATAGGGCCTGAGCACGTCCACGAAGACGGTCTCTCCTCCCGGGAAGCCCAGGGCGTAGGAGCCCGCGTCCTCCGGGATGAACCGCGCCGTGTAGATGCCATCTCCAGCGGCCTGATCATCCCCCGCGCCATCGTCCACCAGCCGGAGGACCGCCGGACCCCGGCCAGCCACCGTCACGACCACCTCGCCCCCCGGCGCGGCACAATGGATGTTCAGCACCGCGACGGGCAGGGAGCCGCCGACGACGAGCGTGAGCCGGCTGGAGGACAGCAGGGGCTTCAGCCTCCGGGTGAGCAACTGCCTGTCACAGTTCAGCGCGCCGCTCCCCTGGGGTCCCCAGGCCCGCAGGCGCCGGCCGGTCAGCGTCACGTTGGCCAGGCTCGGCACCGCCTGGCCCCCCGCAAGGAGAAGGTTCTTGATGGCCTTCCAGTCCCGCGTGGGGTCCTGGGCCGCGAGCAGGCCGGCGACGCCGGTGACGTGGGGCGAGGCCATGGAGGTACCGCTGAAGGCGCGGTAGAGGCCGCCAGGAACCGTGCTGAGGATCTCCACCCCGGGCGCACCCAGGGCCACGGTCTGTGGGCCGAAGCTGGACAGCCCCCAGCGCGCATCCTTCCGGTCCGTGGCCGCGACCGCGAGGATGTTGGGCAGATCGTGCCGGGCAGGCCAGCTCTCGGCGACGTCGATGTTGGCGTTCACGTTGCCAGCGGCCGCCACGAACAGCATCCCCGCCGTCATGTGCCGAGCAATGGCATCGCGCATCGCGGGGGAGTTGCAGCTCCGTGTCCGGCAGCTCCACGAATTGTTGGTGGCGACGATGTTGACCGGGTGGTGTGCGCGAGTCTTCAAGCCCAGGAAGTAGTCCAGGCACTTGAGCGCATCCGACTCCACCCCATTGCCCGCGCTGTCGAGGAACTTGCAGGCGAGGATCTTCACCTTCCAGTTGACGCCCGTCACTCCCAGGTTGTTGCCGCCCACGGCACCCAGGATTCCCGCGACGTGCGTCCCATGGTTGCCATCATCCATGGGGTCCCCCGAACCCGTTCCAATGGCGTTGATGCCATGCACATCATCGATGTAGCCATTGCGGTCATCATCGATCCCGTTGCCGGGGAGCTCCGCCGGATTGGTCCAGACGTTCGCAGCCAGATCCGGATGGGTGTAGTCGATGCCACTGTCGATGGTGGCCAGCACCACATCACTGCTGCCCGTGGTGACACCCCAGGCGCCAGCCGCCTGGATGTCCGCCCCCGTGAGCCCTCCGGACTGCCCCGTGTTCCGCAGGCTCCAGAGACGCTCGAACTCCGGGTCGTTCGGCACGTCGCTGTTGCTGGAGTAGATGGAGTTGTACCCGGCGTAGAGCACCCCAGGATCGAGCCGATAGGCCGCGAGCGCCCGTTCCAGGTCCGTGCCCGGTGGCAGCCGGACGACTCGCAGGCCGGGCAGGGACGTGTACCCATGAACGACCTTCGCGCCCCATGCGGCGCTCGTCGCGGACATCGCGGAGGGGGAGTCCTTCTCCCGGAAGCGCACCAGCAGTTCGCCCTCCACGTGCTGGAGCACCGGGGGGGCCTGAGGGGAACCGCCGCGGGCTCCCTCGGCCTCCTTGCTGTCGCACCCCTGGAGCGCGAACAGCCCCAGGACCAGACCCACCCTCCCCGCCGCGCACCATCCGCGTTCCCGCCGGACACGGTCCGTCATGACCAAGAAGCTCCTCACAGATGAAGGGCTGCAACGGCACTCCACGACGGAACCCGTCAGCGGCGGCGGACCCCAGACAGGGCCCGCCAGCCGCCAGTTCCTTCTTCCCATCCCGACGCGAGCAGGGTCGGCGCCTGGAAGCGCCGCCCGGCTCGGACATCAGTGACCGCCGCTGGGCTTGAAGAGCGGCTCGGGAATGAATCTCAGCAGGCGCTGCATCTCACACTGACGGCGCCACAGGTCGTTGTACTGCCGATCCTCGAAGTCCACGGGGTCGGTGAACGTGTGGTATTGGAGGGGTTGGGACAGGTCCCAGGGGTTCGCCTCCAGCGAGCCCTGATCGTTGGTGGGCGCGACGAACCTCGAAAGCGCGGCCCGCATGTTGATGGAGCGGGGCGCGACGTGGAAGTTGGAGGAATGCGTCTCCGCGTAGTGGCAACCGTTGCAGGTCTGCAGCGCGAACAGGTGTCGGGTATTCGTCGCGAACGTGCCACCGTTCTGCTGGTAGCTGCCCTGGGCCCCATCCGTCAGGTCCCAGACCAGTTGCAGCGTCTGCGCTCCGGGGGACCGGGAGGCACCTCCCACCATGACCGCGGGCAGGGTGCTCAAGTCCTCTGCATTGATGAGCCCCGCGTTGGCCAGCAGATACCCATCCAACGAGGCGCTCTTGTTGTACAAGCTGTCCGGGGTCAGCTTGACCGTGTCGGGACGCAACAAGCAGGTGCCCGTGGCGCAGTCGCGCTTCTGCTCGCGCAACTCCCACACCCTGTTCGCGAGCGTGTTGGTGTCGAACTCTATCTCATTGGTGCGCGCCTGGCTGAGCGCGGAGCCACCGGAGATCACGCTCGGGTTGTACTGGGTCACCCGGGTCGTGAGCTGCCCCAGTGCGACGTTGAAGGGCTCTCCCCACCCGCGAGCCGCGAGCGAATACCAATCCTGCGCCCAGCCGAAAACGTCGTTGTGCTGGGTCAGCTTGTACTCGAGGATGACCGTCGCCTTCATCGCTCCGTTGGTGGTCGTGGCGAGCCCGTTGAGGTCGACAAAGCCGAAGACGAAGCGCAGTTCGCCAGGGCTTTCCGAACCATAGGCACTCCCACTCAGGTCCACGCGATTGACGATGGCCAGCAGCCGGAACGGAGCTTGATTGAAGTCGAGCGTGCACGCGCCACTCGCGGGGCAGAAGCTCTTGTCCCGCCACGTCTTGATGAACTTTCCCATCCCCGTGGGATTGCCGTTGAGCATCCCGGTCCGGGCCCCCATCACATGGCCATTGACGACCTGATCCGTCATCCAGGTGTTGAGCCACTTCAGCACGAAGTCCGACGTGCCCACCGCGTCCTTGTTGCCCGCGATCTGCGACATCAGATAGCCGAAGTTCCACTGCCCCTTGCTGCTGGGGCTTGCACACGACGCGGTGCCAGTCCAGGGAGACTGGGTGCGGCACGGGTCGTTCACAACTGAAAGGTCCCGGACCACCAGGGACTTTTCCATGTCGAGGACCGGTGAGTTGAAAGGACAGGCGGCGATGATGCCCTGCTTGGCCGTCCCCGTTACGGCAGGCACCTGCGCCTCTGGCATCACGTCGCGCCCACATCCAGCCAGAATCAGTGCCATCACGCACCACGGCAACTGCTTCGCGTATGATTTCATCTTTCTCCCCTCACGTAAACAGCAACAGACGCCTGCCACCCCCTCTCACGCGAGGGCATCAGGGCCTTCCTCTCAGCACTCGGGCCTGCGGCGGCGATACCCACGTCAGGGACCCGGGACGGTCCGCTCAGGTCGGCGACTGCATCCGCCGCCCTTCATGTGGGAGATGCCAGGATTTCACGGAAAGTATGAATAGTCAAGCAAGCCCTGTCAGGGTCCGGCCCTGGACGGGCTGCGAAGACTTGAGGCAACGTGCCTGTTCTGACGGCGTTGTCTTCCTTCACTCACGGTGTTTTTCATCGACGAGCCCATGAGAAATCCACTCTTGAGATACTTGCTGAATGCGGCGGCGCTCCTCTTCGTTCCCGGCCTGGCGGGCGCGGAGCCGACACAGGAGTGGCGCTGCAGCACGGATGACCTGGAACCGGAACAGGCCATTGCCCGCATCGAATGGGCACGCAGGTGCGGGCTGACGCGCAATCTCAATCCCGCGGGGCCAGAATCCTGGATGGTGTCCAACAGGGCCTTCGACACGAGCTTCGCCTGGGCGAAGGACTACAAGGAGTCCAACACCAGCCGCGCATACACGGGCAACATCCATCAGTACAACGTCAACTACTACCATGCCTACGCGCTCTTCGAATCCACGCCGATGTATTCGGTCTTTCGTGAGCCCATGGGACGCCCGACCAGCAATTACTGGAAATGGTCTCATTATTCGCCGCGAGTGCGTCCGCTGTACCCCTCGTTCGAGAACACGCCCGTGACGGGCGGCGGCACCCAGCTCTTCCCCTCCCCCACCCTGGCTGACTGCGATCTCTACACGGACAAGGCCGGGACGCAGCGGTGGACGAGCGACCACTTCGTCGTCGCCTATTGCGAGTCTGCCTGCTACGCGCCGGACCAGCGCCTGGAGTTCAGCACGGGAGAGGTGAACATCGTCGAGGCCATGCAGCAGGGCCGCGAGGATATTCTCACCCTCCATCCAGACGCCACGCTCGAGGATCTGCCGCTTCAGCAGGGCAAGGTGTTCAGCTACGTCACGGAGATTCGCGACGCCAGACACGTGCTCTTCGAGCTCCGCACGAAGTCCGGCGGAACGCTGCGTGTTACCCACGAGCACCCGGTCATCACCAGCGAGGGCCGACTGGTGCAAGCGCAGACGCTCCAGGTGGGCGACGAGCTGCTGCGAAAGGACGGCACACCGGACGTCATTCTCTCCGTCGAGAAGACCTCCCACTTCGGCAAGGTCTACAACGTGAAGCCGGAGTCACGGGAGCGGGTCGCCAACATCCTGGTGGCGCAGGGCTTCCTGGTGGGCTCCGCGCGCTTCCAGAGCGAGGACGTGGAGTACATGAACCGGGTCCTGGTCTTCCGCGGCATTCCTGCGTCAGTGCTCCCGAGATAGCGCCCTCCAGACAGAACCCGAGGGCCTGCCGCGGCTCCTCGTCCCAACCGCGGTGAGCCCCGTGTCAGGCGCCGGAGGCGGCGGCCTCCAGCGCCGCGAGGATGACGGGGAGGTCCGCCTCCCCCGTGCGCCAGTTGGAGAAGGCCGCGCGCAGGCCGGGGCGGCCGGCGTACTGCGTGGGGGTGAAGTGCACGCGCCCGTCGGCCTGCAACGCCGCGAGGAGGCGGTCGCGCCGCGCGGCGTCCCCCGAGCGCAGCGCGAAGCAGACGATGTTCAGCGTCACCGGGGCGAGCAGCGCGTAGTGCGGTGAAGCCGCGAGTCCCTCTCCCAGGCCGCGAGCGAGCGCGCAGCAGCGCTCGACGAGGGCGCGGTGCCCGTCGCGTCCGTAGGCCATGAGCGTCATCCACGCGGGCAGCGCCCGGAAGCGGCGTGAGTTCTCCGGCGTGCGGTGCAGCAGATCCGGCCCCGCCCCCAGGTAGGCGGCCACCGCGCGGAAGACGCGCTCCTGCTGCACGAGGTGGCGCGTGAAGACGATGCCGGAGTCGTAGGGGACGTTGAGCCACTTGTGCCCGTCGGCCGCGATCGAGTCCGCGTGGGCGAGCCCCCGCAGCAGGTGCGCGTGCGCCGGGCTGCAGGCGGCGAAGATGCCGAAGGCGGCGTCCACGTGCAGCCAGGCTCCGTGGCGGCGGCACACCTGCCCCACCGCTTCCAGGTCATCGAAGTCCCCGGTGTTCACCTCCCCCGCGCCCGCGAGCACGATGGCCGGGGCGCCGCCGAGTGCCGCGAGTCGCGCCTCCAGCGCCTTCAATTCCATGACGGGCCGGTCCGGGAGGCAGGGGACGTCCTGCACCGCGCGTCGGCCCATGCCGAGGATGGAGAGCGCCTTGAGCACGCTCGCGTGCGGCGCGCCGCCCAGCACCGCGAGCCGAGGCAGCCCCCACAGTCCCTCCTCGCTCACGTCATGGCCCAGCCGCTCCATCGCCCACTGCCGCGCGGTGGCCAGCGAGACGAGGTTCGCCGCCGTCGCGCCGCTCACGAAGGCGCCCTCGAAGGCGTCAGGCAGACCGAAGAGGGAGCGCAGAAGGCCCAACGCCTCGCGCTCCACGCTGGTGGCGAGCGAGTCACCGCCGTTGCTCAGGTTCTGGTCGTACGCGGAGACGAGCCAGTCGCCCACGAGCGCCGCGGGCGTGGTGCCGCCAGTGACGAAGCCAAGGTAGCGCGGCCCCGCGGAGCCGGAGAGCCCTGCCTCGTAGCGGCGGCGGAAGAGCGCGAGCGCGTCCTCGGCGCCAAGGCCCGCGTCGGGCAGCCCGAGCGGCTCGGGCGGCGCGGGGCGAATACCCGCGGGGCGCTCGGGCAAGGCAGTGAGGAACTCGACGGCGCTCGCGCGGGCCTGTTCGAGCAGGTCCGGGAGCCGGGAAAGATCACGGGAGAGGACGTCGCTCATGGTCACCAGGGGCCCTGATCCATCAGGGTGAGGGAGGATTCCTGAATCATGCGTCAGCCCCTGAAGAACGCGCGAGCGCATCAGCGCTTACGTCCGCGGTCGCGCGGGCCCTCGGCCCCCAGGTGCCTGGAGGCGCCGCCACCCTCTCCTTGATGCGCAGAGGGGGACGAGCGCCACGGCGCCACCGGCCGGCCCGCCGCCCATGAGACACCCGGCCGATGCACTCCCCTGCCCCCCTGCTCCAACATCCCCCTCCACGGGGCCCGCGTGCGTCCTCGATGTCGGGTGAAACCGCCGGGCCTGGCCCCCCCCACCCGGGGCGACGGGCGAGGGTGCCGCACTGTGGGCCAAGGTGGAGAAGTCCTCACGTCGCTGGGTTGAGCAGGGGGACGTATCCTTCCGGTGCCCTCATCCGTTCTCCCTGCATGACCCCACCGCCAGACCCACTCCCGACGACGCTGCGCAGCGCGTGGCAGCACTTCCTCGACGTCTACGAGCCCCACCGCTCCGAGCTCTTCCGCTACAGCCGCTACCTCACCCGCAGCCCGTGGGATGCCGAGGACCTGACCCAGGACGCCCTCGCGCGAGCCTTCGTCACGCTCGGCCAGATGGGAGCCGCACCGCCCAACCCCCGCGCGTGGCTGCTGCGCGTCGCCACGAACCTGTGGATCGACCGCGCACGCCGGATGCGGCCGGAGGACGCACCCGCGGAGGCCGCGCTGGTACAGGCGGACCCTCGCCCGGCGCGCGAGGCGGCCGGGACGCTGCTCGTGACGCTCGCGCCACAGGAGCGCGCGGCGGTGGTGCTCAAGGACGTCTTCGACCTCTCGCTCGAGGACATCGCCGAGACGCTCTCGACGACGACCGGCGCGGTGAAGGCGGCGCTGCACCGAGGGCGCGGCAAGCTCGCGGACCCCGAGGTGTCGCCGGCGCGCGCGCCCGCCCCGGGAGCCCTGGACGCCTTCTGCGCCGCCTTCAACGCGGGAGACCTGGACGCGCTCACGGCGCTCCTGCTCGACAGCGCCGTCGTCGAGGTGGTGGGGGCGACGACGCAGTACGGCCCGGAGGCGGCACGGCGCACCGTGCTGTACGGCATGCTCTTCGGTGTCGCGCGCCTGGTGGACGCCGAGCGGCGCGGCGGTATCGAGCCGCGCTTCATCCAGGGCGCGCGCAATGTCGCGCCGCGCGTGGAAGCCCGCGAGCATCGTGGCGGACAGGTCCTCCTGCACTGGTATTCGCACGCGGACGGAGAGGCCGTGCGCGCGCTCACCCGTGTACGCCTCGAGGAGGGCCGCGTCGCGCACCTGGCCAATTACTTCTTCAACCCGGACCTGCTCGCGGAGGTGTGCACGGAGCTTGGAGTGCCGTTCCGCTCCAATGGCCACCGCTTCTGGATCGACGGAGCCTGCTGATGCGAACGCTCCACTTCCACCCGCTCTCGTCGTTCTGCCAGAAGGTGCTCGTCGCGCTCTACGAACTCGGGCTGCCGTTCGAGCGACGCTTCGTGGACCTCGGAGCAGCGACCGACCGCGAGGCGCTCGCGCGACTCTGGCCCTTCTGCCGCTTCCCGGTGCTCGAGGACGACGGCCGCGTCGTCGCCGAGTCGAGCATCATCGTCGAGCACCTGGGCCCGGGGCTCATCCCCTCCGACCGGCAGGAGGCCCTGGAGTGCAGGTTCCTCGACCGGGTGTTCGACCTGCACGTGAACGAGCCGGTGGGCAAGATCGTCACCGACCTGCTGCGGCCCGAAGGCGCGCACGATGTGCTCGGGGTCGAACGCGCACGGGACACGCTGCGCACCGCGTACGGTGTCCTCGACGCACGCCTGCGCGGCAGGGCGTGGGCAGTCGGCGACGCGTTCACGCTCGCCGACTGCGCCGCCGCCCCCGCGCTCTTCTACGCGGCCCGCATCGAGCCCCTCCAGCACCCGAACCTCACCGCGTACTTCGAGCGGCTCCTCGCACGGCCCCCGGTCGCGCGCGTCTTCGAGGAGGCGAGGCCCTACCTGCACCTCTTCCCCGTGAAATAGACGCCCTCCCGGGCAGGCCGCGCGACCTACTGCGCGGCCTGTTCGGACAGCAGCCGCACGTTGAGCGCTCCGTTGGCGAAGAACTGGCTGTTGCGCCCGACGGTATGCGCTTCCAGCCGGCGCTGGAGCTCGATGTCGTAGCGCCCGAGCTTCATCAGCCCGTCGTTGAACCAGCCATCCCCCGCTCCCGAACCATCCACGTACTGCGCATACGCCTCGGGCGCGGGCCAGATGACGGTGTCGAGCATCACGATGAACCGGTGGATGTCATTGTCCGTCCACGTCATGCCCGCCTCGTGCGCTTCGACGACGAAGGCGATGACGCCGTTCGCGTGCGCCACATCCTGGCCGGGCTGCGTCTTCAAGCCCCACCGGTCATTCCAGAAGTAGGCCGTCGGGTGGTCGGGGTTGAGCTCCAACTGCGCGCGCAAGGACGACGGGAAGTTGGGCAGGCCCTGGTTGATGTTGTCGAAGACCTCCAGGTAGCGGGCCTTCCGGTTGGGATCCGTGGTCATCCTCGACAGGTCCATGGAGATGAAGGCCCAGTGCGCGGCCATGTGCGTGCGGTTGCGATAGAGGTTGTCGTTCGCTCCCCGCTGGAACCACTTTTCGAAGACGTTCTTCTCCGAGAACGCCAGCAGCCGCTCGTATTGAGAGCGGTAGACATCGGCGGTGTAGAGCTCGGGCGTCTCGCGGATGACGCGCAGCATCCGTGTCACGTAGCGCCAGCAATAGCTCTCATACAACGGCACCTCCTGCCCCTGAGGCTGGGAGAGCGCCGAGGCCCAGCCCAGATACCCATCCTTGAACTGGCTCTGGGGGAGCACCGAGGAGCGCGAGGCGGAGGCCACCAGGTTGTTGACGTAGAGCAGGGCCCGGTCCAGGTACTGCTTTTTCCCGGTGGCGCGGTACATCGCGGTGTTCGCGTCGATGCCATAGGCGAGGTTGTAGAAGTTCCAGCTGTCGCGCGAGTTGCTCCAGCTCAGGAAGTCCCGGGTGTGCGCACGCCCCCACTCCGCCAGGAACAGCCGCTCCCAGGCCGCGACGGAGCGAAGCCCGGCGGGGGCCGGAGGCACCGGGGGCGGAGTCGGAATCGAAGCCGGAGGAATCGGCTCCTCCACGGGCGGGGGCGCTGGCTCCCCAGGAAGGAGTACCTGCTCCGGGTCCTCGATCCTGCCGGCGACCCCACACGCGACGCAAAACAGGGCGAGCAGCAGGACCGGGGGCCTGGCGAAACGAGAGCGGCATGGGCGATGGGGGTTCGTCATCGGGGGCCTTTGGTCGGTTCAGGGTCCTTGAGGCTAGGGGCGCCCAGGGACCGTCCCAACGCCCCCCAGGGGACGGCCGGCCTTCCAGGACAGGACGCCCCCGTGCCCCCAGCGGCCATGCCTTGACACCGTGCCGTGAAGCTTTGGACAGACGAAGTGTTCATCACCGGCTTCCGGCGCGGGGGCCCTGTCGAAAGTGAAGACGCCCCCCTTCCCTTCCGCCCCGCCCGCGCGGGGCGTGTCCACGAACCGCTGGACTCAGGGTGTGTAGATCTCCGCCAAGGATTGGGTTGCACGCGCAGCCCCCTGCCCCACCGCGTGCGCGACGGTGGGACCCGGACGTGCTACCCCAGGCCCATGTCCCCGCCCCGCCGCCCCGTCGCCCAGAAGAAGCCATCGCCCGCCGCCGCGCAGAAACGGCAGCAGCCCGCCGCCGCCCAGAAGAAGCCGCAGCCCACCGCTGAGCCCTTCAAGTTTCCGCCCGACGCCGCGTTCACCTGGCATTCGGAGAGTGACGAGCCCGCGCCCACGCGCCTGTCCCCCGTGGATGACGCGCTCAGCGCCGACACCGCGCTCAAGCGCGTCCGCCGGGGCGAGTTCCTGCGCTACACCGGCGACTTCCACAACGCGAAGCAGCTGCTCGGCGCGCTGGGCCGGCGGATCGAACGGTCTCCAAAGGCCCGCTCGCCGCTGGAGGCGTTCCGCGCCGAACGCCGCGCGCGGCAACTGGAGCACTCGACGCTGTCGCGCATCGTCGTCGCGCTCGACCGCAACTACCGCCTGGAGCTCGCGCGCGCCCCGGACGTCTCTGAAGCGTGCCGGCAGGTGTGGGGCGAGCCCACGACGGACTTCACCGTCGTGCCGCTCAAGCAGTTGCTCGGCATGCTCGGGGCCGCGGAGTGGCAGCGCAAGGGCCTGGCCGTCCCGGGCCTGAAGGGCCTGCTCCATCCGCACTACGGCGTCTACCTACCCACGCGCACCGACTACGTGGAGCTTCTGGCGGCCGTGCCGGACGTGAAGGGCAAGCGCGTGTTCGACGTGGGCACCGGCACCGGCGTGCTCTCCTTCCTCCTCCTGCAGCGCGGCGCGACGTCCGCGCAGGCCACGGATTGCGACTCCCGCGCGGTGACGTGCGCACGGGAGAACGCGGAGCGGCTCGGCCTCTCCGAGCACTTCCAGGTGGCGGAGGCGGACCTGTTTCCGGAAGGCAAGGCGGACCTCGTCGTCTGCAACCCGCCATGGATTCCCGAGCCGCCCAAGAACCGCGTGGACCGCGCGGTGTTCGACGAGGACAGCCAGTTCCTGCGTCGCTTCCTTGAAGGGCTCCCCGCCGCGCTCACCCCGGGGGGAGAGGGGTTGCTGCTCCTGTCGGACCTCGCGGTGCTGCTGGGTCTGCGTCCCTCCGGGTGGCTGGAGGAGCAGTTCGCGCGCTGCGGTTTGACGGTGGCGTGGCGGAAGTCCACCCCCGCGCGGCACGCCAAGGCGAAGGACGCGGCGGACCCCCTGCACGCCGCGCGCTCCCGGGAGGTCACCACCCTCTACGGCCTCGTGCCCGCCGCCAGGTAGCACGGGGCGGTTCGACTCCACCGGGGCGCTTCCGGAACTTTCTCACGAAGGGGGTGAGGGAGTTTCGCCCCGGGTTTCGTTGATGGGCCAGGGCCAGGGAACGCACGGCGAACACCGCGCGCTCCCCAGGCCACCACAGGCCATCACGAACACCCCACACGGGGGGAGACACGGACCATGAGACTCCGGAAGCAGACACGGCAGTGGACGGGCGCGGCGCTCGCGGGGGCCCTGCTCCTGCCCGCGGCGGCGCTGGCGAACGAAACCCATGTCTACGGCATCGCCAACTTCGGAGGCGCGGGGCAGTGCGATGCCTCCTCGCACTCCGTGCACACGAAGACGGCGGCGGAGTTCGCGGGCTACTTCAACTCGCTCGTGAGCGCTGGCCTCTGGACGGACGTCCGCACCCTCAACAATTCGAGTGCGCGCGCGGACCTCTGGACCGACGCCTCGAAGGGAACCGCGGCCAACGCGAAGGACACCCAGGCCAATGCCGGCGTGGACGACGCGGACGTCCTCTTCGTGCACACCCATGGCGGCCACAACGAGTCGTTCCTGCGCAGTTGGCTCGTGATGGGAACCGACGCGGATGCGTGTGAAGCCATCACGGACATCCACATGAACCTGGGCAACGGCAAGTTGAACATCGCCGTCGTGAAGGCCTGCCAGTCTGGCGACTACCAGGTCTGGAAGCAGGGCGGATACCGGCAGGCGCTCGTGACGAGCAGCAGCGGCTTCAGCATGTGGAATGCCTTTCACGGCGACTCCTCGTGCGGCAACTTCGTGAAGCGCTACGTGAAACGCTACGTGGCGAACTCCCGGGGCGATGGCGTGGGCGAGAACTGGATTGACGAGGCCTACGACTGGGACATCGGCAAGAACAACGACGACTGCCCGGTGTCCATCGTCTTCGGTGAAACCAAGGCGCTGCGGCTGGCGATGTTCGAGGCCGGTGGTTGGAGGGATCGCAAGAACACCGGGAGCAAGGTCGCCTCCAGCTACTTCTACGTGGGGGGCTGCGACCCCGACAACGGTCAGAAGCTGCCCGAGTGACCTCCTCCTCCATCGCCCTCGCACAAAGAGAACGAACCGCCATGAAGACCCATCTGCTCATCCGATTCCTGACCATCCTTCCGCTCGCCGCCGCGCCTGGCTGTGACAGCGGGGCGCTCATCGAGCCCGCCGCCATCACCACCCAGGTTGCCAGCGCGACCACCGGCTTCATCTTCGATTCCACGGGGCTCGCCACGCCTCCCACCGGAGCAATCCCCACCACACTGCTCCCCCGCACCGCGTTTGATGACGCCGTGTTGCAGCGGTCCCTGGTGGGGACGACCGAACCCTTCACCCAGATGGAGGAGCTGGGCGCCCGCCGGGACCTGGAGTCCCAGACCTGGAAGCTGGAGCGCGATCCGTCCGAAGGTCAGGTGCTGGTGCTGAACAAGCTCGGCAGTGGCCCAGAGACACCGCAGGAGCCCGCGGTGTTGCAGCGGACCGCCATCGCACGCCTGCAGCGCTGGGGCATCCCCACGTCGGAGCTGGGGCCGGTGCGGCAGGTGAAGTCCTTCATCCAGAGTGAGGAGAACTCGGTGCTCGAAGCGCCCGTGCTCCACCGCCACAAGACCTTCGTGATGCGCGCCATCAATGGCATTCGCGTGGAGGGCCACCGCGCGGTGGTGTCCCAGGGCGCGGATGGCAGCTTCCAGCGCGCGCTCATCAGTTGGCCGCCCCTGGCCCGTGCCGGCCACCTGCTCCGGACGCGGCTGACGACGGCGCAGATCGAGCAGCGGGCGCGCGAGGCGCTGTGGGCGGAGGGCGAGACGGCGGGGGCCGTGCACCTCTCCTGGAAGTACGTGCCCACCCAGCTCAGCACGGGCGAATGGGCGCTGACGCTCCAGGTGAACGCCGTGATGCCTTCGGTCACCGGCACGACGAGCACCGAGGAGCCGCGCGTCATCGACGTGGACGTGAGCGCCGTGCCCTGAGCCTCTGGCGCCAGGGGGCCAACGCGTTCGGCGTCAGCCCCCCGCGCTTCACCTGGGACTACGGCAGCGTGTCCACGGTGACGCCGAAGATGAGCGGCACCGTCGAGGTGGAGGTCGCGGTGAGCGTGGACCCCGACGCGGACCGCGTCCAGGCGTTCTGCGAGCCGCCCGTCGTGCCGCCGAACTGGAACGGACCGACGGAGAAGCCCGACGACGCCTGCCACTGCTCCTGGAAGCTGTTGAAGGTGGACTGGCTCACGGTGACACTGATCGTGGGCTGGTAGCCCACCAGCATGCCCGTCTTGAGGACCGGCACCACGCCCCCTTCTCCAAACATGTTCGTCATGCCCTCCGCGGGCATCGCGCTGTAGCCCGTCAGGAACGGACCGTTCTTGAACTGGGTGACGCCCGAGTACCAGGGCCCGGGGTTGATGGCGATGGTGTCCCAGGCCTTGAACGAGATGGTGCACTGGAGGCTGCTGTCGCTCTCGAACTCCGTCACCCGGTTCCACGAGCCGTTGACGTTGACCTGCCAGAACCAACTGCCCACCGACAGGGAGCCCTGCGCCCAGGTGTTGCGCAGGTCGAACTGCGATTGGCTGTTGGAGAAGCTGATGGAGCCCGGGGTGCCACCCTGCCCCTGCACGGTGTTGACCCACTGCTGCATCGTGGTGCCGAGGCTCCAGAGCGGGACGGGGGGATTGCCCGCCAGGTTGGGGTCCTGCAGCTTCGTGTAGTACGCCGGATTCACGGCGGCCGTCAGCGCCTGGGTGAGGTTGGGGTTGCGCGCCTGCTTGACCAGGTTCACGTAGTTGGCCTGCGCCTGGCTCTGGTTCTCGGCATCCGCCTGGATCTTGATGTTGTAGGGAAGGCCCGCCCCAGAGGCCAACCAGGTCGTGAAGTTCGGGACGTTGCCCACCACGCTCGGGTCCGCGTTGTAGGTCTGCACTGCCTGGTTGTAGTCGGTCTGGTATTGGTTCGTGGCCTGGGCGAGGTCGTTGTAGGACGCCGTGATCCGCGCCTGGAGCTGGGGGTCGGGGGTGTACGTCGCGAGATCATTGAGGAACTGCTGGTACGCCCCGTCGAACGTGGCCCCCGACGAGTTGTACTGCCCCACGGCGCTCCACTGCGGGATGGTGGCCAGGAAATCGTACTGGGCCGAACTCGTGTAACCGGCGTTGGTCGTGGGCCAGGTCCACTGCATGAAGGGATAGAGGAGCTGGAAGCTCTGCGGCTTGACTCCGAGCCCCGTCACCATCGCTCCGTACAGGAGGTCCCAGGCGGAAGGCTGCGTCCCCGGATCGCTCTGGGCGGCGAGCAGGTTCCTGGCGGTGACGTCCGACTTGCCGCTCCCGATGGCACGAGGAAGGACGCGGCGGGAGGTGTTCTGGTGGCTGCGCGGAAGAGACATGTTCGACTCGCTTGCTGGGGTGGAGGTGTCGCGGGCGATGCCATGGGGCCGCCCAGGCCAGGCTGTCCTTGCGAAGGACCCTGCCGGGGCAGCCGGATGCAGGGCATTGCAACGGGCAGGCCAGCCCCCCGCCGACGCGTGGGATAGAGTCACGCGGATGCCCCGTACTGGCGCCCCCGCTCCCCATGCCCCCGCGACAACGACGGATGTGTCCACGGCCGCCGAGTCGATTCCGCGCGGCGCTCCTTCCTCCGCGCGCCCCATCCCGGCGTTGACCCTCGTCTCACACGCCACCGCCACCCGCGTTGGAGAGCGGCTGCTGCTCCACGGACTGCTCGCCGGCCGGGAGGTCGCGCTCTCCCGCAACGCTCCGGACTTCACGCGTCCGGGCGAACCGCTGGGCCTGCCCCTGGGCGACCCCTTCATGAGCCGCAAGCCCCTGCGCTTCGTCCCCCTCGCGGAGGGCATCCGCGTCATCCCTCCCGAGGAGGGGCGCTGCACCAGCGCTGGCGAGCCGCTCCACGGCGACCGCGATTTCGGACCCGAAGCGCTGGCGCGGGGAGTCCCCCTGGAGTTCTCCGGGCGGACGGTGGTGCTGCTGCACCTGGCCCCTCTACCCGGGCCGAACGCGCCGGCCTCCCTGGGCATGGTGGGAGAGAGCGCCCCCCTCCAGGGCCTGCGCCAGCACATCGAGCGCGTGGCCGACCTGGACGTGCCCGTCCTCATCCGGGGGGAGACCGGGACGGGCAAGGAGCTGGTCGCCCGGGCCCTCCATGAGCGAAGCAAACGCACGGGCCCCTTTGTCAGCGTCAACCTGGGCGCGATCCCCAGGGAGCTGGCCGCTGCGGAGCTCTTCGGCAGTGTCCGGGGGGCCTTCACCGGCGCCCAACGCGACCGTGAAGGCTTCTTCCGGGCCGCCGAGGGGGGCACCCTCTTCCTGGACGAGGTGGGCGAGGCCTCCCCCGAGGTGCAGGTCATGCTCCTGAGGGTCCTGGAGACGGGGGAGATGTATCCGGTGGGGGCCAGCAGGCCCGTGGCGACGAACGTCCGCCTCGTCGCCGCCACGGACGCGGATCTGGAGGCGCAGATCGCCGAGGGGCGCTTCCGGGCCCCCCTCCTCCACCGGCTCGCGGGCTATGAACTCCGGCTGCCGCCCCTGCGCGAGCGGCGCGAGGACATGGGCCCGCTGTTCCTCCACTTCGCCCGCCAGGAGCTGGAGGCGCTCGGAGAGGCCCACCACCTCACCCCCACGGACCCCTACGCTCCGCCCTGGATGCCCGCCGCGCTGGCGGTGCGCCTGCTGCTGCACCCGTGGCCGGGGAACATCCGACAGCTCAGGAACGTGGCCCGGCAGCTCGTCATCAACAGCCGGGGCCAGCCCTGCCTGGAGCTTGATGCCCGCCTCGCCCAGGAACTGAAACTTCCCCAGGCGCCGCCGCCCCCTCGGGCCCCCGCTCCCGAGCCCCCGCAGGAGCCCGAGGTCGCCGCCCGCCGTAAGTCCACGGAGGTGGGAGGGCCGGAGCTGCTCGCGGCCCTGCGCGCGCACGACTGGGACGTCAAGCGGGCCGCCCACCACCTGGGGATCGCCCGCTCCTCCATCTATGACCTCATCGAACGCAGTCCCAGCCTCCGCCTGGCCGGAGACCTGAGCGTGGAGGAGCTCACCCTCTGCTTCCATGCGTGCCAGGGCAACCTGGACGAAATGGTGAGGCGCCTGGAGGTCTCCAAGCGGGCCTTGAACCGGCGCGTCAAGGAGCTGGGGCTGGTGCCGAAGGAGTCCTGAGGGGGCGGCGGCATGTCGGCGGCATGCCGCGTGTCGTGGCGCGACACCGTGAACCGGGGGCCGGAGGACTCACGCGGGGCCGTCGTCCTGAGAGCGCCCCGGACGGACTGGCTGGTATCCCGCTTGAATAGGAGGCAGTGCCCCCGGAATACGCCGGGGGCGGGCCTGGAGCGCCGCATGCCATTCCGACTGGACCTCATCATCGACTTCACCAGCCCCTACAATCCCGACCACCGACCCACCACCCGACGGAAATGCCGGGCCGAGCAAGGCAGCGTCGTCACGGCCCTGGTGGTGGTCCCCCAGCATTTTCAAGCCCCGATCGCGAAACTGAAGCACACGATCACCGTCATCTCCCGGAGCGAAGCGGCCCATCCTGACGACACCACCTACCTCTTCATGCTCCAGGTCTTGGAAACTGCTGCGCCGGGTCCCCATGAAATTGAATTTGAGATTTCAAGCTTGGTGAGCACGAAGAAAGAGACAAGGACAAACTCCGGAACCATCGACGTGTCCGGCGGCACCTGCGAAGACCCGCCGCGGTAGTTCAAGGGCCGGCGACGAGGCGCCGCGCCTGGGCGAGCGTGTCGTCCCACTCGGAGGCGAGGTTGGGATTGCGCAGCAGCGCCTGGGTGAGTTCCTCCAGGGCCTGTCGACGCAGACCACTTTGCTCCTCCGGGCGGGCGGTCCCCGCCCACTCCAGGTGCAGACCGGCACGAAGGGCCTGGGCCACGGGCAAGTCGGGCCGGGCCGTCAGGACCTGCTCGGCCAGCGCCATCCCTCGCTGGAGCCAGAGTCCGGAGTCCTGGCCCGCGCGAGAGAGTGGCGCCGCCCACTTCCGGTAGAAGAGGCCAGCCTCCAGGCGGTACTCCGTTTCGTCGGGTGAAAGCGCGAGGGCCTTCTCGAAGGACTTCGCCGCCTCCTCCAGTTCTCCGGACGGCAGCGGCCCACGTGGCTGCTTCCAGCGGGCCTGGAGGTCCTGCGCCTTCCCGAGTTGGAGCCACATCTCCGCGTCCTGGGGGTTCTTCGCCAACGCGGCGTGGAGATCTTCCAATGCACGCATCAGCTCCGGCCCGGGCGTCCGCCCGTGGTCCAGTTCGAAGCGGGCCTGGAGGACATGCACCGTGCCCATCAGGCCCCGGAGCCACGTGGCGCCAGGCATCCGCTCCAGGCCGCGTCCCAGAATCTCCAGGGCCTCGCTCCCGCTCGAGCGGGGGTCCTCGCCTCGCGCGAGCAGGTAGCCACACCGTCTGGCGAGCAGCGAGCCCAGGTTGGCGTAGGCGAAGCCCTGTCCTGGCGCGACCGCGATGGCCTGCTCGAAGGAAGCCCGCGCTTGTTCGAGCACCGGAAGGGGATCGCCTCCCCGCTGCCAGGCCTCCTCGGCTTGCATCAGCAGCGCCACCCCCATGCCGTTGTGGAGGTTGGGGATCCGGGGGTTGATGGCGAGCCCCCGAAGGTACTGCGCCCGCGCGGCTTCCAGTTCAGGCCGGGGATCCGCTCCGCGATTCCTCCGCCAGCGCGCCAGTTGCTCCTGGACCTGCCCCGCGTAGAAGTACGGCACGACGTGCTGGGGGTTGAGGGTCTGGGCCTTGCCGAACGCCTCCGCGGCGCGCCGCAGATCCTGCTCCGCCTCCGCGTTGCGCGGGAAGGAGGCCCGAGCCAGGAGCGCGCTGCCCAGGTTGATCCAGTCCTCCGGAATTCGAGGGTCCAGACCGATGGCCGCCTCGTAGGCACGAATGGCCTTGTCCCTGCTTCCCCGCGAGTCCGTCCCCACCTGATCCTCGAAGTCCGCCCACGTCTTGAAGACCAGGCCGGATTCGCCGTGGAAGACGCGGTCCCGGTCCCCCTCGGGGATGCTCTCGAACAACGCGGAGGCCCTGCCGAGCAGCTCGCGGGGATCCTCGCCCTTCTCGATGCGATAGCGCGCCTGGAGCCACGTGCTCCGCGCCAGATGGAGCGTGGCCTCCGAGCGCGTGGAAGCCTCCGACCGGGCTCGCTCGGCGGCATCCATCGCCTTCGCGAGGAGTTGCGTCCCATTCGAGCCCTGCGTGAGCCGGTACTCGGCCAGACGGTGGTGCACTCGCGCCATCCGGATGAGGCATGGCGCATCCTCCGGTGCGACGACGAGGCAGCGCCCGAGCGCGTCCAGCGCCCGGTGATAGGCGGGCATCACGTCCCCCTTGCCATACAGCTCCATCACCATCGCGTCGTTCTCCAGGCGGGACAGGGAGCGGTACACGGCGGGCTCGCTCTCGGCCGTGGCGGCGGCTGCGGCGTAGGCCTTCCGTCCGGCCTCGAAGTCCGCGCGGGCCCCCTCCAGGTCCCCTCCATTCCAGCGCTTGAAGGCCCGGGCTTCGAGGATGTCCCCGCGCAGCATGGGCAGCTCATGGAACCAGGGCAGCCTGCCGTCGGCACCCTCCAGCAGGGCCAGGGCCTCGTCGAAGCGGCCCTCGTAGAAGGCAACCATCGCCGCCACGTATTCCGCTGACGGCACCTGGGCACCTTCGCTCTGCTTGAACCACGCGAGCGCCGGATCCCGGGCGAGCCGCTCGGCGTCCCGCGTCGCGGCCTCCCGCTGCTTCGGGTCGCGGCTTCGCTGCGCCTCCAGCAATTGCCGCTGGTAGCTCCGCCCGGTCACCAGCGCGAGCGCATACGCGGCCCGAGGTGAATGAAAGCCATTGCGCCAGGCGGACTCCAGGAACGCGCGAGCCTTCGCCTCGTCTCCCAGCGCGAGGTGGCCGCGCCCCAGCGCATAGTGCCCGGGGCCCAACGCGCGGGGACCGGCCTGCTGGATCTCCGCCTCCAGCTCGGCCATGCGCGCCTGGAGTGCGCGGCGATCCTCGCGGGTGTCATGCAGGCGCGAGAGCGCGGAGTAGCGCACCATGGATTCAATGTGTTCCACCAGCTCGGTGAACCGCTGGGCGATCCGCTCGCGCTCGGCGGCCTCACGGCGGGCCAGCGCGCCCCACCCCAGGGCCACCGCGACGGCGAGCAGCGCGGCGAAGCTGACGGAGGCCAGGAGCCTGTGTTTGCGCAATCGCTTGCGCAGGGAGTACGTGAAGCCCAGGCGGGCGCGCACGGGCTCTCCGGAAAGGAAGCGTTCCAGATCCTCCGCTAGCGCACGCGCCGAGTCGTAGCGGGAGGCGCGATCCTTCTCCAGACACTTGAGGGTGATGGCCTCCAGGTCCGCGGGGAGCCCGGGGACGAGCAGGCGCGGGGCCCGCGGCTCCTCGGAAGGGATGTGGCTGAGGACTTCCAGGCCATTGTCCCCTGAGATGGGGACCTGGCCGGTGAGCAGGAAGTAGAGGCTGGCGCCCAGGCTGTAGACATCCGCGCGGCGATCAAGCCCGCTCACCTCTCCGCGCGCCTGTTCCGGAGCCATGTAGTGGGGGGTTCCCAGCACCGCGCCGGTGGCCGTGACGGCCTCGTTCCATTCGCGCGCCAGTCCGAAGTCCATCACGTAGGGCCGGGGCGTCCCATCCTCGGCGCGCTCGACCATGATGTTGGAGGGCTTGATGTCCCGGTGGATGAGCCCCACGCGATGGGCCTCATGCACCCCCAGGGCGGCCTCGCGCATCACCAGCGCCTTCTGCTCGACGGTGAGCGAGCGCCCCAGGGCGCTCAGCGGCTGACCGTCGATGTACTGCATGGCGATGAAGACCTTCCCCTCGACATGACCGACTTCGTACACTTGGCACACGCGTTCGTGTCGGACCATGGCTTGCGCACGGGCCTCGGAGACGAAGCGCCGGGTGTGCGCTTCGTTGTCATCGCGCACGAACTTGAGGGCCACCTGGCGGCGCAGTCGAGGATCCCAGGCCAGGTACACGCGCCCCATCCCACCCTGCCCCAGGAACCGCACGGGCTGGTACCGGTCCCACCCGGGCAGAGGGAAGGCCGGAGCGCCAGTCGGAGGCGGTCCGACGTGCACGGGATCAAGGGTGGCGGCGCCGTCGGGAGCAGGCGGTTCGACGGCTCGCGGCGACTGGGAGGTGCCCTGCTCCTTTACGAGGGAGGCGAAGGTCTCCTCGGACATCCTCCCCCGCGCCCGGAGCAACTCGAGGGGACTTCGGCCCAGACGTCGGGCTTCCGCGAGCAGGGCCTGGGACTCCTCCCCACGCAGGAGCCCCTCATCGACGGCGAGCCAGATCTCCGTCTCGTAATCATCGTTCATCAGCGGGCGCATCATGGGGGGTGGAGCGAGCGCCGGACAAGACCGGGGTCCGTCGCCATTTGAGGCCCGGGGCTTGTGAAGCGGACGGCCGGAGCGGGAAGGCGACCGCCCCGGCCTGTCGCGCTACCAGCAGGTGAGGTTGAGGTTGTTGTAGCGGACCGACGCGGTGCTGAAGACCAGGGTGCGCATGTCCCCCTGGACGAAGCCGCTCTCGCCGCAGGCGCAGGTCGTCCCCGTTCCCGTGCACGACGACCAGTTCGTGAGCTCGTCGCTCGAATCCACGCGGTACTCGGCGTTGAAGACCGCCTTGTTCTGGTTCGCGAACCAGGTCTTGTAGGCGCCGCACTCGTTGTACTTCTGGCACTGCTCGTTGATGGCGAAGTCGAAGGAGCTGGCGAGCGCGGCGATCTGGTCGACATCGTTCTTCAACGCGATGCCCAGACACAGGGAATGGGCGGTGTCAGCCAGCCAGCGGTTGTAGTCGAGCTGGTTGTTCGCCGTGAGCCCCCAGCAGGCCTGGTCGGTGCAGCTGATGCTGTCATCGTGCGAGTAGCCGTCGATGTTGTCCGGCTCCACCGCGTCGCAGCCCTTGTTCTTCGCCAGCTGCAGGCGGGACGTCATCATCGTCCGCACCGCCGGCTTGCGGTGATCCAACCACCACTCACAGCCGCCGCCGCTCTCGCACCATTCGCCCAGGATGTGGACGGACTGGGCGCAGTCCTCCCCAGGGCTGCAATAGGTGTCCTGGGGGAACTGGCTGCCATCGCTCCGCCAGTCCTCGTAGGTGCCGGCGCTGAAGTAGCAGACCACCTTCTTGCCGGCGTTCTTGTACTCCTGGATCTTCGCGGTCGACGTGTTGAAGAGGTCCACGACGTAGACCTGCGCGTTGAGGTTCGTGGGAATGGCGCTGTTCTCCAGGTCCCACATCCAGGTGGTGCCCTTGGGGAAGGCCGGCAGCGTGCAGGCCGACCCCTGGCCACAGACGTTCGGGGCGCCGCCACCGCCGCACGTCTCCGGGCTCTGGCAGCCGCCGCAACTGGAGACCGTGCGCGCCTGGCCGCAGTTGTCGGTGCCACTCACCTGCCCGCAGTTCGTGCCCAGCCGCGTGCAGAAGGCCGCGTTGGTCTCCGCGGTGCACGTCGTGGGGATGTCCCAGGACACCTGGAGGCGGAGGCTGTCGAGCTGCGCCGCATCCGTCCCCGCGCCCTTGATGAGGCGCGCGCGAATCTCGCCGGTGCTCGAGACGAAGTGGGAAGCCGCCTCCGTTTCCGCAAGGTTGAGCGTCAGGGCCGGGGTCCACACCCAGTCGCCGCGCCCCTGCGAGTTGGCGATGCTGACCCAGTTCGAGGTCGTGAACCGGTAGAGCTGCCACTGGTAGTAGGACGTGGCGAGCCCCGGCCCCTGGTACTTCGTCAGCAGTTGGAGCTGGGTGATTTGAGTAGGGGTCGGCGCGGCCTGGGTGAGGCTCGAAAGATTGAAGGTCAGGTAGCCCGTGTAGGTCGGGCTGAACTCGATGTACTGCGCGTAGCAGTCGGCGTACGCGCCCACCGTGCAGTTCGCGCTGTTCGTCTTGAGCACGGTCATGCCGCCGCTCTTGCCGGACGCGTCCGTGTTCGCCAGCGTGCTGGCGGTGGAGAAGTCGATGACCTGCGTGCCAGTCAGGGCCTGCTGCTGAACCGCCGGCTCCCGCGCGTCATCGCCCTCCAATGACATGCATCCAGACAGCAGCAAGGCAAGACAAGGGGACAGCCAGGCAATCCGTTTCGACATCAGGCCTCCAGGTTGGGGGGCGCGGCTATCACATGGAGAACGCTCGGGTGCAATGCCAGAGCGCCGTTCCCCTTCAGGCCGTCGGGTCAGGACATCCCCGTCGTGGCATTGCCGCGGTCTTCGCTGCCTGTCAGGTGTACTTCTCCGACGACAGCAGAAGCAGCCATGTCCTGAAAGCATCAGACGGAGAGGGGCTCATTTGAGGAGGTGGGTCGGGTCGGTATCTTCCGCTCCCATGGACCTGCGAATCGTGCTCGGCCTCGCGCTGATGCTGGGATCGCCCGCCTGGAGCCAGCCAGCGGCCTCCGCAGGCCCGGACTTCCAGGCCCGGATGTCCGCCGCATCCCACGCCTACGAGGAGCTCGACTACGAGCACGCCCTCGAGCAGCTCGACGCGGTGAACCTCGTAGCGCGCGACAGCAGGGAGCGGGGGCAGGTGGCCGTCTTCCGAGGGCTCGTGCTCGCGGACCTGGGACGCCGGCAGGAGGCCCTGGCCTCCTTCAAGGACGGGCTGTCCCTGCTGCCCGACGCAAACCTTCCGGTGAAGGTGTCACCCAAGGTGTCACGCGACTTCGAGGAGGTGCGCCGGACCGTGCAGCGTGAGCTGACACGCAATCCCCGCCCGCCCTCGGACGCACCGCATGCGCTGTCGGACGCGCAGCTCGCGCGGACTCCGGCCCCCGAATTCGCTCCGCCCGAAGCGCGGACGGAGGTGCGCCGCACGCGCGCCATGCCCGTGCTTCCGATGGCCTTGCTGGGAGGGGGCGTGGTGCTCGGCGGCCTCGGCAGCTACTTCGGCCTCCAGTCGCGGAGCAACGTGAATGCCGCGCGCGATGATGCCTTCTACAGCAACCGGACCGCGCACCTGGACAGCGCGCGGGGACAGGCGCTCGCGGCCAACGTCCTGATGGGCGCGGCCATCACCGCCGCCGCTGGAGCCGCCATCACCTGGCTCCTCACGGACGACCCGCCGTCGCCGCGGACGGAGGTCTCGCCATGAAGCGCGCCTTGGCCGTGGGACTCGGGTTGCTCTGCATCACCTGCACGGTGCCGGACATCGAGGAGCTCGAGAGGAAGCGCCCCAGCGGGTGCGACGCGAGCCACCCCTGTCAGGTCCGGGTGCTGCTGACCTACGACGGCTTCCGTCCAGGCTGCGTCACGCTGCGACTGGTGGACGCGGAGGACAGCTCCAGGATTCTGGAGCTGTCGGTGGAGCCGCCCGGGCTCGCGGGACCGGGGACGGCGGAGGTGGGATTCATTCGCCCGGCAGGATGGAGTGACACCGTGAAGGTGACGGCCTCCGCCCGCGAGCGCTCGTGCGCGGGCCAGGAGGTGGCCACCGCGTCGGCGCAGGGGGTTGTCCCCGAGAAGGGGACCACCACGGTCGAGCTGGAGTTGAGCGCGCGGGATGAAGATCGTGATGGCTACGTGAGCACCACCACCCGGGGCACGGACTGTGATGACCGTTCCGTCTCCATCTCCCCGGGCGTGGAGGAGCGCTGCGACTTCCTGGACAACGACTGTGACGGCCAGGAGGACCCGGCGCCCGTCTGTGACGGCTTCGATTGGAGGACGACCGAGTCCATCCCAGGTGCGAGTTTCCGGGACGTGGCGCCCCACGCGCGCAACCAGGCCTGGCTCGTGAGCACCAGCAACGACGTGCTCGCTCACGTCCGCCGGGAGACCGACGGTGGCTTCGACATCGAGCCGTTCACCGATTGCCACGGAGCATGGTCCACCGCGTGGGCGCGACCGAGCGATGGGCGGGTGTTCATGGGCTCCGAGGAGGGGCGGCTCGCCACGCGGACGCTGGCCGCTGGGGAGCCCTGCGCGCTGAGTTCCTTCGATGGGCGCGGGGCGGCCATCCAGGACATCGTGGGCTTCGAGGCGGACGGAGGCACGACGCTCTACGCGGTGAGCAAGGCCGGGGACATCCTGCGCTGGGATTACCCTGCGGAGCCGGTGCGAGTGGAGCGCGTGGACGCGGACCTCCGCGCCATTCACGGACTCGACCCGCGAACGCTCATCACCGTGGGCCAGGCGGGCGAAGTGCCCGTCGCGTACCACGTCAACGCGGACGGAGGCCCGTGGCTGCGGGAGCCGCTTCCGTCGCCCTCCGGTGGACAAGTCGCACTGCACACCGTGCACGTCGTGGCGCCGGGCCTTGCCTACGCGGCCGGAAGCCAGGGACTGCTCCTGGAGCGGGCGGCGGGCACCTGGAACACGAAGCCCCCCTACCCCGTCTTCGTGGATGGTGGCGTCTCGCCCGACATCCTCGACATGGTGGCCTTCGGACAGGGCTCAGTCATCGCGGTCCTGGGCACGGACGACATCGTTCGCTTCGACGGAACGACGTGGAGGGACTTCCGCTTCGGCACCCAGGTCTTCACGACCGTCGAAGGCCTGTCATCTGACGAGTTGTGGAGCGCCACCCTCGACGGCACCGGCTTCCACTGGGGCCCCCAGGCCCCGTGAGGCCCAGCCTCGGGCTCCCTTGGCTCCAGGGGGAGGGATCTGGTCCACTGAGCTCCCCTTCCCACCCTGCGTGCCCACTCCATGACGAAGAAGACGGCTGCGTCCCACGTGAACCCGCCTGGCCTCTCCCGCCGCACGCTCCTCGGGGTCGCGGCGGCCGTGACAGGGGCGCTGGCCGTCCGGGATGCGCACGCGGAGACACCGACCGCCGCATCACCGGGCCCCACCGCGGCCGGGGCGTTCGCGCTCGAGGAGGCGACGGTCGCGGAGCTGCGAGCGGGCCTGGAGTCCGGCAAGCACACCGCGCGCGGACTGACGGAGGCCTACCTCTCCCGCATCCGCGCGCTCGACCGCACGGGGGAGCTGCCGTTGTGCTCCGTCATCGAAACCAATCCCGACGCGCTCGCGATGGCCGAGGCGCTGGACGCCGAGCGCAAGGTGAAGGGCGCGCGCGGGCCGCTGCACGGCATCCCCGTGCTCATCAAGGACAACATCGCCACGGCGGACCGGATGCAGACCACCGCGGGCTCGCTCGCGCTGGTGGGCGCCCTGCCCCCGCGCGACGCGTTCATCGTGGAGCGGCTGCGCGCCGCCGGTGCCGTCCTCCTGGGCAAGACGAACCTCAGCGAATGGGCCAACTTCCGCTCCACGCATTCAACCAGCGGCTGGAGCGCGCGCGGCGGCCTGTGCCGCAACCCGTACGCGCTGGACCGAACCCCCTCCGGTTCGAGCTCCGGCTCGGGCGCCGCCACCGCGGCCAACTTCTGCGCCGTGTCGGTGGGCACCGAGACGGACGGCTCCATCGTCTCCCCCGCGTCCGCGTGCTCGCTGGTGGGGCTCAAGCCCACGGTGGGGCTCGTCAGCCGCGCGGGCATCATCCCCATCTCCTCCACGCAGGACACCGCCGGCCCCATGACGCGCACCGTGGCGGACGCCGCGGTGCTGCTGGGCGTGCTCGCGGGCGAGGACCCACGCGACGCGGTCACCGCCACGGGCCGGGGCCGCGCCCACACGGACTACACGAAGTTCCTCGACCCGAAGGGGCTCGCGGGCGCGCGCATCGGTGTGCCGCGTGAGCGCTTCTTCGGCTACCACCCGGCCACCGACGCGGTCGTGGAGCGCG
>NZ_JAPNJZ010000026.1:0-40056 GCF_026626765.1 Corallococcus sp. bb12-1 | reverse complement strand
AAGGATGCCAAGCAGTTGGGCCGCCTGTCGCGCGTGCGCTCCAAGCTGAATGAGATCCCCTCCCTCAAGAAGATCGTCGTCTTCGAGGGTCCGGTCAGCGGCGACATGGAGGTTTCGCTCGCGGACGTGATCGCGTCCGGCAAGAGCGGCCCCCAGGCCACCGAGGAGTCCTTCGCTCAGCGCATCGCCGCGGTGAAGCCGGATGACACGAACCTGCTCATCTACACCTCCGGCACCACGGGCGACCCCAAGGGCGTCATCCTGACCCACGGCAACTGGGCCTATGAAGCGAAGGCCACCCAGGCCATGGGCATGATGAAGCCCGAGGACTCGGTGATGCTGTTCCTGCCCCTGGCGCACGTGTTCGCCCAGGTGGTGAAGGCCGCGTGGCTGTCCATGGGCTTCCGCCTCATCATCGCGGAGTCGGTGGACAAGCTGCTGGCGAACCTGGCGGAGACGCGCCCCACGGTGCTCCCGTCGGTGCCGCGCGTGTTCGAGAAGGTCTACAACAACGTCGTCGCCAACGGCTCCGCGGCGCCGGGCGTGAAGGGCAAGCTCTTCAACTGGGCCTTCGGCCTGTTCGACGAGTACGCCGAGGCCAAGGCGCAGGGCCGCGAATACAACACGCTGATGTTCGGCCTGGCGAAGAAGCTGGTCTTCTCCAAGGTGCGCAAGACGCTGAACGAGAAGCTGGGCGGCAACATGCGCATCTTCATCTCCGGCGGCGCGCCGCTGTCGCGGAAGATCGCCTACTTCTTCGACCTGCTCGAGCTCAAGGTGCTGGAGGGCTACGGCCTCACGGAGACGAGCGCCCCCTGCAACGCCAACCGCGTGGAGAAGATCAAGATCGGCACCGTGGGCCCGCCGGTGCCGGGCACGGAGATCAAGATCGCCGCGGACGGTGAGATTCTCGTGCGTGGCCCCTGCGTGATGAAGGGCTACTACAAGAACCCGGAGGCCACCGCGGAGGTGCTGGAGCCGGATGGCTGGTTCCACACCGGCGACATCGGCGAGGTGGACTCGGACAACTACCTGCGCATCACCGACCGCAAGAAGGACATCATCGTCACCGCGGGCGGCAAGAACGTGGCGCCTCAGAACATCGAGAACACGCTCAAGACGTTCCCGCTCATCAGCCAGGCCATGGTGTACGGCGACAAGCGTCCGTTCCTCGTCGCGCTCATCACCGTGTCGGAAGACCCGGCGCGCAAGCTCCTGGAGGACAAGGGCATCGCGGTGGGCAGCTACGCGCAGAACTCCCAGCGGCCGGAGATCAAGACGGCCGTCGAGGAGATCATCAAGAAGGTGAACGCGGAGATTCCGCCGTACTCCAGCATCAAGAAGATCGCGGTGATGGACGCGGACTTCACGCAGGAGTCCGGGGAACTCACGCCCACCCTCAAGGTGAAGCGCAAGGTCGCCAGCCAGAAGTACAAGACCGCCATCGACGCCATGTACGACGGCGCGAAGGTGATGGACTGAAGTTCCCCGCCGGGGCTCCCTGGCGTCCCCTGAGGGGCGCGGGGGGCCTTCGCGGTGGGTAGGTGCGGCACGCCAAAGCCCGACGCCCGTCCGAAGCCGCTTCGCGCGGTCCCCGGTACGGGCGTCAAGGGTGTGACGGCGCTGGAGGACGGACCTTCAGGGCCCGCCCGGACGGCTTCATGCGTGGTGGCTGGGAGACTTGGCCGCCACGTCCTTGTCCACGCCGGAGGCCGCGGACAGGGTGCCCGGCGTCTTCTTCTCGTCGACGTCTTCCTTCTCGTCGGTGGAGAAGCCGCGCTTGAAGTTGCGGAGCGCACTGCCCAGGGACGAGCCGAGCTGCGGCAGCCGCGAGCCGCCGAACAGCAGCAGCAGCGCCGCGAAAATCAAAAGAATCTCAGGAAGCTTCAAACCCATGGCTTCGCTCCTCGCACAATGCGCGCTGGAGCATAGCGGTGGGAGGTGGGTCGCGCTAGCAACTCCCGCCCGGGCCGCTCATGCCTGCCAGCCCGCTGGATGCGCGAGCTCCCGGGGCAGCGGCACCGGCAGCGTGAGGAACAGGGTGCTGCCGCCTGCGTCCGTCTGGGCACCGACCTGGCCGCCGTGCGCCTCCACCTCCTGCCGGGCCAGGAAGACGCGCAGCGGATCCTCCAGCTTGCGCTCGCGGAACGCGCGCTCCTCGCACTGGAAGACGGCGACGATGTCCTCTTCCGGAACGGGCGCGCCGTCGCGGCGCACCTCCACCCGCACCTGGGGTCCCAGGCTGACGGCCCGGACGTGAAGCTCCTCGCCTGGCTGCGCGCGCACCAGGTGGTGGTGTACGAAGGCCTCCACCGCGTGCTGGATGCGGCCCGCGTCCACCTCCACATCAGGCAGGTCCGGCAGCGGATCCATCACCAGCGCCACGCTGGCGGCGGAGGACGCGGCCCGCATGCGCTCCACCGCCGCGTCCAGGATGGGGAGCAGCGGCTGTCGCTCGCGCTCCACGGCCAGCGCGCCCAGCTCCGCGCGGCTCGAATCAAAGAAGTCCTGGGCGAAGGACAGCGAGCGGTCCGCGTTGCGCAGGATGGTCTCCAGGCCGCGCTGCGCCTTGGGCTCCAGCGGCACGCGCCCGTTGAGCAGCAGCGCCGCGTACGAGCGGATGTTGGCCAGGGACCCGCGCAGGTCGTGCGACGCGAGTGACAGGTAGCGCACGCGCTCCGCCACCCGCTCGGAACTCAAGGGCACCGGCCGCGTCCACACCAGCCGACCGCCGTCCTCCAGCGCTTCCTCGCCCGCCATCAGCGCGCGGCCCTCACGCTCCCACACGCCCCGGACGCCTTCGCGCGGGTGGAAGCCCGCGGCCGACAGCAGGCCGTCCAGGCCGTCCGCGGCCACGAGCGGCGGCAGCGCCTCCAGACCCAGGTGTTCAAGCAGCAGGGGGCCAAGCAGGCGCGGCGTCCCCTGACGGGACAGGAGCACGAGGCCGGGTGCTGGCTCGTGACTTGCCTCTGTCTCCCCCAACCATGTCACGCGGACCTCCCCCTGCCCTCATTCGGGTCTCCGGAAGGGTGCGCAGTGACTGTCGGTTTTGCAACGGGCTCCCGTTACGAGTGGGGGCGCCTTAATTTCTTGCGCCAGACGGTCCTCGGATGGTGGAAGCTAGATTCCGGAAGCGGCATCGAGGAGACACCTCTGACCTCGCTCAACGCACAGCAGACTGGTTCGCCCGTGGTTCTCGTCGTGGATGATGATCCCGACATCCTGGAGGCCCTTTCGGAGATCCTCGAAGCCGAGGGCTTCGAAATCCGCCGTGCCCGAAACGGAAAGGAAGCCCTGGAGCGTCTGGAGCCGGATCCGCCTCAGCTCATCCTGTTGGACCTGATGATGCCGGTGATGGACGGGTGGGAGTTCGCCCAGCGCATGCGCCAGAAGCCGTCCGTCGCGTCGATTCCGCTCATCGTCCTGAGCGCGGATCGCAATGTCGGCAGCAAGGCCAAGGACATTGGCGCGGTGGGGCACCTGGCCAAGCCGTTCGAACTCAACGACCTGCTCGCCATGGTCCGCCACTCGCTCAACCCGGTGGTGGAAACGACGCAGGCCTGACACGGACGCCTCCCGTGCTTGACCCGACCGGGGAGCCACCATTACGGTCCGCGCGGTATTGATTCACCAATCAACGTTGAAAAAGGAGCGAGCCATGGCGACCGCGAAGGACATCATCGAGACCGACATTCCCGCCGTCCTGAAGGAGAAGCCGGAGCTGGCGAAGGACATCAACGCCATCATCCACTTCGACATCGGAGGTGAGGGCGGCGGCAAGTGGACGCTGGACGCCACCAAGTCCGAGGGCTGGGTGACGCCGGGCATCGAAGGCGCGTCGAAGATGACGGTCACCGTCAGCAACGACGACTTCGTGAAGATCCGCGAGAAGAAGCTGAACGCGCAGATGGCCGCCATGCAGGGCAAGCTCAAGTTCAAGCCGATGGACATGGGTCTCGCGATGAAGCTCGCGAAGCTGCTCGGCTGATCTCGAAGCCGGCACGCTTCCCTTTGTCGAGTCGGCGGCGCGTTTCCTTCCAGGGGAACGCGCCGTCTTCCGTTTCAACCTCCCCCTTCTGGAGTGCCCCCCTCATGTCTCCGATGTCATCACCCCTCGCGGGCCTGCGCGTGTTGGACCTGTCGCGCCTGTTGCCCGGTCCCTACGCGACGCTGGTGCTGGCGGACCTGGGAGCCACCGTCGACAAGGTGGAGGATCCGGACGTGGGGGACGCCACGCGCCACATGCCGCCCCAGCGCGACGGCGAGGGCGCGCTCTTCTACGGGCTGCACCGCAACAAGCGTTCGCTGGCGCTGAACCTCAAGACGCCGGAGGGGCGGGACGCGCTCCTGCGCCTCGTGGCCCAGTACGACGTGCTGGTGGAGAGCTTCCGGCCCGGCGTCATGGACAAGCTGGGCGTGGGCGAAGCGGTGCTGCGCGCGAAGAACCCGCGCCTCATCTACTGCGCCATCTCCGGCTACGGCCAGACGGGCCCGGACCGGCTCAAGGCGGGGCATGATTTGAACTACGCGGCCCGGGCGGGCCTGCTGGGGTACGGCGGCGAACCGGACGGCGCCCCCGCGTTCCCGGGCGTGCAGGTGGCGGACATTGGCGGCGGCAGCCTGTTCGCGCTGGTGGGCATCCTCGCCGCGCTGCATGAGCGGGAGCGCACGGGTGTGGGCCGCTTCGTGGACGTGTCCATGACGGACGGCGCGCTGGCGTTCCTGCACCTGCACCTGGCCGCGCGCCTGTTCACCGGCGCGGAGGGCACGCCGCTCACGCGAGGCCGCGAGGCGCTCAACGGCGGCTACCCCAGCTATGGCCTGTATCGCACCGCGGACAACCGCTGGCTCGCGGTGGGGGCGCTCGAGCCCAAGTTCTTCGGCGCGCTCGCGGCGAAGCTGGGTCGTCCGGAGCTGCTGGACGATGCGTATGTGCCGGGCGAACCCGGTGAGCGCGTGAAGGCGGAGCTGAAGCGCATCTTCGAAAGTCAGCCCCTGGCCCACTGGCGCGAGCTGCTCGCCGGCGCGGACCTCTGCGTGGAGCCGGTGGCGGAGGGCGATGAGGTGCTGTCCGACGCCCAGCTTCGTGCCCGTGGCCTCTTCGTGGAGACGGAGGATGCGCAGCGAGGCATCCGGGTGACGCACCTGCTCACGCCGCTGCGGATGGGGGAAGTCCCGCTGCGTCCACCGCCCGCGCTGGGCCAGCACTCCCGCGCCATCCTCGAAGCCGCGGGCTTCACGGCCGAGGAGATAGCGCGCCTGGGGGTGTGAAGGAGTGCCGGCGGTGGCTTGCGAAGGATGCCGCCTGCGCGGGAAGGGGCGGCATCCGAAAGGGCGCCTTGCCGGCCCCGGTTCACTTCGCGCCGGAGGGCGGCGACCACAGGTCCCAGCCGCGCGCCGCGTGACACGCGTCTCCCACCAGGTCGAGGGCGAGCTGGGGCTCCTTCAGGGCCAGCGTCGCGGTGTCGCGAAAGGCGCCCGTGGCCTCCAGTCGCAGGGTGGCGCTCTCCAGCGCGGCGCGGGCCTCCGCCACCGCGCGGGCCTGCGCGGGCGTGGGCTTCCAGCCGGTCTCGTTCCGGTAGCGCCCCAGCGCCTCCAGCCAGTGTCCGTAGAACTTCACCATCTGCACCAGCACCGGGATGCGGTACGCGGGTGCGGCGACGAGCGCGGCTTCGTACTGGCGTGCCTCTGAACCCAGCCGGTACACGAGCACGTCCACCTGCGCGTCCAGCCGCGCGCCCCACGCCTTGCGCACCGAGGGGAAGCGGGCCCAACCCACGACGGCCTGGAAGAAGTGGAGCCCGCCACAGGGGTGCGCGTAGATGCCCTGCTTGTTCTTGGGCACCTCCGCGCGGCCGGCCTTCATTCCGTCCGCCAGCGCCGTATTGGCGGACTCCAGCGTGCCCAGCGCGGCGTCCATCACCGCGTCGATGCGCACCGTCTGCCTCGCGTCGTTCTGGAACGAGCCTCCAGGCTTGAGCACGTGCGACAGCGCATCCAGCGCCCACGCTCCGTCCGGCGAGGTGGCGAGCGCGGGACGGAAGTCATGCTGGAGCGACGCCACCAACTCGCGCAGCGACACCGGTCCCCACGACGCGGGGAAGGTATGCGACAGCGGGTAGCCTGAGAGCAGGAACGTCTTCACCTGGAGCGCCGGGTGGGGCTCCACGGGCGTGCCATCCGGGGCGAACGCGTCGAAGACGTAGCGCGCCAGAGCGCCCGCATTGGCGGACTCACGGCGCAGGAAGCCCGCGACGATGGCATCCGCGGCGGGACGCGCGTCGCGGGTGCGGAAGGCCCTGCCGTCCAGGTCCATGCCGTGCGCCAGCGCCCAGGGGTTTTTCGGATCCGCGGCGTGCGTGCGGCACTGCGCGTGGAGCACCGAGGCCGCGGAGACAGGCGTCGAAGCAGGAGCGGGCGGGGAAGCGCTCAGGGCGAACCCGAGCAGGGCCACGGAAGAGGGGAGCATGGGCGCGGGCCAGTGTCGCAGCCCGCGCCGCTGCGCGCATCTCCCAGCCTCTTCAGCGCACCGGGGAGGTGCTCTTCAGACGTGCGAGCATCCGCTCGATGATGCCGAACAACGACTCGCGGTCCGCGGGCTCCAGCAGGCCCATCAACCGACGGACGCCAGCGTCGGTCATCAGGTTGATGATCTTGTAGAGTTCACAGCCCTTGTCGGTGAGCTTCGCGGTGACGGCGCGGCGGTCCTCCGCGTCCCGTCCACGCTCCACCATCCCCATGTCCTCCAGCCGGTCCACCACTCCGGTGATGGTCTTCTTGGTGATGCCGATGCGCTGCGCCAGCACGCCCACCTGGGTGGGGCCGTCCATCCCCAACCAGCCCAGCGCGTGGACCTGGGTGGGGGTGAGCCGCATGTCGTCACAGAGGCTGGCCAGCGGATCCCTCAGGGAGCGGAAGTTGGCCAGATCCTTGAGGAGTGCCAGGAAGCGGCGCGAGTCCGGCGTGGACTGGTCGCCTTCCTGGAGCAGACGGTCCGCCGGCGACAGCTCGTCGGCGGGCTCGTCCGCGGCCTCCTCCAGCCCCCCGGAGCGCGCGTCGGCGTCCGGGGGCGGGGTGATGGAGGTGGGGCGGCGCATCAGGCCGTCTCCACCCGAGCGGCCGCTGCTGCTGCCGCCTCCCGCTCGCGGTCCTGGTTGCCGGGAGCGCCGTGCGCCGTGCCCGCGCCACCGGCAAAGCCCGCGTCCTTGTCCTTCTTGCGGCTGAAGCGGGCGGCGAGCTGATCCATCAGCGAGTACACCACCGGCACCACGCCCAGCGTCAGGAACGTGGAGGTGATGAGGCCACCGATGATGGTGATGGCCATGGGCGCGCGCGTCTCCGCGCCGTCGCCCTTCGCGATCGCCACCGGAATCATGCCGGCGATCATCGCGATGGTCGTCATGAGGATGGGACGCAGACGGATGGGCGCGGCCTCCAGCAGGGCTTCGTGCGCCGTGCGGCCCTTCTCACGCACCTGGAGCGTGAAGTCGACCAGGAGGATGCCGTTCTTCACCACCAGACCCATGAGCATGATGACGCCGATGAGGGCGAACATGGACATGGACTGGCCGGTGATCAGCAGGCCGCCAATCGCTCCGATGAAGGCGAAGGGCAGCGACAGCATGATGGTGAAGGGGTGGATGAGGCTTTCGAACTGGGCCGCGAGGATCATGTAGATGAGGATGATGCCCAAGAGCAGCGCGGTGCCGAAGGCGGCCACCGACTTGCCCAGCTCCTTCGCGTTGCCTTCCAGCTCGCCCCTGACGCTCTTGGGCAGCTCCTTGGCGGAGTAGGCCTGCAGGTAGGTGATGGCGTCGGAGAGCGCGTACCCGGACGCCAGGTTCGCCAGCATGGTGATCTGCCGCTGCTGGGCCTGACGGTCGATCTGCACCGGGCCCTCCGCGGGGGTGATCTTCGCCAGGTTGCGCAGCTCCACCAGCTGCCCCGTGGGCGAGCGCACGGCGAGCTGGCCGAGCGCGTCCGCGGAGGCCAGCGTCTCCGGCGTGAGGCGCAGCTTCACCTCGTACGTCTCACCGCCCTCGCGGTAGTCCAGCACCTTGTCGCGGCCCAGGTAGGCGCGCAGCGTGGCGCCCAGGGACGCGGCGGGGACGCCCAGCGTGGCCGCGCGGTCGCGGTCCACCTGCACGTCGTACTGCGGCTTGCCGGAGCGGTACGTCATGTCCACGTCGGTGAGGCCCGGGTTCTTCATCATCTCCTTGCGCATCTTCTCCGCGGACTCCGTCAGCTCCTTCCAGTTGTCACCGCGCAGGTTGTACTGCACCGCCTGCGAACGGTTGCCGCCGCCGGCCACGCCGGAGATGTCCTGCACGGACAGGAGGACGCCCTTGGGCGCGTGCATGTTCTGGCGCAGGTACGTCTTCAGCTCGCTCTGCTTGAAGCTGCGGTCCTTCACGGCCGACAGGTTGATGAGCACCTCGCCCTTGTGGACCTCTTCCTGCACGCCGCCGCCCGCGGTGGTGAACGTGGAGGTGACGCCAGGGATGGTGCGCACCTGCGCCTCCAGCGTGTCCAACTGGGCCTGGGTCTCCTGGATGGTGGACCCGATGGGCAGCTCCACCGTGAGCTTGATGTTGCCGTTGTCCTGCTCCGGGATGAACGTGAACTTGAGGAACCGCATCATTCCGAAGGTGGCGAAGAGCACCAGCACCGCGACGATCATCGACACCGCGCGGTGGTTCAGGATGGCGGCCAGGATGCGCCGGTAGCCGTTCTCCATGCCCACGAGCACCTTCTCCACCATCGCGGAGACGCCCGTCGGGTGGCCGTGCTCGCGCAAGAGCCTGGAGGACAGCATGGGCGTGAGCGTCATCGACACCACGTAGGAGATGAGCGTCGCCACCGCCACCGTGACACCGAACTGGTAGAAGAACTTACCGATCATGCCGTCCATGAAGGCCACCGGGATGAACACCGCCACGATGGCCAGCGTCACCGCGAGCACCGCGAGGGCAATCTGTCCGGCGCCCTCCAGCGCGGCCTGCATGGGCGACGCGCCCTCTTCCATGTGACGCACGATGTTCTCGATGACCACGATGGCGTCGTCGATGAGCAGACCGATGGACAGCGTCAGCGCCAGCATCGTGATCATGTTGAAGGTGAAGCCCAGCGCCGCCATCACCGCGAACGTGCCCACGACGGACACCGGCAGCGCGATGGCCGCCACGATGGTGGAGCGCAGGTTGCGCAGGAACACGAGCACGATGAGCACGGCGAGCACGCCGCCCAGGATGAGGTCCTCCTGCACCGCGTGGATGGACGAACGGATGAACCGCGCGTTGTCCGTCACGGTCTCCACCACCACGCCCGGGGGTAGCAGCTTGTTCATGTCGTCGAGCGACTCCTTCACCAGGTCCGCCACCTGCACCGTGTTGGAGCCGGACTGCTTGCGCACCACGAGCGCCACGGCGTTGCGATCCCCGCTCTTGGCGCTGGAGCGCTGCTCCGCGGGGCCGTCCACCACCTCCGCGATGTCGCGCACGCGCACGGGCGAGCCGCCCATGCTGGAGATGACGATCTCCCGGATGTCATCCACGCTCTTGGCTTCGGAGGTCAGGCGCACGATGCGCTCGCGGCCGCTGTCCGTGCTGCGGCCACCCGGGACGTCCAGGCTCTGCGCCTTGAGCGCCTGGCTGACGTCGCTGATGGCCAGCCCGTAGCCGCGCAGCCGTTGCGGGTCCACCACCAGCTGGATCTCCCGCTCACGGCCACCGACGATGTCGATGCTGCCCACGCCCGGCTGGCGCTGCAGGGCGGGCTTCACGATGTCGTCCGCGACGCGCGTCAGCTCCTCCACCGGCAGGGGACCCGCCAGCGCGAGGGTGATGATGGGGGCCGCGCCGATGTCGAACTTCTCGACGACGGGCGTCTCCACTTCATCGGGCAGCTTGCTGAGCGTGGCCTGCACGCGGTCGCGCACGTCCTGGGCGGCGACCTCCACCTTGGTGGACAGCTTGAACTGCACGACGATCTGCGAAACGCTCTCCAGGTTGATGGAGCGCAGCGTGTCCACGCCGTTGAGCGTGTTGAGCGCCTCCTCCAGCGGGTCGGAGACGTTCTTCTCCATGGACTCCGGGTCGGCGCCCGGGAGGATCGTCGTCACCGTGACGACGGGGAAGTCCACGTCGGGGAATTGATCCACGCCGATGCGCGGATAGGCGAACAGGCCGAACACCACCACCGCCAGCATCAGCATGGCGGTGAAGATGGGCCGTGTAATGAAGGTCTTGAGCATTCTTCAGGTACCCGAAGGAAAGGGGAGGGAAGGGAGGACCGGCGTTCGCGCTACTGCGCGACGCGCACCGCGGTCCCCTCCTTGACGTCCAGCGAGGCGTCGGCGAGCACGCGCTCCTCCGCCGTGAGGCCCTGCAACACCTTCACGTAGCCCGGCAGCACGCGCTGCACGCGCACGTCGCGCTTGCGCACGGTGCCGTCCTGCACCACCCACACGAAGCCGTCCTGGCCCTTGCTGCTGACCGCCTGAGAGGGCAGGAACAGGCCGTTGCCCGAATCGCCCGCGGCCTTGGAGAAGTCCATCTCCACGAGCGCGCCCGGGCGCAGCGGGCGCTCCGTCTTGCCCGTCACGTCCGCCAGCACCTCCACGGTGCGGCTCTGCGCGTCGATGACGGCGCCCACGTTGACGACCTTCGCCTCGAAGCGCATGCCGCTAGGGTTCACGATGCCCGGCGTGATGGTGCCCGGCGCCACGTTGTCGATGACCGACTCCGGCACCAGCATCCGGATCTCCAGCCCGTCGGCGTCCACGATGGAGAACACCGGGGTGGAGGGCGTCATCGCCACGGAGTCGCCCACGTTCTTCGTGCGCGAGGTGATGACGCCGTCGAACGGCGCGGTGATGTTGTGGTCGCGCAGGTTCTCCTCCGCCAGCCGCAGCGCCGCGCCAGCCTGGGCCGCCTGGGCAGCCGCCTGCTTCTGGCCGATCTCCGCCTGCTCCAGCGCGTTGGCCGCGACGCCGCCGGACTCGGCGACCTTGCGCGTGCGCTCCAGGGTGCTGGTGGCCAGTTGCAGCGACGCTTCCGCCATGTCCTTGGCCGCGCGCGTCTGGTCCACCGCGATGCGCACGTTGGACGTGTCCAGCACCGCCAGCACGTCGCCCTTCTTCACCTTGTCGCCCACCCGCACGTTCACCTTCATGAGCGTGCCGGTGGCGGACGGACCCAGCGTCGCCTCCTGCTTGGAGCGCACCTGGCCGGTGACGCGCGTCACGTTCTGCGCCAGCTCCGTGGCCGGCGTGATCGCCTTGACGCCCATCGCGTTCGCGCCTTCCTGCGGCGTCGGAAGCTGCGCCTTCTCCGCCCCCGCCTTCGAGCACCCTGCCGTCGACACCGCAACGGCCACCACGGCGGCCAAGATTCGCTGATTCACGCGTCCGAACTCCTGCCGGTTGTCCGGCGGATCACCCGCCCGGATACCTGCTCCGGCTGATATTCTTTGGGGGCTAGAAATTACCGATGCTCGATTATCTGTCAAGAGGATACTCCGTAATGCGGACTATCCACCCTCAAGGGGACCCTGCGGGCCTGCCTGCTTGCTCCGGGAGCTGAACACCGGGGGCGGCGCGTTGCGTCAGCATGATTTGACGCGATGCAGGGAGCAAGGGACGGCGTGCGTTGCTTGTGGCTGACACGAAGCGCCTGTTATTGATTCGCGAGTCAATCCACGCCGGAAACACCCCCCGAGTCACTTTCCGAGGACCAGCGATGCTCAATCCGTTCACCGAGGATCACGAGGCGTTTCGCAAGACGGTGCGCGCCTTCGTGGAGAAGGAGATGGCGCCGTACGGACTGGAGTGGGATCGCGCGGGCATCTTCCCCCGCGAGCTCTTCAAGAAGTGCGGCGACCTGGGCTTCCTGGGCATCAACCACGACCCCAAGTTCGGCGGCAGCGGCCTGGACTACTGGTACGTGACGGCGTTCGCGGAGGAGCTGAGCCGCAGCCGCAACGCGGGCGTGAACATGGCGCTGCTGGTGCAGAGCCAGATGGCCACGCCCATCATCAACGAGATTGGAACCGACGAGCAGAAGCGCGAGTTCCTGGAGCCCGCGCTCAAGGGCGACCGCATCGCGGCACTGGGCGTGAGCGAGCCGGGCTGTGGCTCCGACGTGGCGAGCATCAAGACGACGGCCCGGCGCGACGGTGACGACTACGTCATCAACGGCTCCAAGATGTGGATCACCAACGGCACGCGCGCGGACTTCATCACGCTGGCGGTGCGCACGGGTGAGCAGGGCTACGGCGGCATCTCGCTCGTCACGTTCCCCACGGACGTGAAGGGGTTCAGCATCTCCAAGAAGCTGGACAAGATTGGCAACCTGTCCTCGGACACGGCCATCCTCTACTTCGAGGACTGCCGGATTCCGGCCCGCTACGTGCTGGGCGAGGAGAACCAGGGCTTCTACCACGTGATGACGAACTTCCAGGGCGAGCGCCTGGTGGGGGCCATCACCACGGTGGGCGGCATGGACCGGATGCTGGAGGACGCCATCCAGTACGGCGGCGAGCGCGAGGCGTTCGGCCGGCCCCTCATCAAGTTCCAGGTGTGGCGCCACAAGTTCGTGGAGCACCTGGCGGCGGTGGAGGCGGCGCGGCGGCTCACCTACCACGCGGTGGACCTCTTCGACCGGGGGGAGAACCCGGTGAAGGAGGTCTCCATGGCGAAGCTGTTCGCGGGCGACCTCGCGCAGCGCGTGGCCTACGACTGCCAGCAGTTCTTCGGCGGCATGGGCTACATCGAGGAGACGCCCATCGCGCGGATGTGGCGGGACGTGCGGCTCATCACCATCGGCGGTGGCACCTCCGAGGTGATGAAGGAGATCATCTCCAAGCTGTACGGCTTCTAGCCCCTACTTCTTGCGGAAGAGGGACTCCGCGGCGCTGAGCAGCGCGTCGCGTGAGTCCTTATGGTGCAGGCCGCCTTCGCCCAACTGGAACAGTTCGCAGAAGTTGGCCCCGTCCTTGTCGCGGGGCACCTCCGCGAAGGGCTCCTTGCAGGCCTTGGCCACGGAGAGGTCGAAGTGCCGGCAGTTGCGGCACGAGCGCAGGTCCTCGTCACAGCCCGGGCAGGCGTCGTTGCGGCCCACCTGGTTGGCGATGATGCCGAGCGAGCGTCCGCAGTGCGCACAACCGGGCATGGCAAGGTCCTCCCCGTGAATGGCCGGGGCGGCATCCTGCCAGAATCCAGGAACCCGGGGCCTTCAGCGCTGGACGCTGGGCGTGAACGCCGGGGTGGGGTGCGAGGAGGCTTCCTGGGGCCGGCGCAGCTCGCCGGTGGCGTCCAGGAGCTGGTCGTCCAGCCGCTTGAGCAGGAAGAGGACGTAGGCGGACAGGGCGGACAGGACGGCGGCCATGACGCCCAGCAGCATGCCCCGCTGCCAGCGGTGGGCCTTCTCCATCACGCCCCGGCGCTCCTTGAACGTCTTGAGCTGGGCGTCCACGGACGTCCCGTCCAGCTTCTGGGCGAAGTCGGTGGCCTGGGCGTTGCTCCGGGCCATCAGCCACCGCCCTTCCGCCTGGAGGGTTTCGGCGCGCGTGTAGCAGAACGCCGCTCCGCCCGCGAAGAGCAGGGAGATGGTCAAGGCCGCTGTCACGCTCCGGGTGCCCATGCCCTCAACCCTCCGGAAAAACCGTTGGCGCGGACGATGAACAGGCCGCGACTGCTCCGGCTTTCCGAAGACAGTATCGGATGCTAGGGACGGGGTCTGACATGGGCAAGTCCTACCGTCCTAAAGACCACTATTTCCAGAAAGCCAAGCAAGAGGGCCTGCGCGCGCGGTCGGCCTTCAAGGTCGACGAAATCCTCAAGCGCTTTCCCACCTCCGTGAAGAAGGGCGCGGCGGTGTTGGACCTGGGGGCGGCGCCGGGCGGCTTCCTCCAGATTCTCGTGGACGCCGTGGGCGTCTCCGGGCGCGTCATCGGCGTGGACATCGTCGCCATCCGGCCGTTCTCCCAGAAGCAGGTGACGACGGCGGTGCTGGACGTGTTGGCGGACGACTTCGACGCGAAGCTGGCCGCGCTGTACGACGGGCCGTACGACGCGGTGATCTCCGACATGGCGCCCAAGACGTCCGGCATCAAGGGCACGGACGAGGCGCGCAGCCTCCGGCTCGCGGGCAAGGCGCTGGAGGTGGCGGCGGTGCGCGGCCGGGCCGGGGGCACGTTCGTGGCCAAGGTCTTCATGGGCGGCGACTTCGAGGACTTCCGCGACGAGGTGCGTCGTCTGTACGAAGAGGTGAAGGTGGTGCGGCCGGAGGCCACGCGCGGCGCCAGCATGGAGGTCTACGTGGTGGGGCTGCGGCGCCGGGCTCCGGCGACCCCCGCGGCCCCCATCGCTTCCTGACGCGAAGAGGGAACGCCTGCGGGGTGGGCGGCGTCTAGAGTGCCGCCCATGTTTGAACCTTCGCGCCCGCGTGCGCTCGCCGTCGTGCTGTGCCTGCTGTCGTTCGCGTTGCTGCAACCCTCGTCCGCGCAGGCCCAGGCGAAGGCGCCCCCGACGTGGAAGGCCATCGACAAGCTCGTCGAGGACGACAAGGTGGAGTCCGCGGCGCAGGGGGCCGAAGCCCGGCTCGTCGCAGCGAAGGCGAAGAAGGACGCGGACGAGTGGACGCGCGCGCTGGTGCGCACCGTGCAGCTCCGCACGCAGTTGCACGGCTACGAGACGACGGTGCGCTTCCTGCGCGAGCAGCCCTGGCCGGATGACGCGCGGTCGCGGGCCACGCTGAACCTCTTCTATTCGGCGGTGCTCACGCACTACCTGGACGCGTACGGCTACGAAATCGGCCAGCGCGAACAGGTGGCGTCCACGGGGCCGGTGGACCTGAAGGCGTGGACGAAGGACCAGCTGGTGACGGAGGCGCAGCGCGCGCAGGCCGCCGTCTGGGCGCTGCGTCAGGACCTGGGCACCGAGCCGGTGAAGGCGCTGTCGGAGTACATCGAGCCCAACTCGTACCCGGACGGCATCCGCTCCACGCTGCGCGACGCGGTGACGTACCTGTGGGTGGAGCTGTTGGAGCGCACGGACCTGTGGCGCCCGGAGCAGGAGCAGCAGGTGTACCGGTTGGACCTGGGCGCGCTCCTGGCGGGCACGCCGAAGGTGGACCTGGTGGATCCGGCGGTGCATCCGCTGATGAAGGTGGCGGCGCTGCTGGGGGACCTGGAGGCGTGGCACCTGGCGGCGGGCCGGCGAGAGGCGGCGCTGGAGGCTCGGCTGCGGCGCTATGACGTCCTGTCCACGTCCTTCAACGACGCCGCGGATCAACTGCGCGTGCAGGAACACCTGACCGCGCACCTGAAGGAATTCCGGGACGTGCCGTGGTGGTCGGTGGGGCAGCTCCAGCTCGCGGAGCTGGAGGATCAGGCGGGACGAAAGGTGTCGGCGCACGCCGCGGCGAAGGCCGGGGCGGAGGCGTGGCCGAAGTCGTTCGGGGGGCTTCGCTGTGGGGTGAAGGTGAAGTCCCTGGAGGCTCCGGACCTGTCCGCCTCCGTGATGCAGGTGGACGGCGCGGGCAAGCGCTCCATCGAGGTGCGCCACCGCAACGTGGCCGCGGTGTACTTCCGGGCGTTCGCGCTGGATGTGGAAGCGAAGATCGTGAAGCCCGGGCAGGACCTGTCGCTCATCGCGTCGGGCGAAGAAGTGCGCAAGATGATCACCACGCGCAAGCCCGAGGCGGTCTGGAGCACGGTGCTGCCGAAGACGCCCGACTTCCAGTCGCACCAGACCTTCGTGACGCCGCCGCCGCTCAAGCCCGGCGTGTACGCGCTGGTCATGTCCGTGCGCGAGGACTTCCGGGAGAAGGACAACCAGCTCGTCTCGCTGACGATGAACGTGTCGCCGTGGGCCGTGGTGGTCCGCCGCGTCGGTTCGGGCCGGGCGGAGGTGCGCGTGGTGGACGGCGCGACGGGGGCGGGTGCTCCGAACGTGGAGGTGCGGCTCGTCACGCCGGACTACCAGAAGCAGCGCTTTGGCGTCGTCAGCCGCCGCACGGATGAGCGCGGGGACCTCGTCATCGAAGCGACGGCCCGTGAGCAGAACACGGACGGGATGCTGGTGCTGGGGCGCGGCAAGGGCGTGATGGTGTACCCGGGCGCGGTGTTCGTGTACGCGGAGCGGCCCCCGTACACGGCGCCGCAGACGCTGATCTACACCGACCGCTCCGTGTACCGGCCGCAGCAGAAGCTGCTGTGGAAGGTGGTGACCTATCTCGCGGACGAGGGAACGAAGCGCCATCAGGTGATGCCCGACGCGCCGGTGACGGTGTCGCTCTCCGACCCCAACGGGCAGGTGGTGGAGACCCGTGAGGTGCGCACCAACACGTTCGGTTCGGTGGCGGGGGAGTTCACGGTGCCCCTGGGCAGGCCGCTGGGACGGTGGCTCGTGCGGACGAGCCCCTCGGGCTACGCCGCCGTGCGCGTGGAAGAGTACAAGCGGCCCACCTTCGAGGTGACGCTGAAGGACGCGCCCGATTCGCTCCGCCTCAACCGGCCCGCCACGTTCAAGGGCGAGGCGCGCTACTTCTTCGGCCTGCCGGTGACGAGCGGCGCGGTGAAGTGGCGCGTGTCGCGGGAGCCCGTGCTGCCGCCCTGGTGGTTCTGGGAGCGCATCCCCACGACGCCGCAACTGGTGGCGTCCGGCTCCGCGTCGGTGGGGGAGGACGGCGGCTTCTCCGTGGCCTTCACCCCGGAGGCGGATGAGCGGCTGGCGAAGACGCCGGGCGTGTCGTGGCGCTACCGCGTGGAGGCGGACCTGACGGACGAGGGCGGCGAGACGCGCTCCGCGAGCCGGGCCTTCCGGCTGGGCTTCGTGTCGGTGGAGGGCCGCGTGGAGTCCGACCAGGGCTTCGTCCGGGAAGACCTGCCGTCGGCCGTGCGCCTCGTGCGCTCGAACCTGGATGGGGCTCCTCAGGCCGGCGCGGGACGCTGGCGGCTGGTGGCCCTGAAGCATCCTTCCCGCCCGCTGATGCCTTCGGAGGAGCCGGTCGTCGCGCCGCGTCCGCTGGAGGGCTCCGCGCAGGAGCGCCGCGAGTCGACGCCCACGCCCGGGGATGCCCTCAATCCGCGCTGGGAGCAGGGGTTCGACCTGGCGTCGACGCTGCGTCATTGGGAGGACGGCGCGGAGGTAGCCCAGGCCGCGGTGACGCACGGCGCGGATGGCGTGGCGGCCGTGAAGCTGCCGGCGCTGCGCGCGGGCGCGTATCGCCTGCGCTACGAGACAACGGACGCCTTTGGCCAGAAGGCCCTCGCGCAGCACGACTTCGTGGTCGCTGGCGCGCGAGCACCCAGAGGGCTGCCGGCCGTGCTGATGGCGGAGCAGTCGTCGGTGCGGGTGGGCGACGTGGCGCGGCTGGTGGTGGCCTCCGGGTACGAGGACCAGCCGTTGACGATGGACGTGTACCAGGGCTCCCGGCGCATCGAGCACCGCCTGCTGACCGCGGGACAGGGCCGCGCGGTGGTGGAGATTCCGGTGACGGAGGCCCTGCGCGGGGGCTTCACGGTGACGCTGTCGCTGGTGCGCGACTGGCAGCACCTGGGCTTCCAGCAGACGGTGGCCGTCCCCTTCGACGACAAGGAGCTGAGCGTGGAGTTCGCCACGTTCCGCGACACGCTGCGGCCCGGTGCGAAGGAGACCTTCCGCGTGACGGTGAAGGGGCCCAAGGGCGTGAAGCTGGAGGCGGGGGCGGCGGAGGTGCTCGCGTACATGTACGATCAGTCGTTGGATCTCTTCGGACCGCACACGCCGCCCCAGGTGGCGCAGCTCTATCCGCAGAAGTCGACGTCGGTCGACATCCGGTCGTCCGTGACCAGCAACGGGGGGGACTGGCTCTTCGGCGATCTCGATAGGAGCCGCTCCCTGAGCGAGCCGTCGGAGGACCGGTTGAAGTTCGACAGCGGCTACGGACTGGGTGGCCCGGGCTACGGGCGGCGCTATCGGGGTTCGTTGCCCATGTCGGTGGCACGTTCCAGGTCGGACTCCATGCGTGAGGAGGAGGGCTCTCCTCCGGGCGAGTCCGCGCCACGGCCCCCTCCGGCGCCCGCTCCCTCCATGGCGCCGAAGCCGGAGGCGAAGCTCCAGATGAAGCGGCACTCCGTCATCGAGATCAACAACGCGCCGGAAGCGTCGCCGCCGCCGCTGCGTTCGAACTTCGCGGAGACGGCGTTCTGGATTCCGCAGCTCCTCACCGGACCGGATGGCGCGGCGGTGCTGGAGTTCTCCGTGCCGGATTCCGTGACGGCGTGGAGCGTCTGGGTGCACGCGCTCACCCGTGACCTGAAGGGCGGCTCGGCGCAGCGCACCACCCGCAGCGTGAAGGAGCTGATGGTGCGCCCGTACCTGCCGCGCTTCCTGCGCGAGGGGGACCGCGCGGAGCTGGAGGTCGTGGTGAACAACGCGGGGGCCAACACGCAGCAGGGCCAGCTCACGTTCGACATCGTGGATCCGGACACGCAGAAGAGCCTGCTCGCGGACTTCGGCCTGAAGACGTCCACGCAGCCCTTCACGGTGGCGGCGGGGAAGGGGACGCATCTGCGATTCCCCATCACCACGCCCGCGCGCGTGGGCCCGGTGGCCTTCCGCGTCGTCGCGAAGTCGGGCGCCTTCAGCGACGGCGAACTGCGTCCGCTGCCGGTGCTGCCGGGGCGCATGCACCTGGCCCAGTCGCGCTTCGTCACGTTGCGCAACAAGGACCGCAAGACGCTGACGTTCGATGACCTGAAGCGCTCGGATGACCCCACGCGGGTGAACGAGCAGCTGGTCGTCACGGTGGACGCGCAGCTCTTCTACTCGGTGCTCCAGGCGCTGCCGTACCTGGTGGACTACCCCTACGAGTGCACGGAGCAGACGCTCAACCGCTTCGTGTCCTCCGGCATCGTCTCCAGCCTCTACGCGAAGCATCCGGCGGTGGCGAAGATGGCGAAGGAGATGAGCCAGCGGTCCACGCGCTTCGAGACCTGGGACTCGGTGGATCCGAACCGGAAGATGACGCTGGAGGAGTCGCCCTGGCTCGCCGAGGCGAAGGGCGGAAGCGAGTCCGAGGACAAGCTGCTGCGGGTGCTGGATCCGAAGGTGGCGCAGGCGGAGCGCCAGTCGGCGATGGAGAAGCTGCGCAAGGCGCAGACGGCGTCCGGAGGCTTCCCGTGGTGGCCGGGCGGCCCGCCCTCGCCGTACATGACGGTCTACATCCTCCACGGTCTGTCGCGCGCGATGGAGCACGGGGTGGAAGTGCCCCCGCAGATGACTTCGCGGGCCTGGGCATATCTGGCCACGCAGTTCCGCGAGGACTACGCCAACAATCTGATGAAGAAGGACACGGGTTGGGAGTTCCTCACGTTCCTCAACTTCGTGGCGTCCTCGTATCCCGACGCGCGCTACATGGGCGAGGCGCTCACGCCCGCCGAACGGCAGCGCATGCTCGACTTCTCCTTCAAGCACTGGAAGCAGCACGCACCGTTCCTCAAGGGCTACCTGGCGCTCACGCTGCACCGTGCGAAGCGGACGCCGGACGCGCTGAAGGTCTGGGACAGCGTGATGGATTCGGCGAAGACGACGGAGGAGCTGGGCACGTACTGGGCGCCCGAGGACCGCAGTTGGCTCTGGTACAACGACACCACGGAGACGCACGCGTTCGCGCTGCGCACGCTGTCGGAATTGCGCCCCAAGGACTCGCGCCGCGAGGGCCTGGTGCAGTGGCTGCTCCTGGACAAGAAGCTGGGCCACTGGAAGTCCACGCGCGCGACGGCGGAGGCGCTCTACGCGCTGGTGAACTACCTGGAGGCGGAAGGGGCGCTGGGCATCCGCGAGGAGCTGAAGGTGACGATGGGGCCCAAGGTCGTGCCCATGGTCTTCTCGCCGGACGTGTACACGGGGAAGAAGAACCAGGTGGTGCTCACCGGGCCGGAGGTGAAGGCCGACACGGCGACCACGGTGGTGGAGAAGACGACGCCGGGCTTCGCCTTCGCCTCCGCGACGTGGCACTTCTCCACGGAGGAGTTGCCCAAGGAGGAGCGCGGGGACTTCTTCCACGTGTCTCGCCGCTACTTCGTGCGCGTGCGCGAGGGCAACCAGACGCTGCTGCGTCCGCTGGCGGAGGGCGCGAAGCTCCAGCCCGGTGACGAGGTGGAGGTGCAACTGTCGCTGCGCACGAAGCACGCGGCCGAGTACGTGCACCTGCGCGATCCGCGCGCCGCGGGCCTGGAGCCGGAGAATGCCGTCTCCCGCCACAAGTGGGACCTGGGCATCGTCTGGTACGAAGAGGTGCGCGACTCGGGGACGAACTTCTTCTTCGAAGCGCTGCCGGTGGGCGAGTACACGTTCAAGTACCGGCTGCGCGCCAACCTCGCGGGCACCTTCCGCGTGGGTCCGGCGACGGTGCAGTCCATGTACGCGCCGGAGTTCACCGCGTACTCCACGGGCGCGGTGCTCACCGTGGGCAAGGCCCCGTAGTCCGCGAGTGGGGCAGGGGCCGGCGCTCCTTCGGGGACGTCGGCCCTGCTGCTACTCCGCGCAGGTGGCCGCGTCGTCCGTCGGGTGCAGCGTGGCGATGCCGTAGGTGCCGTTGCGCGTGCCGCACCAGATGCGCCAGTTGCCACCCCCGATGTCCGGCGCCGAGTACACGCCGCCCTCCTTCTTCGCCCCTCCGCGCGCGCAGCAGTGGGCGAAGGCGCGCGTCCCGATGGCGGCGATGGAGACCGCGTCCTGTGTCGTGGAGAAGCCTCCCAGCCGCTTCACCCCACAGGACCACGGTGCGTTGCCCCGGAAGCGGATCAGGTACTGCTCTCCGCGCACCGCTTCCTCGCCCTTGCCAGGGCCCTGGTAGCAGAGCCTCCCTTCCGCCTCGAGCTGCGCGTAGCGCGGCAGGAAGTGGAGCCCGCCAATGGGGCCGCGCTCCCAGTCGTCTCCGCAGAAGACATGGGTGAACGCATTGCGCGGGCCCGTGCTCACCCACAGGCTCGTGAGCCATTCGAGGTTCGCCTGCCGGGAGCCCGTCCCCGGGCGACCCGCCGCGGAGAGCGCTCGCTGCACGCGGGCGTCGTCGTAGTGCTTCGCGAAGAAGCGCTGCACGTCTCCCGCGCTCACGCTCGCGTCGGGACGCGCGGGACACAGGTCCAGCACCTCGCGGTCCAGCGCGGACGGCGCGGGCGCCTTGGCGAAGAGGGGCGCGTTCTCGCAGGTGGTTTCACACGCGGGTGCCACGCCCTTCGCGGGGGGCAGGGGGGCCGCCGACGCACGTCCTGCGGGCGCTCGGACGGTGACTCCGCCCTCTTCGGCGAAGGCATCCGAAGCGGACCCGCCGCCCGCCGCCTCCGTCGCCGGTGAGCCCGCGCCAGCCCCCGAGGCCCCCGCGCCGGACAGCGATGCGGTGGAGCCACCGCTCCGGGCCGCCAGTTGCTGCCGCGTGTTCGCGTGGTCCGCCTTCACGAGGGCTTCCGTGTCGGGGGCCTTCTGGATGGCCTCTGTCGGGGTGCCATCGCACAGCACCCAGCCTTCGGCCCTGGGGCCCTGCAGCTTGCACCACGCGCGGTCAGGGCCGCCCTTCTTCACGAGCGGATACGTCACGCCCGCTTCCACGGCGAAGACGACCTTGGAGGACTCGGGTTGCTCCACGGCGTCCACGCGTTCGTCGGAGACGAAGACTCCGCCCCCGGCCCAGACGGCGGGAGCCACGGAGAGGGCCAGGAAGAAGCAGGTGAGCGACCCGGAAAGGCGCATGGTGCGCCGGACTCTAACAGGAGCGCCTCGTGCCCGCTGTTCGCCGGTTGCGCCCGCCGCCGCGCCGGAGAATAAAGACCCCCGATATGAAACCGATGAATTTTCGAGGCCGGTGGGTGCTCATTACCGGTGCGTCGTCCGGCCTGGGGCTGGAGATGGCCCGTCTGCTCGCGAAGGAGCACGGCGCCCACATCATCGCCGTCGCCCGCCGGGAGGACCGGCTCCTTGCGCTCAAGGCGGAGCTGGAGGGTGCGCGCGGCGTGCAGGTGCTGCCCCTCATTGCGGACCTCACGAAGCCCGGTGAAGCCGCGCGCGTGCACGCCGCAGCCGTGGAGGGACGCGCCGTGGACGGCGTCATCCTCAACGCGGGCGTCACCTTCTTCGGCCACGTGCTGGAGCAGCCGCCCGAGTCCTTCGACACGATGCTCGCCACCAACGTCACCAGCGTCGTGCGGATGTCCCAGCTCTTCGCGTCGGACTTCGTGAAGAGGGGAGGGCAGGGGTCGCTGATGCTCGTCGCCAGCACGGCGGGCTTCGCGCCGCTGCCGTACCAGACAGCCTACGCGGCGACGAAGGCGTTCGTGATCAGCTTCGGGCGGGGGATGGCCCAGGAGCTGCGCAAGACGGGCGTGTCCGTCACCGTCTTCGCGCCGGGCGGCATCGCCACGGAGATGCTGTCGCTGTCGGGCCTGGACCGGAAGTTCAAGGCGGGCGACGTGGGCATCATGTCCGCGGAGGCCTGCGCGCGCATCGCCGTGGACGCGATGGTGCACCGTCGCGAGCTGGCCGTGCCCGGGGTCCTCAACCGCTTCCTCGCCATGACGATGAAGCTGCTGCCCCACGGCTTCATGGCCCAGCGGGCCGCCGCGCTGTACGAGGGCGGGCTCCCGAAAGAGCCTCCCGCCCCCTGAAGCCGTCACGTCCCGGGGCTTCGTGAGCCCCGGGGCGGAGGCTTCGCGGCTCAGGTCAGCTTCACCCGCGCCACCTTCAGCTTGCCCACCTGCACCGTGTACTCGCCGGCCCCGAGCTCCGCCTTGGGATCGATGACCTTCTCACCGTTCACCCGGACGCCGCCCTGGCCCATCAGCTTGCGCGCCTCGGTGGAGGAGGCGACGAGCTTCGTCTCCGGCAGCAGCTTCGTCACCGGCAGCTTCTCCGCGCCCGCGAGCGACACCTCCACGAGCGGCAGTTCGTCCGTGGACAGCTCCTTCTTGGCGAAGCGCTTCTCGAAGTCCTCGGCCGCCTTGCGCCCGGCCTCCTCGCCCTGGAAGCGCGCGGCGATCTCCTGCGCGAACGCGACCTTGGCCGCCTTCGGGTGGAGGGCGCCCGACTTCGTCTGCTCCTCCATCTCCAGGACCTTCTTGAGCGGCTGCGACGACAGCAGCTTGTAGTACCGCCACATCAGGTCGTCGGTGATGCTCATCAACTTGCCGAAGATGTTGTCCGCCGACTCGTCGATGCCCACGTAGTTGTCCAGGCTCTTGGACATCTTGTCGCCGGTGATGACGCCGTCGACGAGCTTCGCGTCCAGGCCCTCCAGGATGGGGCCCGTCATGATGACCTGCGGCTCCAGGCCCTCGTCCTTCATCAACTGGCGGCCCACGCCCAGGTTGAAGAGCTGATCCGTCGCGCCCAGCTCCACGTCCGCCTTCAGCGCCACGGAGTCATGGCCCTGCAGCAGCGGGTAGAGGAACTCGTGCAGCGAGATGGAGCGGTTCTCCCGGTAGCGCGTCTTGAAGTCGTCGCGCTCCAGCATGCGCTGCACGGAGTAGCGCGACGCCAGGCGGATCATCCCCTCGGTGCCCAGCGCGTCGAGCCACTCCGAGTTGAACTTCACCACCGTCTTGTCGGGATCCAACACCTTGAAGACCTGCTGCTTGTAGGTCTCCGAGTTGACCTTCACCTCGTCGCGGGTGAGGGCCGGGCGCGTCGTGTTCTTCCCGGTGGGGTCGCCGATGAGGGCCGTGAAGTCACCGATGAGGAACACCACCGTGTGCCCGAAGTCCTGGAAGCGCCGCATGCGCGTCAACAGGAGCGAGTGGCCCAGGTGGAGGTCGGGACGGCTGGGGTCGAAGCCCGCCTTGATGACGAGCGGCTTGCCCTTGTCGTACGAGCGCTGGAGCTTCTTCTTGAGGTCCTCCGGCACCTGCAGATCCACGGTGCCGCGAGTGACTTCTTCGTACTGCTCTTCGGGTGTCGCCTTGCGCAGTGCGTCCGGATTCATGGCACCGCGGACACTACCCGAAAGGCTCCAGGCAGGGCGGGACTTCGCGTCCGCCCCGCCCGGTCATGTCCTTCTGTCCGGTGGCTGCCTGGCTCAGGTGTCCAGGAAGTCGCAGTCACGGTCCAGGCCGCGCAGGGTCTGGTTCTCCGTGACGATCTGGTCCATGTCCACGTCATCCGGCGTGGTGGGCAGGACCTGGACGATCTGGTCGCTGAACGACAGTCCCACCCGGCGGCTGCGGGGACTGGCCGCCTTGAGGGTCGCGTCGTAATAGCCGCCCCCGCGTCCCAGCCGCTTGCCGCCCGGTCCGAAGCCCAGGCCGGGCACCACGAACAGGTCGATCTGGTCCACCGCGATCAGTTCCGAGGCGTTCGTGGGCTCCCGGACGCCCAGGCGTCCCGGCTCCAATTCGCTCTCCGACTTGATGGCCCGGAAGGCCAGGATGCGCCCATGCACGTGGGACAGCGGATAGCAGACGATCTTCTCGTCTAGCAGGGCCGCGATGAGGATGTCCCGGGTGGGTACCTCGCCCCGGATGGGGGCGTAGAGCGCCACCGTTCGTGCCTTCTGATAGTAGGGCGATGCCAGGAATCGAGACTGGACCTTGAGGCCTCGCGATTCGATGACATCCGCCGTCATCGTCTTCCGCTGGGCCGTCAGCTTCTCACGAAGCGTCCCTTTGTTCTCCGCCGCCGCCGCCGCCGTATCCACCGCAGTCTCGCTCACTGCCGCCGCTCCCCAAGAAAGAGTCCCCCGCCGAGCCGTGTGTCCAGCGTCCATTGAACCCTCGTAAGTCAGGTGGGGACCGAAATCATGTCACCGCAGGCTTCCCTCATCCCCGTGAAGGGGAGGGCTTGCACATGGCGACCGAAACGGACCCCGGAATGGACGTATCGGTTCGAATTTCTGCTGGGCATCACGAACCCCGCAGGGAACAGACCTTTTACTAACGCAAATCTCGCTACAAGTCCTCAGAATTACTGGGAAATCCCAGGGCGTTCTTGGGAAAATGATAAGGATGGAGGAGCGTGCGGTCAAGCCGTCCTCGCGCGTTTACAACCGGCCCCAGGGACTTCTATGATGTCCGGACCCCTGGCATGTCGCCCCCGACCTCAACATTGGCTCTCGCGGCGGTTGTCTGCCTCGCCTCCGGATTCGCGTGGGCGGGCCCGGCCGTCAATGGCTCCTATCAAGGAGATGCCTTCGGACCCGTGGAGTTGCGCACCAGCGGTGACGAGCTGGTGGGCACGGCGCCGGCCGGCGGCATCTGCCAGCGCCCGGCCGCCCAGCAGGTCCTGAAGGGTTCCTTCCAGGGCAACGTCTTCATTGGCGATGTGACGCTCTGCCAGACGGGCGATTACTGCAGCGAGTTCGCTACCTACGCGGTCATGCTCTTCTACAACTTCGAGGAGCGGGCGCTGGGCGGACCGGTGAAGGTGGAGCAGGGCTGCGAGTCGAGCCTCCTCAAGAACGGCGTGCTGGTCCTCAGGGCGACGGAGCAGGGCGCCTCCGCGCAGCCCGTGACGGCCGCGGCCTCCGAGCGGCAGGTCCAGGCTCCCACCTCCGCGTCGGGTTCGGCCGCGCAGGTGGCGGCGCATCGCCGGCTGGAAGCGGTGGACGTGCCCGCCGCCCTGCGGCAGGGGCAGCAGGCTCTGGCGGCGATGAACGCGCTCACGGCGTCGCAGCAGTTCCAACTGGTGCTGGCCCAGGAGAAGAACAACGCCCAGGCGCTCACCGGCATGGGCGTGGCGCACTTCCTTCGCGACCAGAAGCCGGAGGCCCTCAAGTTGCTGGAGCAGGCGCGTGGCGCGGGCAACCAGCAGGCCCGGGCCGAAGCGTGGTTCTGGATGGCGTGCGTGAAGCGGGCGACCCAGGATTCGAAGCTGGCCCAGGAAGCGCTGCGCCGCGCGGTGAGCGAGGGCTGGTCGGCGCCGGAAGGCAACGCGCTGGTGGACCGGGAGCTCCTGCTGTTGTCGAAGGAAGGGCCGAACTTCGACTCGCTGGTGAAGCAGGCGCGCGTTCGCAAGCGGGCCCAGGGTCGAGACTCGCAAGGAGCCGGAAGCGTCAGCCCGTGACCGTGCCGACTCCCGTACCGAAGCCCATCAAGGTCTTCGGCAACTACGAAATCCTGTCGTTGCTGGGCAAGGGCGGCATGGCCCAGGTGTACCGCGCGCGCGTGCGCTCCGGGCCCCATGAGGGCTGGACGGTGGCGCTCAAGCGGCTGCTGCCCGCGCTTACCCGTGACCCCGCGTCGGTGGACCTGTTCGCGCGCGAGGCGCACCTGTCGCGCCAGTTGGACCATCCCAACATCGTGAAGGTGTTGGACGCGGGCATCCTGGAGGACGTGTCCTTCCTGGTGATGGACCTGGTGGACGGGCGCGACCTGGGCCACATCCTGCGCCGGTGCAAGGCGCGGGGGATTCCGCTGCCCGTCGACTTCGCGGTGTACCTGGCCAAGGTGCTGCTGGAGGCGCTCGCGTACGCGCACTCCGCCACCGGGCCCGAGGGCGAACCGCTGGGCATCGTCCACTGTGACGTGTCCCCGTCCAACCTGTTCATCTCCCGGGTGGGGGAGATCAAGCTGGGCGACTTCGGCGTGTCGCGCGTGCTCGTGGACGGCAAGCTCCAGGGCGGCGAGGTGCTGGGCAAGCCGTACTACCTGTCCCCGGAGTCGCTGCAGGGCGCGGTCACGCCGGAAGCGGACCTGTGGGCCGCGAGCGTCGTGCTCTACGAGCTGCTCACGCTGGGGCGCCCCTTCAACGGCACCACGCCCGAAGAGGTCTTCGCGGGCATCCTGTCGCGCGACTACAAGCCGCTGAGCGCGGTGCGGCCGGACGTGCCCAAGGCGCTGGACGCGGTGCTCGCGCGCGCCTTCGCGGAGAACCCCGAGGACCGCTTCCCGTCCGCGGAGGAGTACGCGAAGGCCCTGTCTCCGCACTACGACGAGCGCGTGGGCACGCCCCTGGCCATCGCGGCGGTGGTGCGCGGCCTGTTCGGCACCACGGATCAGGTGCCGACGATTCCCGACTCCGCGCTCGGTCGTTCCAACGACAACGCCGAGTAGCCGGGCGGGCAGGGCCCCGCCGCATGGGCCCCCGGACGGGAAGGGTCGCTGCGGCGTTCCCTCCGGATGATGACCTTTCCTCCCACCGGACATTCCGACGGAGGACATCCATGGCGACCGAGCGAAAGCCGCAGCAGCCCGAACAGGACGACAAGCCGACTCGCGAGACGCGGCAGGGTGACGAACGTCTTCCGCCCAAGCCCGGCGAGGCCAGGGAGGACGGCATGCCCGGCTACGGCCAGCCGGATCCAGAAGTGCGCGAGGAGGGACTGCCCGACCAGAAGTGGTAGGGCGGGACGGCGTGCACCGCGCCTGCTTCAGGCGCTGGAGCCGGGTGCTTCCAGTGCGCGCACGCGCGGGACGTGCGTGCACAGCGCCTCCACGACACGTGAGACTTCCGCGTCGGTGGTGGTGGGCCCCAGGCTGAAGCGCAGGCTGCCACGGGCCTGCGCGGGGGACAGGCCCATCGCGCGCAGCACGTGCGAAGGGGACAGCGTTCCGGACGCGCAGGCCGCGCCCGACGACACGTGGATGCCTTCCAGATCCAACGCCATCAGGAGCGCTTCGCCTTCGACGCCGTCGAAGCGCAGGTTGCTGGTGTTGGGCACGCGCGGCGCGCCGGCTCCGTTCACCGTCACGCCGGACAGCCGCGTGAGCACCTGCCGCTCGAACCCGTCGCGCAGGGCGCCGACCCGCTCAGCGACGGCGGCCTGGTCGTTCGCGGCCAGCTCCAGGGCCAGGGCCAGGGCCTCCGCGTAGGGGACGTTCTGCGTGCCTCCCCGGCGGCCACCCTCCTGGTGCCCGGGCGTCAATGCGCGCACGTCCACGCCCTTGCGGACCACCAGCACGCCCGCGCCCTGCGGTCCGCCGAACTTGTGCGCCGACAGGGAGAGCAGATCCGCGTCCACCTCACGCAACGTGAGCGGCACCTTGCCCGCGGCCTGCACGGCGTCGGTGTGGAAGAGGATGCCGCGCTGACGGCACGCTCGCGCGGCCTCCGCCACCGGTTGCAGCACGCCCGTCTCGTTGTTGGCCCACATCAGCGAGCACAGCGCGGTGTCCGGGGTGAGCGCCTCCAGCAGGGACTCCAGCGGAACACGGCCGTCAGGGCCGGGGGCCAGCCGCACAACCTGCGCGCCCTCGCGCTCCAACTGCGTGAGCGCGCCCAGCAGGGCGGGGTGCTCCACCGTCGAGCCCACCACCCGGCGGCGCTCCTTCACCGGCCGTGCTCCGTACGCGCCCAGGAGCGCGAGCGCATCCGCCTCGCTGCCCGACGCGGTGAAGCAGATCTCCTTCGGCTCGCAGCCCAGGACGCGCGCAACCTTCGCCCGCGCCGCGTCCAGCCGACCGCGCGCTTCGCGCCCACCACCGTGCACGCTGGAGGCGTTGCCGAAGCCGCCCCCGGTGAAGGCTCGCGCGAGCAGGGCGCCCACCTCCGCGCGCACCGGCGCGGCGGCGTTGTGGTCCCAGTAGATCACGTGTCCTGCGCGGACAAGAGCGACACCGGCCGCTCCTGGGCGACGCCGAAGGCTTCCAGGAACCTGGCCACCAGCTCCCGCTTGAGCGTCTTGCGCTTGTTGGCGCTGCCGGAGAGCGGAAGCCGCGCGCCCGCCATGCTGCCGTGGCCGCCGGACGAGCCGCCCAGGTCCTCGCACGTCTCGCGGATGAGGCGGCCCGCGTTCATGCGGCGGTCCTTCACGCGCAGGCTCAGGAAGAGCTGGTTGCGGAACGTCCCGTAGGCCAGGGACCACTTCATCCCTTCGAGGAACATCATCCGCTCGGCGACCTCCGCCACCATGTCCGGGGAGTAGACCTCCTCCAGGTCGGTGATGATGGCGGTGCCGTAGACCTTCGCCTTCTCGATGGACGTGTGGAAGAGCTGGAAGTAGCGGGCCGGCACCTCCGGGTGCTCGATCTGCCCCAGCATCGACTTGTCACAGCGGGGGAACAGCCACAGGTAGCTGTCCACGTCCGTCTGGGTCGTCTCCCGGCCCAGGTCCCGCGTGTCCGCCTTGATGCCGTAGAAGAGCGCGGTGGCGACCTCCACGGAGGGCTCCAGCCGCGCGGCCCGCAGGTACTCCACCAACATGGTGGACGTGGCACCGAAGTCGCCGCCCACGTCCGCGAAGGGCGACTGGAGGCTCTCCTCGCGCAGCGGGTGGTGGTCCACCACGATGTCCGCGCGAATCTTCGGGGGCAGCGAGTGGTTGCGCACCGGCGGCTGCGTGTCCACCAGGCCGAACAGATCGTACTCACCGAAGTCGATCTGCGACACGTGCGACACGGGCAGGCGCAGCACCCGCACGAAGGCGATGTTCTCCGCCCGGCCGATGATGCCGCCGTAGCCCACGTGGGCTTCCATCCCGGCCTTGCGCTCCAACAGATGCGCGAGCGACACGGCGGCGGCGATGGCGTCGGGATCCGGGTTGTCGTGCGTCAGGATGAGCGCCCGCCGGTGTCCCTTGGCCACGCGCAGCAGGCGGCCCAGCTTGTCGACGGCGGGCAGGTGCGCCAGACGTGCTGGCGGAGGCTCCGTAAGCTCGCTACCGGCAGGAAGCTGGGAGCGGCGGCTTTGGAGTGAAGGGGTCACAGGCATGGAGGCTCTTCTTTTACTTCCTCCGCCACGGGGATTCGAGAAGTCGGATGTTCTCCCCCTGACGTTCTGGAAAAGGTGGGTCCAGCACCCCAATGGTGTCGACGACCCACCCGTCCTTCATGGCGAAGCAGAAAGCCGTCAGGCCGTCCGCTTCCCTGGTGGGTTGCCCGGGAGGCTGGACCCGAGGGACAGGGGACCGCGAGGACGCAGCGTCCCCGCGGCCCGTCACCCCGGGTGACGCCTATTCGACGGTCTTGTACTTGCGGCCCAGGTCGCGGAAGTACTTCACGCCGTTGTCGAGCGAGTTCTCCATCGCGTCCATCAACACCGTGCGGAAGATGGCCACCGGTCCCCGGAAGGACTCGTAGTAGCGCTGCCGGTCGATGGAGTGGATGACCGCGGGCATGTAGCCGTTGCGCAGCAGGATGAGGTTGCTGCACATGCGCCCCACCTTCCCGCTGTGCTCGGTGAAGGGGAAGATCTGCAGGAACTCATGCTGCACCACCGCCGCCTGCTTGATGGGGTGGAACTCGCGGAACTCCGCGCTGGCGGTGTGGTCCACGAGCTTCTCCAGCCGGGCCTGGATCTTCGCCGGCTGGGTGATGTCGTGGAAGTAGGTGCGGTGCAGGGGCATGTCCTTGCGCAGCCCCGCGCGGTCGCGCTCCTTGGCCAGCTCCTTCTCCGTGCGCTCGCGCCGCTCCATGCGCGCGCGCTCGGCCAGGGCTTCCGGCGTGTTGCCCAGGAAGAGGTCGTGCATCCGCTTGATGGTGGTGAGCGTCAGCGCGGACTGCTTCTTCGCGCCCTGCGCCTCCTCGCGGATGTAGTCCGCCACCGCCTTGTGGTTGCGGATCTCCAGGACGACCGGAATCATGGACGCTTCCGCGGCGGTGCGTGCCGGGAAGAGCGCGGCCATCAACTCCTGGTGCGTGTAGACGACGCCTTCGAGCGCGGCGTCGTGGTAGATCCACGACATCTCGAACCGGTCGAGGAACTCGCGCGCTGGCTGCTTGTCCTTGTAGATGTCGAGGTACTCGCGCAGCTGCTCGTTCTTCTCGTCGATGTCTTGATAGCGTTCCTTCACGGACTGCGGCTCCTTCTCGCCCCGGCCCGCCCCGGGCGCTGTTTTCTCAGAGGCTGCGCCGGGCGGTACAACGGCACGCGGATTCTAGAAATTCCGCGCGGTTGGAACAATTAAAACCCGACTAGAGATTCACCAGGAACACTTCGCACGCCTGGTCCAACAAATCCTTGGAGAGGGCCGGCGGAATCTGCCGGTACCTCGCCGCGTCCCGGATGAGCGACACCAGGTCCCGGGGGTGGCACGAGCGCATCTCCATGCTGCGCGGCTTGTAGTAGTGCTCCACGAGGTAGGTAATGGCCTGGTCCACGTAGGGAATGCCCGCCGCCTCGCACACCCGGCGGAAGATCTCCCGGTAGGACTCTTCATCCGGATTGCCTACTTCAATCTTGTACTTGATGCGGCGCAGGAACGCCTCATCCACCAGCTCCTTGGGGTCCAGATTGGTGGAAAACACGAGAAGCTGATCAAACGGGATTTCGAACTTCTTGCCCGTGTGGAGGGTGAGGAAGTCCACCCGCTTCTCCAGGGGGACGATCCACCGGTTGAGCAGGTCCGTGGGGTGGACCTTCTGCCGGCCGAAGTCGTCGATGAGGAGCATGCCGCCGTTGGCCTTCACCTGGAACGGCGCCTCGTAGAAGCGGGTGCTCTCCGAGTAGATGAGGTCCAGAGTCTCCAGCGTCAACTCGCCGCCGACGACGACGGCGGGGCGGCGGCAGAGCAGCCACCGCTTGTCCATTTCGAAGGTCTGCCGGCGCCCGCCCGTGGCCGAGCCGACTTCGAGCGACACGGGGGTGTGGATGATCCGGTCGTAGACCTTGATGATCTGGTTGTCGATTTCGAGGCAGTGGGGGACGTACACCTCGCCACCGAACATGTGGGAGATGGCCTCCGCGAGGCTCGTCTTGCCGTTGCCGGGCGGGCCGTAGAGAAAGAGCGAGCGGCCGGAGTTCACCGCCGGGCCCAGCTTGTCCATCAGCTCCGCGGAGACGGTGAGGTGGCCCAGGGCCATCACCAGGTCCTCCTGGCTGACGACGGGCGTCTCCTCGGTCTGGCTGGTGATGAGGGCGTTGTACTGCTCGATGGGGACGGGGGCGGGGCCCACGTAGGTGGAGCGGGTGAGGGCGTCGCGGGCGTACTCGCGGCCCTTCTCCGTGAGGGCGAACTCCACGGAGGCGCGGCCAAAGCCCTTGCCGCCCCGCAGGTCCACCAGCTTCTCCTGCGCGAGGAAGTCCACCACGTGCTCGACGACGCCCGACCAGGGCAGGCACATGCTCTCCGCGATGCCCATGCCCGTGCCGGTGCCGGCGTAATAGAGGAACTTCAGACCCAGGTCGGCGAGCAGGCCGATCTTCAGTCCGGTGTCCTCCATCGACTTCGGCTCCGAGGGAGCGATGTCGAGGACGGACGGGTTCTCGAGCTTGAACGGATTGTCTTCGTACGCGTACCCGGCGGGAGGCATCGGGTAGGGGTTCTACCCGATTCCCCTGCCCGCCGGGATGTCACGTCAGCGGACTGTTCTCAAACGTAGGTCAGCCAGTCCGCATAGCGGTCGTCCTGGCCCCGGACGACCTTGAAGTAGGCGTCCTGCACGAAGGTGCCGATGGGGCCGGGCTTGCCCTCGCCCACCTGGCGGTTGTCCACCTCGCGCACGGGGGTGATCTCCGCGGCGGTGCCGGTGAAGAAGATCTCATTGCAGATGTAGAGGGCGTCGCGGGTGAAGGTCACCTCGTCCACCACGCGGCCGCTGTCGCGCAGGAGCTTCAGCACGGTGTCGCGGGTGATGCCGTCGAGGATGGGGGAGGAGAGGGGAGGGGTCTTGATGACGCCCTTCTTGTTCACCATGAAGATGTTCTCGCCGGACGCCTCCGCGACGAAGCCGCTGATGTCCAGGAGGATGGCCTCGTCGTAGCCGGCGAGCACCGCCTCGCGCTTGGCCATGATGGAGTTGACGTACTGGCCGGTGATCTTCCCGCGCACCATGTTCACGTTCACGTGCATGCGTGTGAAGGAGCTGACCTTGGCGCGGATGCCCTCGCGCATGCCCTTGTCACCCAGGTACGAGCCCCAGTCCCAAGCCGTGACGGCCACGCGGGTGGGGTTCACCGCGCCCAGGCCCATGGCGCCGTCCCCCATGAAGGCCACCGGGCGCAGATAGGCGCCGTTGGCGAACTGGTCCTTCTGTTTGCGCAAGAGGTCCAGCGTCGCCTCCACCAGCTGATCCTCGGTGAAGGGGATGTTCAGCATGATGATGTGCGCGGAGTCGAGCAGGCGCTGGATGTGCTCGCGCAGCCGGAAGACGGCGAGCCGGCCGTCATGGGTCTTGTAGGCGCGGATGCCTTCGAAGACGCCCAGGCCATAGTGGAGGGCGTGCGTCATGACATGCACGTTGCCCTCGTCCCATTTCACCAGCTTCCCATCGAGCCAGATGTGTTCGGCGCGCAGTACGGAGGATGAGGTCGAGCTCATCGGGAAGTTCCTCGTCGGGCTAGGGTGGGACAGCTTGAGACTGTGAGGCTCAAAGCTTTCTATCCAGGCCCACCGGGGAGGCAAAGCGCGAAACGCCAGGAGCTCGTCTGTCCGCCCAAGTCGCCCTGCGTCAGGCCTGGGCGATCTGCGGAAGGTTGGCGCGGGCCTTCTCGATGTCACCCTCGTATTTGAGGACGAGGTTGAGCGTGGCCGCGACGACGTCCGCGGTGAGCGATTCAGCGTTGAGCAGCACCAGGCTCTGCGCCCAGTCCAGCGTCTCGCTGATGGACGGGGCCTTCTTCAGGTCCAACGCCCGGATGGCGGCCACGGCTTCCACCACCTGCTCGGCCAGCACCTGGGGGACCTCCGGCAGGCGCGAGCGGACGATGCGCAGCTCGCGCTCCCGGTCCGGGAAGTCGATGTGCAGGTGCAGGCAGCGGCGCTTGAGCGCGTCCGACAATTCGCGGGCGTTGTTGCTGGTGAGGATGACGCGCGGGATGTGCTTCGCCTTGATGGTGCCCAGCTCCGGCACCGTGACGGCGTTGTCAGAGAGCACTTCCAGCAGGAAGGCCTCGAACTCCGGATCCGCTTTGTCGATTTCGTCCACCAGCAGCAGCGACGGCTTCTCCGAAAGCTGGGCCTGGAGGATGGGGCGGGGCAGGAGGAAGCGCTCGGAGAAGAACACCGCGTCACCGGAAGCGAGCCGGTCCGCGGCTTCCGCGAGCGTCTTCGTGCCCTGCGTCATCTCTCCAATCTTGTCCTTGAGCAGCTGGGTGTAGAGCAGCTGCTTGGCGTACTCCCACTCGTAGAGGGCCTTGGCTTCGTCCAGGCCCTCGTAGCACTGGAGGCGGATGAACCCCCGGTCCAGCGCCAGGGCCAGGGCGCGCGCCAGCTCCGTCTTGCCCACCCCCGCCGGGCCCTCCACCAGGATGGGCTTGTTCATCCGGTCCGCCAGGAACACCGCCGTGGCGATTTCGGGGGACGACAGGTAGCCCACCGCTTCCAGGCGACGCGCCGCGTCCTCCACGCTGGTGAAGGACGGAATCGCCGCGGTCAGTTCGGGGGAGCTCACACCCGTCAACTTAACCGACGGTCCCCGGACGACTGCGGCAAAAATGCCAGGGTTGTGGGGACGCCGTCCGCACTCTTGAGGGCCTTGGGGGCTGCAACCCCCCGGAATCAGGGTGCGTAACTATTTTCGCACCGTGGGCACGCACCGTGCATCTCTGTGGCGTATCTCAGGACACGAACGAGGTCGCGGGTCATGTGGGCGTGGTTGAAACTGGCGATGGCGGTGGTGGTGGTGGTGATGCCGGGTGGCATCCCCTTGGTGATGGCGTACATCGCGACGCGGACGCTGGTGGAGCGTTGGCGCATGGCCCAGGCGCAGGCCCGGGACGAAGGACGGCCGGTGTCGGTGCGGGACGTGGTGGGCTCACTGCACTTCCGGGACTTGCTGCGCGAGGCGAAGGCCGTCACGGCCCTTTGAGCCGTCAGGCGCGGACCTGAATCGCTGACCTGAGATGACGCACGAAGGGCCCGGCACTCCAAAAGAGTGCGCGGGCCCTCGTCATTTCCAGGGGATTGGAGAGGCTACTTGTCGAGCTCGTCGACGAGCGCCGTCCAGTCGTCCTCGCCCTCGGGGGCGGTGGGAAGCTGCATCACCATGGTGCGCTCCGGGGCGTCCTCGTCCTCGGCCTGCACCGGCGCGGGGGCGGCCTTCTTCGCGGCGGGCTTGGCGGCGGCCTTCGCCGGGGGCTTGGCGGCGGCCGGGATGACGGGGTTGGCCTGGGCCGTCACGGCCAGGTGTTCGTCCACCGGAGGCGCGGCCTTCGCGGCGGCGGCGGCCGGGGCAGGGGACTTGCTCTTGTAGCGAGCCAGTTCCAGCTCCGCGACCTTGAGCGCCTTGCTCTTCTCCTGCACGGATGTCTGGAGGCGGGCGACTTCCTGGGCCTTGATGGCCTCGCGACGCTCCAGCTCCGCCTTCTGCTTGGCGTTGAGGTCGTCCAGCTCCTTGAGCTGGCGCGCTTCCAGGTCCTTGCGCTCCTTCTGCGCGGTGGCGAGACGGGCGGCGGACTCGTTGGCCTTGGTTTCGGCGGCGGTGACGCGGGCGGTGAGCTCCTTCTCCGCGCGGCTCCGGGCGCTCGTGGCGTTCTCCAGGGCGAGTTCCAGGTCCTGGGCCTTCTTGGTGCGGGCCTGGAGCTGGGCCTGGGCGTCCTTGAGCTTCGCGTCCGTGTCGGCCGCGACCTTCTGGGCGTCCTGGCCAAGCTGCGCGATGGACTGCTCCGCCTTCGCGAGCTTCGCGGCCAGGTCATCGGCCTGCTTCTTCGCGGCGGCGGCGGTGGCCTGGGCCTGCTGCGCCTGGGCTTGAGCCTGCGCCTGGGCCTGCTGGAGCTGTCCGGCGAGTCCGTCGCGCTCGCTGGCGAGCTTCTGCTGGGACTGCCCGGCCTGCTGGAGCTGGGAGTCGCGCTCGGCGATGGCCTTGCGCGCCCCGTCCAGGTCGCTGGACACGGCGTTGAGCTGCTGGCCCAGCGCGTCCGCCTGCTTCTTCGCGTCCGCGGCCTGGGTCTGCAGCTGGCCTTCGAGCGCCTTCACCTGGTCGGTGCGGGTGGCGACCTCGCGGTTGAGCACCTCCGCCTGACGCATCTTCTCCTGCGTCACGTGGGTGAGCTTGCGCAGCGTGTCCGACAGCTCCTTGCCCTTGGTGTCGACCTCGTTCTGGAGCAGCTCCTCGCGACGCTGGGACTCGTGCGTGAGCGTCTGGAGGCGGTCATCCAGGTCGTGCCGCGCGTCCTCGGTCTGCGCGAGCTTGGAGGACAGCTGCGTGACTTCCGCGACGCGCGTGCCCAGCTCGTGCTTGGTGACGATGAGCTGTTCGGCCAGCTCCTCGCCGTTGGCCTGCGAGTCCGCGAGCTGGCGCTCCAGCTCCGCCTGGGTGGCGGCGGCCTGCTGGCGCGTCTGCGCGTGGGTCTGCTCCTCGCGGGCGAGGACGTCCCGGGTGTCGGTGAGCTGGCCCTGCGTGTCAGCCAACTGCTGCGACGTGGTGTTCAGCTCCTGCGTCAGCCCGTCGCGCTCGCCGGTGAGGGCGGCGATCTGCGCGGTGGTCTCCTGCGCGAGCGTCGCGTGTGCACCGCGCTCGGCCTCGTACTGGCCCTGCGTCTCGGACAGGTCCGCGCGCAGCTGGCCAATCTGGCCGGTGAGGTCCTGCTCCAGCGAATCCTTCGCCTCGCCGAGCGCCTGCAGCTCCGCGATGCGCGTGTCGCGCTCCTGCGTGGTGCGGGCGAGGAGACCGTTGGTCTCCTGGAGGATGTCGCGCGTCTCGTTCAGCTCCGCGTCCAGCTCGTCGCGGTGCGTGGTCGTCTTGGTCAGCTCCGCGCGCGTCGACTCCAGCGTGTCCTGGGTCTGCGTGAGCGTCTGGCTCGTCGCCTCCAGCTCACCGCGCGTCTCCGCGAGCGTGCCTTCGGTGCTGGAGAGCGTGCCCTGCGTGTCCGCGAGGGTGGCCTCCGTGCGCGCCAGCGTGTCTTGCGTCTGCGCGAGGGTCGCCTCGGTGGTCGACAGCGTCTGGCTGGTCGCCTCCAGTTCGCCCTGGGTGGAGGCGAGCGTCTCCTCCGTCCGCGCGAGCCGCGTCTGCGTGTCGGACAGGGTCTGGCTGGTGGCTTCCAGCTCGCCGCGCGTCTCCGCCAGCGTGCCTTCGGTGCTGGCCAGCGTGCCCTGCGTGTCGGACAGGGTCTGGCTCGTCGCCTCCAGCTCGCCGCGCGTGGTGGAGAGCGTCTCCTCCGTCTGCGCGAGCCGAGACTGGGTGTCGGACAGGGTCTGGCTGGTGGCCTCCAGCTCACCGCGCGTCTCCGCGAGCGTGCCTTCGGTGCTGGAGAGCGTGCCCTGCGTGTCCGCGAGGGTGGCTTCCGTGCGCGCCAGCGTGTCCTGGGTCCGCGCGAGGGTGTCCTCGGTGGTCGCCAGCGTCTGGCTGGTCGCCTCCAGTTCGCCGCGCGTGGAGGAGAGAGTCTCCTCGGTCTGCGTCAGGCGCGTCTGGGTCTCGGAGAGCTGCTGGCTGGTGGCCTCCAGCTCGCCGCGCGTCTCCGCGAGCGTGCCCTCCGTGGTGGAGAGCGTCGTCTGCGTTTCGGAGAGCTGCTGGCTGGTGGCCTCCAGCTCGCCGCGCGTCTCCGCGAGGGTGGCTTCGGTGCTGGAGAGCGTGCCCTGCGTCTCCGTGAGCTGCTGGCTCGTCGCCTCCAGGTTCCCGGTCAGCTCGGAGATGCGCGAGTCACGCTCGGCCACGTCCGACTGCAGGCCCTCGATGCTGCTGTCGCGCTGGGCGACGGTGTCTTCCAGCGACGCCACGCGCGCGGAGAGCTGTTCGCCCTGCTGCTGCGCGGAGTCCAGCTGCTCGCTGAGCGCTTGGATCTGGCCCTTGAGGTCCGCCTCCAGGGCGTCCTTCTCCGAGCGCAGGTTCTCCAACTGGCTGGTGAGGTCCTGCTCCAGCGTGTCCTTGGCCTGCTGGAGTGCCTGGAGTTCGGCGTTCAGCTCCGACTCGCGGTCCTCCAGGTGCGTCTTGACGGCTTCGACTTCGCCTTCCAGCTCACCGATGCGCTCGCGGTGCTGCTGGATGGTCGCGTTGAGCTCCGCCTCGTTGTTCTCGTTGCGGGCGATGGCCTCCTGCAGCTCGCGGTCGAGCGAGGCGAGCTTCGCGTCGCGCTCCTCCACGCGCTGGGTGAGGTCCGCTTCCTGCTCGTCCTTGTCCAGCTTGAGCTGGTCGCGCTCGCCGGTGACGCGCGCGATGTCCGACTCCAGGTCCGCCACCTGCTGCGTGAGGCGCTGCTCCAGCGCGGCACGCTCGGCGTTGAGGCGTTCGATCTCCGCGTCGGAGCGGTTGGCGTGCTCTTCCGCCGTGGTGGACCGGGCCTCCAGGCCGCGCACGGTGGCGTCGCGCTCCTGCTCGGTCTGGGTCAGCCGCTCCTGGAGGGCTTGAATCTCTCCGTCCAGCTCGGCGTAGCGCTGGTCGCGCTCGCTGACGGTGCGGCCCAGCTCGGACTCGAACTGGTCGCCGCGATCGCGAAGCTGGAGGATGTCCGCCTCGTTGGCGCGGACCGTGTCTTGGAGCTTCTGCTCCTTGACCTCGAACTCCAGCGTGACGACGCCGAGGTGCTTCTCCAGCTTGTCGAACTCGTTGCGCCAGCCTTCCAGGTCGGCGCCACGGCGGGACAGCTCCTCGTCGCGGAGGTTGACCTCCTTGCGCAGGACGTTGATGTCCTTTTCCTTGGAGGCGACGACCTCGATGAGGTCCTTCTCCGAGGAGAACTTCTGCAGGAGCAGGTCGTCGACGGTGGCGCCGTGCTCGCGCTCCTTCTGGACGATGGACTGCTGGGCGTCATTGAAGCGCCGCAGCAGGTCATCCACCTGCATCTTCAGGCCCTGCAGCTCCACGTCCTTCTCATGGAGCCGGTCCTCGACGGACAGCAGCTCCCGCTCGCGGACGCTCCAGATTTCGGACAGGCGCGCGAGCTGCGCTTCGCGTGTCTTCAGCTCGTCCCGGAGGATTTGGATCTTCCCCTCGGGCGTGCCCATCAATTCGCGGCGCGGGGGCGGGCGCTTCAACTGGCGCGACTCCGCCAGGAGCTCCGCCTTGCGGTCCGCGATGGAGGAGAAGGCGCGGTCCATGAAGGACTTGTCCTCGTCCGTCATGGCGCTGCGGCGCTCGCGCTTGGGCAGCTTGGGCGGGGCTCCGGTGCGCACGCCGGGCATGGGCGGCGGGGCTTCCCGAGGGGCGCCGGAGAGGGCGGCGTCCAGGTCCGCGTCCGTGTCGTCGGTGCCGGGCGGGACGATGCCCGCGCTCATCGAGGCGAGCTCCCCCATCTCGAAGGGGATGACGAGGTAGCCGTCCGCGGCGGCGGGCGTCTCACGGTGCTTGTTCAGCCCCTCCACGCCCGAGTCGGAGGACAGCAGGAGGACCTTGAGGTTCTGGCCCCACTTGCCCTTCTTGATCTGACCACAGAGGGCGAAGCCGGACTGGTCCGGCAGCTCCGCGCGCACGACGACCAGGTCGGGTCGGCGTTTCTCCAGCTCCCGCTGCGCATCTGACGCAGTGGTGGCCATGGCCGTGTTGTAGCCCGCGCTCTTGAGCACGGAGGCCATGCTGAGTGCGAAGTCGTTCTGGCTTTCGACGATGAGGACGCGACGCTCCATGAAGCCCTTCACCCAGCAAAAAGTGCAGTGAAAACCGCCACATCCTATTCGGCGGGCGCAAGGCTTGGGAAGTTTCCGAGCGGCGCTCGGTCGCTTGCCTCACGTGATCTTGTTGCGAACCGCTCCCTGGCCGACAGGTGGGGTCGCGCCGGCCTCCGGATCCCTCCCCGGGAAGTTGGTGGGAGGGGTGTGCCGGGCGAACTGGGCCCCTTCGGGGGGACAGTACCCGTGCGCCAACTGGGCGAACCACGGGTTGAGGGTCGAACCCGGGGGCGCGGGCGGAGGCTCCTCCGTCACGGCCGCCGCGGCATCCTCCGCGTCCGCGGCCTCCAGCGCGAGCGAGTCCGCGTCGTGGACCTCGTCACTGCTGATCTCCTCCGGCTCGTCCAGCGCCGCGCTGGCGTTGGACGGGGTGTGGCTGCCGTCGTCGTCCAGGGACTCGGCCTCGTCGGCGGCGATCTCCTCCGGTTCGTCGTCCGCGGAGGCGGGCGAGGAGGGCTTCAGCACGGGCGGCCCCGAGCGGGCCTGTCCCTCCGGGGAGGACGGCATCAGCCGGGGCGGCGGCCCCTGCCGGGGAACGGGCGGCGGTGAGACGGCCCGGGGCGGCAACTGCGGAGGGCGGTCCGCGTCGGGCGCGATGCCTCCACCCCGGATGGGCGGCTTGTCCGCGTCGGCGGCGATGCCTCCACCCCGGATGGGCGGCTTGTCGGAT
>NZ_JAPNJZ010000004.1:0-40000 GCF_026626765.1 Corallococcus sp. bb12-1 | reverse complement strand
GCGCCCGGGAAGCGGCCCGCCATGCCGATGATGGCCACCGGCTCCGAAGCCCCCGTCCCACCGGCCGCCTGCTGACGCTTCGCCTGCCGCGCCTCCACCTGCTGCTTGAGCGAGGGCCGCGACGAATCCCCGGAGAGCACCGCCGCGAGCTGCGCCACCGTGGGCGACTGGAAGAGCTGGACGATGGGGATCTCCAGCCCGTGCTCCTGCCGCAGCCGCGCCACGCACTGGAGCGCGAGCAGCGAGTTGCCGCCCAACTCGAAGAAGCTGTCGTGGATGCCCACCCGGTCGATGCGCAAGAGCTGCGCCCACGACTCCGAAATCGTCCGCTCCAGCGTCGAGCGGGGCGCCACGTAGGCCTGCTGCAACTCCGGCCGCGTGGGCAGCGGGGCGGGCAGGGCGCGCCGATCGATCTTCCCACTGGGCGTCCGGGGCAGTGCCTCCAGCACGACGAACGAGGAGGGCACCATGTAGTCCGGCACCCGCGTCCCCAGGTGACGCCGCAGCGTCCCGGCCGCGTGCTCCAGCGTGCCGTCCGGGACGACGTACGCGACAAGCCGCTTGTCGCCGGGCACGTCCTCGCGCGCCACCACCGCCACCTGCTTCACCGCCGGGTGGCTGCCGAGCGCGACTTCAATCTCACCCAGCTCGATGCGGTAGCCGCGCACCTTCACCTGGCCGTCGATGCGGCCCAGGAACTCCACGTTGCCATCGGGCAGCACGCGCGCCAGGTCGCCGGTGCGGTACGCGCGCTCGCCCGTGCCGGGGCGCAGCGGGTGCGCCACGAAGCGCTCCGCCGTCAGCGCCTCGCGGTGCAGGTAGCCACGCGCCAGGCACACGCCGGCGAGGAACAGCTCGCCGGACTCCCCGGGCGGCACGGGCCGCTTCTGCTCGTCCAGGACCACCAGCTCACAGCCGTCGATGGCCTTTCCGATGGGCGGCAGCGCGGGCCATGCATCCGGGGAGCCCCGGAGGACGTAACTGGAGACGACATGCGTCTCCGACGGGCCATAGTGGTTGTGCAGCGCGCAACCCGGCAGCGCGGCGAAGAAGGCGCGCAGGTGGTGCGTCACCTGGAGCTGCTCGCCCGCGGTCACCACCTCGCGCAGGGACGCCGGCACCTTCTGGTGCGAGATGGCGATCTCCGAGATGCTTTGCAGCGCGATGAAGGGCAGGAACAGCCGCTCCACGCGCTCGTCCGCCAGCAGCTTCAGGAGCAGCACGGCGTCCAGCCGCCGCTCGTCCCGCACCAGCACCAGCGTTCCGCCCGAGCACCACGTGCCGAACAGCTCCTGGAACGACACGTCGAACGACAGGGGCGAGAACTGCAACGTGCGCGTGCCCGGGCCGGCGATCGACTGGCCCAGTTGCCACGTGATGAGGCTGCCAAGAGGCCCGTGCCCCATCGCCACGCCCTTGGGCGTGCCCGTGGAGCCGGAGGTGTAGATGGCGTACGCCAGCCCCTCCAGGCTCGAAGCGTCCACCGGGGAGGCCGGGGCCTCCGGGGCGAAGAGGGCGGGGGATTCATCCAGGCACAGCACTGGCCCGGCGAAGGCCGGCAGCCCCGCACGCAGCTTCGCCTGGGTCAGCAGCACCGGCGCCTTGGCGTCCTCCAACATGAATGACAGACGCGGAGCGGGATAGGCGGGATCGAGCGGAAGGTACGCGCCGCCGGCCTTGAGCACGGCCAGCACCGCCACGACCATCTCCACCGAGCGCTCCAGGCACACGCCGACGAGCACGTCCGTCTTCACGCCCAGGCCCTGGAGGTGGTGGGCCAGTTGGTTGGAGCGGCGATCCAGGGCCCCGTACGTCAGCCCTACGCCCTCGAAGCGGACCGCCTCGGCTTCGGGGGTGCGCGCTGCTTGCGCCGTGAAGCGCCCCACCACTGTCTGCCTGACCGCTTCATCCACGGACATATCCCCCAGGGCCATCCCGACTTTCTGTTTCTGAGCGTTCGAAGTGTAGAGGATGGGAAAGACAGGCCAAGCCGGTCCCCAAGCATGCCATGTCTGTACAGGATTCAACGGCCCCGGACCGATTCCTTGCGGGCAGGCGAGCCCTGGACCGCTCCGGCGCCGTTTCCCGGCGTACGTATTCAGAGAAAGCGCGAAAAGAACCCGAGCACGCGGCGGGGGTACTCCTCGGGAGAAGCCAGGAGGTAGTCCCCGTGGCCCGTGCCCGGCACCCGCCACTTCTCCCAGGGGCCACGGCCCTGACCCAGCAGGTTGTCCAGGGCGGCGTCGGGCACCCAGGGATCCTCGGTGCCGGCCACCAGCAGGACGGGGCGGTCGGTCAGCGCGGCCATGTCCCGGGCGGGTTGCACGGCGTTCACGTCCACGCCCGCGCGCTTCATCACCGTCAGCGCCGGCCACAGGCCCAGGGGGCCCCAGTGCCCCAGTTCGTCCTGGAGCGCCTGCGCGGGGGCGACGGCCGCGGCCTCCACCACCACGGCCTTGAGGCGCGGGTCACCCGCCGCCGCCTTCAGCACCGAATAGCCCCCCAGGGAGAACCCGAGCGCGCCGATGCGCCGGGCATCCACCTCCGGCTGGCGGCTGGCGAAATCCACCGCCGCCATCACCTGGCCCGCCTCGCGGTCGCCGTAGGTGGACACCGTCCCAGCGCTCTCTCCGTGGGCTCCCAGGTCGAAGAGCACCAGCCCGTACCCGGCCTGGGCGAGGAAGCGGGCCTCGGGCAGCAGTTGCGTGCGGTTGCCCGACAGGCCGTGGACCAGGATGACGAGCGCCCCATTCCGGGGCGGCAGGTACCAGCCCTTGAGCAGGAGCCCGTCGCGGTCCTGGAACGACACGTCGCGCAGGCCGGCGAAGACCCCTTTCGCCGGGGGCCGCTCCACCGGTTGGCGGGGCGGGTACACCTCCGACGCGATGTAGCGTGCGCTGCGCACCGCGACCCAGGCCGCGAGCGCCAGCAGGGCCACGCCGCCCAGCACCAGCCCGGTGACGAGCACGCGCTTCATGCCGCGCCCCGGGCCTCGTGTTCCATCCAGGCGTCCAGCTTCGCCTCCAGCACGTCCAGGGGCAGCGAGCCGGTCAGCAGCACCTGATCATGGAACGCCTTCACGTCGAAGCGCGAGCCCAGCGTGGCCTCCGCCTTCGTGCGCAGGGCGCTGATCCGCAGCTGGCCGACCTTGTACGCCAGCGCCTGTCCCGGCCAGGCGATGTAGCGGTCCACCTCGTTGGTGACGTCCAGCTCCTGGCGCGGGGCGTTCTCCATGAAGAAGTCCAGGGCCTGTCGCCGCGTCCACTGCTTCGCGTGCAGGCCGGTGTCCACCACCAGCCGCACCGCGCGCCACATCTCGAAGGCGAGCTGGCCGAACTTGTCGTGCGGGTCGTCGTACAGGCCCAGTTCGTCGCCCAGGGACTCGCAGTACAGCGCCCAGCCCTCGTCGAAGGCGACGTAGGACGTGAAGCGGCGGAACTCCGGCAGCTGCGTCTGTTCGGAGGCCAGGGATATCTGGAAGTGGTGGCCGGGCACGGCCTCGTGCAGCGTCAGGGGCACCATCTCCCAGATGGGGCGGGTCTCCGGCCGGTAGAGGTTCACCTGGAAGGTGCCCGGGCGCGAGCCGTCCGCGGCGGCGGGGAAGTAGAAGCCCGTCGTCACGTCCGGGGCCATGGCCTCCGGCACGGGTTCGACGACGTAGGGCTTCTTCGGCATCGTCCGGAACAGCCGCTCCAGCAGCGGATCAATGCGCCTGGCCAGGGCCTGGTAGCGCGCGAGCAGCGCTTCGCCCGTGGGCTCGTAGAAGCGCGTCTGCGTGCGCAGCGCTTCGAAGAACTCCTGGAGCGTGCCGGTGAAGCCCGTGCGCGCCATCACCTGGAGCATCTGCGCGCGCAGCCGCTGGACCTCTTCCAGGCCCACCGCGTGGATCTCCTCGGGGGACAGGCGCGTCGTCGTGTGGCGGCGCGCGAGGACCGAGTACAGCGCTTCACCATCCGGGAACTGCCACACACCCACGGTCTCCGGGGCGGCGGGCAGGTACTCCGTCAGGAGGAAGTCCCGGGTGCGCCGGAGCGCGGGCACCACCGTGTTCAGGATGGCGTCGCGGCCCGCCTGCGCCAACCGTCGCGCGTCCGCCTCCGGCACGTCCTTCGGGATGCGGGTGAAGGGGCCATAGAAGCCGCTCTGGGTGGGGTCGGAGACGAGCTGCCGCTCCAACTGCGGCGGGATGCGCTGGAGCACGATGCGCGGGTGGATGCGGTGCTGGCGCAGGCCCTCGCGCATCAGGGCCACCACCTGATCCGCGTAGGCGCCGAAGCGCTCCAGCCGCTTCACCCAGTCCTCGTAGTCCCGCACCGTCTCGAAGCGCAGCGTGTCCGCCAACTGGTACGCCGTCTGGAGCCCCGGCGGCTGCTTGAGCCCCTCCGGCAGGCCGCCCATCTGGTTGAGGGGCAGCAGGTGCCACTTCACCCCGTACTCCTCCAGCCACGTCTCGTGCATCCGGCGGAAGAGGTCCAGGTGCAGCCGGTCCGCGTCGTCGTCCAGGGCGTCGCGGTCCACGCGGGCGAGCTTCGCCAGCACGTCGTGGCTGTGCCGGTGGTCCGCCTCCAGCCCCGCGAGGCTCAGGTCATCCCACCGGTCATTCCACCGGCGGTCCCCCAACAGCGAGGCATAGGTGGGGTACTGCTGGAGCGAGTACTGCCACTCCGTGTCCAGCAGGGCGTGCAGCGCGGCGGAGGCGCCGCCGCGCTGGGAGGTGGATTCGGGAGGCATGGACGGACTCCGGAAGGGGAGCGCTGCGACGGACCACGACTACACGAACATCGACGGATCGAACTCGTCCACGTTGACCGGCAGGATGCGCGGCAGGGGACGCTGGAACACCTTGGCGTTGAGCTCCAGGTCGACGATCTTCAGGCCGGCCGGCACCAGCTCGCGGAAGCGCTGGCTTACGTACTCGCGAAGGCCCAGCACGGCCACCTGGCGCTTCTCCTCCAGGAGCGGCTTGAGTGCCTCCGCGAAGTCCGCGCCGTCGTGGCTGGCGAGTCCCACCGCCGCGCCGGGGCGCTGGGTGCGGATGTTCTCCAGGAGCTTGAGGATGCCCAGGTCCACGACCTTCTGATCCGGCCGCCCGTGCAGCAGCGCGACCTCGCAGCCCGCGGACTTCAGCGCGCGCACGAAGCCGATCATCGCGTCCGGCAGTTGCTCCCCGCGCGCGTTGAGCACCACCACGCATCGCACCGGCTTGGGAAAATATGTTTCACAGAAGCCGATGAGCCGGTCGAACTGCACCCGATCCTGAGGCTCGGGTTTGCGGCCCACGATGTTGGAGACGGCCCAGTCGACGTTCTCGGCGTCGATGAGCACGTAGGAGGCAGCGGCGGGACGTACGGGTTGCATGGCGGTGACAATACGCGCCCCGCTGGCGATTGGGAGGCTTCTTCAGCGCGCGCGGATCCGCTGGAACTCGGCAAGCAACAGTTCCGACACCCTCCGCACCCTCGGAATGTCCAAGGCGGACTTCGCGCACACCAGGTGGGTCTGGCTCCGGGCGAAGGGCCCCAGGTCCAGCTCCAGCGGCACGAGGTTCGTCGGGCGTTGGAAGCGGTGCGCCATGCGTCCCAGCACCATGGCGCCCAGCCCGGCCTCCGCCGCCGCGACCAACAACAGGTAGTTGTCGGCGGTGAACGCCGGGGTGAAGCCGGGGATGAGCGACTCCAGTTGGGGGTTGGGCGGCACCGTGTCGAACGGGGGCGCCCAGGCCACCCAGGGCAATTGTTGGAGCGTCACCTTCTTCGGCAGCCGCGCCTTGAGGGCCCGGGAGACGAAGACGCCGTTGGGGAGTTCCAGCGTGTCCACCAGCTTGAGGTCCGGGCTGGTGGGCGGCCGGCTGCGCAGCGCGAGATCCGCCTCGCCGCGCGCCAGGTCCAGGTACTGCACCTGTGACTGCACCTCCAGCCGCAGGCCCGGGTGCTTCTGGGCGACGAACGCGGCGAAGGGGGCCAGGAAGTCGAAGCCCAGATAGGGTGTACTCGTCACTCGCACGAGCCCCCGGGGCGAGCTGTCCGAGGACTCCACCGCGCGTTGCAGCTCGCCGGCCCACTCCGCCATCTTCTTCGCGGGTGGCACCAGCCTTTCGCCCGCCGCCGTCAGCGCCGCGCCGTCCACGCTCCGGCGGAACAGCGCAGCGCCCACCGCGTACTCCAGCGCGGCCAGCCGGCGGCTCACCGTGGGCTGTCCGATGCGCAGCCGTCGCGCGGCGCCACTGAAGCTGCCGGTCTCCGCGATGGCGAGGAACAGCCGGGCGTCATCCCAGGGGATATCCATGAATGGATGGCATCATGCCCATTTCATGGATTCCCATCCATGGGCGCATCCCCCATGGTGCGGTCCGCATTGAACGGCCGGGTCCGTCCCGGAAGGAGTCTCCGCCATGAAGTCCACGCTGCTCGCGCTCTGCCTCGCGGTGGTCGGCACCGGTTGCGCCACGTCGTCCCACGACTTCCAGAAGTCCGCGCTCGGACTGACAAAGCCCGCGTCCGCGCTGCTCGCGGAACTGGACGCGCCGGGGCCGGTGGAACTGGAGACCGTCACATCCTGCGACTGGGCGGTGGAGCGCGGCGGTCTCATCAACCTGGACCACCCCTCGGCGAAGGCGGCGCAGTTGAAGGATGACGACGTGCCCGTCCAGGTCTTCTTCCACGCGCTGCGGCACCCGACGCAGGGGTTGTTCATCGTGGACACCGGCGTGGAGACGGCGCTGCGGGATGCACCGGACCGGTCCGCGATGCGCGGCATCGTGGCGAGCCAGATGCACATGGAGAAGATGAAGGTGCTCATGCCGCTGGGCGAGTGGCTGGCGAAGCAGCCGAAGCCGGTGGCGGGTGTCTTCCTCACGCACCTGCACCCGGACCACATCACCGGCATGGCGGACGTCCCGGCGGGGACGCCCGTCTTCACCGGCCCGGGAGAGGCTTCCAAGCGCACCTTCGTGAACCTGTTCGTGCAGGGCGCCGTCAACCGCGCGCTGGAGGGCAAGCCGGCGTTGTCGGAGTGGAACTACACCGCGGAGCCCCAGGGCCTCTTCGAGGGCGCGGTGGACATCTTCGGGGACGGATCCGTGTGGGCGCTCTGGGTGCCCGGGCACACGCCGGGGAGCACCGCGTACCTGGTGCGCTCCACGAAGGGGCCGGTGCTGCTCCTGGGGGATGCCAGCCACACGCGCTGGGGCTGGGAGCACGACGTGGAGCCGGGCACCTTCACCCAGGACGGGCCGCGCGGCGTGGAGAGTTTCAAGAAGCTGCGCGCGTTCGTCGCGGCGCACCCCGGAGTGGAGGTGCGCTTCGGCCACCAGCACTGAGCTTCAGTGCGAAACGCCCGCGCCGCCGCCTCGGAATGCGCGGCGGTAGGCCAGGGGGCTGGTGGTGACGATGCGCTGGAAGTGTTCACGGAAGGCGGTCGCGGAGCCGAAGCCCACCTTCTCCGCGACGGCTTCCACGGATTGGCTGGTGGTCTCCAGCAGGTGCTGGGCGCGGCGCACGCGGGCCCGGAGCAGCCACTGGAGGGGCGTGGTGCCGGTCTGTTCCCGGAAGCGGCGGCTCAGGGTGCGCTCGCTCATCGCGGCCTTGCGCGCGAGGGAGGGCAGGGTGAGGGGCTTGTGGAGGTGGTCCTCCATCCACCGCAGCAGGGGTTGCAGGGACGCGCCCTCCGGGGTGGGAGGCGCGTGGGTGATGAACTGGGATTGGCCGCCGTCGCGCTCCAGGGGCATCACGGAGTGCCGAGCCGCGTCCGCCGCCACCGCGGAGCCGTAGTCGCGCCGCACCAGGTGCAGGCACAGGTCGAGTCCCGCGGCGGCCCCCGCGGAGGTCAGGAACTGACCGTTGTCGACATAGAGGACGTTCGGATCCACCTGGATGTCCGGATGGCGCCGGGCCATCTCGTCCGTGGCCAGCCAGTGGGTCGTCGCGCGGAGTCCATCGAGCAGGCCCGTCGCGGCGAGCAGGAAGGCCCCCGAACAGATGGATGCGATGCGAGTGCCCCGGGCCGCCGCCGCGCGGACCGCGCTCACCAGCCGGGGTGGCACGGGCGCGGAGATGTCCGAGATGCCGGGCAGGATGACGGTGTCCGCTCGGGCCAGCTCCGCCAATCCGTAGCGGGTCTTCATCTGGAAGGGGCCCGCGTTGACTTCGGGCGTCACCCCGCAGACGCGGACCTGGTAGCCGGCGGCTCCTCCAGGGAGGCGGACGCAGCCGAACACCCCGCACGGTGTCGAGAGATCGAACGACACCACTCCATCCAGCGCGACGATGGCGACGACGTGCATGGCGGGAAGATGCCAGCCCGCCGGGTTCCCGCCAAGGGGAGGCCCTTGGCGGGAACCCGTTGAAGATTGGCGTTTCCGCCACTCACGGCGCTGGATGGGCGCGTGCCATACGGGGCCTAGTGGCGATGGACGTCATCGGGTCCCCGAGGCTGTTGGTGCTGCTCTACCGCTTCCTGCTCCTGCTCAAGTTCACTGGCGTGGTGCTCTACGGAGGAGGGCTCGTCGGGGCGTTGGTCGCCACGAGCTCCATCGACCGCAAGCGCGCGGTGCATGCCATCGCGTCGCCGGGGTTGTTGGTGACGTGGACGGCGGGCTACTTCCTCACGCTCCAGCTCAACCTGTCGCTGACGGAGCCGTGGATATTGGGCGGGCTGTCGTTGTCGTTCGTGTCACAGCTCGCGCTGGTGGCCATGGCGACGCGCGAGCGCCGCACGGTGGCGGGTGCGTTGATGGCCGCCGTTCCGTTCTTCTTCGTGCTGGTGCTGATGATCTTCCGGCCGCGCTGGCCCGGGGTGGACACATGAATGCGCTGCGGCAGTTGCGGCTCATCGCCTTCCTGGAGGGGATGTCCTTCCTGGGGTTGCTCTTCGTGGCGATGCCAGTGAAGTACCTGCTCGGACAGCCGCTGGCTGTGCGCATCGCCGGCAGCGTGCACGGGCTGCTGTTCCTGCTCTTCGTGTCCTCGCTGTTCCGCGCGGCCTCGGAGCACGGGTGGCCCGCGCGCCGCTCGCTCGCGGCGTTCGGCGCGTCGCTGGTCCCGTTCGGAAACTTCGTGCTGGACCGCGCGCTCAAGCGTGAGGAGGACAGGTCGCCGAGGTGAGTGACATCAGTCCTGCTTGAGCCCCAGGCTCATCACGACCTGGCCTTTTCTGGCCTTCTGGACGGCGTGAAGCCAGTCGGCCCAGGCCGCCGGATCCGCGGGCTCACCATTGTCCAGCAGGGACATGCTGCCCAGAAAGCCGCCCAGGTCCTCCGATGCGGTCTGCTGATAGAGCATGCTCATGTATTCGTACATCGCCGCGTAAGCCACTTTGAGCGTGAGCGTGTCTTCCATGATGACCTCAAGGTCTGGCCGGAGCGGACAGCCCCATCTGGGAGTTGTAGTCGCGTGCTACCTGATTCAACCCGCCGTTGATGATCTCTCTGCCCCGCACCTGCACCCAGAGTTGAGTCCCATCCGGATTGAGGCGTGCGAACCAGCTGTTGCCGAATCTGTCTGCTCCAAGTCGAGCTGATTCATCCTCGGCCAATTCTTGCAGCCATCGTCGATGGGTAGGTGTGTCCTGAAGATGCCCGGGTGCATCTCGGAAGATGTGCTTGGTCCGTCCCGTCGGGATGACGATGGCCTGCTTCGGTGCGGAGTCACCACCGTGGCCATGGGCCGTCATCGCTACCACCCCCGGTGCGAGTGCAATGGTGAGCGTCTCGGTGCTCATTGCTACCGACCCGACGCCACTGACAGCCGCGAGCCGAGTTCCCGTCTGTGCCTCTGCCTGCACCGCAGCCCGGGTAGCGCCGGGGAGCAAGGGGACCTTGGTCGCCAACCCCGCAGACGTGTTGCCAATCGCCGCCGTGGCCAGCATGACGAATGCGCGTGCTGCATTCCGGCCCATGACCTTGCCGTATCGTTCTCCCGCTTCGCGGAGTTCGTTGAACGTCGTGGCCCGGTCTGCTGCCTCTACCAGTCGATTGAAGCCCACGATGAGGCTCTTGAAGGTGTCGACTCCCACGTAGGCGATGAGGGTGAGCGTCATCACCGCAGCAATCCCCTTGGTGAACGGTTCGGGCACCGCAAGCAGGATCATGTAAGTGGTCCAGGTCCATAGGACGGTTGCCAACATGGCCTGGGGATCGGCCATGTCCTTGAATGCGCCCATCATCTCCTCCAGCACGACGCCCTGGGCCATCGCCATGGCAAGGGCGTAGCGCCCATCACCCGTGACAGTAGGGCCCTCCACCAGCAAGCGAAGACAATCACCGGGCCTGGCGGTGCGCTCGCACCAACGTAGGTAGGCGCGCGTCAACTCCACATGCGTACCGGGTGGCTCTCCTTCCAGGTGTTCCCCCGGGCCCAGAGGCGTGATGCGGCGAAGATGGGGTTCAAGGATGTAATCGCCGCTGCGTTGCTCAACCTCTAGCATCTGTCGCGCCGCTTCCTGCGGCCGGGTGGATGTCCGCACGGTCCGGCCCAATGCGGTCAGGGCCGCCACGAAGTCATCCTTGTCCAGCTCCACCGGCATGGCCCTGGAGCGGGGCGTGAAAACGATGGGTGCGCCATGCCCCGTGTCCAGGTGCACCGCTCGCGTGGCGCTGCAGCCGGCAAGGAGGAGCAGGAGAAGGGCCATCAACCATCGTGAGGACATATGGGTCCTTTTGCTGATTGCTGGCTATTCAAGGCGGAACGCGCCTGCGGAGATGACCAGCAGCTCCACACCCGACGCCGCCTTCGCTCCAAATGGATCGAGCCGGGTGTTGCCCTGGAGCCGCAACGCCGCGTCGTAGGTGGAGAATGCGTTGACGATGGCATCGGAAAGGACCGTGCTGTTGGCCTCGCCGGCCTGTAACGCGATGACACTCAACGCCGAGTCCAGCGTGACGAGCGCCCCGGCGCTGGCATTTACCGCGTCCTGGAACGTGAGCTGCGTGTCGGCGGTCACTCCGAGATGCGTGCCCACCACTGACGTCCGGCCGTTGAAGGTGAGCTGCGCGGAGTAGTTCGCCCAGACCTGACTGGCGACGCTGGCGGAAGGGGCACCGGCCAGCCCGGTGCGAAGCGCGGTGGCGGCGGTGTCCGCCTGGGCCTTCGCCGCATCGGTGGCGTTGGCTGCCTCAAGGAGGGCCCGCACCGAGGCCTCGGTGGCGCGACCCTCCAGCGCGGCGGCCGACCGCACCGATGCGTCGGCGATGCCGGAGCCCGCTGGCGCCTTCGCCTTCACCGAGAATCGGAACGCCACACTGGCTTCGCGCTCCGCCTGCTGTTCCTGCTGCGCGTTCGCTTCCTTCGTGGCTTCCCGTACCGCCGCGAAGAACGCGTCGTACGCCTCCGTGGAGGATTCCCCGCCCGCATCCAGCGCGGCGTCGAGCTTCGCGGCCGCGTCCAGCGACACGTTGAAGAGATACACCTGTGTCACGAGGGCTCCCGCCCTGGCGTAAGCCTTGAGCCGCGTGTCCTGCGCCGCGCGCATCGCCGCCGCGAGCGCCTTCACGGAACCCGCCTTCACTTCGTCGCCCGGCTCGCCGCGCACCGCCGCCGCCTGCTCCGCGTTGATCCGCGTGCGCAGGTCCACCGTGTCCACGCTCGCAGGCGAGGTGCCGTCCTTCACCATCCGCACGAACACCTCCGCCTCCAGCGAGGACTCCGTGTTGATGGGAGGCGCGGTGCGCGTGTCCTCTCCGGTCGCTGGCTGCGTGGAGTCCAACAGCGCCGAAGCCACCGTGACGCCCTTGGAGTCCACCGCCTCAATGACCATCCGGTCGTACGTCGCGTCCAGTTCCAGGGTGTACCCGCCGCCAGACTCCACGTCGGCTTCGGCCAACTGCTTCAACGCACCGTCCGTGCCCACGAGGCTTGCGCGGACCTTCCGCGTGGCGGTCACCGTCCCGTCGCCGCCCAGCGCGGGCTTGCCGTCGGTGAGCCCCTGGGCCTGCTGGCCTCCACCCTGGGTGACGTGGCCCCGGACCTTCACGTCGCCGCCACCACAGCCGGCCAGCAGCCAACATCCCGCCACACCCAGAATCCATCGAGCCGTGAGACGCATCCGCATGTGTGGACAACCCCTGGCCGGACGGGTTCGCCACGGCGCGCGCAGGACTCTAACAAGGCGCGGACACCCGGCCTCAACCGCACGAAGACACGTCACTCCTTCCGCTTCGCCGCCACTCCCACGGCAGGCGCCGTGCCCTTCCTCGCCCGCCCGCGTGCCGGTGGGGACGTCCGCGTCTCCGTCTCGTGGAAGGCCTCCGACACGAAGTCGACGAAGACGCGCACGCGCGGCGACAGGTGCCTGCGCTCTGGATAGACGATGTAGACGTCGGGCCCGGGCGTGTGCACGGTCGTGAGCAGTGCCTGGAGCCGCCCCTCGGCCAGGGCCTGCTCCGCGACGAACTCCGGGATGCGCGCGATGCCCACGCCCTCCAACGCCACCGCCAGCAGCGCTTCGTTGTTGTCGGACGCGAAGGGACCGGGCACGTCCACCGCGACTCCATCCAGGCGCCAGGGAACGCGCTGTCCGTCCCGCAGATAGGCCAGACACGCATGGCGCTGGAGGTCCGCCACCTTCCGGGGCGTGCCGCGTCGGCGCAGGTACGCGGGCGACGCGCAGATGACCGCGCGCGACTCCCCCAGCCGCTTGCGGATCAACCTCGCGTCCGCGCTCTCGCCCATGCGCAGTCCCACGTCCATCCGCTCCTCCACCAGATCGATGAACCGGTCCGTGAGCCCCAGCTCGCACTCGACCTGCGGATACGCGGCCAGGAACGCGGGCAGCCGGGGCACCAGCCAGTGGCGGCCCAGGTCGATGGGCGCGGTGATGCGCAGCGGCCCCCGGGGGCCTTTCGACTCGCGCAGTTCGCCCTGCGCCGCTTCCAACTCCGCCACGATGCGCTGACCGCGCTCGAAGAGGGACAGTCCCTCCGGGGTCGGCTGGAGCGTCCGCGTGCCCCGTTGCAGGAGCAACACCCCCAGACGGCCCTCCAGCCGGGCCACCGTCTTGCTGATCGCGGACGGGGACACGCCGAGCGCGCGCGCCGCCGCGCTGAAGCTGCCGGTCTCGAGCGTACGCACGAACGCGCCCAGCCCTGCGAGCGGCTCCTGGAGGAGGGTCATTCGCGAACTCTAGGAACAGGACATGTGCCCGACAAGCCACTACCCGTCCAGCGGGGAACAATGCAGGTTGTGATTCCTCTCACAGGAGCAGGTCATGAAAGTCTTCGTGCTGGGCGCGACGGGTTACATCGGTGGGTCGGTGGCGGTGCGATTGATGGCTGCGGGACACCAGGTCGTGGGCACCGCCCGGACGCAGGACAAGGCCCGGGAGCTGGAGGCGCGAGGCATCCAGGCCACGGTCGCCTCGTTCGACGACGTGGACGTGCTGACGCGGCTGGCGAAGGAAGCGGATGCCGTCATCAACGCGGCGTCCGCGGACGACCGCAAGACCGTGGAGGTGCTGCTCGCCGCGCTCAAGGGCTCCCACAAGCACTTCATCCACACCAGCGGCTCCAGCATCGTCGCCACCGACACCGGCGGCACGCTGACGACGCAGGTGCATGACGAGGACATGCCCATCGACCCCGTCCCGGAGAAGGTGGCCCGCATCGCGCTGGACACGCTCGTGCTGGACGCGAAGAAGGACGGCATCCACACCAACGTCATCTGCCCGTGCCTCATCTATGGCAAGGGCCTGGGCCTCAACCCGGACAGCGTCCAGTTGCCCCCGCTCATCAAGTACGCGCGACAGACGGGCACCGCGCGCTACATCGGGAAGGGCGAGAACGTCTGGTCCAACGTGCACATCGAGGACCTGACGGACCTGTACCTGAGGGTGCTGGAGCGAGCGCCGGCCGGAACGTTCTATTTCGCGGAGAACGGCGAGGCGAACTTCCGCGACGTGGTGACGGCCATTGGCAAGCGCTACGACCTGCCCGTCGGCAGCATGCCGGTGTCGGAGGCGGAGAAGCTCTGGGGCGTGGAGCTGGGCCGTCTGGCGCTCGCGTCCAACAGCCGCATCCATGCGAAGCGGGCCCGCGAGCTGGGCTGGAAGCCGCACCGGCCCTCGGTGTTCGACGTCATCGCGGAAGCGAAGTAGCCGCCCACGCGCAACCATCGCGGCCGGGCAGGGTTGTGGAGGGCATGACCCGACGACCCCTGCTCCTGGCCTCGCTGCTGTTCACCACCCCCGTCTTCGCCTTTGGCGAGGACCTCTGCTACGCGGCGAACGGCACCGCCCCGCTCAACTGTCAGCCTCTGCCCGCCGGCTGCGCGCCTGGAGACGCCTCCACGGCCTGCAAGTCGGCCGCGCTGTCGGCCGTGGCGGACGCGAAGGGCCAGTCCAACGGGGGACGCAGCCTCGTCCACGTGGACGCGACCTACGTCCTGGCGCAGGCCGTGGGCTTCAACTCCATCAGCGCGTATTGGATTGCCGCCTACGACGAAGCGACGGACCTGGGGACGTTCGCGCCGCGCACGCTCACGGGCGCTCCCGCGACGGACGCGACGGCCCACACCACGAAGTCCATCAGCGGCGTCACCCGGGGCGACTTTGACCATGGGGGCGTGCTCTTCCACTTCGTCACCCCGCGCAACGGCGGCGCCGCGTACCCCGACCCTTCCGTGGACGGCCTGCACCCGGACGCCACCGACACCGATGAGGTGCTGCTCGCCAATCTCCGCGCCTGGGCGCTCCAGGGGCAGGGAGCGGGGCGCGGCTGCACCGGAGGCCTGACGGTGCCGGCGTCCGGTGGCAACTACGCGCTGGGCCCCCTGTGCTACCAGTGGAACAGCCAGCCCGGCGTCGTCAGCGGCAGCGTCGCGGCGGTGGGCCCCTTCGCGGTGCCGTTCAGCGCCCCCACGGGTCCCCAGGTCATCGACGTGGGCACCGGCGTGCTGTCCACCGGCTTCGACGCGTACATCGGAACGTACGCCGCCGAAGCCCGGGCGGGCATCTACCTGCACACGCTGGCGGACCGCATCTCGCACCACGTCTGCACGGACGCGTCCACGAGCACGGGCCCCGTGGGCCTGCCGCGCACCTTCACCATCGACATGTCCAACGCCGAGTGCGTCCAGACGCTGCACGTGCTCCGCCATGTCTGGGAGACGGGCACCGACTTCTCCGCGCTTCCGGCGCGTGAGCGCACCACGGAGGCCGCGCTGGACGAGGTGTTCGACGCGCTCCTGGAGCTGGCCACCGCGCGCGGGCTGGCCTCCGGTCCTACCGCCCAGACGCAGACCTTGAAGACCCAGCTCGTCGCGGAGCTGTCCGCCGCGCTGGAGACCTACGACGCCCAGGACCGCGCGCTCGCGGTGCGCGACGTGGGGTGCGACCGGGGCTACGCCGTGCTGCCGGGCATGCCCGCCTGCGTGCCCTGAAGCAGGAAGGCCGCGAGCCGAAGGGGCCCGCGGCCTTCCCTGGCCTCACGGACCTCAGTCCGGAAGCATGAAGCTCAGCTTGTGCCGCTGCGCCAGCGCCGGGAAGCTCCGCGCGATGGCGTCCTGCACGTAGCCCGCGAGGTTGGGGAACACGTAGTCCCGGTCCTCGGCCGTGTTCAGGCCCAGCCACGCGGCGAGCGTGTAGCCGTACTGCTCCACCGTTACGGTGGGAATCCAGCGGCCCTTGTCGTCCGTGGAGCCGTCGAGCGAGCCGCTCAGGTCCAGGGACGGGAAGGCGCCATAGAGCTTGTTGCCCGCCACGCGGTTGCCCATCACCAGCGCGTGCCCGCCCCAGGCGTGGTCGGTGCCCCGCTCCACGTTCTCCTGCAACGTGCGGCTGAAGTCGCTCATGGTGAAGAGCGTGGACTGCGGCGCGTTCGCTCCGAAGGCCGGGTCGGTCTCCAGCAGGTTCATGGCCTGCTGGAAAGCGTCCAGCGCGAAGTCGAGCTGCGCGAGCAGCTCCGGCTGATCGACATCCTGGTTCTGGTGCGTGTCGAAGCTGCCGAAGCCCACGGAGAACACCTGGCGCTTCAGGCCCAACCCGCCGGTGGCGGCGGGAATGGCCCCCGCGACCAGGTCGCGCACCACCTGGTAGAGCTGGGTGTGCAGCGTCCAGCGGTCCTTGCCGACGGGCGTCGCGAACAGGGTTTCAATCGTCGCGCGAGTCCCCGCGGCGATCCGCGTCCACGCGGCGTCACGAGCGGCCGCTCTCGCGGTGGCGAACGTCTGGGCGGTGCCGAAGACGCCCGCGTAGGAGCCCTCCAGCGCCACGCTGTCCTGCACGGCCATCACGTCCTGGAGCGCCTGCTGCTGGAGCGCGTCGAAGGGCGCGTCCCCCACGGTGCGGAACGCGAGCGTGCCGTCGGCGGCGACCATCAGCGGCTTGCGCTCGGCGCCGACGGTGAAGCGCGGCTTGCCACCGAAGGACGTCACCTCCGGGTAGTCCGGCGGGGTGCTGCTGTTGAGGATGTGCAGCTTGTCCGCCGCGCGCCCGCTCCAGCCCGTCACCTTGATGTCGGTCGTCACCGTGCTGGTGGTCGGGTTCGCCAGCGCGCTGGCCCAGGCGTCCTGCTGGTCGCTGTGGGAGAAGAGGTTCTCCGGCAGGTTCAGGCTGGCCGTGTAGTCCGCCTTGGTCAGGGGCTTCACGAGCGGGCCCACGTTGCACACGAAGGCCGCGCGGCCCGCGTTGAAGTGGTCGCGCACCTTGGTCAGCGACGGGTGCAGGCCGTAGGCATTGGTCTGCGTCTGTCCCGTCGGGTTGATGATGAGCAGGTCGCCCAGCGGGATGCCCACGTTGGGCCGGGCCGCCAGGTAGTTCGCGTTCTGGGTGCCCAGGCGCGGCACGAGGACGTTGTTGCTGTCATTGCCGCCCAGCAGGAAGACACAGACGGCGACACGGGAGCCGGCGTAGCCACTGAGCGTGGCGGCGTGGGCGTTGCCCATCCAGCGGGGCATGGCGGCGGCGGCGGCGAGGAAGCCCAGGCTGCTGGTGGCCCCTCGGAGGAACTGGCGTCGGGTGGTCGTCATGAAGTCACCGCTGGACCTGGAAGGAGGGGGAGAGCGAGGTGAGGTAGAGGGCGAGCTTCTTCCTGCGCAGCACCGTGCCCGCGTTCGGATCCGCGAGCGCGCTCAACAGCCGCGTCCTCAAGGCCGGGTCCATGGTGCCGTGCAGCCAGTACTGGCCCAGCCAGTCCACGAGCGCGGTGGCGTCCGATGGCACCAGGTTGTAGTCCACCGTGATGCCCGAATTGACCGCCATGTTCGAGTAGAGGAACTCGTGGACGAAGTTGGCGCGCGCGGTGACGGTCGCCGTGTCGAGGATGGCGAACTCGGGGCCGAGCAGGCCGTCGGTGCCGGGAGCCGGCGCGTTGGGCGGGTAGTAGCTGAAGACAGACGGCGAGCGCGTCACCCACTGGCCCAGGCTCTTGCTCCAGGTGCTCAGCCGGTTGCCCGGGTCCTTGTTCAGCTCCAACGTGGGCTCCAGCCAGCGCACCGTGTTGGTGATGAACAGCGCGGGGGAGCGCAGGTGGCCGAAGCCGGGCCGCAGCGTCTGGGGCGGCTGGGCGCCGCGCGCCTCGGTGTCCTCCAGGATGGCGCGCACCACCTCCTTCAGGTTGCCGCGGTCGCCTTCCTTCGCGAACACGGTGGCCACGCGCTTGACGTAGGCCGGCGTCGGGTTGCTGGTGACCAGGTGCTGGATGAGCTGCTTGCTGATGAAGGGCGGGACGTTGGGGTCGTTGAAGACGTTGTCCAGCGCCTCCGTCAGGTGCACCTGCGGGGTCGCGTTCGCCGTGGTGGAGAAGTTGCGCAAGAGCTGCTGCGAGCCTTTGTCGTGGTTCGCGTCGCACGCCATCATCGGCTGCGTGTAGTCCGGCGTGGTGATGGTGCCGCCCTTGGCGGGGCACGCGGCGGCCTTGTAGGTCCACCCCGACAGCGTGCTGGCGAAGGCCTGCACCTGGGCCTCCGTGTACGCGGGCTTGGGCTGTCCGGTGACGGCGTCGTACTGCACCGTGCCGTTCATGTTCAGCTTGTGCAGGCCCAGCGTGAAGAGCTGGAGCATCTCCCGCGCGTAGTTCTCATTCGGATCAATGGGATTGCCGGCCCCGTTGAACGCGCGGTTGTTGACCATGTCCAGGTAGCGGCCCATGGCGGGGCTCTTCGTCACCGCCTCCATCAGGTCGCGGAAGTTCCCGAACGCGTGCGACGACAGCAGGTTCATGTACCCGGCCATCGCCGTCTTCGGATCCGAGTACGCCGTCCGGGTCGACTCCGGGATGCCCAACTGGGAGGCGACCATGATCTGGCTGAGCGCGAACGCCACGCGCAGCCGCAGCTGATCCTCCCCGGCGACCGCGCGCAGGAAGAACTGAGAGCCCAGGTCCGGGGCGGTGTCCGCCCCGCTGAACTGCGCGGCGGGCTGGAGCGCGAACTGTTCGGTGAGGGAGGTAGGAATGCCCACCGCCATCACATGCTCCACGGTGCCCACGGGCGGGGTAGTCGCGGTGCGCGCCAGGCGCGGGCCGAACGACGACTGCTCCAGGAAGCGGATGCTGTTCGCCTCGCTGGGGGTTTCGTTCGAATCCACGGCCTGCTGGGCTTCACCCAGGACCTGTTCGGCGGGGGGAGACTGTTCGGGGGGGCCATCCGCCCCTGTGCAGGATACGGCGCACAGGGCGAAGGCCAGGGCGGTGCGACGAAACATCCGATACCTCCTGGAACCACGGGAAACGACCCCGGGAACGTCGGGGCCGCGACGTCGCAGCGGATTCTAGGAGGTTGATAAATTCAGTTAAAGCGGTTTTTTCTGGTAGTGCCGGAACCATAGGACTCCGGAGGTTTCCGGCCGCCCTGGGAGGTTTGCTGAGAAGAAGCCTCCCTCAACGGGAGCGCCGGGCCGGTTTCGCGGGAGGAGGCGCCGGCCGAACCAGGGTGGTGACCAGGGTCTGTCCCAGCACCTCCGCGGGCGCGCCCTGGAAGCCGGAGCAGGTGAGCTTGAGGCTCACGATGCCGTGCAGCCCCGCCCAGAACACCTCCGCGAGCCGCGCGGGAAGGGTGCCCTCCGGGGTGCGGCCGGCGGCCTCCAGGTCCTCGAACACGCGCACCAGCACGGCGAAGGACTGGGGCCCCGCGCCTTCTTTCGCGTCCTGGAACAGGGCCTCGGACAGCCGGGCGTCCTCCATGAAGATGAGGCGGTAGGTCTCCGGCTGCTTCAGGCCGAACCCGAGGTAGGCCTCCGTCAGGCGTGACAGTCGCTCCACCGGCTCCACCACGCGCGCCGCGGGCTCCAGCGCCGCGAACAGCTCCTGGAAGCCGCGCACGCACAGCTCCCTCGCGATGGCGTCCCGGTTCTCGAAGTGCAGGTAGAGCGTCGCGGGCGCGTACTCCACCGCCTCCGCGAGCTTGCGCATGGACAGGGCGTCGAAGCCCTCCTTCATCACCATGTCGCGCGCCACCTGGAGGATGTGTTCGCGCAGCTCCGCCCTCTGCCGTTCCTTCCGTTCCGTGATGCCCATGTTTTCAGGGTAGGACTTGACGGAGCGAACAGCCAGCAATAAATGAACGGTGTTTACGGAACGATGTTCAGGATTCTGATGGACGTTCATTTCCGGGGAGAGCGACATGGCAAACGACACGGTGGCGTTGTTCGGTGCATCGGGTGTCATTGGGCAGGGTGTGGCGCGCGCGCTCCAGGCGCAGGGCCGGAGCTACCGGGTGGTCGGGCGCTCGGTGCAGGGCCTGCGGCGGGAATACGGGGCGGATCCGAAGGCGGAGATCGTCGCCTGGAACCCGGAGGATCCGGCGTCCATCCGCGCGGCGGCGCGCGGCGTGCGGACGCTCATCTACATGGTGGGGGTGAACTACTGGCAGTTCCACCTGCACCCGGTGCTGATGCGCCGCACGCTGGACGCGGCCATCGCGGAAGGGGTGGAGCGGGTGGTGCTCATCGGCACGGTGTATCCCTACGGCCTGCCGCGCACCGAACGCGTGACGGAAGCGCACCCGCGCGAGCCGAACTCGTACAAGGGGCGCATGCGCAAGGAGCAGGAGGACCTGCTGCTCGCGGCCGACGCGGCGGGCTCCATCAAAGGCACCATCCTGCGGCTGCCCGACTTCTACGGGCCGGGCACGGAGCGCAGCTTCCTGTACCGGGCCTTCATCGGCGCCCTGAAGGGCAAGCGCGCTGGGCTCGTGGGCCCGCTGGATGCGCCGCACGAGTTCGTCTTCGTGAAGGACGTGGGCCCCATCGTCACCGCGCTGATGGAGGAGCCGCGCGCGTACGGACACTTCTGGAACCTGGCGGGCGCGGGCGTCACCACGCAGCGGAAGATGGTGCAGGACATCTACGCGCAGGCGGGCGGCCCCGCGAAGATGATGACGATGGGCAAGGGGATGGTGCGGTTCGCGGGCCTGTTCGACCCCTTCATGCGGGAGCTGGTGGAGATGTATTACCTGCTTACGAACCCCGTGCTGATGGACGACTCCGCGCTCCGGGCGCTCCTGCGCACCGTGTACAAGACGCCCTACGCCGAAGGCATCCGCCAGACGCTGGTGGAGATGCGCGAGCAGCAGGCGAAGGCGCATCCGGCGGCCGTCCCCGCGACGACGTGACGGCCGTCATCGCGCGGGGCCCGCGGAGGCGTCAGGCCGGGTGGGCTGCCGGGGGCCGAGGGGCGCCCAGGCCCCGCTCCCTCCGGTGGGCGTTCTCCCGGCGCTGCCGGTGGCCCGCGAGCAGGTCGCTGCGGGTGAGGATGCCCACGAGGTGGCCGGGCCGGTCGCGGGCCATCACCGGCAGGCGGCCCACGCCTTCGTCCATCATCAGGTCCGCCGCCTCGCGCAGGGAGCTGTCGTCGAAGACCACCGCGGGAGGGCGTTTCACCAGGTCCTTCATCCGCCGGACGCCCGCGTCCTGACCGTCCAGCAGATCCCTGCGCGTCAGGACACCCAGGAGCACGCCCTCGGCGGAGACGACGGGAAAGCCCTGGTGGCGCGAGCCCGCGGCGTCGGACGCGAGCCATGCGCGCACGGCCTCCACGGGCTGCTCCGCCTGGAGCGTCACCACGGGCCTCAGGCCATGGTCGCGCACGAGCGCCTGTCCCAGGGCATCCGCGCCCAGCTCCGTGGGGATGCGGCCTCCGCGCCGGGCCAGCTTCTCCGTCATGATGGAGTGCCGCATGAGCAGCGCGGACACGAGATAGGACACCGAGCAGCCGGCCAGCAGTGGCAGCAGGCCCAGCGGCTGTCGCGTGGTTTCAAAGGCAAACACCACCGAGGTCAGCAGCGCGCGAGAGGCCCCCGCGAAGAGGGCGGCCATGCCCACCAGCGCCGCCACGCGCACGTCCACGCCCAGGGCGGGGAACAGGTGCGCGGCGAGCAGGCCCAGGCCGGAGCCCAGACCTCCGCCGAGCGTGAACAGGGGCGCCAGCGTTCCGCCGGACGTCCCGCTTCCCAGCGCCACGGACCAGGAGATGAACTTCAACGCGCAGAAGGCAATCATGGCCATGCCCACGAAGCGGCCCGACAGGATGTCCTCGATGTTGGTGTAGCCCACGCCCAGCGTGCGCGGGGACAGCCACCCCACCACCCCCACGACGACGCCGCCCAGCGCGGGCCACCACATCCAGTGCAGGGGGAGCTTCTCGAACGCATCCTCCAGCCAGTACACCGCCCGCGTGCACGCCACGGACGCCATGCCCATGACGACACCCATCACCCCGTAGAAGGCGAGCGCGCTTCCAGAAGGCGTCACGAGGTCCGGGATGGCGAAGGCCGGCGCGCCCCCCATGAAGGCGATCCGCACGCCGGTGGCGGTGGCGGTGGCCAGCGCCACGGGGATGACGGAGCGGGGCTTGAACTCGAAGAGCAGCAACTCCACGGCGAGCAGGACCGCGGACACCGGCGCGCCGAAGGTGGCGGCCATGCCCGCGGCGGCTCCTGCGGCGAGCAACGCCTTGCGCTCGTCGGCCGTCACATGGAGGCCCTGGCCCAGCAGCGACCCCAGCGCGCCCCCGGTGGCGATGATGGGGCCTTCCGCGCCGAACGGGCCGCCCGTGCCGATGGCGATCGCCGCCGACAGCGGCTTGAGCAGGGTCATCCGGGGCGGGATGCGGCTCTGGTTGTACAGCACCTGCTCCATGGCCTCGGGGATACCGTGGCCGCGGATGGCCCGTGAGCCATGGCGCGCCATCAGGCCCACGACGATCGCGCCCAGCACGGGAACGATGATGACCCAGGCGCCCAGCGTGTTGTCCCCGGGAGACGCCGGCTGCACGGAAAGCCGGCCGAAGAAGGCGAGGTTCGTGAAGAAGTGGATCAGCGAACCCAGCCCCTGGGCCACGAGCGCCGCCACGACCGCGAGCACCACCGCCATGGCGCTGATGAACACCGCGCGGCGGTCCACCGATTCGTGAAGGTGGGGCGCCCGCAGGTTCGCGAGCGCGGGGCCCATGGACGGGGCCACCGGGAGCTGGGCTCGTGCCTCGGGCCCTTCTCCCACCGCTTCCTCGATGCGTTCCACGTCAGGCTTCTTCATCGGTGTGCTCCCGCGACTTGCGTTTGTTGGAAGGGCGCGCGGCTTCGTCCTCGAAGAAGAGCGTGGGCACGTCTCCCTCCAGCCCCAGCTCTCGCACCCAGGCCTCCAGGCCCCGCACCAGGCCGGTGCGCACACGGGGCTCCAGCTTGCGCAAGCCGGAGATGAGGCGGGCCTGGGCCATGGGCGGCGCCTTCTTCACCAGGGCCCGGCCCGCGGGCTCCAGCGACACCTCCACCCGGCGGCCGTCCTCGGGGGAACGGCTGCGGCGCACCAGGCCCTGCTCGATGAGCTTCGCCACGACGACGGACACGCTGCTCTGATGCGTGAGCGTGCGCTCCGCCAGGGCGTTGATGGAGCAGGGCCCGGCCTCCGCCAGTTCCTGGAGGATGAAGAGCTGGGCACCGCTGATGCCCACCAGCCGTTCGGAGGCGCGCGCGGAGACCCTCAACACGCGCACCAGCCGGCGCACGCCCTCCATGGCCGAGCGAACCTCACCGGCGACCGCTGACGGTGGCGCGGGTCGATTTGAATGGGAGCCCATATATCTCCCCAAGCTACGGGCCCCGGTGCGTGGGCACAAGCAAAAGCGCGGAGCAGGCCCGACGGCCGGGGGACCGGGCTCCTGTCGGGACGCGGGCCCGGACCCGCGGTGGGGACGCGGAACCCTGGCGGTGTGGGAGGCGCGGCGTTACGGTCCGCGCCCAGGGAGGGGCAGCGACATGCGAATCGTGGTCATCGGGGCATCACAGGGAACGGGTGCGCTCGCGGTCCGGACTGCGTTGGACCGGGGGCATGACGTGACGGCCTTCGCGCGCAGTCCGCAGAAGCTGGTGCTGGAGCACCCGAAGCTGACGCGGATGAAGGGAGACTTCCACCAGCGCGCCTCCGTGGAGGAGGCCGTGCAAGGACAGGATGCGGTCATCATCACCGCGTCCGCGACGCAGCTGAAGGCGTTCAAGGAGAACCCGAACTACTTCAGCCAGGGCACCGGCCTCGTCATCGACGCGATGAAGGCGCACGGCGTGCGCAAGCTGTCGGTGCTGAGCGCGCTGGGGACGGGGGACAGCCGTCAGCTCGGCAACTTCCTGGTGCGCACCCTGGTGGTGGGGTTCATCCTGAAGCTGCCCTTCGAGGACCACGACCGGCAGGAGCAGCTCGTGCGCGGCAGCGGGCTCGACTGGGTCATCGCGAGGCCGGGCCGGCTCACCGACGGGCCCGCGCGCAATCAGTACGTGACGAAGACCGCCATCGAGAAGGTGCCCTTCTCCATCTCCCGGGCGGACGTGGCGGACTTCCTCGTGAAGGCCGTGGAGGTCGACACCTGGGTGAAGCACTCGGTCCAACTGGGCGGCTGAGTGGACTGAAACGCCGCGAGGCCCGGCCGTGGAGCCCGGACCTCGCGAGCGGATGCCGCGACTCAGCTCTCCGTGGGGGTGTCCGGATGCTCCTCGCTGCAGACCTGCGCGGAGTCCTCCGCCTGGAGAGCCTCATCGGAGGTCACCGAGGCCGTGGGCTCGGAGGGCGTGACGGCGCCCAGGCACAGGCCCGGATCCCAGGCCCCACACGTGCTCCAGCGGTTGCGGATGCCACACGGCGTGTCGCACGACTCCGACCAGCAGATGTCATCACACTGCGGCGGCAGGGCAAAGGCAGCCGTGGGCGCGAGGGACAGGACAGCCGAGACCGTCAGCAGGGACTTCATCAGCGTGCGCATGCGTGCTCCTTTTGAGGGGAACTGCGCGGCCAGTCTGGGCGCTTTCGACGTCTGTTGAAAGGTTGGACAGTCATTGCCGAACTTTCCGGCGTGACGGTGCAACGCCTTGCGTCGGAGCGGCGCCGGGGTCGGGCTGTCCTGGCTGGTTGAGCAGCCAGTCGATGAACGCGCGCGCGGCCGGGCGGGGCCGCCGGTGCGACGGAGTCACGACGAAGTAGCTGAAGCGCGTGGGCACAGTGGGCCCGGGGAGTCGGACGAGCCGTCCGTCCGCGAAGTAGGGCGTGACAATCTTGTCGCGGGCGAGCGCCGCGCCCAGGCCCTGCACCGCGGCCATCAGCGCGCCGGTGCTGTCGCTGAAGCTGTAGCGCTCGTTGAACCGGGGGGCTCGCACGCCCGCGGCCCGGAACCAGTCCTGCCAGCCCTGACGCGACAGGTCGGCCACCAGGGGCAGCTTCGCGATGTCCGCCGCGTCGCGCACCTGCTCGAAGCCGTCCAGCTTCGCGGAGGCCACGGGAAACAGCGCGTCCTCCATCAGGGGCTGCGCGCTCAGCCCCGGCCAGTGCCCCTGCCCATAGCGGATGCCCACGTCCGGGCCGCCCTCGTCGAAGCGTGTCAGCGAATGCTCCGTGTCGACGTGGAGGCGGACGCGCGGGTGCATGGCGGCGAACCGGGGCAGGCGCGGCAGCAGCCACGCGTACGCCAGCGAGTGCAGGGTGGTGATGCGCACCACGTCGTCGTCCGCACGCGAGCGGTGCAAGGCGCCCAGGACGCTGTCCATGTCCGCCATCGCGTTGCTGGCGGCATCCGCGAGCTGCCGGCCCTCGGCGGTCAGCGACACGCCGCGCGCATGCCGCTGGAACAGCACGATGCCCAGCCGTCCCTCCAGCTTGCGCACGTGGTGGCTGACCGCGCTGGCGGTCAGGTGCAGCTCCTCCGCCGCATGGGCGAAGTTCTGGTGGCGGGCGGCGGACTCGAAGGCCGCCAGGGCGGGAAGCAGATCCGTGCGCAGGGTCATGGTGGAGCCTCAAATCTCGCTCGTGGCTGACCCGGAAAGTATGCGCTTGTGGAAGGAGGGGGGACGGCGTGAATAAAGGCCCAGGCAGAAGCCAGGTTCATTCCTCCCGTCAGGGGACCCGCCATGAGCGTTTCCGGTCTCACCCATCCACACCCCGTTTCACCCTCGCTCACCCGGGCGTGGCTCACCCCGCTCGAACTGGGAGGGCTGGCCGCCGTCTGGGGCGCCTCCTTCATGTTCATGCGCATCGCGGCCCCGGCCTTCGGTCCGCTGCCGCTGGTGGAGCTGCGGCTCGCGCTGGGCGCCCTGGTGTTGATGCCGTTCCTGTGGCGGGCGCGTTCGTCCTTCGGGCCCGGCCTGTGGCCGAAGCTGGCGCTGGTGGGCGTGCTCAACTCGGCCATCCCCTTCGCGCTGTTCGCCTGGGCCGCGCGGCGTGCGCCCGCTGGCGTCGGCGCCATCACCAACAGCATGGCGGTGCTGTTCACCGCGCTGGTGGCGTTCCTCTTCTATGGGGAGCGCATCGGCGTGAAGCGGGCGGTGGCGCTCCTCACGGGCTTCGTCGGCGTGGTGGTGCTGGCCAGCGGCAAGGCGGCGGGGGAGAGCATCGCCTGGGCGGCGGCGGCGGGGACCCTGGCGGCATTCCTGTATGGCATTGGCGCGAACATGGTGCGGCGCCAGCTCACCGGCCTGCCCGCCGCCGCGGTCGCGGCTGCCACACTGAGCTGCTCCGCGCTGCTGATGCTGCCCTTCGCCGTCGCCACGTGGCCGGCCGAGCCCATCGGAGCGCGGCCGTGGCTGGCGGCGGCGTCCCTGGGCATTGTCTGCACGGGCTTCGCATATGCCGTGTACTACCGCCTCATCCAGCGCATCGGCGCGGCGCGCGCCGTCTCCGTCACCTATCTGGTGCCGTTGTTCGCGGTGGCCTGGGCCTGGCTGCTGTTGGATGAGCCGCTGACGCCTTCCATGCTCATCGCGGGCACGCTCATCCTGGGCAGCGTGGCGCTGGGCCAGCCGCCCGCGGCACGGAAGGCGACGTGAGGCGTCAGGTCCGCTCGAACTTCCAGATGCGGTAGCCGTCGCGCACCGGGCGCGCGAGGTGGCGGATGAGGAACGCCGGCACACGCTGGCCCGTCAGCTCCGCCGAGCGGAGGGGGACGGAGGTAGCGGAAGCGGGCTTGTAGCCGGCCTCCAGGAAGACGGCCTCGGGCGTGTCCGTCATGTCGTGGAAGAACGCGCCCATGTCGGACAGCACCGCGTACAGGGCACGGCTGAACCGGGTCTGGAAGGTGGCCCGCATCAGGTCGCAATACACCACGTGCTGGGGAAACACGTCCCGGAGCACGGCGAGCATGTCCCGGCGCTGGGCCTGCGTCAGGTACATGAGCACGCCTTCGAGGATGACGTGCGTGCGCCGCGAGTCCCGGTACGGCGCCAGCCGGGCGGCGAGCGACTCCGTGGCGAAGTCGATGGCGATGCGCTCCAGGGGGTTCTTCGCCTCCGCCGCCGGAAGGCTCGCGTCCTTCTGGGTGATGATGCTGGCGTCGTCGACCTCCAGCCACCGCCCGCCCCGCAGTCGGTAGGCCCGCGTGTCGAAGCCCGCGCCCAGCACCACGACCCGGGCCTGGGGTTCCTTGTCCAGCTCCTCCTGCACGAGCGTGTCGATGATCTGATGCCGCGCGGCGTTGCTGGCATTGGGCTGGGTGAAGGACTGGAAGCGCTCCCAGACCTGCCGCGCCTCGTCGTTCATGAACCGCGCGGCGAAGGTGTCACCACACAGGGGACGTGGCCTCTGCGCGTCCGCCACCCGGCAGCCCAGGGTGTAGTACGCGGTCTTCGATACAGCGTTCGCCATGCATCCCCTCCTTGAAACGCACCGGGAGCTTGCATGAGATGGGTCTTTTTCCGAAAGGAAGGTCCGGAATGAGGGTCTTGATGACGCTGTGCATGGCCGTGCTGGGCACGGGCTGTGCGCACTCCTCGAAGGCGGCGGGGCCGGAGCAGGGCGCTGGGGCGGAGGCGCTCACGGAGTCGGCCGAGCAGTCCTACGAGGCGTTGGACTTCTCACGCTGCGCCGAGGGGTTCCGCGCGTCCGCGGCAGCGGCCGCGGACGGGGCGGCCCGGGCGGAGTCCCTCTACCGCGCGGCGGGATGCGAAGCGCTCGCGGGCAACACGCAGGCGGCGGTGGAGGTGTTGCAGCGCTCGGTCCAGGGCGGCTACTTCGACGCGGATCATCTCCAGTACAACCCGGAGCTGGAGCCGCTGCACGCGCTGGCGCCGTGGGGGGACATCGTCGCGCAGGCCCGGGCCAACCTCCTGAAGGCCCCGGAGCCGCCGTTCCCGGTGCCCACGCTCGCGGGCGTGGATGCCTTCGGTTCCCGGAGGGCGGATGTGGAGACGGTCCGCCGGGTGCTGGGCTTGACGGTGGGCAAACCCATTGTGCACAGCGGTGCGCTCTTCGCCCAGAAGGAGGCCGTGCTGCGCAAGCAGTTCAACCTGGCCTTCGCCAAGGTGGGGATGATCATCTTCTTCGCTGAGGAGCTGAAGGGCAGTGCCTTCGTGACGGTGGACCTGGTGGACGCCGAGGACGCGGCCCGGCTGCGCTTCCTCCCGGTGCCCCAGGGCCATCCCACGGACCCCGAAGGACTGGTCGCGAAGTGGAACGCCTACTTCCAGCGCCTGACGCCGCTTCAAATCCAGGGGCGGCTCGACGAGACGTCCGGCTGTCAGGTCGCCCACTGCATTGGAGGCTTCGGTCACCCGGACCTCGTGGGCTATGAGCCGGAGTTCCTGGCCAAGGTCCCGAAGTCGCTGGACGCGTTGACGGCGGTGCTGCGCGAGGACGCGAACGAGGACCACCGCGCCGCGGCCGCGTACCTGCTGGCCTATGCACCCACGGCGCGGGAGTCCGTCCGGCGGTTGGTGCCCTTCATTCGCGACTCCTCCTCGATGGTGCGCAACAACGTGCTGCGCGTGCTGACCGCCACGCAGGAGGTCGCGAAGGAGCCCCTGCTGGACGTGGCCACGGTGGTGGATGCGGCGTCGATGCCGACCACGAGCGACCGCAACAAGGCCCTCTTCCTGCTCTTGTATCTGCTGGAGGATCTCTCACCGGAGGCCCTGGAGGCGCAGCGGGCAGGGCTCACCCGTCAGCTCGGTGAGAGTCTGGTGGCGATGGCGGCGCTCCAGCAGCCCATCAACCGGGACCCCGCGCTCAAGGTGCTGGAGCGGCTGTCCGGAGAGAAGCACGACACCGCCGAAGCGTGGCGCGCGTGGCTCGCGCGCCAGCCGAAGTAGGGCGCCGGGGCTTCAGTCCCCGACGAGCACGGACAGGGGGGCGGAGAACTGGCGCACGACGCAGTCCTCCGGGCTCCCGTCCTCCCACGCGAGCATCGCGAACTCGGCGGGGGTGTCGAGCGCGATGATGGGGTGGTGCCACACGCCCCGGTGGTAGTTGATGCCCTGGCCGGGGCCGCAGACGAACGCGACGAGCCCGTCCAGGTCGGGGCCGCCCGACGGCGAGGTCGGCGCGACGCACACGAGGAACCGCGAGCAGCGCATGGGCAGGAACGCCTGGCTGGAGCGCGGGTGGTGTTCGAGCAGCTTCACCTGGAAGGGCAGGGGCTGCGGCACTGAGCGGAACACCGCGAGGTTGGGTTTCGCCCCCGCGCGGTCGCTCTCCAGCTTCGCCGACCAGTCGAAGCGCACCGCGGTGCCCTGGTTCGCGGATGCACCGCTCTTGAGGCCGGCGGACACGACGTCGCCAAAGGGCGCGAAGGCCTCCGGAGTCAGGGGGCGCGCGACGATGGAGCGGGGCGGGGCGGCGGCTTCCTTCATGCGGGGAAATATACGGGGGTCGGGGCCCGGAAGGTGAGGTCGCGCGGGCCCCCAAGCCCTGGCGAACACCCGGGTCAGACCTTTTTCGCACCCCATGCGTTCAAGGGAAACCTGACGGCGCGGGCCTCCCGAGCCGCTCGCGTCATCCCGCCGGAGAACCCCATGTTCAAGCCTCTCGCCCTCGGTCTTGGTCTGCTCGCCCTTCCTCAAGTCGCTCACGCCAGGACCCCGGCCGCGCCCACCGGGTCGGTGGCGCCCGACGTGAAGGCGAAGCCCGTCGGTCCCGCGCCCGCGGTGGTGGACGCGGCGACGTCCGCGCCCCGGGTGCAGATCGCCCTGCTGCTGGACACCAGCGGCAGCATGGATGGCCTCATCGACCAGGCCCGGCGTCAGCTCTGGACGGTGGTGAACACGTTCCAGAAGGCCCGCCGCGATGGCCAGATGGCCCGGCTGGAGATCGCCCTCTACGAGTACGGCAAGTCCGACATCGATGCGAAGGACGGCTACATCCGCCAGCTGCTGCCCTTCACCACGGACCTGGACAAGGTCTCCGAGCAGCTCTTCGCGCTGCGCACCAACGGTGGCGATGAGTACTGCGGGCAGGCCATCCAGAAGGCCACCACCCAGTTGTCCTGGAGCAAGTCGAAGGAGGACCTGAAGCTCATCTACATCGCGGGCAACGAGCCCTTCACCCAGGGGCCCGTCGTCTACTCGACGGCCATCGCCAGCGCGAAGGAGCACGGCATCATCGTGAACACCATCCACTGTGGCCCCGCGGAGGTGGGGGCTCGGGAGGGTTGGACGGCCGCGGCGGCGCTCGCCCAGGGGCAGGCGCTGAACATCGACCAGAATCGCGCGGTGGCCCACGTGCCGGCCCCCCAGGACGCGGAGCTGGCGCGGCTGAGCGGGGATTTGAGCAAGACGTACCTGGGCTACGGGTCGGAAGGGCGCGCGAGCAAGCTGCGGCAGGAGGCCCAGGACAGCAACGCCGGGGTCAGCGCCGGCGCCACCGCCTCGCGCGCGGCGTCCAAGGCGAGCCGCCTCTATGACAACTCCAGTTGGGACCTGGTGGACGGCGCCAAGAAGGGGACGGTGAAGGTGGAGGCGCTCAAGGATGAGGACCTGCCGACGGAGCTGAAGGGCAAGTCGGTGGAGGAGCGCAAGGCCATCGTGGATGCGAAGACGAAGGAGCGCTCGGACATCCAGACCCGCATCCAGACGCTCCAGGGGGAGCGCGAGAAGTTCCTCGCCTCGAAGGCGGCGGAGAACAAGGGCGCGGACACCCTCGACACGGCCATCATCCAGTCGGTGCGCACGCAGGCGGCGGCGCGCAAGCTGATGCTGGAGTAGGTCTGCTGGAGGGCCCTGGTGCACGCGGAGCCCGCGCGATATGGCGGGCTCCCACCCATGTCCCTCTTCTTCCCGCGCCGAGCGTTGCAATGAAGCTCGAGCGCCACGTCGGAGGACTGTCGCTGGCGCGCAAGGCGAACTACCTGCGCGCCCGCGGCTGGCGGGAGGAAGCGGGGAGCTGGTCGAGCGAGCGCTTCAGTCCCGTGCCCATCGCTCGCGCCATCCACCACCAGCTCACCGACGACCTCAGTGCGGCGCTGTGCAAGCTGGGCTGGCAGGTGGTGGGCTATTCCGAAAGAGGCCACGTCCAGATGCGCGACGGTGAGCGCGGACGGCCCTGCTCCCTGCCGAAGGCGCTGCGGCTCCAGGCCCGGCGGGAGAAGCGGCCCGTGGCCGAGCTGACGTATGTGTTGTTCCTCGCGGCCATCGTGGAGACCGAGGGCGGCCCGCCCTGATGCCGCCCGCTCCGCCGAGCCCTCGATGGTTGCCGCGAATGCGCGCCCTGGACCGTAGAGTGCGCGGGTGATGTCCAAGCCTGACGACTCCGCCGGCCTGAACGACGGCTACGTGTATCGCGAGCGGATTGGCGCGGCCTCCGTGGGGAGCACCGCGCTCGCCTACCTGACGGACGCGTACCGTCACTCCACGGAGGAGGAGTGGCGTGCGCGCTTCGTGCGCGGCGAGGTGCGGCTGGACGGCGTCACGGCGACGGGCGACGAGCGGCTGCGAGCCCACCAGGAGCTCTGCTGGCACCGTCCGCCCTGGCGAGAAGGGGAGACGCCGGACAGCTTCGAGCTGGTGTACGAGGACGCCTCGCTGCTCGGGGTCATCAAGCCGAGCGGACTGCCGACGCTGCCCTCCGGGGGCTTCCTCAAGAACACGCTGCTCTCCTTCGTGCGGCTGCGCTGGCCGGAGGCCTCCGCGCTGCACCGGCTGGGGCGGGCGACCTCCGGGCTGGTGCTCTTCTCCCGCACGCACGAAGCCGCCGCGAAGCTCTCACGCAACTGGCGCGAGGGTGACGTGGAGAAGCGCTACCGGGCGCTCTCGGATGGGGTCGCGGCGCAGGATGCCTACGACATCCACGCGCCCATCGGGCTGGTGCCGCACCCCGTGCTGGGCTCCGTGCACGGGGCGACCGAGCAGGGCAAACCGTCACACAGCCACGCCACCGTCTTGGAGCGGCGTGACGGACAGACCCTCTTCGAGGTGCGCATCCACACGGGGCGCCCCGAGCAGATCCGCATCCACCTAGCGTACATCGGTCATCCGCTCACCGGGGATCCGATGTTCGCCTCGGGAGGTCTGCCCCGCGCGAGCGAGCCCGGCCTGCCCGGGGATGGCGGCTACCTGCTCCACGCGGAGACGCTTGCGTTCACGCATCCCCTCACGGGAGAGCGCCTTCGGCTGCACGCCCCACCCCCGGATGGATTGAGGATGGCGACGGAAAGGGCTCGGAGCCCCGATCATGCCCCTTCGTGACCAGGCTTCGTCCACTCACGGCCGAGCAGGGCGTACTGGAACTCGTCACCCCAGGCGCCCTTGAAGAAGACATTCTCGATGAAGTGCCCCTCGCGCCGCATGCCCAGCCGCTCCAGCACGGCCGCCGCGGCGGTGTTCTTCGCGTCCGTCACGGCGATGATCCGGTGCAGGCGCAGCGTGCCGAACACGTAGCCCAGCAGCGCTCGCACGGCCTCGGTGCCCAGCCCCTGACCCTGGTGGTGCCGTGAGAGCGTGAAGCCAATCTCTCCCACGCGCGGGTCCTGCTCGTCCACGCGCAGCGCGCAGTCCCCCACCAGGGTATCGGTGTCCTTCAGCGCGATGGCGAACTGAAACCACCCGGGCTCGCCGGGCTGGCGCGTGGACATCATCTCGATGAGCTTTCGGCCCCGCTCCGCGTCGTAGTCGCTCCAGCTCTGGTAGCGCGCCACCTCGGGGTCGTCGCGGTAGGCCACCAGCGCGTCCAGGTCCTCCGCGCGCAGCCGCCTCAACACGAGCCTGGACGTCTCCATCCTGTCTAACTCCAGCACCGCCATGGTCCGCCTCCACGGGTCATCGGCTCCGCCCACCGGCCCGCACCCAGCCTATACGCGGCCTGGGACGCACCTGGGTTGCTCCCGCTTGGAACAAGGCGACACGGACTTCGCGTCAGGAACCCGGTGCCCCGTCGGTGAGCGCTTCGCGGGTCGCTGCCCAGCGGAGCAGCCCATCGAGCGCCGGGCACAAGGACTGACCCCACGCGGTGAGTCGATATTCGACGCGCGGGGGGACCTCCGCGTACACGACCCTGCTCACCAGGCCGTCGCGCTCCAACTGACGGAGCTGCTGCGCCAGCATCTTCTGGGAGATGCCAGGGATGGCCCGCTCGAACTCCGAGAAGCGCACCACGCGACCCCCGAAGAGCTGAAAGAGGATCACCAGCTTCCAGCGTCCTTCAATCAGCTTCAGGGCTTCCTCGACCCGGTCCGCCGCGGCGTCGGGCGTCGGCGGTTCCTCATACTTACCCACGGGTGCGTCCCCCACTTCTTCGTGCGCTCTTGTCACCGGGCGAGTCTAACGCCATTCCTAAGGCCATCCCTCCACAGGAGAAGCCCGTGTCCGAAACAGCAATCCCTCGCTTCGTCATCGATCCGCGCGAGTTCGCGGACCAGCGTGTGCTCGTGACGGGAGGAACCAAGGGGGCCGGTCAGGCCATCGTTCGCCGGCTCAGCGCCGCGGGCGCGGTGACCGTCGCGGTCGCACGCTCGGCGATTCCCGCAGGCTCGACGCCCGGCCTCTTCGTGCAAGCGGACCTCTGCACTCCCGAAGGCGCGGACACGGTGGCTCGCACGGTCGTGGCCAAGCTCGGAGGCATCGACATCCTGGTGCACAACCTGGGGGGCTCCTCCGCGCCCGGAGGCGGCTTCGCCGCGCTCACGGATGAACTCTGGCAGGACGAGCTTTCGCTCAACCTCCTGGGCGCGGTCCGCCTGGATCGCGCGCTCATCCCCGCGATGATTGAACGCGGAAGGGGCGTGGTGCTGCACATCTCATCCATCCAGCGGCGGCTTCCGCTCCACGATTCCACCATCGCCTACGCAGCCGCGAAGGCCGCGCTGTCGACGTACAGCAAGGCCCTCTCCAAGGAGCTGGGACCCAAGGGCGTGCGGGTGAATTCGATTGCTCCCGGGTGGATCCGCACCACCGCATCCGAGGCCCTGGTGCAGCGCATCGCGGAGCACTCGGGCACCGACGAGGCCGCCGCGCGCCAGAGCATCATGGACGCGCTCGGAGGCATTCCCATCGGGCGGCCGTCCTGGCCGGAGGAGGTCGCGGAGCTCGTCGCCTTCCTGGCATCAGCGCGGGCCGCGTCCATCCATGGCAGCGAATACACCATCGACGGTGGAACGATTCCGACGGTCTGACCCGGGAGCGCTAGCTGTCATCGCGCCACAGGTTCGGCCGGCTCGCGAACAGCTCCATCAACCAGTCGATGAAGACCCTCACCCCGGCGCCCAGTTGTCGCGCGGGTGGGTAGACCAGGAACAGGGGCCGGGGTTCGAGCCGCCACCCTTCCATCACCCGCACCAGCTCCCCGGAGGCCAGGTACGGCTCCAGCACGAAGCGCGGCGCGTACATGACGCCCAGGCCCGCGAGCCCGGCGGCCAGGTATGCGTTGGTTTCGTTGAGCGTGAGCAGGCTGCGGCCCTGGACCTCAAGCCGCTCGCCCTCGCGCACGAAGACGAAGGGGAGCTCCTTGCCGCTCAGCGACGAGAAGTAGCTGACCACCGCGTGCGACGGGCCCGCCAGCTCCTGCGGGTGCACGGGCGTGCCGTGGCGCTCCAGGTAGCGCGGTGATGCGCACACCCAATAGCAGAGGTCGCCCAGGTGCCGTGCCACCAGGGACTCGTCCTTCACGGGGCCTCCGCGAATGGCGCAGTCGACGTTGTCCGCGAGCAGGTCCACGACGCGGTCGCTCACGCCCAGCTCGATGTGCAGTTGGGGGTAGCGCGCGTAGAACGACGGCAGCGCGGGGACGATGAGCAACCGGGAGATCGTCCCGCTCGACTCCACCCGCAGGCGCCCCCGGGGGCCGCGCCGTGTCTGGGACAGCGTGGCTTCAAGCTCCCGCACCTCGCCCAACAGGCGCAGGGCCTGCTGGTAGTAGGTCATGCCCTCCGGGGTGACCGTCACGCGGCGCGTGGTGCGGTGAAGCAGCTTCACGCGCAGCTGCGCCTCCAGCTGTTGGATCAGCCGGGTCACCGCGGCCTTCGGGCGGCCCAGCGCGTCCGCCGCCTTGGTGAAGCTTCCGCTCTCCACCACGCGGACGAAGGCTTCCATCGCCGTGAACCTGTCCATCATCCACCTCCAGCACGGCATACCGCGTTCGGACAGGAGGCCCCAGGGCCTCGGTGCGCACTCCGGATTGTTTCAGCGGTGAAACGGAGTGTGTGAAGAGCGCCCGTTTATCCCAGCGGAGGCGGGGCGTATCTCCTCGTCCATGAAAAATCCCCTGCCCCGCGGTGCCTTCCACGCTGTCTCTCGCGCCCTCACGCTGCTGATGCTGGCCGGTGCTCCACTGCTTTCGTCCGCCGTCCATGCGGCCGCGCCCCAGGTGCGGACCCAGGCGCCCGGCTTCCACCGGATGCTGCTCGGCGACTTCGAAGTCACGGTGCTGTCGGATGGCACCGTTCCCCAGACGGTGAGCGAGGTGGCGACGCACACGACGCCGGAGCGGGTGAAGGAGCTGCTCTCGCGCGACCACCTGGCGGATCCGGTCGAGCTGTCCATCAACGCGTTCCTCATCAACACCGGCACGGCGCTGGTGCTCGTGGACACGGGCGTTGGGGGCTTCTTCGGCCCCGGCGTGGGAGGCCAGCTCCAGCAGAGCCTCCGGGCCGCGGGCTACCAGCCGGAGCAGATCGACGTGGTGCTGCTCACGCACATCCATTCCGACCACTCCGGCGGGCTCATGCTCAACGTGAGCCGGGCGTTCCCCAACGCCATCCTCCAGGTGCACGCGCGAGAGGCGGGCTTCTGGCTCGGTCGCGATGACCGGGCGAAAGGACCGGTGGACCCGAAGTACTTCGAGGAGGCGAAGGCGATGGTGGGGCCGTACCAGGGCGCGGGGAAGCTGAAGACGTTCGGAGACGGGGACGCCATCGTCCCGGGCATCCGGGCCATGCAGACCCCGGGACATACGCCCGGACACAGCGCCTACGTCGTCGAGAGCCGTGGGCAGCGGCTGGCCTTGTGGGGTGACCTGATGCACTTCGGCTCGGTGCAACTGCGCGAGCCCTCGGTGACGGTCGCCTACGATGTCGATGAGCGCGCGGCGGCATTCCAGCGAGCGCGTGCGTTCACGGAGGCCGCGAAGCGCGGCGATCTGATTGGCCTCGCGCACATGCCCTTTCCCGGCCTGGGCCGGCTCGGCGCGGAAGGGAAGGGCTACCGGTGGATCCCGGCCAACTACAGCTCCGGCCAGCGGTGGCAGGGCGCGAAGGACCGCGCGGAGTAGGGGGGCGCCTGAAAAAACACCGGGGCCGGAAACCGCTGGAGCATCAGCGGCTTCCCGCCCCGGTTTCATGAAGCAGGGCAGGGAAGATGCCCGTCCTACGGTCCCCGGAGGACGGTCAGTCCCTGGTCGGTGAGGACGAGCAGCATGCTTGGCGTCACGGTGGGTTCGTAGACGAGTTGCAGGACGCGTTGTCCGGACACCTGCTGCACCCTCGCCAGCGTCGTGCCGTCCGGCTCCAGCCGCCACAGGCCCTCGCCATTCGTTCCGATGTAGAGCGCGCCATCATCCGTCGCCTTGAGCGAGAGGATGCGATTCGTGGGCAGTCCCGCGACCTTCGACCAGTTCCCCGTCGAGCGGGACTTCGGCGTCATCGCCCAGACGCCGAACTCCGCGCTCCCCAGGTAGTAGCGACCCTCGGGGGTCTGCTCGAAGGCGCGCCAATAGTCATCGGAGGCCTGCCCGTTGAGCGCGTCGTTGAAGCTCTTGAAGACCCAGGGCGTGGGACCCTCCCAGGTCATCTCACGGTCCCATTCCTCCAGCTTCGCGCTGGGCACGAGCACGCCGAGCATCTGCTCATTCGCGACGAGCACGTTCCCGTTCGGAGCGATGCCCAGCCCGTGCATGTAGGGGCACTGCAGCGATCCCCACTCCGAGCCGTTCTCATACAGATACCAGCCCGGGTGCCGGTGGCTGTTGTAGGTGAGCCCCTGGATGCGCGTCACGCCGTGGTTCGTCGTGATGTAGAGGTCGCCGCGATCCCGGCCGCGCGTCACGCGAGCGCAGTTGAGGACGGTGCGATCCTCCTCGTAGTGGAAGTCGTTCGTGTTGTGGATGCCAATCTGCCGGCCCGCGTTCGACGCGCCGGTGGTTTGCCAGAGGTGTTCCTCGAGCACGACGGTCCCATCCGGCTGCACGCGGACCGCGTCCAGGTCTCCCTTCTGGTACTCGGCGAAGCGTTCGGGCGTGTAGTACGCATCGCCTGGATTGGGGATGTACGTGCGCTGCTCGACTCCCTCCATGCGCTTCATCTCGTTGGCGCTGTAGCCCACGTACGCGCGCCCGGCCTCGCCGCCGCAGATGACCGTCGAATCCGTCGCGAGCGAGTCCACGCCGAACGGCTGGCGCGCCTGACCGACGCCGCTGGTCCACGTGGGCTCCTTGTCGCCCGGACGCAGCACGCCAATGCGGCGGCCGTCGAGGAGCCAGAGGTTCAGCCCCTCATCGAGTCCCACGCTTCGCGGTGTGCCCACGCCAAACGAGCGCGAGTAGTCGAGCACCGCGTCCCCAGGCCACGGCCCCGCGTCCTGGGGCTCGCCGGGGTCGGGCGTCGGCCCCGCGTCGGGTGATCCGCCGTCATCCGGTGTCGTTCCCCCATCCTCTTCCGGAGGCGGTGTGCCGCCATCCTCGGAGGAACCGGGAGGGGGCAACGTGGGAACTTCATTTCCATCGGACGGGTCGGACGTCGGCCCCTCCTGGGTGTCGATTGTCGGGGCGTTGTCACCGCAACCCCCCGACAACAAAGCCATGACCGCGAGACCTGCCCCCACCACGCCTGTGCGAATGCCCATCCGTTCCTCCGTTGACGGAGCCTCCATCGCAAGTCCCGGGCCGACGGCTCCGGGTCATCATCGAGCAGGCATCCCAGCGGACTTCCAGCCGGCCGCGCCGCCTGTTAACGAAGGTCGGCAACTTCCGTCGGAAGAGGTCCGGTGAGCGTCGCAATCCTCGAAGAAGGCCCGTTGCTGGGTCCAAGTTTCTTCCTCTCCCGCAAGGCGCTCCGTGCGCTTGCGTTGGCCCAGCGCGATGCGTACGGCGCCGCACGGCCCCATCCCCACGTCGTCATCGATGGCTTTCTGGGGGAGCGGCTGGCGTCTGGTCTGGCCGAGATCTTCCCGGGTGCCACCGAGGCCAGTTGGAAACGGCGCGACCACCAGGAGCAGGCGGCGCGGCTGGGACAGCTTCAGCGCAACGCGTTCGAAGATGTTCCCGGGGCGCTCCGGCACCTGCTGGCGGAGTTCTCCAGCATGTCGTTCATCGACTTCCTGGAGACCCTCACTGGCGTGCAGGGGCTCATCCCGGATCCGCACTTCCGGGGTGCCGGCCTGCACCTCACGCTGCGGGGAGGCCATCTGGCGCTGCACGCGGACTTCAACCGCGATCGCTTCCGAGCGCTCTCGCGCAGGCTCACCGTCCTCTACTACCTGAACCCCGGTTGGGAGGCGGCCTGGGGCGGGGACCTGGAACTGTGGAGCGCCGACCTCTCCCGGTGCGAGACGCGGATCGCGCCGCTCCTGGACCGGTTGGTCGTGATGGCCCATGGTGACGACCACTGGCATGGCCACCCCGCCGCGCTGGAGTGTCCCGAGGACCGGGGCCGAGCCGCGGTCGCGGCGTACTTCTACACGGCGCAGGAGTCCCCGGACGCACCGGAGGCCCACAGCGCCATCTGGGCGCCACCGCGTTCCTAGCGCTCGGCATGCCCGGGTGCGCCGGTGCGTCACTCCGGCCCGAGTGCTCGTTCTGGAGACAGGGTAGGTCGCAAGGGTCAGGGGGCTTGCGTGCGGATTCGCCGGGCTACGTCGCCGGTGACTTCCTGAATGACATACACGAAGGGGACGTCCAGGGTCCTGGTGTTCATGAATGCAGCCTTCGTGATGAGGGCTTGTTCTTGGAGGGTCGCCGATGGCCGGGCGTGAGCTGTTTTGGAGGGTCGCGGGTGACGTTGCTCTGGATGTCGCTTTGCGTGGTCCCGATTCAATTCCCTGTTGGGTAGGGCGGCGTCAGGAATTGCGCAACCTCATACGTTGCCAGGTCGTCCAGGGGCTTCTCCGCCGCCTTGTTTGAGAGGCCGGGACGCTGTCGATATGGAAGGGTCCATGGTGAGGTGTTGACCCATGTGCGGCCAATCCGTGTTGGCGTGTTGTTGACAGACAGTGAATGGCAATCGTACAGTTTCAGGGCCTGCGAATCGTATTCCGCGGTGCCCCGAAGTGGGTGAAGAGGGGGGGCTTGGGTTTCCGCGAGAGTGCTCTCCATGGGGGGGGCGGTCGTCTCTCCTTGTGCGCTCATGGTGTGTGGGTTTTTCCCTGGCATCACCCGTGAGGTCCGTGGTCAATCGCTTTACGTCTATTTTCCCTCTCGGAGTTCGTTCTGTCCTTGTCTGTCAATGACCTGAGAGGTGGTGTCTTGGGCCAGGGGCGTGAAGGCGCCTCGGACGCTCACTTCGAGCCGGATCGACAGGGCGCGAGGTATTCGGATCCTCAATTGACGTCCCGTTGTGTGCGGATCCTGGAGACGCGGGAAGGCATTGTCGCCGAGCCGGAGGTCGGGCGGTTGCTGGACGGCATCGCGCTGGCGCAGGCCGGCAGGGCTTTCGTCCTTCATGCGGGAGATTGCGCGGAGGGCTTCGCGAGCGCCGAACGGCGGAGTGTGGAAGCGCGGCAGCGGGTCCTCTGGCAGATGGGTGTATTGCTGGAGCGCAGACTGGGCCTGCCCATCATCAAGGTCGGCCGGATGGCTGGGCAATACGCCAAGCCCCGCTCCGAGGACTTCGAACTCGTTCAAGGGACGCGACTGCCCGTCTTCCGCGGGGAGATCATCAATGGCGGGGGCCCTACGCACTGGGAGCGGGAGCACCGACCCGAACGGTTGCTCTGGGCGTACCGGGCCGCGCTCCACACCGTCCACCTGATGAATGACGCCATCGCGCTGGGGAGCATCCGCGCGAGCCTCCAGTCCGAGGGCCGCGCGGGACAAGCCGCGCTGGAGCATCCACTCTTCGCGGAGATCGCCATGGCCCTGGCGGATGCCGAGGGGCCGGGGCCGGGAGCGGTGGTCGGCCATGAGTTCTTCGTCTCCCACGAAGCGCTGCTGCTGCTCTACGAGAGGGCGCTCACGCGGAACGTCCCCGGCGCCGTGCATGCCATCAACGGGGGGGCGCATCTGCTTTGGTTGGGGGAGAGAACACGACAGCTCGACGGACCGCACGCGCTCTACCTGGCCTCCATCGCCAACCCCATCGGCGTCAAACTGGGGCCCTCGGCGACGGCCCACGAGGTCCGCGACCTCGTGCGCATGCTCAATCCCGGAGCACGTCCAGGCCGGCTCATCCTCATCCCCCGGTTGGGTACGGACG
>NZ_JAPNJZ010000011.1:0-51081 GCF_026626765.1 Corallococcus sp. bb12-1 | reverse complement strand
TGCAGGACCCGGCACATGACGCCTACTGGTTCCGCCCGAACCGGCGCGGTGCGCGCAAGGTGCGCCGCTGCCTGCGCGAGCTGCGACAGGCGCGGCTCGCCCGCGAGCGGATCTCCAATGCGCCCACCCGGGCAGGACAGGGGACGTGGTGAGCACCTCCCTCCCCACGGTCAGCGAGGCGCTGCTGGAGCGCTCCGTCATGCACGCCGTGCAGTTGGAGCGCTACAAGGCTGGCGTTGCCCGGCGCGTGGTGGGCCTCCTCAACGACACGGAGGAGCGCCTCACGGAGCAGCTCGCCGCGCGCCTCCAGGCGATCGAGGACGCGGGCGGGTATGACGCGGGCCGGGAGACGACGGAGCGCATCGCGGGGCTGCTGTCCGAGGTGCGTGTCCTCCGGGCGGGCGCGTACGCCGCCGCGGCGGGCGTGCTGGCGGAGGAGGCGGCGGCGTTCGCCACCTACGAGGCCCGGTGGCAGGCGGCGCTCCTGGAGGAAGTCCTCATCGTGGACATCTCCATCGCCGCGCCCACGGCGGAGGTGCTGGAGGCGGCCATCTTCTCCCGGCCCTTCAACGGCGCCCTCTTCGAGACGTGGGTGGAGGGCATGCCCCCGGCGGACCTGGCGCGCATCGAGCGCGCGATTCAGGCGGGCGTGGTGGAGGGGCGGACGACGCAGCAGATCGTCCGGGACATCGTGAGCGGAGAAGGCGCGCTGGAGGGCAGCCGCCGTGGCGCGGAGGCCGTGGCGCGCACCGCCCTCAACCACGTGGCCACCCAGGCCCGGGAAGAGGTGTACCGGGCCAACGAGGACCTCGTGCGCGAGGTGCGGTGGGTGTCCACGCTGGACGGGCGCACCACCTTCCTCTGCGCCTCGCGCGACGGGCGCACCTTCCCCGTGCGCGAGGGGCCCCGGCCGCCCGCGCACTGGCGCTGCCGCAGCACCACCATCCCCGTCATCGACGGCGTGCGCCTTGTCGGCGACAGGCCCACCGTCCGCGACACGCGCGACAGGCGAAACCGGGAAATCGACTTCCGCGCCGAGGCCAAGGCCAAGGCCGGCGACGCCTGGAAGGACATGACGGAGAAGGAGCGCGGCGCGGCCGTCACCCGCATCCGCGAGAAGTGGGCGCGGGAGAACATCGGCTCCGTGGCGAAGGGCGTGTCCTACGAGGACTGGCTCCGCCGTCAGCCCACCAGCTTCCAGGACGAGGTGCTGGGTCCCGCGCGCGGACGCCTCTTCCGGGATGGCGGGCTCACCGTCGGCAGCTTCGTCGACGCCAGCGGCAGGACGCTCACCCTGGACGAGCTGCGCAAGGCAGAGGCGTCCGCTTTCAAGAAGGCACAGCTGTAGCCGGCCCACCGGGCCGAGAGAGGAAGGCACATGGAGTTCGAGTGGCAGCCCGAAGTGGAGACAGCGGACGTGGTGCCGGAGAAGTACCGGGCCCTGTACGCGAAGGGGGAGGGCGGGAAGTTCGTCCTCGACCCGGACATCGCGAAGCGCATGGACACCTCGGGCCTCAACGGCGCCCTGGAGAAGGAGCGCAAGAAGGCGAAGGAGCTGGCAGCGGGCCAGGTGGCGTGGACGAAGCTCGGGAAGACGCCCGAGGAAGTGGAGAAGTCCCTCGCGGACGCGAAGGCCGCGCTGGCGAAAGCCCAGGAGGGGAAGGAGGGGGCCGCCAACTTCGAGAAGTTGAAGGCGGACCTCGAAGCGGGCCACACGAAGGCGCTCGGTGAGCGCGACATCCTCGTCGAGCGCATGCGCGGCTCGCTGAACAAGCACCTGGTGGAGGCGGAGGCGACGGCCGCCATCGCGGAGCTGAAAGGAAGCGCGGTGTTGCTCTTGCCCCACGTCCAGAAGCATGTGAAAGTGATTGAGGAAGGTGGTTCATTCTTGGCTCGGGTCGTTGACGCGGAGGGCGATCCTCGCGGCAACGGCAAGGGCGGCTTCCTGACGATTCGAGAGTTCGTCACGGAGCTCAAGAAGGACACCAACTTCGCTCGTGCCTTCGACAGCACGAGTGCCTCCGGAAGCGGGACGCAACCGGGGCCGAAGACGGGCGGGATGCCCAGCGGTAGCGACAAGCTGAACCCGACGCAGCGCATCTCGGCGGGCTTGGCCAATCGCAAATAGGAGTAGGCCCCGAGGACGCGGGATGCGTCACCGAGGCGAACCGGGCGGGATGCCCGGCAGTGCCCCTCTCGTCCAATCCCTTTCATCCGCCCGGGGGCCCTGACACCCCTTCGCCCTTGGCGCGTCTTCCCGCCCTGTTTCACCTCCCTCTCCCCGAGGAGGAGTCCGCCCGCATGCCTTCCATCACCCTCGTTGAGTCCGCCAAGCTGTGCAAAGACGACCTGCTGGCCGGTGTCGTCGAGACCATCATCACCACGGACCGCCTCTATGAGCGGCTGCCCTTCGATGAGCTGGAGGGCAACTCGCACACGTGGAACAAGGAGTCCGTGCTCGGTGACGTGCAGGTGCTCGGCGTCGGCGGCACCATCACCGCGAAGAACCCGGCCACGGTGGAGCAGTCCACCGCGACGCTGACGCGCATCATCGGTGACGCGGAGGTGGACGGCCTCATCCAGGCCACCCGCAGCAACGTCAATGACCAGCGGACGTACCAGGTGGCCAGCAAGGCGAAGGCCGCAGGGCGCCGCTTCCGCAACATGTTCATCAACGGCACGGGGCTCAACGACGAGTTCCCCGGGCTCCTCACCCAGGTGGCGGCGGGCCAGACGCTGGTGGCCGGCACCAACGGCGCCCTCTACGACGTGGGCATCCTCGACGACCTCATCTCGAAGGTGAAGGCGAAGGACGGGGAGGTGGACTTCATCACCATGGCGGAGGTGCTCCTCAACCGGCACTACGCCTACCTGCGCAAGCTGGGGGGCGCGAGCATCAACGACGTCCTCACGCTGCCCAGCGGGAAGACGGTGCCGGTGTACCGGGGCATCCCCATCTTCGTGAATGACTCCATCCCCACCAACCAGACGCAGGGGACGGCCACCGACTGCACCACCATCGCCGCGGGCTGCTTCGACGATGGCAGCCGGAAGGTGGGCATCGCCGGGCTGACGGCGCCGGGCGACAGCGCGGGCATCCACATCAAGACGGTGGGCGAGGCGCAAGCCAAGGACGAGAGCATCGACCGCATCGTCTGGTACTGCGGCATGGCCAACTACAACGACTACGCCCTCGCGGTGGTGAAGGGCGTGCGCGTCGCGCCCCTCGCCTGACGTCGCCTGACGTCGCCTGGAGGAGTCGGCCGCGTCGGCGGCCCCTCCTCCTTCCCTCACACCTTCGGCAGCACAGGAGCCTTTCGCATGGACGGCATTCGTATGGTTTTGGTGGGCCCGAACGCGGGCAAGGACATCGAGCTGGGCGGCTTCACTTTCGAGGATGGAGAGCACATCCTACCCTCGCGCGGCAGTGAGCACGCGCAGCGCCTCCTCACGCGCTACTACAGCGCCTACCCCGAGGGCAGCCTGGAGGGGCGCGAGGCGCACCGCGCCTGGCTGGAGTCCCAGGGGGAGACGCTGTCCGCCCGTGGGGCATCCTCAGCGGCGAGCTCGCGCGACGTGGAGGACCTCGAAGCCCAGCTTGAGGAGGCCCGTCGCGAGCGCGTGGATCTGGAGGCGCGGCTGGCGCGCGCGGAGGCGAAGGCGAAGGCGCCGGCCGCCACCGAGACCGGCGGCAAGGGCGCGGCGGCCACCGAGACGCCTGCCACTGAAGCCCAGGACAAGGCGCCCAAGGCCGCCAAGGCGAAGTAGCCCGCGCGAGCACACCTCCATGGCGCTCGACACCACAGCCGGCGGCCCGTCCGCCGATTCCTACTGCACCGTGGAGGAGGCGGACGCCTACCACGCGGTGCGCGGCCACAACGCGACGTGGGACACCACCGACGTGGCCCAGAAGGAGCGGCATCTGAAGTGGGCCACGTCCCTTCTGGACACCCGCTTCGAGTACCTCGGCTCGCGCGCTGACGCGGAGCAGGCCCTGGTCTGGCCGCGCCGGGGCGTGGTGCTGGACGGGTGCCCAGTGGGGGAGGGCAGCGTGCCCCGGCGGGTGAAGTCGGCCGTGGCGGAGTTCGCCTTCCGGCTGCTGGCCGAGGACTGGACGGCGGGCCTCGGGCCCGTGACGGACGAGGGCGTGCAGGTGGGGCCCTTGAAGACGTCCCCGGAGACGCACCGGCCGATTCCCTCCCAGGTGCTGGCGCTGCTGGGGCCCCTCGTCCTGGGCGGCAACGGCGGCATCCGCAGCCTCACCACGGTGCGTGGATGAGCGCCCAGGCGGACAGGCTGGCCGCGAAGTCGCTGGCGCTGCTGAAGCGCTTCGGCCAGGCCGCCACCCTCACTCAGCGCGCGGCCGGCGTGTACGACGTGGCCACCTCGAAGGTGGTGACGTCGGCCACGGAGCACCCCGTCCAGGTGGTGGTGCAGGCGGACAGCGGCCAGGACAAGGAGGGCGACGGACTCACCGAGGGCGGCACGGCGCGCGCGGACAGGCGGAAGCTCCTCGTCGCGGCCGACGGGCTGCCCGTGACGCCGGCCCCGGGCGACACCGTGGGCCCGCTGGAGGGCCGCACCTGGCGCGTGCTGAAGACGGATCCGCCGACGCAGCTGCAGGGCACCCCCATCCTCTACACCCTTCGGGTGAGCGCATGAGCAAGGTGGACGCACGCATCCGCAAGGGCGCCCGCTTCAGCAAGCAGGTGGAGGCTTTCGCCCAGGCGGCGAAGGGCCGCGCCAACGAGGTGGTGCGCAAGACGGCGCTGGGCATCCTGGCCAACGTCGTCACCGTCTCGCCGGTGGACACCGGACGCTTCCGGGGCAACTGGCAGGTGGGCATCGGCGACAGGCCGGCCGGCACCGTGGACACCGAGGACAAGGACGGCGGCGCCGTCATCTCCCGCGAGGGCGCGAAGCTGGAGGGCGTGGAGGTGGGCGAGACGCTCTTCATCACCAACAATCTGCCGTACGCGCGCCGGCTGGAGTTCGGCCACAGCCAGCAGGCCCCGAAGGGCATGGTGCGCACCACCCTCGCCAACGTGCGGGAAATCCTCGAGGAGGCGGTGAAGTGAGTACCGCCCTCCTCGACATCCCCCAGGCACTGGAGGCGCGGGCCATCGAGGTGCTGACGCCCCTGGTGGGGGCGGACGCCATCGCCTACCCCAACGTCCTCTTCGAGCCGAAGGGGGGTACGCCCTGGGCCCGGGTGGACCACCTGCCCGCGCGCACGTCCCCCGCAGGGCTCGGCCAGGACGCGCAGACGCGCCACCCTGGTGTCTTCCAGGTGTCCCTCTTCTTCCCCCTGGGCGATGGGGCCGGCGCCGCCAACGTGGCTGCGCAGGCCGTCTGCGACGGCTTCGCGCGGGGCACCACGCTTCAGGCGGGCGCCACCCTCGTCCGCATCCAGTCCGCTTCCGCCGGGCCCGCGCTTCGCGAGGAGCCCTGGTGGATGCGTCCCGTCACCGTCTTCTGGTTGGTCCACGCGTAGCACTGAGGAGAAACCCATGCCTTCCGCTTCCGGACAGCGCACCGCGCTGCGCTTCACCCCCGAGGCCACCTTCGGGGTGCCGGCCAGCACCGCCTACAAGGCGCTGCGCTTCACCTCCACCGGCCTCAACCTCTCGAAGGCCAACTACCAGTCCAACGAGATTCGCGCTGACAGGCACCTCTCCGACTTGCGCCACGGCATGGTGAGCGTCGGCGGGGACATCGGCGTCGAGCTCTCCCTCGGCACCTTCGACGACCTCCTGGAGGCCGCCCTCAGCGGCACCTGGGCCACGGCCACCACCGGCAGCGTCTCCCTCGCCGCGGACGCAGCCACCGGCACCCTGGTGCGCACCGCCGGCAGCTTCCTCGCCGACGGCTTCCTGCCCGGGGACCAGGTGCTGGTGTCCGGCTTCGCGGAAGCCGCCAACAACGGCCGCGCCCGCGTCGAGGCCGTCACCGCCCTGGCCCTCACCGTGGACCGGGAGCTGGAAGACGACGTGGCCGCCGCCGGCCGCACCGTGGCGCTGGTGGGCCGCCGGCTGAAGTCCGGCACCGTCCTGAAGACGTTCTCCTTCGAGCGCGCCTTCACGGACATCAACCAGTACGCCCTCTACCGCGGGTGCGCGGTGGACAGCCTGAAGCTCTCCATCAAGCCGGAGGAGATCATCACCGGCACCTTCGCGCTGCTGGGCAAAGACATGCAGATGGCCACGGCGACGCACGCGGCCACCGTCACGCCCCCGGGCACCAACAGCCCCTTCGACGCCTTCACCGGCAGCCTGCGCGAGGGCGGGCAGCTGGTAGCCAACGTCACGTCCCTGGACTTGGACATCACCAACGGGCGCTCCACGAAGGGCGTCATCGGCCAGCGCTCCGCCACGGAGATCCACGAGGGCGGCTTCGGCGTGTCCGGCACCCTCAGCGCCTACTTCATGGGGCAGGACCTGCTGGCGAAGTTCCTCGACGAGGCCGAGTCCTCGCTGGAGGTGGTGCTGCAGGACGTGAACGGGACGGACTTCCACACCCTCCGGATTCCCCGCCTCAAGTACACGGGCGGCGAGCTGGACAACCCGAAGGAGGGCCCCGTCCAGGTGTCCATGCCCTTCACGGCCCTGCTGGACGCCACGTCCGGCGCCTCCATCCTCTACCAGCGCAGCAACGCGTAGCCCTGCGGCCGCGCCCCAACCCCATCTCACCAGGAGCACCGCATGAGCACCGCCCCCGCCTCCAGCTTCGACCTCTCCAGCCTCACCCGCCACGACACCCTGCGCGTGGACATCCTCCACCCCATCACCGGCAAGCCGACGGGCATGGTGGTGGAGGTGGCGGGCATGGACTCGCAGCGCTACAGCGAGGCCACGCGCTCCATCATCGACAAGGCCACCGCCGGCGCGCCGCGCACGAGCCGGCGTGCCCGCCAGGAGGCGACGCGGGACATGGAGGCCGACGCCCTGGAGTTGCTGGTGGCCTGCACCGTCTCCTGGACGGGCGTCATGGAGCGCGGCGCGGAGGTGCCTCTCACGCCGGAGAATGCCCGGCGCCTCTACGCCGCCCACCCGTGGCTGCGCCGCCAGGTGGACGAGGCGGTGTCGGACCGTGCGAGTTTTTTCGAGGAGAAGCCGAGCAACTCCTCGGCTTCGCCCGCCACGAATTCGGCCTGAGCCGGACGGACGCGAGCGGCGTCTCCGTCCGTGCCCACCTGGAGCAGGTGGAGAAGGCCACCGGGGAGGTGCCCGCAGAGCTTCTCGGCGAGCACCAGCTTCCCGATTCCCTGGCCCACGTCTGGGGGTGGTTCGCCGAGCTGAGCAACGCACGCGGGGCCGGGGCCTTCTCGCTCAACCCCATCTCCTTCCAGGACATCGAGTCGTGGGCGCGCCTCACCGGGAGCCGGCCCACCTCCTTCGAGGTACAGCTCCTCCGCCGGCTGGATGAGGCCTTTCTCGTAGAGACTTCAAAGAAGTGATGCTGGCGGGGAGGCGGGACGGCAATCACTTGCAGCGATCCATGATCTCCTTCCACTCCCGAAAGTTATCGCGCCGACACAGGATGAAGACGCATTTGCTGTTGATGTAGGAACAGCAGGTGCTGGAGCCCTTCTCGGGGCAGTATGCCTGCTTCGCATCCTTGTAAATCGCGGGCGCCTTGGGCGCCCACGGTGGGACAGGAGAGGTGGGCTTGTCATCGGCCCCGTCCACGAAGGCAGCGGCCATGCCCCGAAGTTCCGTGACGGGCTTGGTCATCATGACGTTCGTATCCCTGTCGCGAATCCCAATGTGTGTGAATCCGTCCCGCTCCATCTCCTCCTTGCCTGCGTCCAACCCCTGCATGCTTTTCAGCATGTCCTCGCGGATCTGCTCTGGGGTCATCGGGCCGTAGTTGCGGACCGCCATCCACGTGGAGTGCTTTTCACCGGTCGCTTCCCAGTAGTGCTCACCGTCCCCGTCCTTCTCGTTCATCTTCTGGATGTAGGCGATGCGTTCCTGCTCCATGTCCTTCTCCCGCTGGTTGCAGGCGGAGAGGGAGAGCAGGCCGATGAAGATGAGGTGCACGCGCATGAGCCGAAGCCGACCACAGGCCGCCGCTCGTGGCCACTGCCTACGTACGCCGGGGTTTGGCGTGACCCCATCACCAGTCGATACCCCTGTGGTCCCCTAGGAGAACCATGTCGCTCGATCTGGCTGAGCTGAGCATCCGCATCGACAGCTCGGACGCGAAGGAAGCCGTCACGTCCTTGGGCGGCCTGGAAGTTGCCGCCGAGAAGAGCGAGACGTCGACGTCGAAGCTCGAGACGGCCACGGAGGCGCTGAGCAAGGCCTTCGCGAAGGCGACGCGGGACGTGGGCAACACCACCAAGGCGCTGTCGGACATTCGAGCGGCCACCACGCAGCTGTCCGCGCTGGAGCAGGCGGCCGCGAAGATTCAGGCGGCCTTCGCTGGCACGGCGACGGCCACTGGCGCTCTCGAAGCGCAGTTGATGTCGCTCGGCGGCGCCGCGGGCAAGCTTCAGTCGGCACTCGCGGACACCTCGGCCCTGTCTCGCTTCCTGGGGCACGTGGAGCACCTCAACCAGCGGTTCAACCAGATGGGGGAGGAGAAGAAGCGAGCGACGGACGCCATCAGGGACGTGAAGGGCGCGGCGGATGGCGCGGAGCCCTCCGTGTCGCGCCTGAAGGCGGGGCTGGGAGGGCTGGTCAGCCAGTTCATCGGCTTCGCCGCTGCCGGCGCCGCCATCAAGAGCGCGACGTCGGAGGCCCTGGGATTCAGCACCGCGATGGCCCAGGTAAGTACAGTGCTGGAGCAGGACCAGCTCGGGATGATGGGCGATCTCACCGCCAAGGTGAAAGCGCTGGGCGCGGAGTTCGGGCGCACGCCCACGGACCAGGCCGGCGCGCTGTACGAAATCCTCAGCGCGGGCGCGAGCGATGCCGCGACGGCCACGGACCTCCTCCGCGTGTCCAACAAGCTCGCCATCGGAGGCGTGACGGACGTCCGCACGGCGGCGGATGGCCTCACCGGCGTGATGGCCAGCTACGGCAGCCAGCTTCGCAACGTCACCCAGGCGGCGGACATGATGTTCGTGTCGGCAGCCGACGGGAAGACGTCCATCGATGAGCTTTCACGCTTCATCGGGCGGGTGGCGCCCATCGCTTCGCAGACGGGCATCAGCCTGGGGGAGTTGCTGGCGGCGACCGGCGCCCTCACCAAGAACAATATCCAGACGTCCACGTCGATGGAGGGGCTGCGCGCCATCATCGCCGCTGCTGCGAAGCCTTCTCATGAGGCCTCAAAGCTCGCGAATGCTCTCGGTCTGGAGTTCTCCATTACCGCCCTCAAGGCCCGGGGGCTGGCTGGCTTTCTCGCTGACGTGAACGAGAAGACGCATGGCAGCGCCGAGGAGATGGCGATGCTCTTCGGTGGCGTCGAAGCACTCCTGCCGGTGATGACCCTGACGGGCACCGCCTCGGCGGACTTCGCGGCCTCGCTGAAGCACATGGAGGACTCGGCCGGGCGCACCGAGGCGGCCTTCCAGAAGATGGCTTCAACGCCGCAGTTCGCCCTGGACCAGCTCCGGGCGCGCTTCTCGGAGCTTCAGGGCGAGGTGGGCAGCGACATCCTCTCGGGGGCGGAACCGGGCATCCGGTCGCTGGTGGAGAACTTCGACACGGCGACGGCCGCAGTGAAGCTCTTCGGCGAGGCATTGGTGGTGGTGGCGGCCATGCGCGGTGCGGCGTGGGCCCAGGAGTGGGTGAAGGGGCTGGTTGCTAAGGCCTCGGCCCTCACCCAGGCGCGCGAGTCCACCACGAACGCGGCGCTCGCCGAGGCCAAGTACACCCGGGCTGCCGACGAGAGCCGCATTGCTTCGTTGCGCTCGGCGCAGGCGATGCTGGAGAAGAAGTACGCGGCACTCCAGGCCTCGGCGGCGGTGGAGGGCAGTCTCATGTCGGCCACGAAGCGGGCCACGCTGGCCTCCACGGAGTTGGCCCTGGCGAAGGTGAAGGAGGCTGCGGCCATCGAGAGCGCGTCCCTGGCCGCGCGGGCCGGCAAGACGGCACTGGAGTTCATGGGCGGGCCCATCGGCCTCATCACCGGCGCACTCACTGCGGTGGTCGCCCTCTGGCACGAGTACAGCAAGGCCTCCGACGAGGCGCGGGAGAAGACGCGGCAGTTCGCCCAGGAGAGCGGGGCCAATGCCAGTCGGGGTGGTCAGATTGCTGAAGACCTCATCCGCGGGAAGCATCTTCTCGGGGACTATGCCAAGGCGGCCGCCATCGCCCGCAAGGAGATGGCGGCGCTGGGCGGTGAGTATCAGGACGCCCTCAAGGCGGTTGGCGACTCACCCACGGACATCGTCAATGTCTACGAAAGCCTTGTTCAGAAGGATCTGACGGCGGCCCTGGCGGAGATTAAGCGACTTGATGAGAAAATTAATCATCCTACCGAGGGCGTGAAACGAAAGATTTTGGTGCTTAATTATAAAGTGGAGGATGGGAAGAATCTCGATCGAGATGTGCCTTTCTCGAAAATCCGAAACAACCCAGCTTACACCAAGGACATTGAGGAAAAGCTTGCCCCTCTGGAGAAGGATTACGGTGTTCAACTGCAACTCGCGGCCGATTACGAGAAGGCCCTTCAGCGGGTGAGGGCGGCGAGGGCAGAGGACGCCAAGGATAGCGTCGCCGCCGCAGCAAAGAATACCGCGACGACAAAGGAATCCCTCAAGCAGGCCGCGGAAGAGGAAAAAGCCCGCGAGAAACTGCTCAAGCGCCAGGAGCAGTGGCTGATGAACCTGGAGGAGGAGGCGCGCACCCTCGGCAAGACGAAGGACGAGGCGAAGCAGCTCTCCGACGAGTACCGCTCGCTGACGGACCCGAAGATGATCCGGCGCGCGGACTCAGCCATCGCGCAGCTGGAAGCTCTCCGGCAGCAAAAGGAGGAGACGGAGAAGGTGAAGAAGGCGGAGGAGGAGCGGGCACGCGTCCTCCAGAGCCTCAACCGCGAGCTGGGCAACCAGGACACCGAGAAGTACACCCAGGCCCAGAAGGTGCTCGGAGAGGAACTCGCCGCGCAGCGCATCAAGGCGGAGGAGTTCGCGGCGGCGATGAAGAAGGCGCGCAGCCTCTGGACGCCGGAGGGCAAGGCCGAGACGCAGTTGAAGATGGAGATGGACCAGCTGGCCAAGCAGCTCAACCCCATGGAGGAGATGCAGAAGCGGATGGAGATGGTGAAGCAGCTCTTCACCGACGGGCGCATCACTGCGGAGCAGTACCGGAAGGAAGTCGAGCGCCTCCAGGACCAGATCAACACCGGCTTCAACTACACGAAGGAGATCGTGGGCACCGCCACCCAGCACATGGCGGACACCTTCGCGAACTTCGTCACCACGGGCCGGCTGGAGTTCGGCTCCATGGTGGACAGCATCCTGAAGGACCTGGCGCGTCTCATGGCCCAGAAGGCCTTCATGGCCCTGGTGGATGCCGGGCTGAGCGCTTTCGGGGGCATGGGCTCATCCGGGGGCAGCGCCACCATGGTCGGCGGGGCGGACATGAGCGGCATGTACTCCTTCATGCTGGGCGGTGCCCGCGCGGCCGGCGGCCCAGTGCGCGCGGCGCAGGCGCACATGGTGGGCGAACTTGGGCCGGAGCTGTTCATCCCCTCCAGCAGCGGCCGCATCGTCCCCAGCGACGCCCTGGGCGGCGGGGACGTGCGGATGAGCGTCAGCATCACGGTCAACGCGGACGGCTCGTCGCAGGTGGGCGTGTCCTCGGAGGGCGGGCGCGCGGATGCGGAGCGCATGGGGCGGAACTTGGCGGGCGCCATCCGCCGAGTGGTGCAGGAGGAGATGGCCCCGGGTGGCGTCGTCTACACCTTCGTGAGAGGGCGGTAGGTCAGTCCGAACGGGCAGCCTCCCTGGTGAGCCGTCTCATTTACGGGGGATATCCCGGCGTGGTGACGTCACCTGTTTGAAGGTCGGCCGACCAAACGAAATGGACACCGATACCGTTTTCTGTGGAATCACCTGACGCCAAGAGCATGCGGAAGCCACGCTCCTTTGCCTGGGCCGATAGCCACCGGTCGGTAAGGATCTTGTGTGCGTCAGCCTGAGTCCACGTCTCCGAGTAGGCGGAGAGTTCGACATCTCGTGGCGCTGCATAGGCTCTGAACGTGACGGTTGGGAACGAAGGATGCTTCAGGGTGCCAGCCCAAGCGATGCGCTGCTCAGCCGTGTAGCTGGAGGATGGCCCGGACGTCGAGCTGCACGACCAGCTACTCTCCTCCCAATCACCACAGGTGCTGTCACGGCACAGGATATATAAGCATGAACTGCTGTCGTAGGAACAGCAGGCAATGTCATCAGTCTCTCGGCCCGAACACCCGGTGAGCCGTGCGCCTTTGTAGGTTGAAGGAGCGGTGTCGTTGCAAAGGTTGCAGCTTGCAAGCGTGGCGACGGGTGCTGCCAGAGCCAACATTAAGAGCGTGCGCATCAGGCGAAGCCATCACAGCCTGCTGGCTGGTGCCACTGCCCTCGTGTTCAGGCTTCTGCGGCACCCCGCGCGCTTCGGCAGTTGCGTGGCACAGACAAGACAGGTGGACGGCGGGCTGGCCGCGCTCAGGCCGGCGCGACTCCACGGGTACGAGGTGAAGGCGGACGCGGACACCCTGCGCCGCCTGCCCGCCCGGGCCCACTGCTAAAGCGCCGTCCGGGACAGGTGCACCCTCGTTGCGGGAGCCCGCCACCTGGCGCACGGCCGGGCCCTGGTGCCGAACTGGCGGAGGCTGGTGCTCGCCCGCAGTGGCGCGGCCGGCGTCGTGATGGAGAGCGTGCGGCCGGCGGCGGACAACCTCAGTCCGAGCCCGGGGGCCACGCCGCATCCGCTCTGGCGGGCGGAGTCGCTGGCGCTGCTGGAGGAGGCGGGGAGGGGGGCGCGAGGCCTACGCTCCGCCGGGAAGGCGTGGATCGTGGCGCGGCTGCTGGAGGTCCTGCTCGAGGACGTGCTGCGTGCCCATGGTCGCGAGGCTGTGTGCGCCCGAAGGGGCTGGCGGACGTTCAAGACCGCCCCGGGCGGATGCTTGGAACCCGCAAGCGCGTGAGGCGAGGCGCTGGCGCGCAGCGGTGGCCACCGACCTTCGCGCGATAGTGGACGTGAGGGCGGCTGCGCTCCACGTCGCAGGGGCAAGGGCGTCAGCGTGGCCTGGCCGTCATCCGCCGGGTGGACGACACCCTCGATGCGGTGGTTATATGTGGGCTATTGTGGTATACTGGGTGGGTCCTTGAGCGGCATTCCCGCCGCCTAGGCATCCAGGAGGCCGCATGAGTTTCGGGAGGAAGAACGGTTACAAGACGTTCCGGGATCGCGACGGACGGACGTGCTTCGTCCACATTCGCGTGATGGAGAAGACGCTCGGTGGTCCTCTTCGGGAGGGCCAAGTTGTCCACCACATCGACGGCAATAAGGCCAACAACCGGCCCAGGAACCTCACCGCGCTGTCGCGAGGCGTCCACGGCCGCGTCCACAGCACGGGGGCCCTCGTGTGCTTCAACTGCGGCCACAAAGGGCACCGGGCCGCGAACTGCTACGCCACGCGGGACTACGCGGGCAGGCCCTTGCAACGGCGCGAGCTGAGGTAGCTGCGGCTGGCACGAGGCGGGCTGCCCCGAGGGCTTGGTGCTGCATTCGGACAACGGCGGCCCCATGAAAGGCGCCACGATGCTGGCCACGCTGCAATGGCTGGGCGTGGCCCCTTCCTTCAGCAGGCCTCGCGTCTCGGACGACAACGCCTTCTCCGAGGCCCTCTTCCGCACGCTGAAGTACCGCCCCTGCTTCCCCCAGCGAGCCTTCGCCTCGACGCAGGATGCGCACACGTGGGTGGCGCGTTTCGTCACCTGGTACAACACCGAGCACCGGCACTCCGCCATCCGCTTCGTCACGCCGGAAGCCAGGCACTTCGGCCTCGACGCAGCCCTGCTCGCCCAGCGCCACCAGGTGTACCTGCGTGCTCGCGCACGTCACCCCGAGCGATGGAGCCGCGACACGCGCGACTGGACGCCCGCGGGCCCCGTGCGCCTCAACCCCTCACCGGAAGGACAGGAACTGAAGCGCATCGGCTGAACCCTTTCATGCGACAACTACCTTGACGCTCACCGGGACCATGCTGCGGCAGCGCCCACCGGCCCTCGTCCTCGGGCCGCACCGCTACCTTGAAAAGGGGGCAGTCCTCCCGGTGACAGCGACGCACTTGGAAGTGCAGCGCGACGATGCCCTCCAGCGTCACCACCTTGCGCTGCTTGCGGTAGTCCGCACGAATCGGACCTCGGCACACCATGCATCGCGTCCGCGGCGACTTCAGCTCGATGCGCCAACGCTCTTCGCCTCGGCCTACCGTCCGGCCGATGGCTCACCTCTTGGTGGCTCTCCACTCTGCCATCAAGCCCTCTCTGCCGGTGTAGTATTCTTGTCGGTCATGGCGTGGGCACCGGTGCGGGGGCCGGTGCGGGGGCCGCTGCGCGGCGCCAGTAGAGGAAGGCGGCCGTGATGGGAGGGATCAGCAGGCTGACCATCCAGCAGTAGAATCCCACGGCGAGGTGCCGGAGTTCGTGGCGCGCGGCGGCCTCTTGCACGGTCTGGGGCTCGACATAGATGAGGAGGGACGACAGCCCCACGAGGATGGCGGCTCCGCCCAGGGCGAGCGCAGCCCGGTCCATACCCGCCAGCAGCAGCACGACGGCGAAGCACCCCAGCGGATTGGCGAACCAGCCGAACTCCATGCTCGACACGGCCGTCCAACCGAGCGCCAGCAGCTGCCACCCGGCGTAGGACTCCTGCACCGTCCCGAGCGAGCTGAGCACGTTCAGCGCCGGGGTCGCGCACGCGAGGATGAAGAACCCGGCCGTTGCCAGCGCGGCGATGTTCCGTTGGGACCCGTGGGGGATGGGGGAGGCGCGGCGGAGGACAGGACGTGGAAGTGCCATTCATGCCTAACTCTATCATCACCGCTCCCCCCGGAACATGGCGCGTGTGTGGCATCACGCCACTTGTTATCGCCCGCTCTCTCAGTTGGTTGCCGCCAACTTTCAAGCGCGTCGTGGGTGTTGAGCCCGTTGTGGCTAAACCAGAGCCAGAGGGCTGCGAAGGTAAGCTCATCCCCTTTGCCCGGTCACGCTTGCTGTAGCAGGCTGTTGAAGAAGGACCGGGACCTCTCTGGACCTACGACCTATGGGGCGCACCCAGGGTCATATTGATCCGGTTGTGGGGTGCTGGCGTTGCTGTTGACTCTTTCAACAGCCTGCGAGAACGCCTTTAAGCAACGCGCGCGTTTGCCCTCCGTTCCGCGTTAAACACATCCATGCGCGCGCTCCATTCGAACATGAGGAAGGCAGTCCGGTAAAGTAGCTCGCCTACCTGTGCCGGTTTCGTCGGGAACTGAGTCGCGACTCGTCCCAGTGCAATGCTGTGGCCTCCGTCCACGCCCCCACCGAAGATGGCCCGCATGAGCAGGCTGACTCTCGGCTGGGGGCGGTAGGGCATGGAGCGCTTCCCCTTCACCCCCGACTACGGCGCCCAGGCGGACGCGGTGCCGCGCCTGCGCAGGGCGCAGTTCGGCGACGGCTACACGCAGCGCTCCGGGGATGGCCTCAATCCCGTCCTTCAGCGCTGGGCCCTTCAATTCACCGGGAAGACGAAGGCGGATGCGGACGCCCTGGAGGCCTTCCTGAGCGCCCGCGCGGGCCGCGAGGCCTTCGAGTTTGTCACTCCGGACACGGCCTGGGCCGTCACCGGGCAGCCCTTCGGCGTGGGCGACGGGGCGCGGACGCAGTTCCCCCTGCAGCGGCCCCTCTCGCCGGAGATGCCGGAGCTGCTGGTGCCCGCGACCGCGTGGACGGTGCCGCCCGCCGTCGCCGTGGGTGGAGTCGCCCTGGTGGAAGGCGTCGACTACGTCCTTTCCAACTCCGGGCTCGTCAACTTCGCTGCGGCGCCGGCCGCCGGGGCCGCGCTCACCTTCACCGGGCAGGGCGCGCTGGTGGCGCTCGTCACCTGCGGGGAGTGGCACCGCACCGCGAAGGACTTCAACGTGTACGACTTCACCGCGACGTTCCAGGAGGAGGCGGGGTGAGCATCACCAGCGACATCCAGCGGCTGGACGCAGGGGCCCTCGTGGAGCTCTTCGTCCTGGACGCCAGCCACCTGTCCGGCGGGGGCGTCAGCTACTTCCATGCGGGCACCAACGGCCTCCGCGGGCCCGTCGTCTGGCAGGGCATGGCCTACCAGCCCTGGGCGGTGCAGGCGAAGGGCTTCGACAAGTCCGGCATGGGGCGGCTGCCCCGGCCCACCCTGGCCCTCGCCAATGTCGCCGGCACCATCGGCGCCATGGCGCGGGACTTCAACGATCTGCTGGGCGCGCGCGTGCTGCGCAAGCGCACCTTCGTCCGCTACCTGGACGCGGTGAACTTCCCCGGGGGCGCCAATCCCACCGCGTCCCCGCTGGACGCCTTCCCGGACGACGAGTTCGTGGTCGACCAGAAGACGACGGAGAACAAGCACATCATCGAGTTCAGCCTGGCCGCGCGGTGCGATCTGGACGGGGTGCGCATCCCCCTGCGCGTCATCACCCAGATGTGCGGCTGGGAGTACCGGGGCGAGGGCTGCGGCTACGTAGGGCCCCCGGCGGCGAAGCTGGACGACGTGCCGACGTCCAGCGCTGCCGAGGACCGCTGCGGGAAGCGCCTCGCGAGCTGCAAGTTGAGGTTCGGGGAGACGGCGTGCCTTCCGTACGGGGGCTTTCCAGCCTGCGGGCTGATCCGATGAAGGAGACGAGAGATGCCATGCAAGCTTGACCTGTCCGGCCAGGTATTCGGTCGCCTCGCCGTGGTTGCCCCTGGCCACCACAAGGGGAGGGAGACGGCGTGGGTATGCCGTTGCGAGTGCGGTGCGACGACTACGGTCACTGTGGGAAAGCTCCGAAGCGGCCACACCACGTCGTGCGGCTGCCTGCGGCGGGAGCAGGTTGCGGAGAGAAATCGCACTCACGGTCAGGCGCGGTCACCAACGCACATCTCGTGGAAGGCGATGCTCACGCGCTGTACCAACTCGAACTACCCGGGCTTCGACAAATATGGCGGACGCGGCATCACCGTCTGCGAGCGATGGACGTCCTTCGAGAACTTCCTCGCTGACATGGGCGAGCGTCCAACAGGCATGACGTTGGACCGTATCGACAACAATGGGTCCTACGCACCGGGAAACTGCCGCTGGGCCACGCTCAAGCAGCAGAGTCGCAACAAGCGCTCCAGCAGGAATGTGACCATAGACGGCGTGACGTTGACGGTGGCGGGCTGGTGCGAGCGGCTCGGTGTGAAGCGGGCCACGGTCTACGACCGTCTCAAGCTGGGGTGGTCTATCGAAAGAGCGCTGACGATACCGCTCCGCGGCGCATGATGTGCTCCGAAGGTATTGCCATGTGCCGCCATCATAGGTCGGATGCCCACGCCCTGTCGTTGGACGCATCCTGTAGGGCGAGCTTCGCTCGCCCGGGTCGCGGACACCCCGCAGCACTCCGCCGGATCAGAGCATCGTGCTTCCTCCCGGCTAACTTCGCCCCGTATGGTTCGCGGCCTACGCAGGCGTTGCTACCTGCGAATGGCGCAAAGGGGACTCATCTAGCATGGCCGACTACAAGCATGACGCTCGCTTCCGGGAATTACAGTTCATTGCTCAGTTTGAGCAGCAGCGCTCGATAGATGTTTCGTTTCCACAAAATGGAAGCACATTTGAGTCTGCCAAAGAGCGGCAGATGGTCCTCTCGCTGGTGCTGCGGGGAATGTTCGGCGGCCCTGATATTCGCACTAGGCCGTACACGAATTACTACAATCGAAATCCCAATGATCTCCCAAGCAGCATCGAGAGGCAAGACCAAATGGAGCGAGCGCAGATTATTGAAGCCCTCGTTTCCGGCCAAACTGTCAGGCTGGAGATGGGGCACTTAGGTCGTCTACGGCTGGCAGAACTTCAGGACCAGCTTCGGGCGTCTCGCCTGCATGAGCCGTTCGGGATCCTCTACGATGGCCGTCACGCCGAGCGGGACTTGGCGATTGCCATCATGAACGTCCAATCGGAGTCGCCGGTGTCGGTGGCCTACCTCGACATGAACGGGCTCAAGGCGTTCAACGAGGATGGCGACCATGCGACGGGTGATGAGGCCATCAAGGCGTTCTTCCATGCCATCGAGAAGGCGGTTTCCGACGTGGGGGATGCCTACCGGAAAGGTGGCGACGAGGTCGTTGTCGTGATGCCGGCGACGCCGCTGGAGCAGGCCCGGATACGGATGCGCGCGGCCTTGGCGTCGCTCGCCGGCGAAGCGGTCAAGGTGAATGGTACGCCGCGCCCTCTCTCGTCCTCCTGTGGAGTGGTGGTCGTGAACGATGTGAAGGCGGAGGCGGCCGCCACGATTCACCAAGCCGATCTCGTCCAGAAGGTCGCGAAGGAGCGGTCGAAGACGGGTCCAGGGCGGCGTAGCGTTCTCGTGGCCCGAACTGCAGCCGCCGCCGAGCCGACCGTCGAGGTCATCTGAGACCAGCCCCTTTGTCTTCGAGGAGGCTAATTGGCGCGAGCGGATGTCCGGCGCGAGCGTGCGGTGGACGTTCGGTGGGTGAGCCGTCGTTACATCCTCAAGTTCATAGGTTTGTAAAATACAACGGCCGTCCTGGCATCATGCCAGGACGGCCGGTGCTCTACGAAAGGCCAAGTTTCTTATTGCAGTACTGAATGACTATTCCGGCGACCACAGTCATAATGAATGCGAATACCCATTTGATGGATTTTACTGCCATTGCCTTCGCTGTTGCTGGATTCCAATTTATTTTTATATATTTTAGCATAATCTCTATGTCTTTCTGCGGACTCTGCCGCCAACATAAAGATTGTTATTGTGGTCTTTGTACTCATTGTGGCCAGCATCCTCCCTACTCCGCAGGCATGTTGAACCCCTGCACATCGTGGGTTGGCAGGGCGTCCTGGTGGGCGATGGCCCTGGTCGCATCCAGCCATGAGCCACAGGTCGCACAGAGGTAGACGCGGCAGCCCCCGGCCAGCACTTGGGCGGCCACCTCTGGATGCAGCACCAACAGGTCGAGCGCGCCGGACGGATGGGCGTGCGGGATACCGGCGCGGCGGAGCTGGGCCGTCAGGGCTTCCACCCGAGCCCGTGCATTGCGGGAGAGGCGCAATTCAACCGATGTCGCCTCAGCAGGCCGGCACGCGGATCGCCCGCCACGCGGAGTTGGACTGGTAGCTCTCCTGCAGGGCGCGGATGTACCGCAGCGTCGCCAGGACGAGGTATCGGTCCCGGGGAACGGTCATTCGCCGGGCGGAGTCCATGGCGAGCGCGTACTCCCTTTCGCCCATCTCCACCATCAACGACTGTGTGAGCACCTCTGGCGCCCGAAGCGGCGCAACGAACTGGCCAATCCACCCCGCACCATCGACGGCAGCATGTTCAACGAGTCGGCCAGGAGGGATGCCTCCTGCGCGCGCGGCTTCAAGAATCGTCGCCACCTCACGCGGCAGGGCACGGATGCTGAGCGAAACGGGCATGAGCCAACTCCTGGCAGGTGGTCCGCGCGAGCTTTGGTTCTGAGCGCATCCTCCGTCAAGGCTCACTGGCGCAAGTTAGTGGAGCACAGGAACGCCACCAGCCGGCTGACCCATTCGTTCCAGCGTGTCAAGAGCCTTCGTTCCGACGAGCCGCTGCACCTGTAGTTCCGGGGGGCTCGAGGGTTGGTCGGTGGAGATGGATCGCGGTCGGGACGGCATCGCGGGGCACGCGTGGCGCGCCGGTGGACCGAATGCGCCAGAGATGAGGCTCGGTTCTGGGATCCGGCCCCTGGGCGCGGACGCTGAGCTTCGGGAGACGGCCTCCGTCTAATCACGGCGACCTACTCCAGCATATGCACTCAGTGAGTCGCAACTGTATCGGCCGCATCGACTTCGCTTTACAGCGAAGGCAGAGTATTCTCGATGAAGGGATAGCACTGAACTCGGAGCCTGTTGAGCTAGGAGAGGATGCTTTGGGACGACGAAATGTAGCACGAGATGACACAGAAAAGGATGTTGCCGGCTCTCTGCCGCCGCTCGACTCTCTGCACGAGCGTCATTCAGGCGTAACGCCAATTGTCTGCGCGTATTTTGGTGAAGCTGCGCGTTGTATGCTTTCGATGCATCATGTTAGCCCATGCCTGCTCTCGATTCGGAACAATCAGTCAAAAAAGAAGCGAACAATTTCCTGGAGTGCTGTTTCAGAAAAGGATCGATATGCGCATGCGAACCTTGACGATGCTACTAGGGACGGTGCCTACATAGTTGCGGTCGCGGTTGTTGAGGCAGAATTGGGGCTGTTTACGGTGGAGCGGGCAACGACTCGAACCGGCTGTGACTTCTATGCATCACCGCATCAAGATCCGGATGATCTCGAGGAAGCATATCGACTTGAGGTTTCAGGTACGAATCTGGGAAATGAATCCGATGTGCGAACGAGACTCAAGGAGAAAATCGAGCAGACAAGGCGTGCAGGTGCTATTTTGCCTGCGGTAGCATGTGTGGTCGGCTTTGAGGCTCGCACCGTCATGATTGAAAAAGCTGAAGCTGACTGATGAGAACTCCCGAACATAGACAAGCCCAAGAACTCGACGTTGTAGCCTCTCTTCTTTTTCGACAAGGGAAACGAGCGGAAGCGCGAGCTCGCTTTCGGGAGGCTGCTGCGTTTGAAGTTAAGGCGTTGGAGTCCATACCGGCTTCAAAGCCAAAAACACGTGGGATTATTGGCGTGAGTGCTGCTGTGCTTTTGTATAAGTCGCGTCAGATGATCGAGGCTGAGAATTTAATATATAGGCTTCTGTCGGAACCGCTCATTGGTGTTGCTTATCGACAACAGCTTCGGGAATTGCTTGAGGTTGTATGGGATGAGCAGTCTCTTCCATCGGGGATGACTTACTCGGGAGAGGAGATACTTGTCAGTCTGAGGGGCGGAAGCGTAGGATATGGAACTGCTCCGCTGGAGATGGCGCTGAGCAAGAGTTCCGAGATCAGGAACCTGCTCTTCCGTGCAACCGAGTGGGTGCGCGGCGATAAATTCCGCCACCGCGGACCTGTTGATGATGGGGTTGTTGATTTTGTCCAAGCCCGAGCAACGCAGCCCTCTGCGGGGAGTTATCGGTTTTCAATCAGACTCGTTGAGCCCGAGCAATTGGAGATGTTCGGGCCTGAGGTGGTGAGTGCGGCCGTTTCGGCTGCGGCCGTGTCTGATGCTGTGTTTGGTCTTATTCGAACTATTGTTGAGCCGAGTCCGATCATGCGGCAGCAATTACTTGAGCTTGTTCCGGATGCTGAGTACAGGCAGGCACTTGTGAAGCTAGTCAGAAATGTTGCCCCGAGTGATGGTGGACTAGGCGAGGTGGAGTTTTCGCGTGTCCGCCGGCATGAGGGGCAGAGCGAGCCTGAGCGAGAGGCTGTTCAGCTTCGCAGGGAGGTTCGACAGGTTATTACTGAGTTAGTTAGGCAGGAAGAAGCGCCGCAGGTTTTGGAGGCCAGCGAGGAAAAGGGAGTTCTGAGGGGAATTTTACGCGCGCTTCATTTGGATGAAGGCTGGTTGGTGCTCTCTGTTGGTGGTGGTGGGAAGCAGCGTTGCGAAACCCGCGAGAATGTTCTCGATGACGTCGTCGGCCCGATGGTAAATCGCCGTGTGCTGATTCATGGTGTATGGATAAGGGGTCGGTCGAGATTTCAGGTGATTGATATTGATTTCGATGATGGTTGAGATGCGGTTTGGGCGTGCGGATATCGTCCTTCCCGGTTGATGGATGCCATTGCTTGTGGATGGTGTCGCCTTGCTGCGGAAGCTGTCCACGCCCGCCCTCACCATGCCGGCATGAGCGACCCCTGCCGGTTGACGCTGGATGAAGACGTCCTTGCGGCTGCGCGCGCCCATGCCCAGGCGGACTACCCTCGCGAGTCGTGTGGCCTCGTGGTCCTGGTGGACGGTGTCCAGCGGTACCGCCCCTGCCGCAACCTCGCCGACGGCCAATCGCACTTCGTCTTGGCTCCGGAGGACTACGCCCAGGCGGAAGGGGAGGGCGAGGTGCTGGCGGTGGTGCACTCCCACCCCAACGCCGCGCCGGAGCCGAGCGAGGCGGACCGGGTGATGATGGAGCGCTGGGGCCTGCCCTGGCTGATCCTCAACGTCCCCGTGGGCCACTGGTGCCTGTGGCACCCCGAGGGCTACCGGCCGCCCCTGGTGGGCCGCACCTTCAGTCACGGCGTCCTGGACTGCTTCTCCCTCCTCCGGGACTACTACCGGGAGCGCCTGGGGCTGGAACTGCCCGACGTCGAGCGGCCGGACGACTGGTGGGCGAAGGGCGGCAACCTCTATCTGGAGGGCTACGCCCGCGCGGGCTTCGTGGACGTCACCGGGCAGGCGCTGCGGGAGCACGACGTCCTCCTCATGCAGCTGCGCGCCCCGGTGCCTAACCACGCGGGCGTGTACCTGGGCGATGACGTCCTCCTGCACCACGTCATGGGCCGGCTCTCTACCCGGGAGACGTACTCTGGCTTCTGGCAGCGCATCACCCAGCGTGTCGTGAGGCACGCCTCCCTGTGCTGATGACCATCGTCCTGGGAGGCCCCCTGGGGAAGCGCTTCGGCCGCGTCTGGCGGTTGGACTTGTCCGTGCCCTCGCCCGCGGAGGCGGTGCGCGCCCTCTCCGCCGTCTGCGAGGGCTTCCGCCGCTACCTCACGGAGAACAGCCAGCCCGGCTACCACGTCTTCGCCGGTCGGCGGGACGTGGGCGAGGAGGACCTGGCGGTGCCGACGGGCGCGCGCGTCCTCACCCTCATGCCCGCGCTCGCGGGGGCGAAGTCGGGCTGGTTCCAGGTGGTGGCGGGCGCGGTACTCATCGCCGCCGGCGCCGTCCTCACCGTCTACGGCTACGGCGCGGGCGTGCCTCTCATCACCGCGGGCCTCTCCCTGGTGGCGGGCGGCGTCTCCCAGCTCCTCTTCGCCCCGCCCAGCGCCACCGGGCCCAACGAGAAGGACGCGAACAAGCCCAGCTACACCTTCAACGGCCCCGTCAACACGCTGGCCCAGGGGCACCCAGTGCCCATCTGCTACGGAGAACTGGAGGTGGGAAGCTGCGTGGTGTCCGCTGGCATCGTCACCGAGTGGAGCGCGGGGGGCGGCTTCGGCGGCGAGGGCGGCAGCGGGCAGACAGGCCCGGGCGGCGCCCCTCCCGTCGGCGGCGGCTGCCCCGCGCCGTGGGTGCCCATCCTCCTGGCGGACGGACGGGAGGTGCCCGCCGGCGACGTCCAGGTGGGCATGGTGGTGCGCACCCAGCACGAGGAGACGCTGGCCTGGGGCGACTTCCCCGTCACCGCGGTGGAGGTGGTGGAGGGCGTCCACTGGCTGCTGGAGTTGGAGGACGGGCGGCGCTTCGAGGGCACGGGCAACCACCGCGTGCGGACGGACGCGGCCTGGGAGGAGGTGCGGTACCTCGCGGTCGGCGCGCGGCTCGTGGGCGCGCAGCCCGGCGTGGTGCGCCAGGTGACGCGGGGGGAGCGCGGGCCGGTGGTGCGCATCACCGTGGCGGGCGCGCACACCTACGTCTCCTCCGGCTTCCTCTCCCACAACGTGAAGAAGGCGGACCCAGTGGTGGTGGACTGACATGGGCGGAAGCAGCGGCGGCAAAGGGGAGGGGGGCGCGCAGCGGGCGCCTGTCGAGTCCCCCAACACGTTGAAGTCCACCAGCCACGCGCGGGTGTTGGACCTGCTCTGCGAGGGCGAAATCCAAGGCCTCGTCGCGGGCCTGAAGTCCGTCTACCTGGACGGAGTGCCCATCCAGAATGCGGACGGCACGTACAACTTCACCGGCGTCACCGTGTACGACGTGAAGGGGACGCAGTCGCAGGAGTACATCCCCGGCTTCCCCTCGGGCGAGGCGGAATTCACCGTGGGCGTGGAGGTGAAGCACGCCACCCCGGTGGTGCGCACGGTGACGGACGCCCAGGTGGACGCGGTGCGCGTCACCCTTCAGGTGCCGCAGCTCACCTACCAGGACCCCACCACCGGCGACTTGAAGCCGTCCTTCGTCCTCGTCTCCGTGGCCGTGCAGTCCAACGGGGGCGGGTACGTCGCCCAGAATCTCCAGGGGGCGGAGTACTTCCAGGGGAAGTGCACCAGCCCGTACGAGAGGACGTACCGCGTGGAGCTGACGGGCTCGCCCCCGTGGGACATCCGCGTGACGCGCGTCAGCGAGGACGCGGACAACGTCACGAAGCAAAACAAGGTGGTGTGGAAGTCCTACGCCACGCTGCTGGACGAGAAGCTGTCCTTCCCCAACACCGCCCTGTGCGCGCTGCAGGTGAGCGCGCACCAATTCAGCAGCATCCCCACGCGCAGCTACCGGATTCGCGGGCTGAAGGTGTGCGTGCCCGCCAACTACAACGCCTCCGCGCGCACGTACGAGGGCACCTGGGACGGCACGTGGAAGGTGGCCTGGACGGACAACCCGGCCTGGTGCTTCTACGACTTGCTGACGACGAAGCGGTACGGCCTGGGCCGCTTTCTCAACGAGGCCGCCGTCGACAAGTGGGGCCTCTACACGGTGGCCCGCTACTGCGACGAGCTGGTGCCGGACGGGCAGGGCGGCCTGGAGCCGCGCTTTCGCTGCAACCTGTACCTCCAGACACAGGAGGACGCGTACAAGGTGGTGTCCAACCTCGCGAGCGTCTTCCGGGGCATGACGTACTGGGCCTCCGGCGCCGTCTTCGTCGCCCAGGACGCGCCGCGCGACGCCGAGTACCTCTTCACCCCGGCCAACGTGGTGGACGGCCTCTTCACCTACGCCTCCAGCGGCAAGCGCGCCCGCCACACCGTGGCCCTCGTCACCTGGAACAACCCCGCCAACCACTTCAAGGCCGCCCAGGAATTCGTCACCGACGAGGAGGGCCTCGCCACCTACGGCTACAACCCCACCGACGTGGTGGCCCTCGGCTGCACCTCCCGGGGCCAGGCCCAGCGCGTGGGCCGGTGGCTCCTCTTCACCGAGAGGCTGGAGACGGAGACGGTGACGTTCCGCACCGGCCTGGAGGGCGCCATGCGCAACCCGGGCGCCGTGGTGAAGCTGCAGGACCCGTACAGGGCCGGGCGGCGCTGGGGCGGGCGCGTGGTGGTGGCCGCCCCCGGCCAGGTGGAGCTCGACGCGGACGTGACGCTGGAGGCGGGGAAGACGTACTCCCTCGCGGTGGTGCTGCCGGACGGCACCGTGGAGGAGCGCCCGCTGGCCGCACTCGCCCCGGCGACGTACCGCTCCCTCACGGTGGCCAGTCCCTTCACCGCGGCGCCCCAGGCCCAGGCCGTCTGGGTGCTGGCCGCCTCGGACTTGGAGCCCACGCTGTGGCGCATCCTCAACGTGGCGGAGGTGGAGTCGCACCTCTACGAAATCACCGCGCTGCGCCACTCGCCGGGGAAGTACGCGGAGGTGGAGTACGGGGTGAAGCTGCAACCGGTGCCCACCTCGGTGCTGCCCTCGTCCGCGCCGCCCGCGGGGCTGGTGGTGGGGGAGTCCCTCTACAAGACGACGAATGGCGGGCTGAAAGTCATGCTGACTGCCCGCTGGACGCAGCTGCCGACGGCCACCGAGTACCGGGTGCGCTGGCGGCGCGAGGGCGGCAACTGGACGTCGGAGCCGCCCGTCCAGGCCCACTTCTGGGAGCTGCCGGACTGCCTGCCCGGGGAGTACTCCGTCCAGGTGGCCGCCGTCCTTAACGGCCTCGTCACCACGTACGCCTCCGCCGGCTACACGGCCCAGGGCAAGGCCGCGCCGCCCTCCAACGTGACAGGCCTCACCTACGCCCTCAACGGCAACACCGCCACGCTGAGCTGGGCGGAGGTGCCGGATTTGGACAGGGACACCTACGAGCTGCGCTACGGCAGCGCCTGGGAGGCCAGCACCTTCATCGGCAAGGTGCCGGCCACCACGCACGAGTGGGCCCTGCCGGTGCCGGGCGTCAACCAGCGGGTGCACGTGAAGGCCATCGACACCTCGGGCAACTACTCCACCGACGCGGCGAGCGTCCTCGTGCTGGCCGCGCCCACGGTGCCCGCCACCCTCACCCTGGGGATTTCGTCCACGCCCCCTCCTTAGAAGCAGGGCGTGCGCTCGCGCGAGCAGGAAGAGGCGGCCGGCATCATCGACGTCACGGACGGCCCCATCCGCTCCCCGACGCTCATCAAGCCGCGCTACCTGGACATCCACTGGACGCACGAGGAGCTGCTGCCCGCGCACCTCCTGGCCGGCTTCCAGGTCGTCGTCTACGAGGGGGACGACCCCAACGACACCGACGCCTACCTCGTGGAGCCCCGGAAGTTCGGCCCCACGGAGCGTCGCTGGGTGGCTTCCCTCAAGCTGAAGACGACGGTGGAGGTGAAGTGCGCCGTCCAGGCCCTCTACACCAACGGCAACCAGAGCAGCTGGCGCGTCCTCGGCGGGGGCGTGGTGGCGGACCCCGACACCGTCACCATGGCGACGGCGGACTTGGCCAACGTGCCCGCCGGCAGCGTCTCCGCCTCGCACCTGGCGGCCGGCAGCGTCATCGCCAGCAAGGTGGCGGCGGCGGCCATCTCCTTCGCGCACCTCCTGCTGCCGCCCACGGACAACCTGGTGCCCAACGGGTACTCGGAGGCCGGCGCCGCGGCAGTGGGGAAGTCGCCCGAGGGGGACGCGCTGGTGGAGGAGCCGGCCAACGCGAGGGAAGGGCGCTGGTGCCGCAAGGTGGTGCTGCCCTCCACGCTGGGGCTCAACTTCACGGGGGGCTTCCGCAGCAGCGGGCCCAGCCGGCTGAAGTGCGCGGCGGGAGACTCCTTCTACGCGGAGCTCTGGGTGAAGTCCTCGGCCGCCCTCACCGGGGCGGGCGGCGTGGTGTACCTGCTGTGGCTGGACGCGTCGGGCTCCTTCTCCGGGGCGAACACGGGCAAGCCCCTCAATGGCAACCTCGTGGACGCCGCGGGCGTGGGCGGCCGCAGCCTCTCCACCACCTACCAGCGGCTGAAGCTCTCCGGCACGTGCCCGGCGGGCTGCACCGGCGTGGAGCTGTACTGGGAGCCGCCCGCGTCGGTGCCCGGTGACGCGGGCAAGGCGGTGTGCTTCGACGCCATCAGCCTCCGGAAGATGGTGACGTTCGACTTGCTGGTGGCCAACACCCTCCAGACGTCCAACTACGCGGAGGACGGCAACGGCGTGCCCGTCGCCGGGGCGAAGCTGGACAACGTGGGCACCGCCTTCAAGGCGGCGGCCGGCAACGTGCAGATTGGCAGCTACCTCCTCGACGCTCCCTTCTTCCGCGCCAACCAGGCGCTGGACGGCAATTCCGCCGCGGGGCGGGTGCACTACCGGGGCAGCAACAACACCGGGGTGCGCGGTGGGGCGCCGCTCATCGACAGGCTCGACGTGCACTGCTCGGACTACTTCCGGTACACGACGCCCTTCGTCCACTCGTGGATCATCCACAACTTCGTCCTCCAGCCGAGCAGCGTGGACGACAACCTGGATGCGCTGCGCTACCTGAAGGTGGACTACTTCAGCGGCACGTCGAGCATGGCGGCGACGTACCGGGGGACGCGCTTCATCGCGCTCGCGGACCGGAAGTACGCGGCCCTGCCGGACAGCAACGCCGCCAATCGCATCGTCATCAGCCACAACTTCAACTACCCCGCCGCGCTCTCCGGCCTCTCGGGCTCGGGCCTGGGCGAGTACCTGGCCCTCCTGTGCGAGGTGCACAACGTCTACGGGCAGAGCGCGTCCATGTGGTTCACCCCCGTCTTCGGTGGAGGGGTGGGGGTGAGCTTCGCGAAGTCGTCCACCTCCCCCTTCACCGGGGGCCCGGCCGGTGGTGGCGGTGGCGGCTCCGGTGGGACGGGCGGCACCTGCGTGGCGCCCGAGACGCTCATCGCCCTGGAGGACGGCCGCGAGGTACCCGCGGAGTCCATCCGCCCGGGCATGCGCGTCCTCACCCAGCACGAGGAGACGCGCCGGATGGGCGTCTTCGAGGTGGTGGCGGCCTCCAGCCACCGCGCCGTGCGCTGGCGGGTGGAGCTGCGGGACGGGCGCGTGCTGGTGGCGACGCCCAACCACCTCCTCTTCCGGCGCTTCGCGGGCTGGGCCGAGGTGCGTGCGCTGAAGCCCGGCGACTGCCTGGAGGGCCTGCGGCCCGGCGTGGTGCACCGCGTGGCACCGGCGGGGGAGGGCGTCGTCGTGAAGCTCACCGTGCACGGGGCCCGCACCTACGAGTCCGCGGGGCTGCTGTCCCACAACATCAAGCAGTCCATCTAGGAGAAGCCCGTGGCCCTGTCCGACGACGTCTACGCCCTCAACGCCAACGAGGCGCGCAAGCGCGACTTGCGGGAGCGCATCGCCCGCATCCGCGGGCAGCTCGACGCCTCGGCCGCGCTCTCCCGGGCCTGCGCCCAGGTGAACCAGGACACGGTCCTGTTGAAGAGCGGCCTGGAGGCGCAGCTGGTGCAGTTGGAGAGCGGCGGCTCCCCGGGCATCTCGGACGAGTGGGGGAAGTTCTCCACCGTGGAGACGGCCGCCCAGGACGAGCGCTACTACGCGAAGGACAAGGGCTACGACTGGCTGGTGGGCAACCCGCTCGCCACCTTCGAGGAGACGGTGGCCGAGTTCGAGCGCTTCATGCTGGAGCAGCGGACCGCCGTCGGGCGGCCCTGGCTGCTTCAGCGCGGTGAGGGCCTCGTCCGCGAGTGGCAGGCGAACGCGGTGGCTCGCGGGCTCATCGCGGAGGGGACGTGGCCCGCTTTCCGCGACTGGCTGCTCAACGCCGGGAAGGAACGGGCGGTCGGGACAATGTAGTAATTATGCGCCGAGTGGGATCTGGCAATTTATGAAAAGTCCAAATGTGGCCCACAGTGTCCGATTGCAATTATTTTCGCTTCGGCATCCCAGTGAAAGTGGATGCGAAACGATCTGGCTGGGCTGTCTTTGACTCCGATTTTCAGGTGTTGAAACATTTTTATGTCATTTTCATTGTATCTAAAGGTCCGGCGTTTGACTGCCGCTTTGTTTTTCATGACACTTTCAGACTCGGTGGCGGCAAAATCGTCTCGTCCGAATGCTTGTCGTGCCGTATCGTCGCCTCTGCCTGAGGTCAATGCATTATGGTAATCTACTGCCAGTGCCTGTAGTAGTTCGCCAACCTTTTCGGGGGTCTCAAAAGCATCTGAGTGCTTTGCCGATTTCCATGCCGACGGCAATACCGCTAGGCGGTCGTGGTAGAGTTCTGCCGCGATAGTGAGGTAATGTACTGGTCTTGCGCGAGTTTTGATTGTTGCCTCAAGGGCAATGCGGAGTTCGGGGGTAATGCATTGTTCGGATTTGCTTGCTTTTAGTTTGGAAAAAGCGGCCTGCATTCCGTCGAGTGCCGCGGTGTGTGCCTCGTTGTCGTGTTTTATTTTTATCTCGATTTCTGAAACAGCTTCGAGATGTTCGAGTTCTCTGTATTCGATTTGGTCCTTGAGATCCTTTATTTCTGATTGAAGGCCCTTGAGTTCTGTGTCTTGGTTTTCTCTTTCTGAGATCAGGACCTTGAGCGCGCTTTCAACCTCGGAAGCTCTCGCTTGCTCGCTGTGAAGTTGATCTTGAATAGAACCGATGGCGGCCGATCCTCTTTGCCGCATTTCCAGTATTGCCTGTGCATGTCTGACGCTCTCTGTCCGGTCATGTTTGTCGACGACAGACATGAACATGTCGGGCATTGCTTTTCGGATGAGCCGCTGTGAGATTTGAGATGCGACGATTGGAAGACGTTCGCTCTCTGTGTGCTCCAATAGCTGTTCGGGCAGAATGTAGGGAAGAAGTGTTCCCGGTGTCAGGCGAGGGGGGAAGACCCGGATGGCCCCGCCGTAGCAGCCAAATCTTCGATCGAAGCCCTTCTGAGTGAGGGCTCCGGTCCAGCCTTGCTCGGTGCTGCTGTCTTTCAGGACAACGACGCCAGCCATTCCTCGAAGCCATTCGGTTAGCTTCTTTGGGTTGACAAGGGGGGTGTTGTTGCCAGGAAAAGGGGAGAGTACGACTAGCGGAATCTCTCTCTTTTCTCCGAGTAGTTGGTATTTGACGAAATCTCGCACGTCGAAGGGTGAGAGGTTGGTGGCATCTCGATCGATGTCGAGCGGTAGTGTCTTTGGTCCGTATGATTCGAGTAAGTCTTTGAGGATTCTAGGCCGGGGAAGGGATTTGAGTAGCGGCAGGCTGCTTCGTCCGCCGGAACGGGAGAGCGCGTGCTCTATTTGGACTGAGTCATCTATGGTCTGAAGACGAACGACATTGCGCCATAGGATGTTGTCCGCTGCTGAGTCGCGGTGCTTTAAGTGAAGTAGGAACAGATTCTCCTTTGTGCGGGTCTTGATTTCGTAGTCGAGGCGTCCAGTTAGGGTGACGCCTGCGATTAGTTGTGGCTTGATCCAGTCGCGGAGCACTCCAGCGTCTAGTCGCCCCGCCCTCATTCTGCGGTAGTCGCCAAATCCAAGAACCCAGTCGATGTATTTATCTGCTGCTGATTTAGCGTTGAGTCCTTCGATCGTAAAACGCGAAAAATAGACGACTTCCATTCGCCCTCCCTGTTGAGGCTGGTCGTTGTTCATGCGCAGCCTACCCCTTGTATCTTCTGCTGCGGATGGGTCAGCCATGCCCTCCCTTGGTCGGTTTGAACCCACATGTCGCTCGCTGGCGTTTCTTGGTGCGGTGCGTTGCTGCCCGGCGGACACAGTCCACGCAAGCGTTGACCATGCGTCGGTATGCCCCCCGACGCCCGCCGCCCCACCAGCACGACTCGCGAGGAACTCGCCCGCCTCGGCGCGAACCAGGAAGCTGCGAAGGAAGCGTCCACCCGTCTTGCGGTGGACCTCCACCGCATGCTGGAGGGTGTGAACGAGGGGCTTCGCGACGTTGGCGATCGCATGGCCACCGCCGAGCAGGTGCACCGGCTGGAGGATCGGATCGGTGACCTGGACCGGCGGGTGACGGAGCACACGCCCGCCGTGCGCGCGGTACCGGAACTGCGGGAGAAGGTGGAGACGCTCGACAAGGCGGTTTCCGCCATGGCGGAAGCGGTGAGGGCTGTCCCTGCGCTTCAGCAGCGCCAGGATGCGCAGGAGCACCGCAACTCCCGGTTGGCCGGGGCCCTCTGGGTGGTGGGTGTTGTCGTCGGCCTGCTGGGCCTTGCCGGGCTGCGTGACTGCGGCCGCTGGTTCGTCCAGGCCCAGGCCCCGGCGCAGCATCTGCCTGCCACCCAGAACGCGCCCGAGGCCGCGCCGCCCACGAGGCGTCGGTGAGCCTCGTCCTCTTCGCCGCGCACGTGCTCGTCGCCTGCGTCGTCCTGGTCCTGTCCACCGGCTCCTGTGCTGGCCTGTGACGCCCCCCACCCACCGCTCCAGGAGTTCCTCCATGCCCGTGACGTCCCAGCGCGCCGCCTTCCTCCAACTCGTCCTCGCGCAAATGCACTCGCCCTACCGCTGGAACGCGAAGGGGCAGCTCGCGGCGGAGAACGGCCCACGCCTCTTCGATTGCAGCGGCCTCGTGACGTGGTGCTTGAACCAGGTGGGCGGGCCCGACTGGCGCGCGACGCACAACACGGACCGGCTGTGGACGGCGTGCTTGCCGGTGGCGAGCGTGGCGGACCTCCAGCCCGGGGACCTCGTGCTGTACGGCAAGGCGGGCGACCCGGACCACGTGATGGTGCACGTGGGCGCGGGCGTGGTGGTGGGCGCCTCCGGTGGCGGCCGCCGCACGCTCACCCTGGAGGACGCGGCCCGCGCGGACGCGAAGGTGAAGGCTTTCGCTCGCGTGGCGTACGGGCCCGACGTCCTCGGCTTCCGGCGCCTGCCCTTCGTCTCCTGAGCACGCCACACCCCTTCAACCCCAGTCCCACCCGCAGCCGAAGGAACACCTCATGTCCATGTCCACCCCCACGCCGTACGCCCCATCCCCCGAGTTGAGCGCCCACGCGGACGCCATGATCACCAATGCCAGCGCCGCCGAACTCCAGATGGCCGCGCGCGCGTACACCGCCTACGGCAGCGTGACCGGCGGGCGCTCCGCCGTGACGGGCGCCGAACTGCCCACCTTCGACGCGTGCAAGCCGCTGGTGCGGGCCGGGTGGCTGGCCACCGTCCGCGAGCTGACTGCGGCCCTGGTCCTGGCGACGCCGGTCGCGGAGTAGCGCGCACCGCCCCATCCTCTCCTCGTAGCCCACCCCCAAACAGGAGCATCACCCCATGAAGAAGCGCATCATCCTGGCCGCTGCGTTGGCGGCCGTCCTCACCGCACCCGTGGCCATGGCCCAGGCCACCAGCGGCGCCGGCAGCAGCATCCTCGACGCGCTGCTCACCCCTGCGAACATCGGAATCGCCCTGGGCGTCATCGCCAGCGGCGTGGGCCTCTTCTTCGGGGGCACCTGGCTCACCACCGCCCGCAAGCGGCGCATCGCCATGGCCGCGTACCACGCCTTCCACATCGTGGAGGACGTGGCGTCGGAGGACCCGGCGGACAACGGCCTGGACAAGGCGTCCCGCGGGCTCAAGGTCATCGACAACTGGATGAAGGCGAACGGCTGGCGCGCCCTGAAGCCGGGTGAGCAGGAAGCTGCGAAGCTGGAGTTCCGGTCCATGCACGGCGCGCAGGCGGCCGAGGTGAAGGTGCGTGCGGAGGCGATGGAGGTGGCGCTCGGCGCCATCGGCAGCTCCGCCGCGCTGGCGCCGGCCGCCGCTGCGGTGGCGGCGGTCCCTTAGACGCCCCGCGGCTTGCGGTCGCCGCGGGGCTGTCGCGGGTGCTGAGCGATGTGCAGGTGCGCACCGGCTACCTGGAGGCCTCAGCCGGTGTCTCCTCCCTCACGGGCGCGTACGCGTGCCTGGAGGGTGGGGCGCGGCTCCGGCAGAACCTGGGCGTCTTCGCCTTCGCGGAAGCCAATCAGCGCGAGCGGATGGCTGGCGCGGGCGTGCGGTGGACGTTCGGCCGGTGAAACACAGCGGTCCGCCCTGGGGGTTCCCCGGGGCGGGCCGCAAACGTTTCAGCAACCACTTACCACGGCGGGTACGGGATACACATAGGCTCGTGGTCCACGCACGCGGGTTCGTAATTCACGGGGCACATAATGTTTGCGCACGGGTCCTTGATAATCCCCTGCTTGGCTTCTGCCGGTTCGCCCATGGACTGTGTGGTCGCAACGTCGGCGCCAATCTCGGCGTCCACCCCTTCCGACTCACCTCCACCACATCCGGCGATCAGTCCGACGGCGATCAGTCCTGCAATGATTGCCACTCGCATGTGCGTCTCCTAGTTGTAATGCCACTCCAGGATAGCCGGGATTCACCAGTTTGAGGGCGCCTTCGCCTTGTCATGCCATCTGGCGCCTCACGTCCGCATCGGTGGCACGCTGAGCCCCTGCACCTCGTGCGTCGGCACTTCGTCCTGGTGTGCGATGGCTCCGGCCGCGTCCAGCCACGTGCCGCAGGTCGCGCAGAGGTAGACGCGGCAGCCGCCGGCCAGGATCTTGGCGGCGACCTCTGGGTGCAGCACCAGCAGGTCAAGCGCGCCGGACGGATGGGCGCGCGGGATGCCGGCGCGGCGGAACTGGGCCGTCAGGGCTTCCACCCGCGTCCATGCCTCCCGGGAGAGGTGCAGCCCGTCGATGCGGACGGTGCTCCCTGCGGGTGCCTTGCGCCGCTCCGGTGGTGTCTTCGTCTTGTCGTGGGTGGGCACGGGGAGGACTTCGCACGCGCAACTTTTGAAGGGCAACCTCCGGTTCAACGAAAGGCCTTGAGCGTGGTGCGCGTGGCCGTTGCTCAGATCTGAGCAACGCCTCCGGGCCGCGAAGGGGGGCTTCTCTACCGCCCTCCTTCGCGGCAGGCGGTCCGGCATCCCTCATGCACCACGCGCGCGCGTGGTGCGACTCCGCGCCACGTGCCCCACGAGGCCCCAGAGTGAAGCCCTACTTCCAGACCGACACCATCACCCTGTTCCACGGAGACTGCCGCGACCACCTGCTCGGACTGCCGTCCGAATCCGTGGACGTGCTCCTCAGCGACCCGCCCTACGGCATGGCTTACGAGGCGAAGGGCAGGAGCGGCGCGGCCATCCGCGCGGACGGCTCCCGCCAGGGCATGCGCGTCTTCCGCCAGGCGCTCACGTCCGCGGGCCACGCGCTGAAGCCGGACATGCACGCCTACGTCTTCTGCCACTGGGAGAGCTGGCCGGACTTCTACGACGCGGCGTCGGCGCACCTGCGCATCAAGGGCGCGCTGGTGTGGTGGAAGGCCCGCGGCGGCATGGGCGACTGCGCGGCCAGCTTCGCGCCGGACTACGAGGTGGTGCTGCACGGGGCCGGGCCGAAGCGCCGCCCGCTCACCGGGAAGCGCCACGGCGCCGTGCTCGCGGGCTACCCGCCGGTGCCCGCGCGGGCGCGGACGCATCCGACGGAGAAGCCCGTCAACCTGCTGGCCTACCTGGTCGAGCGCTCCTGCCCGACGGGGGGCCTCGTCCTGGATCCGTTCGCCGGCACCGGTGCGACGCTGGTGGCCGCGCAGCAACTCGGGCGCCGGGCCGTGGGCGTGGAGCTCGAGGAGCGCTACTGCGAGGCCGCCGCGCGCCGGCTGGAGGCGCGCGAGTCCCGGCCCGCCCTGGCGGCCTGACCGTTCCTCGGAAGGGAGGAATGCCCGTGCTGATGCCCTAACAACCAGGGAGGTCATCGGCGCGGAGCGGCGTCCTCCGCGTCCCTCCGGTCCGGTCCGCGCCCGACCGTCGGTGATGCCGACGGTCGGCACCTGCCGCCCCTTCTGCCCTGGCATAGACAACACGGCAGATGGCCAGTGAGATGGGCGGCGCAGCGAGACGACGCAGCGCCTGCGGTGGTGCAGGCCATCCAGCTTGCCGGGTGCACGATGGAGCGCGTCTCGACACTTGGCTTCCCGGACCTGCTGTGCTGCCGACGCGGGCAGGATGCAGGCGGTTCAGTGGCTCGCCCCGATCGCTGGTCCAGCGCTACGAGGGAGGGAGGTTCACTCCTCCAGCCAGAAGTAGGAGTCCCCGCTGGCCAGCGCCTTCTCCAGAAACGCGCTGAAGGACGCGGCGATAGGCTCCACCGAGGGGTACGTCTCGTGGAAGGCGTCGAGCAGGGCGTACCGTCCGCCAGCGCGCTGAGCGACATCCACGAGCACGTAGTCGCCGTCCTGGAGGTACAGCAGCGTGTACCAGGATGCGGCCCCGAAGGTATCGGTGTCCTGGTGCCGCATCCTCACGCGAGCGCGTTCGACTTCGCCGAGGGGGAGGACGCGGTAATTGGGCGCCTTCTCGCGCGGGGAGAAGAGCGTCGCCCCATCGCAGTGCAGATAGAAGGCACGTAGGTCCTCATCAAGGGACCAGCCGACACGCGCCTCGAATGCGGCGAGTTGCTCAGGCGTCGCGGGCGGCTCCGGGAAGTGGCTCCGGGAAATCTCCGCCAGCAGACGGTCCATGTTCGTGGGCATGACGCCGACCTCAGTCCGCGTAGGGTCGCGCTGGGCCCGGAGTGAGCCACTTCCCGCCTGGCGCGTAGCAGGCTGGGTACTCCTGGGTGAAGACGTCGTGCACGTTCCCAGGAGCAGGCAGGATGTTGTCGGGCGCGGTGGCGGGGCCGCCGTGAGCAAGGTCGAAGATGTGGTGTCCGGGCCAGGGGTCCTTCCCCGAAGGCCAGGCGCCGAACTCCTCGGCCCAGGACTCACGGAACGAGATTCGGGCGTTGTTCCACCTCGTCCGCTGCTGTTTGACGTTGGAGACGGTGGGGTAGTCGCAGCAGCAGTGGGTGATGGCGAGCCGCCCGCCGGCCTCCGCGGGCATCAGCATGAAGCGGCCCTTCCAGTCGCCCTTGATGTCGGCGAGCCACATGCAGCCCATGAGCGCGTGGCCCTGGGCTGCGCACTTCGACTCGCAGCGGGTCATGAACGCGGCGCTGCACTGCCAGGGCCCGTAGTAGATGGTCGTCTGCACCTGTCCGCCGGCCGGGCTGGGCATGAACGGGCTCGTCCACTTCGCGGACGCAGGGGGGCCGACGGTGCCGACGGTGGCTGATCCACAGCCCACGAGGGCGAGGATGGCGACGGCGCTCGCGGCGAGCGGCAGGCGATGGGTGGTTGGCATGGTTTACCATGCCAACACGGACAAATCAGGAAGTTAAGTCACAGCCGCGAGTACGTCCTGACGGGTAGGGCGCGCGGGGCAACCTGGAGGTGGCGCCTGCTACTTCTCCGGCCGGACCACCCCATCCTGCCCGACAATGAAGCGCAGGGTGCCGGCCGCCTCGCCGGAGACCTGGATGCGGTAGAGCCTCCCGCGCTCCAGGGGCTGCGCGGTGTCGACCACCTCGAAACCCTCGGGCACCTCGCCGTAGACGATGCGACGAGCCTGCTTCTCGCCGAAGGACCGGGCGCGGGTGAACCAGATCTGCGTTCCGTCCTCGGCCAGGACGTAGATGGCGTTGTACCTGGGCAGGCCTCCGTCCTGGGACGGCTCCTCGACAGCGAAGGCGGGCGCCGGCAGCTGCTCGCCGCCGGACGCGAGCACCACGTCCAGCCAGGGCTTGCAGGCGGTGAGGAGGGACACCTGGGCCAGGAGAAGTACGAGGGGGAGGGCACGGTGGAGACGCATGGCTACGGGGCTCCCTGGCCAGCGTGGACGGACTTCATCGCGGCCGCGAGCTGGGCACTGTAGTCCCTGCCGTCGACGATGAACGGCGCGGGCGGCGTCTTGAAGCAGCCCTTCGCGTAGGCCTGCTCCAGCATCTCCGCCTGCTGCTCCGGATTCATCTCCTCCCAGGCCTTGCCCTCGCGCAGGGCCTTCTCGAACTTGTACCCGTCGCCGAAGAGCTGCGCGGCCAGCGCCTCGCTCATGTAGTCGTTGCCCCCGTGCTGGTGCTGCCACACGTGGGCGGCCTCGTGGACGAGGGTGTCCGGGGTGAGGGGCAGCCAGCCCTCGGGGACGTAGATGGTGTCGCCGTGGGTGAACGGCCGGCCGCCCACGGTGAGCAGCCCTGCGTTGCCCTCCTTGAGCTGGATCTTCGTGTAGTCGATGGAGTCCCCGTACACGGCGTGGAGCGCGGCCATCTCCTCGCCCGTCAGCTTGCGGCCCACGGGCTCGATGAAGAGCAGCGTCTGGATGGCGCTGAGGACGCTGCCGCCCAGCCGGAGCAGCCCGTCCGTCGGCGTCTGCACCGCCTTGAGGATGCTGAGCCCGAGCTGTGCGAAGCCCTCCCCGAAGCGGCCGGTGAAGATGTTCACGATGCCCTTGCCGAACGTCTCCGCCATCTCCCAGGTGTTCTTGAGGGTGCCGACGACGGAGTCGTAGACGCCCGTCACGACGCCCGACACGCCGTCCACGATGCGCTCGCCCACCCCCAGGAGGGCGTCGCCGATGTCCCCCAGCAGGCCCTGGGCGGACACGCGCTGCTCGCCTTCCGCCTTCGTGATGCTCGTCGCGGGCGGGCTGACGATGGCGGGGGCGATGGCGCTCACCGTCCTGGCCTTGGCGACGAGCGTGCTCGGTGTGCTCGCGCTGAAGACGTCGACGGTGTTCGCTGCGCGCGAGGTGGCGGCCGTCTGCGGTGCGGGGCGCGGCGGCTCCGCGGAGCCGCCGCAGTAGGTGGTGGGGAGGAGGGTGGTCCTGCTGCGTGACGAGATGGGGTCCATGCTGGCTCCGTGGGACGTGTCCCTCCGGAGCTGTGCAGCGCCCGTGCCTCGCCCCCTCCCTCTATGACTGGGTAGGCGCCCCATCCCGGCGTTGGGATGGGCGTCCGTTTCGAGGAGACGAGGCTGGAGCGGCTATCTCGTTAATGCGACGGCACGACTTGCGCCATGACGGGTTGGGGCCCGCCTAAATCGGCAGGCTCCCAGCGAGCCGTCAGTTCTCCAGTCCCTGCACCTGCACCGGCGTGAGCCGGTTAGTTGTCGTCCCATCTCCAAGCTGACCGCTGTTGTTCGAACCCCATGCCCAAACAGTTCCGTCCTGCTTCAAGGCGAGCGCGTGGCTGCCGCCTGTAGCGATAGCCGCAACATTTGTCAGGCCCTGGATTTGCACTGGAGTAAGGCGGTCCAAGTTCGTCCCGTCGCCAAGTTGACCACTGCGGTTGTATCCCCAACCCCACACAGTACCGTCTTGCTTAAGTGCGATCGTGTGGTAGCGGTCCGCAGCGATTGCTGTGACCCCAGTTATTCCTTGTACTTGCATTGGTGTCAAAATGTACTCGTATGCAGCGTACCCCAGCCCGAGCTGTCCTTTGCTGTTGTCACCCCAGGCCCAAACGGTGCCATCGTGTTTCAAGGCGAGGGAATGGAAGGAACCGCCAAACATAGTCGCCACGCCCGTCAACCCTTGTGCCTGTGCTTGCTGCGGCAGATAACAATACGCTTTGGTTCCGTCACCGAGCTGGCCCATGGTGTTATCGCCCCAGCCCCACACCGTATCGTCGTACTTCACGACGAGAACGTGGAATCCACCTGTGGTAACCTTAGAGATTCCCTGCATCGGCACCTTTACAGGTGTAGTCTTTATGGCGCTTGCCGACCGGCCTGGGTCGTAGAATCCCCAAGCCCATAATGTCCCATCCTGCTTCACTGCGATGGTGTGCTGGACAGCTGCGCTCAAGGCCACTATTCCAGTCAAACCCTGTACTTGCACTGGGGAGTGGCGCTCAGTTCTCGTTCCATCCCCGAGTGTTCCCTGGTCGTTACGACCCCAGCTCCATGCGGTGCCATTGGGCTTCAAGGCCAGCGTGTAGTCATAGCCGGCAACAACCGTCGCAATGCCCGTCAGACCCAGCGGTTGCACAGGTGTACTGCGGCTCGTGGTCGTCCCGTCACCGAGCTGGCCGTTAGTATTGCGGCCCCAGGTCCAGATGGTGCCGTCCTTCCTCACGGCCATGCTGTGATGCGTACCTGAATCGATCCTGATCACAGCGTTATCGGAGGTCGAGCATGTAGTGCCTCCTGTCAAAACAAGCGAAGCGCTCGTGGACAAGCCCAGTGCATTGGTGACGGTGGCCGTCACTGCGGGCGTGGAGTTGGCGGGCACGCACGCTGACGCCGTCCAGAGGACTTCGCTAGTTGTCGCGCCGCTCGTGGCTGTCCCCAGTGTTCCCGTATTGGCGGTCCACGCGAAGGTCAGCGCGCTGCCCTGCGGGTCCTTGGTCCTCACCCGGAAGACGACGGTGCCGCCCGCCGAAGGCACCGTTGCGATGGACTGGAACGTCTCCACCACCTCCGGCGGGAAGCGCACCGTCGTCCCTGGGCCCACGTGGATGCCCAGTGTGCCCGTCCCCTGTCCTCCCCGGCCGTCCGAAACCGTCACCGTCAGCGCGCATCTGCCTCCTGATGGCTGCGCCGTGGGCGTGAAGTTGGCGCTCGGCGAGGTGGCATTCTTCCACGTCCCCTGGCACCCGGCTGTCCACTGGTACGAGAGGCTGTCGCCGTCCGCGTCGCTCGCAACGGCAGTCACCGCAGTGGCCTGTCCGACGGCTACGGAGGACGGCACTGCCGTCACGCCAGCCACATGGGGCCAGGTGTTGAATGAGACGTTGACGGCTGCACTCCCGGCACCGGTGCTCACCGTCACCGTCGCGCTGAGGGCCGCAGTGGCGCCCTTGGAGTCCGTCACCGTCAGCGTCAGCACCAACGAGCCCGGAGTCGCTGGCGCCGTCCAGGTAGTGGTGAGGCTGGAAACCGCGTTGAAGCTGCCCGCGCCCGCCGTCCACGCGTAGGTGAGCGTGTCGCCCGCGTTAGGGTCCTCCGCGGTGGCCTGCAAGGTCACGATGCCTCCGGGGTCTACCGTGCCGGGACTCACCACCAGCGAGGTGATGAGGGGCGCCACGTTGTCGAAGGGCGCCGGGGGATTCACCTCCTGCAGTAGCAGTGTCACCGCCGTCGTCTGGCCTGCGGTGATGGTGACCTCCGTCACCTGGCCGGCGTACCGCACGGTGTTGGATGCGTCGAAGGCCTGGGCGCTGAAGGTGCGGCCGGCGCCTTCAGGAATCTTCCCCAGCACTCCGCCCCACTGGGCGCCCGTCTTCACCAAGGCGTCGGTGCGCGTCGTCATGCCAGCGCCGCTGACGATGAGTTCTACGCGAGCCACCTCGTTGGCGCTCAACCCCTGCGGCAGCGTCACCACCGCCTGGGCGTCTCCCGTCGCCTCTTCTGCGCTGCACCCTGCCAGCGTGACCAGCAAGGCCGCTGTCAGACAGAGCAGCCTGCTTTTACTTTCTCGGTACATTGACGCTCCAAGTGTGGATTGGCGTTTGCCCTGTCCTGGGCTGTCCGCCGCCCATATGTGCGGAGGTGCGAAAGAGCAGGATTCCGAGAATGTACAATGAGCGTACGGGCCAAGCTCCTGAGTCGTTCAGGCACCATAGGAAGTCCACATTGACCATGCCCTGCGGTCGCCTATGAAAGATCTCGATGGGCCCTCAGCGTGCTGCGAAGATAGACTGCCTGAGCGCGATTTGTCCTCGCCACTACGTTGCCCGCTGGCTCTCGGGCAATAGCTTTCATTTGAGGAAGAGTCGGCTCTCCTTGGCGCCTCGTCATGGCGCGTAGGCAAGTTGCTCGATTACCTCCAGCGCTTGATGCGCGCCGAGCACCCGTAGAGCTTCCTGCTCCGCTGCGCGGTACTCGATCCGAGCCTTCGCCAGCCGCGTCCGCGCCGTCGGACTTCCGTCCAGCCCGCGCATCGCCTTCTGCAGCCCCAGTTCCGCCTGTCCCAGGCGCTGTGCCAGCGCCTCCCGCTTCGGTATCGTCATGCCGGGTGCGGAGAGCAGGTCCCGTGCCGAACGTGGGAACCTAGCCCGGGGGAAACTCGACACGGGTTGTACGATGGTCCCCATCAAACAGCCGGGGGAACAATGGCAAGATGGGGAAATGGGTCTGGAGACTCGCGTGACGTCCGCGAGGCGCGCAGGGCCGGGCAGAGCGCGCGTGAGAAGCAGGAGCAGTTGGCGCAAGAGTCGCCCATCAAGACGTTCTTTGCACGGCTCCTGAACATCCATACCGACGAGAGGGCCTGGAGACGCGGCGCGGACGGCGAGGAGCACATCGGCGCGCTTCTGGAGGGGCTGCGCCCGTTCGGGTGGACCATTGAGCACGACGTGAAGATCGGCCGTAACGGCGCCAACGTGGATCACCTCGTCATCGGGCCGCCCGGAGTTTACGTCGTCAACACGAAGCTCGTCAGCGCGGATGTCTGGGTGGCCGGCCCCGTCGTCAAGGTGGGTACGTTTCGTACGGACTACGTCGAGAAGCTGGAGGCCGAGGCGCTGCGCGTTCGCCAGAAGCTGTTGGCGGTGACGAAGCGCCGCTCCCTCTGGGTGCAGGGCCTCCTGGTCTTCGTCCGCCCGACGCTGACGGTGAAGCGGCAGCCACAGCATGTGGCCGTGCTCGCAGACCACGAGCTCGTCCCGGCCCTACTCCAGCAGAAGGTTACGCTCGAAGGCGCCGAAGTGGAACGGCTCGTCCGCGCAGCCAGGCAGGCTTCCACCTGGGGGTGACGGGCGAGCCCTGTGGGGCGCCCAGTCCTCCGGTGGCTGTCCGCGCACATCGGCGGACGCCTTCCGGTCCGCCTCGCGCAGCGCATCGTCCACGAGGTGGGCGACACGAACCACGTTGGCCGGCAGCTTCCCACCCGTCTCGCATGCCGCCACGTGCAGGCTCGCCGCAGCGGCGGTGAGGTGCAGCTTCACGACGGACATCCGGCTGGCGCGCATGGGCTTCCTCCTCGGGGGATGCCCATGCGCGCGCACTCCGGCAACGGCAATTCCTGTCAGTCCGCGCGATGCGCTTCCTGGATGCGCTCATCCGCGCTGCCGTCGCAGTGCGCTGCGCGCCACCGCGCGTCCGCTCCTATAGGCATTCTGCGCAGGCGGCCACTGCGCCCCGGGAGATAGAGGTTACGGTCCTTGCGCCCGGGCCCCGCCGCGTGGCCCCCACCGCACGCGAGGAATCCGCCGGGAAGAGGGGAGAGGCGCTGACCGCAGACGGGGCAGCGGTAGGTGATGGCGGAGGTGGGCGTCATTTCCCTGAAGACGCGGGCCGCGGCGCTTGTTACCTGGCCGGGCCCGCGCTTCACCGCGCGTCCGCTATTCGGGGTACCCGGGTGGCGCGGGAGTCCAGTTCGCGGGCGGCACGTCGTAGGGGAGCCATCCGACTTCGCCCCGCGCGGGACGCCATACCTGGACGTCCTCGCCGTGCACGTCCTGCAGCGTCTCCATCGGCACGCCCGTCACCCCGGCTGCGATGCGGAGCAGCTCGTCCGCAGGCAGGCGGGGGCGGTTGTGGCTGGGCATGGCGAAGTGCCTCGTCGTGATGACGGCCTTGCTGATGCGCGTGACCAGTGCGTGCCCGAGTTCCGTCTCCTTCTGCCAGTCCGAGGTGAGGATCTTCCTGTAGCGCTCCACTTCCTTCTGCACTTCGTCCATCTGCCTTCTCCTGTCGTTGATGGCGCACGGGTACAGCCCTGCCGGCCGGCGCCGCGGCCGGCAGGTGGTGAAGGGGTTGAGGAGTGCGGGCTACCTGCCGTCGCGCGCGACCAGGGGCAGCACCTGATCGAGGACCGCGCACAGCACCTGCTCCGGGTGCTGCGAGGCGTCCACTCGGACCACGCGTTGCCCGACACCCTCCAGGTACGCGAGGGCGTGCGCGTACCCGCCTGCCGCCCGCGCTGCGACGGCAGGCGTCTCGAAGGCATCCAGGACGCGTGCTGCACCAGCCCGTCCGAGGGCGACCTCGGATGCGCACTCCAGGAACAGGAGCAGGTCCGGTTTCCGCGCTCCGGCGTTGAGGTACGCCACCCGCTCGATTCCCACCTCGGGGCCCTGGTAGGCCAGCGAGGACAGCAGGTAGCGGCTGCACACCACGACCTCCGCGCGCCGGAGCGCCGGTAGGATTACGTCCTCTGAGTGGTGGGCCCGGTCCGCCGCGAAGAGGAGGGCCATCGCTTCGGCGGACAGCGGGCCCGTGGTGAGCAGGCTTCGCAGGAAGACGCCCACGGGCCCTGGGGAGGGCTCCTCCGTGAGGCAGACGCGCAGGCCGCGGGCGGCCAGTTCCGTCGCGAGGGTGCGTGCCACCGTCGTCTTGCCAGCGCCGTCGCCGCCCTCCACGACAAGGAAGGTTCCGGGCAGCTTACCCACGGGGCATCTCCTCACCGGGCAGCGGGAGGGCTCGGATGCGCTCCTCCACTTCGATCATTGGGACACTGCCGGCGGTGCGCGCCGCCAACTCGCGCATGTCCTCCGCCGCGCGCCGCACGGCATCGCTGGCCACCGGCACCGGCAGGCCCGGGTAGACGGCCCGGAGCACGGCCACCGCCGCGCCCTCGTCGGCTGTCGTCACGTGCAACGAGGGCCACACCTTGGCCAGCGCCGTGCCGACCTGGACGCGCAGCTCGTAGGCCTGGGTGGTGTTGTGCGCGAGCCCCGTCACCGTCCGCTCCAGCGTCGCCAGGGCGGCGCCCGCTTCGGCCACCTCTTGGCCCACGGGCGGGAGCTCGCAGCCCACCGTTGCGAGCGCGGCGTTGATGCGCTCCGCCAGGGGAGGCACCTGGGGCGGGAGTGAATGGTGCCGGCGACGGCGCTCCCCTCGCTTGCGGGCCAGGTCCTCGGTCGGCACCGTCGCGTCCGCTGAGGGCGGATTGGGAAGCCGGAACTCCGCCAGCATCAGCGTGTCGCGCAGCTCGCAGCGCTCCCGAGCCAGCGCGGTCAGGGCCCGATGGGCGTCACGCTGGACGGTGGGCGGGGCGTACTGGATGGCGGTCCAGACCGCTTCCGGGCCGAGCCATCCGCGCATGTCGATGGCGGGCAGCTTCGCCCCCTCGGCGGGCGGGGTGGAGAGGGCGGCTCGGGCCATGCGACCGAGCGCCTTGGCGACCTGCGCAGCACGGCGGTAGGCCGCGCTCAGGTGTCCTTCAGGGAGGTCCTTGGCCGAATCGGCGTGTAATTGCTCCAGGAACTCGCTCTCGCGCACCAGAGCCTCCGCCTGCGCGCGGAGGGCGTCGCGCTCGGCCCGCGCCTCGTCGCGCTGCCCGGCCAGGAGGTGGATGCCCTCGTCCGGGGACTGTGCCGGGTGGAAGCCCGGGAGGTGCTTCTCGATGGCCTGAGCCATGGCTTCGACGGCGGCGCGATCTTCGTCCCGCTCGCGCGTCAACTCCGTCACCCGGGCCTGGAGGGCGGACACCTTCGCCTCGTGCTCCGCGAGCAGTGAAGCGCCGGGATGGGGACTGGCCAGCACTACATCCACGCGCCCCACGTTGAACGAGCCGTCGCATGTGCAGGGGCGCTCATCATCGCTGGGGTCGAAGCGGCAACCTTCCTCGTGTAGCCACTGAGTCCACCCCTCGCGGTCGCTGTTCTCCGTGAAGATGCGCACCGCTTTCACCAGCGCCGCGTTGTCCGCCACCAGCTCCGCCACCTGGTCCTCAACGATGGTCTTGGCGCGCCGCACGCACGAGAAGAACGAACCGATGCGCTCCGCGAGCGTCAGCATGCGCGTTTCGGGCTCTGTGATGGCGCGCGCCACGTCCAGTTCGTCCAGCCGCGCGTGGGCTTCCGGCACCTGGGTGCCCAGCAAGGCGGCGTCGCGGAGGTGGGCGAGGGCAACACGGAACGAACCGCCGTAGCAGGTCTTGGGGTGGCCATTCTCATGGCCGCACAAGTGTTCGACTGCGTTGTCCATCTTCGCCACGTCCCGCTCCACGTCCTCGGGCGTCAGGGACTTCTCTTCCTTCGTCGTCATGGAGTGCTCGGGTCCAGCGAGAGGGGCGCGCCGTGTATGACGGCGCGCGGAGAAACTGGACGGCACATGCACCGCCCAGGGAAGGTGTCAGACGCCGCTGGTGGTGTTGGACTCCGCCAGCGCCTTCGATGCGGCGCGGCCACGGGGCAGCACCACGTCCTTCACCGAGTTCGGCCCCGCGTTGTCCGCCCATGCATCCGGGCGACGCTTCGTCTTCTCCAGGCTGCGGAGCTTCTGGTAATGCGCCGCGCAGTAGCCCTTGGTGCGACTGGGCTTGCCGCAGTCGATGATGGCGCACGCACGCGCTCCGTCGGGCTGGGGTGCCTTCGCCTTGCCGGAGCTGGGCGCCTTCGCCGCGCTCGCTACCGGCCTCGGTGCGGGGGCTGCGACGGCTCCGCCGCCCAGTTGGGCCACCGTGTCGCGCAGCATCCGCGCGGCTTCCTCCAGCGTGTCCGCCAAGTGCAGCAGACCACCACCACTCGTCTTCTTCGTCACGTTCATCTCGTTGTTGGGGTTGAGCGCGCCGTGCGTGACGGCGCGCGGGAGGAATGCGGGCGGCCCGTGCTGCGCCGCCCGCTCGATGCATGAAGCCGTTGGACGCCGCGGCGGGCTCACCCTCGCGGGGGCGCCACGTCAGTCGCTACAGCGGCCCGTCGTAGCCCTTGTTGGGCCGGTACTTCTCGACCAGGTCCCCGCCGATGAACGGCAGGGGCAGGCTCGCGGGGCTCAATCCGCCAGACGCGGCGGTCTCCACGATGATCTTGGCGTTGTTGATGAGCCTCAACATGCCGACGAGGGCCTTGTCCGCCTCGGAGCGCATCACCTCCAGGCGAGCGTCCTCTTCGGTGCGGCGCATGTACCTGACGCCCAGGTTGTCCGAGTCGTCGCACTTGCCTTCGGCCTCGTCCTGGATCCTGTTCGTCGTGTCCTTCACCCAGCCCGGCGTCTCGATGGAGTTCGTCCGGAGCTTCTTCCCCAGGAGGGCCGCACGGGCGTCGATCAGGCTGGTGCTCGCCCCGGAGGCGCGGGCCATGCGGGTCCAGGCAATGCACTTCGCCCCCGCCTCATCCAGCCGCCCCTCGCTCTTCATCAGGTACGCGCTGGAGGCCAACGCGCGAGCCTCGGTGATGGCTTCGTTGCGCCACGCCGCCCAGACCTCCTGCGCTTCACGGGGGGCGTCGAAGGCAGCGGCCTTGGCGGGGATGAACGACTCGAAGTCCCACGTCGGCGCGGCGTCCTGCGAGCGATTGACGGCCCTGTTCCCGAAGGTCTCCCAGCGGTCCCCGAGGCGGGCTCCGATGGCGCTCTCCACCTCCATGGCCGCCATCCTGACCTTGGAGTCCGAGCATGCCGGGTGTTCGTTGAGGTCGCTCAGCGTGTCCCCGGCGAGGGTGTGGTCCCACTCGCCGGGGAAGTGGACGGAGATGAGGCCCGGCGCATCGGGCCGCTTCTTCCGCACGTCGAGGACCTTCTCCATCCTCGCGAGGCACCGCTCCTGGAGCCTCACCTCCAGGCAGGCGCGCTTCTCGGAGGAGAGGTCCCGCGCCTCCGGTGCGGTCCTCGCGGTGGTGGCGGCGGCCTTCTCGCAGTGGTCGGAGACGGAGAACGGGATGCCGGGCAGGGTCGGCCCGACGGAGCTGCACGCGGAAAGGGACATCAGGCACACGAGTGCCAGCGCGGAGAATCGCGGAAGGGAAGACATACGACTCCTGGGGAAGGGTGCTGCGGTTGCGGCTGGACGGATTGCCGAGGCCGGAGTCGAACCGGTGCGCTGCGCTTCGCAGCGGGGCCCATGCCCTTCATCGGCGGGTGCTTCGGGTACGGCGCGCGCCAGGTGCTGGCGCGATGCTTCTCAGCGCGGTGCGGGCTCCTCTGCCGACTCCGGCACCTCGTGCTGCGTCACGTCCTCCAAGACGAACCAGCGCGGGCGGACGTCGTGCTTCTTGGCCCACGCGTCGATAGCGGCTTCCAGCTCTGCCACCGCCTCGGCACCGACGGCCACGGCGATCCCCCGAAAGCTGTCACCCTCGGCGTAGGCGTCGCAGCCGTCCGGACAGCCACCGTCGGAGATTGAGTTGTCGACGGTGTCGAGCAGCGCGGCCGCCGTGAGCTCGTTGGCCGGAGCGAGCGCGCAGCCCACCCAGAACGTGTCGCCGGCCGCTAGGTCCAGGGCTTCCGGGCCCTGCGCGAGCGCCTCCTCTCGCGAGGCGAAGCTCGCTCCGCTGCGCCAGTCCGCCTCGTCTTTCGACGCGTACCAGTCTCCGATGGACATGCGACCTCCTTGTGCTGCGTGAGAAGGGCCCGGCGAGGTGGATGGGGGGAGTACCCACGTCGCCGGGCAGGCGCCCAACCGCGGCGCCGCGAGAGAACCCCGTGCGGCCCAATGCCGGCGGGGCGTGGTGGGGCGGTCCGTCCAGCCCTGTGCTGGCCGCACCCACCGACAAGGCCCGGTCCCACGATTGGGGCCGGGTTGCAGCCGCGCGCGTCGCGCAATCGGCCTCCCGGGCCGGGGAGACGGAAAGACGCGCGCGGCTGCCCAAGGGCCCGACGGCATGCCGCCGCCGGGGAACTGCTCTCAGCCGTCGTGCAGGCCCCAGCCGCAGAAGAGCCCGTGCTTGCCTCGAAGGAAGGGAGCGCCGCAGTGGCAGTAGCCGTCCGGGGCAGGACGCGCGCTCGGCGGAGGCGTGGGCTCCGCCGTGCCCTTCAGCTTGTCCAGGTCGCGGAAGTACTCCTGCCGGTTCGCACGGTGCTGCTGGACCTCGGGCGAGGGTGTCCGTGGGCGGCGGCAGCGCATCGTCAGCCCTCCGCCCCGGGCTCGCGCGTGGCCGGCTTCTTCGTCTCGATGCCCAGCCGCTTCGCGGCTGCCTGAAGCGCAGCGGCCGCGCGCTTCTTCAACGGGCCGTCCGGCAACTTCCTCGCGCGGACACCGAGGGCCTTGCACTCGGCTTCCGTCGCCGCCTGTTCCGCCTCGGCGACGATGGCCGCTGCGTCATCATCTGCGCCGCCAGCCTGGGACGCAGGCCGGGCGGACGCGGAGCCTGCGACGACTGCCTGCGCGACTTCCGACGGCTGACGGGCGCGCGGGGCCCCTCCACGCCGAGGCAGGTCCTTCGGCGAGTGCCCGTCATCTTCCGGATCGTCACCGGTGGGAATCAGGAAGAGCTTGAGCAGCGCGTACTTCACCGCTCCGGTGAGCGCCTTGTACGTGGCCTTGTCCCCCTGGTCCTGTCCTTCGCCCAGCACCTCGAACGATTTCTCCTCGCCGCTGTCTCCGTCGTGCAGGGTGAATTGGACGGTCAGCGTGACGAGCCGGTCCTTGCCACCCTTGGACCGCTCCACCTCGTGCCACTCCGTCTTCACCACGGAAGGAATCAGCATCAGCGCGCGGTCCGCCATGGCCTTTCGGACCGCGGAGACGATGTCCGCCTCCGTGGCGTAGTCGTAGCGATGGAAGTCGTTGCGCCCGGACTTCGGGACGCGCTCTACCTCACCCATCACCTCGGCGAGCTTGCGGACCAGGCTGCGCCGTCGCGGGTCGTCTGGAGTGAGTGGGGCTGCGTTGGTGCCTGTCATTGCGTGCCGCTCCTACTCGTAGTTCTCGCCTGCGGCCTGTTCGGCCCGGCGCAGCAGTTCTCGCTCTTCGGCCAGCACCTCCTCTTCAGGGGTGAGGCAGTCCCACTCGAAGCTCTTCCAACGGTGCCGCCCCTCGTGCCCGTACTCGCGCTCGCACAGCACCCAGCTGCGCTCAGGGTGCTCGGCGTAAGCTGGACAGGGAGTTGGTCGTGCTGCTGGCAATCAACCTCCAGGGTCGAATGCCAATCGTCATACCCTGCCAGTCTGACGTGCTACGCGGCGGCCCGCTGTGTTTCGGCCTTCGCCTGCCGGTGCTGCGCGTGCCACAACTGCCGCTCGATTTCGGCGCGCAGGTACACCTCCGCTTCGGCGAGGCGAGCGAGGCGGAGGCGCGTGCCGGTAGCCCGGCGCTGCGTGCGCAGCCAGTGCTCATTCGCGACGGCGGTCCCGTCAGCGATGCACCTCTCCAGCGCGTCCTCGGCGGCGCGCAGAAGCCCTCCCTCCTGAGCTTGCTGCGCCTCCAGCTCGTGCAACTGCTGCTGGAGGTCCGCCGCGTCGCACTCCTGCGGCGTCCAGCCCGCGCGGGCGAGGACGACGAGGCATGCTGCCAGCTCGTGCAGGGGCTTCACTTCGCGCCCTTGAGCTGGGCCAGGTCGGCCGCGAGGCGGAGCGTCAGCCCCTCCACCGTCGTGTCCAGCTCCTGCCAAGCGCGGAGCACTTCAGGCGCCACTTCCTGCTCATCGAAGTAGGCGCGCAGCACCTCGCGCGGCGTCTTCGTCCTCTTCTCAGCCACGGCACTCCTCCTTCTGGGGCACGACGTGCCCCGGGTTGCTCAGTCGCCGCGCGCGGTCGCGCTTCGTGGCGGCCTGCTCGCTGTAAATGTCCGCGTCGCGCTCCAGGAAGATGGCTTCTTCCGCCGAGCACCACGCCGCCTTGGCCTGCCGCTCCTTGTGAGCCGCGCGGGTCTCCAGGTCCTCCGCCTCCTTCCGCAGTTCCGCCGCGTCCTGCTCCTGCGGGCGCACCTCTCCCGTCGCCATGTTGTTGGCCATCTCGTCCTCGGGGTTGATGGAGTAGGGCGGGCCACGATGGGCCCGCGGAGCGCTACCGGCGCACGTCCAGCACGTCGGCGTGCTGGTGCCGGGTGCCCTCGGTGTCCGTGAAGGTGACGATCTGCTTGCCCTGGCGCTTCGTCACCTTCACCGCGCGGATCTGCCGGTCATCCGCGCCCTTTCCGTCGTCCTTTCGGCGGAACCACTGGCCCTCCTGGGCCTTCGCCGCTTCCGTCGCTCTCATGGGCCTACCCCCGCTCCTACGTGTCCTTCCTGCCGTGCTGCTCCTGCTGACGTCCTCGCTGGCCACCCAGCTCGCGCCCGCCGCCGCGCCCTCTCCCGTGTGGAGCCCCGTCCGTCCGTCACCAATGATTCGTACAGTATCTATTTTTGGTACCAAATCAAGGTATTGATAATAGGTACTCTTGAAGGTACCTGTAGTGGGTACCTGGGTTTCGTACCTGGGCGTTGCCTTCGCACCCCAGCGCACATAAGGAGGAGCAGATGGGCGCAGTTGCTGCCGTTGCCAGGAGAGGGATCCCGATGCCGGTTTTTGATGACGCCGATCCGCTGGACGAGGTCATCACCAAGAATGTGCGCTTCCCGAAGCGCATGTGGCTTCAGCTCATCGCCATCGCGAAGTTGGAGCGGGCGCAGGGGAAGAAGTCACCCCTGACACGGCGTGGCGTCTCGAAGAACGACGTCCTCTGGTCCGCAGCGGACGCTCTCGTGAAGGCTTACGTGGCGGAGCACGGTCCTCTCACCCTTGAAGAGATGGGAGACGATGAAGAGGAGTCTGCCCCAGCCCAGGTCGCGAAGAGCAAGTCGCCCGGACGCCCACGGAAGAAGTAGCCCGCGCGGTGGGGTAGGCGCCGTAGAGTCAGGTTGCTGGAGTCCTCTCCAGGCGGACGAGCAGGAGCACAAGATGGGCAAGGGCGTGAATACCCGCCGGGGTGGTACGTCGGACACCTCGCGCGGAGGCGGTGGTGCGGGTCCGGGAGAGTCGCGCGCCAACGAAGGCCGGCAGACTGGCCGTATGGGGCAGTTCCATCTGGGTCGGTGCATCGAGCGCCGGACGGAGCAGGGTGACATCTACTTGGCCCGCGACGTCCGGACGGGGCAACCCGCCCTAGTCGTCCGGCCGGAGGTCGAGGAGGAGCGATTCCTCCCGACAACGTCGGAGGAGGTGCTGGGCCAGTATCCCAGCGCGTCCTTGGAGATCACCTGGACTTCGTCTGACTCACCTGCGTACCGAGCACTCCAGGTGCGCCTGCCTCACGCGGCAGCTCCTGCCAATGTGCACGAGGAGCTGATTTCAGTGAGCGAGGACCTTCCGAAGATTTTGGACCGTGCCATGAACGCGCCAGAGCAGCGGGAGCACCTGCTGTCGCCACCGCTCACCCGCACGCAGCGGTGGCGTGGACTCGCGCGTCGACACGCTCATCGGTCCAGGGATGTCGCTGTTCGCCGATGGAAAGACGCAGCGATTGGACTGCTTGTAGCTGCGTTTCTCGGCAACCTCATCTGGCCTCAGTTCCAGGCACATCCTGTTGATGATGGGGCGCTGCGGACGACTGTGGTGGATCGGCGTGAATCTGAGCCGGTCGTGCTCACGAGTG
>NZ_JAPNJZ010000020.1:0-56737 GCF_026626765.1 Corallococcus sp. bb12-1 | reverse complement strand
AGAACGCCTGCCTGGACGGCGTGCGGCTGGCGCCCGCGAACGCGCGCGCCATCTTCCTGTCCAAGGCGATTGGCAATGCGCTCCTGCTCCTGGCGCTGGGCGTGGTGCTGGTGCCGGTGATGGTGGCGCTCTACGGGGTGAAGATCGTCACCGGGTTCGGTGACCTGGCGGGCATCCTGGTCCTGGGCTGCCTGGCGCTCAGCGCCCCGGGGACCGTGTATGCGGCCATCTCCAGCAATGCCCGCGCGCGGGATGTGCTCCTACCTCTGCTATTGTTCCCGCTCGTCATTCCGGCCCTCCTCTCCGCCGCCAAGGGGACCACGCTCGTGCTCCAGGGGGATCCGATGCATCAGCTGGGCTCCTGGCAGGGGCTTTTGCTGGGGTTCAACCTCATTTACTGGGGCCTGGGCTTCATGCTCTTCCCGCGCGTCATCGAGGACTGAAGGATGAACAAGTTCGTCAAGTGGGGTTTGCCGGCGCTGACGCTGGGCCTGCTGGGCTGGGGCTGGTGGCTGGGCCTTGTCTGGGCGCCGCCGGACCGCGAAATGGGCGACGTGCAGCGCATCATGTACGTCCACGTGCCGCTCCAGTGGATGGCCATGCTGGCCATGTTCCTCAACTTCGTGGCCGCGGTGACGTACCTGATGCGTCAGTCGTGGAAGACGGACGCGCTGGCGGAGGCCGCCGCGGAGGTGGGCCTGCTCTTCGGCGCGCTCGGGATGATCACCGGCGCCATCTGGGGCCGCCCCACCTGGGGCGTGTACTGGTCCTGGGATCCGCGCCTGACGTCGGAGGCCATCCTGCTGGTGGCCTACACCGGCTACCTGGTGCTGCGCCGCTTCGTGGAGGACCCGGACAAGCGCGCGGTGTGGAGCGCGGTGGTGGCCATCATCGGGGCCGTCAACCTGCCCATCGTGTGGTTCTCCGTGCGCTGGTGGCGCAGCCTGCACCAGACGCAGTCCAGCCCCAAGACGGTGGACCCGCAGATGGTGCTGCCGTTGCGCGTCGCGGCGTTCGGCATGCTGGGGCTGATGATTGTCTTCCTCATCCACCGCTACCGCATCGCGATCGCGGAGCGCAACGCGGAGGTGGCGCTCCCGGAGGCGCTGCCTTCGGACGACCCGGCGCAGCGCGCGTCCCAATCCTCGAAGGTGGCCTGACCGATGAACGCACTGACCTCGCTGATGGTGCTGGCCCAGGTGGGCAGCGGCCGCCTCCAGGGCGGCTGGGGCTATGTGGGTGCCTGCTATGGCATCTCCGTGGCCGCCTTCGTGCTCTACTCGGTGTCCCTCTGGGCCCGCCGCCCCCGCGCCGCGTCCGATTCGAAGGAGTGAGCCCATGACGCCCGTCAACCGCAACCGACTTGTCGCGCTGGGAGCCCTGCTGGTCGCAGGCGCCGGCCTCGCCTTCATCGCCTTCGGCAACATCGGCGACAACCTCGTCTATTACTGGAGCCCGTCGGAGCTGCTGTCCAACGGGGACAAGGCCTACTCGGCCACCATCCGCCTGGGCGGCGTGGTGCAGCCGGGCAGCATCCAGTGGAACGAGGCCCACACCACGCTGGAGTTCCGCGTCGCGGATGACGCGAAGCCGGAGTCCAAGAGCGTGCACGTGCGCTCGCTGGAGACGCCGCCGCAGATGTTCCGCGAGAAGATTGGCGTCGTCGTGGAGGGCACCTACGACCAGGCCGGCATCTTCACGTCGAACCGGCTGATGGTGAACCACTCCAACGAGTACCGCGCGCCGAAGGAAGGCGAGGCTCCGCGCCAGTGGCAGGACACGCTGGCCGAGGGCGCCACCACGGCCACCATGACGCCGCCGGGGGCGCCGTGAACGGAGTCCTCGGTTACGGGCTGGTGCTGGCGGGCCTGGCCTTCGCGGCCTTTGGCGCCATCGTCGGCCTGGTGGGCGGCATGCGCCGCACCGACGCCAGCTACCCCTGGGTGCTGCGCGCGGTGTGGGGCTTCGCGGCCTGCATGATTGGCAGCAACCTGGTGATGGTCGAAGCGTTGATCAACCACGACTTCAGCGTGAAGTACGTGGCCCAGGTGGGCAGCCGCGCGACGCCGCTCATCTACACCATCGTGTCGCTGTGGAGCGCGCTCGAAGGCTCCATCCTCTTCTGGGGCCTCATCATGGGCGTGTACGTCGCGGCGTTCGCGTACGTGCACCGCCGCGAGCACGCGCGCTACATGCAACTGGCGCTGGGCACCATGCTGGCCGTGGGCGTCTTCTTCGCCTTCCTCATCGCCGGCCCCGCGAACCCCTGGGGCGCGGTGTCGCCGGTGCCGGCGGACGGGCCGGGGCCGAACCCGCTTCTGCAGAACCACTTCCTGATGATCATCCACCCGCCCATGCTCTACCTGGGCTACGTGGGCATGACGGTGCCGTTCGGCGTCGCCATCGCGGGCCTGTTGCGCGGGGAGATTGGCGAAGCGTGGATGGCGCCCCTGCGGCGCTGGACGCTCATCGCGTGGATGTTCCTCACGCTGGGCATCGTGCTGGGCTCCTGGTGGGCGTACGCGGTGCTGGGCTGGGGCGGCTACTGGGCGTGGGATCCGGTGGAGAACGCGTCGTTCCTGCCGTGGCTCACCGCGACGGCGTTCATGCACTCCACCATGGTGCAGGAGCGCAAGCGGATGCTGAAGCTGTGGACGCTCAGCCTTGCGCTGGCCAGCTTCGTGCTCACCATCCTGGGCACGTTCATGACCCGCTCGGGCATCTTCAACTCGGTGCACTCGTTCACCCAGTCGGACATCGGGCCCACGTTCCTGGTGTTCATCGGCATCCTGCTGGTGGTGTGCATCGGCCTGTTGGCGACGCGCGGTCACCTGCTGGCGCCGGAGGGAAACCTCACGTCGCTGGTGTCGCGCGAGGCGAGCATCCTGGTGAACAACCTGGTGTTCGTGGCCATCACCTTCACGGTGCTCCTGGGCACGCTCTACCCGCTGGTGTCCGAAGCGGTGCGCGGCGTGCGCGTGAGCGTGGGCGAGCCGTACTTCAACAAGATGGCGGTGCCGGGCGGCATCGCGGTGCTGTTCCTGATGGGCGTGGGCCCCGTGCTGCCGTGGGGCAAGCCGGACAAGGCGGCGCTGCGCCGGCAGTTCATCGTCCCCGCGGTGGTGGGCCTGCTCGTGTCGGGCGCGTGCCTGCTGTCGGGGCTTCGCGGCGTGTACCCCATCCTGACCTTCGGCCTGGCCGGCTTCGTCACCGTGGTGACGCTGCGCGAGCTGGCGACGCCGGTGCTCGTGCGCATGCGCGAGCGCAAGGAAGGCTTCGTCACCGCGCTCACCACCGCGACGGGCAAGGCGCGCCGCCGCTTCGGCGGCTACGTGGTGCACATGGGCATCGTCGTCATCATCGTCGCCGTGGCGGCCTCCAGCGCGTACGTGACGCACACGTCCGGCACGCTGAAGAAGGAAGCCACGCTGACGCTGGACGGCTACCAGCTCAAGTACAAGGGCCTGTCCAGCGGCGAGGAGCCGCACCGCACCTTCGTCGCCGCGCGCCTGGAAGTCACCGCGCCCAACGGCACGGTGTCGGAGCTGCGCCCTCGGATGAACTACTACGAGCGGAGCACGGACCCCGTGGGCACCCCGGCGGTGCGCGAGACGCCCAAGGAGGACCTGTACGTGTCGCTGATGGCCTTCAGCGAGTCGACAGGCACGGCGAGCTTCAACGTCTGGGTTTTCCCGCTGGTGGGGTGGATCTGGTACAGCCTGCCGCTGTTGCTCCTGGGCACGCTCATTGCCGTATGGCCGCAGCGCAAGGCGGCGGTGGTGCGCGCGGACGCGCCGGCGGTGGGTGCCTCCCCTCCCCTCACGGGCGGTGACGCCGAACGGGGTGCGGCATGAAGCGGTGGCGCTATCCGGCGGCCTTCGCGGTGGCAGCGGCGGCGCTGCTGTTCGTCCTCTTCAAGGGCTTCGGGCGCGACCCGCATGAAGTGCCCTTCATGCTCAAGGGCTCACCGGCGCCGGCCTTCGTCCTCAAGCTCCTTGGCGGGGGCGAGGCCGTGAAGCTGTCGGACCTGAAGGGCCGCCCGGTGGTGCTCAACTTCTGGGCGTCGTGGTGCGGGCCCTGCAAGTACGAGCACCCGGTGCTCGAATGGGGCGCGCGGGAGATGGGCTCGCAGGCGGTGTTCATGGGCGTCGTCTTCGAGGACACCGAGGAGAACGCGCTCGACTTCCTGCGCCGCATGGGCGCCAGCTTCCCGCAGTTGATGGACGAGCGCTCGCGCATGGCGGTGGACTACGGCGTCGCGGGCGTGCCGGAGACGTACTTCATCGACGCGCAGGGCACCATCCGCGGCAAGCACGTGGGCCCCATCGATCCGCAGACGCTGGCGGCGCGCGTGAAGGAGCTGTCCCAGCCCGCCCCGGCCCCCACGGCCGAGGCCGCGCGCCAGCGCTGAAGTCCGCGCTGCCCCGCTTGAAGGGCAGGCACCTTCGGGCCCCATCAGGGCACCGGGGGGCCGCCTCGCGGGGCGCGGAGAATCCGTAGTAGATCCTCAATCCGTCGGCGTCGTTTCAGGGACCTCCCCCCGGGCCCCTGTCCAGCGAGGTGGGCCCCCATGCAGTGCCCCGAGTGCGGTGAGAGCGCGGCGGATGTCCGGCTGATGTACTGCGAGCAATGTGGCGCGAAGATGCCGGCGCGACCGGCCACCGCGCCGCGCCCCAGTGCCCGGAACTCGCGCCCCAGCCGTCCCGCCTCGGAGCCCGCCTACGCGTCGGAGCTGATGGAAGAGGAGGAGGAGGACCGCAGGCAGCGCACCGGAACCCATCGTCCTCCTGCTGCTGCGGCCGCGCCCGTGGCCGCGGTCGAGGAAGACGACGGCTACACGGGGCCGCGCTGGCTCAAGGAAGTGCCCGGCCACTCGCAGAGCGTGCTGGGTGTGGGCGTGGTGGTGTTCTGCCTGGCGCTGTCCATCCTGCCCTTCTTCCCCAACGTGGGCGTGGTGGGCTCGCTGCTGACGCTCGTGGGCGGGGTGGCGGTGGTCGCGCGCGAGCTGCGCCGCAGTGGTGACGCCCCGGGCTGGGTGGACTCCGTGCCGCTGGTGCTGATGCGGCCGGAAGTGCCCGCCGCGTACACGCTGCTGTTGGCGGCGCTCGCGTTGAAGCTTTCGGGCTTCAACCTGCTCCTGCCCATCTGGGTGGCGGGCGCGGTACTGGTGGGCTTGGAGCAGTACAAGCAGGTCGTCGAAGGGCCGGATGGGGTGAACCGCCTGTTCGACGTCCGGTCGCTGCTCGGGTTTCCCCGGGTGTTGGCGCTGGCGGGCGTCGCGGTGTGCCTCATCGCCCTCTACCTGCCGTGGGGGAAGATGATGGCGGACGGGTCGTCCCTGCCGGCCAACGTCCCGGTGCCTGCGAGCGTGCAGGGGGCCCCGCCCGAGCTGCGCGTGATTCCCAGCAACCGGCCCGACGAGGATTCGCTCTACGCGGGCGGGGGCGTCATCACGCGCTCCGGCTGGGACGTGCCCGCGTCGGAATTGCCGCTGCTCGCGCTCCTGAGCCTGCTTGTCATCGCCGCGCTGCACCCGGAGGTGGAGCGTCCGGCGGCCCTGCGCTGGGTGCCCCTGGGCGCGGTGAGCGTGAGCCTGCTCTGGGCGCTCGCTGGCGTCCGGCTGGCCGTGGGGCCCTTCGCCTTCCTCTTCGGCCTGGGCGCCGTGGGCTTCTATGCAGTGCGCCACGCCCTGGCGCGCGACGAGCCGGGCTCCGGGTTCCCGCCCGAAGAAGGCCCGTACGACGACGAGCCCTACGACCCGGAGCAGGACTCGGAGACCGAGCGCGACACGGGCTACTCCCGCTAGCTCCCGCGCCACCTCCCGGAGGGCGACCGGGGTGGCGGGCGTGCGTCCCAGGTTTCGCTGTGCAATACCGCTCAGGGGGCTGTAGTTAGGCACGGCCCCCGCTGGAGCCCCTGATGAATGCCGTCCTCGTCTCGTTGACCCTCGCCCTGAGTCTTGCCACGGGGCAGTTCGCGCCACAGCAGGCCGCGAGTGATCCGCTCGCGCCGGCCCGTGAGGCGCGGGTGCAGGTGTTGGCGAAGAAGCTGCGCTGCGCGGTGTGCCAGGGCCTGTCCGTGGCGGACAGCCCGTCGTCGATGGCGCGCGCGCAGTTGGACAAGGTGCGCGAGCTGGTCTCCGACGGAAAGACGGACGAGGAGATCGTCGACTACTTCGTGGCGCGCTACGGCGAGTGGGTGTTGCTGGAGCCGCGCGCGGAGGGCTTCAACTGGTTCGTGTGGTTGGGGCCGGTGGTGCTCGTGCTGGGCGGCCTCTTCGTCATCCTCCGGCAGCGTCAGCCGTTGCCCGAGGGCGCGGTCGCCACCGAAGCGGCGGCGGCACCCTCCCCTTCATCCCCCCCGGCGCCGTCGACGGACGACGCCGACCCCTATCTCCAGGCCGTGCGCCGGGAGCTGGAGCGCTAAGCCATGCAGCCCGAGCCCACCAACTGGTTGCCCGGAATCATCGTCCTCTCGGTCGCCTTCGTGCTGGCGGCCGCGTGGCTCCTCTTCCAGCGCCGCAAGACGGGCGCGGCCCCTGGAGTCTCCGCGGCCGAGGTGAAGGCGGACGGGACGACGGAGGACCTGTCGCAGCGGGCGCAGTCGCTCATCGAGCAGCTGCGCACGCTGGAGGCGGAGAAGCACCACTTCACGGCGGAGCACTACACGGCGGAGAAGTCGCGCCTGGAGCATGAGGCGGCGGCGGCGCTGCGCGCCCGGGACGAGCACCAGAAGCGGCATGCGGCCGGAGTGAAGGTCCCCGCGCGCAACGTGCCGGCGCCCACGGGCTGGGCCTCGCGCAACCCGCAGATGGTGGGAGCGCTGTGGGGCGCGGGCGTGGTGGTCTTCTTCGGGGGGCTGGGCTACCTCCTGGTCTCCGAGCAGAAGCCGCGCGAGGAGGGCCAGATGGGCACGGGCGCGACGCCGCCGGGCATGACGGCCCAGCAGCAGGAGGAAGCCGCCGGGATGCCCCAGCAGAACGACGAGATTGAGCAGGCGCGCCAGCGGCTCGCGTCGAACCCGGGGGACGTGGAGGCGGCGGCGATGCTGAGCCATGAGCTCATCCGTCAGCAGCAGTTCCCGGAAGCGATGAAGGTGACGCAGAAGGGCCTGGCGGTGGATCCGTTCAACGTGGAGCTGCGGGTGCACCGGGGCGTGCTGCGCGCGGCGGCGTCCGGAGACCTGGAGGGCGCGGAGCAGGAGCTCGTCGACCTGGTGGACACGTGGCCGGACGCGCAGGAGGCGCTCATCTTCCTGGGCAGCCTGTCGCTGCGCCGGGGCGACAAGGCCGGAGCGCTGGAGCACTTCGAGCGCTTCACCGTGGAGGTGCCGAAGAACATGCAGCCTCCGCAGCTTGCCCCCGCCATCGCGCAACTGCGGGCGGAAGTGGCGCAGCAACAGTAACGAGCGGTACGGGGCCGGTGCATCCGGCCCCTGCGGTGTGTCACCCCCTGGCGGAGGCATGTAGACCCATGCGCCCATCCGTCGAGGAATTGGAGGCCATTGCCAGGGACCACGGATGCGTGCTTCCGGTGCGCTGTGTCTCCATCTATCGCGTGCAGTTCGAATACGGCGTCCAGCGCACCTTCAGGCAACTAGAGCTGGAAGCACCACCCGACACAACGCTCTTCCACGCACTCTTCACGAGTACTCCCGAGCGCATCCCCTAAAGCCAGGAACTGGAAGTCATGGGATCACGCGGCGTGCTCGCCCAGCCCGCCCCTCGGCCGACATCAGGTCCTCACCACACCGCTCTTCGAAGCCATGCCGTGACCAGCGCCCTTCCACTCAACCCCCTTGCCTTCTCGAAGCGGCGTGAGCCGGAAGACGATGCGATTGGGGCGAGGGGCATCTATCACGAGGGTACGGAAGGAATTGATCTTGCCGCCAAAGTAGGAGCGTTTCGATTTCGTCTCGTGCAGGTAGATCATTCCTCCGATGAGTTCCTTGGCTTCCGTCTCCGAGACGTCCCAGTTGCCGCTTTCATAGTCGCCGCTGCTGGGCTCGCGGTGGAGGTTGAGGCTGCCACGACAGAGAAGATGGATGGATGACATGCGTCCATCTTCGACGTCTTGCTGGTAGGACGGAAGCCCCAATGACTCAAGCGATTCGTGGGCTCTGATCCTAAAGCGGGATGTCGACGGCAGCCTCTGCGCGATGAGGGGCTTGCGCGGGCGCATGTACTCGCGTCCCCTTCACCCCAGCTTTCGAAGGGGCGTGCCTGCGAGAAACGCGTGGATGTCTTCGACCGCTTCGCGGAAGTACGTGGCGTAGTTGCCCTGTGAGACGTAGCCCAGGTGCGGCGTCGCGAGCAGCGTCGGCAGGGTCCGCAGCACGTCGTCCGCGGGCACGGGCTCGACCTCGAAGACATCGACTGCGGCCCCCGCGATGATTCCCTGCTGGAGCGCTTCAACGAGCGCCACCTGATCCACGATCTGGGCACGCGAGGTGTTGATCAGGAACGCGGTCGGACGCATCCGCGCGAACTCCGCACGCCCCACCAAGCCCCGTGAGCGCTCCCCCAGGACCAGGTGGATGGAAACGAAGTCGCTCGTCTCCAGGAGCGCCTCCATCGTCGGAGCCCGGCGCACCCCCACCTCCCCTGCCCGCGCATCGGTGAGGTTCGGGCTCCAGGCGACCACGTCCATCCCGAACGCCGCCCCCACCTTCGCGACCCGGCTGCCAATCTTCCCCAGCCCCAGCAACCCCAGCCGCTTCCCGTGGAGATCCACCCCCACGGAGCCCTGCCAGGGACCGGCCTTCCGGAACGCGACGTTCTCTCCCACGACGTTCCGGGCGAGCGCCAGGATCAATGCCCAGGTCAGCTCCACGGGAGGCTCGGTCGCGCTCGCCGTCCCACACACCATCACACCGTGCGCGGCAGCAGCGGACAAGTCGATCGCCGCGTTCCGCATCCCCGTCGTCACCAACAAGCGCAACCGTGGCAACCGGGCGAAGAGCGCGGCCGGGAAGGGCGTGCGCTCCCGCATGACCACGATGATATCGAAGGAAGCCAGCGCGGCGACCCGTTCCTCCTCCCGGGAGAAGTGGTCGCGGAACACCGTCACCTCGACCTGCCCGCTCAACGAAGACCAGTCCGCGATCTTCGTCGAAACTCCCTGATAGTCATCCAGGACGGCGCAGCGCAGCTTCTCCATGGCGGCTCCAAAGCGAAAGACCCCGCTGCCAAGGGCAGACAGGGTCTTCGCTCTTCAGGATACCGCCAGGCCCGTCGTTAATGCACCGCCGCCTTGCGGCGACGCAGCCGGCGCACCTTCTCCACCAACTCATCCGTCAGCACGCTCTTCACCGCGTTGCGCGCCTTCCGGGCCAACTCCTCGGTCTGGGTGAACCACGCACCGCTCATGCCCGCGCCGTGCACGCGCAGCGACACCGTCTGGCGCTGCTTCGTCACCCAATCCGCCTTGTAGGACTCCGTGCCTCTCAGGAAGTCGTACTCCGTCATCCCCATGTCGATGGCGTCCTTGAACGTCTCGCCCACCAACACCAGACCCACGCTGCGATTGCGCCACGCCGGGTCATAGCCGGACTGGAAGTACACGAACGACTTCTCATGCAGGATGCCGTACACCGACGCCACGGCCTGGCCGCCCACCTTCATCGTGTACATCCGCAGCCGGCCCCGCTCCGCCAGCAATTGCGTCGCATCCCGGTGGAACGCCTCCACCCCGGCGCCCTTGATGCCCTGCGACCCTCCATCCGAGGACCAGCGCAGCGCATGCAACCGGAAGAAGTCCGTCATCGGCCCCGCCAGGTCACCCGGCGCGTCCGTGCGCTCGATGCGGTAGCCGTCCTGCTTCTCCAACCACTTGCGCCGGCGCAGGTAGTTGTCCCGGCGCCCCGTGCGCTTCAGGAACGCGTCGAACGGCTCGCCCGGCACCAGCGTCTCGTACGGGCAGACATACCTGTCCGTCTTGCGCACGTTCGCGGCGCCAAACACCTCGCGCGCCACGCCCAGCGTCACCGACCCCTCACGCAGGTCCGTCAAATCCAACACATCCCACTCGTCGCGCAGCCCCTGGAGCACCTGGAAGAACGCGCGGGCCACCTCCGCCTCGCGGCCCTTGCGCGCCACCACGTCCAGGTAGTCGCTGCCCACGTGCGTCTCACCCAGGAAGCCCAGGCGCCGCACGCGCAGGCCGTTCACCCAGCGGTGCTCCAATCCCAATGGCAGCAGGCCCACCAGCGTGCCCAGCCTGTCGCGGGCCGTCAGCACCAGCGGCCGCACGTCCGGCGAGATGCGCCGACACCACGGATACAGCCATTCCCAGGCGTTGAAGGGGCCGGCGGTGCTCGCGTCCAACAGCGCGTTCCACTCCGCCCGCATCCCCGACAACTGCGAAGCACTGCCCACCGCCGCCACGTCCAGCTTCGGCGCGACCTGCGGCCCTGACGTCAACTCGTCTTCGCGGATCACCGCGTCACCCTGATGCCTTTCACGATGCACCGCCACCTGGCTCCCGTCAGTCATTGCAACCCGGGAGCCAGCCACCCATCCCCACTCATCCCGTGCGCTTGCTCGGACGGCGCTCCGCCTTCAGCGCGTCCCGCACCGCCTCCGCCACCTCCGCCATCACCTCCGGCGACAGGTCCTGGTGGCAGGGAATCTCCAGAATCGTCCGCCTGAGCTGCGCGACCTCCGGGAACTCCGAAGGGTCGCAGGCTGGGTGGAAGCGCTTCCAGAAGTCGATGGCGTCGATGCCCCGCTCGCGCAGCCGCGCCAGCAGCGCTTCCTTGTCCTGCACCACCATCGGGTAGAACAGCGGACACACGCCCGGCGGAAGCTGGTTGAAGAGCGGCGGCGACACATCCCGCAGCCGGCCCAGCAGGAAGAAGTAGTTGCGGCGGCGCGCCTCGACGATGGCCTCCAGGTCCTGCGACAGGGCGATCCGCTTCGTCAGCGGGCTCATGCCCAGGTCCACGTGCCTGCGGTCGAAGTGCTGCGTGCCCGTGGCCACGCGCTCGATGCTCGCGGCCTTCACCGTGCCGTGCCCCACCGAACGCACCAGGCCTCGCAGGCCCCGGCCCACCGCACCACCGCGCAGCTCCAGGTTCTGCAGGAGCGCGGACACGGTGTGACTGAAGGTGGACGCCAGGGGCGGCGCCGGAGGCTCCGGCAGGCTGTACTGCCGCGGCCCGTTGACGACAAGGGCGCCCCCATTGGGCACCGGCAGTGTCTTGTAGAGACAGAAGATGCCCACGTCCCCCGTGGTGCCCAGCGGCGTCGCGCCATCCGACGACAGCAGGGACAGCGCGCAGTCCTCGATGAGCGGGAGGCCGTGCTCGTCCGCCAGCTTGCGCATGGCGTCCACCGGCCCCGGGAAGCCCGCGTAGTGGATGAGGTAGAGCGCCTTCGTCTTCGGCCCGATGCGCCTGGCCACATCCGCCATGTCCACGTCCCAGCGGGCGCCCACGCGGTAGAAGCGCGGCGTCGCGCCCGCGTCCACCACCGCCTCCACCTCCACGCCGTGGTGGTAGGAGGGCATCAGCACCTCGCCGCCATCCAGGCGCAGCATCTTCATCGTCAGCCAGACGGCGTTGCGCGCGAAGTAGAAGTAACGCGCGCTCGGTGACGAGAACGGGGGCAGCGCTCCGGGGCGGGCCCCGGCCAGCAGCATTCCCGGCCACAGCGTGGGCAGGGACGGAACGAACAGCTTGTTGTCGGACTTCTTCACCGCTTCCATCGCGCCACCGCCTCTTTCGCCGCCGGTACCCACCGGAACTTCGTCGCGCACAGGGCCCGACCGAAGGTGGTGTCATTGAACACGTAGAGCCAGGTGTGCTTGCGGACCTGATCCGTCCAGTCGCGCTTCCACACCATGTCCGGCCCCAGGAAATCGAACTCGGTCAGCCCCCGGTCCAGGCAGGCCCCCAGCACCTCTTCGGTCAACAACTGGCCGGGGCTGCACTCCTTGAGGCTCTCGTCGTAACCAGGCTTCAGGAGGAAGTAGCGCTTGCCGTATTCCAGGCCGTACTGGAACGCGACCGCGCGCCCGTCCAGACGCAGGAAGTACAGCGCCAGCCGCCCGCGATAGGCCGAGTCCCGCGCCAGCTCCGTGTAGAAGCCCCGCGTCTTCCCGTCCTGCGCCATGGCCGTGCCGTTCTGGCCCTTCCAGCCGCTCTGCTCCAGGAGCAGCCCCTCCTCCAGCGAGCCCTCCAGGTCCAGACCGCCGGACACGCACTCGAAGGTGACCTTCCCCTTCTCCTCCAGCTTGCGGCGACGCCGACGGCAGTTCGCCTTGAACTTGGACGGCAGCGACGCGAAGTACGCGTCCTTCGTCGCGGGCAGCGGCACATAGGGAGACTGCAACGACTCCCACTCGCCCACCGGCATCCCGCGGCGCTTCGCCTCGGCCAGCAGACGGAAGCCCACCCCGCCGTCCGGCACGTCCGTCAGCCGCAGCACGTCCCAGCCACCCGTCTGCTTCAGGTGCGTGAGGAACGCGTCCGACGCGACTTCGGCATCCCTGGCCAGCAGGTCGAAACGACAGGAGTGCGCGTTGGCGGCGGAGGTGAGCTGCCGCACCGGCACGCCGTACATCGACGTGCGCTCCTCCACCAGCGGCAGCGCGGCGGTCAGTTCGCCGTCCGGGCCTCGCAGCAGGAGGACCCGCATGCGACCGCCGTCGGCGAAGTTGTCCAACCACAGACGCAGGAACTCATGCCGGTAGAACAGCTCGTTGGAGGTGCTCTCCACGAGCTGGTTCCACTCGGCTTCCAGGGACATGAAGGCCGCCCGGTCGTTGACTTCCACGACGTGCGGGTCGGCACGGAGGTTTCTGGCTTCCATAGGAGCGGGACCCAAGGTGGTGACGGCTGCCGCGGCCTACAAGCCGCTGCGCGCCATCTTCAGCAGGCAGGCGGCGACCTTGCGGCTGTCATGTCGGATCTTGGACCCATCCTTGAGCAGGTCCGCCTGCACCGGGATGACGCCCGACGACAACAGCTCCCGCGTCTCCGCCGTCACGACGAACGAGCCCTTGCGCGCATAGCGCTGGATGGACTCCTCGGTCGGCTGCCGGCCATTGACGAGCACCGCGTCCAGCACCGGCCCGACGTGCTCAATCACCGCCTGCACGTGGTCCAGGCAGTTCATGCCGTCCGTCTCGCCCGGCTGGGTCATCAGGTTGGCCACCATGACCTTCAGCGCGCGCGTCTCCTTCAGCGCCTGGGCCACGCCGTCCACCAGCAGGTTGGGCAGCACGCTCGAGTACAGCGAGCCCGGCCCGATGGCGATGAGGTCCGCCGAATAGATGGCCTCCAGGAGGCCGTCCACCGGGGGCGGCGAGCGCGGGCTCAGCGACACGCGACGCACGCGACCGTGGGCACGGCAGATGTTGCGCTCGCCCACGACCTCCGTGTCGTCATGCATCTGCGCCACCAGCTGCACCGACGCCAGCGTGCTGGGCAACACCTGGCCCTGCGCGCCCAGCAGCTCCCCGGACAGCCGCACGGCCTCCAGGAAGTCACCCTTCAACTCCGCGAGCGCGGCGATGAGCAGGTTGCCCACCGCGTGGCCCGCGAGGCCCTTCGCGCCGCCGAACCGGTACTGGAAGACATCCTTCAGGGCGCTCTTGCCACCCGCGAGCGCCACCAGGCAGTTGCGGATGTCGCCCGGGGGCAGCGCGCCGTGCAGGCGGCGCAGGCGGCCGGAGCTGCCGCCGTCGTCGCTCATCGCCACGACCGCGGTGATGTCCACGCCAGGCGAGCCCGGCTTGGGCGTCGCGCGGCGGGCAAGCCCACGCAGCACCATGGGAAGGCCCGTGCCACCGCCCATCGCGACGATGCGCGTGGGGCGGGTCTTCGGGGCCTGCAACAACTCATTGCGCTCGGCGTTCTGCTGCTTGCCCGCGTCGTCCTGGCTCCACTCCGCGAACGGCGCATCCACATCCATGCCGACCATGTTCCGACCCCCTCGCCCATCCCAATCCATGGCTGCTCACCCTTGGCATCCCGGCCTCCCCCGACAACCGGAGGCCGCGGACCGTGACAATTGCTGACTACCGAGCACCCCGCCCCAACAACACGTGCCGGACGGTGTGGAAGATAATGCCGACATCCAGAAACAACGACCCGTTCTTCACATAATACAAGTCGAACTCGAGCTTGTTGCGCGCGTCCTCCACCGAGGCCCCGTAGGGGTAGCGGATCTGCGCCCAACCCGTGATGCCCGGCTTCGTCGCCTCACGCACGCCGTAGAACGGAATCTGCTGCTTGAGCTGCTCGGTGAACACCGGGCGCTCGGGACGCGGGCCCACGAAGCTCATGTGGCCCATGAGCACGTTGAACACCTGGGGAATCTCATCGATGCGCGTCTTGCGGATGAACTTGCCCACCCGCGTGACGCGGTCGTCGTTGGAGCGCGCCCACACCGCGCCGTCCTTCTCCGCGTCGGTGCGCATGCTGCGGAACTTCCACAAGGGGTAGGAACGCCCGCCCAATCCCACGCGGTCCTGCCGGTAGAAGATGGGGCCCTTGGAATCCAGCTTGATGGCCAGCGTCACCAGCACCAGGAAGGGCGACGCCAGGAGCAACAGGAGCGACGCCACCGCCAGGTCGAACGCACGCTTGAAGGCCCGGCGCAGGGGCGACACCGTCATCTCATCCGCGAAGGCGAAGTCGCTCGCCCGGAGGAACTGCACCGGGATGCGGCGCAGCACGCGCTCGCAGAAGCCAGACGCTTCGTACACCCGCCGCCCGTCCAGCCGGCAGCGCAACAGCGCGTCCACCCAGTTGGCGCCGCGCATGTCATCCGCGGCCTGCACCACATAGGAGGCATTGAGCCGCGCCGCCATCGCATCCAGCGGCTCGTCCACCTTGCGCGGGTCCACCAGGGCCACCACGCGGAAGGAACCCTCGCCGCCAGCCTCGATGGCGCTCGCCACCGCGCGGGCCTTGAGGCCATCCCCGATGATGAGGACCGCGTCGGGCTCACCCACCAGGGCGCGGATGGAGACGCGCACCGCCAGCGTGCCGGCCAGGGCGCCCATCGCGCCGCCCAGCAGCGTGCCGGGAGGCAGGGACACCGGGAGGGCCAGCGGCAGGAGCAGCATCACCCCGCCCGCCACCATCGCGGTGACGCCCGCGGCCTTGAGGAAGCGGTAGCCGCGCGTCCGGTCTTCCGCGGCGACGCGAAGGTCGTAGAGGTCCAACAGGTACAGCGTGAACTGGAAGGTGACGACGAAGGCCAGGCCCAATCCCACCAGCGTCGGCCACAGCGTGGCGAGCGGCGGCCAGGTACCCGGGGGCGCGAAGAGGGCCGCGCAGGCCGCGGCACCCGCGACACAGGCCAGCGCGATCGCCGTGCTCTCGGCGAGGAAGAACGTCAGCTTCTTGGCAGAAAAGTAGTGGTGAAAAACGCGAAGCACGTGACTCCTCCAACCCCGACCCGCCCACTCCACTCCAGGCCCCGCCCCCCCGCCGCATAGGAGGGGGGACGGAAGGCCAGACAGACTGCACTCACCTGCACGTCGTGCTGCTCTGGCTGCTACTTCTTCACGTAGTTCTTCAGGTACGGGGTCGCGTTCACTTCCGCCCCGTTGAGCACGCAGCCCACCAGCGCCGCGCCCGCCAGCTGCTCCACCGCCTGGTTCACCACCTTGGAGGGGGTGACGTTGGCGCGGATGACCATCAGCACGCCGTCCATCTGGTGGCCGAGGATGGCCGCGTCCGCGAAGGGCAGCGTGGGAGGCAGGTCCACGTACACCTCGTCGAAGCCCTCGCGCACCGCCTTGAGGAACTGCTTCATCCGGGCGCTCGCCAGCACCTGGGTGCTCTCCTCCGGCGTGGCGCCGGCGGGGATGACCGCCAGCCGCGTGGCGTTGAAGCGGCGCACCACGTCGCGCACATCGCACTCACCGGCCAACAGCTCCGCCAGGCCCTGCTTGTTGCGCATGCCCAGCGTGGGGGCCACCTGCCCCCGGCGCAGGTCCGCGTCCACCAGCAGGATGCGGCGCTCCGGGTTCGCCCGGGCGGCGGCCAGCGCCAGGTTGACGCTCGTCACCGTCTTGCCCTCGCCCGGCATGGCCGAGGTGAGCGCCACCACCTTCATCGGGCGCTGCTCCCGCATCCGCTCCAGCCGGTAGTACAGCGTCCGGTACTGCTCGGCGGCCGCGGAGGCCGGGGCCGTCAACGTCACCACCCGACGGTCCACCGCGTTCGAGGAAGTCGCGCTCTCATCCACACGCGGGAGGAAGTTTCCGGCCCGCTCCATCGTCGAATCCATCTGAGTGCTCCAATCTTTTCCGTAGGGGGTCGGCAATTAATTCAGCGAAGTCGGCGAGGAGACGCTGTTCTTGCTCCCAGCCATGGGCATCAACACCCGCTTCTCCGTCTTCCCTTGCATGTTCGGGACCACCGCCAGGACAGGCAGCGTGATGCGCTCGCGGACCTCGGTGCCATCGCGGAGGCTGTCGTCGCGCATCTCCAGCACGGTGCCGGTCAGGACACCCAGCGACAGGGCCAGGAGGGCCGCGATGAGCAGGCCGCTCAGGCGGTCCGGGCGGGCCGGAGCGGAAGGCACCCCGGCGGGCGAGATGACGTTGAACAGGCTCTGGGCACTCTTGGCCTCCAGCTCCTGGGCGATCTCCGCCTCCACCTTGCGGCTCACCACGCTCTGGTACTTGGTGCGGGCGATTTCGTAGTCCCGGTTCATCACCGCCAGCTCATGCGCCCAGCGGGGGGTGTTGTTCAGCCGCGCCTGGTAGGCCTCGGCCTGCTTCTGCAGGTCCACGATGTCCTTCTGGATGCTGCCCACCAGCGTGGTGACGCGGGTCCGCTCGTTGCGTTCGGCGAACATCCGGCCCTCGGCGTCCTTGCGCTGCTCGGACACGTTGCCCAGCTCGCGCTCCATCCGCTTCACTTCCGGGTGGTCCTCGGTCCACTGCGTCTTGGCCTGGGTGAGCGTCCGGGACAGCCCGCTCTGCGCGGCCTCCAGGCGCCCCGCCTCGCTGTCCGCGGCGTTGCGGGCCCGAGCCAGGTCGGAGCGACGGGCCTCGGCGGCGCGCAGCTCCTCGGACTTGGTCTGCAGCTGGGCGCTGATGCGCTCCAGGCCGCGCATGTTCATCTCCATCTGCTCGGGCAGCTCACCCAGGTGGTCCACCTTGAAGCGGCTGATGTTCGCCTCCCACGCGGAGACCGCCTTGCCCATGTTCACCATCTCCTCCGTGAAGAGGTTGGTGGCGCGGGCCGCCTGCGCCTGGCGGATCTTCAGCGTCTCCTCGGAGAAGATGGCCGGCAGGCGGTTGGTCACCTGCGCGACGACCTGCGGGTCGCGGCCCGCGTACGTCAGCTCGAAGGCCGTCTCACCTTCGACGCGCACGGTGAGGTCCTTGCGCATCTGCTCCACCGCCGCCTCGATGCCCTTCTCCGAAACGAGCTCCGGGTAGAGGTTCATCTCCTCGATGGCCTTCTGGAGCACCGGCCGGGCCAGGAGCTCCTGGCGGACCGTCACCAGCCGCTGCTCGATGAGCTCGCTCACCGTGCGCTGCACCATCTCCTCACCGGGGCGCTGCGGTTCCACGCGCACCACCACCGACGCTTCATAAATGCTAGGCCGCGTCATCACGATCGCCGCGCCCACCACGAAAATTGCAGCAGCGATCGCCCCCACCAGGGCCTTGCGACGCCACAGCGCCGAAAGCATCTGGTCCGCCGTCATCCCACGCTCCATGATCCGCTCCTCCATGCCTCGCACTCGCATGCTCCCTACCAAGGTGTCATGACCAGACGGAGAGCAAACACATTGCGTGTCAGATCCCCTGCCCCGGCGATGTCCGCCGCGCCCACTTGCGCGATGCGATCCACCGCCCCCTGCAACGCGAGCTTCCGGTTCATCCGGTACTCGACGCCGCCTCCCACTGCATAGCCCTGCGACACGTTCGTGGTGTTGCGCCACTGCGTGTAGTTGAAGTTCGGCGCGGTGCCGTTGCGGAAGAAGCTGGCCGCCCCAAAGGCAGACAACTTCGCCGTGAACCGGTGCGCCGCCATCAGTGATGCGTAATCCGCCCAGACCGCGCCGGAGAACCCGCTGGCACCCACCAGATCGTGTCCCATGGCGAAGCCGATGTCTGAACGCTCTCCTTCACGAACCAGCTCCAGCGCCACGCGAGGCAGCCAGCCCCCGCGGGATGAATCCGCCGGCATGTAGCGCACCGGCCCGCCCCGGAGGGTGAGCGTGGTGGGCCGCGTCAGCCGGTAGCGCAGGGCCGCCGAAGCGCCGTGCGCCTGGCTGTAGTCCCCCGCGTAGAGGAAGCCCTGATAACGATATTCAGCGCCCAACGACAACCGGCGCGTGGAGCGGTACCACAACTCCACCGACGGGGTGTGCGCGTAACCCGCCTCCCGTCCCGGCTCGATGATGCGCGTGGCTTCGAACGAATAGCTGCCGCGCACATCCATGCGGTCCGTCACCCGCCCCGTCAACCCCACCTTCGACTGCGCATAGAAGGTGGGAGAGGTGGAGCGCGCCAGACCGTCACGCGGCAGCGAGGTGGGGTCGGTGACGCGGAACACCTTGGCGCTCGCGTCCAATCGCAGCCGGCGCGACAGCACGTCGCGCAGGCCGAACCCGCCCCGGTGATCCAGCGTCGTCTTGCCGGAGCCGTGTCGTGCGAGCAGGTCCGTGGCGTAGAACGTATCCAGGGTGAGCTGCTCGTTCTTCACATCCAGGCCCAGCCGGGGCGACAGCTTCGTCATGAACTGCCCGCCGGTGGCCCCTGCTCCGCCGCCCAGGCGCAGGTCGTTGTCGAAGCGCTCCTCCGCCGTCAGGCGCAGCCGCGGCTCCAGGATGGTGGCCGCCTGAGCAGCCGGTCCGGCGATGAGACAGCCTGCAATCACTGCCCGCTTCCAGTTGCCCCTCACCGCCGCCCTCCCATCCATGCCCACGCCCGCGCCCTTGTTCATATCTTCCGGATGTCTGTGTTTTAAGTTGCGTCCGTCATGCTTCACGGGACGACGACGGTGTCACCGGGACGCAGGATGACGTTCTCGCCGTCGGGGGAGACCAGGTCGCTGTAGCGAACCGGGATCTGCCCGCCCTTGCCGTCCGTGCGGATGACGACGATGCCGTCGGAGTTGGCGAAGTCGGTGAAGCCGCCCGCCAGCGCGATGGCCTGGAGCAGCGACACGCGGCCGCGCAGCGGGTAGGCGCCCGGGTGGGCCACTTCGCCCGTCACGAACACGCGGGTGCTGTTGACCTCGCGGACGATGACCGTCACGCGGGGCTCCTGCACATACGGCTGCAGACCCGTCTTGAGTGCCTCCGCCAGCTCCGTGGGCGTCATGCCCGCGGCCTGGATCTCCCCCACCATGGGGACGGAGATGTAACCGTCGGGACGCACCGGCACCGTGCGCGACAGCTCCGCGTCACGCCACACGCTGACGTCGAGGACGTCCTCGCGGCCGATCCGGTACGGCTGATCCGCGTTGTCCACCTTCAGCGTCTGCTGGTGAGCACATCCCGACAGGAGGAGCATCCCCAACCCCACCCAGAACCCCGTGCGCCGCATTCCCATCTTCCGCTCTCCTTCGTTCACTGATGTCTGGCGAGTGCCGCCGTCCACCGGCCCTGCGGGCCGAGCAGCACGCTTCTGGCGGTGTCCCTTAGCAGCGCGTGTGCCAGCGGCTTGTAAGAAGGAAAACCCTTGGACTTCGGTGGGTTACGGCGTGCCACATCAGGCGCACATGGGGGGAATCGGGAAAAATTCCGGTCGTACCCCGGTGTTCTCCCCTGTGCTTTCTGCCGATCGCTTCCGTGCAGTGGAAGAGGTTTGCCCAATCCAGTCCCTCCCCGTTCCACACGCTCCAGCACATGTGAGGGGCCCTCCTGTGCGAGCACTTCGGCACGGGACTTGAAGAGGGACTGCCCGTCGGACGCAGCGGTAGGGTTTCAGGGCGTCACAACCGTCACACGGGGGACAACGGAATGGGCAAGGCAGCTGGGGCGATGGGGTTGGTCTTCATGGTGGGTACCAGCGTGGTGGGCCTGATGGGCGCGGCGATGGGCAGCAGCATCGAAGCCGGCGTCCTGGGAATGGTGGGCCTGGCCCTGTATGGGGGCAGCGCGCTGCTCAACGGCAAGGCGGCGGAGCCGACCGGCGTCGCGAAGCAGGCGTAGGCAGGTGGCCTGATAAAGGCTGAAGGACTGTAGGAATCACGGGGCCTCGGGCCTGGACGCGAAGGGAAGCAACGCTTCCTGCGCTCCGACCCGGCGGCCCCGTTTCATTTGCGCGAGCGCGCAAGCCATGAAGCGCGCAAGCACTGAGGCTCGCGGCGAGGACACGCCCGGAGCGCGTCCGGACGCGGACCTTCAGGGCTGATGTCGCTCCGCTTCCGGCACGTTGCGCGGCTCGGCTTCCGCGACCCGCAGCGGCTCCACCTTGACGGGCATGGGCGGCACCTCGGACTCCGGCAGGGGCGCTCGCGTCTCGGGCGTTTCGGATTCCTGTCGGCGCAGGCGCGCGGCGCGGCTCCACAGGGCGATGCCAGCCCAGGCGCAGAGGAGCGCCGCGGGCACGGCCACCACCTGCGGCCACCACAGCGCCACGCCCGCGAGCGCCAAAGGCACCACGCCCGCGCCGAAGACGAGCTTCGACTCCGTGCGCCCCAGCTCGCGGTGGTTGGTGACGGCGGCGCCTACCGTGTTGCCCAGGCGCACCGCGCCCGCGGCCGCGCGGCTCATGCTGCCCCGCCGTCCGGGCGCGCCCCGCTGGGAGCGCGGAAGCGGGCGCGGGTGCGGGTTCATGGACATCAGGCGCCGGTCCCTTCCGCTGAGCACGACCTCCGTCGCGTGCTCCAGGTCCTGCTGGTACATGGCCTCCATCTGCTGGGCGAAGTGGATGTCCTCCACCGCCACGTCGATTTCGGAGTTGCCCAGCCAACTGGCGGGGTTGAGGTTGGACGAGCCCACGCGGGCCCACAGCCCATCCGCCACCGCCGTCTTGGCGTGGAGCATGGTGCCGTTCCATTCATAGACGCGGATGCCCGCCTCCAGCAGGGGGCGGTAGCCGGCCTGGGTGAGGGGGCGCAGCACGGGGATGTCGCTGCTGCCGGGCACCAGCAGCCGCACGTCCACGCCGTCGCGCGACGCGGCCCGGAGCGCCTGCACATACGCGGCGGTGCCCACGAAGTACGCGTCGGTGAGCCACAGGCGCTTGCGGGCGAGCGACGCGATGAGCTGGTCCACGCGGAACAGGCCCGCGCTCCAGGGCACGCCGGCCACCACGCGCAGGGCCACGTCCCCCCTGGGCTCGGGCGCGCGGGCGGAGAGGCAGGCGTCCTCGTCCAGGGGAGCGCCCACGGTGGCCCAGCCCTGGGCGAAGGCGCGCACGAGGTCCGCCACGGCCGGGCCGCGAATCGCGAGGCCGGTGTCGCGCCACGGGGCCACGTGCTTCTCCGGGTCCCCCACCCACTTGTGGCTCACGCACAGGCCGGAGACGAAGCCCACCTCGCCGTCCACGGTGAGTGTCTTGCGGTGGTTGCGGCCCAGCCAGGCCAGGGGCCGGTCGAACTGGAAGGGATTGAAGCAGCGCACCTCCACGCCCGCCTCGCGCAGCCGGCGCCAGAAGCGGCTGGGCGCGGTGCCCTGACAGCCCAGCCAGTCATAGAGCACGCAGACGCGCACGCCGTCGCGGGCACGGGCCTCCAGTGCGTCCGCGAAGGCGCGGCCCACGTCGTCGTCCTCGATGATGTAGTTCTCGAAGAGGACGGAGCGGCGGGCCAGTTGGATGGCGCTCAGCCACGCGGGGTAGTTCTCCCGCGCGTCGCGCAGCAGGTGCACGTCGTTGCCCGGCACGAGCGGCGCGCCCGCGGCCCGGGAGAAGACCTGCTCCGCCAGCCCGCGCTGGGGCCCGCTGATGCCCGTCGACTTCAGGATGGCCACGCCGTTCCTCCTCGGGCCGGAACACCCGGGTGCCCGCGCCCCTCCACGTTCCGAATCGCCGGGGTGGACCTCTCTCTATAGGAGAAGCGCCCGCGAAGGTCCTGGGTGAGGTGCGGTTCCTTCCAGGCCGTCGCAAGGGACCCGGGAGCGAGGCCCACTCACAGGGATGACGCCAGTCAGGGCCTGCCCCTCCTGTCGGCCTGCGGGCAGCCAGGGGAGCGGACGGACTCCAGGGGGCCAGCGGCAACGGCCGCGAGGTGCGCACGCCGAGCCACCGTGCTTCTGCCACCCGGGAGCGCGGACGCGGCAAGGCGCGGCGGCCGATGCGCAACCGACACTCGAGCACGATGCGCTGCGCGCCCGGCGGCGAGGCCTCGACGGACCGGGGGACGATGCCGGGCCATCCCCTGCTTCCTACCCTTTCCCCCGCGTCTCCGCCCTGAGGCCGCCCCTCTGGGAATTCCGGCGGACGCACGGGCCATGGATTGGAGGACGCAGGATGGGGATCACTCCCGCATCACTTTCATTGGGTGCACAGCCATTGGACGAGGGGCGCACCCGCTTCCGCGTCTGGGCCCCGCGCCGTCGCACCGTCGAGGTGCTGTTGTCCGACCCCCAGGGCGTCCGCGCGCTGCCGCTCCAGGAAGAGTCACACGGCTACTTCGCGGGCACGCACGCGGTCGCCGTGGGCACCCGCTACAAGTACCGCCTGGATGGTGGGGACGCGTTTCCCGACCCCTGCTCCCGCTTCCAGCCGGAGGGCCCGCACGGCCCTTCGCAGGTGGTGGACCCCAGCCGCTTCGCCTGGACGGACGCCAGTTGGAAGGGCATCGAGGCGCACGGCCAGGTGCTGTACGAGCTGCACGTGGGGACCTTCACCCCGGAGGGCACCTATGCGGGGGTCGCCTCGAAGCTGGCCCTCTTGAAGGACGTGGGCGTCACCACCGTGGAGTTGATGCCACTCAACACGTTTCCGGGCCATCACAACTGGGGTTACGACGGCGTGTCGCTGTTCGCGCCCTGCACCGTGTATGGCGATCCGGACGATCTGCGGCGGATGGTGGACGAAGCGCACCGCCTGGGGCTCGGCGTCATCCTGGACGTCGTCTACAACCACCTGGGCCCGGACGGGAACTACCTGGCGCAATTCTCGAAGGGCTATTTCAATTCGAAGCATCCGAATGAGTGGGGAGACCCCACGAACTTCGACGACGGTGAGGACGCGGGAGCATCCCGCGACTTCTTCATCCAGAACGCGGCCCATTGGATTGCCGAGTACCACCTGGATGGCCTGCGCCTGGACGCCACGCAGAGCCTCTACGACGCCTCGCCCCGGAACATCGTCGGCGAGCTCATCTCGCGTTCCCGGGAAGCGGCGGGCGGGCGGCGCATCCTCCTCATCGCGGAGAACGAACCCCAGGACGTGAACATCGTCACGCCCCCGGAGGCGCGGGGCCAGGGCGCGGACGGGCTCTGGGTGGATGACTTCCACCACTCCGCGCGGGTGGCGATGACGGGCCACCCGGAGGCGTACCTCACCGACTACCAGGGCACCGCGCAGGAGCTGCTGTCGTGCGCGCTGCGCAACTCGCTGTACCAGGGCCAGTACTACCGCTGGCAGAAGAAGAAGCGCGGCTCGCCCCTGGGCCGGGTGCCCGCGGAGCGCGTCGTCTTCTACCTGCAGAACCATGATCAGCTCGCCAACACGCTGCGCGGCGACCGACTCCAACTTCTGGCGGGGATGCCCCGGATGCGCGCGCTCACCGCCTTCTTCCTGCTGTTGCCGCAGACGCCCATGCTCTTCATGGGTCAGGAGTTCTTCGCCTCCACGCCGTTCCACTACTTCGTGGACCACGACGACAAGCTCCAGCCGCTGGTGCAGAAGGGCCGGGATGACTTCCTCGCGCAGTTCGCCAGCGCGCGGCAGGCGATGGAGGAGGACGGGTTCCACCTGCCCATCGGAGAGGAGGCCTTCCGCCGCTCCAAGCTGGACTGGAGCGAGCACGCCCGGAACACCGAGGCGTTGGCGTTGCACCGGAACCTGTTGCGCCTGCGCCGGGAGGATCCGGTGTTCGCCGCGCAGGACCTCACGCGCGTGGCGGGGGCCGTCCTGGGGCCGCAGGCGCTGGTGCTGCGCTATTCGGGCAGCGAGCAGGAAGGCGACCGACTGGTCCTCCTCAACCTGGGCACGGGACTGGATTCGGAGCCGTGTCCGGAGCCGCTGCTCGCTCCACCTTCGGGAAAGCGCTGGCGACTGTTGTTGTCCAGTGACCAGGCCCGTTACGGCGGGATGGGCTCGCCACCGATTCCGGAGGATGGACGGTTGCCATTGCCCGGACAGACCGCGCTCGTGTTGACGAGCGAGGAGGAGACCACGGCGTGAATTCATCAGCCCCCGACCTGCCCCGCCTCTCGTTCGACTGGAAGGACGGCGCCGACTTTGGCGTCGGCGTGCACCACGAGTGGCTGATGACCAACGGCCGGGGGGGCTACGCGTCCGGCACGTTGGTGGGGTGCAACACGCGCCGCTACCACGGCCTGTTCATCCCCACGTTGGAGAAGCTGGGCCGCACGGTGCTGATGGCGCGGATGGACGAAGCGGCCTTCGTGGACGGTCAGCGCTACCGGCTGACCTCCGAGGAGCATGCGGACGGCACGGCGCTGGAAGACGGCGCGCGCCACCTGCGGCACTTCCATCTGGAGGGGCTTGTTCCCGTCTGGGAGTACGCGCTGGGGAGGACGCGGCTGCGTCGGCGCTTCGTGATGGTGCACGGCGAGGACACGGTGTTCATCGAATGGCAGCACCTGTCCGGTCCGGAGGCCACCCTGCACCTGCGGCCCTTCCCGGTGCTGCGCTCGCATGATGGACCGCTGCTCGAGAAGGTGGAGGATGCCATCGTCACGCTGCGGGGTCCGCTGGTGACGTTGCGCAACGGCGAGGACGGCCCGCTCATGACGATGCGGCTGTATTCGGACGGGCCCACGCCGTTCGTGAGCCTGGATGAGACGTCCAAGCCGCAGCACCTGCGCGTGGAGAAGGCGCGCGGCTATGACTTCACGGAGGTGCAGCACTCGCCGGGCTATTTCGCCGCCACGCTGAAGCCCGGGGGCACGCTGGCCTTTGGCCTCACCGTGGAGACCGCGGGGCATCTGCAGCGGGACCCCGCCGTCGTGTTCGAGCGGGAGCTGACACGGCAGCAGCGCCTGTTGGAGCGCGCTCCGGAGCATGCGCGTTCCGGTGTTCCGGCGCGGCTGGTGCTGGCGGCGGATCAATTCATCATCGATCCGCCGAGGCCCGCGGACGCAGCCTGGGCGCGGTCCATGGGCCTGGACGCTCGAAGCGTCATCGCGGGCTACCCGTGGTTCACCGACTGGGGCCGCGACACGATGATCAGCCTGGACGGGCTGACGCTGGCCACGGGGCGCTACCGCGAGGCGGCGGCCATCCTGCGCACGTTCCAGCACTACGTGAAGGACGGCCTGATTCCGAACTACTTCCCGGACGGGGAGAACGAGGGCGTCTACCACACGGCGGATGCAACGCTCTGGTTCTTCCACGCGGTGGACCGCTACCTGGAGGAGACAGGGGACGAGAACCTCCTGCGCGACCTGTACCCCACGCTGAGCGACATCGTCGCGCACCACCAGAAAGGCACGCGCTTCCACATCGGGGTGGATCCGGCGGATGGATTGCTGCGCCAGGGGCAGGAGGGCTACCAGCTCACCTGGATGGACGCGAAGGTGGATGGCTGGGTGGTGACGCCCCGCCGGGGCAAGGCGGTGGAGATCAACGCGTTGTGGTTCAACGCGCTCAAGCTGATGGCGGAGTGGGCGGAGCGGCTGGGCCAGGAGTCGGCGCCGTACCGGCTCGCCGCGGAGCGGGCCCATGGCAGCTTCAACCAGCGCTTCTGGAATGAAGCGGCCGGATGTCTCTACGACGTGGTGGACGGAGACGCGGCCCACGAGGACGCGCACGTGCGGCCCAACCAGGTCTTCGCCATCTCGTTGAAGCACCCGGTGCTCAAGCGCGAGCACTGGGCGCGGGTGCTGGAAGTGGTGCGCCGCGAGTTGGTGACGCCCGTGGGATTGAGGAGCCTCGCGCCGGGCAGCAAGGACTACAAACTGAAGTACGACGGCGACCTGCGGGCGCGCGACGCGGCCTATCACCAGGGCACGGTGTGGGGCTGGCTCATCGGGCACTACGTGGACGCGACGTTGAAGGTGACGCCGGACCTGAAAGCGGCGCGCGCGCTGCTCGCGGGGATGGAGGACCACCTGTCGCACGGGGGCATCGGTCAGATTTCGGAGATCTTCGACGCGACGGAGCCCTACCATCCGCGAGGCTGCTTCGCCCAGGCATGGAGCGTGGCGGAGGCACTGCGCGTGTTCAGCAAGACGAACATCGGGTGAGGTCTGACAGCGTGACGTCCAGGGGAGGTTCGTGGGAGCTTCCGGCCCATGTCCCTTCCCAAGACACATTTTCTGGACTGCACGCTGGTTTCGCCGCTGATGCATTTGCCCGTGCGGACGGCGGTCTTCGAGCTTGAGCAGGCGCGGGTGATGCTCTCGCCGGGGTCGAAGCTCACGGCCGGACAGCTTCAGGAAGCCGGCCCGGTCACTGACATCGTGGCCCCCAGCCTGATGCACACCGCCGGCATGAAGGCCGCCGCGCAGGCGCATCCGAACGCGAGGCTCTGGGGCCCGTTGGGCGCGCGGGAGAAGCATCCCGAGCTGAGCTGGCACGGCATCCTTGGAGAAACACCGTGGCCTTTTGAAAGCGAGCTTGGACTGCTGCCCATCCCAGGCATGCCGAAGATGAACGAGAGCGCGTTCCTGCACCGCCCCTCGAAGGCGCTCTATCTGACCGACATGGTCTTCAACATCAAAGAGCCCAGGGGGCTCGCCGCCTGGATGTTCTTCGGGATGTTCGGCACCTACAAACGCTTCGCCGTGAGCAAGCTGTTCCTCCGGTTCGCCAAGGACCGGGCTGCGTTCGACGCGGCCATCGCGACGCTCGCCGGGCTCGACTTCGAGCACGTGATTCCCTCTCACGGCGAGGCGATGCTGAACGAAGGCAAGCCCCGGCTGCTCGCCGCGTTCCGTGAGCGCGGGTTGATCCAGTAGGGCGAACGTCAGTCGGCCACGCCCCAAAGGCTGACCGTGCCATCCCCCTGCCCTTCCCGCCCCCTGGCGATATTCCCAACAACCGGGAATGGCACGGGTGGAACAACATCCCATCGCGCAGGTTTCCATGGGTGGGCCCGCGCCGGGGAGCGCGATGGACAGTCCTCCACACCCTGGCTTCGACGCACCGCACCGTCTCCGCGCTGGCCCCCAGGAAACATTCCACCCTGCATGTGTGACACCCGCCCACTTCGCGAGAATCCTGGGGGCCATTTCTTACAAAGTGATGCGGGGTCGGAAACTCTCCCCCGGGCATTTCGGAGAATGAGGAAAAGCTGGCGCCGAATCTGGCGCCGTTCCTTCGAAATCGAGCCCGCCATGTCCACGCCCATCGGCTACCGCCCGCCTCCGCCTCCCCCGCCGCGGCCCGTCGCGCCGCCGCCCGTCGCGCCGAACCTGGCGAAGAATGGCCAGAAGCCCGCGACGGCACCGGCCGGCTCGCGCGTGGACACGTCGGCGCAGGGCAACGTGCAGTCGAACTCGCGCAATGTGCTGAGCGGCCAGTCGAGCTTCGAAGCCGGCGGCGCGCGCTCCGAGGTCAACGGCACCGGCCCGGGCGGCATCAACACCAACGCGTACGTCCAGGGCCCGACCTTCAGCGCGGATGCCTCCGTGGACGCCGACATCGGCCTGTCCGGCATCGACGTGAACGTGCAGGTGGACGTGTCCGCCAACCTGCTGGAAGCGGGCGCCAGCGCCACCAAGACGGTGGAGTTCGAGATCGCCGGTGAGCAGTACTCCGTCGAGCTGGACCTGTCCGCGCTGGGCAAGATTGGCGCCGAGGGCAGCATCGACCTGGACCTGCACGTCGGCACCGACGGCGACGTGTCCATCAGCGCCGCGGCGTCCGGCTTCGCCGGCGCGCAGGCCAGCCTCACGGGCGCCATCGAGCTGAAGCACGAGGATGACACCCTGGCCTCCGCCAGCATCACCGCCAGCGCCAGCGCCGGCGTGAGCGGCGACGCCCACGCGGACATCGGCCTGAATGGCGGCAACCTGGAGTTCGACGTCGGCGTGGAGGCCACGGCCGGCCTGGGCCTGGGCGTCGAGGTGGAAGGCTCCGTCAACCCCGGCAACATCCTCAAGGCGGTCGGCGAGACGGCCGCCGCTGCCGGTGGCGAGATCCTGGAGAACGTGGCCGAGGGCGCCATCAACGCGGGCGGCGCGGTGCTGGACGCGGCCGGCGATGTGTTCTCCGGCGCGGTGGATGCCGCGGGCGACCTCATCAAAGGCGCGGGCGACGTGATTGGCGGGATCGGCGGCGCGGTGGGTGGACTGTTCGACTGATGTCCCCGGGAGACTGCCCGGCCCTTCCGGGGCTGGGCTATCCTCTTGACCCATGGCCGTCTCCAAACAGGCAACCACCGCTGCGCGTCTGATGAAGCAGGGCCTGCTCAAGGATGCCGCGCTCGAATTCGAGCGCGCCCTCAAGCAGGACCCGAAGGACGCCGCCGCGATGCTCGGGCTCGCACGTCTGCGCCTCGCGCAGCATGACGAGCCCGCAGCGCGCGCCATGCTCCAGCGGCTCGTGGAGCAGCACCCCACCCACCCTGAAGCGCTCAGCCACCTGGCCCGGCTCGATGCCGAAAAGGGTGATGCCCGGCAGCTCGCGGTGCTGGAGGCGCTCGCGGCCCAGCCGAAGGCGGGCTTCTTCGAGGTCGTCAACCACGGCCGGGGGCTGCTCGCCCACCACCAGTACACCGCAGCGATCCCCGCGCTGGAGAAGGCGCTCGCCGTCCAGCCAGGAAATCCCCAGACGCTGACGTACCTGGGCATGGCGCTCCAGGGCGACAAGCAGTTGGACCGCGCACTGAAGCGCTACCAGGAAGCCGCCGAGGCCAGTCGCACGGAGCACCTGCCGCTGCTGCTCGCCGCGCGCGTGCAGGTCCTCCAGGGGCACGTGGGCGCCGCGCTGACGACGCTGCAACAGGCCATCCTGCGCAGCCCCCGCGAGCCGTCCCTCATCCGCGAGTTCGCCTCGCTGTGCTTCTTCGCGGGCGCGCCCGAGCCGGCCATCAAAGCCGCCATCGACCTGCGCATGCAGCAGCCGGACAACGCGGACGCCATCTACCTGCACGGGCTTGCGTCCTTCGTGGCCGGCAAGAACGAAGACGCGGATCGCATCCTGCGCGAAGCGCTCGCCAAGGTGCCGGACAACGCCGCCGTGCGCATCGCGCTGGCAAAGGTCCGCCGCCGGCTGGGCGACGACGCGGAAGCGCAGAAGCTGCTGGAGGCCGCCATCGCCGCCGACCCGTCCGAAGTAGGCGCGGCCAACGACCTCGCGGTGCTGCACCTGTCCCGCCCTGGCGGAGCCACCGCCGCGCGCGCCGTGTTGACCCAGGCGCTGAAGACGCACCCGGACGATGTCGGCGTGCACCTCAACCTGGCCCTGGCCCTGGCGGACACCGACAAGGCCCAGGCCCGGACGCACGCGACGAAGGCCCAGGCCAGCACCGACAAGCACATCCGCGAACAGGCGGACCGGCTCATCGCCGCGCTGGGCGCGAAGTAGTCACGCCCCTGGCACTCAGGGCCGCTGGCCTCCGGGCGGCCCTGCGCTAGGGTGCGCCGCCATGGCGACTGGCCGGTACTGGTTGATCAAGAGCGAGCCCTCCGTCTACGCGTACGCACGGCTGGAAGCGGACGGACGGACGGAGTGGACGGGCGTGCGCAACTTCGAGGCGCGCAACAACCTGCGGGCCATGACGCCCGGGGACCTGTGCCTCTACTACCACTCCAACGAGGACAAGGCCGTCGTAGGCGTGGCGCGCGTGCTCACGAAGCCGGGCCCCGACCCCACCGCGCCCGGTGAGGACTGGGCCTCCGTGGACGTGGGCCCCGTGGTCGCCTTCACCGCCCCCGTGACGCTCGCCACCATCAAGGCCACGCCCGCGCTCAAGGACTTCCCGCTGCTCACCCGCAGCCGCCTGAGCGTGACGCCCACCCCGGTGGAGCACTTCGAGCTCGTCCTGGAGATGGGCCGCACGAAGCTGCCAAAGGCCCCCGCGTCCAAGCCGAAGTCGAAAGCGAAGTCCGGGGCCCGCCCATGAGCGCCGCGCGGGAAGTCCGAGCCGACTTCGACCGCGCGTCCATCGTGCTCTACCAAGCCTATCCGGACGCCATCGCGGACGTGGCCGTGAAGCAGCAGAAGTTCGGCCCCCCGTTCTCCGTGGGGCGGATGACGTGGATCAAACCCAGCTTCCTATGGCTCATGCACCGCTCCAACTGGGGCCGCAAGAGTGGCCAGGAGCGCACGCTCGCGGTGCGCATCAAGCGCTCCGGCTGGGAAGAGGCCCTGGGCGCTGGCGTCCTCACCGCCTATGAGCCGAAGGCACACGGCACCCAGGACGCGTGGCGCAAGGCCTTCGAGTCCGCGCCCGTCCACATCCAGTGGGACCCCGAGCGCACCCTGCGCGGCGCGGGCCTGCCCCACGACAGCATCCAGGTGGGCTTGAGCCGCGCCGTCATCCAGCGCTTCGTGGACGACTGGACCGTCTCCATCACGGACCTGACGCCGCTCACGCAGAAGCTGCGCAAGCACCTGGACGACGGCCGCGCCGACCAGGCCACCCGCCTGTTGCCGAAGGAGTCCGTCTACCCGGTGCCTCCGGAGCTCGCCCGACGGCTTGGGATGTAACCGGATGACCGTTCCCTGACGCGAGTTGTTATGTTCTCGCGATGTCGGACACCCCGGACCTGGACACCCTGCGGACAGCCCTCGAACGCGTCGACGACGACATCCTCGACGCGCTCCAGCGCCGCATGGCCCTGGCGGATGACGTGGCGCGCGCCAAGCTGGTGACGGCCTGGCCCTTTCGAGACCCGCAGCGCGAGGACCTGCTCCTGCGCAAGCTGCGCGGTCGGGCCGCCGAGCGCGGTTTGGATCCACACGAGGTGGAGCGCCTCTACCGCGTCATCCTGGACATGTCCGTCGCGCGGCAGCAGGCGCTCGTCACGCGGCTGGACACCACGCCCCTGCGCGTGGGGTACCTGGGCGTCGAGGGCTCCTACAGCCACCTGGCCGCACGCCAGCGCTACGGCCACCGTCCGGGCGGCGTGCTCCTCACCGGCTTCGACTCCGCGAGGCAGGCGGTAGAGGCCCTGAAGAAGGGCGACCAGGACCTGCTCCTGATGCCCATCGAGAACACCACCGCGGGCACCATCAACGAGACCTATGACGTGCTCGCCGCGGGCGATGGCGTCATCACCGGCGAGTTGGTGAGCCAGGTGGATCACCGGCTCCTGGGCATCAAGGGCGCGAAACTGGAGGACCTGCGCGAGGTGCTGTCGCATCCCCAGGCCCTGGCCCAGTGCGAGGACTACCTGCGCACGCACGTGCCGTGGGCCCGCGCGGTGCTGGGGCCGGACACCGCCGTCGCCGCGCGCACGGTGGCGGACCGCAACGACGTGACGGTGGCCGCCATCGCCAGTGAGTCCGCGGCCAGCCGCTTCGGTCTCGTCGTGCTCGCAAGCGACCTGCAACCCGGCGCGGACTTCACGCGCTTCGTGGAGGTGGGGCGCGAACCCACGCCGCTAGCGCCGGATGTGCCGTGCAAGACGTCGCTGCTGGTGGTGTTGGAACACCGCCCGGGCACGCTGGGCCAGGTGCTGCAACGGCTCACGCAGCGCGGGGTGAACCTCACCAAGCTGGAGTCGCGCCCCATCCCCGGCGCGCCGTGGCAGTACCGCTTCTACCTGGACGTGGAGGGCCACGCCGCGTCCGCGTCGGTGACGGCGGCGCTGGAGGATCTGCGCTCGCTCACCTCATCGCTGCGCGTGCTGGGCACGTATCCGCGCGCGGAGCATCTCGATGGATGACGCCGCCCCCCGCCGCATCGCCTTCCAGGGTGAGCGTGGCGCGTACGGCGACGAGGCCACGCGGGCCTTCTTCGGCCCGACCGTGGTGTTGGTCCCCTGCCCTTCCTTCCGCGCCGTGCTCGAAGCCGTCGCCGAAGGCCGGGTGGACGGCGGAGTCCTGCCCCTGGAAAGCGCGCTCGCGGGGCCGGTGGCGGAAGTGGTGGACCTGCTGCTGGAGTTCACCCCGCGCCTGTCCGGAGAGATGCGCCTGCGCGTGCGCCACTGTCTGCTCGCGCCGCCGGGACGCTCGCTCGCGAGCCTCACCCGCGCGCTGTCCCATCCCCAGGCGCTGGCTCAGTGCTCGGGCTGGCTGCGCAAACACCATCTCCAGCCGGTGCCGGAGGTGAACACCGCGGTCGCCGCGCGGCGCGTGGGCGAGGAGGCTCCCGCGGGCACGGCGGCCATCGCCAGCCGGACGGCGGCGGACCTCTACGGCCTGGCCGTCCTCGCCGAAGGCATCGAGGACTCACCGGACAACGCCACCCGCTTCCTCGCGGTGGGCCCGGCCATCCCGCCCCACCTGGGCTCCCGGTGGAAGACGTCCGTGGTCCTCACCGTGAACGACGGGCCCGGCGCGCTCGCGGGTGTACTGGCGGCCTTCGCCGCGCGAGGGGTGAACGTCGCGCGGCTGGAGTCCCGCCCCGGCGGCGTCCGCGCCTGGGACTACCGCTGGTGCCTGGACGTGGACGGCCGCGAGGATGCGCCGTCCGTGCGGTCCGCGTTGGAGGAGGCCCGGAGCGCGTGCACGTCGCTCCAGGTCCTCGGCAGCTACGCGCTCAGCGACTGACCTGCGCGCCGGCCTTGGAGGCCGTCCCGTCGCCGTTCTTCACGGCTTCCGTGTACGCGCCGCGCACGATGTTCGTGTAGCGCTGGAGCGCGCCCAACTGCTCCAGGCGCAGCGCCTGCGGTCCGTCGCACAGGGCAATCTCAGGGTGCGGGTGGAAGTCCACCAACACCATGGACGCGCCCGCGATGAGGCCCTGGCCGATGGCGTGGAAGATGTCCGGCAGCCCGTCCGGCGGGGCCTCCGCGCGCCCGATGGCGTGCGAGGGATCCACGCACACCGGCATGCGCGTCAGCCGGCGCACGACGGGCACGTGCGCGAAGTCCACCATGTTGCGGTGCGGGTCGCCCAGGTGCGTCTTCACGCCGCGCAGGCAGAAGACGATCTTCGGGTTGCCCTCGCTCGCCACGTACTCGCACGCGTTGAGGGACTCCTCCAGCGTGATGCCCATGCCGCGCTTGAAGAGCACCGGGAACGCGCGCTGCTGGCCAATGCTCTTGAGCAGCTCGAAGTTCTGCGCGTTGCGCGTGCCCACCTGGAGCATCACGCCCGTGGGATTGCCGGCCTGCTTGAGCGCGTCGTTGATCTCATCGATGTGGCGCGGGTTCGTCACCTCCATCGCGACGACCTTGATGCCGTGCTTGCCCGCGGACTCGAACACCCACGGCAGGCACTTGGCGCCCAGGCCCTGGAACTCGTAGGGATTCGTGCGCGGCTTGTACGCGCCCATGCGCGTCGTCTTGATGCCGCAGCGCGCGAGCGCCGCCATCATCGAATCCACGCTCTCCAGCGAATCCACCGCGCACAGGCCCGCGAAGAGGTTCACGGAGGTGTCATCGAAGGACACGCCGTTGTATTCGAAGCCCGCCGTGGTGCGCTGGCCGCCGTGCCGGCCGATGATCCGGTACTTCTGCGACACGCGCACCACCTGGCGCACGCCGGGAAGCTGCTGGAACGGCTCCAGCGGCACCTGCGCGGTGGAGCCCAGCAGGTACAGCTCCGTGATGGTGGACTCGGCGCCCTGGACCACGTGCGCGCGGGGCGTCACGCCTTCGTACTGCGAAGCCAGGTGGAGGACGGCGTTCACGACGGATTCCGGGGAATCCGGCTCGAGCATCACGATCATGCGAAGGGTTCTCCTGAAGAAGGGCGTCCAGTCGGCATTCAACACCCACGGCGCGCCCTTTCCCTCCGCTTTTATGGAAAATTGAAACGGGACGGCTCAGGAGGAGGCAGGGCGTAGGCGGGTCGCCAGCTGGGTGTAGTGCTCCTGCTGGGTAGGGTCTCCCAGGTGCTCCCACACGTCCGCCAGGGCCTTGGCGGCCTCGACGTAGGCGGGGGACAGCTCCAGCGCCAGCTCGAAAACCTGCCGGGCCAGCCGGTAGCGGGCCTTGTCCGGGCGCCGTCCCTGCGTCAGGAGCGCGTTACCCAGGTGGTAGACCTCCACGGCGGCGGCCTCGCGGTAGCCGGGGGTGGGGTTGAGCTGGACGGCGCGCTCCATCAGGAGGGCGGCGGCCTCGGGCTCGCCCAGCTCCAACTGGCAGAGGGCGGCCTCGCGCAGGGGGTCGGCGGCGGTGGGCTCCAGTTCGACGGCGCGCTGGAAGCCCTTCAGGGCCTCCGCGGTCCGGCCCAGTTGCTTGAGCGCGAACGCCTTGCCGGTGAGCGCGGGGAAGTGGCGTGGATCCACGGCGAGGACCTGATCGAACGACTGGACCGCGGCCTCGTGGTTGCCGGACATGGAACGGTGGACGCCCTCGTTGAACGCCGCGAACAACAACGACCTGGACATCGTTCCCCCAGGGAACAGGGTTGCGAGGGCCCCGCATCCGCACGTGGCCCAAAGCGCCAGCCTGTCACCGGGGGACACCGCTCCGCAAAGCCGCGCCCCCTCCCCGGCTGATGGCATCCATCGCGTTGGGCTGATGACGCGCGCGCCCCTCGTGGGTACGACGGGTTGCGGCGTCGGCGAGTCGCCACTGTCCAGAACCGGCATTCCTGCGCTACGCCGCTGGATTCCAGGCGGCGGATTGTTCCCCTGGGAGGGCTCCATGCTCGTGTTCGAGATCGTCATCGCGCTGCTGCTCGGGGGCGCGCTGCTCGCGGCGCTGTCCCGGCGGATTGGCACACCCTACCCGGCGCTGGTCGCGTTCGCGGGGGCGGTGCTGGCGCTCGTGCCGGGGACGCCGGAGCTGGTGTTGGATCCGGAGCTGGCGCTCACGCTCTTCGTCGCGCCGGTGCTTCTGGACGCGGCGTTCGACGCCTCGCCTCGTGACTTGCGGGCGAACTGGCGGCCGGTGGTGGGGTTGGCGCTAGGCGCGGTGGTGCTCACGGTCATCGCGGTGGCGGTCGCGGTCCACGGGCTCGTGCCGGGCATGCCCTGGGCGGCGGCCATCGCGCTGGGCGCCATCGTCGCGCCCCCGGACGCGGCGGCGGCCACGGCGGTGTTGAAGCAACTGCGGCCCCCGCACCGGCTGCTCGTCATCCTCGAAGGCGAAAGCCTCTTCAACGACGCCAGCGCCCTGCTCATCTACCGGCTCGCGCTGGGGGCCGTGGCGGCGGGGGGCATCCTGGGCTGGAGCGCGCTGCCCATGCTGCTCATCGTCACGGTGGGCAGCGTGGTGCTGGGGTACGTGCTCGCGCGCGTCACCCTCTTCATGAACCGGTTCGTCGAGGACGTGTCCACGGCGGTCATCGTGCAGTTCGGCAGCACGTTCGCGGTGTGGATCCTCGCCGAGCGGCTGCACCTGTCCGGCATCCTCACGACGGTCGTCTACGCGATGACGGCCTCGCGAATCGCGGCCCTGGTGACGCCCGCGCGGATCCGCATCCCGGCGTACGCGGTGTGGGAGGTGGCGGTGTTCGTGTTGAACGTGCTCGCCTTCATCCTCGTGGGCTTCCAGCTCAAGTCCATCGTCGGGCGGCTGGACCGGCCCACGTGGCTGGAGTACGCGGGCATCGCGGCGGTGGTGACCGGGGTGGCCATCCTCGCGCGCATCGCCTGGGTGATGGGCGTGGCGGCGCTCGGCCGCTGGCGCGAGCGCCGGACCTCCTCCAAGACCCCGGGCAGCGCCCACGCGGTCGCGTTGTCACCTCGCGCGGCCATGCTGGTGGGCTGGTGCGGGATGCGCGGCATCGTGACGCTCGCGGCGGCCCTGGCCCTGCCGACCGGTGGCGAGGGAAGTCCCCCGTTCCCCTACCGGGACCTCATCCTCTTCACGTCCTTCGCGGTGGTGCTGGGCACGCTCGTCCTCCAGGGCATGACGCTGCGACCCCTGATGACGCGCCTGAAGCTGGACGACGACGGCGCGGTCGACCACGAGGTGAGGCTCGCCCGGGTGCAGACCCTGCGCGCGGCGCTGGATACGACCGACGCCTCCCCGGGCACGGAGATGGCGGCCCTCGTCCGGCGGCGGTACGAACTGCAGCTCCAGCGGGCGAAGCAGTTGCTGGAGGGGCGCGCGGACACACGCGCCGGAGCCCGACCGGACGGGGCCGCGGCGCCCTGGGGTCCGCCCTCCGCCGACGCGGACATGGTGCGCACCGCGATGGCGGCCGAGCGGCGGCGGTTGCTGGAGCTGCGCGCGAACGGGACCATCGGGGATGCCGCGTTCCAGCAGGTGGAGCAGGAGCTGGACTGGGCGGAGCTCGACCTCCAGCAGATCCTGCGCGCGGAAGCCGCCGAGCACTGACCGTCGGACGACGTGTCACCCCCGGGCTTCTTCCTCCATGGCCGCGACGAAGCCGGTCGTGAAGTCCGGGTAGCGGGGCGTCCAGCCCAGGGCCTCCAGCTTCGCGCCGCTGATGGCCCGGTCCCCGCGCAGGGATTCATGGAGCGACTCGAAGGGGACGCGGGGCGGCATGGGGAGGGACAGGTGCTGGCAGAGCCAGGTGGCCGTCTCCTCCTGGGTCGCGGGGCGCCGGTCCGCCACGCAATACACTTCCCCGGGAGCACCGCGTTCGAGCACCACCCGAACGGCATCCACCAGGTCATCCACATGGACGCGCGACAGCCGACCGCCACCGGACTCGGGGATGCGCAGCGTGCCCGCCTTCAGCCGTCCGGAGGTCCCACGGCCAGGGCCGTAGATGCCCGCGATGCGCATCACGCTCGCGCCCAGGGGAAGGAAGCGCGCCTCCGCTGCCAGCCGGGCCCGAGCCACCGGGGACGTCGTATCCACGGGCGTCGTCTCATCCACGTGTCCGCGTGCGGAGCCATACACGCCCGTGGACGACAGGTAGACGAGCCGGGAAGGCCGGGCCCGGGACAGCACGTCCGCGAAGTGCGCATCCAGCCCGGCTTCGGGAGGGACCGAGTCCACGACGTGGGCCCCGTCGACCCGCGCCAGGGCGTCTTCGAGCGATAGCACCCGCACGCCCGCGCCTTCCAGCACCGCGCGGCGCGACGCATCCCGCGTGGTGGCGAGGACCTCACGGCCGGAGCGGGCCTCCACCCGCGCGAAACGCGTGAGCGTGTAGCCACAGCCGAGCAGGATGAGCGGAGCCGTCATGGCCTCCGCGATATCGGCCAACACCCCTCCGGCGCAAGAGAGCCCCGCAAAGCGGACAGCCCTCCTTCCGTCATCTGGAAGAAGGGCCGTCGTTCATGCATCCCCGCCCGAGGACACGGGCGGGAGCGGCGCTAGAACTCGGCGCTCGCGCGAGGATCGATGATGCCGCACTCCTTGATTTTGTAGAGCAGTGCCTTGTAGCTGATGCGCAGCTTGCCGGCGGCGCGGCGCTTGTTCCACGCGGTGCGCTGGAGCATGGCCAGTATCGCCTCACGCTCAGCGAGCATCGCGGCGCGCTTGCCGATGTCCTTGAGCGACGGCTCCCCGGCCGGAGGTGGCGGAGGCGGCGGCTGGGGCGCGTCGAACGGATTGGGGTAACGCTGGGGTGCCACGGCGTTGAACGGCGAAGCGTCCGACACCAGCGCCACCGGCGCGGGCGTCATCGAGCCGCGCGCGGGCATCTCCAGCACCTGCACGCCCGACGCGTTCGAGGAGACGACCTGGGACGGAGGGGCCGCGAAGACGCGAGCCGCCTCCTCGTAGTGGCGCGAAGGCGAAGGCGGAGGGCTGAAGTCCTCCCCCCCGAAGGACGTGGGCAGCGACGGAGCGCTCGCCGGGGTCCGGCCACCCCCGCGAATCTCGTCCAGCACCAGCGTCGAATCCTTCAGCACGCACAGGCGGCGCACCATGTTCTCCAGCTCGCGCACGTTGCCCGGCCACTCGTAGTCCGTGAAGGCATGGAGCACTTCCGTGGGCAGTTCGGAGACGCCCGCCATGAAGCCCTTGCCGTACTTCTTCAAGAAGTGGTCGGTGAGCGGCACCACGTCCTCGCGGCGCTCGCGAAGGGGCGGCAGGCGGATGGCCACGACGTTGAGGCGGTAGTACAGGTCCTCGCGGAAGTTGCCGAGCGCGATCTCCTTCTCCAGGTCGCGGTTCGTCGCCACCACCACGCGGCTGTCCACGCGAACGCTCTTCTTGCCACCGACGCGGAAGAACTCCTCGTCCTGCAGCACCTGGAGCAGCTTCGCCTGGAGGCGGATGGCCATCTCGCCAATCTCGTCCAGGAAGATGGTGCCCTGGTCCGCCAGCTCGAACTTGCCCGGCTTCTCCGCCGTGGCGCCCGTGAAGGCACCGCGCTCGTGGCCGAACAGCTCGCTCTCCAGCAGCTCGCCCGGCAGCGCCGCGCAGTTCACCTTGATGAAGGGGCGACCATGGCGCTGGCTGCGCGCGTGGATCTCCCGGGCAATCACTTCCTTGCCCGTACCGGACTCACCGAGCAGCAGCACCGGCACGTCCGTGTCCGCGATGCGCTCCACCAGCGCGCGGGCCCGGCGCATGGCTGGCGACGTGGAGATGAGCACGCGAGCCTCGGCCGCGGCCTCCGCCGACGTCAGCATCACGCGGGGCGCGGGCGGCACCGGCGCCGTAATCTGGCGCTCCGGCACGCGGGTCCCCAGGGCACGCGCGAGCACGTCCTGCAGCTCGTCGTTGCCAAAGGGCTTCGCCAGATAGTCGGACGCGCCCATCTTCAGCGCTCGCACCGCGTCGTCCGCGCCGGACAGCGCGCTCAACACGATGACCGGGGCGTTGCCGCCGTTGCCCCGGTAGCGGCGCAGAACCTCCAGGCCGCTCATCTCCGGCATCACCACGTCCAGCAGCACCGCATCGAACGAGCCACCGGAGAGCATCTCCAGCGCCTGGGAGCCGCCCGACGCACACCGCACCTGGTAACCCGAGCTGCCCAACAGCTCGGACAGGAACGTGCGCACCGACTCTTCGTCATCCACCACCAGCACCGCGATCCGATCCATCCCCACGCCTCCGCTCGCCCTGTGCATCAAATCCTCAGTGAACTTCATCAGACCGACAACAGCCGGGCCGGACCGGCCGCCCGCCGAATCTCACGTGTACGCCTCAGGGTCAGCAGTGCCGCGCTCAGCAACTGGGTGGGAGCCCCCACCGTGTCCGGGAAGCTCACCGCCCCCAGCTCCAGCGCCGTGCGCACCACGCGACCCTCCATCTGGAACCGTGCCGCCTCGAACCGGGCCTCCACCCGCGCCAGCACCTCTGGCACCGACTCCGCGGGCGTGCCCGGCAGCAGCATCGCGAACTCGCTGTCCCCCACCCTCGCCACCGCGTCCGCTTCGCGCACCGTCTGCCCCAGCACCACCGCGCTGTAGACGAGCAGCCGCTCCGCCATGGACCTGCCGTGCTCCTTGCGAAGCGCGCTCCAGCCACTCACTTCCGCCGCGACCACGGAGAAGTTGCCTCCGTAGCGCTCCGTCCTCCGGGCCTCCAGGCCGATGAGCGCCAGCAGGAAGGGCCGGTTGTAGAGGCCCGTCACCGGATCATGCAGCGCCAGCGCCGTGCCGGCCTCTTCACCGGCCGCCGCGCGCTCCACCGACTGCTTGAGCCGCATCTGCGCGTGCAGCTTCATGGACAGCTCCGCGCCATCCACCGTGCGCGGCACCACGTCCACGCACTGCCCCTTCTCCACGCAGAAGCGCCAGGCATCCCGGTCGTGCGAATCCACCAGGTACAGCATCGGCACCGTGCCCTTGCCCACCTGCCGCAGGCGCCGCGCCGTCTGCACCGCCGCGTAGTCCGGCGGCTGGGCGGCGAGCAGCACCGCGTCCGGGCGGATCACTTCGAAGAGCGGCACCGCCGCGTCGAAACGCGTGAGCGGAACCACGCGGAAGCCCGCCTCGCCCAGGAGCGCCCGGGTGCGCTCCAGATCCTCCGCCCGAGGCTCCACCAGCAACACCGTAGGAGGCTGCCCCGACTTTCCTGTCCGCTTGCGCTTCAGACCCACCGCCGTGCCCTCCCTTCCAGCAATTTCTGCCCCACCGCCCCTCCCGACCGCCCAGATTTACAGCCCCGTCACTTTTGCGCCCTTCGTATCCCCCCGGATTTCTTGGAGAAGGGCACTTTGTTACCCATCCTGGCCCACGGTTTTAGCAATGGGTGTGCCATTCATCACCTCACGGAGGCGCGCTTCGAGGACCTCCGGATCCACGCGGTATTTGAAGGCGGGGACGCCTTCGATCAGGACCACGGGGATGTCGTAACGCCAGGTCTCGAAGAGCTCCGGGCTCTGGAGGATGTCGGTGACGTAGAGCTCGAAGGGCAGTCGGGCCTGCACCTCCTCCACCACGGCACGCGCCTTCTCACAGAGGGAGCATCGGGGTTTCGAGTAGATATCGACGCGCATGCGTTGCAGGATGGGCGTTCGATGCGCGGCGTGTCTGGTGATTTTTCGACGATGCCCCTCAAGGACCTGGTCGTCCACCTCGGGAATCGCCGGTCCACCGGCACCCTGAACGTGGAGCGGGGAGACGTGCGCAAGCAGCTGCTCTTGCGCGACGGGCACGTCATCACCGCCAGCTCCAACCAGCCGCGCGAATACTTCGGTCAGTTCCTCATCAACATGGGGCACCTGACCGAGGACCAGTTGGAGCGAGCGTTCGCCACCCAGGCGGAGACGCACATCCTGCTGGGGAAGATCCTGATCATGACGGGCTCGGTGACGGAAGCCACCGTGCGCACCACGCTCTCCCACAAGTTCCGGGAGATGCTGCTGGATGCCTTCACCTGGGAGGAAGGCGGCTTCGACTTCCGGGCCACGGACGTCGCCCCGGAGCTGGAGGGCCTGGACGTCAGCGTGGACCTGCTGGACGTGCACCGCGAGGGCGAGTTCCGTGAGACGGCGTGGCAGGCCATCCGCGCGGTGTTCCCCTCCGGCGGGGTACGGCTGGAGGTGGACGAGAGGAAGCTCGCGGACCGCAAGGCCGGCAGCATGGACGACCGCATCGTCCAGCTCGCGCGCGAGGGGCTGAGCATCGACGGCATCGCGCTGGCGCTGCACGCCACCGACTTCTTCCTCTACCAGCGCCTGTACGCGCTCTACCGGCAGGACGCGCTGAGGGTGTCGGACGAAGCGCCCCTGCCCGCCCCGGAGCGCGGCGCGCCCACCGTGGTGGTGGTGGAAGAGGATGACGACGACGAGAACGGGGGCGGCGTCATCGGCTCCGAGTCCTCGTCGGACGAGGTGCTCCAGGCTGCCCAGCTCTTCCTCGACGCGGGCAACCTGCGCGACGGCGAAGCGCTGGCCCGGAGGGCTCACGAAATCTCACCGTCCGAGCACACCCAGAAGCTCCTGCGCGACGCGGAGGCCCGGCTGCTCGCGGAGCTGCGCAAGGCGCTGATGGAGCCCTCGCGCGTGCCGACGCTGCGGGTGTCCGCGCCGCACCTGAAGACGCTGCCCCTGTCATCCCCGGAGCGCTACCTGCTGTCGCGCATCGACGGGAAGCGGGACGTGGCGGCCATCGTGCATGTCTCGCCGTTGCAGGAGCTGGAAGCGCTGAAGTTCTTCCAGGGCTTCGTGGACACGGAGCTCGTGAAGCTCACCCCGCGTCCGCTTTCCTGATCCGCCTCAGTGCTTGCCGGCGGCGCCCGCCGGGGCCGTCACTTCCACGGGCGCGGGGATGCGCTCCAGGGCGAGCCGCAGGGCCTCGCGGCCCAGATAGGAGCCGCGGATGCGCCACTTCGGATCATTGACGATGAGGGCGGCCACGGCCACGCGGGGATTGTCCTTGGGTGCGAAGCCGACGAACCACGAGTAGTCGCGGAAGGGCTCGCGGTCCGCGAGCGTGCCCGTCTTGCCCACGGCGTCCTTCACCTGGAAGCCGCGCTCACGGAACACGGCGCGCGCGGTGCCGTGGGTGACGGTCTCCTCCAGCATGCGCGTGAGGGCGTGCGCGGCGGTGGGCGTGAGCACGGGCTCCGGCTCCGGCAGGGGCATGAAGGGCTCCGGCTCCACCAGCACCGGATCCACCCAGCGGCCCTCGTTGGCGGCCACCGCGGCCAGCAGCGCGCCGTGCAGCGGCGACAGGTACACGTCCCCGAAGCCCGCGCCGGTGTTGGCCAGCGCGAAGCCGTCCTCCGGGATGTACGCCAGCGACACGTCCAGGGGCTGGGCGAAGGGAATCTCGCGGTTGAAGCGCATGCGCGCGGCCATCCGCTTGAGGGCGTCCGCGCTCAGGTGCTTGTTCGTCATCTTGGCGAAGATGACGTTGGCGCTCTTGCCCATGGCCAGCGCCAGCGAATAGCAGGCGCCGTCGCGGTCGGTGTCCGCCAGTTGCCGCTCGGAGAGGCTGCGCTTGCCGCCGTGGAAGCACGACTCGGTCTCCGGCGCGACCCCCGCCTCCAGGAGCGCGCTGCCGGTGACGATCTTGAAGATGCTCGCGGCGGGGAACACCGCGCGGATGGGCAGCCCACGCAGTTCGGGCTTCGCCTCGGAGTGCTCCGCCATCGCCAGGACGCGGCCCGTGGAGGGATCCAGCACCACCGCGGCGCCGTAGGGCACCTGGTAGTTCTGCATGATCTTCGTGAGCGACGCCTGGAGACCTGGGTCGATGGTGAGCACCTGATCCGGCGCGCTCTTGCCCCCCTTCACGACGAGCTTGTTGCCCTCCAGCTTCGCGCGCGCCACCAGGTCCTGGGCCCGGGGCAGGCCCTGCATCTTGCCGAACGGAGGCGCCTTCTCCCGCGAGGGCACTGGCGAAGGAGGAACCATGCCGGGCTCGAAGGAAACGTCGCTCTTCGAGGACAGCGCCTCCGCCAGCGCGCGAGCATCCACCGGACGCGTGTCCAGGCCCTGGCCCGCTGGAGCCGCGGGCACGCCGGGCGTCACGTCCGCCGGGGTGGCCGCGAGGTTCGAGCCAGCGGCCTTCGCGTCCGACGCGCCGGGCGCCTGCACGACGTGAGCACTTGAAGCGCTTGTGTTGGGGGTTCCCGGTGCCTGGCCGGATTTCGCGACCGAAGGCGACCCGGCCTGCGCTCCTGCCTGCCCCGCCTCGGGGGCCCGGGCTACCGGCGCACCGGCGTCTGGAGCCAACCCGGCCGTCGCCGTGGGTGCCGCTGCGCGCTGCTCGGCCTCCACCTTCTCCACGAGGGCACGGGCGCCCACGGGGCCCGCGTCCGTCTCCAGCGCGTTGAGCGCGGCGGCCAGCGACTGGGCATCCGAAGGGGCGACGGCCGCGGAGGGCGCGACGCCAGCGTCCGGGGCCGAGGCGCCCAGCAGCATCGAGAGAGGGAACAGCGGCAGGGCGGCGAGGAAGCGGCGAATCGTCATGCTTCGGGGCTCTCCTTGGGGGGGCAGGGAGCAGGCCGCCGAATCGTAGTCGTTGAGGGCGCGCTGTCCACGGCTTGCTCCCTCGACTGCTTCGTTCGTCTGGGAGAAACCTGGGAAGCTGCCCGGAGGTCCAGTAGGGTCCTGTGCACCTTGGACGGACCTAAAGAGATGATGGTGATCTGGGCCGCGGAGCTGCGCCGGGCGGTGCGCAGTGGCCGCGCGCTCGTGCTGCTCGGGCTCTACAGCATGTTCTCCGCGCTGGTGCTGCTGGTCGTGGGCTTCGTGACCCGCGAGCTGCAGGGCCAGGTGAACGAGAAGCTCATGGAGGTTGGCGCCGACGCGGAGGCCACCGCCCGCGCCGCGGACGAGATGCAGCAGGGCGTGCTGGGCTTCCTCACCAGCAACGACACCGCGATGATGCAGGCGCTGTCGCAGGTGCCCATCGTCGTCCTCATCGTCTTCAAGATCACCCTCTTCTTCCTCCCTGCCTACATCGCGCTGATGGGCTTCGACCAGGTGAGCGGCGAGGTGGGACCGCGCTCCATCCGATACCTCACCGTGCGCGCGCGCCGCTCATCGGTGCTGCTGGGCAAGTTCCTCTCCCAGGCCACGCTGCTGCTGGGGCTGGTGCTGGTCATCGATCTGGCCATCTTCGTCTACGCGCGCATCCTCAACCCGGACTTCGGCTTCGGGGTGCTGGCGACGAACCTCCTGAAGTTCTGGGGCGCGACCATCGTGTTCTCGCTGGCGTACGTGGCCCTCACCACCCTGTGCTCCAGCCTGTTCCGCAGCCCGGCCGTCAGCCTCGTCTTCAACTTCATCCTGCTGTTCGTCTTCTGGCTGATGGACTCCGTGGGACGCGCCGTGGCCGACACCAGCCCCGTGCGCTTCGTGCGCTACCTGTCCCCGTCCTACTACTCGGGCAACCTGCTGCACCCGAAGCTCGTCGAGTTCGCCGGCAGCGGCGCGGCCTACGCCGCCTTCGCGGCCATCTTCCTGGTGGGCGCCTACGGCGTCCTGCGCGCGAGGGACCTGTGAGCGAGCTGGCCATTGAACTGTCGGGCGTGTCCAAGCGCTTCGGCCCCAAGGTCGCCGTCAACGCGGTGAGCCTCCAGGTGCGCCAGGGCGACGTCTTCGGTCTCATCGGGCCCAACGGCGCCGGGAAGACGACGACGTTCTCCATGATGTGCGGCTACCTCTACCCCTCCGAGGGTTCGCTCAAGGTGATGGGCGTGTCGCCCACCACGCCCGGTGCCCTCAAGGGCCGCGTGGGCGCGCTGCCCCAGGACGCGGTGCTGCCGCCGGGCTGGGAGGTGGGCGCGCTGCTCATGTACTGGGCCCGCCTGTCGGACCTGCCCCAGCCGGAGCACGAAGCGCGCGGCGCCCTGGAGAAGGTGGGCCTGATGGAGGCCTGGAAGGTGCAGACCCAGGCGCTCAGCCACGGCATGGCCAAGCGGGCCGCCATGGCCCAGGCCCTCATGGGGCGCCCTCCCCTCGTGCTCCTGGATGAGCCCACCGCCGGCCTGGATCCGCGCATCGCCGCCCAGGTGCGTCAGGTCATCAAGGACATGAAGGGCACGCAGACCGTCGTCGTCTCCAGCCACAACCTCCAGGAGCTGGAGGAGCTGTGCGACGCGGCCGCCATCCTCGACAAGGGGTCGCTCGCGCAGGCCGGCACCATGGCCGAACTCACCGGCCAGGGCGCCGAGTTCCGCGTCCAGATTGCCCGGGGCGACGTCATCATCCCGGAGATCACCTCCCTGCCCGGCGTCATCGGCGCGCGCATGGAAGGCACCGACGTGCTGTGCGTGCGCTTCGATGGCCAGGCCCACAAGGCCGAGGAGGTCATCAGCCGCACCGTGGGCCACCTCATCCAGCACCAGACGTTGATTCTCGGCGTCAGCCGGGGTCGCCGCCTGGAGGACCGCGTCCTCCAACTGCTGTAGGACCGCACCCCACGGACGCTCACCCCACCTTGCGCACCCAGCCCACATAGTGGGTGCCCCGCCGCTCCAGGCGGACGAGTTCGTTGCCGGTCGCCTCGCACCACGCGGGCAGGTCCGCCTCCAGCCCCCGGTCGGTGGACACCAGCTCCACCAGCGTCCCGGGCGGGAGGCGCCGCATCGCCTTCGCGATTTCGAGGATGGGCACCGGGCAGAAGGCCCCGGAGGTATCCACGCGCACACCTGCTTCCATGGGCTCGCATCCTGCCATGGGCCCTGAACGCAGGCGGGCTCGTGATGAGAGGGAATTTTGATCCACCCCGCGTCGTTGTCCGCCCCTTCGGGAGCTTCCGGATAGGCGGACGCAGGCGGTCTTCGCGGCTTGCGTGTCTGGAATTCCCTCTGTTAAGTACGCCGCCCTTTCCCTACCCAGACACCCGCTTGGGCCCCCTCGGAGTCGGACCTATGGCGCAGGAGCATTCCCAACCCATGAAGCCCAATGTCATCGTGGCCCTGTTGGTGGGCCTGGTGCTCGGGTTCGTTGGCGGCCGTGCCGCCAGCGGCTCGAAAGCCACCCCCACCCCCGGCAGCACGCCCACCGTCGCGCAGGCGGCCAAGCCCGGCGCGCGCCAGGTGGACCCCACCGTCTTCAAGGTGCCCATCGACGGCGCCCCGGTGAAGGGCAGCGTCAACGCGCTCGTCACCCTGGTGGAGTTCTCCGACTACGAGTGCCCGTTCTGCAGCCGCGCGCACAACACCGTCGTGCAGCTCCAGAAGGACTACGGCAGCAAGCTGCGCGTGGTGATGCGCCAGAACCCGCTGTCCTTCCACGCGCACGCCAAGCCCGCGGCCCTCGCCGCGCTCGCGGCCGGTGAGCAGGGCAAGTACTGGGACATGCACGACCTGCTCTTCGCCAACCAGAAGAAGCTGGATGGGGAGAGCCTGGAGAAGTACGCCCGGGAGATTGGCCTGGACGTCGCGAAGTGGAAGGAGGACATGACCGCGTCCCGTCTGTCCGACGCCATCGCCAAGGAGCAGGCCCTGGCCTCGCAGCTGGGCGCCAGCGGCACGCCGGCCTTCTTCATCAACGGCCGCTTCCTGTCGGGCGCGCAGCCCATCGACAACTTCAAGAGCCTCATCGACGAGGAGCTCGCCAAGGCCGAAGGCCTGGTGAAGAGCGGCGTCGCCCCCGGTCAGGTCTACGCGCGCACCATCGAGAAGGGCGTCGAGCGCGCCCCGTCGCGTCCCCAGGGCAACGCGGAGCCCGCCGCCGCCGCGAAGAAGGTGGAAGTCCCCGCGAACGCGCCGTCGTTCGGCCCCACCACCGCGAAGGTCACCATCGTGGAGTGGTCCGACTTCGAGTGCCCGTTCTGCAGCCGCGCGGTGCCCACGCTCAACCGCATCAAGGAGACCTACGGCAAGGACGTGCGCGTGGTGTTCCGCCAGCAGCCGCTGCCCATGCACCCGAACGCGAAGATCGCCGCCCAGGCGTCGCTCGCCGCCCACGAGCAGGGCAAGTTCTGGGAGATGCACGACAAGATGTTCGCCAACCAGCGCGCGCTGGATCGCAACTCCCTGGAGAAGTACGCCGAGGAGCTGAAGCTGGACATGGCGAAGTTCAAGTCCGCCCTGGACAGCGGCAAGTTCAACGCGCAGGTGGCGGCGGACTCGGATGCGGGCAGCGCGGTGGGCGCCAACGGCACCCCGGCCTTCTTCATCAACGGCCGCTTCCTGTCGGGCGCGCAGCCCTTCGAGGCCTTCAAGCCCCTCATCGACGATGAGATCGCCAAGGCTGACAAGGCGCTGGCCGCCGGCACCAAGGCGGAGGACCTCTACGCCAAACTGAACCAGGACAACGTGAACGCCGCCCCGGCCGCCCCCGCGGCGCCGTCCGAGCCGGCCGTGCAGAAGGTGGACGTGGGCAACGCGCCGGTGCGCGGTCCCGCCAAGGCCCCGGTGACCATCGTCGCCTGGTCCGACTTCGAGTGCCCGTTCTGCAGCCGCGCGGTGCCGACGCTGGAGCAGGTGGAGAAGGCCTACGAGGGCAAGGTGAAGATCGCCTTCAAGCACCAGCCGCTGCCCTTCCACCAGCACGCCAGGCTCGCCGCGAAGGCCTCCATGGCCGCCCACGAGCAGGGCAAGTTCTGGCAGATGCACGACAAGCTCTTCGCCAACCAGCGCGCGTTGGATCGCGAGTCCCTGGAGAAGTACGCGCAGGAGCTGAAGCTGGACATGGCGAAGTTCAAGTCCGGCCTGGACAGCGACAGGTTCGACGCGCAGATCGACGCGGACATGGCCACCGGCTCCGCCCTGGGCGCGAACGGCACGCCCACGTTCTTCATCAACGGCCGCACCCTCGTGGGCGCCCAGCCCTTCGACGCCTTCAAGCGCGTCATCGACGAGGAGCTGAAGAAGGCCGGCGCGGTCGCGGCGGACGCGAAGTAGTCCACCTCCGCTTCCCCAAAGCCTGAAGCACTGAAGGCCGTCGGCTCCCACAGCGGGAACCGGCGGCCTTCGTGTTTCCAGCGCTTCGCGTCCCTTCAGCCGGGGGCGTCAGGAGACGGCGATGGCGTCAATCTCCACCTTGGAGCCGCGAGGCAGCGCGGACACCTGCACGGTGGCGCGGGCCGGGGGCGCGCCGGTGAAGGCGCGGCCGTACACCTCGTTCACCTTGGCGAAGTCGCCCAGGTCAGTGAGGAAGATGGTGCAGCGCACGACGTGGGAGAAGTCCAGGCCACTGGCGGCGAGCACCGCCTTGAGGTTCTCCATCACGCGCTCGGCCTGCGCGGCGACGTCACCGGGGACGATCTCCATCGTCTTGGGGTCCAGGGGAATCTGCCCGGAAAGGAACGTCAGCTTCCCGGCGTCCACCTGCACGGCCTGGGAGTAAGGGCCAATCGCCTTGGGGGCGTCGTCGGAGTGGATTGCCTTGCGCGCCATGCAGCACACCTCGCGTTGAGGCGGCCCCCGAAAGGACATCAGGGGCCGCGGGTCCGCCGCGCGCTGTAGCACATCCAGGCCGGGCCTAGATTCGCTCGACGGAGTAGACGCCCGTCAAACGCTCGATGGAGCGCATCAGGTCCGTGAGCTGCTTGAGGTCGGAGATGGTGACCTCGAAGGTGTTCACCGCCCGGTCATCGCCGGTGGCCCGGCAGTTCGCCTGGGAGATGTTGACGCTCTTCTTGGAGAACGTGTGGGTGATGTCCGCCAGCAGGCCCGGCCTGTCCGCCGTCAGCACGCGCAGCGTGACGGGCCGCTTGAAGTCGCCCTTCACGTCCCAGGACACGTCCACGCGCCGCTCGGGGTCGGTGGCCAGGGCCTTCTCACACCCCACCGTGTGCACCGTCACGCCCCGCCCCCGGGTGATGAACCCCGCGATGGGGTCCCCGGGAACGGGGTTGCAACAGCGCCCGAAGCGCACCAGCACGTCGTCCACGCCGCCAATCTGGACGCCGCTGCGGCTGTTGCGGCCGACGAGCCGCTTGGCCAGGTCCGTCATGCGGGACAGGCCCGGCAGCATGGACGTGTTGCCCGTCCCGTTGCCGTTGCCATTCCCGTTGCTGGCGTCCGGACGCGGAGGGGGCTCCACCTGCGCCAGCTTGTCCTGCGGCACGATGCGCTGCACCAACTGCTGCGGCGTCACCTTGCCGTAGCCGATGGCCACCAGCAGGTCGTCCTCGACGCGGAAGCCCAGCTCCTCGGCGACCTTCTTGAGCTCGCCGGACTTCATCTGCTTGTTGAAGTTGAGCTGGAAGCGCTTGAACTCGCGCTCCACCAGCTCACGGCCCAGTTGCAGGCTCTTGTCCCGCTGCTGCTGCTTGATGAACCCGCGGATGCGCTGCTGCGCGCGGCTCGTCTTGACGAAGGTGAGCCAGTCCTTGGACGGGTGCGCCTGCGGGCTGGTGAGCACCTCCACCGTGTCGCCGTTCTTCAGCTTGTAGCGCAGGGGAACAATCTTGCCGTTCACCTTGGCGCCCACGCACCGACCGCCCACGTCCGAGTGGATGGCGTACGCGAAGTCCACCGGCGTCGCCCCGCGCGGCAGGCTGCGCACGTCGCCCTTGGGCGTGAAGACGAACACTTCGTCGGTGAAGAGGTCCACCTTCACCGTCTCGAGGAACTCCTTGGGGTCCTTGAGGTCCTGCTGCCACTCCATCAGCTGGCGCAGCCAGGCGAACTTCTCATCGTCCTTGGAGATGGGCGCGCGGCCCTCTTTGTAGGCCCAGTGCGCGGCGATGCCCTCTTCGGCGATCTTGTGCATTTCCGAGGTGCGGATCTGCACCTCCACGCGCTCGCTCAACGGACCAATCACCGTGGTGTGCAGGGACTGGTACATGTTGGGCTTCGGGATGGCGATGAAGTCCTTGAAGCGCCCCGGCACCGGCTTCCACATCTGGTGCACCATGCCCAGCGCCTCGTAGCAGGCGGGCACGGCGGGCGCGATGATGCGGAAGGCGATGATGTCGTGGATCTGATCGAAGTCGATGCCCTGTGACTTGATCTTCTTCCAGATGCTGTAGACGTGCTTGAAGCGGCCGCTGACGTCGCCCTTGAGGCCGCGCTCCTGGAGCTTGGCGCGCATCAGGTCGCACGTGTCCTCGATGTACGCCTCGCGCTCCTTCTTGCGCTTGTTGAGCTGCTCCTCCAGCGCGAAGAACTCCTGGGGCTTCACGTAGCGGAAGGACAGGTCCTCCAGCTCCGTCTTGATCCAGGAGATGCCCAGGCGGTTGGCCAGGGGCGCGTAGATGTCCAGCGTCTCCTGTCCGATGCGGGCCTGCTTCTCTTCGGACATGTGATCCAGCGTCCGCATGTTGTGCGTGCGGTCCGCCAGCTTCACGAGGATGACGCGGATGTCCTGCGCCATCGCGATGATCATCTTGCGGAAGTTCTCCGCCTGCTTCTCCTCCTGGGAGAGCGTCGCGGACGCGGAGAACTTGGACAGCTTCGTCACGCCGTCCACGAGCTGGGCGACTTCCGGCCCGAACAGCTCCGTGAGCTCTTCAGCGGTGGCGAGCGTGTCCTCGATGGTGTCGTGGAGCAGGCCGGTGACGATGGACGCCTCGTCCAGCTTGAGCTCCGCGAGGATGCCCGCCACCTCCAGGGGATGAATCAGGTAGGGCTCACCGGACTTCCGGAGCTGCCCCTGATGGACCTTGGCCGAGTAGACGTACGCCTTCTTGATGATGTCCAGGTCGGGGTCCGGGTGGTACGACGCAACCCGCTGCAGGATGTCGTTCAGGCGAATCATCGAGGCGGAGCAATCGTAACTGCCTCAAACAGCAGGGGCAACGTTCCCCTGGAACATCGTACTTCCTTCACGGGCGTTGGAAGCCTGGAGCGCTGGTTCCGGCAGCCTGCCGGCTTTCATTGACCCGACGTTTCAGGCCCCCCTAGATTGGCCCCAAGACCATGTCTCAGCTCCTGTTGTCCGCGCTCCCGGTGGTCTGCCCGAATTGTGACGGGTACAACCCGCCACGCTCGGCCACCTGTGTGCTCTGCGGCCAGGCGCTGGACGAGGCTGCTGCCGCCCCCCGTCCGACGCCCGTGCCGGCGGTGATGCGGCCGGTGACGCCCCCCCCGGGCCGTCCCGCCGCCGTGGCCAGCTTCCCGCGCCCGGGTGAACCTCCCCCGCCGGCAGCGCCTCCGCTCCATCCCAGCCAGGTGCCTCCCGGGCTCAAGCTCTCGGCGCGCACCCCCCCGCCCACCGCCGCCGCCGGCCTGATGGTGGAGGCCCGCCGCGCGCCACCGCCGGCTCCGGGCGCCCCGCCCCCCCGCGCGGGCTACGGGCCGGCGCTCCCGGCCGCGAACACCCGTCCCCCGCCTCCGGTGCCGGACAGCGCCCTGCCCGGCCGGGGTGCGAACACGGGGACGACCCTGCCGCCCACCGCTCCGGCGACGACGGGCCCGGTGCCCACGGCGCCGGCTCCCACGGGAGGGGCGCCGGTGTCGCGTCCGCCTCCGGTGGCCTCGCGCTTCGGGCTGGCGGTGATCGCCGGGACGACGCGCGGCCAGCGCTACAAGCTTCCGGTGACGGGCTGCGTCGTGGGCCGGCAGCGCGGCGCCATCCTCTTCCCCGACGACGTCTTCGTGTCGCCGCTGCATGCCACCTTCCTGGTGAAGGACGGCGCCCTCTATGTCCGGGATGAGACGAGCGCCTCCGGCGTGTACGTCACCTTCTCCGGCACGGAGCCCCTGGCGCCCCGAGCGCTCTTCAGCGCGGGCCAGCGGTTGTTCCGCTTCACCGGCCGCGTGGAGTCCCCGCCCCCTGTCGCGGGCCGCCCCAACCTGTACGGCTCGCCGGTGCCGCTGGGCCAGGCGCTGTACGGGGTGGAGGAAGTGCACATGGGCGGCAGGGCGGGCCGGGCAGTGGTGACGGCCGCGGCGCTGCTGACCATCGGACAGGCGCACTGCGACCTCGCGTACCCGCATGACGAAGGGCTCGCCGGCCGGCACTGCGAGCTGAGCCCCACCGCGACGGGCGCGATGCTCCGCGACCTGTCCGGCGGCCTGGGCACCTACGTGCGCATCCCGCCGGCCACGGAGCGTCCCCTGCGTCCGGGCGACCGGGTCCGCCTGGGCCAGCACGTGGTGCAGGTCGAAACGCTCGGCTAGACGCAGGTCGCAGCGTCAACCAGCGGTCCCCCCTCGAACCTTCAGGTCGGGGCAAACCGCTCGGCGCAAGCGCTGGGGCCGGGCCTGGATGGACCGGCCCCTCGTTCCAGGCAAGGCACCGCCAGCACCGTGCAGTCCCCAGGTTTCAGGGCGCCGCGGGGCGCGCGATGGGGCTGCCGAGCCGCTTCTCGATGTACTCACGCGCCTTGGAGTCGGGCATGTCCCGCATGTGGCGCTCCCACCAGCCCCGCGCCTCGTCCGTCTGATCGCGCTGCCAGTACAGCTCCCCCAGCTTGAGGGCCAGCTCCGCCTCCGGGTTGAAGCTGAAGGCTTCCTTGTAGCTCGCGGTCGCGCGGCTCAGCTCTCCCGCGAGCACGTCGCGGTCCCCGTCCTGCGTCAGCTTGCGCGCCTTGTCCACGTTGCGCGAGGTGCTCGGAATCTGCCGCAGGTACTCGGGCGGCTGGTTCGGATCCGTGCCGGCGGTGAGCTGCCGGGGCGCATTGGGCGGAGGCAGGTAGGAGTTGCCCTCCGCGCCGCTGCCCGCGCCGATGCCGAAGTAGTAGACGAAGAAGCCCACCGCTCCCAGCACCAGCACCGTGGTGAGCGCCTTGAAGAAGAGGATGAGCCCCTCGCCGCCACCCGACGCGGGCGCGGTGGACACCGAGGTGCGGCCAGCGCGCCGGGCCTCCTCGGGCGCCAGCGTGGCTTCTTCCGACGACACGGGGGTGCGTGAGTCGGGCAGCGCCCGCACGGTGGCTTCCACCGTCACGTCGTTCCAGCCGGTGTTGTTCCGGGCGTCCTGGTTCTGGGCGGCCTGGGACTTGCGCGGAATGGGCGCCAGCACGTTGGCGGCCTGCGGACGGCGGGGCGCGGTGTCGTTCGCACCGCCGCGCCGGCGCTCCTTGTCCACCGCGAGCAGCTCCGCCTTGAACGCCGCGGCGTTGGCCGGACGGTCATCCGGGTCCTTCGATAGGACGCGCAGGATGAGGCGCTCCATCCCCGGGGAGATGCGCGCCTCCGGACGGCGGCGCGAGGGCGGGGGCGGCTCCTCGGTGAGGTGCTTGGTGGCGAAGCCCACGGCCGAGTCGGACTCGAAGGGCAGCAGGCCCGTGATGAGCTGGTAGAGGATGACGCCCACCGCGTAGAGGTCCGAGCGGTAGTCCAGCACCGCGCCGCGCGCCTGCTCCGGCGACATGTACTCGGGCGTGCCGCACACGAAGCCCGCGCGGGTGAGGGCCGGGCCCTCGTCCTGCACGTCGGTGATCTTCGCGATGCCGAAGTCCAGCACCTTCACGAAGTCCGGCTCGTTGCGGCGCTGCTCCACCATGATGTTCTCGGGCTTCAAGTCCCGGTGGATGACGCCCGCGCCGTGCGCGTCCGACAGCGCGTTGAGGATCTGAACGGCGATGCGCACCACGCGCGCCTCGCCCAGCGGCCACTCGCGGCTGAGGATCTGATGCAGATCCTGCCCGGACACGTACTCCATCGCGATGAAGAGCGCGCCGTCGTCCGCCTGACCGAAGTCCAGCACGCTGATGGAGTTGGGGTGGTTGAGCCGGCTGGCGGCCTTCGCCTCACGCTGGAAGCGCGCGACGGTGCGCTCGTCCGACAGCAGCGTGTGGCGCAACACCTTCAGCACCACCACCTTGTCGAGTGCGAGCTGGCGGGCCCGGTACACCTTGCCCATGCCGCCCTCGCCAATGAGGGCTTCGACGCGGTACTTGGAGGCAATCGTCTTGCCGACGTACTCGTCGCCGCCCTCCGCCGCGCGCAACAACGTCGCGCCGCAGGCGGGGCAGTAGCGGGAAGAGTCTTCGGCGTCGGCGCCGCAGGAAGGGCAGTACACGTCAGCGTCCAGTGGGTGGGGTCAGGACTTCACCACGCCCCTCGGGTGCGGAGCAAGCCGTGCGCGCAGGGCCCCCCAACACCGCTCCAGCCTGCTAGAAGAGGGCCTCTCATGGACGCCGTGGACTATTGCCCCCGCTGTGACACCGAGAATTCCCGGGATGCCACCGTATGCCGCGCTTGTGGCTCGGCGCTGCGCTCCGGGACGATGGTGATGGCCGTGGCGCACGTCTCCTCGCGCCCGCAGGTGTCCATCCGCGTCGTGCGGGCGGACGGCGGCCCCGAGTCCCTCGTGCGCATGCAGCGCGACACCCTCACCTGCGGCCAGCAGGCGGACATCGCGCTCAACGACGACCCCTTCATCATGCCCGTGCAGGCCCGCTTCTTCTTCTCCGGCGCCCGGCTGGCCGTGGAGGACGTGGGCGGCGCCAACGGCGTCTTCGTGCGCCTGCGCCAGGAGCGCGAGCTGCCCGCGGGCGGAGAGCTGCGCCTGGGCCGTCAGCGCCTGGTGCTGGAGCCCATCCCCACCGCGGCGCTCGGGCCCGGCGGCACGCAGGTGTGGGGGTCTCCGGATCCCGGCTACCGGCTGCGGCTCATCCAACTGCTGGAGGGCGGCCTGCGCGGCGCGGCCTTCCCGCTCAAGGACGGCGACAACCTGCTGGGTCGTGAGCAGGGCGACATCGCCTTCCCCACGGACGGCTTCGTGTCCGGGCGGCATGCGCTGCTACAGGTAAGAGGGGACCGGCTGATGGTGCGGGACGTGGGCTCGTCCAACGGCACGTTCATCCGGCTCGCCGGGCCGACGTTCGTGGACAACGGCGACCACTTCCTCATCGGTCGCCAGCTGTTGCGCGTGGAAATCCAGGCCGTCGTCGCCTGAAGCGGACGTCCCTCGCGGGTCCTGCGGCGGGAAGGCAAGGCCGCACGGCGCTTCAAGGCCCGTGCGGCCCGGACACTTCACGCTCCGGCGTCAGCCGTAGGACTTCTCCTTCTTCTCCTGCTCTTCCTTGCAGCGGATGCAGAGCGTCGTCACCGGACGCGCATCCAGACGCTTGGGGGAGATCTCCTCCTCGCAGCGCTCGCAGGTGCCGAAGGTGCCGTCATTGACGCGCTCGAGTGCCTTATCGATCTTCTGAATCAGGAACTTCTCACGGTCCCTCAGACGGAAGAGCATGGACTGGGTGTACTCGGAGGCGGCCTGGTCGATTTCATCCGGCAGGTCGTCGGTGTCGAAAGAAGACTCCTCCACCAGGGTCTTCTTCGCGCTCTCGAGCAGGCTCGCCTTGCTGTCCTCGAGCATCTTCTTGTAACGCTTGAGATCTTTCTGGTTCACAGCCTGCGCTCCAGGTGGGGCGGGTAGAGGGGGCTTGGGCCCCTGAAAAAAAGGGCCCGAAAGCTTTATTCATGCAGCTTGCAGTGTCAAGCTGACCTGCTTGAAATCGTGGATGCACGAGGGGCGGCTTGAGCGACAACACGAAGTTCGATCGGGAATTCTTGCGCTCGGCGCTCACCCTGGCCGCCAAGAGCGACGTCGACCACTTCCTCTACATCTGTGACACGCCCATTCCTCCCGAGGACCTGCGGGGTCGTCCTGCCCGCAGGAAGCTCGTGTACGCGGTGACGCTGGAAACGCTGGCGCACGAGCATCAGCGCAAGAAGGTACGCGCACTCGTGATTCCCGCCTACGACTACTCGCGCACCGAGCGCGTGAAGGTAGCGCTCGTGTCCGCGCTTTCCCAGGGAGCTTTCAAGGAAGGCGACCTGGTGTTGTGCATGACGGGAAAGGTGGGTCGGGCACCGGACACGTTGATGCAGATGCGCATCGGCGGATCGCTGGACGACCGGCTGGCCATCGAGGGCGTGAAGCTGGGCGAGGAGTTCAACTCGCAGGTGGTGGACGCGCTCATCCAGTTGGCGCTCCAGATTGGCCAGGAGGGCTTCGAGGGCCACCCCATCGGGACCATCATCACGATTGGCGACCACACGAGCGTCCTGGAGAAGAGCCGACAGCTCACCATCAACCCGTTCCAGGGCCTGTCGGAGGCCGAGCGCAACGTGCTCGACCCGAAGATCCGCGACGCCATCAAGAACTTCTCCGTGCTGGACGGCGCGTTCGTCATCCGCGAGGACGGCGTGGTGCTGTCCGCCGGACGCTACCTGTCCGCCAACGACGACACGGTGAAGATTCCCCTGGGGCTGGGTGCACGGCACGCCGCCGCCGCCGGCATCACCTCCACCACCCACTGCATCGCGCTGGTGGTGAGCCAGACGTCGGGCGCGGTGCGGCTGCTCAAGGGCGGCAACATCGTGCTGGAGCTGCACCAGACGGCGCGTCGCTCCTGAGCCCCCTGCCCTACTCCTTCGCGCGCTCGGGCGCGGGGCCGTGCTCCTCGCGGTAGATGTCCGCCAGGGCGTGCGCCTTCTCCACCTCGTCGCGCGCGGCCTCCAGCGCGAGCACCCGGTCGAAGCGCTCCACCTGCTCGCGCAGCGTGTCGGTGATGACGCTGCCCACGGCCATCCGCGCGGAGGCGCTCTCCCGTTCGATGCGCAGGTCGGCCACACGCTCGCCCAGTTCTCCAGCCGCGGACAGGAGCAGCTCCGAGTCCCGCTCCGCGCGGCGCAGCGATTCGCGCGTGGACTCCAGCAGGCGTTCGGTCTGCACGCGGTCGCGCTCCAGCACGCCCACGCCCTTCGGGTCCCCCCGCTCCTGGGCCGTCTGGCGTCGCCCGGAGATGTCGCCCAGGCGGGCCGTGTAGCGCGTCACCCCACGGGCGAGCTCGCCCTTGAGGGCCAGCAGCGTGGCGGCGGATTTGCGCACCTCGGCCGCCTGGCGCTCCAGGTCCTCGATGAGCCGGTCGAACGTGGCCAACGGATCCACGGCCGCCGGGGGCGTCTTCTTGCGTTTGAGGAAGCCGAACATGGCGCGTGCCCTGGGGCCGAAGCCTACCCGAACGGGCGGCAGAGCAGGCG
>NZ_JAPNJZ010000008.1:0-66301 GCF_026626765.1 Corallococcus sp. bb12-1 | reverse complement strand
GGTTGGAGCTGGGCGGAACGTTCGAACTGCGCAAGGGCCGTCCCGTGTCCGTGGTGGGGGTGATGGCGGATGGGGGCAGTGCCTATGAGTCGGAGATCTGGGCGGACCTGGACGCGGTGCAGTCCGCCTTCGGTCGCGGCGGGTTGGTGTCCGCCGTCCGCGTCAAGCTGGCCCCCGGGGTGGGCATCGACGCGTTCAACGCACGGCTGCTCGCGGATCGCCGGCTCGGCGTGGAGGCGTTCCTGGAGCGCACCTATTACGAGCGGCAGGCCGAGGGCAGCTCCGCCTTCGTGGAGTTCATGGGCAGCCTCATGGCCTTCTTCTTCGCGGCGGCCGCCATGCTGGGCGCGATGATCACGATGAACGCCACCATCGCGGCGCGTCGGCGGGAGATTGGAACGCTGCGCGCGCTCGGCTTCAGCCGGGGGAGCATCGTCTTCTCGCTGGTGGTGGAGGCCTGTCTGCTGGCGCTCATGGGCGGAGGCGTCGGGGCGCTCGCGTCGCTCGCGCTCGGCTTCGTTCGCATCCCCATGATGAGCTCCTCGAGCTGGTCCGAGATCGTCTTCGCGCTCGAGCCGACCTCCGGGGCCATCGCGGGGGCCATGGTCGCCGCCCTGCTGGTGGGACTCTTCGGAGGGTTGGTTCCCGCCTTGCGTGCGGCGCGCATCCCCGCCGTCACCGCCATGCGGGAGTAGGCCCGTGAGGGTTGGCCCCGCACGTATTTCCTCGTCCCGAACAACAGGAGCAACGAATGTCCGCCAAGTCACTCGCGCCTTCCCTGTCCTCGATGCGCTCTCCAGGGTTCATCCAGAGGGAGGATGGCTCCGTGGTCTGCCCCAACATCGTCAGTCCCCTGTCCACGGTCGCGGCCCACAAGGACATCGATTGCATCGAGCGCTTCTTCGCCGCGGGATTCCCGCTGCACCTGGCGGTCCACAAGGTCCATGACGCGGAGCCGTTGCAGCGCGACTACACGGAGCTGCACGCGCATCCCCAGCCCGAGCTCAATGTCATCATCCCGGACGCGTCCGGGCTTGAGTATGAGATCCAGCTCGGCGAGGAGCGCTATCGCGTCTGCGAGCCGACCAGCATCTGGGTCCCGCCGCATGTGCCGCACTCGGCCAATGTCATCCGGGGCTCCGGCTACTTCGTGGCGGTGCGGCTGAAGGAAGAGGCCAGTCGCTAGCCCATCGATTGTGCCCACGCACGACAAGGGGGGGACATGCCCAAGAACTACCTGAGCCTGACGGACCCACTGCACGACTACATCCTCCGCAATTCCCTCCGGGAGCCGGATGTCATGCGGCGTCTGCGGGAAAAGACGGACGCGATGCGCATGTCCGCGATGGCCTCGCCCCCGGAGCAGGCGCAGTTCGTCGCGTTGATCGCGCAGTTGATTGGTGCCCGCCATTGCCTGGAGGTGGGGGTCTTCACGGGCTACACCTCGCTGTGGCTCGCGCACGCGATTGCACCGGATGGGCGCATTGTGTGTTGCGACGTGGATGAGAAATGGCCCCGCGTGGGGATGCCCTTCTGGGAGGAGGCGGGCATCGCGGACCGCATCGACCTGCGGATCGCTCCCGCGCTGGAGACGTTGGCGGAGCTGGAGCGCAGCGGCTACGCCGACTCGTTCGATCTGATCTTCATCGACGCGGACAAGGACAACTACCCCGCCTATTACGACCTCTGCCTGCGGCTCGTCCGGCCCGGTGGGGTGATGATGGTGGACAACGTGCTCTGGGGCGGCAGCGTCATCAACCCGGAGAACCAGAGCCGGGACGCCCGCGCCGTCCGTGAGCTGAACGAGCGTGTCTTCCACGACGACGCCGTTGCGATCTCCCTGCTGCCCATCGGGGACGGTCTCACCCTCATCCAACGCAAACCCTGAGGCACGAGAGCCCTTCCATGCTCCTCAACCCAACCGCCGCTCCCTCCACGGATGCCGCTTCGCGGAGGCGGACCCTGTCCCTCCTCCTTCCGGTGGAGCTGGTCCGGGGACTCGCCTCGCTGACGGCGGACCGACCCGGCGCCCTGGCCCGGGCCGTCCGGCTGGCGCTCCAACTGGTGCGGGAGCGGCTGCTCCAGGATGCCTCCGGCGACTTCGTGCGCCAGGGGAGTCACGCCCCGCTGAGAGCGGTTTCCGCGGAGGGGACGTTCCGGGAGGCCCTCGACGCGGCACCCCGGGAGGAGCCCGACGCGCGGTGCGTGTTCGACTGGGTGGAGCAGGGCGCGGAGGACCGCGGCGCGGTGGACGCCACGCTCCAGTTGCGCTTCAGCCCGTCGCCGGACGGGCTCCAGGCGGAGCTGTGCTTCGACCCCGCGCGGCACGAGGAGGACGCCGCGCAGCGCCTGGGGGCCCAGGTCGTCACCGTCCTGGACCGTCTGGTCGGGACACCGGATGCGCGCCTCGGTGAGGTGGAGACCGTTTCGCCCCAGGCACGCGCGCTGATGTTGGGGGCGTGGAACGGCGAGGCGCGCGCGCATCCGTTCGATGCGTGCCTGCACGAGCTGTTCGAGGCGCGTGCGGCGCGGACGCCCGACGCGATCGCCGTCGTCGCCGAAGCCGACGATGGGAGCCGCGTGTCGCTTACCTACGCGGAGCTGGATGCCCGCGCCAATCAGGTGGCCCGGTGGCTGCGGGCGCGAGGGCTCGCGTTGGAGGAGCCCGTCGCCGTGCTCGTCCGCCGGGGGGAGAACACCCACGCGGCAATCCTGGGGCTGTGGAAGGCGGGCGGCGCCTACGTGCCCCTGGACGAGGGGTATCCGGCCGCGCAGATCGCGTTCATCCTGCGCGACAGTGGCGCCCGGATGCTCCTCACCGAGGAGTCCTTCCGGGCCACCCGCGAACTCGCCGCCGAGCATGTGCTCTGCGTGGACGGGCTGACGCATCTGGCGCCCGACGATGAGGCAGAGGCCCCGGCTCCTGGGGGACGTCCGCTGTCGCCCACCCACTTCTCGCTGCTGCTGTACACGTCGGGTTCCACGGGCAATCCCAAGGGCGTGAAGCACCGGCAGGTGCAACTGCTCAACCGCTTCCAGTGGCTGTGGGAGCACCATCCGCTCCAGCCCGGGCACGTCATGTGCCAGCGCACGCCGCTCAACTTCCAGCCGTCGCTCTGGGAGCTGATGGGCGGACTGCTCCAGGGCATCCCCACGGTGGTGCTGCCGGATCGCGTCGTGAAGGATCCCCGGCTCCTCGCGGAGCGGCTGCACGCGCATGCCATCACGCACATCACCTTCGTGCCCTCCCTGCTCTGGATGCTGCTCGAGGGCAACGCCCGGCTGGGAGAGAAGCTGCGCAAGCTGGAGTGGATCATCGCGGCGGGAGAGCCCCTGGAGCGGCGGCTGGTGGCGCGCCTCCAGGAGAGCGCCCCCTGGGTGCAGGTGCTCTGTGATTACGGCTCCACGGAGACCAATGGGGTCCTGTTCTTCGACACCACGCGGGGCTTCCCCGAGGACACGCTCCCCGCCTTCCGCCCCATCGCCAACGTTCGCGCGTACGTCCTCGACGAGGCCCTGCGGCTGATGCCGCCCGAGGTCCCGGGCGAGCTGTTCTTCTCCGGCGCCTGCGTGGCGGAGGAGTACTGGAAGCGGCCGGAGCTCACCCGGGAGCGCTTCTTCGCCAACCCCTTCGAGACGCCGGGGCACCCGGTGCTCTACCGCACCGGAGACTTCGCCTTCTGGACCGCCGAGGGGGGATTGCGCCTCACGGGCCGGCGCGACGAACAGGTCAAGATCCGCGGCAACCGGGTGGACCTGCGGGGCGTCGAGCAGGCCCTGCGCGAGACGCTGGGGGTTCATGAGGTGAAGGCGCTCGGGGACCGCCGGGGCGGCACCGTCCGGCTGCTGGCGTACGTGTCGCCCGCGCCGGGCGCGAGCCTTTCGGGACGGGAGCTTCGTGAGCAGCTCGCGCAGAGGCTCCCGGGCTACATGGTGCCTTCCTCCGTGCACATCGTCGCGGCGCTGCCCCGGCTGCCCAATGGCAAGGTGGACGTCCAGCGCCTGCTGCTGAACGAGACGCCGTCGGGGGAGCGGCCAGCGCCCGATGCGCTTCGGGACCGACTGGCCCGGCACGTGGCCCAGGTGCTGGGACTGCCAGCCTCCGAGGTGGGCTTCCACGACCGCTACTACGCGCTCGGGTTCGACTCCGCGTCGATCGCGGAGCTTGCCGTCGTGCTGGGCCGGGACGGGTTGGACGTCTCCGTTTCTGACCTCTACAGCTACCCGTCGCTCGAGGAGCTCGCGGGGTGGCTGCTCGGACGGTCGGCGGAGGTCCGCGCGGAAGGAGAGACGCGGGCGCCGCGACCGGAGTCCCCTCCGTCGGCACTCCGGTCCCCGCCCTCGAACTTCACGAAGCCACCTTCGCGGCCGCCCCCCACCACGCCGCGGACCGCCTTCCTGGCGCCACGCCCGAACCGGCCGGCCGCGGGGGGGGAGTCCGAGGCCATCGCGGTGATTTCGGTGGCGGGACGCTTCCCCACGGCCCCCGACGTGGACGCCTTCTGGGAGCTGCTCGTGACGGGACGGGATGCGCTGAGCCCCGCCCCGGCGTCGCGGTGGCGGGATGCCGAGGAGCTCAAGCCTCCCGCGGTGGGCGGCTTCCTGGACGACGTGGACGCGTTCGATCCGTTCTTCTTCGACATCTCCCCCCGGGAGGCACTGCTCATGGACCCCCAGCAGCGCCTGGTCCTGGAGGAGTGCTGGAACGTGCTGGAGTCTGCGGGCCAGGCCACCCCGGCATTGGATGGAAAGAAGGTGGGCGTGTTCCTGGGGGCGCGCGCCGGGGACTACGCGGACCTCGCGGGGCAGCGAGGCTCGGGCGTCAGCGGCTTCGGGCTCATGGGCGCGGACCAGGCCATCCTGTCCGCGAGAACGGCCTACTGGCTGAACCTCCTCGGACCCGCGCTCACCCTGGACACGGCGTGCTCCTCGTCGCTGATGGCCATCCACCTGGCGTGTCAGAGCCTCCGGGCGGGCGAGTGCGAGATGAGCATCGCCGGCGGCGTGCACGTGATGTCGACGTCGCACATGCACCGGGCCTCGGCGCAGCTAGGCATGGTTTCACGGCAGGGCCGCTGCATGAGCTTCGATGCCCGCGCGGACGGAATGGTCCCCAGCGAGGCGGTGGCCGTGGTGCTGCTCAAGCCCCTGTCGGCGGCCCTGCGCGATGGGGATCTCGTGCACGCCGTCATCCTGGGCTCGGGGGCCAACCAGGATGGCCGGACCAATGGCATCACCGCGCCGAGCGCGCGGGCCCAGCAGGAGCTGCTCGAGGACCTCTACGGCCGTATCGGCGTGAGCCCGGAGACGCTGGGCTACCTGGAGGCGCATGGCACGGGGACGCGCCAGGGAGACCCCATCGAGGTCCAGGCGCTGAGCCGGGCGTGGGCGAAGTGGACCTCGCGCCGCCGCTTCTGCGCCCTGGGTTCGGTGAAGACACAGGTGGGCCACGCGGTGACCGCGGCGGGCGCCGTGGGCTTCATCAAGGCCGTGCTCGCGCTTCGTCAGGGGATGCTTCCTGGCAGTCTGCACTTCCAGCGGCCCAATCCGGACCTCGTGCTCACGGACAGTCCCTTCTTCGTGAATACGCTCGCCGCGCCCTGGCATTCCGCGCCGGCGGTGGCACGCCGCGCGGGCGTGAGTTCCTTCGGCTTCAGTGGCACCAACTGCCACGTGGTGCTGGAGGAGGCTCCGCCGCGCGCGGAGCGGAGCGCAGCCCAGGTCTCCAGCGGTGGACCCTTCGTCCTGCCGCTGTCGGGGAAGACCCGTGGCGCCCTCGTCAACAATGCGCGGCGGCTGCTCCAGTGGTTGGACCTGAACGCGCACCGCGTCCGCCTGGAGGACGTGGCCCACACCCTTCAGCGTGGACGCACGCACTTCGAGCAGCGTGCGTGTGTGATCGCCGGTGACGTGCGCGAGGCGTGCGAGCGGCTGGAACACGTGGTCCAGGGGACGCACGACACTCGCGAGTCCGGCCCCGTGCTGGACGCGATGGCCGCACGCGTCGCCTCCCGCTACCTCGCGGGCGAGCAGCTCGACTGGGCCCAGGCGCTGCCGTCGGCGGGCCGGCACATCCTTCTTCCCACCTATGGGTTTGAGCGCCAGCGGTACTGGGTGGAGGCCGCGCCCTCGCGTCCGTGGTTCACGCTCGGCGAGGCGCCCCTCCAGGACGCTGGATGGGTGAGCGCTCGGATTCCGGTGGACGCCTTCGTGTTCGCGGAGCACCACGTGGGGGGCGTGCCCGTGCTCGCGGGGGCCGCCCTCCTCGAGGTGGCGCGTGCCGCCGCCGAGCGGTTGCTGGGCGAGACGATCACGGCGCTGTCGGACATCCACTGGCTGCGCCCGCTCCAGGCCACCGCCTCGGGTGAGATGGAGCTGTGGCTCCAGCTAAAGCGGGGGGAGGGCGACGTGCGCTTCCAGATCGCCTCCGGAGACGCGACGGCGCCCGTCCCGCTGTGCGAGGGCCGGGCGTGGGGGGGCGTGGCGATGCAAGGTGGGGTGGGGCAGGGCGCCGAGGCGTTGGCCGAGGCGTCGCGCTCGGCCCCGCTCTGCCTGCCGGATCCCTACGAGGGGTTCAAACGCCAGGGGGTGTCGCATGGGGCGGGCTTTCGTGTCCTGTCCGGACTGAGGCACGGCGCGGAGGTGGCGGTCGCCTCCTTCGCGCTCCCCCCGGGCTCGCGGGTGGGCCACGACGTGCTTCATCCCGCGGTGCTCGACGGCGTGTTCCAGAGCGCGGCGGGGGTGGAGCCCGACACGGGCGCCACCACCGCGGCGGTGCCCTTCGCGGTGCAACGGATCGAATGGTGCGCGCCCCTTCCCGAGCGGGGGACCGTGGTGGCCCGCGCGGAGTCCACCCGGGATGTCTCCTCGCCACGCGCCACCCTGCATGTGCACGCGGAGGATGGCCGCCTCGTCTGCCGCGTCCAGGGCTTCGTCCGTCGGCGACGGGAAGCGGCGCGTCCAGCCCTGGAGCTGGGGGCCCGGAGCACGTTCTTCCAGTGGGCGTGGCGCGAGGAGGCCGGCAGGGCCACGACGCCCCCCGCGCGCGTGCGGGTCCTCAATCTGGCCGGGGAACTCTGGGGGCGGCTGGGCCCGGGGCCAACGGATCCCCGGACCGATGACGCGTGGTGCGTGGAGACCCGGGCCTCCCTCCAGGACGACCTGGGGACATGGCTCGCGAGCGCGGAGCGACCCGAGGCCGTGGCGGTGCTCCTGCCGGACACCTCGGAAAGGGTGGGGGGGCTGTCCGAGGCGGAGGTGGGGGAGCGCCTGCTCATGCTCGTCCAGGCCTTCGCGCGGGAACAGGCGCAGCGGCCGCTGCTGCTGGCGCTCTTTGCTCCCGCGACGTCTCCGGAGCGCGCGGAGTCGACCGCGCTGGGCGGCCTGGCCCGAGCGCTCAACCGCGAGGGACAGCGTCTCAAGATGCGGGCCGTGGGCGTGGAGCGGGACGCGTCCATGGCGGAGGTGGTGCGGCGTGAACTGGCCCTCCTGGACGAGCCCCGCGCGGAGATCCACTACGCACGCGGGACGCGGTACGTCCGCGACCTCTCACGGTACGAACCCCCCCGCTCCGAGGACGGCGCGGGCGGGCTCCGGCACGGGGGCGTCTATGTCATCACCGGGGGCCTGGGCGGCGTCGGCTACGCCCTCTCGGAGCACCTCGCGCGGCGGTGGCAGGCGCGGCTGGTGTTGCTCGGACGCTCGCCGCTGACCGGGGAGCTGGAGGGGCGGCTCGAGGCGCTGCGGCGCCTGGGGGCCTCGCCCCTGTACCGGGTGTGCGACGTGGGTGATGAGCAGGCGCTTTCCCACGCCCTGAGCGAGGCGCGCCGGCGCCACGGCGTCCTGCACGGGGTCATCCATTGCGCGGGCGTCACCCGCGACCGGCTGCTCGTGAACAAGCAGCGCGAGGACATCCGGGCCGTGCTCCAGCCCAAGGTCTCCGGTGCCGTCCTTCTGGATCGGTTGCTGGCGCACGAGCCGCTGGATTTCTTCGTCCTCTTCTCGTCCATCGCCTTCGTCATCGGGAGCCCGGGGCAGGGTGACTATGCCTACGCCAACGCCTTCCTGGACGCCCTGGCCACCGAGCGCGCCGCCCGCGTCTCCCGAGGGGAGCGCTCGGGCCGGACGCTGAGCCTCGCGTGGCCCTACTGGAAGGATGGCGGGATGCGCGTGGGGGCACCGACGCTTCAAGGCTGGAAGGACGAGCAGGGCCTGGAGCCCCTGTCCTCCGAGGAGGCCTGCCTCGCGTTCGAGGCCGCGCTGCGCGGTGGGGCGCGGAGTCTGGTCCTGCACCACGGAGACGCCCGCCGGTTCGGGGCCTTCTTTGCGCCCGTCCAGCCCACGCTCCAGACCGGGGCCGGCGTCTCCCGCGAGCGGTTGGAGCCGGAGCTGCTCCGGCTCGTGTCCCAGGTCATGGGCGCGGATGTCTCGCGCGTGAGCGCGACGCGCGACCTCTCCGACTACGGCTTCGAGTCCATCCTGATGGGGGAGCTGGCCCAGCGGATCCGCGCCACGTTCGGGGTGCCCCTGACCCTGTCGGAACTCTTCGACTGTAGCAGCGTGGCGCGGATCGCGACGCATCTGCTGGACACGCACGGCGCGTCGCTCGGCAAGGTCCTCGAGGAAGAGGCAAGGCCCGCGACCGTCGAGCCCCCCGCGCTGGAGCCCCTCCCGGCCCCGCCAGCGCGCCCCGAGCGCGAGCCCATCGCCATCGTGGGAATGGCGGCCCGCCTGCCCGGCGCCGACGACACGGACGCCTTCCTGTCGCTGCTGGTGGACGGCAGGAGCGCGTTCCAACCCTTCCCCGCGGGGCGCCGCTCCCCGGCGGAGAAGGGGCCGCCGCCCCTGGGTGCGTATGTCGAGGATGCGGACTGCTTCGACGCGGCCTTCTTCGGCATCTCCGCGCATGAGGCGCGGTTGATGGACCCACAACAGCGGCTGCTGCTGGAGACGACGTGGGCCGCCATCGAGAACATGGGACAGCGTCCATCGCGGCTGCGAGGCAGCAGGACCGGCGTGTTCGTGGGCGTCTTCTCCCATGCCCACGTGACGCGGCTGCGGGAGGAGGGCCAGGTGGATGACCCCTACCTGCTGTCCGCCAGCGATCACGCGATGATCGCCAACCGCGTCTCCTTCTACTTCGACTGGCGCGGCCCGAGCGAGTCCGTGGACACGGCCTGTTCCAGCTCGCTCGTGGCGCTCCACCACGCCCTGCAGGCCCTTCGCTCCGGGGACTGTGACACGGCGGTCGTCGCGGGCGTCCACCTGCTGTCCGAGGCGGGCTTCGCCGTCACCACCAAGGCGGGACTGCTGAGCCCGGACGGGGTCTCGCGGCCCTTCGACGCCGAGGCCCGTGGCTACCTCCGTGGCGAGGGCGTGGGGGTGCTCCTCCTCAAGCCCCTCTCGGCCGCGACCCGGGCGGGCGATCCCGTGCACGCGCTCGTGCTGGGCTCCGCCGTCACCCACGGAGGCAAGGCCTTCGCGCTCACCGCGCCCAGTGCTCCTGGCCAGACGCGCGCGGTCGTGGACGCCCTGCGCGCCTCGGGCGTGGATCCGCGAAGCGTGAGCTACGTGGAGGCCCACGGAACAGGCTCTCCCGTGAGCGATGCCACCGAGCTGCGTGCGCTGCGGCAGGCGTTCGTGGAGGTGGGCAGTCCGGTCGCCGAGGGAGTGCTCCAGGTGGGCTCCCTCAAGGGCAACATCGGTCATCTGGAGGCCGCCTCCGGTGTGGCGTCGCTGATCAAGATGGCGCTCTGCCTGTCCAGCCGACAGCTTCCCGGTGTCGTGGGCTTCTCCCGCATGTCGGAGGAGACCCGCGCGCTCGCCGGTCCCCTGCGCGTGTCGTCCCGGACGGAGCCGTGGCGGGCTCCCTCGCCGCTGCGCTGTGGCGTCCACACCTTCGGGCTCGGTGGGACCAACGCGCACGCCATCCTGCAGGAGGCGCCGGCCGGGCTTCGTGCCGCCATGTCCCGGCCCGCCGGCGCTGTGCTCCTGGTCTTCTCGGCGCGCACCCGCCAAAGCCTGGAGGGGGGACTCATCCGCATGGTGCGCGCTCTCTCCACGGAGCCCGCGCCCTCGCTGGAGGATGTGGCGCACACGCTGGCGCTCGGGCGTGAGCCGTTCGAAGTCCGCGCGGCCCTGCTCGCGGCAAGCCCCGCGCAGGCCGTCCAGCGGATCCTCCAGTTGATCCAGTCGGGGCCGGTGGAGGGCAGCTCCTGGACGAGCTGGGCGCGGGCGTCCCGGCCGGTGGAGGGGCTGGATGCGGCCGTCGCCCGGGGCGAGCTGTCCGTGCTCGCCGCGGGATGGTGCGCCGGGGCGGACATCGCATGGGAGCGCCTGGAGGGGCTCCAGCACGGACGGCGCATCCCGCTGCCGACGTACCATTTCGAGCGTCAGCGGCACTGGGAGATGCGGCCTCAAGCTCAGGCCCCGGCTCCCCGGAGCGCATCCATGGACCTGGCCACCCAGGTGCTCGCGATGCTCGCGGCGACGCTGGGCGGCGATCTGGGACCCGAGCAGCTACACGTCCCGCTGGCGGACCTGGGCTTCGACTCCATCATGGCGCTCAAGCTGCGCCACCGCTTGAACGAGACGCTCGGCATGGACTTCTCCGGGGCCCACCTCACGGAGCGGGACACGCCGCACGCGCTCGTCCAGTTCGTGGTGGCCGAGACCGACCTCGTCCGACCGCGTGGGAGCACCGTCGCCTCGCGGGAGCCGGTGGATGCCGGCGTGCGCGAGCGCGTCTTGCGTGGGGAGCTTTCGGTGGATGAGCTGAGCCAGGACCAGGTGGACGCGTTGATGAAGACGCTCGAATCGGAGACGCGATGACGCCAGGGAGCCCGAAGGACACGACGCGGCCGGAGAGCCCTGGTGAGGCCAGGCGGCGGCTCGCGGAGCTCGTCCGCGCGTCGCGAGCCCGCGCGGCCGCGGGCGAGCAGCGCTGGCCGCTCAGTGACCTCCAGGAGTCCTTCCTCGTGGGTCGTCAGCTGGCCCTGGATGGCGACCACGTGGGGTGCCATGCATACCTTGAGTTCGTGGTCCCCTCCTGTGATGTCCGGCGCCTGGAGGACGCGCTCAACCGCCTCGTGAGCCACCACGAGATGCTCCGCGTCGTCATCCACGAGGAGGGCGCCCAGGGCCTGCTTGAGACGCCTCCCGCGGTCCGCGTGGGCGTGTCGGACGCCCGGACCTTGAGCGGGGACGACGTGGAGCGCTCGGTGCTGGGGGTGCGCCAGCGGATGTCCCACCAGGTCTACGCACCGGGGCAGTGGCCCCTCTTCGAGGTGCGGGTGTCCCTCCTGCCGGACGGCCAGGACGTGGTGCACGTGAGCCTGGATGAGTGGGTGGCGGATGCCACCTCCATGTCCATCCTGCTCGGGGATTGGCGGCGGCTCTACGAGGGGACCGGGTCGCTCGTGGCGCCGAGGCGGACGTTCCGTGACTTCGTCCTGGCCACGCGCGCGGAGGAGGGCACGGCGCGCTTCCAGCGCGACCTCGCCTTCTGGAAGAAGAAGCTCGCGGCGCTGCCGGCCGGGCCCCAACTGCCGCGCCTGGCGCGTCCTCCGCCCGGCTCCCGCCATTTCCAGCGTGCGCGACGGGTGGCGAAGCTTGGTGCCGACCACAGCGGTGTGCTCGAGCGGCTGGCCCGCGAGGCCCGGGTGTCGGTGACGAGCTTGCTGCTCACCGTGTTCGGGGATCTGCTGGCCCGGGAGGGCGCAAGCCCCCACTTCTCCCTCATCCTCACGCTGTCGAAGCGCGACGTGGCTCTGCCGGGCATCGAGGACGTGGTGGGCCCCGTGCTGTCCACGGGCATCGTGATCCGGGAGCCGGTGGCGCAGGGTGAGAGCCTGGAGGAGCGCGTGCGGGGCATGCACCGGCAGCTCTGGGACGCGCTCGACCACGGCAGTGTCAGTGGCATCCGGGCGCTTCGGGAACTCAACGCCGACGGCCGGCCCGCGCGGACGCTGACGCTCCCGGTGGTGTTCACGAGCATGATCCACAGCCTGGGCCAGCGGCAGGGCTGGTTCGAGCAGCAGCGCTTCGGGGTGACCCAGACGCCCCAGGTGTTCCTGGACCACCATGTTCTCAAGCGCGATGGGGGCCTGGAGCTTCACTGGGACGTGGCGCTCGACGCCTACGGCGAGGCGCAGGTCGACCGCTGGTTCCAGGACTACCGCGACGCCGTGCGCGCGCTCTGCGTCCGGGGCACGCTCCGCGAGGCGGCGGCTCCGTCCGGGGGGCGGGACCTGCCGCTCGATGATGTGCAGCAGGCCTTGATGATGGAGCGCCTGTCCGGAGCGGCGACGCGCGGAGGGGCGGTCATCTACGAGGAGTTCCGCCTGGAGCGGTGGGACCTGACGCGGCTGACGGACGCCTGGCGGATCCTCATGGCGCGCCACCCGGCGCTCCGGTCCTTCGTGACGGAGGAGGGCTGGAAGCGGGTACTGGACACCGCGCCCGCCTTCACGCCCCCGCTCACGCGGCTGACCTCGGAGGAGGCGTTGGCCGGGGTGCGCGCGCGCCTGGTCGCGCAGGTCTTCCCGCAGGGCGTCTGGCCCTTCTTCGCGCTCGAGGTGAGTGTCGTGCCGGGCTCCCAGGCCGTCGTGCACCTCGCGGTGGATCCGGTGGTGGTGGGCGGGCCGTTGCTGCGAAAGCTCGCGACCGAACTCTTCCTGCTCCACGCGGGGCACCTGCTCGCGGAGGAGCCCGCGTCCTCGCCGGTGCCCATGCCGGCCGCCCCTCCGGAGGCCGTGGAGGCCGACCGACGCTACTGGACGGCGCGGCACGCCGACGTGCCGGGAGGCCCCACGCTGCCGGGCGTCGCGCCGGAGCAGGATGGCGTGCCCACGCGGTTGAGCGGACGGGTGGAGGGGGCCGCCGCGCTCAAGCGGCTCGCGAGGCAGTGGGGCGTGGAACTCGATGGGCTCCTCCTCACGGCGTACATGGATGTCCTCCGCGAGTGGAGTGGCGCCCCCCGCTTTAGCTGTGTCCTCGTCGCATGGGATGAGGCGTGCGCCAGCGGCACGCGGTTCCATTGGCTTTCGTATCCCGAGGACGCGGGGACGGCCGGGCAGCGCGCGTCCCGGTATCAGGCGCAGCTCGACAGCGATCGCCGCCACGACGCGGTGTCGGGTCTGGCCGGGCTGCGCAAGCGCGCGCACGCCGGGGGCCCGGTCCCCTCGTTCGGCTGTGTCTACACCGGCCTGCTGCGGGGCGTGGATGCGTCCCTGCCGTCGGGGGTGCGGTCCGGCGAGGGACTGTCGAACACGCCGGGCGTGGGGCTCGACTGCATCACCTTCGATGAGGGCGAGGCGCTCGCCGTCCACTGGGACGTGCGCGCCCGGGGAGGAGACGACCGCGAGGCGCGGGAGATGTTCCAGCGCTACCTGCACACGCTGTCCGGACTCGTGGGCACGGCGGGTGCGCCGGCCAGCACGCACGCGGCGCCCGGCACGAAGCGGGTGCACCGCGGGTTCGAGGACGTGGTGAAGCGCTTCCCCGAGCGCATCGCCGTGAGCCAGGGCTCGCGGCGGCTCACCTACCGTGAGCTCAACGCGCGCGCCAACCAGCTCGCGCGGCACCTGCGCTCGTTGGGCGTGGGGCCGGAGACGCTCGTGGCGCTGTGTCTGGAGCGAACGCCGGAGTTGGTCATCGCGGTGCTGGGCGTCCTCAAGGCCGGCGGCGCCTACGTTCCCCTGGACACCACCTATCCGGCGGACCGGATCCGCGACGTCGTGGAAGACGCGAGGGCGCCCGTCTTCATCACCCTGGCCTCGGCCCCCCAGGGGATGGAGCTGGACGGGGTCACGATCCTGCGGCTCGACGCGGACGCGGGCCTCATCGCCCTCCAGGGGACGGAGGACCTGGAGGGCGAGGTGCCGGAGCACGGCGCGGCGTACGTCATCTACACGTCCGGCTCGACGGGCCGGCCCAAGGGCGTGGTGGTGGAGCACCGCAACGTGGCGCGCCTGTTCTCCTCCACCGAGCCCTGGTTCCACTTCGGTCCGGAGGACGTGTGGACGCTGTTCCACTCGTATGCCTTCGACTTCTCCGTCTGGGAGATGTGGGGCGCGCTGCTGTACGGCGGCAGGCTCGTCGTCGTGCCCTATGGCGTCTCCCGCTCGTTCGACGCCTTCCACGAGCTGCTCGTGGAGGAGGGCGTCACGGTCCTCAACCTGACGCCCACGGCCTTCCGGCACCTGGTGGAGTCGGACGTGCGCGCCCCCCCATCCGCGCGCCTCCAGTTGCGCTACGTCATCTTCGGGGGCGAGAAGCTCAACCTGCACACGCTCGTCCCGTGGTTCGAGCGGCATGGCGAGTCCGCCACCCTGGTCAACATGTACGGCATCACCGAGACCACGGTGCATGTGACGTATCGCCCCATCCGCCCCGGAGACGTGCACCGGCCGAGCCTCATCGGCGTGCCCATTCCCGATCTCGGCCTCTACCTGCTGGATGCCGCGCGCGAGCCGGTGGCCGAGGGCGTCATCGGCGAGCTCTACGTTTCGGGGGCCGGGGTGAGCCGGGGCTACCTCCACCGGCCCGAGCTGACGGCCGAGCGTTTCGTCTGGCATCCCGGTCTGGGACAGCGCCTCTACAAGACGGGAGACCTGGCGCGGCGGCTGTCGGACGGGGAGCTCGAGTTCATCGGTCGTGGCGACCACCAGGTTCAGCTACGCGGCTTCCGGGTGGAGCTGGGCGAGGTGGATGCGGTGGTGGGGCAGGTCCCCGGCATCCGCTCCTGCGCCGCGCTCGTCGCGGACGCGGAGAGCGATGATCCGAAGCTCATCGCGTTCGTCGTGCCTGAAGGGACGATGCCGCCCACGGCGGAGATCCGCCGTGTGGCGCGGCTGAGACTGCCGGACTACATGGTGCCGAACCTCCTGGTTCCCGTGGCCGAGTTGCCGCTCACGCCCGAGGGCAAGCTGGACCGGCGTCAACTGCTCGCCCGGGTTCCTCGGGCGTCCCCGGAGGCAGCGGGCCCTCCCGCCGAGGGGAGCACGCGGCTCCAGGAGCGACTCTCGCGGCTGGTGGCGGAGGTGCTGCGCCTGCCCACGGTCGCCCCCGAAGCGGACTTCTTCGACCTTGGCGCCACCTCGCTCAGCCTGGTCCAACTGACCCGCCGCATCGAGCGAGAGCTGGGCGCGCGCATCCCCGTGGAGCTGCTGCTCAACGGCGGCTCGGTGCAACGGCTGGTGGCGCGGCTGGAGCGCCCCGCGGAGGAGGGGCAGCCGCCCGTGCCCGCACCGCGCGCGGCCGTGCTCCTCGAACAGGTGCTCGCCGTCTTGCGGCAGTTGCTGCGGCGCGAGGAGCTCGCGGCCGAGCAGGACCTGTTCGATGCGGGGGCCACGTCGCTCTCCCTCGTCAACGCGTCGCGCCTCCTCCACGCGGTGACGGGCACGCGCGTGCCCATCGAGGTGCTCCTGGCGAAGCCCACGGCCGCGGCGGTGGTGACCTACCTCCTCGCGCGACCGGAGGGCACGCCCGTCGCGGCTGCTCCGGTGGAGCCCCGGCCCTCGGGTGTCGCGCTCACGCGGGACGCGCGGCTACAGGCTCCAGGGCGGGAGCAGGCCGGGTTCCAGGTGGCTTCCGCGCGGGGCACGCTGTCCCGCCCGGTCCTGGAGGCCCTCCTGTCGCTCCTCCTTCCCGCGCACGCGGGGGAGGGGGCCCGCAGGCTCCATGCCTCCGCGGGAGGCAAGTACGCCGTGGAGGTCCTTGTCGGCGTCGCCCCCCAGCGGGTGGTGGGGCTGGAGGGCGGCCTGTACTGGCTGGACGTGGCGCGCGCCGAGCTGTGCCGGGTGGACGCCGCCCTCGCCCCGGGGGCGATTCCCTCCGAGAACGAGACGGGGGCCGTGCGGCTGCACTTCGCCGTGCGCGAGGATCGCCTCGGGCCGACCTATGGCGCCATCGCCTACCCCCTGGGAGTGGTGGAGGCGGGCTACATGCTGCAACTGCTCGCTCCGAGGCTGGCTCGGTGGGGCGTGTGTTTCTGGCCGAGGGCGGTCGAGCCGGGCGGCCTGCGTGGCGCCTTCGCGGCCGGGGTGCGGATCCGCGTCGGGCTGAGCGTGGACCTCGCGATGGCGCAAGCAACGCCCACGCTTTTGACGCCGGAGGAGGTCCTCGGGTGGGGCCTGCGCGGCGACTCCTGGCTCCTGGGCCGGGAGGACGTGGCGCGGTTGTCAGGCCCCCTCGTGCTCCCAGAGTCCATGAGCACGGGCGCCGAGGCCCCGGCGGCCCCGGCGACCTTCTCCGTCCGCCTGCCGCTTCAGACCGTGTCGCCCGCCGCGGCGGACTTCCTGCTGCGCGCGTCCCAACGCGGCAGCCACCCGTCGGGCCCCGTCACGCTCGCCCAGCTCGGTGGATTGCTCGAACTCGTGGGACAGCCCTCTCCCCAGACGCCCGCGCACTACGCCGCGCTGCCGGGAGAGCGGCCCGTGAACCTCCTGCTGCATTGCCGCGAAGGAGGCGTGGAGGGACTGCGGGAGGGCATCTGGCGCTACGACGCGCGAGCACATGCGCTGGTGCGCGTGGCGGAGCTTCCGATGCACCGGCTGAAGGAGGGGCACGCGCCTTCCAACCGGGCGCACTTCGCGCGCGCCGCCTTCGGCCTGCTCTTCACGGTGGACATGGCGCGGGCCGAGCGGGCCTGGGGCCGCGCGGGAGTCCACTTCTCCCTGCTCCAGGTGGGGCAGATGGGCCAGTTGCTGATGGAGAACCAGTCCGCCTTCGGGCTCGGGCTGATTCCGATTGGTGGCCAGGGCCTGGAGGGACTGCGCTCCGAGTTGGAGCTCGCGCCCTCCGAGACGCTCATCCACACGCTGCTCGGCGCGACCTGTGCGTACGCGGAGCCGCTGAAGGCGCCGCTGACGTTCCTTGCGGACCGGCCCCGCCCCGAGCCCACCCCGGCCCCGCGCGCGAGCCCGGGCGTCGCCATCATCGGCGTGAGTGGCCGCTACCCGGGCGCGGAGGACCTGGAGTCCTTCTGGGAGCGCCTCCAGGCGGGCACGGAGTGCATTGGCGCGCGGCGCTGGCCCGCATCGGGGCGTCTTCCGGCCGCGGCGTTGCTCGACGACGTGGCGGGGTTCGACTCGCGCGCCTTCGGGCTCTCCCCCGCCGAGGCGGCGCGCGTGGATCCGCAGGAGCGGCTGGTGCTCCGCAGTGTCTGGGAGTGTCTGGAGAACGCGGGACATGTCCCGGACTCCCTGCGGCGTTCGGGACTTCGTGTCGGCGTCTTCGCGGCCACCATGTGGTCAGACTACGAGAAGTGGGCGCTGCCCCGCTTCGAGGCGGAGGGCGAAGCCTCCGTCGCCTCGCTGCATTCGTCGATCGCCAACCGGGTGTCCTGGTTCTTCGACTTCCGGGGGCCCAGTGTGTCCGTCAACACCGCGTGCAGCTCGGCGCTCACGGCGCTGGGGCTCGCGCGGGAATCGCTGCTCCGGGGCGAGTGCGACCTCGTCATCGTCACGGCGGTCAACGTCATCGCCCACCCGTACCACCTCGCCGCGCTCGCCTCGCAGGGGCTGCTGACGCCCGAGGCGGCCGCGAGGCCCTTCGGCGCGGAGGCGGCGGGGCTCGTCGTGGGCGAGGGCGTGGGCTCCGTGCTGTTGCGGCGCGTGGAGGACGCGGTGGCGGACGGGGACTGCCTGCACGGGGTGCTGCGGGCGGTGGTGACGGGACACACGGGCCGCACCCGTCGCCTGGGCCTGCCGAGCGCCCAGGCCCAGGCGGACATCCTCCGGGCCTGCTGCGCGCAGGCGGGGGTCGAGCCGTCGGACGTGACGTATGTGGAGAGCGCCGCCGCCGGGACGGCCCTCGCGGACATGAGCGAGGCGGAGGCCCTGGTGGAGGGGCTGGGCACGCGCGGCCCTCCGTGCCTCGTCGGGACGGTGAAGGGGCAGTTGGGGCACCTGGAGGCCGCGTCCGCCATGTCCCAGCTCACGAAGGTGCTGTTGCAACTGCGCGCGGGCGTCGTCGCGCCGGCCGTGCGCCCGGAGACGCTCAGCCCGCTGCTGCCGTTCTCCGGCACGCGCTTCCAGGTGGCTTCGACACTCCAGCCCTGGCCACGGCGCGAGGGGACGCCACGGCTGGCGCTCGTGAACGCCGTGGGCGCCACGGGGAGCGTGGGCAGTCTGCTCGTGGAGGCGCCGCCCCCGCCGTCGCATCCGGTGGAGCACGAGGGGGTGGAGGGGCCCACGCTGATCGTCCTGTCCTCCGCGTCCCAGGCGCAGCTATCGCGGACCACGCGCGCCCTGGTCCGTGCGCTCCGGCACGGGCTCTTCGCGCCCACCCGCCTGTGCGACGTCGGCCACACGCTGCTGACGGGACGAAGGCACCTGGAGGTGCGGGTCGCCCTGGTGGTCTCCACCCGGGAGGCGCTGGTGGAGGCCCTGGAGGACTGCCTGCTCGGTGACTTCCGCCGTCCCGGTGTCTGGACGAACTTCGGCCCGCCCCACGCGGAGCCGGATCCGGGCGAGCCCCTGGGGGCCGCGGCCCGGGCCTGGGTGGAGGGGCGACCACTGGACGCGTTTCAGCGGCTCATGGCCCCGGGAGCCCGCCGCACGCCGCTGCCCGGCCATGCCTTCCAGGAGGAGCGGCTGTGGCTGGAGGTGGCCCCCCCGGCTTCCGAACCTCCGCGTCCCGCCGCCGTCCCGACGGCCCCCCCGCCGGACGTCGAGTCGCTGGAGGCGCTGACGGTCTGGCTGCGCGACCTGTACGCCGAGGTGTCTGGGATTGACCCCGTCCACCTGGGCGCGCTGCGTCCGTTGGAGGAGTGTGGCCTCGGTTCGGTGCTGGTGGGCCTGCTGACGACGAAGCTGAGCGCGGCCGTGGGACGGGTTCCCGCCACGCTCTGGTACGAGTGCCAGACCCTGCGGGAGGTCGCCGCCTGGCTCCAGGCGCACCGAGCCTCGGCGCTTGGCGCGTTTTCGCTCCCGCGTGAGCACCCGCCGACCGTTTCGAGGCCGGAGCCGGAGCCGGAGCCCGGCGGCGGCGGCTCGTCCCTGTCCACCGGGGAACTGCCGCTCGCCATCGTGGGCCTCGCGGGCCGCTATCCCGGCGCGCAAGACATCCGCTCCTTCTGGGACAACCTGCGGCGGGGCGTGGACTCCGTGCAGGAGGTCCCCGCGGAGCGCTGGGACTGGCGCTCACTGTTGAGCGCGGATGAACGCGAGGCGGGGGTGGACCGGTGCAGGTGGGGTGGCTTCATCGACGGAGTGGATCGCTTTGATCCGCTCTTCTTCCGCATGTCGCAGGCGGAGGCGGAGCTGACGGATCCGCAGGAGCGCTTGTTCCTGCAGACCGCGTGGGAGGCTGTCGAGGACGCGGGCTACAACCGTGCCGAGCTGAAGCGCAGCACGGAGGGGCAGGTCGGCGTCTTCGTCGGGAGCATGTATGACGACTATGCGCTGCTGGGCGCCTCCTCGACGGCACGGGGACGGCCCCTGGCGCTCGGCTCCAGCTCGGGCTCCATCGCGAACCGCGTCTCGTATGTGTTTGGCCTTCGCGGGCCGAGCCTCGCGCTCGACACCCTGTGCTCGTCCTCCCTGGTGGCCCTGCATCTGGCGGCGGAGAGCCTCCGTCGCGGCGAATGCCGCGCCGCCATCGTGGGCGGTGTCAATCTCTCGCTTCATCCGAACAAGTACCGGGTGCAGTCGCAGATGAACATGCTCTCGTCCGTGGGCCGCTGTCAGGCATTCGGGGCGGGGGCGGATGGCCTGGTTCCCGCGGAGGCTGTTGGCGCGGTGCTGATGCGGCCCCTGGCGGATGCCCTGCGCGAGGGCGACCACGTGTATGGCGTCGTCCTGGCCACCGCCATCAACCACGGAGGTAGAACGAACGGCTACACCGTTCCGAGCCCCAGCGCCCAGGCGGAGCTGATCGCCTCGGCGCTGAAGCGCGCCCGGGTGGAGCCGCGCTCGGTGAGCTACCTGGAGGCGCATGGGACGGGTACTTCCCTGGGGGATCCCATCGAGCTTGCCGGGCTGGTGGAGGCATTCCAGGGCGCGACGGAGGCGGCCTTCTGCTCCGTGGGCTCGGTCAAGTCCAACATCGGCCATGCGGAGGGGGCGGCGGGGATCGCCGCGTTGACCAAGGTGCTGTTGCAGCTCGAGCACCGCGAACTGGTGCCCTCGCTCCACTGCGCCCCGCTCAACCCCCGGCTCGAACTGGAGGGGTCTCCCTTCCGGATCCAGACGTCCCTGGAGGCCTGGGCTCCCACGCGGCCGCTGGACGGCGTCACGAGCCCCATTCCCCGCCGGGCTGGGATCAGCTCGTTCGGTGCCGGGGGCGTCAACGCTCATGTCCTCCTCCAGGAGGCGCCGAGAGCCTCCCGGGGCGAGGACGGCGCGCGGGACGCGGGTCCCCAGCTCTTCGTCTTCTCGGCCCGGGATGAGGAGCGGCTCATTGAATCCGCGCGGCGCCTCCATGCACACCTCGCGCGGTGGAGCTCCGTCGCGGAGCAGGTGCCCGCGGGACCTGCCACGCCCGGCCATCGCGAGCCGGAGGGGCCGGCGCTGGAGGCGCTCACGGCCTTCCTCTCGCGGACCCTGGGCCTGCCGGTCGAGGAACTGCGGGCGGACGCGCTCGTGGAGGAGCTGGCGTTGGACACGGCGCAGCTTCAGGAGGTGCAGGAGTGGGCCGCGGTGCGCTTTGGCGTGGTGCTGGCGCCGTCGGAGCTGGGCGCGACCGTGTCGCTGCGTTCGCTCGCCGAGCGTCTGCGGGGACCGGCGGCCAACGCGGACGCGGTGGCCAGGGCGGACGGCGCGACCCAGGTGGACGCAGCGGCCACGGCAGCGGTGGTGCGGGAGCGGGACGCGGAGCTGGCGCCGTGCCCGCGGGACCTCGCCTACACGCTCCAGCTAGGCCGTGAGCCGCTGGAGGAGCGCCTGGCCTTCGTCGCGAGCACCCTGCGTGAGGTGGTGGATCGGCTGGCGGCCTTCGTGGAGAAGCGCGGCGCGCCGCAGGGGCGTCTGCACCGAGGCGTCGCCAGGTCGACGGCCGAGTCGCTGGAGGGCCTGTTCGATGGCGCGGAGGGTGCGGCGTTCGTGAAGGGCCTCGCGGAGCGCGGCCGGCTGGATACGCTCGCCACGCTGTGGGTGAGGGGGGCGGCCGTCGACTGGCGGCTCCTGCACGGCGCCTCGCGTCCCCAGCGCGTGTCGCTGCCGACCACTCCGTTCGCCCGGGTGCGCTGCTGGGCCCTCGACGCGCCCCATGTGGAGGTGGCGGTGGTGGATGGCGCGATCGCGCAGCCTCCCGTACGGGAGCCCACTCCCCTGGCGCCGCCCGTGGAGGAGCCCCTCCTGACGACCCTCCAGGCGCTGATGGCGGAGGTGCTCAAGCACCCTCAGGCCTCGATGCCGACGGACGTCTCCCTGGAGGCGCTCGGCTACGACAGCGTGTCGGCGGTGAAGTTGCGGCACGCGCTCGAGCGGCACCTGAAGTTGGAAGTCCCCTTGTCCGAACTCGAGCCGGGCCTGTCGATGGAAGCCCTGGCCCGGCGGATCGAAGCCCAGCCCGGGTTCCGCGCGAACCGAGCGGCGCCACCGCCCACCGTGGCGCTCCCTCTTCCTCCGGACCCGTCCAGGACGCCGCCCGGCCTCCTCCCGGAGCCGGTGCGCGAGGAGCCGCCCTTCCCGTTCACCGACATGCAGCAGGCGTTCATCGCCGGGCGTGAACTGGGACGCAAGACGGACCCCGTGGGCTGTCACCTCTACCTCGAACTCCTCTTCGAGCGACTCGACGTGCCCCGTCTGGAGGTGGCGTGGACGCGACTCGTGCGCCACCACGCGATGCTTTCCACGCGCATGTCCCGGCGTGGCCAGCAGCGGCTCACCGAGGTGCCGGAATACCGCATCGCCGTCCGGCGAAGCGAAGCGCCCCGGGAAGCTCCGCTCGCCGAGCACGTCGCGGCCACGCGGGAGGAGCTTTCACACAAGCTGTACGCCCCGGACGTGTGGCCGCTCTTCACCGTGTGCGTGACGCGGCTGCCCTCCGGCGCCTGCGTGCTCCACCTGAGCCTGGACGAGCTGGTGGTGGATGCCAGCAGCGTGGAGCTCCTCCTGAGCCAGTGGCAGGCGCTGTACGAGGACCCGTCGCACGTCCTGCCCGCCGGGGGGACGAGCTTCCGCGAGCATGTCCAGGCGGCCCGGCGCATGGAGGCGGAGGAGGGGTTTCGCAAGGACCTGGACTATTGGATGGCCAAGCTGACGGACATCCCTCCGGGCCCCGGTTTCAGCGCGCCCCCGGAGGCCCCGGCGGGCAGGCGCCAACGGCTGGAAGTCCGACTGTCCCCTCCCGAGCTGGAGTCGCTCCGGCGGCTGGCGCGGAGCCTGGGCTCGACGGTGAATACCCTGCTGCTGACGCTCTACTGCGACACCCTGCGCGGCTTCGCGGAGCGCGGCCGCTTCTGCGTCGTCCAGACCTTCTTCAACCGGCTGCCGCTGGTGGGAGACCCGTCGCTCGTCGTCGGTCCCTTCACCTCCAGCTCCCTCTTCCTCTCCGAGGCCTCCGCGAGCAGCTCCTTCGAGTCCCGTGTCCGCGCGGCGCAGGCGCAGTGCTGGGCGGATCTCGAGCACTCACGGGTGGGCGGCGTCCGGGTGCTGCGCGAGCTGCGGCGCGCGGGACGCCTGCCCGCCGGCTTCAGCCTCCCGGCGGTGTTCACGAGCACCGTGGGGAGCGTCAAGCAGGGCGGGGGACGCTGGTACTCGCTGCGCGTCTTCGGCATCACCCAGACGCCGCAAGTCTACCTGGACCATCAGGCGCACGAGGAGGAAGGGGCACTTGTCCTCCACTGGGACTTCGCGGCGCACTGGCTGCCCGCGACGTTGGCACAGCGGATGTTCGACACCTACGTCCGCGCGCTGCGCGAGGCGGCCTCGGCGCCGGAGGGGCAGCGGCCCCTTGCGCCGACGGAGGCACGCCCCGCCTCCATGCTCCTGCATCGGGATCCGGAGCGGAGCGGCCCCTTCGGGTTGACGAGCCTCCAGCGCGCGTACGTGGTCGCCCGCAAGGTGTTCCAGGGAACGGATCGCAGTTGCGCCGTGTACCAGCAACTGGACCTGCCCGGACTGGACCTGGCCCGGATCGAGGCGGCGTGGCGGCGGCTGGTGGAGCACCACGAAATGCTGCGCACGGTGGTGCTCGGCAATGGCACCCAGTGCCGCTACGACGGCCCCCTGGACATCCGCGTGGGCGAGACGCTCGTCGCGTCACACGAGCCGCGCCACTGGGAGGCGGCGACGCGGGAGACGGCCGAGCGACTCTTCGGGCACGTTCACGCGCTGGGGGAATGGCCGCTCTTCCAGTTGCACGTCGTGACGTCGCGAGACCGGCGGCGGTCGGTGCTGCACGTGGCGATGGATGGGATGATCGCGGATGGGCCCAGCATCGAGATGCTGATGGCGCAGCTTCTCCGGCTCTACGCGGAGCCCCAGCTCCGGTTGCCCGAGCCGGCGCTCCGCTTCCGGGACTGGGTGCATTCGCTCGAATCGTTCGCCGCGTCGGAGGCGGGACAGGCGGCGCGGGAGTACTGGCGCGAGCGGTTCGCCGGGCTGCCTCCGGCGCCGGTGCTCCCGCGTGCCTCTGGTGCGCACACGGGGCGGGTCCGGCTCACCGCGCGCATCGAGGGTTGGGCGGCGGTGCGGCAGCGCGCGGGCGCGCTGGGCGTGGACACGGACATGGTCGCGCTCGCGGCCTATCTGGAGGCGCTCGCCACCTGCGCGGCGTCTCCGGTCTTCACCGTCGTGGTCGCCAACTGGGACCGCCCGTCGCTCCATCCGGACATCCACGAACTGGTGGGTGACTTCTGCAGCCTGGCCTGGGTGACGCGCGGCGCGGAGGACCTCCGGTTCGATGAGCGGGTGCGGCGTTATCAGCGGGTGCTGCGCGAGGACTGGTCGCGCTCCGGGGTGAGCGGCACGGAGGTGATGCGGGAGTTCGCCGTGCGACGGCGGAGCCCGGGTCCCTTCCCGGTCGTCTTCACGCGTCCGCTGGGGCAGGGCCGTTGGCGGATGCCGCGGGAGGTGAACCTGGGCGAGGCGCGTTCGCGCACGCCGCAGGTGCTCGTCGACCATCTCAGCCATGTGGGCGAGGACTGGCTTCGGGTGGACTGGGACGTGGAGCGGTCGTCCGTCGACGAAGCCGCGCTCACCGCGGCCTTCTCCACCTATGTGGCGCTCCTGGAGCGGCTGGTCCGGGATGAGGCGGCATGGGCTCGCCCCCTGCTTGCCTCCGAGCCGCCCCGTGGCGCCATCCGTCCTACGGGCACGAACCGAGCAGTGGAATGAGGGAACACATGCGCAACCTCCAGGAGTGGTTCGAGCAGACCGCCCAGCGTTTCCCGGAGCGCACGGCGGTGCAGTGCGAGGGGCGCACGCTCCGCTATGGCGAGCTCGATGCCCGGGCCAACCAGGTGGCTCATGCCCTGCGGCGCCGGGGCGTGGGACCCGAGGTGCTGGTCGGACTGTGGGCCGACCGGACCCTGGAGACGGTGATTGGCATTCTCGGCATCCTCAAGGCCGGTGGGGCCTACCTGCCCCTGGACGCGAAGTACCCGCGAGAGCGCACCGAGCGCATCCTCCAGGACGCGGAGGTCCGCCTGCTGCTCGTCACCCCGGGGGTGGAGGTGGGGGACGCCGCGCGGGGACGCGACGTCCTGGTGCTCGAGGAGGCCGCGGCCTGGTTCGCGAGCGAGTCACCCTTGAGCCCGAGCGTGGAGGTGGCCAGCACGGACGCCGCCTACGTCATCTACACCTCCGGCTCCACGGGGGTGCCCAAGGGCGTCGTCGTGGAGCACCTCCAGGTGCTGCGCCTCTTCACCCAGACGGCGCATTGGTATGGCTTTGGCCCCGGTGACGTGTGGACGCTGTACCACTCGCACTCGTTCGACGTGTCCGTGTGGGAGATCTTCGGCGCGCTGCTCCACGGCGGGCGGCTCGTGGTGGTCCCGTACGCCACGTCCCGCTCCTTCGATGTGTTCCACCGCCTCCTCGTCGAGGAGGGCGTCACCGTGCTGTGCCAGACGCCCACGGCGTTCCGCTACCTGCTGGAGGCGGATGCGCGTTCGGCGCGGGCCCGTGAGCTGAAGCTGCGGACCCTCATCTTCGCGGGGGAGCGGCTCGACTTCGCCATGCTCCGGGGGTGGTTCGAGCGGCACGGCGACGCGGCCATGCTGGTCAACATGTACGGCATCACCGAGACGACCGTGCACTCCACCTTCCGCGTGGTGCGCGCGTCGGATCTGGAGGCCCCCAGCCTCATCGGCGTGCCCATTCCCGATCTGCGCATCCACCTCCTGGATGAGCACCAGCGCCCGGTGCGGGACGGGGAGACCGGGGAGATCTATGTCCAGGGACCAGGCGTCGCGCGGGGCTACTACCGCCGGCCCGACCTCACCCAGGCCCGCTTTCTTCGCGCGCCCGAATCGCAGCCTGGCCGGATGTACCGCTCCGGTGATCTCGCCCGGAGGCGGGCGGACGGAGACATCGAGTACATCGGCCGCGCGGACCTGCAGGTCCAACTGCGCGGCTTCCGGGTCGAGCTGGGCGAAGTCGAGGCGGCGCTGCTGCGGCTGCCGGACATCCGTGCCGCGGCCGTCGTGGTGCGCGACGCCCACGGGCCCGACCCCAAGCTCGTCGCCTTCGTCGTGGACCGCCAGGGCCAGAAGAGCGACGCGCAGGAGGTTCGCCGCGCGCTGCGACGCATGCTCCCGGACTACATGGTGCCCAACCGCGTGGTGCCCCTGGAGGCCCTTCCGCTCACCGCCGTGGGCAAGCTCGACCGCAAAGCCCTCCAGTCCCTGGCCGAGGGACGCGAGGAGGAGGCGCGTTCCTCCGCCACCGCCCCGGTGTCCCTGCGCGCGGACCTCTGCCGCTTCGTCGCCGCTGAGCTGGAGCTGAGCACGCTCGGGGGCGAGGACGACATCTTCGAACTCGGCGCCACTTCGCTCACCGTCACCAACGTGTCCGAGCGGGCCCGCAGGGAGCTGGGCGTGGAGGTGCCGGTGCCCTTGTGGCTGGAGTTCAACTCGGTGTCCGCCGTGTGCCGGGCCCTCGAGTCCGCCGCGTCCTCCTCCGCCGCGGTCGTCCCGCCAGCGCCAGCGCCGCTCCCCGTCCAGGCTCGCGTGGAGATGCCGGCCCTCTCCGTCTCGCAGTTGGAGACCCTGCGGACGCTGATGTGTGGCGAGCTGGAGCTGAGTCGGTTGCCGGACGACGCGGACTTCTTCGAACTGGGGGCCACGTCCCTCACCCTCGCCAATGTCGTGGCGGCGTTCATGGAGCGCACGGGAGCGGAGCTCGGGGTGAGTGTCCTGCTGGAGGCTCCGACGCTCGCGGCGCTCCGCGCGCGCTTCCTCCCGCGAGAGACGCCGGTCGAAAGCCCGCGCGGCTCCTCCGGAATCTCCGCGCCGCGTCCGGCGCCCGGCGAGGCGCTCTCCCTGGAGCGGTTGAGCACGCAGCTCGCCCCGTTCAGGACGCGGCTCATCGACGGCGCTCCCCGGCGCCTGTACGCCTCCGCCGGGGGCAAGTACGCGGTGCGCGTCCAGGTCGAAGTCCGGCCAGGAGGGGTGGCGGGACTGGAGCCAGGCCTCTATGCCTACGCGTCGGACACCCATGCGCTTCGCCTCCTGCGGAAGGAAGGGCTTGCGGCGGAGGACCTGCTCAACCCGGTGGAACGCGCGGCCCATGCCCGCGCGCCGTACTGCCTCCACTTCGTGGCGCACCTGGAGGACCTGCGGGCGACCTACCAGGGCTTCAGTGAGTTCTTCTCCTTCCTCGACACGGGCTACATGGAGCACCTCGCGGAGCGCACCGCGGCCCCGTTGGGCCTCACGCTGCGGGCGCTGCGGGGGCTTGAGCCGGAGCGGCTCCACGCGGCGCTGGGGTTGGACGGGCACCGGCTCGCCGTCTCCAGCCTCGTGGCCACGCGCGGCGGGTCGGACCCTGCGTGGCCTTGCCTGGACGAACTCGCGCGGAGCCTGCCCGCGTCCACGGAGGCCGGGCGCTCGCGCTTCCTGACGCGGCGCGACCTGGAGGCGCTCTACGCGGACATGCGCTACGGCGCTGGCGCGAAGGATTCCCCGGGGAAGCCGAGCGCTGAGCCTGCCCCGGCCACGCCGTGGGGCGAGCCCGTGCGCCTTCCCCCCGTGGAGATCGCGCCGGAGCGCTACCGCCAACGCTTCAGCCACCGGACCTACGAGGAGCGCGCCATCGAGCGCGAGGCCCTGCTCGGGCTGCTCTCCACCGCGTGGCCACGGGACGTGGCGACGGAGGAGCGTCGGGCCCTCGAGCTGTTCGTGTATGTGAAGGCGGGCCGGCTCCAGGGCCTGGAGGAGGGGCTCTACCGGTTCGCGCCGGGCGAGCGCGCCCTGCATCCCGTCTCGTCCCTGTCCCCGGAGCTGCTCAAGCGCGGTCACACGCCGTCCAATCGCACTCACTTCGCGGCCTCGGGCTTCAGTCTGTTCTTCGTTTCGGACGTGGAGGCGTACGAAGCGAGCGTCGGACCGCGGGCCCTACAGTCCCTGCTGCGGGAGTCGGGCCGCATGGGACAGCGACTGATGGAGGCCCAGGCGTCACACGACGTGGGTCTGGTGCCAATTGGGGGCTTTGGCTTCGAAACCGTGCGCACCCACTTCGGCCTGGGCGCGGGCCATGTCTTCCTCCATGGCATGGTGGGAGGCTTCGTCCCGCACGCCCGCGCGACCGCGGATGTTTTGCGCGAATCCCGGGCCCGGCCGGTGGAGACGCGGGAACCCGATGACATCGCCATCGTGGGGATGAGCGGCCGCTACCCGGGGGCCCGCTCCCTGGAGGAGTTCTGGTCGCGGCTTCGCTCGGGCGGATGCTCCATCCTCCCGCCCCCCGAGTCGCGTCCCGCCCTGCGCGGGGGGGACAGCGCCAGGGCCCGGTGGGGTGGCTTCCTGGAGGACGTGGATCAGTTCGACGCGGCCTTCTTCGGCATCGCTCCCTCGGAGGCGGACACGCTCGAACCGGAGGCGCGGCTGGCCCTGGAGACGGCCTGGGAGGCGCTGGAGGACGCCGCCTGTTCGCCCGCGTCCCTCCATCGCGCGGGGCTGGGCGTGGGCGTGTTCCTGGGGTGCATGTATGAGCACTACCGGATGCTGGTCGGGGATCCGCTGCTGCGCGACCAGATGTCCTTGCAGTCCTACTCCGGCATCGTGAACCGGGTGTCGCACCACCTGGACCTGCGAGGCCCCTCGGTCGCGGTGGACGCCGCCTGCGCCTCCTCGGCCATCGCCATCCACCTGGCCGCCACGAGCCTCGCGATGGGGGAGTGCGACGTCGCCCTGGCGGGGGGCGTGAACCTGACGCTCCATGGCGCGAAGTACGCGGGGCTGGAGTCGCTGGGGCTGCTCGCGAGTCGGGGGGACCGGGCCGCGTTTGGCGCGAGCGATGGCTTCGTGCCAGGCGAGGGCGTGGGCATCCTGGTGCTCAAGTCCCTGCGCCGCGCCCGCGAGGACAAGGACCGCATCCACGCTGTCATCAAGGGGAGCGCCACCAACCACAATGGCCGCACGCGCTCGCCCAACATGCCGAGCCCCGAGGCGCAGGCCCAGGTCGTGGAGCGGGCGCTGCGCCGCGCGGGCCTGTCGCCAGCGGCCGTCAGCTACGTGGAGTCCTCCGCGACGGGCTCGCCGCTCGGGGATCCCGTGGAGCTCGCGGCGCTCAGCCGGGTGTTCCGTGGGAGCGCCGCCACGGGCACCTGCGCGCTGGGGTCCGTGAAGGGCAACATCGGTCACCTGGAGGCCGCCTCGGGGGTGTCCCAGGTGACGAAGGTGCTGCTCCAGCTCAAGCACCGCACGCTCACGCCCTCGCTCGGGCATGAGCCCCGCAATCCAGCCATCGTCTTGGAGTCCACGCCCTTCCGGCTCCAGACGCAGGCCGCGGCCTGGGAGGCCGGGAGCACGACGACGCCCCGCGTGGCGCTCGTCACGTCCTTCGCCGCCGGGGGCTCCAATGCCTGCCTCGTCCTGGAGGAGCACGAGGCGGCCGAGCGCGTCCAGCCCGCCCCGGGCCCGCGGTGCGCGCTGCCCGTGTCGGCGCGGACGGTCACGGCGCTGCGGGCCCAGGCGGGACGGCTCTCCGAGCTGTTCGCGCGCGCGGGGGACCTGCGGCTGTCGGATGTGGCCTTCACGCTGGCACGCCGGGCCTCCCTGGAACACCGCCTCGTGGTGCTCGCCTCCGACCTGGACGAGGCGCGCCAGGCGCTCCAGGGCTTCGCGAGCGAAACCCCGACCGGGCACGCGCTCTTCACGGGGCGCCGCGGCGACTCCCACGCGCTGGCGGCGCTGCTCAACACGGATGCCGGTGCCCAGGGCCTCGTGGAGCGGTGGCTGGGCGAGGAGCAACTCCCGACGCTGGCCGCCGCGTGGACCCACGGGGTTGAGGTGGATTGGACGCGGCCGCGGGGCGCGGCGGACGGCCGGGTCGTCTCCCTTCCGACCTACCCGTTCGAGCGGCGCTCGCACTGGGTGGCGCAGGCGGTGGACACCACGTGCGCGCCCGAGCGGACCGGGCCCCGGCTGCCCGAAGAAGCGCCCCGGCAGGCGCGGGCGCTTCTGGCCGAGGTGCTGCGCGTTGCCGAGGCGTCGCTCACGGAGGAGGCCCAACTCGCGGAGCTGGGACTGACCTCGCTGCTGGCGATGCGCCTCATCCGGTTGGTGGAGGCCCGGTGGGCCGTGCGGCTGGAGCCCCGGGACATCCTGGGACAGGCCTCCGTGGGGGCGCTGCTGGCGCGCCTGTCCCGGCCCCCTACCTCCGAGCCACCCGGAGCCCCGGTGGAAGCGAGCCCGCGGGCCCCGCCCGACGGGCTGGAGCAACTGCTGCGGCGATTGAGCCGCGGCGAGCTCACGCCGCAGCAGGCCCTGACCGAGTCGAACTGAAGCGCCCTTGTGGGGACGAGAGAGAGCGGGAGTGATGGATACGCGCACGGTCTTCGAGAAGGTGTGGAACGCAGAGCTGTCGCCCGAGGAGGCGCTCCGGTTGCTGCGCTCGACGACGGCGCGGTGGCCCCTGGGGGATGGGCAGCAGGCGCTCTGGCTCGCGCATGCGCTCGCGCCCGGAGGCGCGAGTTACAACATCCCTCTCGCGCAGTACGTGCGGCCCGGGGCGGACCTGGTGGCCCTGCGGCGCGCGTTGGATTCGGTGGTCCGGCGACACCCCGTGCTCGCGTCCACCTTCGTGGAGGAGCAGGGCACCGCCTTCCAGTGCGCACCCGGTGAGCCCGCGCCCGTGGCCTGGACGGAGGTGGACGCGGAGGGGCTGGAGGACGCGGCGCTCGTGGCCCGGGCGCGGGAGCAGGGCCGGCTTCCCTTCGAGCTGGAAGCGGGGCCCGTGCTCCGGGTGACCCTCTTTCGCAGGTCGACGCGGCCCTCGCTCCTGCTCACGTGCGTGCACCACCTCTGCTTCGACGGCGTCTCCCTGGGACTGCTGCTGCGCCATTGGATGGAGGCGTACGCGGGGCGCCCGGCGCCGCTCGCGGCGGAGCCCGTCGGCGCCTACGCGGAGTTCGTCGCGCACGAGGAGGCGTTCTCGCGTTCGCCCGCGGGCCTCGCCGCGGAGGCGTTCTGGCGAGCCCGGCTCGAAGGCGGACTGCCGACGCTGGAGCTTCCCATCGCACGGCCCAGGCGGGGCCCCACGCTCCGGGGCGACACCGTGGTGCATGCGCTGGACGCGGCGATGGGGGCGCGCGTGCGCGCGTGCGCGAGCCGGAGGGGCATGACCCCCTTCACGCTCTTCCTGGCGGCCTACCAGGTGCTGCTGTCCAGGTACTCGGGACAGCGCCGGATCGCGGTCGCGGTCCCCATGGAGGGCCGGCCCACGCCGCGCTTCGACGAGGTGATTGGTTACTTCGTCCGGGTCCTTCCGCTGGTGGGCGAGGTTCGCGAGGAGTCCTCCGTCGCCGGGTTCCTCGCGCAGGTCCATGATGGGGTGATGGAGGCGCTGCGCCACGGCGACCATCCGCTCTTCACGCTCGCCCGCCAGATGCGGGTCTCCCCCACGCCGGCCGTGGGGCTCTACTTCCAGAGCTGGACGCGGGACCTGGACGTGCAGGCCGAAGGCTCGCCGCTGGGGCCGCCCCTGCTCGACGTCCAGCAGGAAGGGGAGCTGGGCCTCATCCTGGAGGTGCTCGAGTTGCCCACGGGCTTCCGGCTGCGGTGGAAGCACGACCCGGACGTCATGCCCCGGGATGGCGTCGAGCGGCTGGCGCGGCACTTCGCCGGGCTCCTGGAGCAGGTGGTCGACGCGGATGACGCGCGGCGGGTGGGCGAGCTGCAACTGCTGCTGCCCGAAGAGCGCGCGCTCCTGCTCGGAGACTGGAATCGCACGCGGACGGACCGGGAGCCCGCTGGCACATGGGTGGAGCGGTTCTCGGCCCAGGCGCGGAGGTCACCGGAGCGGGTGGCCGTGCGCTCGGGCGAGCACACGCGCACGTACCGGGAGCTGGAGGAACGCTCGGATGCGCTGGCGCTCGCGCTGCGGGAGCGGGGCGTGGAGAAGGGGAGCCTCGTGGGGGTGCTCATCCCCCGCACGGTGGAGCTGCCCGGCGTGCTGCTCGGCGTGCTGAAGGCGGGGGCGGCCTACGTGCCGTTGGATCCCATCTATCCGCCCGAGCGGCTCGAGGCCATGCTCACCGACGCGCGGGTCCGCGCGGTGGTGACGGACCTGGCCGCGTTCGGCACCCACCCCGCGCTGCGCGATGTGGCCGTGAAGGTGGATGCGGCGGCGACGGGACGGGCCGGCGCGCGGCTCGCGCCGGAGCACGCTCCGGGCCCTGACGGCGCGGCCTACGTCATCTACACCTCCGGCTCCACCGGCGCGCCGAAGGGCGTCCGCGTCCTGCACCGCAACCTCGCCAACTTCACGGACTCCATGCTGCGCGAACCGGGGCTGTCCGCCGAGGACACGGTGCTCGCGGTGACGACCGTCTGCTTCGACATCGCCGTGCTGGAGCTGCTCGTGCCACTGGCCGCGGGGGCCTGTGTCGAAGTGGTGCCTACCGAGGTCTGCCGCGATGGCGTGCGGCTGTGTGAATGGCTGGAGCGCTCGGCGGCCACGGTGATGCAGGCCACGCCCGCCACCTGGCGGATGTTGCTGAGCGCGGGCTGGAGCGGGCGGAGACTCTCGAAGCTCTTCTGTGGCGGTGAACCGCTGCCCCCCGAACTGGCGCTGACGCTCCAGGGCCGCTGCGACGCCTTGTACAACCTGTACGGCCCCACCGAGACGACGGTGTGGTCCACGCTCAAGCGCATCCACGGGGCGGAGGTCTCCATCGGCCGGCCTATCGACAACACCTTCGTGTACATCCTGGACGACGCCGGTCGTCCCGTCCCGGTCGGCGTCCCCGGGGAGCTGTGCATTGGCGGCGCGGGCGTGGCGGACGGCTACCTGCGCCAGCCGGAGCTGACGGCCGAGCGGTTCGTCCCCAATCCCTTTCATTCGGAGCGCTGGCCCACGATGTACCGGACCGGAGACGTCGCGCGCTTTCGCGAGGACGGGGAGCTGGAGTGCCTGGGCCGGCGCGATGGTCAGGTGAAGATCCGCGGCTTCCGGGTGGAGCTCTCGGAGATCGAGGTCACCCTGCGCGCCCGGTTGACGGGGCTCGACGCGGCCGTCGTGGTGTCGCGCAAGACGGCCCAGGGGAGTGATCAGCTCGTGGCCTTCCTCGTCTGCGCGCCGGGCGTCACTCTGCCGGCCGAGGCGCAGTCAAGGTCCGTGCTGGGACGCTGGCTGCCGGAGTACATGGTGCCCTCGCGCTTCCTCCAGCTCACCCACCTCCCCCTGACGGCCAACAACAAGGTGGACCGCAAGGCGCTGGCGGTGACCCCACTGGAGCTGCTCTCCGCCCGCCTGGGGACAGGGACCGTGGCGGACACGTCTTCCGGGCGCTCCGTCCCCGACGCGACCCTGTCGCCCCTGGAGCGTTCCCTCCGCGACGTGGTCGCCAGGGTGCTCGAGTGCGAGCCCCAGTACGTGGACGTCCATGAGACGTTTGGAGCCCTGGGGCTCGACTCCGTGGGTTTCACCCGCCTGGGGGTACAGCTCAAGCGGGAGCTGGGCCGCGGCGTCAACCCGGCGCTCTTCTTCCAGTACTCCAGCGTGTCGGCCCTGGCGGCCCACTTGTCCACGCAGTCGCCCACGGAAGCTCCCGACGGCGCCCGCGCCGAACTCTCCGCCGCGCGGGAGCAGGAGGCCGTGGCCGTCGTGGGCCTCGCGGGTCGGTTCCCTGGCGCGGAGGACCTCGACGCTTTCTGGGCGCGGTTGTTCGAAGGGAACGATTGCATCCAGGACGTCCCGCGCGAGCGCTGGGACTTCCGGTCGCTGCCCGAGGGTGAGCACGCCCGCCACGGCGGCTTCCTGAAGGACGTGGACTGCTTCGACGCGCCGTTCTTCGGAGTGTCGCCGCGCGAAGCCGCGCAGATGGATCCGCAACAGCGGCTCTTCCTGGAGACGGCCTGGGCCGCGCTGGAGAACGCGGGCATCCACCCGGAAGCGCTGCGCGGGGGGCGCACAGGCGTCTTCGTGGGGGTGAGTGGCGCGGACTTCCTCGGCTCGGCGGCGGAGCGCTCCCTGGAAGGTCATACGCTGACGGGCTTGGCGCGAAGCATCCTCGCCAATCGGCTTTCGTTCCTGCTGGACTTGCATGGTCCGAGCGAACCGGTGGACACCGCGTGCTCAAGCTCCCTGGTCGCGCTCCACCGCGCCCTCATGGCCATGCGGCAGGGCGAATGCGACAGCGCGCTCGTCGGGGGCGTGAACCTCATCCTCGGCCCCTTCGCGCATCTGGCGGCGCGCAAGACGGGGATGATGAGCCCGGATGGGCGCTGCAAGCCGTTTGATGCCTCGGCCAACGGGTACGTGCGAAGCGAGGGGGTGGGGTGTCTGGTGCTGCGCCGGCTGTCGGACGCGCTCCGGGACGGAGACCACATCTGGGCTGTCCTCGCGGCCAGCGCGGAGAACCACGGGGGGCGCTCCAACTCGCTCACGGCGCCCAATGGCACCGCCCAGGCCGACGTGGTGGCCACCGCGCTGCGGCGCGCCGGATGGGATCCCCGGACGGTGGGCTACATCGAGACGCATGGGACCGGCACGGCGCTCGGAGATCCCATCGAAGTGGAGGGACTCAAGAGCGCCTTCTCGACCGTCCTCGCCGAGCGTGGCGACACGGCCCCGGTGGACCCCTGGTGCGCGCTGGGCTCGGTGAAGGGCAACATCGGCCACCTGGAGGCCGCCGCGGGCCTCGCCGGGGTGTTCAAGGCCATCCTCTGCGTCCGTGAGGGCGTGCTGCCCTCCCTGGTCCACTTCCGCGCGCGCAACCCCCACATCGAACTGGACGGCAGTCCCTTCCGTCTGCACTCCACCCGTGAGACGTGGTCGCGGTCGGCGCAGGCGCCCCGCAGGGCGGGCGTGAGCTCCTTCGGCATGGGCGGCTCCAACGCCCATGTGCTCGTGGAGGAGGCGCCCCTCTGCCTCCTGCCTCCGGACGTGGAGCAGGACGCCATGGACCACCTCTTCACCTTCTCCGCGCGTGAGCCGGAGACGCTGAACGCGCTCCTGGAGCGCCATCGTGCGTTCGTCTCCGGGGCCTCGCGCGCACCTGGCTGGATGGCCCGCTACGCGCGGACGCTCCAACTGGGGCGCGCGTCACATCGCGAGCGCGTGGCGGTGGTGGCCCGGACGGCGGAGGAGCTCGCCGCTTCGCTCGGTGCGTTGCTGCGCGGCGAGACGCCACCGGGCGGGGTGAGGGGAAGCCTGTCCTCCGGGGCCCGGACGCGCATCGTCCCCACCGCGGACACGCGGAGCCAGGGGCGTGACGCGCTCATGGCCCTGGCGGCGTCCTGGGTGCGCGGCGCCGACATCGAGTGGGCCGCGCTCCTCCCGGTCCCGCTGCCTCGCCGACTCCCAGTGCCCTCTTATCCCTTCGCGAAGGTCCGCTACCCCCTGGCGTCCGTCCAGGGCGCGACCGCCCAGGAGCTGCCCGCCATCACCGCCGTGTCCGACAGCCATTTCCGCGTGCGCTTGTCCGGCGAGGAGTCCTTCCTCGTGGATCACCGCGCCGAGGGACAGCCCATCCTCCCCGGGGTGGTTCACCTGGCGCTGGCGCTGCGCTGCGTGGACGCGCTCCGTCCGGGCACGGGGGTGCGCGACGTCCTGTGGTCCCACCCCGTGATGGGCGGGGGGCCGCGAGAGCTCGAGCTCCACCTCCAGAGGGAGGCGGCGTCGACAGGCTTCGAACTCGCCAGCGCGGAGGGACAGGATGGCCCCCGGCGTTCGCACAGCCAGGGTCGGGTGGAGCCGCTTGCCGGGAGCGACGTGGCGCACGCCCTCGAACTGGACCCCATCCGGGAGCGGTGCGGGACCCCGGTGGACGTGGAGGCCGCCTACGCGACCTTCGAGTCGCACCGCTTCGTCTACGGTCCCTCGCTCCGCGTCCTGCGCGGGCTGTCGGTCGGGCCCGGCGAGGCCCTGGCCAGGCTCGAGGTGCCAAGCGCGGCCTCCGCTGGCGTGGGTGGCTCCACGCCCTTCATCGCCCTGCTGGATGGCGCGCTCCAGGTCGCGAGCGTCCTCCTGGGCCTGCAGGCGCGGGAGCAGGACACGCTGTCGCTCCCCTTCGCCCTGGAGCGCCTGATGCTCCACGACGAGCTTCCGCGGGAGGTCCTGGTCCACGTGCGAGAGCGGCCGGAGCGTCAGGCCTCGGGCATCCGCAAGCTGGACCTGGACCTGGCGGATCCCACAGGCCGGGTGTGCGTCGCGCTGCGGGGCTTCACGACCCGGGCCCGCCCGAGCAGGGCTCCGGACGCCCCCACCGAGGCCACCGAACGCGTGGTGCTCGTGCCGAGATGGCAGGCGGTCCGGGAACCAGCGCGAGCAGCCGCCCCCCGCGAGGTGCTGCTCATCACATCGAACGAATCACTCGCGAGGGCGTTCGCGTCCTCCGGGCCCACCACGGTCGTCCTTCCGGGCGAGCACTTCGCGCAGCTCGGCCCCCGGCGCTTCCGCGTGAACCTGGGCGAGCCGGAGGGATTCCGGCGGCTGCTCGAGTTGGCGGACGCGCAGGGGCTGGGCGCCGAGCACCTGCTGTACGCGGTGGACGCCGGAGGCTCGCGGGACGAGGCCGGAGCCGCCCGGACGGCGCTCCTCGGCCTCATCCACCTGGGGCAGGCGCTGATCCATCGCAAGCCGGGGGGGCCGTGCAAGGTCCTGGTGGTGGGGTGGAGCACGCCCGGTGACACGCTGGACGTCGCGGCCGCCGTGCACCGGGGACTCATGGGCTTCGCCCAGAGCGTCGTGCGCGAGAGCGACGCGCTGCGGATGCGCGGGGTGTGGTGGGAGGGCCTCGCGGAGGATGGCGCCTCGGCGGAGGTGCTGCGCTCGGAACTCGGCGCCACGGAGCGTGGCTTCGCGGACGTGCGCTACGCGGCGGGAGCGCGTGAGGAGCGGCGTCTGTCGCGCGGAGTCCTCCCGGAGCACGCGCGCTTCCCATTGGAAGGGACGTGCCTCATCACCGGCATCCCGGGGGCACTGGCCAGTCAGGCGGCGTTGCACCTGGCCGAACGGGGCGCTCGTCGCTTCGCCCTCCTCGGCCGCCGCGCGGAGGATCCGAAGGTCCGGGCGCTGGTGGCCGCGCTCGCAGCGAAGGGCGTGGAGGCGCGGTATTTCCAGGCCGACCTGGGCGTGGACACGGAGGTGGCCGCCGCCGTGCGCTCCATCCATCAGGGCCTGGGCCCCCTCCGCGCGGTGGTGCACGCAGCCGGGGTGCTCGACGATGGGTATCTGGCCACGAGGACGGCCTCGCGGGTCGCGGGAGTGCTCGCCCCCAAGGTGGACGGCGTGCTCCACCTGGAGCGCGCGCTCGCCGGAGAGCCGCTCGAACTCTTCGCGCTCTTCGGCTCCACGTCGGGGGCGCTCGGCAACCCGGGGCAGGGCGACTACGCGTTCGCCAACGCTTTCCTGGAGGGCTTCGCGGCCGGACGCGAAGCGCTGCGCCGCCGCGGGCTGCGCCAGGGCCGCACGGTCTGCATCGCGTGGCCCTATTGGAATGACGGGGGCATGCGTCTGCCGCCCCCGGTGCGCGAAGGGCTCCAGCGACAGGCCGGCATCGTGCCGCTGGGTTCGCGCGAGGGGCTGGACGCGTTCGAACGGTTGGTGGGGATGGATGAGCCGCAGCCGGTGCTGTTCTCGGCGCACGCGCAGCGGCTGCTGTCCTTCCTGGAACAGGCGGGCGTGATGGCGGGGACCCCCGTGCCCCACGAACCCGGATCAAGAGGAGAGTCCATGGAGCGGAACGTCCCGGTGGCGTCTGGGCGCGGGCACGAAGCGTCGTCCCTGCGCAACGCCCTGTTGGAGCACTTGCGGCGGATGGTCTCCGAGGCCACGCGCCTGGCCCCGCATGCGCTGCGGGACGATGGACCCCTCCAGGATTACGGCGTGGATTCGGTCATGACGCTCGAGCTCCATTCCAGGCTGGAGCCCCAGTTCGGCTCGCTCCCCAAGACGCTGATCTTCGAACACCCGAGCCTCGAACAGCTCACCGCGCACCTGCTCGAGACGCGCCTGGACGCCGTGACGAAGCTGCTGGCGCCCCGGAGCCAGGCCCAGGCGTCGCCAGCGTCCACCCCCGCGTCCGTGTCCGCGCCTCCCCAGGCGACGACGCCCCAGGTGCCGGCGGTGAGGCCGTCAGGCGTGGACCCCCGGCCCGCGTCACGGCCGGAGACGTCCGAGCGGATGGACATCGCCATCGTGGGGGTCGCGGGCCGCTATCCCCAGGCGCCCACGCTGGAGGCCTTCTGGGAGAACCTGTCCAACGGCCGGGACTGCATCGAGGAGATCCCCGCGGGGCGCTGGGACTACCGGGATGACTTCGACCCCGAGAGGCGGCGCTCGGGCAGCAGCCGCAGCAAGTGGGGAGGCTTCGTCGAGGACGTGGACCGCTTTGATCCGCTCTTCTTCAACATCACGCCCTTCGAGGCCCAGTTCCTGGATCCCCAGGAGCGGCTCTTCCTCCAGACGGTCTGGCATTCGCTGGAGGATGCGGGCTACACGCGCGCCCAGCTCAAAACCGAGCGTGTGGGCGTCTATGTGGGCGTCATGTGGGGCCAGTACCAACTGTATGGCCATGGCCGGGACACCTCGGGAGGCATGGTCACCCCCGCGTCCTCCTACGCGTCCATCGCGAACCGCGTCTCCTATACCTTCAACTTCCAGGGGCCCAGCATCGCCCTGGACACGATGTGCTCCTCGTCGCTCACCGCGCTGCATCTGGCCTGTGAGGACCTGCGAAGGGGGGCGACGGACATGGCGGTCGCCGGAGGCGTCAACGTCTCCGTGCACCCGGCCAAATATGTCTTCCTGAGCCAGACGGGCTTCGCCTCCACGGACGGCCGCTGCCGCAGCTTCGGGGATGGGGGCGACGGGTACGTGCCAGGCGAGGGCGTGGGGGCCGTGCTCCTCAAGCCCCTGTGGAAGGCGCAACGGGACGGAGATCGGATCCACGCCGTCATCCGCGCGACGACCATCAACCACGGGGGACGCGGCAACGGCTACACGGTGCCCAACCCCACCGCGCAGTCGGCCCTCATCCGCTCCGCGTTGGAGCAGGCCGGGGTGTCCGCGTCCGCCCTGTCCTACGTGGAGGCGCATGGGACGGGGACCGCGCTGGGGGACCCCATCGAGATCCGGGGGCTGTCGCGGGCGTTCGGGCAGGAGGAGAACAGGCAGGCGCCGTGCGCCATCGGCTCCATCAAGTCCAACATCGGCCACCTGGAGTCGGCGGCGGGCATCGCGGCGCTCACCAAGGTGCTGTTGCAGATGCGCCACCGCAAGCTCGTGCCTTCGCTGCACAGCGAGCCGCCGAACAGGAACATCGACTTCGCGGCCTCGGGGTTCCGCGTCCAGCGGACGTACGAGGATTGGACGGCCCCGCGTCTGCTCGCAGCCATCTCGTCCTTCGGTGCCGGAGGGGCGAACGCGCACGTCATCCTCGAGGAGTTCCGCGCTCCGGCGCGTCCTGCGCACGGCGCCGCGCCAGGACCCGAACTGCTCGTGCTCTCGGCGAGGAACCGGGAGCGGCTGCTGGAGCATGCGCAGGGCCTGGAGCGGCAGCTCGCCCGGTGGGAGCATCCCGCGGCCGCCGCGTCGCCCGTCGCCGCCGCGGGGGCGCGGTGGGTGGAAGAGGCGCTCCTGGAGGTGCTCGGCCTGGAAGGGTCGGGCCACGTCCTGGCGTCGGAGACGTTGGAGGAACTCGGGCTGGATGCCGCGAGCCTGGTGCGCCTGGGGGAGGTGCTCGAGGCGCGCTCGGGCCGCCCGCTCCCCGCCGACCTGCTGGGGCTGCACCGCTCGGTGCGCGAGGTGGCCGGCCTGTTGTCGCCTCCCGGCGGCGCGACAACTCCGGCCGTCGAAGAGACGTCGGAGGACGTGGCGGCGGCGTTCATGGACCTGGCCTTCACCCTGCAAACGGGGCGGGAGGCGCAGGAAACGCGCCTGGCGGTGATCGCGTCCTCGCCCGCGGAGGCCCTCGCGGTGCTGCGCGGTTGGCGGGAGGGCAAGTCCCACCCGAACCTCTTCGAGGGGGACCTGCGGCAGGGCCCGAGCCGGGCGTCCGCGCTGTTCCAGGGGGAGGAGGGGCGGCAGTTCCTCCAACGGCTCCTGGCGAACCAGCGGCTGAATGAGCTGGGGCTCGCGTGGACCGAGGGCGCGGAGCTGGACTGGCGCCAACTGGCGCGGCCCTTCCAGGCGCGGAGGACGGGGGCGCCGCTCTATCCCTTCGCGCGGGAGCGGTGCTGGGTGCCCTTCGCGGCGCGCAAGGTCGTGACGCGACGCTTCGTCCGGCCCCTGCTCCATGACCTGGACCCCCGGCGCAGCGCGGGTGAGGGGCTCGTGCTTCGCGGTTCGCTGCGGGCGTCCTCGCCGTGGGTCCGCGCGTGCGTGCTGGAGGACGGGACGCGCGCCCCGGTGGGCGCGCTGCTCGAACTGCTGGCCGAGGCCTTCGAGCAGGTGAGCGACCAGCGGCCGGTGATGCGGGAGCTCCGCATCCTGGAGCCCCTGGGGTTGGAAGAGGCGGACACGGTCTGCGAGGTGGTGCTGAAGACGGCGTCCGAGGGCGGCTGGACCGCCTTCATCGAGTCCTCGCACGAGGGTCGGCGGACGCGCCACCTGACGGTGTTCCTGGAGGAGGGGGGCTCCGAACCGCCGGCCCATGTCTCGCTGGACGAGGCGCGGCAAGGGGCGGAGCTCCTCGATGCGGAGTCCTGGTACGCCCAACTGGAGGTCCAGGGTGTCAGGGCGCGTGGACCGGGGCGGCTGGTCACCCGCGCGGCCCTCGGCGAGGCGCGGGTGCTGCTCGACTACGAGGCTCCGAAGGGGTTCGAAGCCGACCTGGAGGCCTTCATCCTCCACCCGTTCGTGATGGATCTGATCCAGCAGGCGGCGCGGATGCTCTCGCCGGAGCCGCTCGGGGTGGCGGGGCTGGCGCGGCTTGAGCTCGAAGGGGCGCTGCCTCCGGCGGGCCAGCTCCTCGTCCAGAGGGACGCGGAGGGGCGCTTCGATGCGTTCGTGGCGGATCCGGAGGGTCGGTGCGTATCGCGACTCACGGGGCTGCGCCTGGAGGCGCGAGCGGATGGAATCTCACGCTTCTTCCAGGTGCCGCGGTGGAGGCCGCTGCGGGAGTCCGTTCCCCTGACGGCGGAGCTGTTCCGCCGGGTGGCCCTCCTGTCCTTCGACGCGCAGGACGCGCTGGCCGAGCACCTTGCTCACGCGTTCGCGGGCACGGAGCTCACCCACGTGCGGTTGTCGGCGGAGCAGGCCAGGGGCGGCGTGGAGGCGCTGCTTTCCTTCCTTGAGCCCCTGCGTGGCGCGGATGCCGTGTACCTGCTCTGTGGGGCGGAACTCCAGCCGGTGGAGTCCCGGGATGCCGCCGCCACGGCAAGCGCACTGCGCCTGCTGGCCGGGCCGGTGCTCGCGCTGCTTCGCACGGTGGCATCGGGGGGCGGTGTGCCCACGAAGCTCGTGGCCGTCACCCACCGCGTGTTCGATGTGACGGGCGAGGAGCCGCTCCAGCCCGTGGGGGGCGTCCTGGTGGGCCTGCTCAAGAGCGCGGCCCGCGAGTCCCCCCACGTGTCCGTGTCCGTGCTGGACCTGGACCTGGGCGCGGTACCCGTTCAGGCGCCAGCGCTGGCCGAGGCCGCGCGGGTCCTCGCGGGAATGCGCCCTGGCCCTTCGCCACGGGAGTTCGCCCTTCGCTCCAACAGGCTCTTCGAGAGGGTGCTGCATCCTCTTTCGTTGCCCGCCCCTTCCGCGTCGGAGGGACGGCTTCGCGGGTCGGGCACCTACGTCATCGTGGGCGGCCTTGGCAACGTGGGCTTCAAGTTGGCGCGCTACCTCGCCAGCCGCTACCAGGCGCGCGTCGCGTTGGTGGGCCGGCGCGCCGAAACCCAGGACATTCGTGAGCGCCTCCAGGAACTCGAGTCCGCGGGGGGCAAGGGGCTCTACGTGAGCGCGGACGTGGCGGACGCCGCCCAACTGCGCGACGCACTGGCGCGCGTCAGGCTCCGCTTCGGTTCCATCCAGGGGGTGTTTCATTCGGCCATGCACTTCAACCCCACGCGGACCGTGGAGCTGACCGAGCAGGTGTTGCTGGAGCACCTGTCCTCCAAGGTGATGGGCTCCGTCGCCCTGTTCGAGGCGTGCGCTGCCGAACCCCTGGACATGCTCGTCTACTTCTCCTCCGGTGAGTCCTTCACGGGCAACGCCCTCTGGGGAAGCTACGCCGCCGGCTCGGCCTTCGAGGATGCCTTCGCGCACCTCATCCAGCCGCGTGCGCCATTCCCGGTGTCGGTCATCAACTGGGGATTCTGGGACGGGGAGCTGGGTGATTTCGGCCACGTCCTGCGTGCGCGTGGCATCCAGCCCCTCGGGACGCAGGAGGGGATGGATGCCCTGGAGCGCGTCCTGGCCCATCGCGTCCCGCAGGTGCTCGCGCTCGACGTCAAGGACGCCATCCTGGAGCGGATGGGGGTGGACTTCAGCCGGCGCTACACGCTCCCGCCGCCAACGGCCCGCGCGGGCGCCAGCACCCTGCGTCCCCAGGCGTTCCTCGAGACGCTGTCGTTCGATGAGCTGGGGGGCTCGGAGTCAGCACGGGGTCGGGAGGACCGGCCGACCGTGCCTGGGGCAACGGCGCCCCGAGCGCGGCCGTTGCCCCTCCCGGCCGCCGGGGCTCCGGCCTCCCCCGCGACTGTCCCGCTCGAGCGCCGCGCGGAGGCGTGGGTGCGCGACGTCTTCTCCACCACCCTCAAGATCCGCGCCGCGGAAGTCCTGCCTGGCAAGAGCTTCACGGACTACGGCGCGGACTCCCTGGTCATCACGGAAGTCCACAAGACCTTCGAGAAGCACCTCGGGAAGCTTCCGGCCACGTTCCTGCTGGAGAACGACTCCGTGACGGCGGCCACCACCTTCCTGCTCACCCACCACCGCGAGGTGCTCGAGCAGGCCCTGGGTGGGGGGCGAACCCCGGAGCCGGGCACGCCGGCCCGGCCGGCGGAGCCTTCCCCGCGACCAGGATCCTCCCGCGAGGCGAGTCCCCCGGCCTCGGTCCGGGACCCGGCTCCGCGCGGCGCGCCCCTGTTGATCGCGGCTCCGGGGGCGGAGGCCCTGGGCTCCTATCTGCGCGCCTATGGCAGCACCTGGAAGGATGGCTCGCTGCGCGCCGAACAGGAGCGCGCCCGGACGCGGCCGGCCTCCCGGCAGGTGGCGTCGGAGTCCGCCCTGCGCCACTGCGTGGTGGAGGTCGAACCCGGTGCGCACATCGAGGCCTTCCTCGCGGGGGCAGGCAGTCCCGTGCTGCTCATTCCGCCCATTGGGTTGACGGCGCCTGTCTGGCTTTCGCAGTTCGAGCACTGGTCGCGCACGCACCAGCTCATCGTCTTGCACCCCCCGGGGTATGGCTTGAGCACGCCGCAGAAGGATGTCTCCTCGGCATCCATGGTCCGGCTGTTCCTGGGCGCCCTGTCCGCGCTGGGCCTTCCCGGACCGCTGCATGTGGTGGGCTCCTGCTTCGGCGGTGTGGCGGCGCAGTACCTGTCCGCGCACCACCCCGAGCGCGTCTTGTCTTTGACGCTGGTGGGCGCCTTCTACCGGAACTTCGGTCTTCCAGACATGCCCATCGAGGCGCTGTCCATCGACCAGATGGTCGAGGCCACCCGGATGGTGGGGGCCTCCATCCAGCGGGACTTCGACACGGTGGCGTCCCCCATGGACGCCCAGGCCGCCGCGAGCTTGGCGGGGCCCCGGGAACTGCTCCTCCAGAGCCAATGCTCGCCGCCCGTGCAGGTGATGCGCTACATCGCGGAGATCCTGCGCTTCGAGGGCATGAAGGACCTGGGCCTCATCCAGGCGCCCACCCTCTGTATTTCCGGGACATTGGACACCATCGTCGCCCCGGAGATGTCGCGAATCATCGCAAGCACTGTCCCAAGGGGGCGCCTGGTGACGATTGACGGCGCAGGTCATTACCCCTATCTGACCCACGATGATGCCTTTTCGCCCAGGGTGCTGGAGCACCTGCGGGAGGTCGACAAGGCATCCTCGGGCATGGGCACTCCCCTCGATGGGGGTCATCAAGTGAGGCAGCATGTCGCAAGCGGAACGTGAGGAGCGGGGCAGGCTGACGCGTCAGACCAGCGTCAAAGACTTTCGTGACTTCTATTGGTTGAAGGAGGAGTTGCTAGTCTTCTGCCGTGAGCAGGACCTGTCGACCGTGGGTGGAAAGCGGGAGGTCGCGGAACGCATCGAGCACTACTTGCGGACGGGCCAGCATCTGGCGCCGCAGGTCTCCCGTGAGAAGGAGACGGATGCGGCGTGGCGCGTGAACAACGCGTCGTCCCAGGAGTTCTCGTTGAAGACCCAGGCCCCCAAGGGCTTCCGCTGCACCCAGGAGATCCGCGTCTTCTTCGAGCAGCACCTGGGCAAGACCTTCCGCTTCACCGTCACGCTCCAGCGGTTCATCAAGGATCATCCCGGCGTCACGTTCGAGGAGATCATGAAGGAGTGGACGCGGCAGGAGAGTACGAAGAAGGCGGGGGAGTGGCGACCGGAGATCGCGCCGCAATTCGAGTTCAACCGATTCACCCGGGACTTCTTCGCGGACCCGCTCAACAAGGGCAAGACACGGCAGGACTGTCAGGAAGCCTGGAAGCGCACGCGCGAAGGCCGGGGTGAAAAGAAATACGTACCCAACGAGACGTGAGCCCCCCGTGCAAACCCCTCCTCCCCCGGACACGCGCATCCTGCATGTGGACATGGACACCTTCTTCGCTTCGGTGGAGGAGTTGGATCAGCCCTCGCTCAAGTCCGGGCCCCTGGTGATCGGGCGGAGCCTGGGGGGGCGTGGCGTGGTGGCCTCCACGAACGGGGTGGCGCGGGCGCGGGGGGTGCGCTCGGGGATGCCCTACACCCTGGCCGAACGGCTCTGTCCCCAAGGGGCTTTTCGGGTCCCGCGCATGGCGCGCTACCGGGAGGTGTCCGAGCAGGTGTTCGCCGTGCTGAAGCGTTTCTCCGATGTGGTGGAGGGGCTGTCACTGGATGAGGCGTGGCTCGACGTGTCGCGGTGCACCCACACCCTGGAGGACGCGCGGGACCTCGCCGAAAAACTGCGCGAGGCCGTCCACGCGCGCACGGGCCTGACGTGCTCCGCGGGGGTGTCCTTCAACAAGTCGCTCGCCAAGATGGCATCCAAGAAGGCCAAGCCCAATGGCGTGTTCCTGGTGGCACCCGAGGCGGCGCGGGACTTCGTGGACGCGCAGGGCCTCGAGTCCATCTTCGGCCTGGGCGAGGCCTCCCTGAGCCGGCTGCGGAGCCTGGGCGTGGCGAATGTGCCGGCGTTGAGGGAGTGCGACCTGGCCATGCTCCAACGGCACTTCGGACCGCGCACCGCGCAGATGTTGCATGAGCGCTCCCGGGCGCGGGACTCGACGCCCGTGAGCCCTCGCGGAGAACCGACGTCCGCCTCGGTGGCGCGGACGTTCGAGACAGACGTCGCGGACCGGGAAGGGTTGTTCGCGGAACTGACGGCGTTGGTGCAGCGCCTGTCCGAGCGTGTCGACCTCGCAAGGGTCCGGCCCCGGAACCTCTCGGTGATGATCACGCGGGTGGACTGGACGCGGCTCGCCCAGTCGGGCAGCGCCCCCTCGGGGCTCGCCGATGCCGGAGGGCTCGAACGGCTGGCGCGCGAGGTGGGCGGGGAACTCCTTGAGAAGGATTGGGGGCCCGCGCGTTTGTTGGGGTTGCGCGTGTCCGGGTTCGCGCCTCGGGCCCAGGAGCCGGGAGTGGGCGCGCAGCTCGATCTCTTCGGACGCCCGGTGATGTCCTGAAGTCTTTCCGCAGGGAGTGAGGGGGCTGGCCCGTGAGTCAGATGCGAACGGTGTTCATGTTTTCTGGAATGGGCTCGCAGTACTTCCAGATGGGCCGCGAACTCTTCGAGCAGCATCCGGGGTTCGCGAGGTGGATGCGGCATTACGACGCGCGCACCGTGAAGTCCTCGGGGGCCTCCGTCCTGGAGGACCTCTACGCCGATGCGCGAGCCCGCGGGGATGACTTCTCCGACTTGAAGCGCGGTTCCGCCGCCCTGCTCACGCTCCAGTGCGCCCTGGCCCGGACGCTGATGGACGAGGACCTCGCGCCGGATCTGCTGTTGGGAACGAGCCTGGGGGAGACGGCGGCTGGAATCATCGCCGGGGCGCTCGACTTCGAGCAGATGCAGGCCCTCTTCCGCCAGCACACGGATGCCATCACCGCGACCTGCGAGCCGGCGTCGCTGCTGGGAATCCTGAAGAGCGAAGCGTGGGTGAGGGATGATGCCTTCCTGCGGACCCGGTGCGAGCTGGCCGCGTGCAACTTCGACGGTTATGTCGCGGTGGTGGTGCGCGACGGGCACCGGCACGAGGTGGGCGCCTACCTCGAGTCCCTCGGCGTGGTGAGCCAGCCCATCGCGGTGGGGCAGGGGTTTCACTCCTCCCTGATCGATCCCGCCGAAGCCCTGTGTCGACAGGCGCTGGCCGCCGTCGTGCCCAGCTCCCCCACGCTGCCGGTCATCTCCTGTGCGACGACCCGGCCGGTGGACTGCTTCGACGCAGCGCACCTGTGGTCTGTCCTGCGCAATCCCATCCTGTTTCAACAGTCGCTCCAGGCCCTGGACACGCCGGAGACGGTCTACGTGGATGTGGGGCCGTCTGGAACCCTGGCGACCTACGCACGTGCCGTGCTGGGCCGGGCGGAGGCCCATCGCGTCTTCCCGATCCTCACGATGTCCAGCCGGGACATGCGCAACTTCTTGGGTCTGCGGCAGGCAATGCACACGCGGCGCACGCGAAAGGGAGCACACATGAAGGCCGTCGTTTTTGCCGGTCAGGGCGCGCAGCAGAAGGGAATGGGGCGAGACCTGTTCAAGGCCTTCCCCGTGCTGACGGAGCACGCCAATGACATCCTGGGGTATGACGTGCGCGAGCTGTGTCTGGAGGATCCGCGCAAGCAATTGAGCAGGACGCAGTACACCCAGCCCGCCCTCTTCGTGGTGGGCGCGTTGGCCTACCTTCAATGGCGCGAACACACCGGGCGCGCACCGGATGCCGCCGCGGGGCACAGCCTGGGTGAATACAACGCGCTGTTCGCCGCGGGAGCCTTCGACTTCGAGACGGGCGTGCGGCTCGTCCAGAAGCGCGGAGCGCTCATGGCGGCCGTGGATGGCGGGGCCATGGCGGCGGTCATCGGCCCGGACGAGGAGACACTTCGCGACGTGCTCCGCACCAGGCGCCTGGACTCCCTGGACGTGGCCAACCTCAACACGCCACGGCAGACCGTCCTCTCCGGTCCCCCAGAAGACATCGAGCGGGCCCAGTCCTTCCTGGAGGCGGTTGGCGCAAGGTATGTCCGGCTGAATGTGAGCGCCGCATTCCATTCGCGATACATGGAGCCGGTGGCGCGGGAGTTCGCCGCCTTCCTTTCGACACAGCCGCTGCGTGACCCCGCGTTTCCCGTCCTCGCCAACGCGACCGCACGACCCCATGCGCCCGGGGCGCTGGTCGCCAATCTGGCGGCGCAGCTATGCAGCCCCGTGCGTTGGTATGAGTGCGTGCGCTTCCTTCGTTCCCTGGGCGGGATGGACATCGAGGAACTCGGGAACACCCAGGTGCTGACCCGCATGCTGTCGGAGATCGATGCTGCGTCCCCGCCCGTCGAACTCCCGCGGGAGCGGGTTGCCCTCCAGCCCGTTCCCTCCGTGCCGTTGGGTCTTGTCTCCGCGCCGCCTTCCGCGCGGAAGGAAGAGCCCGCGCGGTCCCCGCTGACGCCGGGCAGCGCGCTGGGCGACGCGGCCTTCCGTGACGAACATGGGGTGCGCTACGCGTACTACACAGGGCCCATGGGCAAGGGGGTGTCGGGGGTGGAGCTGGTGTCCCGGCTGGCCCGCTCGGGCATCCTGGGAGTGCTTGGGAGCTGGGGCCTGCCCGCGGCCCAGGTGGAAGCGGACATCGCGGAGGTTCGCCGGCGCGCGGGTGCCCACGCCGCCTTCGCGGTGGACCTGCGTGCGGGGGCGAACGAGGCGGAGCGCGTGCGGCTCCTCCTGCGATGCGGGGTGCGGGTCATCGAAGCCTCGGACCATGTGCGAATCACCCCGGCGCTGGTCCTGTATCGGCTCAAGGGCGTGTCACGGGGCCCGGACGGCGTGGTGAGGGCGCCCCACGGAATCATCGCCAAGACGTCCCGGCTGGAAATGGCGGAGCGCTTCCTGGCGCCCCCTCCCGCGGAGCTGGTCGCGGAGCTGGTCGAGGCCGGTCAGCTTCGACGGGACGAGGCGCAGCTCGCCCCGGGATTGAGCATGGCTTCGGACCTTTGTGTTCGCGCGGATTGCGCGGCCACGACCGAGCAGGGGGCCGCGCTGGCCCTCTTCCCCGTCTTCGAACGGCTTCGTCAACGACAGCTTCATCCCGGCGCGCGCGGCGTGCGGATGGGGTTGGCAGGCGGAATCGGGTCGCCCGTCGGTGCCGCGGCGGCGTTCATGATGGGGGCGGACTTCATCTCCACGGGCTCCATCAACCAGTGCACCGTGGAGGCGGCCACGAGCGAACGGGTCAAGGACCTGCTGGCGAATGCCAGCATCCACGACACGGCCTATGTGCCGGACACGTCCTCCTTCGAGCTTGGCGGACGCGCGCAGGTGCTCAAGCGCGGACTCTTCTTCCCCGCGCGGGCGAACAAGCTCCATGACGTCTATCGAGAGAACCCATCGCTGGAGGACCTCTCGCCGGAGACGCGGCGGATGCTGGAGGAGCGTTGGTTCGGCGAGCCCCTGGGCCACGTCTGGGCGCGTGTCGCCGCAGAGCTCCCGGAGGAGTCGCGGGCCCTCGCGGAGCGCAACCCCAAATCCAGGATGGCGCTCGTCTTCCGCGCCTACCTGGACCGGGCCTTCGACTCCGCCCGGGACGGAGTGGCGCAGCAGCAGACGCAGTTCCACATCCCATGCGGTCCTGCGATGGGGGCGGCGAACGCCTGGCTCGAGGGTGGCCCTTTCGCGTCGTGGCGCAACCGGCATGTGGATGCGCTGGCGGTCCTGCTGATGGATGAGTCGGCCGCGCTGCTGGGGCAGGGGGCGACGGTGGATGCGCCGCGGCGTCAGCGGGATGTGGGGTGAGGGCATCCCCGCCCTGTCCCGGGGACGCTGCCGGAGGCCTCGGCGCGGACCGGGCTTCAGTCCCGGAGCCATGAGCGGACCCACCCTGTAAGCACCCTGTATTTCCGGGTACTTATGGGGTTGCCCAGGATCCCCGCTGGGATTCGGGCCCGTGGAGGAGGGGGCCTCGACCCGCGATGGGGCCTGCGCCTTGGGCTGAATCATGAATGAATCCGGGCACTTCAATCCTACGGGCCGGTTCCTTCAGTGCTCGGGGCCCCTTCTGCTTGGGCGGCATTGGGGAGACAGCCGGTGGGAGTTCCAAGGGCGTTCGCAAGCGCTCCCGGGGTGAATGCGCCCCGGCGGGGTGTGGCTGGAGCAGCCCTCGTCGGTGGCCCCCGGCCGTTCCGCTGCACCAGGTCACGGGCCTCCCATCCTGCGGATGCGTTTCGAGGAGGCTCCCCGTGTGCGCTGAAATCACGTATAGGCCCCGTACCAAATTTTGCGGCACACGAGCGGCCCGCAGGGGGGGAGGTCTGTCCCCCGCGACTGCTCCGGAGGAACGGATGGAGTTGTCGAGTCTCGAGTCGAATTTCTGGACAGTCGCACCGGGCGTCGTCGGCGCCGTGGGGCTGCTCTTCTCTGCGTTCTTCTACTTCCGCGTCAAGGGCCTCCCGGACGGTGACGCGACCATGAATCGCATCGCGGGCTACATCCGCGAAGGCGCGATGGCGTTCCTCGTCCGCGAGTACAAGGTGCTTGCGGCCTACTGCGCGGTCGTCGCGGTGATCATCGGCCTGACGCTGGGGTGGATCGCGAGCGCGAGCTTCGTGCTGGGCGCGTTCCTGTCGCTGCTCGCGGGCTACATCGGCATGAAGGCCGCGACGTTCGCGAACGTGCGCACCGCGCAGGCCGCGCGCACCGGTTCGAAGCCGAACGCGCTCCTGGTCGCGCTGGATGGCGGCGCCGTGATGGGCCTCGCCGTCGCCGGCCTGGGTCTGATCGGCATGGGCGGCGTCTACTACGTGTTCCAGAAGAGCGCGCAGCTGGCCCCCATCCTCCACTCCTTCGCCGTGGGCGCGAGCTCCATCGCGCTCTTCGCGCGCGTGGGCGGCGGCATCTACACCAAGGCGGCCGACGTCGGCTCCGACATCGCCGGCAAGGTCATCGAGAACATCCCCGAGGATGATCCGCGCAACCCCGGCGTCATCGCGGACAACGTGGGTGACAACGTCGGCGACGTGGCCGGCATGGGCGCCGACATCTACGAGTCCATGGTGGCGGCCCTGGTCGCCGCGATGGCGATCGCGCTGACCGCCAGCGCGGGGGACCTGTCCCGCCTCGTGGTGGACCCCTCGGCGACGGGGCTCGCGAGGACCGCGGGCGTGGTGCTTCCGCTCGTGCTCTCCGCGGTGGGCCTGATTGTCAGCCTGCTGAGCATCTTCATCGCACGTGCCCTCAAGCACATGAACCCCGCGCAGGTGCTGCGCAGCGCGCTCATCATGCCCCCCGTCATCCTGGTGGGCCTGTCGTTCGTGATGATGAATGTGTTCGGCCTGTCCCAGGACATCACGGTGGCGCTGGCCGCGGGCGCCTTCGGCGGTGCCATCATCGGCCTCGTCACGGACTACTACACGTCGTCCACGCCGGTGCAGCGCATCGCGGAGGCCTCCATCACGGGTGCGGGCACCAACCTCATCCGCGGCCTCGCTGTCGGCATGGAGAGCGTGGGCATCTCGATGGCCACCATTGCCCTGGTGGCGTACATCGCGGACCGGGCGCTCGGCCTGTACGGCATCGCGATGGCGGCGGTGGGCATGCTGGGCGGCACGGCCGTCGTGATGACGGTGGACGCCTACGGCCCCATCTCCGACAACGCGGGCGGCATCTCCGAGATGTCGGGGCTCGGCCCCGAAGTGCGCGCCATCACCGACGAGCTGGACGCGGTGGGCAACACCACGGCGGCCATCGGCAAGGGCTTCGCCATCGGTTCGGCGACGCTCACCGTCATCGCGCTCTTCTCCGCGTTCAACCTCGAGGTCAACCACACGCGGCTTGCCGCCGGCCTGCCGGAGATGAGCCTGCTGCTGACCAACCCGAACGTCATCGTGGGCATGCTGCTGGGCTCCATCCTGCCGTTCCTGGTGGGCGCTTCGACGATGCTCGCCGTGGGCCGCGCCGCCGGCGCCATCGTCGAGGAGATTGGCCGTCAGTTCCGTGAGATCCCGGGCCTGATGGAGCTCAAGGCGGATCCGGATCCCAAGAAGATCGTCGACATCGCGACCAAGAGCGCGCTGCGCGAGATGATCTTCCCGGGCCTCGTCGCCATCGTCGCCCCGCCGCTGGTGGGCTACGTGCTGGGGCCCTCGGCGCTCGCGGGCCTCCTGGCCGGCGCGCTCGTCGTCGGCGCCACGATGGCCCTCTACATGGCCAACGCGGGTGGCGCGTGGGACAACGCCAAGAAGTACATCGAGAAGGGCAAGCTGCCGGGCCACGCGAAGGGCTCGGCGGTCCACAAGGCCGCCGTCGTCGGCGACATGGTGGGTGACCCGTTCAAGGACACCTCCGGTCCTGGCGTGGCCATCCTCATCAAGGTCATGAGCGTCGTCTCGCTGCTCGTGGCCTCGCTCATCGCGCTGCGGTAGTCAGTGCTCGCGGTGCGGCGCCTCCAAGTCAGAGGCGCCGCTTCGCGAATGGCGGTAAGCACCCGCGGCCCCACTTGAGGGGCCGCACGGTGACTCGGAGCCCCGGTGGGAAGCAGGCGTGGCCTGGAAAGGCCGCCCGCCCCCGGTAGTGGCTTGAGTCGCGGACGCAGGACACCTGACACCCAGGAGCCATTGGAACGGGCATGGGGCGGTGGGCGAGCGCGTGCTTACACTTCATGTGTTCCGCGACCGCCCGCGCACCAGGCCATCAGGAGCAGCAGCGGCCCCTCCGGCCCTGACGCGCGCGCTCGTACCCGCTCCCTCGGGTGTGAGGGAGGAGTGCCACGACTGATCCGCTGACAGAAAGGTGTCCCATGGTCCTGGAGCTCTCCCAGCAGCAACTCCACCTTCTCCACGCCTGCCTGGCTGAAAGCATCCGGGAGCTGCGTGAGGAGGCCATCCACACCGACGCGCGTGCGCTGCGCGAGGAGCTCAGGCGGAAGCTCCACCGGGTGCAGGCCCTCCAACGCCAGGTGGAAGGGCTGATGCAGAGGGAGCAGCCGTCCCTCTGACGTGGGCGCGTCGCCGCATCCGCCGAACGTTCCGTCGCCCCCTCCTCATGCGAGGTGGCTCGCCGTGCTCCTTCGCCGATGAGGGAGAAGGGGGGGCCCCGGGTCTCTCGCGTGGAGACCTCCATGGGCACGCGCCAGAGCCTGAAAAACACCGAGGCCGGAAACCGCTGGTGCTCAGCGGCTTCCGGCCTCGGCTTACTGTGTCCCCGACGGGATTCGAACCCGTGTCGCCGGCTTGAAAGGCCAGTGTCCTGGGCCTCTAGACGACGGGGACGTCTGCACTGCGCTTCACTGCTTTGAGTCGCGGGGGGCTCGAACCCCCGACCCTCGGCTTAAAAGGCCGGTGCTCTACCAGCTGAGCTAGCGACTCGCTATTCTTTTTTTCGCCGCCACCAACTGCTCGGCTGTCGCGAGGCGCTTCCTACCAGCAGCGCCCCAGGACTTCCACTGGCGATCGCAGCCCCCGCGACCTGACAAGCCCTTCCCACCTCCGGGTGAACATCCGCCCGGCCGGCGGCAGCCGTCTGTCAGCGTCCAGGGCTATACACAGGAGCATGGCCCAGGAAGTTCCCGACCCGCCCGAAGCCCCCGAGGACGAAGAGGAGGGGGAGCATGCACCGCTGCGCCGCTACCTCACCCGGGCAGGGGCCGAGCGCATGCACAAGGAGCTGCTCCAGCTCCTCAACGAGGCGCGCCCCAAGGTCACCGCCGAGGTCTCCGCCGCCGCCGCCCAGGGCGACCGTTCAGAAAACGCCGAATACATCTACGGCAAGAAGCGCCTCCGGGAGATCGACCGGCGCATCCGCTTCCTTTCGAAGCGCCTGGACACGGCCACCATCGTCACCCCTTCGGAACAGGGGGATCGCACGAAAGTCTACTTCGGGGCCACGGTGACCCTGGAGGACGAGGGCGGAACGAAGCTCACGTACCAGATTGTCGGCTCGGATGAGATCGACGCCACCGGTGGCCGCATCAGCGTCGAGTCACCCATGGGCCGCGCGCTCCTGCGCAAATCCCCGGGTGACACCGTGGAGGTGCGGCGCCCCCGGGGCGAGATTGAACTCACCCTGGTGGACATTCGTTACGACTAGGACGCTCCCATGCCCTCCCGGACGCCGCAGATCAGTCCCCGGTTGCGCCGCACCTACCCGCGCTTGAGCGGCCTGGACCTGTCTTCCTCCGAAGGCGAGTCCCTGTCCCTGGACGATCTGGGCCTGGAGTCCAGCGGCGACCGCGTGGCCCTGGCGTTCGAGACCTACAGCCGCGAGGGCCTGGAGCGCGCCCTGGCCGCCTACGGCTTCACCCAGCGGCTGGAGGAGCGGGTGGGCCCCTTCGAGCTGCGCCTGTCCTGCCAGGAGCCGTTCCAGCCGCGCCTCACCTTCTGGAGCCGCCGCTACCACACGCCCGTCGCGGACCTGTCCCTGCGCCGGGCCCTGGGCGCGGAGGTGGGCTTCACCCACGCGGCCGCGGAGGCCCCGCTGCTCTACGTGGACAGCCTCCTGTTGCAGCACCCCGGACGCCCCTTCGACTGGAACCGTCCGCCGCTTCCCGGGCAGCTCCACCCCGGGCTGTCCCTGTCGAACGACATCCTGGAGCTGCTGCACCTGATGGCCCGCCGCATCGGCGCGGAGGCCGTGGCGCTGATGCCCGCGACGTTCGCGGCGGCATGCGTCTACGAACCGCGCTACGCCTTCGTGGACGGCGCCGCCCAGGGCCGCTTCAGCGCCCTTCGCCGCGCCGGACGGGGCTGGCCGCGCTGGCTCCTGGCCTGGGCCGTGGAGCTGGGCTGCATGCGGGACGAGCAGGGACAGCCCACCCTGTTCGCGCCCTCCGCGATGATCAGCCCCCTGTCCCGCCGTCTGTCCCGGCGCCTGGACACGCGCGGCTGGCACGAAGCGCAGCGCTTCAACGCGAAGCAGTCCCTGACCCTGGATGAAGAAGCCCTGCAGGCGCGCTTCCCCTGGGCCCAGATGCCCCCTGGCCCCCCGCCCGAAAGGGTGGTGGAGCTGCTCGGGTATGATCCGCTGTCCCCCGCATCGTCCTTGGCGGAGGGCTGGGACCGCGCGTCACCGTCCCTGCGGTCCATCGCGGGCGCCTGAGGGCGGCCCTGGGACGGTCGCGCCCGGGCGCGACATGGACGGTGGCCGTGCTCTTTTGGACGTCACTTCAGCGTCCTGGACGGGAATGCCGGTGGTGCCCCCTCGTTCGGTGCGTATATTGGGTTCAGCAGTCGTCCTCGTCCGTCGCTCGCCGTCCGCAATCGCACCCGAACCAGGTCAGGTCGCGAAGCCCTCGATGCGAAAGAACTTCATCCTCGACACGAACGTCCTCCTCCATGACCCCCGCAGCATCTACGGGTTCAAGGACAACAACGTCATCATCCCCATCTACGTCATCGAGGAGGTCGATAACTTCAAGCGCGACCTCTCCGAACTGGGACGCAATGCGCGACTGGTGGCGCGCTACCTGGATTCCTTCCGCGCCGAAGGCTCCCTGAAGGAGGGCGTCCCGCTGCCGCACGGCGGGATGCTGCGCGTGAGCTTCACCGACCGCGCGCTGCCGTCGTCCATGGTGGACAGCAACCTGGTGGACAACCGCATCCTCGCGGTGGCCCTGGACCTGATGGAGAAGGAGCCGGAGACCCAGGCCGTCTTCATCACCAAGGACACCAACCTGCGCATCCGCGCCGACGCCCTGGGCCTGTCCGCCCAGGACTTCGACACCGAGCGCGTGGAGATCACCGACCTCTACACCGGCTTCACCGAACTGCTCGCGCCCCGGGAGCTGGTGGATCAGCTCTACAAGCCCGGCGGCGAGGTGGAGATTCCGCAGCAGGACCGGCTCTTCCCCAACCAGTTGGTGCTGCTCAAGGACGAACTCAACCCGTCCCATACGGCGATGGCGCGCTTCAACGCGACCAAGGCGCGGCTCGTGCCGCTCGCGCGCCAGAGCAAGGAAGGCACCTGGGGCATCCGTCCGCGCAACATGGAGCAGGCGTTCTGCCTGGACCTCCTGCTCAACGACGAGATCAAGCTCGTGACCATCGTGGGCAAGGCGGGCACGGGCAAGACGCTGCTCGCCATCGCCGCGGGCCTGCAGAAGGTGACGGAGGAGGGGCTGTACCACAAGCTGCTGGTCAGCCGGCCCATCTTCCCCCTGGGCCGTGACATCGGCTACCTGCCGGGCAGCGTCGAGGAGAAGCTCAATCCCTGGATGCAGCCCATCTTCGACAACGTGGAGTTCCTCATGAACCTGAGCCGCGCGGACAAGAAGGCCGGGCGCGGCCACCACGAGCTGATGGACCTGGGGCTGATGGAGATCGAACCGCTCACGTACATCCGTGGACGCAGCATCCCCAACCAGTTCATCATCGTGGACGAGGCGCAGAACCTCACCCCCCACGAGGTGAAGACCATCCTCACCCGCGTGGGCGACAACACGAAGATCATCCTCACCGGCGACCCGTTCCAGATCGACAACCCGTACGTCGATTCGACCAACAACGGGCTCGTGCACGTGGTCAACCGCTTCAAGAACGAGAAGATCGCCGGCCACATCACCATGGCCAAGGGCGAGCGCAGCATGTTGGCCGAGCTGTCGGCCAACCTGCTGTGAGGCACCCGCGGTCTCCATTGCGAGAGATGTCATGACCCAGGACGGCTCCGACAAGCCCGCGGCCCCCGGTGAGGAGAAGAAGCCCCTCATCGAGTACCCCACCACCTACGAGTTCAAGGTGATGGGCAAGGTGTCGAGCGGTGACACGCTCGACTTCGCTGAACACGTGCGCCAGCTCTTCAGGCGGAAGATGGGGACGGAGGTGTCCCCGGACTCCATCCAGGTGAAGCCCAGTAGCAAGGGCAACTACATCTCCCTGGGCGTGGCGGTGTTCCTGCTGTCCGAGGAGCAACGCCGCGCCATCTACGAAGCGCTGCACGAGGATCCCCGCATCGTCTACTACCTGTGAGGCAGGCGCCGCGCGGGGCCCATCCCAGGGTGGGGAACGGGGCGTGCGGTGGCTGGAAGTCCGGCCGGGCTGCGTATATGAGGGTGGCATGAGTCCCGCCGAGCCATTCCCGCTGTACCACCCGCCGGGTGCGCAGCGCGCGTTCGGCTCCGACGACGCCACGCGCCGCTTCGCCAAGGTGGCCCAGCTGGACCCGGGCTCGCGTGTGCTCGTGCTCGGCTGTGGGCCCGAGGGCGGCGCCGCCGTGCTGCTGGCCGAGGAGCTGCGGTGCTCCGTGGTGGCCGTGGACACCGACGAAGCCCTGGTGTCGCCCGTGCGCGAGCGCGTGCGTTCGCAGGGCCTGTCGGATCGCATCGAGGTGCGCCGCGTGGCCCCGGATGCGCTGGGCATGTTGGACGGACCCTTCCACGGCATCCTCGTGCCGGGGCGCGTGCAGTACCCGCTGGACGTGTCGCTGCGCGTGTTCCGCGCGCTGCTGGGCAAGCGCGGCCGCGTGGGCTTCACCTTCCCGGCGCGCGTGGGTCGCTTCACGCCCAAGCCGGTGCTGGAGTTCTGGGAGAAGCGCCTGGGCGCGCCGCTGCTCCTGCCGCGCGAGCTGCTCCAGGCGCTGGAGGGCGCCGGCTACGAGCCGGAATCCGTGGAGTCGCTGCACGACACGGAGCTGGAGGCGCTCTACCGGGACATGGAAGCGCACCTGCCCCAGGGCGCCGCACCGGAGAGCGCGGCCCTCCGCGAGGAGCTGGCCCTGCACCAGGAGCACAACCAGCGGCCGGGCGTCAGCTACGCGTTCGCGGTGGGACGGCGCAAGGAACCGGGTGAGAAGCCCCCCGCGTCGCGCGACCGGGGCTGAACGCCGCTTGTGGTTGGGGGGCATCACCGCCCCTCACCTGAAGGGCCCGTGACGAAGGGCCCCCACCTTCGAGTTACTGCACGCCGTTGAAGTCGAGCAGCTCGATGGATTCCGAGGCCACCGACAGCGTGAGCTGCTCGCGGTAGCCGGCCGCGTCGCCGCCGACCTGGAAGGGCATGGGGCGCGCGAAGCGGATGGTGACGTCCTTCGCGTGGAAGTCGTGCAGGCCTTCCGGGGCCCAGCGGCCGTTCCAGAGGCGGGGCAGGTTGGCCAGCACCTGCGTGGGCGACACCTGGCCCAGGCGCAACTGCATGAAGCCCCGGCGGTCATTGGCGTAGGGGAACATGCGGAAGCCGTAGCCGTAGAAGGGCATGGTGCCCGCGGCGGCCATCATCAGCTTGCCCCGGAAGAGCACGGCGCCCGGCGCGATGGGGCCGCCCACCTCGTGGCCTTCCGCGCCCAGGCGGTACGCCTCCGACGCGCCATTGACGACTTCGCACTCCACCAGCACGGAGCTGGTGAGGTAGTGCGGCACCGTCTTGAAGGCCACCGCGGAGAAGTAGCCGCCACCGCCGGACATGACCCGCTTGAACATGCCCTTGCCCAGGGTCTCCTTCACGGCGATGTAATCGTTGAGCACCTTGCCATCCACGCCCAGCCCCGCGAAGGGCGCGCGCTGGCCGTCCACCTGCACCAGGTCCATGGTGCGCACGCTGGGGAACTCCGCCGCGCGCGCCCGCACCACGTCGTTGAGGATGCCGTCGCCCCGGGTGCTGGAGGCGTTGACGAACGCCGCGATGCCGTTGCCCGTGCCCAGCTTGAGGATGCCGAAGCGCGGCGCGGCCTGCCCGGCGAACTTCCCGCGCGGGCCCACCTGCTGCAGCACCTCATTGACGAAGCCCATGAAGGTGCCGTCGCCGCCGCCGGTGAACACCGTGGGGTAGCCCCGCTCCAGCACCGTCTGCGCGATGCGGCGCGCGTCCAACGGCGAGCGCGAAAGGAAGAGGTCCTCCTCCGGCACCACGTGCGACAGCAGCTTGACCACCCGGGCGTCCACCTTGCGGGCGTTCGCGTTCAGCATGACCGCGACCTTCGGTTCGGCGGACGGAAGCGCCGACGGGGAGCGGCGGAAGTCCGTGGAACGAAGGGGCTGGACCAGCATGGACGACTCCAGGGGGAGGGGGGCAGGCATGACAGCGATGACGCGGTTGGGACTGTGCACTTTTCTCGCCAACGGCTGACGCGAGGCGTCAGTCGAGGTGGTCACTGGAGTTTCAAGGGGTTGCACGGTTTGTTGGTGGCCAATGTGACCGCTCGGTTGCTACCGGCGGGTGACGGCGGTGTAGAGCGCGTTACGCACCCGTGGCGCGTGGATGGCGGGCAGGTGACAGGGCCCCTGTCCTGGACTGCGCACTGCGCTACGCAGGGAGCGTCATCACCTTTGCCCTGGGCGCCCGGGCCTCACGGGGAAACCCTCCCTCGCGTTTGACACGCCAGGGGGGGTGGTTACGTTGGGCTTACATCGGGATTTCGCAGGAAAAACGCAGTCATTTCCAGAGGATGGGAACCGTGGGCAAGATTATCGGAATCGACCTGGGCACCACGAACAGCGTGGTGGCGATCATGGAGGGTCGCGAGCCCAAGGTCATCGTCAACGAAGAGGGTACCCCCACCACGCCTTCCGTGGTCGCGTTCACGAAGGATGGGGAGCGCCTGGTCGGTCAGGTGGCGAAGCGTCAGGCCATCACCAACCCGGAGCAGACCATCTATTCGGTGAAGCGCTTCATGGGCCGCCGGTACGAGGAGACCACCGAGGAGGCGAAGCTCGTCCCCTACAAGGTGGCCCGGGGCCCCAATGGCGATGCGCGCGTGGACATCAGCGGCAAGCAGTTCAGCGCGCCGGAGATCAGCGCGCAGGTGCTCTTGAAGCTCAAGCGCGCCGCGGAGAACTACCTGGGTGAGAAGGTGACGGAGGCGGTCATCACCGTCCCGGCGTACTTCAACGACGCCCAGCGCCAGGCCACCAAGGACGCGGGCGAGATCGCTGGCCTCACGGTGCGCCGCATCGTGAACGAGCCCACCGCGGCCGCGCTCGCGTACGGCATGGACAAGAAGAAGGATGAGAAGATCGCCGTCTACGACTTCGGCGGCGGCACCTTCGACGTGTCCATCCTGGAAGTGGGCGAGAACGTCGTGGACGTGCTGGCCACCAACGGCGACACGCACCTGGGCGGTGACAACATCGACCTGCGGATCATGGACTGGCTGATCAGCGAGTTCAAGAAGGACACCGGGCTCGACGTCACCAAGGACAAGATGGTCCTCCAGCGCCTGAAGGAGGCGGCGGAGAAGGCGAAGATCGAGCTGTCCAGCGCGATGCAGACGGACATCAACCTGCCGTTCCTCACGGCGGACGCCTCAGGTCCCAAGCACCTGAACGTGAAGCTCACGCGCGCCAAGTTCGAGCAGATGATCAGCGATCTGGTCGAGCGTTCACTGGAGCCGTGCCGCAAGTGCCTGAAGGACTCGGGCCTGGATCCGAAGGACCTCAACGAGGTCGTGCTCGTGGGCGGTTCCACGCGCATCCCGATGGTGCAGGAGGCCGTGAAGCGGCTGTTCGGCAAGGAGCCGAACCGCACGGTGAACCCGGACGAGGTCGTGGCCGTGGGCGCCGCGGTGCAGGCCGGCGTGCTCTCCGGCGAGGTGAAGGACATCCTCCTGCTGGACGTGACGCCGCTGTCGCTGGGTGTGGAGACGCTGGGCGGCGTGATGACGAAGCTCATCGAGCGCAACACGACCATCCCCACGCGCAAGTCGGAGACCTTCTCCACTGCGGCGGACGGTCAGACGCAGGTGGAGATCCACGTGGTGCAGGGTGAGCGCGAGATGGCGGGCGACAACCGCAGCCTCGGCCGCTTCCACCTGACGGGCATGCCCCCCGCGCCGCGCGGCGTGCCGCAGATTGAAGTGACGTTCGACATCGACGCGAACGGCATCTTGAACGTCAACGCCAAGGACAAGGCGACGGGCAAGGAGACGAAGGTCACCATCAGCCACTCGTCCGGTCTGTCGAAGGACGAAGTGGAGAAGATGGTCACCGACGCTCGCAGCAACGAGGCCGCGGACAAGGCGCGTCGCGAGCTGATCGAAGTGAAGAACCAGGCGGAGAGCCAGTCCTACGCCGCGGAGAAGATGGTCAAGGAGAACAAGGACAAGCTCACCCCCGAGGTGGCGAAGGCCATCGAGGACGGTGTCGCGGAGCTGAACGCGGTCCGCGAGGGGCAGGACAAGGACGCCATCAAGGCGGCCCTGGACAAGCTCCAGCAGGCCAGCTTCAAGGCGGCGGAGGAGATGTACCGCGCCACCGGCGGCGCGCCGGGTGCCACGCCTCCTCCGGGTGGCGAGCCGAACGCCGCGCCGGGCTCCAGCGCCCAGCCGGCCGCGAAGGACGACGTGGTGGATGCCGAGTTCCGCCAGTCGTAAGAACGTGAGGTCCCCGCCGCCGCGCGGCGGGAGCTGAACATCCAGGGCCGGTGCTCCGATGAGGGGCCCCGGTCCTGTTCTTTTGCGCCGCGCTCCTTCCACGGCGGTGGACGGGGAGGCCGGACGCAGGATGTTCGCGGACTTCAACCCTGTGATTTCACGCGGACCCGGGGTGGCCGAGGCACTGCAAGGGACGGGCGGGTTCCTCGCTGTCCTTCAGGAAGGTGCTCCGCCATGTCCCGTATCGAGTCCCAGTTGTCCGGCCTCCTCCCCGACCTCACCGCGGCCGAAGTCCCGTCTGGTCCCGCCTCCGCTGGCCCCCAGTCCGCTTCTCGTCCGCTGTCGGCGGTGCCGGCCAACTCGGTGGAGGTGTTCCGGGGGGGAGGCGCGCCGGCCTCGACCTCCGCGCGGGCCTCCCAGGTGGCTCCCAGGGGAGCGGAGGGCAACGGCTTCGACTTCGGCGTGAGTGGCGCCTTTCCGCCCCGGCCCACGGGCTCCCTGAAGGAGCAGGTGAAGCAGGGGGCGCGGCTGCTGGAGCAGACCCAGGCGGCGGCCGTCAGCGTGGCGCTGGATGTGGGCCCCTCGATGGACGCCTACGCGCGCAAGCAGCTGGGGCACCTGGAGCCAAGCCCACCCATCGCGGGCTCGCCCACGTCGCTGACGGACTACACCAGCACCCTTCCGGGCGTGTCGGCGAAGGAGGCCTACACGTCCTTCGTGAGCCACCCGGAGCTGCTCTTCGGCGCGGCGGGCATCTCCCTCAGGCCCGCGGCGAGTTCGCTGACGGACGGTGCCCGGCTGTTCCTGGAGGAACAGGGGCCGCCGCCGGTGTGGGCGCCCATCACCGTGAAGCTCGATGCGGAACAGCGCACCGTCCACATCACCACGCTGGATGGTCACCCTTTGCGCGGCACCAACCGTTTCATCTTCGACGACGACGGCACCGGGGGCACGCGCATCCGACAGTATTCAGCCTTCCAGGGGAGCTCTCCGGCGACGTCGGTGGGGCTCGCGCTGATGGATCCCATTGAACGACAGCACGACATCTGGCGCAGCGTGCACGGCCAGCTGCATGAAATGCTCAAGGCCCGTTAGCATGGAAGGCACGGAAGGTTCGTGGGGAGGTGACGCGTGACGACGCTTCAGACAACGCCGCCGGGACATGACGTGGTCCTCTACGACAGCCACTGCCGCATCTGCAGCGGGGCCGCCAGGGAGATGCAGAAGCTGGTGGGCAACCAGGGCACGAAGCTGCTCTCGTTCCGCGACGAGGGCGTCCTGGACGCCTTCCCGGGGGTCACCCCCGAACGGTGCGAGAAGGCCATGCAGCTCATCCAGGCGGACGGCCGGGTGCTGGAGGGCGCTGAAGCCATTGTCCGGGCCCTGGGGCGACGCCCGTTGGGCCGGCTGCTGTACGTGTACTACGTGCCGGGCCTGCGCCAGCTCGCGGATGCGGTTTATGGGATGGTGGCCCGCTACCGCTTCCGCATCGCGGGTCGCAACTGCCCCGACGGGGCCTGCGCGGTGCACTTCAAATAGGGGAAGGGAGGCGGGTAGCATGCGGCCTTCCCCGCTCTCCTCTGGGCCTCCGTGACCTCGCCTCCTCCCTACCTGCAGGCCGCCCAGTCCTTTCGTCGCTTCTTCGGGGAGCTTCGGGAGACGTACCTGGAGCGGGAGACGCTCTTCACGCAGATCGAACTGGCGCTGCTGTGTCGTGAGCACGTGCTGGTGGTGGGACCTCCCGGGACGGCCAAGAGCGCGGTGGCCAGCGCCGTCCTGGGTCGCATCACCGACGAGACGTCGGGGCTGCCCTCGCTGTTCTCCAAGCAGATCGCCGAATCCACCCTGCAGACGGACCTCATCGGGCCGGTGGACTTCAAGGTCCTCACGGAGACGGGACGCACGGAGTACCTCACCGACGAGGGCATGCTGGGCTCGGTGCACGCGTTCCTGGATGAAGTCTTCGACGGCCGGGACATGCTGCTGCGCTCCATCCTCAACGTGATGTACGAGCGGGAGCTGAAGCACGGCCGCAAGGTGACGGCCGGACGCACCGAGTGCGTCGTGATGACGAGCAACCGCTACCTCACGGAGGTGCTCGCGCGCTCGCCGGAGCTGCTGCTGGCGTTCGCGGACCGGCTGAGCTTCATCTGCTTCGTGCCCAAGGCCTTCGCCCGGCGGGAGAGCCGGGCCGCGATGCTGCACCGCTTCGTGCACGGCACGCGGCCGGACCTGCACGCCACGCTGACGCTGCAGCAGTTGGATCTGCTCCAGGACGCGGTGGCGCAGGTGAAGGTGCCCGGCAACGTGCTCGAAGGCGTGGAGATGCTGACGGACGCGCTGGAGCGCTCGCTGGTGGCGCAGGTGTCGAAGCTGCCGGACTACGTGCCCACGAAGTACTTCTCCCAGCGGTCGGTGGTGAAGGCGCTGTGGACGCTGAAGGCGGCGGTGGTGCGCGATCAGATCTACCGCCGCCCGGACCGGGCGCTCGAGGCGACGGTGGAGGACCTGGACGCGCTGCGCTGGTTCTTCCTGCTGGGAGGTCCGCCCGCGGCGGAGGCGGACGCGCTGCTCAAGACGGCGGTGGATCCGCGCGAGCGGGCGCAGTTGGAGATCGTCCGGCTGGAGCAGCGCACCTTCGACGAGGTGCTGGGCAAGGTGCGCCAGGAGCTGGGCGGAGGCGTGGAGCGCGAGGCGACGACGCTCGCGGCCGCCGACGACGTGACCGCCGCGGAGGCGCTGAGCCGCAACTGGCAGGCGGGCGTGGTGTCCAGCACCGCGCGCGGCGTGCTGGGCAAGCTGGTGCCGGGTCCGCGCCACGGACAGAACCGGGCCCCGCTGCTGGTGGCGGCGCGTGCGCTGGTGGCGGCGCTGGAGCAGCGGCTGTCGCGGGGCATGGCGGGGCAGGGGGAGGGCAGGGGCGGCGTGGCGCTGCTCACCGCCATCCGCGATGTGCTGGAGCTGTGCCGCGCCGTGCCGGAGCTGCGGCCGGGCCATGCCGCGCTGTGCGAGGCGTCCGCGCGATTCCTGGAGCAGGCGCTGGAGATGAGCGCGTCCGCGGCGGAGGGGCTCGCGTTCGAGGACAGCGTGAAGATGGAGTGGCTGGTCGGGCTCGCGGAGAACCTGGAGGAGGAGCTGGGGGTGATGGGCTCGCTGGCGGTGCTCCTCACGGAGACCGTGCCTTCCCTTCACGAACCCTTGCGCGAGGCCGACCGGAACACGCGCCAGCGGGTGGTGACGGCGCTGCGGCGCCGGGTGTCGGCGGCGTTCCCCGCGGGGTCGCCCCGGGGGCGCAAGGATCCGCTGGACGCGCTCTCCGCGGACTCGCGGCGCCTCACGCAATTGGAGAAGGCACTGACGGCGCTGGACCCCTCGCAGGCCGGATTGAAGCAGGAGCTGCTCAAGCCGCTGAGCGTGGCGTACGCGCGCGAGGTGCTGGGCGCGACTCCGTTCGAGCGCATCGAACAGTACGGTCGCGCGGTGCAGGCGGTGGCGGAGAACCTGCGGCGCGAGGGCGTGACGGCCGAACCCGTGCTCATCGAGTGCCGCGAGCTGATGGAGACGCGCCTGCGGGAGCACGCCCGCGTGTTGTCGCGCGAGGTGGCGAGTCCCCCTCCGGCGCCCACGGCTGTACTCAACGGCGATGCGTACACCTACTACCGGGGCGAATTGACCACGCAGGCGCCGGACGGGGAGCTGGCGGCGCTGGTGGGCCTGGACGGCCAGTTGATGGCGGCGCGACCTCCCTCCGCGGCGGCGTTCCTCTCCGACTCGGTGCGCGCGGCGGTGGCCGAGGCGGAGCTGTCCTTCCTCCAGTCGCGCATCAAGTACCTGCGCAGTTGGTTGACGCAGTTGTTGTCCGCGCTGCCCACGCCGGAGTCCCTGACCGCGCGCGGTGACGCGGAGCGCACCTTCGAGCGGCTGGTCCGAAGCCGCTTCCCGTTGCTCGCGCTCAAGGAGGGGGAGCTGGTGCGGCTCAAGGCCACGCTGGGCATGTTGGAGACGCTCCCGGGCGAGTTGGGAGGCAGCGCGCGAAAGCTGTCCGCCCAGCTTCGCGGCATCGACGAGGACTTCGGACGCTTCAGCCGGCAGGTGCTGGAGCGGCGGACCGCGCTGTGAGCGTGGCACCCGTGGCCGGAAGGCGGCGCTGAGACGTGCTGGCGCGGCGACTCACCCAGTTGCGGCAGCGCCTGGATGCCCTGCGTCAGCCCGCGGCGCCGGGGCGGGGCAGCGCGTCGTGGTCCTGGCCCTTCGGCCGCAAGGTGAAGGGGCCGGAGGACCTGTCCCTGCCGGTGCTCGTGGCGCTCGACCGCGAGTTGGATCGGGTGGGCGTCCACACCGCGGCGGATGCGCGGTTGCTGCTCGCGCTGGGCACCCAGCGGGGCAGGGCCGGGGTGCTCGCGCAGGGCCTGGCGGGACGCGCGGCCCAGGCGCTGGAGGAGTTCGAGGAGTGTCTGCGGCGCGTGGAGCGCGCGCATCGCTCCGGTGAGATGCCAGCGGGCGCGCTCACCGCGCTGGACCGGGGCTTCGTGCGCCTGGCCCGCGCGGTGAAGGTGGCGGACCTCTTCGGACGCCCGCTGGAGCGGCTGGAGGACGATGCGCCGTTTGAAATCTTCGACCGTCCCGGCGACGCGGATCACCAGCGGCCCCCTGCCAGCGCGAAACTGGCGGTCGCCGAGCTGCTGGCCACCCGGGCGCGTGAGAACGTCATCGACCTGGTGCAGAAGCGGCGCGACCTGGACCTGGCCCACGAGATGCTGCTTCGCCTGGGCACGGACGCGGACCGCGCGCGGAGCATGGCGCTGCGCAACGACGTGGCGGAGGCGCGCGAGCGTGTGCGTGAAGTGCCTCCCACGCGTTCCCTGGAAGCGCTGGTGCGGGGCGTGCGGGAGACGGCCCACAAGGATCCTCGGGGCGCCTATCGCTCGTTGCAGGGCCTCTACGAGCGCGCCCTGGAAGCCGGAGACCCGGTGCTGGCCGCCGCGGCCCGGAGCGCGCTGACGCCGTTGCTTCCCCCGGAGCCCCGGCTGACGCGGATGGTGGAGGAGGCGGAGTCGGAGTCGCTGGTCCGGTGGCTCGGGGAAGCGGACGTCGAGGACGTGGACCGTCAGGCGGAGGATGCTCCGGACGAGCGGCTCGCGGACCTGGCGTTCTCGCTCAAGCCGGAACAACTGGCCACGTTCGACCTGGCGGCCGGGTGCGCGCGCTTCTTCGACGTGGAGGATTCGCTGTCCGAGGAGATCCTCGAAGCGAACACCACCGCCGCGCGCGCCGTCCCACGCCAGGTGCCCTATCCGACGCAGACGATGTCGTTCTCCACGACGGGAAGCCTGGACGAACTCCACCAGTTCGTCATCACCGACCCGCGGCGGATACTCCAGGACCTGGCCGCGCACCGGCAGTTGGTGCGCACCTACCTGGACGACGCGCCTCCGCCCAAGCCGCGCAAGGTGAAGCGCACCTCCGTGCGCGTCTACGTCTGCGACGCGTCGGGCTCCATGCACGGTGCGCGGGCCCGCTTCCGCGATGCGCTGATCATCGCGGAGCTCAACAACCTGCGGGTCAAGGCCCGGCGCAACGAAGCCTTTGATCCGCTCTACTTCAGCTTCTTCAACGACGTGCCCACGGAGCTGGCCCGCGTGGACACCGCCGCGGAGGCGACGCGGCAGATTGAAAAGCTCTTCCGCGACTCGCCCGCGGAGGGGCAGACGGACATCTCCCTGGCCCTCCTGTCCGCGTTCGACTCCATCCGCGCCGCGCAGGGCAAGGACCCCTACCTCGCCCGCGCCACGGTGGTGCTCATCACCGATGGCGAGGACCGCGTGGACCTGGAGCTCATCCGCCGCACCCGCGCGCCGATGGGGGACCTGGACATCGCGCTGAGCTTCATCTCGCTGGGCGAGGAGAACGCCGACCTCAAGTCCCTGGTGCTCGAACAGCGCGCCGCCGGAGGCCGTGCCTTCTACCATCCGCTCTCCGACGAGGAGATCCGCTGGGCTCGCACCGAGTTCGACACACCCTGGCGCACGCTGCTGCCGCGCGACATCCCGGCCACGCTGGAGGCACTGGAGGCGCTGGGGCCGCACCTGGACGCACTGGAGGCGGTGGCGGCCGG
>NZ_JAPNJZ010000013.1:0-92230 GCF_026626765.1 Corallococcus sp. bb12-1 | reverse complement strand
GCAGTCCGGACAGGTTGCCCCAGACGTAGAACGTCCCGTCCGGCGCCCGGTCCGTGCGGATGCCCAGCCGCTCCAGGCGCGAATGGAACTTGTCGCGCTTCTCGCGGAAGGTGGAGTGGATGGCGCGCGTCTCCGCCACCACCGTGTCCTCCTGGAGCAGCGGGATCGCCGCGCGCTGCAGGGGCCGGCTGCCGCCGCCGTCCAGGAAGCTGCCCGCGCTCGACACCGTGTCGATGACCTGCTTGGGCCCCACCGTCCACGTCATGCGCCAGCCCGGATAGCGCCAGTTCTTGGTGAGCCCGTCGAAGAGCACCACCGGGTCGCGGTTCACGTCCTCCACGTACCGCGCGGCGCTCTCCACCGGCAGCACGCCCGGACGGCCCGTCCAGATGTAGTGCGAATAGAACTCGTCGATGAGCAGCGTGCACTCCAGCTCGCGTGCCACGCCCACCCACCGCGCCAACTCGTCCCCCTGCACCAGCTTGCCGGTGGGGTTGCACGGGTTGGAGAAGAGCAGGGCGGACAGGCCGCGCCCCTGGATTTCACGGCGCAGGTCGTCGTGGGTGAAGGCGTAGCCGCGCTCGCCCTCCAGCAGGATGGGGATGGCGGTGAACGCCTTGAAGACGTCCAGCAGCTCTTCGTACGCGGTGTAGTCGGGCAGGAAGTGGCCCAGGTTCACGCTGCCCAGGCTGGCCGCGGCGCGGGTGAGGGCCGCGCGGCCACCGCCGGACAGGCACACGTTCTCCGCGCTGTACTGACTGGGCAGGCCCTTGCGGTAGAGGCGGTTGTAGAGGCTGGCGATGGCCTCCCGCACCTCCCACAGGCCCGCGACGGGCGCGTACTCCTGGTCCGCCATGTCCACCGTCACCTGGCTCACGCGGGGCGGGGCGCCGGGCAGGTCGCCAGTCTCCGGCTGACCCTGGCCCAGGTTGCACCAGTCCGGGTCGCCGGGACGGTAGCCTCGGCGCGTGGCCTCGGCGGTGACGAAGATGACGCCCGTGCGGGGCACGGTGCGGAAGGCATGCAGGGGGATGCTTTCGCTCACGGGGGGCACGCTAGCGCGCCCCCCGCTCGCGGTGCAGCCTTTCAGCTTTCGAGCGACGCCCGGAGGAACCAGGCGTGCTTCTCGAACTCGGTGATGATGCCGGTGAACAGGTCCACCGTGTCCGTGTCCTGGTGCCCCTCCACCTGCTTGCGGCTGTCGCGCAGGCCGGCGAGGTACACCTCGATGCGCTCGGCCAGGAGCTTCACGTGCTCCAGGTCGCGGGAGGTCTCCTGCGGGTACTCAGGCAGGCGGCTGTGCGTCCCCACGTGACGGCTGGTGCCGTACGCCCGGCCGCCCAGCGTCACCGCGCGCTCCGCGATGGAGTCGTTGTGGTTGGCGAGGCTCACCGCGAAGGTTTCGAACAGCGGGTGCAGGGCGGCGAACTGCGGGCCCTTGATGTTCCAGTGGGCGACCTTGATCTGCGAGTGCAGGTCCAACCCGTCCGACAGCCGCTCGTTGAGGGTGGCGGAGATGGCGGTGCGGGCCTGCTCGGAGAGGGGACTCGGGCTCTTGTAGAGGGCCATGAGGGACACGTTCCTTTCGAAGAGAGGGTGAAAGAAAGCGCCCCCCGGTGTTTCCACCGGAGGGCGCCAGGAACTTCATGTCACGCGAAGCTCGGCGGGCCTTCTACGATTCCAGGCCCACCGCCGCCGCGTGGATGACGCTGGCGATGCGAACCGCGTCGTGCACGTGGTCCTCGGTGAGGCCGCCATCCAGCACGACCTTCTCGTGGGACTGGATGCACATCTCGCAGCCATTGATGGCGCTGACCGCGAGGCAGACCAGCTCGAAGTCCACCTTGTTCGTCAGCACCTGCGCGAGCCGGTTCATCCGCAGCCCCGCCCGCTTGGTCGAGTACGACTCCTTCCCGATCATGTGGCGGAAGCGGTAGAAGACGTTGTTCATCGCCATCAGCGAGGCCGCCGCACGCGCGTCCTCGATGACCGGCCCGGACTTCTCACCCAGCGCCTGCTTCGCCTCGTTCAGCATCGCCTCCTTCAGCCGGTCATTCCGAGCGGCATAGGCGCATGCCACGGCCGTACCCCAACGCTGCTCCGGGGTGAGGGTCGTGCTCTCCAGGACGGCGGAGAGGTTGAGGCGGGTGTCCTTGTGGGCGTCCGCGAGTTCGCTGCGGACGACTTCGAGCGAGGCCATGGTGGGTTACCCCGCCTTCTGCAGCTTCGAGGTGAGGGTCTCCTCACCCTTCTGCCAGTTGCACGGGCACAGCTCGTCCGTCTGGAAGGCGTCCAGCGTGCGCACGTACTCGCCCACGTTGCGGCCCACGGACAGGTCGTTCGCGGACACGTGGCGGATGATGCCCTCGGGGTCCACGATGAACGTGGCGCGCAGGGCCACGCCCTCTTCCTTGTGCAGGATGCCCAGCGCGCTGGACAGCTCGCGCTTGACGTCCGCCAGCATCGGGAACGGCAGGCTCTTCAGGTCCGGGTGGTGCGTGCGCCACGCGTGGTGCACGAACTCGTTGTCGGTGGAGAGGCCCAGCACCTGCGCGTCACGGTCGTTGAAGTCCTTGTTGCGCTTGCCGAACTCCGCGATCTCCGTGGGGCAGATGAACGTGAAGTCCTTCGGCCACGCGAACAGGACGAGCCACTTGCCCTTGTAGGTCTCGTTCGTGATGTCCTGGAACTCCTTGCCCTTCTCCAGGCTCACGGTGCCCTTCAGCTTGAAGTTCGGAAGCTTGTCGCCGACGGTCAGCATGGATTCGACTCCTTGGGATGGGGGGCGGGCCATCGTGGTCCACCCCAGAGGTTGTGGTTGCTACGGTGTAAAGCAGCGCCCGTGCCAATGCTTTAACTGCTGTGATTCCAGGGCTTTACATCTGACCCTCGAATCGGCACCGGCGGGGCGGTGCTGCCGGGAAGGTGAATAACGAAATCCCGGTGCCTGTCGCCACTGCAATTTCGGTGGAGCGCTATTATCGGTAACACATGCCGGATGAACTGATGGGGCGCCACCCGGAAGTGACGCAGGATGCTCGGGAGCTGGTCGAGCTGGCAACCACCGAAGAGGGGGTGGGGGAACTTCTCCGTCGGGGACTGGACTGGCTGACCCGGGTGGTCCCCTTCGACCTGGCCACGCTGTTCCTCCTGAAGGAGGGAAAGCTGGAGGCGGTGGCGGCGCGTGGCCCGCTGGCGAACCAGGCGGTGCGCAAGCACTCGTTGCAGCTGTCGGACTTCCCGTCGCTGCGGCAGGCGCTGGAGACGCGTCGCGCGCGGGCGTTCACGGAAGAGGACCACGCGCACGGGGACGGAGACCCGTTCGACGGCGTGTTGGACCTGCCCGCGGGGCACTCGTGCATGGTGGTGCCGCTGTGCGCGGGGGAGCGCTGCTACGGCGTGCTGACGTTGGACCGCGCGGAGTGCGTCGCGTACGCGCAGCCGGTGGTGGACCTGGTGGAGGTGTACGGGCAGATGCTCGCCACGGCGCTCCAGGGTGCGGAGAAGCAGGTGGTGGTGGAGCGGCTGCACCGCCAGGACCACGAGCGCGCGAGGCTGTTGGAGTCGCAGCTGGGCGCGGACTCGGAAGGCATCCTGGAGACGTCGCTGAGCCCGGTGATGCGAGACCTGTCACGGCGGGCGCGGCAGGTGGCGGAGACGGACACGCCGGTCCTCATCATGGGCGAGACGGGCACGGGCAAGGAGCGGCTGGCGCGCGCCATCCATCGCTGGAGTTCTCGCAGGGACCAACCCTTCGTGTCGCTCAACTGCGCGGCGATTCCGGCGGGCCTGCTGGAGAGCGAGCTGTTCGGCCACGTGAAGGGCGCCTTCACCGGGGCGAACCGCGACCGGGCGGGCCGCTTCCAGATGGCGAACGGGGGCACGCTGCTCCTGGATGAGATTGGCGAGCTGCCGGTGGAGCTGCAGGCGAAGCTGTTGCGCGCGCTCCAGGAGAAGGCGTTCGAGCCGGTGGGCAGCGACAAGACGGTGAAGGCGGACGTGCGCATCCTGGCGGCCACGCACGTGGACCTGCACCAGGCGATTGCGCAGAAGCGCTTCCGCGAGGACCTGTTCTATCGCTTGAGTGTGTTCCCGCTGCGCCTGCCGCCGTTGCGCGAGCGGCGCGAGGACCTGCCGCAGCTCACGGTGTTCCTGCTGGAGGAGCAGGCGCGGCGCATTGGCCGGCGCGGGATGCGGGTGACGGCTTCGGGGCTGGGGCGGCTGGCGGCGTATGACTGGCCGGGCAACCTGCGCGAGCTGGCGAATGCGTTGGAGCGCGCCACCATCCTGACGCAGGGGCAGGAGCTGTCGGCGAATGCGTTCGACCTGCCGGTGGGGCGGGGTCCCGTGGCGGTGCAGGGGACTTCGATGGAAGCACCGGCGGCGCTGCCCTCCGGTTCTCCGGTGGCGACGCTGGCGGCGGTGCAGCGCGAGCACATCCTGCGGGTGCTGACGTTGACCCGGGGCCGCGTCTACGGCGATGGCGGCGCGGCGGCGCTGCTGGGGCTCAAGCCGTCCACGCTTCAGAGCCGGATGAAGAAGTTGGGCATCGCGCGGCTGGAGGGGTTCACGGCCGAGGAGGCGTGACGGGCGACGTCACGCGGATCCGGTGACGGAGGCGCGGGTCGGAGGAACTCCGGCCCGTGCCCCTTGCCAGCTCAGTACCTGCGGCCGTCCTCGCGGACCTCGCGGCGGTCCTCGCGCATCTCCTGGCGGTTCTGGGACTGCTCGGAGCGGGCCAACTGCACCAGGTCCGCCAGCAGCATGCGCTTGCGCGCCACGCTGCCGCTGTCCATGCGGCCGTAGAGTCCGTTGAGCTCCTGGGAGATGTTGCGCGTCTGCTGCAGGGCGCGGGACTCCTGGCGGGCGTCGCGCACGTCGTCTCGGCGGTCCTTGCGGTCGTCGTGGCGGTTGCCGTCGTAGCGCACCTCGCGGGTGCTGGAGCGAACTTCGCGCTGGTCCTGGGCCAGCTCGCGGTGGGATTCGTTCAGCTCCGACGCGATGTAGTTCCGCAGCTCCTGCTCCACCTGCTGCATGTCGCGCCGTGCGCTGCGGCCGCGGGCCGAGTCGTACCGGGAGAGCAGCGACTCCACCTGCCGCAGGTCCTGGTGATCATCCCGGGTCTCGCGCTGGTTCTGTCGCAGCTCCTGCCGGTTCTGGCCCTGCTCGGTGGGCCTGCGGAAGTCGTCTGCGTGGGCCAGGGCCGGGAGGGAAAGCGCCATCGTTGCCAGCAGCCACTTCGCCATGGGGAGTCTCCTTCAAGAGCGTGTCTGCCCTGATGGACGGGGCAAGGCGCCGCGCATTCAAAAGGAATGACTCCCCAGCGGGGTGCGACCGGGGCCTACGACACCCCGAGTGCGGCCGGGCGCGGCGCGGAGGGTGCCACGGGGTAGTGGGCCTCCTTGCCGAAGGGCTGGTCGAACAGGTGCGGATCCGACTGGCGCGTGCGGAAGAGGTCCACGATGTAGTTCATCCGCTGATCCAACTGGCTCCAGTCCTTCGCGCCCGTGCCCTTGAGGCTGTCGGGCGAGGAGTCCATGCGGCCGAGCAGCTCGCGCAGCTTGGGGTTCTCGATGCTGCGCAGGTGCGGCGGGAAGAGCGTGTCTTCCATGCCCGCGGGCGGCGGCAGGTCGTTGCCCAGCTTCAGCGCTTCGCCGGGGACGGCGAGCTTCATCATGTGCTCGGTCGCGATGCCCCGGAACACGTCCGCAAGCTTGTCCACCAGCGGGTTGAGGACCAGGTCCACCGCGCCCGACTTGATGGCCGCCTTGGCGGCGAGGTTCGCGGGGAAGGGCAGCGCGTTGGCGCCCGCCTCGATGCTCTTGTCCAGGATGCCGCGGAAGATGTCCTTCACCGGCGAGTTGAGCGCCTTCTCCACGTACGACTGGAGCTGCGTCTGCTCGTGCAGGCCGACGGTGTTGTTGGCCAGCAGCATCAGCTCGGCCTTCTTGTTCGGATCCTTCTCGAACATGGCCTGCGCGTAGTTGCCGAAGGCGTCCTTCAAGAGCGCCTTGTCCGGGGGGAAGCCATCCAGGTACTTCTGGAGCTTGGCGGGGTCCAGCTGGGTGTCACCCTGGAAGGTCTCCACGAAGCGGGCGAACTCGTGGCCCACCTCCTGGAAGACGAACTGGTTGCCGTCGGCGATGGCCTTGCTGACGTTGTTGAGCGCATCCGCGCCCGCCTTGAGGAGGTCGCCGGTGGGCAGGGCGGGCAGCCCCAGGTTGCGCAGCAGGTCGTCCACGCGGGACATCGCTTCACCGACCGCGCCGCCGCCCTGGAGGATGTCCACGAACGCCTTCGGCATGTCCTCCTGGCGGATGCTCACGCCGGCCTGCTTCGAGGCCCAGGTTGCGTACGTGGACCAGTTGGCGTTCTCCTTGCCCAGCAGGGTGCCCATCGCGTCGGACAGGTCGTGGTAGCCCTGGGTGATGGCCAGGTTGCGAGCCACCGGGTCCGTCATCGAGGCGATGTTCGCCACGTCCGCGGCGGTGGGGTAGGTGCCCGGCGTGGGCTGGGGGCCCGACTGGGGGCCGGCGCCCGGCGTGGACAGCGCCACCGGGGCCTTGCGGGCCTTCGGGGACTCGAAGAGGGAGGCCCCCTGGCGGTCGCGCGGCTCGGGCTTGACCTCGTTGCGCGGGCGCGGCGGGAGGGCCGGCTCCGGCAGGCGGGTCGTGGACGGGGCGCGAGGGCCGATCTTCGGAGGACTCATGCTCCCAGTATCGCCCCGGAAGGCCCCGAAGTTGCCTGGGTAGGACGGGCGGGGTGGGTGCTCCAGACCCTCCGGGTCTCCTCGACGGAGACCGCCTGGAAGCGCACGGGCGCTCCGGCCCGGCGGGCACCCAGGCGGCCCCAGTCCGCGCGGATCACGACGGCGATGAGCGGGTAGCCCCCGGTGGTCGGATGGTCCGGACCCAGCACGATGGGCGTTCCCGACAGGGTGACCTGGAGGGCGCCGCGCACCATGGGCCGCGAGGTGCCCGTGCCTTCGTCGCCGTGGGGAACGGGCGGTCCGTCCAGCCGCTGTCCCACGCGGTCGCTGGAGGGCGACACGGTGAAGGTGCTGCCCAGGAGCACCGCCATGGCCGTGTCACCGAAGCGCGCGGCGTCCGGGCCTGGCAGCACACGGATGGGGGCGGTGGGGTCCAGGGCTTCCGCGAGGCGCTGGAGGTCCGCTTCGGCAGGACCGTTCGTGGAGTCCGCTGGACCGAGCGGGAGCAGGTCGCCCTTGCGCAGGGCTCGGCCTTCCCATCCTCCCAGCCGGGCCACGCTCAACGTCCCGTGTCCGCCCAGCACCTCGGGGACCGCGAATGCACCGTCCACGGCCACGTAGCGCACGGCATACCGGGTGGGCGCGGGCACCGTGTGCGTGTCGCCGTCCGCGAGGATGCGCGCGGTTTCTCCATCCACGGACACGCGTACGTCACGCCCACGGGCGCGAAGCTCCAGGCGTCCGTAGGCTTCCAGCGCCGCTGCGTTCCCGGCATTGCCCACCGAGCGGTTCGCCGCGATGAGCAATTCCGGAACCCACGCCCCCCCCGGAGGAACGCCGTGGTGCATGTGTCCCGGTCGGCCACCGTCCTGCACCACCACGGGAGCACCCAGACCGATGACTTCCACCGAGGCCGTCACGCGTCCTCCCGTTCAAAGCGCACGCGGTCGCCCAACTGCATCACTGCGCCGTGCTTCGGGTCGAACGCGGTGAAGTCCATCGCGGTGCCCACGAGGTTCCAGCCGCCGGGCGAGGCGAAGGGATACACGCCCGTGCGTTCCCCGGCGATGCCCACCGCGAGCGCCGGCACCCGCGTGCGTGGCGTGGCCAGCCGGGGACAGGCGATGCTCGGATCCACCTCCCCCAGGTACGCGAAGCCCGGCAGGAACCCCACGCAGCGCACCGTGTACTCGCGGGCCGTGTGACGGCGCACCACCTCCTCCACCGACAGGCCCGCGTGCGCGGCCACCTTCGGCAGGTCCTCGCCGTCGTAGCGCACGCGGATGCGCAGGAGTGGCCGCTCCACTGGAGTCACAGGCATCACGCGAAGCCGCGTCAGCACGAGCGCGGGAGACTCGGGTGGCGTCGCCGGATCGAAGTACACACAGGCGTGGGACTCGGTGATGACCGCATCGAGCACACCCGGCAGCGAGCACAGGGCCTCGCGCGCCTGTCGCCGGTCCACCGCCTCCGGCAGCACCAGTCGCAGCGCGCTGTCCCCCAGCGGCTCCGGAGGATGCTCCAGCGCCTCCAGCATCGCGCGCACCTCGCGGGCCAGCGCCACCGCCCCCGGCGTGTCCCCGTGCACGCACAGCGTGTCCACCGTGCCGCCCGTGGCCAGCCGCACCGTGTTCTCCCGGGCCCGAGCCACGTCCGTCAGCACCGCTCCGGGTTGCCCGCGTGGAATCAGCGAACCATCCGGAAGCGTGCCCCGGTCCGCGAAGCCCTCTCGCGCATACCCAAGCCCCGCCGCCCGCGCCGCATCCTTCAGCGCACCCGAACCAGGCCCCACGAACGTGACGTCCGTTCCCAGCGCCTCCACCACGCCGTCCACCACCGCCCGCGCAAGCTCGGGGGACTTGTTGGCCGAGTGGTACAGCGCCCCATGGGGCTTCGCATGCCGCACCGGCACCCCACGCTCACGGGCAAGCGCGGCCAACCGCGCGCACTGTTCCGCCACCTGCGCGCGCAGCACCTCCGGCGCTACGTCCAGGGCCTTGCGACCGAAGCCCTCGCGGTCCACGTAGGACGGATGCGCGCCCGCCAGGGTGCCATGGCGCTCGCACAGTTCCAGGGCCCGCCGCATGGAGTCCGCATCGCCCGCGTGGCCGCCGCAGGCGATGTTCGCCAGGTGGGCGAGCGCGTAGAGCTGTTCGTCCTCCCCGGGCAGCTCCCCCAGGTCGATGTTGAGCAGGCACCGCGTCATGGGCCTACGCTACGCGAGCCCTGCCCGTCAGCGGTAGGTGATGAGCGCCCGGTGCTCGCCCTCGAAGTGGCCGTGCTCGTTGAGGGTGGACAGATAGCGGCCCCGCTCGCTGTAGATGACCTTGGTGACGCCACAGTTGGCGAGCGTCCAGTTCGTCCGGAACGCATGGGCATCCGGGATGCCCAGCAGGTCCTGGCTGACGGCGGTGATGGGCCCGCCGGAAGTGAACACCAGCGCCGTCTTCGACGCCCCCAGCGACGCAATCAACGCATCCATCGCCTCCAGGCAGCGCACCTTGAAGGCGGCCCAGGACTCCTTGTACTCGCCGTCGTGTCCCCCCGCGACCCAGCGCGCGACGGCCTGGGTGAACAGCTCCTGGTAGGCGCGGCGCGGATCCTTCGCGGCGACCATCTCCTCGCGCAGCACGGCGCGGTCCGCGTAGCGCGGCGTGTGCCGCTCCACGACCTCCTCGTGGTCGAACTCGTTGAAGCCCGCCACCCGCCGGGGCTCCACCGGCAGCCCGAGCAGTTGGAGGCACCCGTCCGCCGTCTCCCGGTGACGCAGCATCGTGCCCGTCACCACCGCGTCCAGCTTCGGCAGGCGCGAGCGCAGGGATGCGCCCAGCACGCGGGCCTGCTCCTGGCCGACGTCCGACAGCTTGTCGTAGTCCGCCGCGCCGAAGGACGCCTGACCATGGCGGATCAGATAGATGACGCCCATCAGCCGCCCGCCTTCTTGATGAGCTGCCGGCAGCGGAACGCCATGTAGTTCGCGAGGAGCCAGTAGTTCTTGAACGACGGGTTGCGCGTCTGCTTGTGGTGATAGCGGTAGTAGATCTGCTGGACGATGACCGCGAGCCGGAACACGCCGTAGACCTCGTAGAAGGTCCAGTTGGCGGGCTTCAGGCCGGTTCTCTCCAGGTAGTAGGCCACCACCTCCTCGCGCCGCAGCATGCCGGGCAGGTCGGTGGGTTGCCTGCGCGTGGTGCGCAAGATGAGGTTGTCATCCGCGTGGACCCAGTAGGCCAGCGTGTTGCCCAGGTCCATCAGCGGGTCGCCCAGCGTGGCCATCTCCCAGTCGAGCACCCCGATGACCTCCGTGGGGTTCTCCGGGCTGAGCACCACGTTGTCGAAGCGCCAGTCGTTGTGGATGACGCAGGTGGCGATGTCCTGCGGCACGTTCGCCGCGAGCCAGTCGCGCACGTACTTCATCCGCGGCACGTTCCAGGTGCGCGCCTTCTCGTAGCGGTCGGACCAGCCGGAAATCTGTCGCTGCGGATAGCCGGGCCCCTTGCCCAGCGACGTGAGCCCCGCCGCCTGCGAATCCACGCCGTGCAGCGCGATGAGCTTGTCGATGACGTTGAGGCACAGCTTGCGCGTCTGGGTCTTGTCCAGGGTGAGGCCCCGGGGCAGGTGCTTGCGCGGGATGAGGCCGGGGATGCGCTCCATCACGTAGAACTCCGCGCCCAGCACGGCCGGGTCCTGGCACAGGCCCACCATCGTGGGTACCACCGGGTACGCGGGCTTGAGCGCCTGCTGCACCGTGTACTCGCGCGACATGTCGTGCGCGGACTTCGCCTTGGTGCCCGCGGGCGGCCTGCGCAGGATGATGTCGCGGTTCTCGTACTTCAGGCGGTAGGTCCAGTTGGACGCGCCGCCCGTGTACTGGGTGACTTCCGGCGTGCCCACGAGCGACGGCACCAGGGCCTTGAGCCACGCATCCACGGCGGGCACGTCCAGCGCTTCACCGGAGCGGACGGCCTTGCCTTCATCCAGGGGGACGGATGCCGCCATGATCAGCTCCCTCGGGAGAAGCCGCGCTTCGCGAGCTCGATGCGGGTGATGACGCCCTTGTGCACCTCGTCCGGACCGTCCGCGATGCGCAGGCTGCGCGCCTGGGCGAAGAAGGCCGCGAGCGGCGTGTCGCGCGATACGCCCGCGCCGCCGTGCAGTTGGATGGCGTCGTCCACCACCTTCTGGAGCACGTTGGGCGCCACGACCTTGATGGCGGAGATCTCCGTCATCGCCCCCATCGCGCCCACGTCGTCCAGCTTCCACGCCGCGTACAGCGTGAGCAGGCGGGCCTGGTCGATGGCGATGCGCGCCTCCGCCACTCGCTCGCGGTTGCCGCCCAGGTTGAGCAGCGGCTTGCCGAACGCGCTGCGGCCCATGCCCCGGTCGATCATCAGCTCCAGGGCCCGCTCCGCCGCGCCGATGCAGCGCATGCAGTGGTGGATGCGGCCCGGCCCCAGCCGGCCCTGCGCGATTTCAAAGCCCATGCCCGGCCCGGAGATGAGGGCGGAGCGCGGCAGCCGCACGTCGTGGAAGTGCACCTCGCCGTGGCCGTGCGGGGCGTCATGGTCCCCGTACACCGGCAGCATGCGGATGATCTCCACGCCCGGCGCGTCCATGGGGACGAGCACCATGGAGTGCTGGTGGTGGCGGTCCGCGCCCGTCTCCGGCGTGCGGCCCATGAAGATGGCGACCTTCGCGTTGGGGTGTCCCAGGCCGCTGGACCACCACTTCTTGCCGTTGAGGACCACGTCGTCGCCGTCCAGCACGGCGGTGGCCTGCATGTTGGTGGCGTCCGACGACGCGGCGTCCGGCTCCGTCATGCAGAACACGGAGCGGATGTCGCCCGCGAGCAGCGGCTTCAACCACTGCTCCTGCTGCTCCGGGGAGCCGTAGCGCCAGAGCACCTCCATGTTGCCGGTGTCGGGGGCGCTGCAGTTGAAGACCTCCGGAGCCATGAGGCTGCGGCCCGTCTGCTCCGCGAGCAGCGCGTACTCCAGCGTGCTCAGCCCCGCGCCCAGCTTCGCGTCCGGGAGGAAGAGGTTCCACAGCCCCTCCGCCTTCGCGCGCGCCTTGAGCTCCACCATCACGGGCGGCACCTTCCACTGGCGCCAGTCCCCACCGGCCTCCATCGCGTGCAGGGCCTGCATGTAGGCGCCCTCCGCTGGTTCGATGTGTTCGCGCATGAAGCGCTGCATGCGCTCCAGGTATTCGGTCGTCCTGGCGGAGGGTTGGAAGTCCATGCGGGGCATCCTGCGCCCCGCCGGGTTGATGAAGCCACTGAATGTTGGTCATGTGTTCTCGTGCTCCATGTGGCCCTGGCGATGAACGACGTGCTGGAGCCGTCGCTGTTGCCCGCGTGGGTGGAGCGCCTGCGCGGCCGTGCTCCCGAAGCCCGCGTCACCAGCGTGCGGTTGGAGCGCACGCGGCTGGAGCGCGACCTCGCGTCGGGGCGGTTGGATCTGGCCATCGACGTGGCGCAGCCCACCGGGCCGGACCTGCGGCACGCGGTGCTCCTGCGGGACGAGCTGTGCGTGGTGGCGGCCCGGCGCCGCAAGCTGTCACCGGCCGCGTACCTGTCCGCGCGCCACGTCGCCGTGTCCTCCCGGCGCACCGGGCTGCCTTTTGAAGACCTGGTGCTGGGACGCCTGGGCCACCAGCGCGACGTGGCCGTGCGCTGCCAGCACTACGAGGCCGCCGGCCGCATCGTCGCCGGTTCGGACCTGCTGCTCACGATGCCCCGGCGCCACGCGGAAGGGCTCAACGCGGGGCTCGGCAACCACCTGCTGGCCGTGCCGTTGGCGCTGCCGCCCGTGGACCTGCGCCTGTACTGGCACCGGCAGGTGGACGAGGACCCGAAGAGCCGCTGGCTGCGAGCGGAGCTGCTTGCATTGAGCGGTGAGGTGGTGCGGCCCGCCCGGAAGCGGCGCTCAGCGGCGGGGCGTTCGAGGAGTCCGGCGCGCACGCGGTGACGGAGTCCCACGCCGCCCTTGTGCCCGGGGCTTGCGCGCGGGCGGACGGGGGGCCGCCGAGGGTTCAATGCTCGCGAGCATGATGCGGCGCAGGAGCGCGTACACCGGCAGCGGGTCGAAGGTCTTGTCGAGCTGGTGGTGCAGCGCGAGCCCATCCACGCACGCCTTGATGATGATGGCGTAGTTCAAGTCCTCGGCGGCGGGGGGAGCCTCGTGGCCGACGCGGTAGTGCGCCACTGTGCGGGCGATCTCCGTGTCCCCCTGGCGCAGCAACTGCGCGACGGCGGGCGTCAGCTCCCGGTTTCGCAGGCCCAGCGCGAACAGCTCGTAGCGCAGCCGGCAACTGTCCGGCGCGTCCGTGGCCAGCTTCTCGCCCCAGGCGAAGGCGGTCTCCGCCAGCGCTTCCACCGGGGTCTGCGCGCGCAGCCGCTGTAGCTCCGTCATGTACTGCTGGCTGGCTTCCTGGGTGACGGCCAGCAGCAGCGCGTCCTTGCTGCCGAAGTAGTAGTGCACCAGTCCCTGGTTCACCCCTGCTTCCTTCGCCACCTCCTTCACCGTCGTGGCGTCGTAGCCCCGCTCCGCCAGGACGCGGCGGCCCGCGGTGATGAGGCGGGCCCGGGCGTCGGGCTCCGGAGCAGGGGGCTGGGCCTTCTTGCCACGGCGGTTGGGAGGCATCCCAAATCCATAGGGCACGGCCTCCCACCCCGCAAGGGCGGACGACCGCCCGGTGGCTTGACATCCCGCGTTGACGGTCTTAGTTAGTCGTGTAACTAAATTAGTCGTGCGGCTAAACCGAAGGAGACGGTCCATGCGAGTCGAGTCCAAGCGGTCGATGCGGTGGGTGAAGGCGGCGGTGGCGGTGGGTGTGTCGTTGCTGTCGGTGCCGGCGCTGGCGCAGGACGTGGGCCGCTCGTCGACGGGGCAGGAGCAGCAGCGGCGCGGGGCGTTCCTGCTGGAGCTGCAGCCGCCCGCGCTGGACGGTTCGCTCTACGGGGTGCGGGCGGAGGTGGCGGCGTCGAAGGACGCGCGGCTGGCGTTTGGCCTGATGGGGCGCGCGGGCGGTTGGAACCGGTCGCTGGGCGCGAAGGCGCGCTTCACGGGCGTGCAGGGCGGCGACGTGAAGCTGAACTTCGGCGTGGGCGTGGATGGCCGCTACACGCTGGCCTTCCTGGCGGACGGCACGGTGCGGCCGTTCCTGGGGATGGCGGTGGGCTACGAGGAGTTCATCGCGCGGGCCACCGTCGCGTCGCCGGACGCGAAGGAATACACGACGACGGCGTTCCTGGAGCCGACGCTCGGCGTGATGTGGCGGCCGGGCACCGGACGCGTGGGCCTGTCGGCGCGCGCGGGTCCGGGCTTCACCTTCACCGACGTGCGCACGCTCCAGGTGAGCACGGGCAACCTGGGCCTGCGCACCGTGTACCCCACGGCGTCGCTGGGCCTGCTGGTCGTCCTGTAGCCGAGGTCCTTCCTTCTTGCGTGCCGTTCCCCCTCCCGGAGTCCCTCCCATGTGGAAGCAATCCCTGCTCTTCGGAGCGCTGACCTTCACCTCCCTGGCATGTGGTGAGCGTGCGCTCGCGCCGCAGGAACCCACGGCGGTGAAGGTGGCCACCGTGAGCCGCGCGGAGGCGAACTCCGGGGCGCGCTATTCGGCGGAGATCCAGCCCGCGACGCGCGTGGACCTGGCCTTCAAGGTTGGCGGCTACGTGGAGTCCATCGCGAAGGTGCGCGGGGTGGACGGCACGCAGCGGCTGCTCCAGGAGGGCGACGCCGTGCGCGAGGGCATGGAGCTGGTGTCGTTGCGCAAGGGGGACTTCAACCAGAAGCTCGCGGAGGCGCAGGCGGCCCTGTCCCAGGCCCGCGCCTCCGAGGAACAGGCGCAGCTCACCTTCGACCGCACGACGAAGCTCGTCGCGGGGCAGGTGGCCACGCCCGCGCAGCTCGACACGGCCCGCACGCAGCGGGATGGCGCGGCGGGCGCGGTGGCCGCCGCGAGGGCTCGGGTGGAGGAGGCCCGCACGGCGCTGGCGGACACGTCACTGCGCTCGCCGCTCGCAGGCATCGTCCTCAAGCGCCCCGTCGAAGTGGGGGCCCTGGCCGCGCCCGGCACCTTCGCGCTCTCCGTGGCGGAGACGCGCACCGTTCGGGTGGTGTTCGGCGTGCCGGACACCGTGCTGCCCAGCATCCGTCTGGGGGCGCCGCAGACGGTGACGACGCAGGCGTACCCGGGGGAGAAGTTCGAAGGACGCATCTCCCGCATCGCGCCGTCGGCGGATCCCAAGAGCCGCGTGTTCGAGGTGGAGGTGTCCATCCCCAACCCGGAGCAGCGCCTGCGACCGGGCATGGTGGCGGCGCTGTCGCTGAGCGGCAAGGGCGAGGCCGTCACCCAGGAGCTGCTGGTGCCCCTGTCCGCCATCGTCCGTTCACCGAAGCAGCGGGACGCCTTCGCCGTCTTCGTCATCGCGGACGGCCAGGGCACGAAGCCCGTGGCCCAGGCGCGCGAGGTGAAGCTGGGCGACTACCTGGGCAACATCATCCCGGTGAAGCAGGGCCTGAAGGAGGGCGAGCGCATCGCCGTCCAGGGCGCAAGCCTCCTGTCCGACGGTGAGCCCGTCGAGGTGATTCCGTGAGCGGCCCGGGCTCGCACGAGGCCAGGGAGCGCGCCCGCGACGAAGCGCTGGTGAAGGGGACGCACAACACCGCGCGCTACTTCACGGAGACGCGCCACGTGGCCTGGGTGGCGCTCGCGTTCACGATGGTGTGGGGCGTCTTCGGCTACCTCCAGATGCCCAAGGCGAAGGACCCGGTCATCGCGGTGCGCGTGGCGGTGGCCACCTGCCTGTGGCCGGGGGCGGAGGCGGAGAAGATTGAGCAGTTGGTCACCCGGCGCATCGAACAGAAGCTGTCGGAGAACGCCTCCGTCGAGAAGGTGGAGTCCATCAGCCGCACCAGCCTGGCGGTCGTCTACGTCACGCTGAAGGAAGACGTGGTGGACCGGGCCAAGGAGTTCGACGACATCCAGGGCCGGCTCAACACCATCCGCGACCTGCCCTCGGGCGCGGGCCCCATCCAGTTCCTCAAGGACTTCGGCGACACGTCCACGCTGCTGCTCACCGTGTCCAGTCCCAAGGCCAGCGCCGTGGAACTGGACCTGCGCGCGCGGGCCCTGTCCAACGCCATCACCGCGGTGCGCGGCGCCGCCACCACGCCCGGCCCGCGCGCGACGTTGGTGGTGAACTTCCCGCCCTCCATCAACGCGAACTCCATGCAGCGGTTGGGGGAAGAGGCCCGGCGCTTCCTGGAGGGACTGCCCGGCAACAGCGACGCGCGCCTGCTCCAGAGCCCCGGCTTCATCGGCGTGGACGTGGCGACGCCGCTGACGGACCCGGTGCTGCTCGAGCACCTGCGCGGCTTCGCGCGGGGACACCTGAGCGTGTCGGAGCTGCACCCGGACGTCTGGCGCCCCCTGGTGGTGCGCGACCCGAAGGAGGCTCGCGTCCGGATGGAGGAGGGCGCCGGGGACCGCTACAGCTACCGGGAGCTGGACGACTTCACGGACACGCTCCAGCGCCGGCTCCAGCGGCTGCCCATCGTGTCCAAGGTGACGCGCACGGGCGTGCTGCCGGAGAAGGTGTTCCTGGAGTACTCGCAGGAGCGGCTGGCGTCGTACGGCCTCCAGCAGTCCAACCTCTCCAGCCTGCTGTCCGCGCGCAACATCACCGCGCCCGGCGGCATCGTGGAGGTGGACGGTAAGAGCGTGAGCATCGACCCGTCGGGCGAGTTCACCAGCGAGACGCAGGTGGGCGACGTGGTGGTGACGACGAGTGGCAACGGTTCGCCGGTGTACCTGCGCGACCTGGTGGATGTGCGGCGCGACTACCAGAGCCCCGCGCGCTTCCTGCACTTCCTCAACACCCGCGATGCGCAGGGCCAATTCAGCCGCACGCGCGCCATCACCCTGGCCGTCAACATGCGCCCGGGCCAGCAGATTGGCGACTTTGGCGCGGCGGTGGACGCGGAGCTGTCCCAGGTGAAGAAGCTCCTGCCGGAGGACCTGGTCATCCGGCGCACCTCCGACCAGCCGCTCCAGGTGGAGGAGAACGTCCACCTCTTCATGTCGTCGCTCTACGAGGCCATCTTCCTGGTGGTGTTGGTGGCGCTGGTGGGTTTCTGGGAGTGGCGCACGGCGCTGCTCCTGGCCCTGTCCATCCCCATCACCCTGGCGATGACGTTCGGGCTGATGCACCTGTTCGGCGTGGACATCCAGCAGATCTCCATCGCGTCGCTCATCATCGCGTTGGGCTTGCTGGTGGATGACCCGGTGGTGGCCAGTGATGCCATCAAACACTCGCTCGCGCAGGGGTGGAAGCCGCGCATCGCCGCGTGGCTGGGGCCCACGAAGCTGGCCACCGCCATCCTGTTCGCGACGATTACCAACATCGCCGCGTATCTGCCGTTCCTCACGTTGCCGGGCGACACCGGGAAGTTCATCCACTCGCTGCCCGTGGTCCTCACGTTGTCGCTGGTGGCCTCGCGCATCGTGTCGATGACGTTCGTGCCGCTGCTGGGCTCCACGCTCCTGCGTCCACCGAGCAGGCCGGAGCCGTCGTCGAAGGAGCGGCGCTCGAAGGGGTTCGCTCGCCGGTATGCCCAGGTCGTCGGTTGGGCCATCGACCACCGGTTCCTGGTGGTGGGCCTCGCGGCGGCGCTGCTGGTGCTGGGGGGCCTTGCGGGCCGGCAGGTGAAGTCCGCCTTCTTCCCCAAGGACCTGTCGTACCTGTCCTATGTGGACGTCTGGCTGCCGGAGGACGCCACGCTGTCCGCCACGCGCAACGCTTCCGCGGAGGCGGTGAAGGTGGTGCAGGAGGTCGCGGACCAGTACGGTCGCGAACACCCGGGCGAGGACGGCAAGCCGCGCGAGGTGCTGGCGTCGGTGACGGAGTTCGTCGGCGGTGGCGGTCCGCGCTTCTGGTTCTCCGTGGCGCCGGAGCAGCAGCAGCTCAACTACGCGCAGTTGCTCATCCAGGTGGCGGACAAGGAGGACACGCGCGCGCTGGTGCCGCTCCTCCAGCAGCAGCTCTCCCGCCGCATCGCCGGGGCCCGGCTGGACGTGCGCGAGTTGGAGACGGGAAAGCCCGTGGGCATCCCGGTGTCGGTGCGCATCTCGGGCGAGGACATCGGGCAGCTCCGGACGCTGGCGGAGGAGGCAAAGACGCTCTTCCGGAACACGCCCGGCACGGCGCGCACGCGCGACGACTGGGGCAGTGACACCTTCGCGGTGAAGCTGGAGGTGGACCCGGACCGGGCGAACCTCGCGGGTGTCACCAACCTGGATGTGGCCACGTCGTCCGCGGTGGCGATGAACGGCATGGCGGTGGGACAGTTGCGTGAAGGCAACCATCAAATCGACATCGTGGCCCGCCTGCGCGCGGATGAGCGGGCACAGTTGGGGGACATCGAGAATCTCTATGTGAGCTCGCGCACCGGGCCGCAGAAGGTGCCACTGCGTCAGGTGTCGCATGTGGCGTATTCGCTCCAGACGGAGAAGATCCGCCGGCGCAACCAGTTCCGCACCATCACGGTGGCCACCTTCCCGCAGGACGGGGTGTTGCCGTCGGAGGTGATGAAGCTGGCGAAGCCGAAGCTGGAGGAGCTGCGTCAGCGCATGCCGGTGGGCTACACGCTGGAGGTCGGCGGCGAAGCGGAGGAGCAGGTGAAGAGCTTCCGCAGCATGGCGATGGTGATGGGGATGCTGCTGGTCGCCATCTACATGGCGCTCGCGGTGCAGTTCAAGAGCGCCATCAAGCCGCTGGTGGTGTTCGCGGCGCTGCCGTTCGGCGCGGTGGCTGCGGTGGTGTCGCTGGATGTGATGGGCGCGCCGCTCAGCTTCATGGCGTTCCTGGGAATCATCAGCCTGATGGGCGTCATCGTCAGTCACATCATCGTGCTCTTCGATTACATCGAGGAGGCGCACGAGCGGGGAGAACCCCTGCGGGAAGCCTTGCTGGACGCAGGACTCATGCGCCTGCGGCCCGTGCTGGTGACGGTGGCGGCGACGGTGCTCGGGTTGATTCCGCTCGCCCTGCACGGTGGACCCTTGTGGCAGCCTCTCTGCTACGCGCAGGTGGGCGGACTCACGGTGGCGACGGTGCTCACGTTGGTGCTGGTGCCGGTGCTCTACACGGTGTTCGTCCGGGACCTGAAGTGGATCCACTGGGACGCACCCGCGTCGCACGACACGCCCGAGGACACCGCGCCCGGCTCGCTGGATCTGCCCGTGCGGGAGGGGCATGCCGGGGTGGGGTGAGGGAAGGTTGGCCCTGGCGCGATGGACGGAGTGCCGCCAGACTCACACGCGTCTTCGCGCACGTCCGTTGGCGGGTGTGCCGGGCAGAAACGCCCTCACGTCTGGACGTGGCCATGCCGCGCAGTTCTTGTCTCGCACTGCTGCTCCTTCTCGCGGCCTGCGCAACGACGGAGCCGGGCCCGAAAGAGCCTGCGGCTCCGAACCCGAGGCTCGCCAACCTTCAGCGAGCGGCGGAGCTGCCGTGGGCGGATGACGGGCGCTGCGTGGTGCGAGAGGCCTCCAACGCGTGGCCCGTCCTCGTGGAGCGATGCTTTCATTCGCTCGACTCCGAGCGGATCCGGTTTCGAGATTCCACGGGAAGATGCACTGTTGCCTCCGCTGGGGCGGCAACCCTGGGGATGGGCATCTGCATCTTGGCAGGCCCGGAGATCGTAGTGGGCGCGGTGATCATCACAGGCGTGGTGGTGGTGGCGATCGCCATCCAGGAGGAATGGGATGCCTATGAGCGGAGGGCAACCCGTGAGCGTGCGCGTCCCGCGCTTCAAAAGTGGCCCACCCTGCATGAGCAGTCCCTGGCGAAGCGAAAGCCGCAGCCGGAGCCCTCAGGACAGGACTTGATGCCCCCAGTGCCACCTTCAACGGTGGAACGTGAGCGCAGCCTTGATTGCACTCCCCGGCCCGTGCCGCATCTGGGCGGCGATGCCCTGCACAACATGTGCGCCGACAGGGTGCCCCGAAATGACTTCCCGGGCTCGGACGTGCTTGTCAACGGGAAGCGCTTCGACGCAATTCAAATGCGTGCGCGAGTGCTGTGGGAGGTCAAGACCGATAATTTCGAGACGTACTCGCACTTCCTGAAGCAACAGGTGGTCGAGAACCAGTTGCCCGAATTGGTACGCGAGCGGGACCTCGCAAGGGCCTGCGGATTTGACTTCTGGGTGGGGGTTCGCAGCGCCGCGCACAAAGCCGCGTTGGAGGAGTTGGATCCCAGCTTTGAAATCGTCGTCATGGATTGGTGCTGAGATGCCGGCAACGCAAGAGAACGAACTTCGCATTACCGCCTACGGGCCTGCTCTCTCGGGTGCGGATGACCGCCCCCTGGCTGTTGTTCATGGGTTGGAGCGAGCATTGCCCGACTTGCGTCTGGCATGGAGGGTCTCTGACGAGGGGAAGCCTGTCCTGTTGCCGCAGCGCGATGCGTGGATCGCCCAGGGGCGGGCTGATGGGCCGGGATTCCACCTCCTATGCAACGGTGACGAGGGTTACCCCGTGACGATTTTTGGGTGGGAAAGACCCGCTGGGAGTTCCTCAGGAGGCAAGCCATTGTTTGAAGTTCATGCGGGACTGCCGCTCGACGCAGCCGTGAACGTGGCGGCAGCGGATGTGCTGGAGGCCATCGCAGAGGGCGCCCGTGCGTTCTGGGGACGCGCGACGCCGTTCAACGCGAGCGTGGAGATCTCACTGCAGACACGCCACCCGGTGCGTAAGCCGGGCGTTCCGTCACGGGGATTGCCCGTGCTCAATCTCCCAGAGGATATCCACCTGCCGGAGATCCCCCACTGTCTGGGGTGGCTGAACTACTGGTCGGAAGCTGCCGCACAGGCCATCGGCTTCCCCGATCCCGCCCGTGACTCTGAGTTGCTTTCTCGGTCACGGCGAACCGCGACGGGCGGCTGGGTCGTCCAACTCACGGAAGCACCGCTCGACCTCGACAACCCCGCCCATCTGGCCGCGCTCCTTCGCGCCTACGAACGCTTCCCGGCCATCGGCGGGCGCTCGGAACTTTGAGCGGGTCTCCACTCAACGGAGTGCACACTCGCCTCCAAGGATCGCTCCGCGATGCGCGGAGCGTGGCTACACTCCAGGGCATGAGCCCCCCGTTCGAGTCCTACCGCGCCGAGTTCCCCGTCCTCGGCGAACAGCTCTACCTCAACCACGCCGGTGTCGCGCCCACCAGCCTGCGCGCGGCCAACGCGGTGAAGGGGTGGATGGATGACCTGGTCCACCACGGCATCCTCCATGAGCGGGGCTGGGAGGCCCACAGCGAGCACGTGCGGGGACTCGCCGCGCGCATCATCGGAGCCTCTCCGGAAGAAGTGGCCTTCGTGCGCAACACCAGTCACGGACTGGGACTCGTGGCGGAAGGACTGGACTGGAAGCCCGGTGACGAAGTCGCCGTCGCCACGAGCCTCGAATACCCCTCCAACGTCTACCCCTGGCTGCATCTCAAGGACCGGGGCGTGGAGGTCCGCGAAATCGCCACGCCGAACGGGGGCGTGACCCCCGAAGCCGTGGCGGCGGCGCTCACCCCGCGCACGAAGCTGGTGGCGGTGTCGTCGGTGCAGTTCGCCACCGGGCACCGCACGGACCTGGATGCGCTGGGCGCGCTGTGTGAACGCGCGGGCGTGCTCCTGTGCGTGGATGGCATCCAGAGCGTGGGCTGCATCCCGGTGGACGTGAAGAAGAGCCGCATCCATTTCCTCAGCGCGGACAGCCACAAGTGGATGCTGGGCATCTCCGGCATCGGGTTCCTGTACGTGGCGAAGGACGTGCTCCCGCGCGTGCGCCCCGCGCTGGTCGGCTGGAGGAGCACCACCGACGCGTGGAACTTCAACCGCTCCCACTTCGAACTGCGGCCGGACGCCGCGAAGTTCGAGGAGGGCAGCGCCGCGTACCCTGGCATCTACGCGATGGGCGCCGCGCTGGAGCTGTTGCTGGAGGTGGGGACGGACGCCATCGGCGCACGGATTGGCGAACTGGTCGCGCGGCTGGACTCGGGGCTCCGCGACCTGGGCTGCGAGGTGGGGCCCTCGCCGGAAGACCGGGCGGGCATCCTCACCTTCCTGCCTCCGGGCGCCAGCGTCCGGGCGCTCAGCGCGTCCCTGTCCGAGCGCAAGGTGGCCCACTCCGTGCGGCGTGGGCGCATCCGCCTGTCGCCGCACTTCTACAACACACCCGAGGAGATGGACCGGCTCGTGGAACTGGTGCGCGCGTACCGGCCCGGGTGAGGCCTGTCGAGTGCCCGCACCCGGACCTTCACACGGGCGGACTACTGCGCCGGGAAGAGGTTCTCCACGGACAGGTAGCGCTCGCCGGTGTCGTAGCAGAAGGCCAGCACGCGGCTGCCGTCCGGCATCTCCGCGAGCTTCTGGTTCACCGCGGACAGCGAGGCGCCGGAGGACACGCCCACGAAGATGCCTTCCTCGCGCGCGGAGCGGCGGGCGAACTCGAAGGCGTCCTTCTCATCCACCTGGATGGTGCCGTCGATGGCGTCCACGTGCAGGTTCTTGGGGATGAAGCCCGCGCCGATGCCCTGGATGGGGTGGGGCCCCGGAGCGCCGCCGCTGATGACAGGCGACTTGGCGGGCTCCACCGCGAACACCTTCAGCTTGGGCCACTTCGCCTTGAGGACCTCCGCGCACGCGGTGATGTGGCCGCCGGTGCCCACGCCCGTGATGAGGTAGTCCAGTCCGTCCGGGAAGTCGTTGAGGATCTCCTGCGCGGTGGTGCGCTTGTGGACCTCGATGTTGGACTCGTTCTCGAACTGCTGCGGCATCCACGCGTTGGGCGTCTGCGCGACGAGCTCCGTGGCGCGGGCGATGGCGCCCTTCATTCCCTTGGCACGCTCCGTCAGGTCGAAGGTGGCGCCGTAGGCGGCCAGCACGCGGCGGCGCTCGATGCTCATGGACTCCGGCATCACCAGGATGAGCTTGTAGCCCTTCACCGCGGCCACCATCGCGAGGCCGATGCCGGTGTTGCCGCTGGTGGGCTCGATGATGACGCTGCCCTCCTTGAGGAGGCCCTTCTTCTCCGCGTCTTCAATCATCGCCAGGCCGATGCGGTCCTTGATGCTGCCTCCCGGATTGGCGCGCTCCAGCTTCAGGTGCACCGTGACGCGCGAGGGATACAGGCGGTTGATGCGCACGTGCGGCGTGTTGCCAATGGTCTGCAGGATGCTGTCGACTTTCATGGCGTCTCCTGTGCGTAGGAAGGCACTGCGTTGGGGGTTCTCAAATCTGGTAGTCGAGGACGTCCAGGCCCTCATCGCCGTGGCGCGCGCGCACTTCGCTGCGGCGGGTGACGACGGACTGGGGCGGCACGCTCTGCGTGAGCCACGCGTTGCCGGCGATGATGCTGCCCCGGCCCACCACCGTCGCGCCTCCGAGGATGGTGGCGTTCGCGTACACCACCACGTCGTCCTCGATGGTGGGGTGGCGCTTCTTGTCCGCCAGGGCCTTCTCCACCATCAGCGCGCCCAGCGTGACGCCCTGGTAGAGCTTCACGTTGTCGCCCAGCATCGTCGTCTCGCCAATGACGACACCCGTGCCGTGGTCGATGACGAACCTGCGCCCGATGGTGGCCCCCGGGTGGATGTCCACGCCGGTGCGCTGGTGGGCGTACTCGGTGAGCAGGCGCGGCAGCAGCGGGAAGCCCAACTGGTGCAGCGAGTGCGCCACGCGGTAGATGGCGATGGCGTAGAAGCCCGGGTAGGTGAGCACCACCTCGTCCACGCTGCGCGCGGCGGGGTCCGCTTCGAAGATGGCCTGGGCATCCTGCTGGAGCCAGGCGTAGATGTCCGGCAGCCCCGCCATGAAGTGCGTGGACAGGCCAGCGTCGGTGCTGGGGTAGTGCGGCGCGAGCAGCCCCTGGATGCGCTGGAGGTTCGCCTCCACGGCGGTGACGTCCCGTCGCACCGCGGCGGCGTTGCACTCCAGCCGCTCCGCGAAGTGCGGGAAGAGCAGTCCCAGCACCTGCGCGACGAACTCGGGCGCGGCCTTGCGCACATCCGGGGGGAAGCAGTGGCGCTGTCGCGCCTCCAGCAGGGTGGCAACCAGTCGGGCGTTCGGATCGTCCATGGGGCGTTGCGTCAGGATAGCGTGCTTAGGAGTGGGTTTTCTTTGTTTCCGGCGCTCGAACGGCTGATGGAGGGCGGATTGGCTTTTTTCCGCCGTCCGGAGACGTAACGGTCCCGTTCCCAACGCAGATGCCGACGGCGGGAAAACGTCGCGGCTGCCCGGTCGTCCGGGGAACAAGGTGGGGGACGCGGTGGGTCCTGGCGGCGCGGGGAGACCGGGATTACCCAGGGGGATGCCGGAAGGTCACAGCATCCACCGGGTTGCCCGGGTGCACCGCCGCTGGTTGGTGGGGCGCCGCTTCACGGCCGACTCGCCCCAGGGGCGTCCGGAGGTGGCCCGCGTGCTGTCGGGCCGGACGCTGGTGGGCGTGGACGCGCACGGAAAGCACCTGTTCCATACGTTCGAAGGGGACGTGCGGCTGCACCTGCACCTGGGCCTCTTCGGGCGCATCCGTCACTTCCGGAGCGAAGCCCCGATGCCTTCCCCGGCGTGCCGGCTGCGGCTCGCTTCGACCGCGGCGACGCTGCACCTGTCGGGGCCCTCCGCGTGTGAGTTGCTGGCGCCGGAAGCCGAGGCCGTGTTGCGTGCGCGGCTGGGCGAGGACCCGCTGCGCGCGGACGCTTCGCCGGACCGGGCCTATGCGCGGCTGACGCAGGGGCGCATTCCGCTGGCGCAGGCGCTGTTGGATCAGGGACGCATCGCGGGCGTGGGCAACATCGTCCGGGCGGAGGCGTTGTTCCTCACCGGGTTGCCGCCGCTCCTGCCCGCGTGCGAGCTGGCGCGAGGTGCGTTCGAGGCCTTGTGGGCCGCGATGCGGGCGCTGCTGGAGGACGGGGCGCGCGATGGGCTCATCGTCACACCCGGCGCGCCGCCCCTGCCATCGCCGGGGCGCAAGCGCGCGGAGCGCTTCTGCGTGTACGGCCGCACGGGGCTGCCGTGTCCGCGCTGCGGTGCGAAGGTGAAGGGACAGTTGCTGGCGGCGCGCACGCTCTACTCCTGCGCCGGGTGCCAGGGCGTGGACTGCGTCCGGAGGCCGCGCCGGGCCCGATAGCGTGAACTCATTCGCACTTCCTGGCGTGGACCGGGCGACACGCCCGCGCCGGGTGAGGTCGAGCGGACAACCGGGGGGCCACACACCCTGCTGGCGCTTGCCGTGCGGGGGCCGTCGTGGGGACGATGGAGGCATGACCCCCGCTCTGTCCTATGCCCACGGCACCAGCACCACCCCGCTGCTGGGAGAGACCATTGGTCAGAACCTGCGCCGCACCGTGGAGCGGTATGGCGACCGCGAGGCCCTGGTGGTGGCGTCGCAGGACTACCGCGTCACGTGGCGCCAGTTCTGGGATGCGACCACGGAGGTGGCGCGGGGGCTTCTGGCGCTCGGCGTCCAGAAGGGGGACCGGGTGGGGCTGTGGTCGCCCAACCGCTTCGAGTGGACGGTGGCGCAGTACGCGCTGGCCCGCACGGGCGCCATCCTCGTCAACCTGAACCCCGCGTACCGCACGTCGGAATTGGAGTACGCGCTCAACCAGGCCGGCGTCAGCGTGCTGCTCCTGGCGAAGGGGTTCCGGCAGACGGACTACACGGCGATGCTCGCGCAGGTGCGGCCCCGGTGCGCCGGCTTGCGCGAGGCGCTGGTGTTGGACTCGGACTGGGATGGGCTGGTGAAGGGCGGCGCGGCGGTGAGCGTGGAGGCGTTGGCGCAGCGCGAGGCGTCGCTCCAGTTCGACGACCCCATCAACATCCAGTACACGTCCGGCACCACGGGCTTCCCGAAGGGCGCGACGCTGTCGCATCACAACGTGCTCAACAACGGGTTCTTCGTGGGCGAGGTGCTGCGCTACGGCCCGGAGGATCGCGTGTGCATCCCGGTGCCCTTCTACCATTGCTTCGGCATGGTGATGGGCAACCTGGCCTGCACGTCCCATGGCGCGACCATGGTGATTCCGGGCGAGGCGTTCGAGCCGCTGGCGGTGCTCCAGACGGTGCAGGCGGAGCGCTGCACGTCGCTCTACGGCGTGCCCACGATGTTCATCGCGGAGTTGGATCACCCGCGCTTCGGCGAGTTCGACCTGAAGTCGCTGCGCACCGGCATCATGGCGGGCTCGCCGTGTCCGGTGGAGGTGATGAAGCAGGTGCAGTCGCGGATGCACATGCGGGAGGTCACCATCTGTTACGGCATGACGGAGACGTCGCCCGTGTCCACGCAGAACCTGCTGGATGACGCCCTGGACAAGCGCGTGTCCACGGTGGGCCGCGTGCACCCGCACCTGGAGGTGAAGGTGGTGGAGCCGGAGTCCGGGGCGGTGGTTGCGCTGGGGCAGCCCGGGGAGCTGTGCACGCGGGGCTACAGCGTGATGCTCGGGTACTGGGAGAACGCGGCGGCCACGGCGGCGGCGGTGGACCGGGCCGGGTGGATGCACACCGGCGACCTGGCGACAATGGACTCGGAGGGCTACGTCAAGATTGTCGGCCGCATCAAGGACATGATCATCCGGGGCGGGGAGAACGTGTACCCGCGCGAGGTGGAGGAGTTCCTCCACACACACCCGGACATCAGCGAGGCGCAGGTCATCGGCGTGCCCAGCGTGAAGTACGGCGAGGAGGTGATGGCGTGGGTGCGGCTGAAGTCCGGCGCCACGCTCACCGTGGAGACGCTGACGGCCTACTGCACCGGCCGCATCTCCACCTTCAAGATTCCCCGCCACTGGAAGTTCGTGGACAGCTTCCCCATGACGGTGACGGGCAAGGTGCAGAAGTTCCGCATGCGGGAGGTCTCCGTCGCCGAGCTGGGGCTGGGCGACGCGGCCTCCATCAAGACGGCCTGACGCGCGGTTTCGCCTTCGCGGGGGCCTTCTTCGCGGCGGGCTTCTTCTTCGTCACGGACGGCTTCGCGGCGGGCTCCTTCGGGGGAGCCTTTTTCGCGGCGGGCTTCTTCGTCGCGGCGGGTTTCTTCGCGGCGGACGTCTTCGCGGGAGCCTTCTTCTTCGCGGGCTTCTTCTGCGCGGAGCGGTTCGCGGCGTCCACGGCGCGGCGGGCCCAGGGCAGCAGCATGCGGCCGTTGTCCTCCGCGTCCGCCGGAGGGGTGAAGTAGTTCATCTGGTGGGACGTGCCCTTGCTCTCGTAGATGAAGGGCCGGCAGCCCTCGGCCTCGAAGGCGGGGCGGGTGACATCATCCACCTTGAGGTAGAGCTGGCCCTGGATGATGAGGCCGAACATCCGGCCCGCGAAGGACAGGCCCCAGCCTCCGAACATGTAGCGGGCCTGCACCGGGCCAAGCGGCTCCAGCAGCTCCAGCGTGTACTCCACGAGGCTGTCAGGTCGGGGCATGGGCGTCTCCTAATGGCTGTGTCGTTCGAAGCTGAAGCCAGAGCCCTGGTCGGGCTCGCTCTGGACGGCGATGGTTCCGTCATGTGCCTGGATGCGCTGGGGTCCTCACCAGAGGCACATCGACAAGTCGTCCGCCGTCACGCTGTCCTGCTCCCGGAATCACCGATGCCTCTAAGTTCTAGGAGATCCCCCTCCGGCAGGGAAGCAATCCCAGGGACACGGCGCATGTGGACGGACGGTCTGTTCAACGTCTGCCTGCTCGTCAGTTGGAGACGCGGCCCTCGCGTGCGACGTGCAGGACGGCGCGGAGCTGTTCGGAGGTCATGCGGTCTTCGCAAGGACTCTATGCCGAAGATGCGGTTTCCGCATGACGCCTGTCCGCATATGGAGGGGGAATGGATGGAAGCGGCGTGGCGGTGGACGCGGGCAGCCGGATGCAGCCGGGCGGGGCGCGGCGGGTGGCCACGGGGGCGGTGTTGCTGGCGCTGGTGGTGAGTGCCTTCGAGGGCACGGTGGTGACGAGCGCCATGCCCACCATCACGCGGGAGCTGGGAGGTGACTCGCTCTATTCGTGGGTGTTCTCCGCGTTCCTGTTCGCCTCGACGGTGGGCGTGTTGGTGAGCGGCAAGCTGGCGGACCGGTTGGGCCGCAAGCCGGTGTTCTTCGTGGGGATGGGGTTGTTCCTGCTGGGCTCGGCGCTGTGCGGGCTGGCGACGTCGGTGCCGGCGCTGGTGGGCTTCCGGGTGATGCAGGGGCTGGGCGCGGGGGCGTTGCAGCCCACGACGCTGACCATCAGCGCGGACCTCTATACGCTGCGGGAGCGGGCCGCCATCCAGGGCATGTTCACCGGAGCGTGGGGCGCGGCGAACGCGTTGGGCCCGCTGATTGGAGGCTGGCTGGTGATGCACGCCTCGTGGCGGTGGGTGTTCCTGGTGAACCTGCCGGTGGGGGTGTTGTCCGCGGTGTTGCTGCACCTGTCCTATCGGGATCCGCCCCGGCGGGACTCGGTGACGTTGGAGCGGTGGGGCCCGTTGCTCGCGGGCGGCACGGTGGCGTTGTTGCTCTTCGCGTTGGAGCCGGGTGCGGCGCGGGCGCGAGGGGTGTGCGCGCTGGGCGCGGTGGTGATGGCGGCGTTGTTCGTGTGGCAGCAGCGCCGGTCGTCCGCGCCGGTGTTGCCGGTGGAGCTGGTGAAGGACCGGACGGTGCTCAGTGGCATCGCGGGAGGCCTGTTCGCGGGGGCGCTGCTGTACACGATGTCGGCGTGGGTTCCGCTGTGGATGACGGAGCAGGGCGGACACTCGCCGATCGGGGCGGGGCTCGCGTTGGTGCCGATGCTGTTGGGCTGGTCGGTGGGGTCCACGGTGGGTGTGAAGGTGCTGGTGCGGGGCGGCATGCGCGCGAGCGTGGGATTGGGCTTCGCGTTGGCGGCGACGGGGGCGGGGCTGTTGTCGGTGGCGGCGCTGCGCGGGTGGGGGATTCCAGCCACGTTCGCGGCCCTGGCGCTGGTGGGCATGGGCGTGGGGCCGGCGGCGAGCAGTTCGCTGCTGGGGCCGCAGTCGCGGGCGCCGTGGCAGTACCGGGGTATCGTGACGAGCACGCTGTATTCGATGCGGTTGCTGGGCGGGGCGCTGGCGGTGGCGGCGCTGTCGTTGGCGCGAGGGCACTTCGCCACGCAGTTCGCCATCGCCGCGGGGCTCACGGCCATCGCCGCGCTGGGCATGGCGCTGGCGGCGCCGGGGCTGGAAGGCAACGTTCCGCGCGAGGGGTAGGGCTATACCTCGGTGAAGTGCATGCCAGTGGCGCCGGTGCGCTCCAGAGCGTCCTTGAGGTCTTCGGAGACGATGAGGGCGATGGACCAGCCCCAGGTGCGGAAGACCTTGGCTGCGCCCACCTTCGAGGGATCGATGCGCATGCCCGCCACGGACATGTACTGACCGACTTTTTCAGGCTGGTCGTGCTTGGGCTCAAAATACCGGACTTCCCGCGAGGCCTTGTCATCGATGCACCGGATCATCCGGGTCGCCACGAGCATGTTGAACTGTTCGGGCTGGCCGTCGATGTCGACTGCGAAAAGCTGGATATCGTCGGGTGACAGTTCCGCGAAGACCGACGCCACTTTGAGATGGACCACAGGCGTCATGCCGACACCTGCCTCTGAAAAATCCAGCGGTCTACCTGGCTCTTCAAGGGAAAACCGGAGGCGGTCTTTTATCCGCACGGTCTTTCCTGCGCTGAATGCCCAGGGGTCATCGACTTCTTTGGAGTCTTGGTCGACAGGATCGCCCAGATACCAGCGCCCAGGGATGTAGACGTCTTCCGACAGTCTGAAGTAGCGCCTTGCCATGTTCGTGGTTCTCAGTGGCCCTGGGTCAGCAACTTGTTGAGTTCGGTGCCATGCGTTCTGGCTTCAGCAGCGAGTTCTCTGAGTGAGTCCGTCAAGGCCTTGCGGCAAGAAAGCACGCTGCGACAGGTCAAAGTCGCCTGCCTCAACCGGTCATGGACCAGCTGGTGATACTCCTGCGGATGCGGACCCCGGTGTCCTTTGACTTCGACGATGTTCTCCGGATCCTTCAGCTCCATTCCAGCCCGCTTGAAGATCCGCCTGAATGCAGGCGTCCACGGCCCACCGCGCGTGGAGGACTTCTCGTTGCGGATGGTGGCCAGGTGGTGACGCTGCGTTCCTCTGGGCCGTGAGGACATCGCGACCGCGTTGGGGGCGAGAGCGATGGTGAAGCCCTCGGCGGTCATCGCCACGGAGCGTACACCGCCGAGGGCGACGTACTGGAAGCCCGCCTGGGTCTCCACCACGAGCGCGGCCGGAGCGGACCCGGGCAGCCCCTGAGCCTTCGTCGCGAGCCCCACCGTGTTTCCCACGGCCGCCGTCGCCAGCATCACGAAGACCCGCGCCGCGTTCTCTCCCAGCACCTCCCCGTACGCCTCGCCCGCGTCGCGTACCTGAAAGAAGGTGGTGGCCTGGTCCACGTGGCGCACCAGGGAAATCCATCCGTTGAGGATGCTCCACACCGTGTCCACGCCCAGGTACGCAATGGCGGTGGCCGTCATCAACGCCGCGAGCCCCTTGGATAAGGGTTCCGGCAGGGCCCAGAGCAGCAGGTACATCGTCACGGTGGAGGTCATCGTGGCCAGCACGGCCTGGGGATGGGCGATGTCCTTCAAGGCCTCGGAGGTTTCGCGCCACACGGAGTCCATGGTCACGGCCATCGCCAGCGCATAGCGGCCGTCGCTTCCCAGCAGCGGTCCTTCCTCCAGCAAGCGCAGACAGTCCCCGACTTGTTTCCGGTTCTCACACCAGCGCTTGTAGCCGCGCGTCAGGTCGTCGGAGGCGTCCAGCAGGTGCAGGTCGCGCGCCTCCTCTTCGCCCAGGGGCACAATCCGCCGGGTCCGCTCGTGGAACCCATACAGGCCGCTGCGCTCCGGCAGGCCGAACAGCTCGCGGGCCTCCCGCATGGGATGGGCGGAGGGCCTCACGTCCCGGGCGAGCGTCTTCACGGCCTGCTCGAACTCCTCCTCCCCCAGTCGGGTCGCGGAGAGGGAAGCCCCCTCCTCCTCGCGAGGCGTGACGACGACCCGCGCGCCGTCGTCCGTCTCCAGCCTCACGGTCCGCGTCGTCGCACAGCCCGACACGAGCATTCCCAGCAGCAGCGCCCATCTCAACCGCATCATGCTGAAGCCCTCATCGCGGCGCGCCCAGCTCCCGGAGGAAGAACCGACGCACGTCGTCCATGTAGTACCGGCCCGCGGGACCGGAGGGATTGTGCCCCTCTCCTGGCATGAGCAACAGGTCGAAGTGCTTGTTTGCCTGCACCAGTGCCTGGGCCATCCGCATCGTCGTGGACAGCGTCGCGTTCACGTCGCTCGTCCCGTGCATCATCTTGAGCGCACCCTGGAGTTTCCCCGCCAGTGCTTCGTTGGAGCCCGCCGCGTAGCCTGTTGGATTCTCCGTGAGCAATCCCATGTTCGGCTCGTTGATGATGGCCTCCTCCGTCAGCGCCCCCGGTGCTCCCGCATAGCCTGCCTTGAAGAACTCCGGCGCCGTCAGCATCCCTCTCAGCGCGAAGTATCCGCCCCAGGAGTGGCCATGGATGCCCACCCGCTCCAGGTCCATGTACGGACGGGTCGCGCCCGCCTGCTTCAAGGCTGCCACGTGGTCCGGAATCTCCGTCTGTCCCACGCGCCCGTAGTTCACATCCTGGAAGGCCTTGCTCCGCCCCGGCGTGCCACGTGCGTCCAACACCATGGCGATGAAACCCAACCGTGACAGCGAGTGGGCGATGCGGCTCTCCCCACCGCCCACGTACCCCCAGGGCACCGCCGTGATGAACGGTCCCGCGTAGATGACGTCGATGACCGGGTATCGCTTCTTCGGGTCGAAGTCCCACGGCTTGTACAGCACGCCATACAGCGGCGTCGTTCCATCCGCCGCCTTCACCGTGAAGGCCTCCGGGGGCGTGTAGTGCAGCGCCGCCAGCGCGCTCACGTCCGCCTTCGCGTACCGGAACGACTGGCGTCCGTCCGTGGACGCCACATCCCAGGCCCTCGGCTGCTCCCGGGTGGAATGCCCATCCACGAAGTACCTCGTGGACGGTGACAACACGACCCGGTGGACTCCAGGCTCCTGCGACAGTCGCTTCAGGTCTCCACCCTTCAGGGTGGCTCGATACAACAGGCGGTCATACGGCGCGTCGCGTTCGGCGGAAGCCATCACGTAGAGGGCATCCCCCTTGGGCTCCACCCCCACCACCGCGTGCACCGGGAAGGGCCCCTGGGTGATCTGCCGCACCTGCTTCCCCGCCCAGTCATACAGATAGACATGGCGCCAGCCGTCCCGCTCCGACATCCAGAGGAAGTGCCGGTTGTCCGGCAGCGGCTTCACCTGTCGGGACCAGCCTTCCACCGCGAAGTCGAGCGCACCCACGAAGCTTTCCGGCCGCTCCTCCCGCAACACCCGGCGGCGCTTGCCCGTCGCCGGCTCCACCGCCACCAGGTCCAACCGCTTGCCATCCCGCGAGAGCTGGAGCACCAGGGCTTCGCTCCCATCCGGCCGCCAGCCCGCGAACCATTCGTAGCTTTCCGTCGCCTCACGCGGCACGGGCGTCACCTGCCCCGTCTCCGCCGTGACGAAATGCAGCTCCGAGCGCATCAGCGGCGTGCCTGTCTTGGTATAGGGCGCCCACGTCACCTTCTCCTGCGCGGTGCCGTAGTCGACCAGGGGGATCTGGTGCACGCCCCGCGTGTCCTCGCGCCAGACCGCCAGGAACCGGCCCGGGGGAGACCACGCGGATTCGGGCACTCGCCACGCGTTGTCCTCCGTACCGGTACGCTCCACCCGCGTCGTTCCCTTTGCGTCGAGCACCGCGAATCCCGCCTCCCGTTGCACCGCGAGGGCCTTTCCGTCCGGAGACAGGGCATTGCCGGGGAGGAGTGACAGCGCGACCGGATCCGTGGGTTCGAGCGCCACGACGCGGCGGTCGGACAGGCCCAGCGTGAACGCACGACCCTGCACGGAGAAGACAATCCCTCCCGCATCAGGGGTGAACGTGAAGGGCATGAAGCCAGACAGCGGGGCGGGCTTCCCCAGGAATTGCGCCAGCTGGGACCGCAGTGATTCGGGAGACAGCAGCGCCTGCTGGGTCTTCCGCCGCGCATCGACCAGGACCCAGGTGTCCCGATGCGGCTCGAGCACGGACCAGTACACGAACCGCTCGCCCTCGGGCAGCCACCGGGGCGGCGCCAGGGTGTCCCGGATGCGATTCGGCAGATTCAATGCTGCGTCGGAGAAGTCGAGCCGTGCTTGCAGCGCGTCCTCGGCCGCCGTCGCGCTCCAGGGGGCGAACAGACCCACGACGATCAGCAGCAGGGGCAGGGAATAGGGCATGGGTCACTTCCGGAGATGGAAAGAGAAGGAATGTCAGCGAATGCGTCGCGGTGCCGGCGCCGTGACCGCCAGCAGTTCCGCCAGCGTCTTCAGGCCCTGCTCCAACTCCGCCCGGGAGCTGGCCGCGCCCAATGACACCCGGAGGGCATTGGGCGCGTTGCCGGGCCGGGCCGCGAAGAGGTGCGCGGGGCCCAGGAGCACGTCTCGCGCGGCGGCCTGCTCCACCAGCTCCGTGGCCCTCCGGTGCTCCGGAATAGGCATCCACAGGAAGTAGGCGGTGGCGTGAGCGACATACGGATGGCCCTTCAACACGGACGCCGCCAGCGCCTGACGGGCTGTGGCTTCGGACCTCCGTGCATCCCGAAGGGCTTCGGCCGTGCCGTCGGCAATCCATCGCGATGCAAGCTCATGCATCAGCGGAGAGCCGGACCAGACCGTCGCCGCTGACGCCTGCTCCAACGCCAAACGGGCGTGCGCGGGTGCCCGGATGTAGCCAACGCGCAACGCGGGGAGGACCGCCTTGGACAGACTCCCAATGTGATATGTCCGCTCGGGGGCAAGCGCGGCCAGGGGGGGGGGCGCCTTCGCGACGAGTGGCGCCAGCGCCCCGTTCTCGATGAGGGTGACGTTGAACTCGCGGCAGACCTCCAGGACAGCCTGCCTGCGCTTCAAGGGCATGATCGCCGTGGTCGGATTGTGATTCGTCGGCGTGCAGTAGAGCACCCGGGCCCCGCTCTTCCGGCAGGCTTCCGCGAGCGCCTCCGGGATGAGCCCGTCCGCGTCGAGCGCCACCGGGTGCGTGGGCAGCCGGAGCCATTCCGCGGCGGCGAGCGCTCCCGGATACGTGACGTCCTCCACCAGCACGCCCTCGGGGGTCGCCAGCAGGGACAACAGCATCAGGGTGGCGTGCTGGGCCCCGCCGCACACGGTGACCTCCCCCTCGGTGGAGGGTACGCCCGCGAGCCCGAGCCAGCGCGCGCCCGCTGCCCGCTGTGACCCGGAGCCTCCGTGCGCCTGATATCCACTGAGCGCGGTCAGGTCCGCGCGCTCCCCCAATTGCTTGAGCGCGGCGGCGAGCGCGAGGTGTCCCAGGTCTCCCGGCACCACGGGCACCGCCGTGGGGCCCAGGTCGATGCGCGTCCGGTCCAACTGGGGCGAATAGCGCTCCACCTCCGTGAGGTCGCGCACGAACGTCCCATTTCCGACCTGCGCGCGGATGAGCCCCCGCCGCTCCGCTTCGGCGTAGGCCCGGGTCACCGTCCCCAACGACGCCCCCACCGTGACCGCCAGCTCCCGGTGGGTCGGCAGCCGGTCCCCGGCCCGCAACCGTCCGGCGCTGATGTCCGCCGCGAGGGCGTCCACGAGCGCCGCGTAGAGGGGTCCGTCAGAGCGTTTCAGGCGCGGCTTCCAGGGAGCAGGAGGCATGAAAGTCCTTCGGGGCCCCGGCATCTCCGCCGAAGTCCAGGTGTCATGGGATGTAAGATGGATTGTATCATGACAATATTCCAGATGTACCAGGACCCCATCTGGAACCCTTGAAGTCGGCAGTGGCTGCCCCCCCCCCCCCCCCCGGATGGCGGGCCGCGTTGGAGCTCAATCCTCCGTGAGGAGGAGGCTCCAGAGCAGCACCTTCTTCTTACCGGGCGGCCGGTGCAGACAGCGGACCGGGCCGTCCTGGGATGCGACGAACACGATGGCGCCGGAGTGCTGGTTGGCGAAGACGGCCGCCGCCCGGTGGCGCGAGCCGTGCTGGCCGATGGGGTAGTGCGGACCGGGGCGGCCCTGGAGCGTGCGCGCCTCGAACACCTGGGGTGGGCCGCTGCGCGGGATGGCGATCTGATACCCCGCGCAGACCACCTCCAGCTCCGGCCCCAGCACCAGCGCGTTGTCCACCGCGGTGAGCTGGCCAATGCTCTCCACCAGCGCCTGGAAGTCGCTCTCCGTCACCTTGTCGTCGTGTTCGGCGGCGGCCTTCTTCAACTCCGGATCCTCGGGCGGCTCCGCCTCCGAAACCGTCCGCCCGGCCTCCGCGCGCCACGCGCCGTTGATGAGGTCCGCTCGCGCCTGGACGAAGCGCTGCAACCGCTCCCGCAGCAGCGAGCCCTGCCCCGGGGGGAGGCTGTACTTGCCTCGCGTGCGGAAGCGGTCCAGGTCGTGCTGCTTGGGCAGGAAGGCAATCAACCCGCCGTGGTGCAGTCCGCCCATCTTCCGGATGAGGCCGTGCACCGCGTTGGACACGTACCACTCGCGGTTGCCGCCCATCAGCGGCTGCACCTTGGGCAGCGACTCCACCAGCGTGGCGCAATGCTCCATCAGCGCCGAGCGCACCGCGCTGTCCTCGTGGAAGAGCAGGTCATGCAGCGCCATGCGCCGGCCCGGCGGCACTGGCGCTCCCTGCTCGTAACGGAACACCTCGCGGCCCTGCGTGCTCACCACCAGGTGGCCCGGTTCGGGCGCGTGGAGGATGAAGACATCCTCTTCGCCTTCCGCGTGGAACTCCGTGTACTCCACCCGGCGCGCCAGCCCCTGGATGCGCAGCTTGCCTTCGCGCGGCCCCACCACCACCGCCGTGCGCGGCAGGTGCGCGGCGGGCGCCAGCTTCACCAGCGCCTCCACGCTGAAATCGGTGATGCTGGACTTGGGCTCCAGGGGGAGTGTCTCCCACGCCTGCCGGTGGCCCCTCACACCGCCGATGAAGACCGTCTCCCGCACAGCCTGGAGTCCCGGCAGGCCCTGCGCGTGGTAGGCGATGCGCACGCGCGTGGCCTCGCCTTCCTCCCGGCCCAGGCTCGCGAAGAACACGGTGTCCGCCAGGACGACCAGCAGGCGCAACGTCGTCTCCGCCACGGGCGCCTTGGCGAACTGGCGCAGCCAGCTGCGCAGGGCTTCTCCGGGGTATTGCAGGCCGGGTTCATCCATCGGGCGCGCAGCATACCCACGCCTTCAGGCTTCCCGGGGGAAGTCACGTCACCGCCGCGGTGCGCCGTTGGCTTTCCATCCTCGCGAGGCAGCGAGCCCGACCTGTAGCACCATTGGAGCGGTGGCAGGATGGCGCCACGGGCCGGGCAGGGCGGAGCGACGGCCCCCGAACATCGAGCCGCTGAAAAGGTTGTCCGCGCGGAGGCCCGTTTCTTAGGGTCGGAGCGTCTCCCAGGAGAACCCGCCATGCGCCTCCGGTTCCTGACAGCCTCCCTGCTTGCCTTCGCCATGCTGCCGGCCGCCAGCGCGGCGCCTCCGCCCTCGCGCACCGTCGTCTTCCAGGGCGGGCGGGTACTGGACGGCTCGGGCGGCGCGCCGCTGGAGAACGCCGCGGTGGTGGTGCGCGACGGGCGCATCGTGTCCGTGGGGCCGGCGGACAAGGCGAAGGTCCCCAAGGGCGCGGAGATCATCGACTTCGCGGGCAAGACACTGCTGCCCGGCCTCATCTCCGACCACAGCCACGTGGGCCAGACGGTGGGCGCCACCGTGGGCTCGCAGAACTACACGCGCGAGAACATCGAGCGGCAATTGCGTCAGTTCGCCGCGTATGGCGTCACCACCGTGACGGCGCTCGGGATGAACCGGCCGCTGTTCAACGAGGTCCGCAAGGAAGCGCACGCGGACACCTTCACCGGAGCGGACCTGTTCGGCGCGGGGCAGGGCATCGGCGTGCCCGAGGGCGGACCGCCCCAGGCGATGACGAACAACGCGCCCGACCAGATCTTCCGCCCGTCGACGGAGGAGGAGGCCCGCGTCGCGGTGCGCACCCTGGCGAAGAACCGCGTGGACCTCGTCAAGGTCTGGGTGGACAGCTTCCTGGGCAAGGTCCCCAAGATGAAGCCTGACATCTACCAGGCCGTCATCGACGAGTCCCACAAGCAGGGCCTGCGCGTCGCCGCACACATCCATGACCTGGAGGATGCTCGCGCCATGGTGGCCGCGGGCGTGGACATCATCGCGCACGGAGTGAGGGACCAGCCCGTGGACGCGGCCTTCATCCAGGCGATGAAGAAGCGCGGCGTCTGGTACGTGCCCACGCTGGAACTGGACGAGGCCACCGTCGTCTACGCGGACCTGCCCAGGCTCGTGGACGACCCGGTGCTCGCCCCCGCGCTGTCGCCTGAGCTGCGCGCGCAGTTCCAGGACGCCGCGTGGCGCAAGAAGACCCTGGAGGACCCCAAGGCGGATGAGGCGCGCCATGCCCTCTCCACCAACCAGACGAACCTCAAGGCGCTGTACGACGCGGGCGTGAAGGTGGGCTTCGGCACCGACTCGGGCGCCACCCCGCTGCGCATCCCGGGCTACGCGGAGCACCGGGAGCTGAAGTTGATGGTCATCGCAGGCCTCACGCCGGTCCAGGCGCTCGCGGTCGCCACCGGGAACGCGGCGGATTTGCTGAAGCTCAAGGACCGCGGACGCATCGCCCCGGGCCGTCGCGCCGACCTGCTCCTCGTGGAAGGCGACCCGGCCACCGACATCACCGCCGTGGACCGCATCGCCTCCGTGTGGCGCCAGGGCCGACAGGTGGCCGGACCCCTCACCGCGCCCGCGCCCCAGCCCTGAAGGCCCCTTCCCGGCGCCTACTCTTCGATGGGCGGCTGGAGCGTGCCGAACCGCTCCACGCCCTGATCCAACGCCGAGCGCATCGCGTGCAGCAGCGCGCCATCCGACATCCGCCGCACCAGGACGATGCGGGGCGACACAAAGGAAGGCGCGCCGCCCAGCCGCGCCTCCAGTGCCTCCAGCGTGTGCACGGTGAGGACGAAGCGGCGCCCGTCGCGCAGCCGCACCTCCACGTCCCGGGAACCCTCGAAGGGCAGCTCTGGGTCGTCGGCGATGAGCAGGGAGGCAATCCGTTCGTCCTCGGTGTCGATGGACCGCATGCTTGTCCGCTCCCGTGAAGGTCGTCGCATGTCCAGGAGGGTGGAGACCCCCACCCTGGCCTACAACCCGTTCCGCGCCGTTGCCCCCGGGGACGGACACCTCCTGGCCCCGGAGGGCAGGGCGGCGAGCACGGCCCGACACCGCGGACAAGACGGACGGCCGGCCCAGGGTGTATGGCCCGCATCACCCATGCCCGTGCCCGAGCCGACCACGCTGTCCACCTGGGGCCTGCCCGGGATGTTCTTCGTCGCGATGCTGGCGGGCTCCGTGGTGCCGGTGCCCTCCGAGGCGATGCTCGCCGCGCTCATCTACAACGGCACGCCGCCCGTGACAGCCACCGTGGTGGCCACCGTGGGCAACGTGCTGGGCGCCCTGACGCTCTACATCCTGGGGCAGTGGGTGTCGCGCGGTGGCGGCGGACCCGTGGGTCGCTGGTTCGCGCGTCGGCGTGAGAAGGAAGGCCCCCGCATGGCGCGCACCGAGGCGAAGCTGCGCACCTGGGGCGCCCCCGCGCTCCTCATGTCGTGGCTGCCCATCCTGGGCGACGCGTTCGTCCTCGCCGGCGGCTTCGTGGGCGTGCGCCCCGTGCCGTTCATCTTCTTCGTCACCCTGGGCAAGGGCATCCGCTACGCCTTCGTAGCGCTCTCCACCACCGCTGCCATGTAACATTGTGTAATAAAGCCTGGTGCTGTTGACAGGCCGTTCACGCAACGTTTCGGAGTTTGTGACGGATAAACGCGCAGGGCGTCGAGTACGCGGAATACTGCGTGCGCGGCGCTGCCGTGACGTCCCAGACCCCTTACGGCTCCTGGCCTTTCCGGGAGCAGGATGAAACATCGTGAGCCTGAAACAAGACCTCTTCCGGCGGCCTGCCGCCTCCTGGCGAACGTGGTCCTTCTCTCTGGTCTGCGCGGCGCTGGCCGCGTGCGGTGGGCCGGAGGCGTCGGAGGAGACCGCGACGGAGCTGGCCACGCGTGAGGACGGGCTCAATGTCCGCCTGCGCCTGATGGCGGCCAACACGAGCAGTGGCACCGGCCAGGACTACGACCCGGGCCACGGCATCCGCATCTTCCAGGGCACCGACCCCGACGTCGTGATGATCCAGGAGTTCAACTACAAGACGGACTCCGCGGCGGACATCCGCAGCTTCGTGGACACCGCCTTCGGCACCGGCTTCTCGTACTACCGCGAGGCCGGGGCCCAGATTCCCAATGGCATCATCAGCCGCTACCCCATCATCGCGGCGGGTGAGTGGGACGACACGCAGGTGTCCAACCGCGACTTCGCGTGGGCGCGCATCGACATCCCGGGCCCCAAGGACCTGTGGGCGGTGAGCGTGCACCTCTTGACGACGAGCTCCGGCAACCGCAACACGGAGGCGTCCAATCTGGTGAAGTTCATCAACGCCAACGTGCCCGCCAGCGACTACCTGGTGATTGGCGGCGACTTCAACACCAGCAGCCGCAGCGAGGCGACGTTCAGCACCTTCTCCAGCGTGGTGTCCACGGCGGCGCCGTACCCGGCGGACCGCAATGGCAACACCAACACCAACGCGGGCCGCAGCTCGCCGTATGACCACGTGCTGGTGGACAACGACCTGCGCGCCTACCAGACGGCCGTCGTCATCGGCACGAACTCCTTCGCCAACGGGCTCGTCGCGGACACGCGCGTGTACTCGCCCATCTCCGGCATCTCTCCCGCGCTGGCGGCGGACAGCGGCGCGTCCGGCATGCAGCACATGGCCATCATCAAGGACTTCCTCATCCCGTCGGACAGCACGCCCTCCACTTCGGTGACGGTGCTGTCGCCCAATGGCGGTGAGAGCTGGACGGGCGGCTCCGCGCGCACCATCACCTGGACGTCGTCCGGTATCTCCAACGTGAAGGTGGAGTATTCGCTGAACGGCTCCACCTGGACGACGCTGACGACCAGCACGAGCGCCGCCTCCGGCAGCGTGGCGTGGACGGTGCCCGGTACCGCCAGCACGAACGCCTGGGTGCGGGTGAGCGACGCGAGCAACGCCTCCACCAGCGACCTGAACAACGGCGCCTTCGCCATTACCACGGGTGGCTCGGGGGGTACGGGCAAGGTGTTCATCAACGAGGTGCTGCTGAACGAGGCGGGATCGGATGTGAACGGGGAGTTCGTGGAGCTGGTGAACACCGGCACGGCGGCGGTGGACCTGAGCGGCTACACGCTGTCGGACAGTGCGAGCGTGCGTCACACCTTCCCGAGCGGCACCACGGTCGCGGCGGGCAAGGCGGTGGTGGTGTTCGGTGGCGCGGCGGGCATCCCGTCCGGCACGGTGGGTGCGGTGGCGGCGTCCACGGGCACGCTGGGCCTGTCGAACAGCGGTGACACCGTGACGCTGAAGAGCGCGTCCGGCACGGCGGTGGATACGGTCACCTTCGCGTCGGGGCTCGCGGGCACGGACGGCGTGTCCGCCAACCGCAGCCCGGATGCGAGCGACACCGCCGGCTTCGTGCTGCACACGGCCCTGGCGGGCACCGGCAGCTCGCCCGGTAAGCGCGCCAACGGTTCGGCGTACTAGCAGGCTTCGGTGGGACCCGGGCCCGGAAGCGTCGCCTCCACGGGCGGCCTTTCGGGCCCGGTTTTTTTCTGCGGGGCGACCCGGGGCGGTCCGTTGATGAACACCGGTCGCGAGGACCGCGACGGGGCAGGGGATGAACTGGAAGAGTGGCGCTTCGTGCGTCCCGGGTGCGGACGCGAGGAGCTCGTTCCATGCTGAAGGTCCACCACCTCAATGAATCGCGCTCGCAGCGCATCCTGTGGCTCCTGGAGGAGCTGGGGCTCGACTACGAAATCATCCGGTATCAGCGCGACCCGAAGACGCGGCTGGCCCCGCCGGAGCTCAAGGCCATCCATCCGCTGGGCAAGTCGCCGGTGGTGGATGACGACGGCCGCATGCTGGCGGAGTCCGGAGCCATCATCGAGACGCTCATCCGCCGCCACGGCCAGGGGCGCCTTGCGCCCGCGCCGGAGGACCAGGACGCGTACACGCACTGGCTCCACTTCGCGGAAGGCTCCGCGATGCTGCCCGTCATGCAACTGCTCTACGTGAAGCGGCTGGGCGAAGCCGGAGCCCCGCTGATGCCGCGCATCGACTCCGAGCTGAAGAACCACCTGGCCTACATGGAGGGCGTGCTCCAGGGCCGCGAGTTCCTGGTCGGCAATGCGCTGACCGGCGCGGACATCCAGAACAGCTTCGTGCTGGAGTCGGCGCGCGCCTTCCGGCTGCTCGGAGAATACCCGAACCTGACGGCCTACCTGGACCGCCTGCACGCACGCCCCGCGTATCAGCGCGCCGTGGAGAAGGGCGGACCGTACGCGATGGGGCGTTGAACAAGGCAGGCCCGACGCCGTCTGCCTGAAGCATGAACACCTCCGTGCTCCCGGGAGGGAGCACGACCGCGCGCAGCTTGAGTCCACCCCTCTCGCGCGATAGCCACGTCTACCGTCACGTCTCCCCGGAGCCTCCATGAAGCCCCTGCTGCTGGCCGCCGTCCTCGCCGCCGCGCCCTCCACCCCACCGTCCCCGGCGCCCGCCCCGCCCCCCGCCCAGGTCAAGCAGCCCAGCCTCACCGTGCCCGGGGGGAAGTTCCTCCGCGCCCGCTCCGGCAACACCGCCGTCGCGCAGATGTTCGCGCCCGGCGTCGCGGAGCTCTCCGCCGCGGAGAAGCGCGTGGCGTGGTCCCTGACGCTCGCGGCGCACGCGGGCGAGGACATCGCTTACGACCAGATGGGCTGGAAGCTGGTGCCGGCGAAGCGGCTGCTCGAAGGCGCCTGGCTCTTCGGCCGGGATGCCCGGAGCGAGACGTCCGGCTTCGACGCGAAGCTGGCGGAGTACCTGCTGCGCTTCTACGGCCATGGCGGCAACCACGACAGCACCACCGGCCAGAAGTTCGTCCCGGGCTTCACCTTCGAGCAACTGGACGCCGCCGCCACGCGCGCCCTCGCCGCTGGCGCGCCCTACCCGGTGAAGGACGAGGCCGCGCTCAAGGCCTGGCTCCAGGACCTGAAGCCCACCCTCTTCGACGCGGCCTTCGAACCGCAGCTCACCTCCAAGGCCCCGCCTCCGGGGCAGGACCTGCTCACCGCGTCCTCCAACACCGCCTATGGCCCCGGCGTGACGTTGAAGGACCTGGAGGGCTTCCAGGAGAAGTACCCGCTCAACTCCCGCGTGGTGAAGGAGAACGGCAAGCTCGTGGAGCAGGTGTTCCGCGCCGGCACGCCGGACGGCAAGGTGAAGCCGGGGCTGTACGCGAAGGAGTTGTCGCGCGTCATCACGCACCTCCAGGAGGCGATGAAGTCCGCGGAGCCCGCGCACAAGGCCGCTCTGGGCAAGCTGGTCCGCTACTTCCAGACGGGCAGCCCCAGGGACTGGGACGCGTACAACATCGCGTGGCTCAAGGTGGATCCGAAGGTGGACGCCAACCTGGGCTTCATCGAGACGTACGTGGATCCGCGCGGCCACAAGGGCCAGTGGCAGGGGTTGATCAACTACCGCGACGCGAAGGAGAACCAGATCATGGAGCTCATGGGTCGCAAGGCCCAGTACTTCGAGGACCGGCTGCCCTGGCCGGAGCAGTACCGCCGCAAGAAGGTCGCGCCTCCGGTCGCCAAGGCCATCAACGTCATCACGTCCAACCCGCAGCCGCCCGCGGGCATCAACCTGCCCAACGAGCAGCACGTCCGCGAGAAGTACGGCAGCAAGAGCGTGATGGTGACCAACGTCATGGAGGCCGCCTCCGCCGTGACGCGGCTGCCCCTGGCGTTGGAGTTCTCCCGCACGGCGGAGGACCGCGAGCAGGCGCGGAAGTATTCGGTCACCGCGCGCAAGTGGCTGGTCGCCTTCCACGAGGTGCTGGGCCACGCCTCCGGTCAGGTGGACGCGAAGCTCAAGGGCCAGTCCCCGTCCGTCTTCCTGAAGGAATACGACAACACGCTGGAGGAGGCCCGCGCGGACCTCGTGGCGCTGTGGCACGCCTTCGACCCGGCGCTCGCGGAGCTGTCGCCGGACCATGACGCCATCGCGAAGCAGATGTACCGGGACTTCCTGGTGGAGGGCCTGACGAACCTGCGCCGCGTGGAGACGGGCGACGCGTTCGAGGAGGACCACCAGCGCGGCCACCACATGACGGTGACGTTCCTGGAAGAGAAGGGCGTCGTGAAGCGGGTGGTGGAGAATGGCCGCACGTACCTGACCGTGCCGGATTACGCGAAGATGCGGGAGGCGGTGGGCGAGCTGCTCTCACGCCTGATGGTCATCAAGGCCACCGGCGACTACGAGGGCATCCGCGCCCTGGTCCAGGAGAAGGGCATCCACTTCGACCCGAAGCTGCGCGACGAGGTCGCCCGCCGCGTGAAGGCCGTGGATGTGCCCACGGTGCTGCTGCTCAATTCGCCGCGCGTGGTGCCGGTGCTGGACGCGAAGGGCGACGTGGTGGACCTGAAGGAGGACTCCACCCAGGCCTTCGTGGATCAGCACCTGGAGCGCAGCCTGCTGGGACGGCTCTCTCCCGCGGAGGCCCGTGCTGTCGCCCCGAAGCTTGTGGTTTCGCCGGACGCGCTGCGCGAGGCGTTCCGCGCGCTGGGGCCGGAAACGACTTCGGCGCCGCCCGCCACGAAGGGGGCCGCGCCGAAGAAGTCCACGCCCTGACGTGTCAGGGGCTCAGTGATTGGGTGTCGTGTCCACGTCGGTGAGGGGAGTCCCCGCTTCCGACGTGAGCACGACGCGCCGGTTGCCGGGTTCCACCGGCGGGCCACCCGGGGTGGCCGGGTCGCCCGGCCGCGCGTTGGGCCGGCCGTAGTCGCGCTCGAAGATGCGCACCACGGACAGGAAGAAGGCGACGATGAGCGGCCCCAGCAGGAGGCCCACCGCGCCGAAGGCCGCGAGTCCGCCCAGCAGCGCGAAGAAGATGATGGCGCCGTGCTGGTTCATGCCCTTCTTCGCGAGCAATGGCTTGACGACGTTGTCCACCAGGCCCACCACGACCACGCCCCAGATGGCCAGGAAGAGCGCCGCCCACGGGTGCCCACTGAGCAACATCAGTCCCGCGGCGAGCAGCACCACCACCGCCGCGCCCACGGCGGGGATGAGGGCGAAGAAGAAGGTGAGGCCCGCGAAGAACAGCGGCGCCGGCACCCCCACGATGAGGAAGCCCACCAGCGCGGCCGCGGCCTGCACGCCCGCGGTGGCCACCGTGGACACCAGCACGGACACGGATGTGCTCCGGAACTCGCGCAGCAGCTCCTGCGTCTGGCCTCGCCGCAGCGGGGAGACACTCTCAATCCATTGCACCAGCCGGGCGCCGTCGGTGAGGAAGAAGAAGAGCGCGATGAGCATCATCGTCACCTGGAGCAGCAGGGTGCCCGTGGCGGCCACCGCGCCCGTCACGGCCTTCGCCGCCGTGCCACCCTGGGTCGTCACCTGCTCCTGGAGCTTCTGATCCAACTGCTCCTGCTCCAGCGGGAGCCGTTCGATGAGGTTGCTCACAGGCCCCTGGAGGGCGCCGGGAAGCTTGTTCACCAGCCCGTCCATGCCGTCCTTCTGCGCCGTCTGCGTCACGAAGCGCACGCCCTCGGACACCTCCGCGACGACGAAGGCGGTGAGGCCGCCCAGGGGCAGCAGCAGCGCCAGCAGGATGCCCGACACGATGATGCCCGCGGACACGCTGCCGTGGCCCCGCAGCCGGCGCTTGAGCCGGCTGTGCAGGCCGTGGAACGTGCCGGCGAGGACCGCCGCGAGGAAGAGCGCCTCCGCGAACGGTCGGATGACCAGGCACAGGAGGAAGATGGACAACAGGATGAGACCGACGAAGACGCGGCGCGCTACCTGATCGGAGGCCATGGCTTTCCGAACTTAAGGAGCCTGCCCCTCCCCCGGGAGCCCGCCCGGTCGGAATGTTGCAGGGAGAATTCCCCCTTGGAATGCCCGGAACGCCTGCCCGCCTGCTCACCGGACTTGGGGGAGGCGAAGGGGACGCTAGAGTGCGGCGCCATGCCGCCCTTCGACTCCGCCCGCTTCACCCTCTGGCTTCCCCAAATCCTGTGCGCCGTCTTCCTGGCCATCCTCTTCCTGCAGTCCGGCCTGGACAAGGTCGTGGACTGGAAGGGGAACCTGGGGTGGCTCACCGGCCACTTCGCGAAGTCCCCCCTCAAGGGCATGGTGACGCCGATGCTGGCGGTCATCACGTTGATGGAGCTGGCGGCGGGCGCGCTGAGCGCGGCGGGAGCGGTGGCGCTCGTGGCCTCGGGCAACCCGTTCCTGGCGTACCTGGGCGCGGTGCTGTCGGCGGTGTCGCTGCTGGCGCTCTTCTTCGGCCAGCGCATGGCGAAGGAGTACGCGGGCGCGGCGGTGCTGGTGCCGTACTTCGTGGTGGCGCTCGCGGGCGTGTACCTGCTGCGCCTGTCGTAGCGGGTCCTGGGGCCTCTTCGGAGCCCTTCAGAGCACCTTGCGCGGGGGCATGATGGCGTTGGCGGACAGCAGGCCCGCCGCCAGCGCCACCGCGACGAGCAGCATGGAGAAGGCGGTGTCCACGCCCGCCACCACGTCGCGCTCCAGCAGCGAGGCGAGGCTGCGGAAGCCCACGCTGCCGGGGACGAGCAACATCAGGCCCGGCACCACGGTGGTGACGGACGGACGGTTGCGAAGCCGCGCCAGCGCGTTGCTCCCGATGCCCAGGAGCAGCGCGCCCACGAAGGCTCCCAACTGCGGGCCCAGCAGCAGCGTGCCCAACCGGGCGCCCCCGAACGCGGCGGCGCCGGCCAGGGCAATCCAACCCCAGTCGCGCGGTCGGGCGCGGAAGAGCACCGCGATGGCGAAGCCCGCCACCACGAGCGCCGCGACGGCGGCGCTGGTCGGCACCACGGCGGGCAGGGGGCCGACGGGCACGGGAGGCAGCACCGTGGCCACCCGGCTGCCCAGGGCCGCGCCGAAGCCCAGTTGGAGGAACACCAGCGCGGCGTGCGTGAGGCGCGACGTGCCGGAGATGAGGTTGCGGGTGGCGACCTCGTTGACGGCGATGGTGAGCGTGAGGCCGGGCAAGAGGACGATGAGGCCCGCGAGCGTGGCCACCTCTCCATGGAGCGGGCCGAAGAAGTGCGCGGCGATGCCCGCGAACGCGGCGGACAGCACGGCCGCCACGGGCTCCAGCACGCGCGCGGTGGTGGGCTGCTTGCGCGTCGCCAGGTCCACCAACCCGATGACGAGGCTGCTGAAGCCCGCGACGCCCATCTCCTTCCAGCCGCCTCCGAAGAGGATGGCGGCGGAGGCGCCGGCCAGCATCCAGCAGAGCAGTTGGAGGGCGGGGCCGTAGCGCGGGGGCCGGGCGAGGATGGCCTCCACGCGGGTGGCGCCCTCGGAGGGCGTGAGGCGCCCCTGGATGACGTCGTCCGCCAGCGTGTCCAGGAGGATGAGGCGCTCCAGGTCCATGTCGCCGGGCTCCACGCGGATGAGGCTGGTGCGCAGGTCCTCGGCCGGGCCGAAGGAGGCGAAGATGGAGGTGGGCGTGGAGAAGAAGCGGGCCTCCAGGCCCAGCCGCTCGCTCACCCGCTGCATCAGCCCCTCCAGGCGGTGGGCGGGCGTCCCATGGCGGTGCAGGGCGTGGCCCAGGCGCAGCACGAAGGCCACGGCGGGGCCGGGAGGCGGCGGCGCGAGCGCGGCGAGGAGTTCGGGCGGGGCTGCGGCGGTTTCGGAGGGACGCGTGGACACGGCGGCCGGGCACATGCGCAGAGCCGTCCTGGCGAGTCAAACGGCGCCGCGAGCCCTCCTGCTCGCCCTCATGCGCCCGCGAGGGCTGGACCCCCTTGCCGTCACGCATCTGATACAGCGGGCGGCAACCCGGAGGAGGGTGCATGGCGCGCAAGCAGAAGACACCGCGATGGTTGGAGGCCGCGAGGCGGCGGGGGCCGGGCGTGCCCGAGGGCGCGCGCACGGACTGGCTGACCCGGGCCCTGGGCCGGGCGGGTGTCCTGCCGCGCGCGGAAGCCGAACAGGCCATCCGCGACGGCCGGGTGGAGTTGGACGGCCGCGTGGAGAAGGACCTCTTCGCGCCCGTGCGGCCGGAGTCCCGCGTGCGCCTGGACGGCGTGGAGCGGGCCCTCACGGCGCGGGTGTGGGCGCTGATGTTCCACAAGCCCGCGGGGCCGGTGGTGCACGGCTCCGACCCCGAAGGCGTGGGCACCGTCTTTGAACGGCTGCGCGCGGTGCTGCCCCCGGAGCTCGCGGGCTTCGAGTGGTACGCCGTGGGCCGCCTGGACCGCGACACCACGGGCCTGCTGCTCTTCAGCAATGACGAACAGTTCGTCCGGCACGCGACGGCGCCGGAGACGCACCTGCCCAAGCGCTACGTGGCGCGCGTGGAGGGACTGCCCACGGAAGAGGTGCTGGGGCGGCTGCGGATGGGCCTGGAGCTGGAGGACGGGACCACGCGGTTGGCGGGGGCGTCGCTGCGGGAGCCGGACGTCGTGGTGCTCACGCTCACCGAAGGGCGACACCACCAGGTGAAGCGGATGCTCGAAGCGGTGAGGCACCCGGTGCTCACGCTGCACCGTGAAGCGGTGGGGGAGGTGGTGCTGGATGTGCCGGAAGGCGCCTTCCGCCCGCTCACGGACGCGGAGGTGGCGGAGGGCCTGGGCTTTTCGGGTGCCGCCTGGGATTGACCGGGGGCGACGGCTCCCCGAGCCATTCCCAGGCGGTGGTGTGGCGGAATCGGCGGACTACTCCGCCAGTTCGCAGATGTTGCGCACGCAGCAGTTCCAACAGGCCGTCTGGGTTCCGCCGTTGCTCGTACATGCGGAAATGCAGCGCGCCATCTCCTGCGTGATGCCGGGCACGGGGGCATCCTTCGAGGGACTGGAGGCCGTGGCGGAGGTGCCTCCGACGATCAGACCGAACATGAACACGCTCGCGGTGATCAGCTTCATCTTCATCTTGGAGTCCTTTGGAAGTGCGCCCTGGGGGTGGACGCACTTCCAGGGTATCACCGTCTGATTTGTCTTTCCATGCAGTGCTCCGCTTCTGGATGAATCCAACAGTCAGGAGCACCCGGTGGGAGGCAATTACTGCTGTTCGCGCAGGATTGCAGTGACGCGCGAACGCATCGGATGGCTTTGGGGCGCGAGTGTGAGGAACCGGGCGTAGTGCCGCTGGCTCAGCGCGAGGTTGTCGAGCCTGCCATGGAGTTCGCCCAGCGAGAGCTGGCAGTCCGCGAACTGGGGGTGGCGATCCACGCAGCTCGCGGCCTTCTCCAGGGCTTCGGTGAGGCGGTTCTGGGAGATCAGCTTGTCGACGAGCGCGTGCAACTCGATGGCTTCGCTTGGGACCGCTGGGGCCTCCTGGGGCGCTGTCGCCGCCCTGGGAGCGGGCTTCGTGGGAGAAGACCCCTTGACCAGGGGCAGCGCGTCGATGAGCCAGGTGGGAGGGGGAGAGTCGCCCTCGATGTCGCCATCCTTCTCGAGGATGGCGGAGATGCGCTCCCGGTGGGGAGCGTCCTCGGGCGCGAACTTCAAGAACATCCGGTAGTGGTGCCTGCTGGCCTTGCGCTGTCCCGCCCGGGCCTGGAGGACGCCGAGGAGCAGATGGCATTCCGCCGCCTGGGGATGGTGGACCCTGCAGGCGTCGGCGTGGACGAGCGCCGTGTTGAAGTCCCGCTTCCGGATGGAGGCGAAGGCGTCCTGCTGGAACTCCTCGATGGGGCGGACTTCGACCACGGCGGGTTTCGCGGCGACCGGTGCGGAGGCCGCCTTGAATCCCTTGGGGGGGAGGATGGGACTGGGCGGGGGGGCGGCGTCGGGGACGGGGTGCGAAGGCTGCTCCAGGGCCATGAAGACGGAGAGCCCCACGACGGCCGTCAGCAGCGCTCCCGCTCCGAGCAACCCCTGGACCATCCGGCGTGAGGGGCCGGACGGTGAGGCGGGGGCGGGGGCGGGCTGGGCTTCAGGCTTCGTCGCCGCTCCCTGCCAGGACCGCATCTCCTCGATGAAGGACCCCGGCACCGCCGGCTCGCGGCCCTCCTGCGTCAGGTCTCCCTGGAACAGCATGCGCAGCAGGTTCGCGACGGTCATCGCGGAGAAGCGCGGGTAGTTCGAATACAGAAACCCCGCCAGGGCATCCCCGAACGCATGGCTGGATTCAAAGCGCTGAGTCCGGTCCGCGGTCAGCGCCTTCATCACGATGCTGTTCAGTTCGTAGGACAGATCCGGTCGGTGGACGGTGGGATTGGGAATCTCGCCGCTGGCCACCCGGGTCATCACCACATGCGGAGGGCCTTCCACCGGCAGCCTGCCGCACAGCAATTCGTACAACACGACGCCGGTGGCCCAGACGTCCGTGCGGGCATCCACGTCCTCGCCGAGCGCCTGCTCCGGGGAGAAGAAGAGGTACTTGCCCTTCACGATGCCAGGGGCCGTCTTGAAGCCTCGCTGGAGCTGCGCCTTGGCGATGCCGAAGTCGACGATCTTGACCTGACCTTCGTAGCCGACGAGCACGTTGTCAGGGGAGATGTCCCGGTGGACGATGCCCAACGGCTTTCCACTGCCATCCGTGCGGGTGTGCGCGTAGTGCAGGCCCCGGCACATCTCCATCGCGATGAAGACCGCGACGGGGACGGGAAGGGTATCCAGGCCGCTCTTGATGGCGCGCTTGAGGACGCGGTGCAGGGGTTGGCCGTCCACGAACTCCATGGCGAGGAAGTACTCGCCGTCCACCCGGCCGAAGTCGAAGACCTGGGCGACGTTGCCATGGGACAGCGTGGCGGAGATGCGCGCCTCGCTGATGAACATGGAGATGAAGGCCTCGTCGTTGGCGAACTCCGGGAGGACCTTCTTGATGAGGACGGGCTTGGTCACCCCGGCGTCGCCCACGAGCTGCGCGCGCCACGTCTCCGCCATGCCGCCCCGGCCCAGCCAGGAGACCAGTTCATACCGACCGAAGACGTCGCCTGCTTGCAGTGCCATGAATCGGCATCCTAGACGCAAGTCCCGCGTTGGCCGAATGGACGGTGTGCTTCTCCTTCCAGGGAACTCCGCGTGTTCAAGGGGGATGGCGTCCCCCTGGGAGGGAAAAACTCACTTCGGGGAGGTGCTGACGCTGGGAGCCTTGCTGGTGTTGCCGAGGATCCCGATGACGTACTTGCGCTTGGGGTGGTACGAATTGGCGAGGCTCAGGAACCGTTCGTAGTGCTTTTCGCTCATGCCGACATCCTTGCGCCTGGCATAGAGGTCGCCCAGGAGCAGGTGGCACTCGGAGACAGCGGGCGCCCTGTTCGCGCAGGTGTGGGCGATGAAAAGGGCTCCCTCGATGTCGCCCTTCATGCTGAGTGCCGCGACACGCTCTTCGATCTCGCCGATGGAGCGCATGATGGCACCGGTGGATGCAAGCAGGGGTGCGATGTCTTCAGGCGGCGGGGAGTTTCTTGCGCGGGTGGCCTTTGAGAGGGCGAGTCGCAACAGGTCCTGGCACACCGGATTGCTGGGGTACTTCTCCTTGCAAAGGTTTGCCATGTCGATGGCTGCCTCAATCTCCGCGCGCTGCGAGGCGCCGTGAATGTATTTCACCATCTCCCCGACCTCCTTGGCTTCCTTCTCAGAGGACGCCTGTGTTTCAGCGGACGGTGCGGTTCGTGCGCCTGCTTTTTCTTTCGCCCCGGGCCGGGGAACCTGCTCATCGCTGAATTTCAAGATGTCGGCGACCCGTCCTCTTCGGGGATGATCCGGAGGCGCGATCGCCAGGAACTTCAAATAGTGCTGCTCGCTCTTCTTGGGGTTGTTCACCTTCGCGTAGAGATAGCCCTGAAGGAGTTGGCACTCGGGGATGTGTGAAGAATCTTCCTCACAGCGGATGGCCAGCTCAAGCGCAGCCGCGTAATTCCTCTCGGTCGCCAATTGATAGGCTGCTTTGTGAAGGTCCTCGAAGGGAAGAGGCTTGCTGCCGGATGTCTTGGGTGGGGGGCTGTCGACAAGGGTTGCCTTCGATTCGGCTGGCGCCTCGACGCGCTCCATCTCGGGCGGAGCCACCGCGATCTGCTCCTCGACGGGCGTCGGTGGTGCGGGTGTGGGTGCCTTGGCCGCCACCGGAGCGCGGAAGGGGATGGGCGGCGGTGCCGCGACGGCCGTTGGAGGCGAGTGCGAGTCGAACAGGAGCCAGAAGCAGGCTCCCACGGTGAGAAGCCCTCCCACGGCCAATCCCTGGAGCGTCCGGCGTGAGAGATCGGAGGGGCCCGTGGGTTCCAGGGGCTGTTCGAGGGTCTTCGCGACAGCCGCCCTGGCGGGGGGAACCTGTCGCGTTTCACGGTGCTCCACCGGAGGAGGTGCGGCGATCCCAGTCGTCACCGTCGGCGCACGCCAGGCTTTCATCTCTTCCAGGAAGGAGCCTGGCACCGACAACTCGCGGCCCTCCTGTGCCAGGTCGCCCCGGAACAGCACCCGGAGCAGGTTCGCGATGGTCATCGCGGAGAAGCGCGGGTAGGTCGAATACAGAAACCCCGCCAGGGCATCGCCGAACGCATGGCTGGATTCGAAGCGCTGGTCCCGGTCCGGGGTCAGCGCCTTCATCACGATGTCGTTCAACTCCTTCGGCAGGTCCGGCCGGAGGACCTTGGGGGCAGGAATCTCTCCGCGCCCCACCCGCATCATCACCACGTGCGGAGGACCTTCCACGGGGAGCTTGCCGCACAGCAATTCGTACAGCACGACGCCCGTGGCCCAGACGTCGGTGCGCGCGTCCACGTCTTCCCCGCGCGCCTGCTCCGGGGAGAAGAAGAGGTACTTGCCCTTCACCACGCCGGGCGCGGTCTTGAAGCCTCGCAGCAACTGCGCTTTGGCGATGCCGAAGTCGACGATCTTGACCTGGCCTTCGTAACCCAGCAGCACGTTGTCCGGAGAGATGTCCCGGTGGACGATGCCCAGCGGCATGCCGCTGCCATTCGTTCGCGAGTGCGCGTAGTGCAGCCCCCGGCACATCTCCAGGACGATGAAGACCGCGACGGGAACGGGCAGGGCGGCCAGCCCACTCTTCATCGCGCGCTTGAGGACGCGGTGCAGGGGTTGTCCGTCCACGAACTCCATGGCGAGGAAGTACTCACCATCCACCCGGCCGAAGTCGAAGACCTGCGCGACGTTGCCATGGGACAGCGTGGCGGAGATGCGCGCCTCGCTGATGAACATGGAGATGAAGGCCTCGTCGTTGGCGAACTCCGGGAGGACCTTCTTGATGAGGACGGGCTTGGTCACCCCGGCGTCGCCTACGAGCTGCGCGCGCCACGTCTCCGCCATGCCGCCCCGGCCCAGCCAGGAGACCAGTTCATACCGACCGAAGACGTCGCCTGCTTGCAGTGCCATGGTTGTCCACCTTATGCCCAGACTCCCGGTTGGCCGAATGGGTGGCGTGCTTGTCCCCGGGTGCGCTCGTCGTGCCCATGCCAGGAGCACGTTCCCGGTGCCCTGCCCGGAGGGAAAGGCTCACTCCGGCGTGAGGGTGGCCCGGGGCCCCTTGCCGGTGGAGCCAAGGATCTGCATGACGCCCTCCCTCTTGGGGTGATCCGGGGGAGCGAATCGCAGGAACTGTTCGTAGTGCTCCTCGCTCTTCTCGGAGGCCAGCATCTTGGCGTAGAGGACGCCGAGCATGCGGTGGCACTCCGCGGCGCTGGGAACCCTGTCCAAGCAGGTCTGGGCCAGTGCAATGGCTCCCAGGGTGTCTCCTTGCAGGTTGAGCGCCGCGACGCGGGCCTGGAGCTCCGCGACGGTGGCGAAGGCTTTGGGGGCTGCCGCGATGGACGGCTGGCTTGCGATAGCTCTCGTGCGAGAATCCGGTGAGCGCCCGCGCTGTCGCGCCGTTCTTGCATTCGCGGTCTTTGACACCGCGATTTGCAGGAGGTCAATGCATCTGGGATTGCCTGGGTACTTCTCCCTGCAAAGGCTTGCCATGTCGATGGCGGCCTCCAGTTGTTCTTTCTGGGAGGCCTCAAGGACGTATTTCACCATCTCGTTGACCGCGATGGCTTCCCTCTCCTGAGCGCTTGGGGTTCCCACAGGTTCATGTGAGGCATCGCTGGCTGTGGGCACCACGGGCGCCTGTTTCGCGACGGGCGCAGGCGTCCGGAAGGGAATGGCCGGAGGGAGCTCGACCCTGGGCGGGGGGGAGAGCGATTCCATCAGGAGCCAGACGCAGGCTCCCGTTGTCACCAGTCCTCCCACGGTCAATCCCTGGATCATCCGACGCGAGAGGCCGGGTGCTGCTTCGAGTTCCCGGGGCTCCGTCGGCTTCGTGACGGGCGCCTGGACGGCCTGGACCTTCCGGAGGCGCCGATGCTCCACCGGGCGGGTTGCCGCGGGCGCAGGAGGCACCGTCGGTTCACGCCAGACCCTCATCTCTTCCAGGAAGGAGCTCGGCACCGACAGCTCGCGACCCTCCTGCGCCAGGTCGCCCCGGAACAGGATGCGCAGCAGATTCGCGATGGTCATCGCGGAGAAGCGCGGGTAGGTCGAATACAGAAACCCCGCCAGTGCATCGCCGAACGCATGGCTGGATTCGAAGCGCTGATCCCGCTCCGGAGTCAGCGCCTTCATCACGATGTCGTTCAACTCCTTCGGCAGGTCCGGTCGGAGGACCTTGGGGGCAGGAATCTCTCCGCGTCCCACCCGCATCATCACCACGTGCGGAGGACCTTCCACGGGGAGCTTGCCGCACAGCAATTCGTACAACACGACGCCCGTGGCCCAGACGTCGGTGCGCGCGTCCACGTCTTCCCCGCGCGCCTGCTCCGGGGAGAAGAAGAGGTACTTGCCCTTCACCACGCCGGGGGCGGTCTTGAAGCCTCGCAGCAACTGGGCCTTGGCGATGCCGAAGTCGACGATCTTGACCTGACCCTCATAGCCGACGAGCACGTTGTCAGGGGAGATGTCCCGGTGGACGATGCCCAACGGTTTTCCACTGCCATTCGTGCGGGTGTGCGCGTAGTGCAGGCCCCGGCACATCTCCATCGCGATGAAGACCGCGACGGGAATGGGCAGTGCGGTCAATCCACTCTTCATCGCGCGCTTGAGGACGCGGTGCAGGGGTTGTCCGTCCACGAACTCCATGGCGAGGAAGTACTCACCATCCACGCGCCCGAAGTCGAAGACCTGGGCGACATTGCCGTGGGACAGCGTGGCGGAGATGCGCGCCTCGCTGATGAACATGGAGATGAAGGCCTCGTCGTCCGCGTACTCCGGGAGGACCTTCTTGATGAGGACGGGCTTGGTCACCCCGGCGTCGCCTACGAGCTGGGCACGCCACGTCTCCGCCATGCCGCCCCGGCCCAGCCAGGAGACCAGTTCATACCGACCGAAGACGTCGCCTGCTTGCAGTGCCATGGGCCGTCCATCTTAAAGCCAGATTCCAGATTGGGTTGAATGGACGGCGCGCTTCTCCTGCCAGGTCGCTCAGCGTGTCAGCGAGTGAAAAGAGTCTGGCCAGAAGGGATGGATCATTCCGGTGTCCGGGTGGCGCTGGCGTCCTTGCTGGCATTGCCGAGGAGTTCGACGACGCGCGCCCGGCGGGGATGATCCGCGGGGGCGAGCGCCAGGAACTTCGCGTAATGCTTTTCGCTCTCCGCCCGGTGGTTGAGCTTGCCGTGGATGTCCCCGAGCATGAGCTGGCACTCCGGCATGCTGGGGTTGCTCGCCGCGCAGTCGTTGGCCGCTTCCAGTGCCGCGTCGTATTGCCGGTTCTGGACGAGCCCGGAGACCTTGAGCTGGACCTCCTGTTGTTTGGTTTTGACCAGCTCGGAGACCTTCTGCCCGACCTCGTTCTTCTTGGACCTCACCAGCTCGAAGACGCTCTTCTTCTCCTCGGGGGCCTTCGGCTCGGTGGGCGCGGGCTCGGGGGCCGTGGGGACGGCACTGGCCGTGACGATGGCCGGGGCGATTGGCACGGGTGCACTGACCTCCGGCGTGGCCGCGGGCGCGGCGGCCTGGGCGCGCGGTGCCGCACGGCCTGGCTTCGCGGCGGTCTTCCGGGGCACGGGTGAAGGACGTACCTCCTCCTGCGCTTCGGTGGGCGCGTCGGTCGGGAGCTCGGCCACCGCTTCCTCCACCGCCGGGGGCGCGGGCACGGGCTCGGGTGGTTCGGGGGCCACGGCGATGCGGGCGACGGGTGCCGCGGCGACAGGCGGAGGCGAGGAGCCCAGCAGGAACCAGAGGCCGGCTCCCGCCGCGAGCAGCCCTCCTCCCGCGCCCAGGCCCACGAGCAGCTTGCGAGACGAACCGGAGGGCGTTGTCGGCACCGGAGGATCCGGCTCCGTCGTCCCCGTGAGGGCCGTGTTGGGAGGCTTCGCGGCGCGGGCCATGCGCCGGGTCTGGACCTCTTCCTGGGGCGGTCGTGCCACGGGCGCCGACGCGAGGGTGGCCGCACCCCACGACTTCATCTCCTGCTGGAAGGTCCCTGGCACCGCCAGCTGTCGGCCCTGTTGCTCCAGGTCGCCCCGGAACAGCACCCGCAGCAGGTTCGCGATGCTCAGCGACGAGAAGCGGGGATGGTTCGCGTACAGGTAGCCCGCCAGCGCCTCCGCGAACTCGTGGCTGGATTCGAAGCGCTGGTCCCGGTCCGCGGTCAGCGCCTGCATCACGATGTCGTTCAATTCCTGCGGCAGGTCCGGACGGAGGTCAATGGGAGGGGGAATCTCACCGCGCGCCACCCGCATCATCACGACCTGGGGCGGGCCCTCCACGGGGAGCTTGCCGCACAGCAATTCGTACAACACGACGCCCGTGGCCCAGACGTCGGTGCGCGCATCCACGTCTTCCCCTCGCGCCTGTTCCGGCGAGAAGAAGAGGTACTTGCCCTTCACGACTCCAGGCTCCGTCCTGACGCCGCGCAGGAGCTTGGCCTTGGCGATGCCGAAGTCGACGATCTTGACCTGCCCCTCGTAGCCGACGAGCACGTTGTCCGGAGAGATGTCCCGGTGGACGATGTCCAGCGGCGTGCCGCTGCCATCCGTGCGCGAGTGCGCGTAGTGCAGGCCCCGGCACATCTCCATCGCGATGAAGACCGCGACGGGAACGGGCAGGGCGGCCATGCCGCTCTTGATGGCGCGCTTGAGGACGCGGTGCAGTGGCTGGCCGTCCACGAACTCCATGGCGAGGAAGTACTCACCATCCACCCGGCCGAAGTCGAAGACCTGCGCGACGTTGCCGTGGGACAGCGTGGCGGAGATGCGCGCCTCGCTGATGAACATGGAGATGAAGGCCTCATCGTCCGCGTACTCCGGGAGGACCTTCTTGATGAGGACGGGCTTGGTCACCCCGGCTGCGCCTACCAACTGCGCGCGCCACGTCTCCGCCATGCCGCCCCGGCTCAGCCAGGACACCAACTCGTACCGCCCGAACGCATCCCCCACTTGCAGTGCCATGTGGCGGTCATCTTTACCCCAGAAATCCTGGAGTGCGGAGTAGACCCCTCCCCGTCTGTTTGAACGGGAAAGAAGGCTCCTACGCTGCCTGGAGGGCAGGCGGCCGGGCGGTCATGTAGGGCAGGGGCTCACCCCACGCGACGAGGATGGCTCAGGGTGACTTCTTCGACGTGCCGGCGGGCAGCGTGACGTACATGCGGCCCAATTCGGTCAGCTCTCCGGAGGCTCCCAGCAGGTTGATGGACGGGATTTCGTTGTTGCGTCCGGAGAACCAGGAGTAGCGCTCGACGGTGGGTTCCGTCTCCAACCAGGTGATGGCGTCCACCATGTATTTCTTCTGCACTTCGACGGTGATCTCGTTGTGGGGACGGTCGCCGCAGGCGAACTCCGTCAGCCAGAGAGGCTTGTCGTACTTCTTGAACCGGTCCACGTACCACTGGAGCGCGCCCAGGTCGCACGCGTACCAGTGGATCGCGATCGCATCCACCTGGCAGCCCTGGCAGGCCTTGAAGAAGGCATCCAGGTAGACCACCGGGTCGGTGAATTTGACGCCGTCCTCCGTGACGCAGTCCCCGCAGTAGTTCACCGCCGGAGATACCAGCTTGAGCTGCTTGCGGCGGGCCACTTCCTCCAGCACGGGCCAGAGCGCGGCGGCCTGCCGGGGCGTCTTGTTCGCCTGGCTCAGGAAGTTGGGCTCGTTGAAGCCCAGCAGGTACTGCGCGCCCGCGGGAATTTCGGAGGCGAGCTGATCCGCGTTGGGGGTGCCGCCCCAGGCCATGGGGACGAAGGAGACGGCCTCGGAAGCGTAGACGCTCGCCGCGCCGTCCTCCGGGCGGGGGGACCAGTTGTACCACCAGCTCATGCCCGGGGAGAGCGCCTTCAGGTCCGCGGCCGAATGGTAGCCATAGGCGAGGCCACGCTTCGCGCTCTTCGTGACGACCGGGGCCGGATCCTCTGTCTGGGATTGCCCTCCCGCCGCGGGGTCGCACGCGAGCAGGGGCCACAGCAGGACGGCGAGGGGCAGCGTCGGAACGGGCCGGGCGCGGAGCATGGCGGGGACTCTACGCCCGGACGTCGGGTGGGCGCTGAAGAGGTTCATTTCTCCGCCGGCCCTGGAACGGAGGAAGGGGTGGGAGCAGACGTGGCCGTGCGCGTTCCCAGCGCACGGCCGTGTCAATGCCTCTCATCTTCTGGATGGGAGCACGGCCGCTCAGATGTGCGGGATGTCCGAGGCGAAGCGGTGGTTTGTCGTCAGCGAGTTCGGGTCTTCCTTGTAGGCGGCGAGGATCTTGTTGGCGTTGTTCGCCACGCTGCGCGCGAAGATGCGGGCGTCGTCAGGCCTGACGTCGATGTTGTCGCTGATGCGCTGCTCGGGATTCGTGTAGTTCGTGGCGCCGCCCCGCACGTGGTGCAGGTAGTTGTTGGCGCCCATGGTGCGCATGGCCTCGAGGGCGACCCCGACGTTGAGCGCGATGGCCTTCTCGTCCGTCCCGTTGAGCTGGTTCAGGTCCCCCGGCACGTCCTTGCCGCCGAACGTCTGGATGAGGTCCTTGTTGAGGTTGAAGGGCCCGAAGTTGGTGGAGGAGCCGTTCTTGCTGAAGTCCGTGCCGCCCTCCTGCATCGCCTGCGCGACCAGCAGCGCGGCCTCCTCCTCGCTGGCGCCCGCGTTCGTGGCGGCCTCGAACACCTGGGACTTCCAGTAGCCCACCGGGTGGTCGTTGTACTGCTTCGTCTCCTCGTAGGAGAGCTCCGGGTAGACCTGGTCGGAGCCGTGCGTGCCCGCCTGGACGAGGGACTCGGTGCTGACCGCCGTATCTCCAGCGCCCGGCGGCGTCGTCGGCGTCGTGGACTGCTTCGTCGACTTCACCGACGCGTCCTGTTCGAAGCTGTCGGTCTGGAAGCGCTTCACGACCGGGTGGACCGACGGGGTCTGCGTGCCCTGCGCTTCGGAGGCCGGCTTCGCCTGGAGCCTGGACAGCGTGGCGGGGTCGGGGCGGAACGCGGGACGCTGGGTGATGGCGGAGAGGGACATGGGGTTTCCTTCTTCGGATTGCGTGTGGGGCCAGTTGCGGCCGTGTGCGCTGTTCCAAAGCAGGACCCGTACCAACCCGTTTCGCGTGCCCCCTCAGGGTGCCTTCAGAGGGGAACGCCCCGGGCCGGGGTGCCCAGGTGGGTGACTCCAGTCACCCGACCGCGTTCAGGTGGGTGACTCCAGTCACCCGGCGTCTTCGTCGTCCGGCGAGGGCTTGCCGTCGCTGAGCTCCAGGCCGTGTTTGCGCATCAGCTTGCGCAGGTAGACGCGGTCGATGCCGGCCTCCCTCGCGGCGCGGTTGAAGCGGCCCTCGCAGCGCTTGAGCAGGCTCATGAGGTAGTCGCGCTCGAAGCCCTCGACGAGCTGCTCCTTGGCTTCCTTGAACGGCCGGGCGAGGTCCAGCTCTCCTCCCGCGCGGGACGCGGCCCTGCGGGGCACGCCCGGGTCGATGTCCGGCAGGGACTCCTCGCCCAGGTTCACCACGCGGTCCACCACGTTGCGCAATTCGCGCACGTTGCCCGGCCACGGGTACTGCAGGAGCAGCGCGCGCGTCTGGTCCGACAGGGCGCCAGGTGGCTTGCCCAGCCGCACCAGCACGGTGTCGATGAGCAGCGGGATGTCCTCCGGGCGCTCGCGCAGGGGCGGCAGCACCACGCGCAACACGGCCAGCCGGTGGAACAGGTCGCGGCGGAACTTCTCCGCCCGCACCGCCGCCTCCAGATCCACGTGGGTGGCGGACACCACCCGCACGTCCAGCTTGCGGTAGTCGTTGCCGCCCAGGCGCTTCACCTCGCGGCGCTCCAGCACCCGCAGCAGGCGCGGCTGCAGCTCCAGGGGCAGCTCGCCGACCTCGTCCAGGAAGACGGTGCCGCCCTGGGCGCGCTCGAAGGCGCCGGCCCGGTCGCCGTGCGCTCCGGTGAAGGCGCCCTTCACGTGGCCGAACAGCTCCGACTCGATGAGCGTGGGCGCGATGCCCGCAAGGTCCACCACCACGAAGGGGTGTTTCGCGCGCGAGCCCTGCTGGTGCAGTCCTTCCGCGCACAGCTCCTTGCCGGTGCCTGTCTCGCCCTGGATGAGCACGTCCGCGTCACCTGGCGCCATGCGCTCCAGGAAGGTGAAGACCTCGCGCATCCTGCGGCTCGTTCCCACCAGCGCCCCGAAGCGGTCCTTCGAGGACAAGAGCAGCGAGCGCTCGCGGGTGTCCTCGGGCATCACCTTGAGCCGGGTGGCGCCCAGGGTGAGGACGGCGCCGGGACGCACCTCCAGCTCGGTGAAGCGCAGGCCTTCACAGAAGGAGCCGTTGTACGAACCCAGGTCCGTCGCGACGACGCGCTCCTCCGTTACCTCCAGCCGCACGTGGTGGCGCGACACGGTGGTGTCGTCGAGCACGATGTCGCAGTCCGCGCTCTTGCCCAGTTGGTACGTGCCCACCGGCAGCGGGTATCCCTTGCCGGCATCCGGCCCGGACAGCACCCACAGCTTCAGCCGCACCCGCCCCGCCGGTTTCACGGGAAGGGTCGAGGTCCGCTCGGAGGGCCGCGCCTTCGGCCCGTCCTGCTCGTCATCCGGTCGCGCCACGGCTGGGACGCTACCACGCGAAGGAGGGGTCACCTTCCGCCGCGCCGCCGGGGTTCGGGGCGGGCCAGAGTGCTCGTGGCCGGATGGGCTTGAAGCCAGCTTGTCACCTGGGCGGCCTGGGCTTCGCGCGTGGCGCGGGTGAAGCGCACGCGGGCCGTCTCGGCTTCCTGGCGCGCTGTCGCGGGCTCACCCGCGTCCCACAGCGCCTTCGCGAGCGCGAAGCCCGACTCCGCCAGGGTCGCCTCCGGAATGGAGGGGTAGCCCACCGCCCGGCGCAGCGGCGCGACGGCGTCCTTCGCGCGGCCCAGTCCCAGCAGCGCCTGTCCCACGCCGTCATGGGAGTACTGGAGGGATTCGTCTTCGGGGGCCACCTGTCGCTTCATCGCCAGGGCCTCCTCGTAGACGCGCAGGGCCTCGTCGTAGCGGCCCAGCGCGAGCAGGCACATACCCACCTCGTCCAGGCCCTCCGCCACGGGCAGCGTGTGGGGGCCCAGCAGCGTCTTGCGGATCTCCACCGACGCGCGGGCATGCGCCAGCGCTCCGGCCGCGTCGCCCGTCTCGCGCAGCGCCCAGGAGAGGGCGTCATGCCGCCGCGCCGTGTCCGGATGCAGCGGGCCCACCGCGGCCTCCGTCTGCGCCAGGGCCCGGGTCAGCAGCCGCACGCCGCGCGCCGGGTCTCCCATCCGCGTCGCCAGACCTCCCTGGAGGAAGGTGATGCGCGCGCGCAGGGGATGGCCCTCGGGCAGCACCGACTCCGCCTTCGCCCGCGCTTCGTCGAACAGGGCCCGCGCACGCGGAAGGTCCCCCATCGCGGACGCGAGGTTGCCCTGGTTGATGCGCACCTCCGCCTCCAGCCCCGCGTCGCCGCCCATGCGCCGCAGCGTCGCGTCCGCGAGGCCGCTCCACACCTCCGCCTGCTCGAAGTGCTTCTGGCCCTCTTCCACGTAGAGGAGCCGGTTGAGGATGAGCACCTTCAGCCGGTCCGAGCGGCCCTCCTCCGCGTCGAAGGCGGCCTGGCGCAGCGACGTGGCGGCCTCCTTCGATTCTCCCAACTGTTCGCGCATCCAGCCCTGCTGCAGGTGGAGCCGCGCCCTCAGCGGCGCATACCCCGTGGCCTGCACACCCTCGATGAGCGGCCTCAGTTCGTCTCGCGCCTGGGTGAGGCGCCCGCCATCCACCAGCACCTTCACCTGGGACAGCTTCGCCTCCAGCCGCTCCACCTCGGCGAGCTTCGCGGGGTCCTCCGGCAGGTGCTGCTGCTCTCCCAATGCGGCCACGTCCGCGCATTCGCCCAGCGAGGGCAGGGCGTTCACGGACGACAGGGCCTTCTCCACCAGGGGCCGGTCCGCCGTGGAGAGCAACTCCACCACCGCTCGCGCGTCGTTGCGCCGCCGCTCCAGGCACACCACGCGCTCCACCCTCAACGCTTCCGGCTGCGTGCCGCTCACGCGCGTGGCCTCGCAGGCGTCGGTGCGCTGCCGGCTCCAGGCGTTCGCGTACGCGTCCAGGGCGCCGGCCACGCGCGCCGCCATGTCCGTCGCCAGGGGACTGCCGGTGGCGACGAAGGACTGCTCCAATCGCTGGTGCTGCTCGGGACCCCACACCTCCGCCATGAGCGCGTCCGCGCCCGCGCACACCTGGGACTGCTGATAGAGCGCGCCACCGGCCACCGCGAGCACCGTGGCCCCGACTCCCGCGACGGCCCAGGCGCGTCGCCGCCGGGTGCGCCGCTGCTCCTGGCCCAGGGCCTCCAACAGGGCGGAGAGGGTGGGGAAGCGCTCTTCGGGCCGCAGCGACAGGCCCCGCATCAGCGCCTGCCGCACCCACGCGGGCACGCGGGAGTCGCGCGGAGGCTCCAGGATGGACGGCGCCTGGGGACCGCTCAGGTCGGCGGGGATGCGCAGCGCCTGCATGCGCTCGGTGTCGAAGGGGCGCTGTCCGTAGAGCGCGTAATACAGCGCCGCGCAGAAGCTGAATTGATCCGTGCTCGCATCCGGCGCGGCGCCCAGCACCTGCTCCGGGGACATGTAGTGGGGCGTGCCCATCACCGCGCCCGTGAGCGTGATGGGCGCATCCAGCATGCGGCGCTCCATGGGAAGGCTTCCAGCCACGGGGCCCGTCACGTCCTCGCTGTCGCCTGTCGCGGTGCCCACCTGGCGTGCGAGTCCGAAGTCCGTCACGCAGACGCGGCCCCGGCCGTCCACCAGCACGTTGGCCGGCTTGAAGTCGCGGTGCACCAGCCCCACCGCGTGCGCGGCCACCAGCCCCCGGCCCGCGGCCAGGTACGCCTCCAGCACCTCGCGCCAGGAGCGCGGGGCCTGCTTGAGCCACTGGCCCAGCGTGCCCCCGTCGATGAGCTCCATCGCCAGGAACACCTGCGCGCCCCACACGCCCACGTCGAACACCGGGATGACGTGCGGATGGGAGATGCGCGCCATGGCCTGCGCTTCACGCAAGAGCCGCGCCCGTGCCACGTCCGACTCCGAGTTCCCGTCCGGACGCAGCAACTTCAGCGCCACCTTCCGGTCCAGGTCCGGATCATAGGCCGCGTACACCACGCCCATGCCGCCCTGCCCCAGGGGCCGCAGCAGCAGGTAGCGCCCCACCTGCACCGAAGGAGGAGGCCCCGGCCGCGACAAGCGATCCGAGCCGGCCGTGCCCGGAACGCCCACGCCCTGCGCGGGTGCCAGGGGTTGGGTCGCGTCCTCGGTCGCGTCGGGCTCCTCTCCTGGGCGGGCTTTCATGGGGTGCTCAATCCTACCGGCCCTGTCGTTTTCGCCACCATGACCCCGGCTCCGCTTGTTTCTGAGAAGGTGCGGCAACTTCACCTGGGAGGTCGCGGATAATGGCGACGTCCTCCGAGTCCCCCTAAGCAGGAAGGATGCCGACGTGACCATCTCCCGCGTGTCGAACCCTCGCACGGTCCTCCCCCCGGAGACGCAGCGCGTGCCCGAGGTGCAGGGGCAGGGCGTCACGCAGGCGCGGCCCGAGGCGGAGCCGGTGCAGGAGGTCGCGAAGACGCAGGCGGCCGAGCCCCTGAAGGACAGCTACGAGGAGGACCCCGTGTCCGCCGCGGAGTGGTCCGCGCGCGCCGCCGCGAGCGGTGTGCAGCCGCGTGAGCCCGCCGTCGTGGGCGTGTCGGAGATGGAGGCGGCGCCGTCCATCACGGGCGCGAAGGGTTGGACCCAGCCCACGCCGGTCATCCCGCAGACGGATCCGACCAACTGCGGCCCCGCGACCGCCGCCATGCTGGTGCGCGCGGCGGGTGGAGGCCAGGGCCAGACGGACGCCGAGCTCGTGAAGGGCCTGGAGTCGAAGTACGCCAACAGCCAGGGCACGACGCCGGATCAGATGGGCGACATGCTCGCGGGCCAGGGCTTCGAGGTGACTCGCGGCGCCTCCAACTTCGACCGCGACGCGCTGAACACGGCGCTTGCGCAGGGCAAGAAGGCCGTGGCGCTGGTGGACTCGAACCTCATCCAGTCCGGCGCCGAGGGCGGCAAGGCCGGAGGCAGCGCGCACTGGGTGGAGATCGACGGGAAGGATGCGCAGGGCAACTACCGCATCAACGACTCCGCCTCCGGTAAGAGCTACAGCGCGGGGCTCCAGCAGCTCACGGACGCGATGAACACCGGATGGGATTCGTTCAACGGCGGCGGCATGCTCATCGTCCAGCCGAAGGGCGGCGACACCGCCGCGCTCACCCACGAGAACGAGAACCACTCCGGCACGTTGGGCAAGACGCCCGGCATCGGCTCCAAGGCCTCCGCGGCCGGCACCCGCGAGTCGGGTTCGTAGCCAGCAGCGTCGCCGACTGCTGGCGCCTCAGGGCGCCGGTTGGGGCACGAGCCGGCGCTCGCCCACGTCGCGCCACCACGGCGTCACGCCCTCCACGCGCGAGGGCTCCAGGCCCCGGCCCAGGCCCGGCGTGAACAGGCGCACCTGCTGCTCCGTGGCCAGCCGCACCAGCGTCTCCGCCGGTTCGTCCCACGCGTGCAGCGCCAGGTTGAAGGTGCCCCAGTGCACCGGCATCAGCGTGCCGCCGCCCAGCATCGCGTGGGCCTTGAGCGCGTTCTCCGGGCCCAGGTGGATGCCGCCCCAGCTCGGGTGGAAGGCGCCCACCTCCAGCATCACCAGGTCGAAGGGGCCATGGCGGCGGCCAATCTCCTCGAACTCGGTGGTGAGGCCGGTGTCGCCGCTGAAGAACAGCCGGTGCTTGTCGGTGGTGAGCACCCACGACGCCCACAGCGTCTTGTTGCGGTCGCCCAGGCCCCGGCCGGAGAAGTGTTGCGAAGGCGCGGCGGTGAAGCCCACCGGCCCGACGCGGTGCTGCTCCCACCAGTCCAGTTCGGTGATCAGCTCCGGCGCTACGCCGAAGGCCTCCAGGTGCTTGCCCACGCCCAGCGCGGTGATGAAGGGCACCCGCCGCTTCGCCAGCGCCTGGATGGTGCTCCGGCACAGGTGATCGTAGTGGTCGTGCGACACCAGCACCGCGTCCAGGTCCGGCAGCGCTTCCAGGGGCACGGGCGGAGCGTGGAAGCGCCGGGGGCCCGCGAAGGACACGGGCGAGACCCGGTCGGCGAAGATGGGGTCGGTGAGCACGCGCGCGCCGTCCACCTCCAGCAGCATCGTGCTGTGGCCCAGCCAGGTGACGCGCAGGCCGGTGTCCGGCGCGCGGGCCCAGGTGCCGCGCGGGTCGTCCACCGGGAGCGGGCCGGGCGGGGTGCGCTGCGTGCCGCCGAAGAAGTACTCCCCCAACAGGGGCAGCGGGTTGCCCTGGAGTCCGGGGCCCACGGGTGCGGTGTTGCGGAAGCCTTGGCCTTCGAACTGCCGGGAGGCCCGGCTGCGCTCGATGCGTTGTCCCGCGACGCGTGCGCTGGGGCTGACGGTGGGCATGAGCACGTGTCTAACACCCACGCGTCCGCCCGGCACGGTCACCCGCCAGGAGCCCTGGCGGGCAGGGTGACGTCCCGTCGTCAGGACCGGGACGGCACGGGGTGCCTATTGTCCGACTTCCGGCGCCGCGCAGGTGTGGGTGAGCGCGGAGGACCAGAGCTGGCCGGCCCGGGTCTCATCGTAGGCGCTGAAGAAGACGCGCGAGCCCACGCGGAAGAACTCGCGCGGGAAGGATGACGCCCCGACGGACGGAGGGGCGATGTCCTTGAGCTGGCGCGTCCCTCCCGTCGTGCCGTTGCTCACCCAGGGCTCGATGTTCTCCCCCGAGGTGTCGGGAGCGCTGAAGTAGACGAGGTTGTCCGCCACCGCGTACACCGGCGAGCCGTACTCGTCCGACAGGCTCAGCGGGCGGCGCAGCAGCGTCGTGCCCCCGGCGGTGCCGTTGGTGACCCAGAGCTGGGTGTCAGTGGGCGCGGGGCTGTTGCTGCCGATGTCGACGGAGAAGAACAGCTTCGTGCCCCCCGGGGCGCCGCTCACGGCGTTGATGCGGGGGAACGCCGAGCCCTGCGCCGCGTAGTCATTGGGCAGGGTGACGACGGGCGTCGGGTTCCCACCCGCGAGCGGGACGCGGTAGATGACCATGTACTGGGTGGTGCGCGAGGTGGTCGTGACGTAGGCGCTGGTGCCCAGCGCCCCCAGCACCTGGACCACGCGCGAGGCACCAAAGGATGCCAGCCGCACCGTGCCGCCCGCCGTGCCGTCCGACTTCCACAGCTCCGTCAGGCCCGTGCTCTCGCTCAAGGTGAACAGGGCGAGCGTCGCCGTGGCGCGCAATTCGGACGGATAGGTATTGGGGCCCGCATCCAGTCGCTTCACCTGGATGGTGCCGGAGGCGGTGCCGTCCGTCCGCCAGAGGCTGGTGGCTCCCTCCAACTCGCGCACGAAGAAGAGCATCGCGTTGCCTGTCTTCGCGTCCAGGAAGCTCACGTCCACGGTCGGTCCGAAGTCGCGCAGGCGCACCGTGCCCGTGTCCGTGCCGTCCGAGCGCCACAGCTCATGGCGCGTGGCCGAGGCGGCCTCGTCGAAGACCTCCCGGAAGAAGACCAGGTCGTTGCCCATCGCCTTCAGGTGCGCCAGGGACGAACCCTCCACGCCCGGCGTCAGGTCCTTGACGAGCCGGGTCCCCACGCCCGTGCCGTCACTCACCCACAGCTCGTGTCCGTGCGTCGCATCTGGCGCCTGGAAGAAGAGCTGGGTCGGGGTGGCGGTGAGCCGGGATACGTTGGACGAAAAGGTGGGGGCGGCGGGGAAGTCCTTCACCTGGGTGGTGCCCGCCTCGGTGCCGGTGCTCTTCCACAGGGAGCCGCGACCGTCCTCGAAGTTCACCGCGAAGTGGAGCGCCCCGCGGAAGTCCACGAAGCTGTTCGGCGCCGCCGCGAAGCGGGGGATGCCCAGCTCCGAGGGCGGGAGGATCGTCTTCACCCGCTGCGTGGCCGCCGCGGTGGGAGGGCAGAAGGACTCCTGCGTCACCGACGGATCCAACGCCTGGGTGGGTTCCTGTGCGAGGGCTGCCTCCGCCTCCGTGTCCTCCAGGCCCCCGCCACACCCCACCCCCACCACCAGCAAGGACACCACCCACCCGCCGCGCCAACCCATGCCACACCCCTTACAAAAAGGCCTGGGAGGGAGGGTGTGTCGCGCAAGCGGATGCGCCAAGTGCCCCCGGGTCGGACCGTGCTCGCCTGCCTGGACCCACGCAATGTCCGGCAGGGCCTCGCACGGGGCGGTCGGTATACTGCGCATCCCCATGAAGACGGACTCGTTGAAAGCGCAGCTCAAGCGCACGTTGCGGCGCGACCTGTGGTTCGCCATCGCCCCCGCGACCCTCCTCATCGCGGTCGCGTTCGCGGTGACGTTCTACTTCGTCAAACCCGCGCCGCCCAAGACACTGGTGGTGGCGCTGGCGCCGGACGAAGGCGGCTTCGGCTACACGGCGAAGCGCTACCAGAAGTTCCTCGCGCAGCACGGGGTGACGCTGGAGCTGCGCCCCACGAAGGGCTCCGTCAGCAGCGTGGCCCTGCTGGACGTGGAGGACAGCGGGGTGGACATCGCCTTCGCGCAGAGCGGCACGACGGGCGGCAAGGGCCAGGAGGTGTCGGAGCACGTGGTGTCCCTGGGCAGCCTCGCCTATGTGCCGCTGTGGGTCTTCTACCGGGGCGAGCGCGTGGAGGACGTGCGCGACCTGTCCGGCAAGCGCATCGCGGTGGGGCCGGAGGAGAGCGGCACGCGCGCGCTGGCGCTGACGCTCCTGAAGGCGAACCGCGCGGACGCGGAGCCCACGCAGTTGCTGCCCCTGGACCGGGACGCGGCCATCGACGCGCTGAAGAATGGCACCGTGGACGCGGTGTTCCTGGTGGCCCCGGCGGAGTCCCCGCGCATCCAGAAGCTGGCGGCGGTGAAGGACGTGCGCCTCTTGAGCTTCTCGCGCGCGGAGGCATACACGCGCCGCTATCCGTACCTGTCGCGCCACGTGCTGCCCCGGGGTGTGTTCGACTTCGCGACGGATGTGCCGGACCATGACGTGCAACTGCTCGCGCCCAACGCGCTGCTCGTGGCGCGCGACACATTGCACCCGGCGCTCGCGTACCTCCTGATGCGCGCGGCCAGTGAGGTCTCCGGCACGGCGGGCATCCTGGACAAGACGGGGGAGTTCCCCGCGCCGCTCGCCGCGGGCTTCCCGTTGAGCAGCGAGGCGAAGCGCTACTACGCGTCCGGCGTGCCGCTGCTCCAGCGCTACCTGCCGTTCTGGGCGGCGAACCTGGTGGACCGGCTGTGGGTGATGCTGGTGCCCATCATCGCGGTGGTGGTGCCGCTGATGCGCGCGGTGCCGGCGGTGTTCCTCTGGCGGGTGCGCTCGCGCATCTTCCGTTGGTACGCGCGGCTGAAGGAGATTGAGATCCAACTGGAGGAGGACCCGGATCAGGAGCTGCTCCAGGGCATGCTCAAGCGGCTGGAGGAGGCGGAGCGCGAGGTGAACCGCATCGCGGTGCCGCTCGCCTACCAGGAGAACCTGTACTTCTTCCGCGAACACCTGGACATCGTGCGCCGCCGCCTCACCCGCAGGCTGACCGACGCGCACGAGCACAAGGACAAGGACGTCCCGCTCCAGGTGACGGCCTGAGGGAGCAAGCCGTGACGGGGAGGCCCTGGGGGTGCGCGGCGGCGTGCGCCTCAGGGGGTGATGCCGAGCATCTCGCGGATCTGCCGGGTCATCTCGATTTCGGCTTCGTGGACCTGGCCGTCGCCGGTGACGAGGGCGTGGACGGCCTCGAGGACGGCGTTCGGGTGCTCGCGCAGCACGCCCACGTTCGGGGGAGGCAGCGGCTTTCCCTCCTGGAGGCAGTGGGTGAGGGCGGCGAGCTCCGAGAGGGGGACGCTGAAGCCTCGCGCGGTATCGATGATCTGATCGATCTCCTCGCGGGTGACGCGGCCATCGCTGGTCGCCACCTGGAGCAGCAGCTTGATGACCTCGATGTGGAAGTGGGAGTCGGTGTTCGACGGGGTGGCCATGCGGGGAGGGTCCTCCAGGGCGGTCCAGGCTGACCTGCCTGGGGGGGACGCGTCCAGGAGAGTCTCAGGGGCAGGGCGGTCGCCGAGCGGGGGAGGGTGTCATGGGCGACATCCCTCCTAGGGGGGGTAGGCAGAGGGCCTGACCGTGTCATTCTCGCGAGGTATTGCAACCGGGGGCGTACTCGTCATGAGCAGACCCATGAAATTCCTGGCCCGTGAGCAGGCATTGATTCTTGAGTTGAAGGAGCGGCTCAATGGCGCCCGGACCCTAGAAGCCATTTATGTGGCTGTTGAGGGCATTCTGACCCGGCTTTGCCGAGCCGATCACCTCGCGATCGGCTGCGTCAATCCGGATGGCTCGGCGGGTTTGCAGTGGAAGACCAACACCGTCCACCCTTTGTTGAAGAACTACTCGGAGTGGGCGCACGACGACTTTGTGTTCCATGCCACCGTGGCCCAACCCAACGTGGCGCTCGTGGACACCCAGATGCTTCAGGGCAAGCCGTTGGAAGAAACGCAGACCTTCCAGCGCAGTCAGAGTGCGGGCCTGAAACTGCGGCGCGTGCTGGCGTCCCTGCTGTTCGTGGAGCAGGGGTTGACGGGGAGCATCGCGATGTACGGCGAATCCTCCCGCCCCTTTTCGCTCCGGGCCCAGTGGGTCCTTCAACAGATCATCCCGTACATCGCCCGGGCGATGTCCATGGTCCGTGACTTCTATGCCGTCCGGTTCGAGAACGATCTCTTGAAGGTGATTTCGATGGAGCCGAATCCGTCGCTGGTCCTGAATGTCCTGGGACGGAAGCTCGTGGAGTCGGGCACCGCCATCCCGCTGATTGCGAAGTGGTTCGCCTCCCATGAACTCCGCGACGGCGTTCCCCAGGATTGGACGCAGCGGGTGAAGGAACTGTCTCGCTTCGATGATGCGACGGCTACTTCTCTCCAGGCGCTCGTATTGGAACGAGGAGAGGAGCGGTTGGAGGTGACATTCACCCCGTCCACGCACCTGTGGGCTGGGCGCATGTTGTGGCAGGTGCGCATGAAGGAACACCTGCCCTGGCTGCGGCCGGACTGGCACCGGCTGCTGACGGATCGGGAACGCGAAGTGGCGAATGGGCTGTACAGAGGCGCGTCGAACAAAGAGATAGCCCAGGACCTCAAACGCTCCGGGCCGAAGCCGGAAGATCGACAAAAATCGATCTCAGTGGAAACGGTCAAGGAGCACGTGAGCGCCATCTTCGTGAAGACGGGTGCCACCACCCGGGCGGAGTTCGTCGCCCAGGGGCGCCGCCACTCATAGCGCCCTGTCGAAGAACTCGCGCAGGTGCCGCGCGTAGCCCTCGGGGTCCTTCTGGGCATACTCCCCGTGGGCCGCGTCCGGCACCTCCCACAGTTGTCGGGGCTCACAGGCCGCGCGGTAGAGGCTGGCCCCCAGCTTCTGGGGCCCGTCCGGGTCGCTGCCTCCGTTGATGAGCAGCAGCCCGCGTCCCTCCAGCCGGCACATCCCGTCCAGGGGCCGCACCGCCTCCACGTCGATGCCGGCCCGGCGCAGCCCCCACAGCACGGCCCAGGTGCTCGCGCCGTAGTGCGAGCCCATGTCCCCCGCCAGGTCCGGGAACGCGCCCACCGCCGCCACCGCCTTCACGCGCGGATCCTCCTGCGCCACCAGCAGGGCCGTCGTCCCTCCCATGGAGAAGCCGAACAGGCCCACCCTTCCTGGCGTCACCTCCGGCCGTGCGCGGACGAAGGACAGCGCCGCCCTCACGTCCTCGCGCTCGCTGTCGCCCCAGCCAATCGCATCGCCGTCGCTCTCCCCCTGGCCGTGCAGGTCGAACAGCAGCACGCCGTGTCCGGACGCCGCGAGGACGCCTGCCTCGAAAAGCAGCTGCGTGCGGTTCGCCGCGAAGCCGTGCACCAGCACCACCGCCGTGCCGTCGCGCGAAGGCCGATACCACCCGCGCAGCACCTGCCCCTCGGACTGGAAGGCCACGTCCTCCAACCCCGTCAGCGCTTCGGGCCCGGACGGGCGCACCACCGGGATGCGAGAGGGATGCACCAGCGCCGCCGCCGTGCGCAGGCCCCGCACCGCCGTGAGCGCTCCAAACCCCACCGCCCCCAGGACCCCCAGCAGCGCGAGGACGCGGACCCACCAGACGCCAGGCTTCTTCGAGGCCACAGGTCAGCTCCGGACAGGCTCGGCGTTGCGCCAGCGCTCGACGAGGTTACGCACGGCCGCTCCCCATTCGGGGTACTCGAAGGTGAAGCCCGCTTCCAGCAGTCGCCCGGGCACCACGCGGCGGCTCTTCAGCAGGAGCTCCGTGTCCGTGCGCATGAAGAACGCGCCCACCTCCAACATCCACTTCATCGCCGGCAGCCCCACGCCCACGTGCGCCGCCTCGCGCAGCTTCGCCATCAGCTCGCGATGGGGCAGGGGATTCGGGGCCGCCAGGTTCACGGGGCCCTCCAGGTCCTCGCGCTCCAGCAGCAACTGCACGGCGCGCACGAAGTCCTGATCGTGGATCCACGACACGAACTGCTGGCCGCTTCCCGCCGTGCCGCCCAGGCCCCGGCGCGTCAGCCCCAGGAGCACGTCGAAGATTCCCTCGCGGTCCGGGCTCATCACCATCGCGCTGCGCAGCGCCACCTTGCGCGTGCTCGGCGTGTTCGCCTCCCCCAGCGTGCGCTCCCACGCCTGGGCGACGTCGATGCTGCGCTTCCAGTACGCAGGCACGTCCGGCTCATCCCCGCCGATGAGGCCCGTGGCCTCGTCGTTGGGGGCGTCCAGCCGGTGCGCGTAGATGGTCGCGGTGCTCATCTGCAGCCACACGCGCGGCGGCTTCGCGGCCTGCGCGATGGCTTCACCCACCACCCGCGTGGAGTCCACCCGCGAGTCCATCATCTGGCGCAGGTTCTCCTCCGAATAGCGGCAGTTCACGCTGCGCCCCGCCAGGTTGATGACCGCGTCGGCGCCGTCCACCTCCTTCGCCCAGTCCCCCAGCGTGCGCCCGTCCCAGGACACCGTGCGCGCCACGCCCCGGCCGCCCCGGCTGATCAGCACCACGTCGTCACCCCGCGCGAGGAAGGCCTGCGCCAGCAGTGCGCCCACCTGCCCCGTGCCACCTGGAATCACGATCTTCACCGTCGACCTCCTGCCGCGTGACGGGCCCGTTGCGGAGGCCCAACGCCCCTGGGGGCCCCCGCATCCTTCGCGCAAGGCCCCGTTCGCTTCCAGGCATAGCGCGCCCGCCCCGAAGCCCGCCGGAGACCGCGCCCACCGGCCCCGGGTCGCCCTGGTGCCGGCGATGAGCCCCGCTTTCGGGGCGGAAGGGGCCTCCGCGCCCGCCCATTTCCGGGGATGTCACGGGTTGAGGCGGAAAAACCAACCGGGGCGGAGGGAAAATGCAGGGGGCCACGCAACCGGGGCCGCCGGTGGGCGAGAATGGGTCATCCCCCACCTCGAATCCGAGGGCCGTCATGATCATCTCGTCCCGCCCGCTCTCCGCGCCCCGCACCACGTCGGCCTCCAGCTTCGAGACCGCCGCCCCGAAGAAGACCCCCTTCAAGCAAGCGGCACCGGTGGACGACTTCACGCCGGCCGGCCCGGACCCGCGCTACGACGGCCTGAAGGACAAGATCCTCATCAAGGCCCTGCACGACGCGGTCTCCAAGCACAAGGACCTGGGCTACAACGGCGCGCGCAAGGTCATCTTCACCACGCTCGACAACCATGACGGCTTCGTCAAGTGCGTCTACACGGGCAAGGAAGTGAAGACGGACAAGATTCCCAGCAGCAACGTGATGAACACCGAGCACACCTGGCCCCAGTCCAAGGGCGCCACGGGCGCGGCGAAGGCGGACCTGCACCACCTGTTCCCCACCGACAGCAAGGCCAACTCCATCCGGGGCAACTACCCGTTCGGCACGGTGAAGAACGTGAAGTGGACGGAGAACGGCGCCAAGTTCGGCACCGACGAGAAGGGCCGCACCGTCTTCGAGCCGCCCGATGCGCACAAGGGCAACGTCGCCCGCGCGCTGTTCTACTTCTCCACCGTGTACAACAAGCCCATTCCGCCCGACGAGGAGTCCGTCCTCAAGCAGTGGAACACGCTGGACAAGGTCGACGCCGCGGAAGTGAAGCGCAACGACGGCATCGAGGCCGTCCAGCAGAACCGCAACCCCTTCGTGGACGACCCGACGTTGTCGGAGCGCATCGCGGACTTCTAGAGTCCGTCGCATGCCCCTTCCTGTCGCGCCCTTGTGGGCGCTCGTTCCCCTCCGCACCGGCGGCGTGCCCTTCCTGAAGGTGGGCGGCACGCCCCAGGCGCCCGGTCCCCTGGACTGGCCTGTCTGCGAGATGTGCGGCAAGCCGCTGCGCTTCCTCTTCCAGCTTCCGCACGTCGAAGGCCGGCTGGACCTGGCGCCCTACGCGTCGGTCCACGTCTTCCAGTGCGAGAACCCCGACTCCGTCTGCTTCCGCTGGGACCCGGAGGAGGGCGCCAACGCCGCGGTGTCGGTGATGGCTGGCGCGCCCGCCGTGAGTGCGCCTCCGGAAGGCGTGAAGCCCTACGTCGAGTGGATGCTCGGCTTCGAGCCCGCCACCGAGGATACCGAGGCCCTGTCGGTGGACGTCAACGAGGCCAGCGACGAACAGCTGGCCGCGTTGGACCGCGCCCAGGAGGAGGCGCCGGAGAGCAAGGTGGGCGGGGTGCCCGGCTGGCTCAACGGCGAGGCGACGCCCGAGTGCTGTGACGCGCCCATGCGCTTCGTCGCGCAGCTGGCCGCGATGCCGTACGGCCTGGAGTTCGGGGACAACGGCCGGGGCTATGTCTTCCGGTGCACCCGCGAGGACTGTGTGCGGCCCTTCCGCTTCCTCACCCAGGGCGCCTGAGCAGGTCGCCCGGGCGGGAAGGGCGTCGGTGGTGCCCGTGACGTGCTTCCGACGCCTTCCGCTTCCTGCCAGGCGAAGCCCGGTGGGAAGCGGTCAGCGCAGGTCCTTCAGTCGTTGGGCCATGAGGGTCGTCGAGTCCTCCAGCCACTGGATGCAGTACTCCGGATTCGCCTGGATGCCCCGGGCCACGGCCTCCACGAAGACCGGCGGCACCCAGCTGATGATGTAGTCCTGTGACTGCTGGGGCATTTCGGGATCCTCGCGGAACTGGCCCACCCACGTGTCCCAGGGAGGGACATTGTCGTCGTCGAAGAATCCGCCTGTCGCCAACGCGGCCCCTCCGTCGGAAGTCGTGTCATCGGGAAAGAACACGAGCAGCCGTCCTCCCCGCAGATCAGCGGGGGCTCGGGGAGTCATGAACCCATGCGGGTCGCTGCGCACGCAGTGGCGGCGCTGGCCGACAATGCGCTCCACCAGGGAGCTGCGATCGCGATCCACCAGGGCCCGCGGCTGGAAGGAGGCTCCGCGCAGGCAGGTGGCCGCCGACTCCAAGCGGGCCCGAGGGGCACACCAATGGATCGTCTCCGTGAGTGACTCCTGAAACGCATCCAGTCCCAGGGTGCAATCCGGAATGCTGTCGAGCAGCCGTGACGGTCCTGGCTCGCGCTCGACGGTCCGGGGAAAGAGCCTCATCGCTGCATCGCGGTCAGCAGCTTCTGCGCATCCTCCGCGCTGAGCTTTCCCGCCTCCACCAGGTCCAATACGCGGCGCATCTCCGCCTCGGGGATGCCGCCGGACGTCGGAGGCGTGGGAGGCGGCTCCGCCCGGTGATGCCGGGGGCCGTGGTGGTGGCCGTGATGCGACCAGGGCGGCGCACCCCAGGAGTTCGCCCAGGCGTGGGCCCACTGGTTGGCGTGGCGTTCGGCGCGGCGCTGCCAGCGCTCCGCCTGACGCTGCCAGCGCAGCGAGTCCTCTTCCCACGACGAGGTTTCGCTGCCTTCCTCCTCGGGACGCGCCCGGCCCGACTCGCGGATGCGCACCGACCCCAGCTCCGTCTCCATGAGCAGCGTCGTGGTGGCCCGTGGGTTGGAGGGGTAGCGCGTGTGCGCCGCGCCCAGCGACGAGCGGGCCACGACGTTCACGTCCAGCCCCGGCACCAGCCGCAGCTCCACCGCGCCCACCTTCGTACCGATGCGGTGCTCGCCCACGTCCAGCGCGTCCACGTCCAGCTTCACCGCGCCCGCGTCGGCCTGGACGTGCAGCGTGCCGCCCACGCGCTCCCCGACGATGCGGCCCGCGCCCGTGCGCAGGGTCAGTTTGCCGTGCACGTCGCGCAGGCTCGCCGTGCCAGCGTCCGTGGACAGCTCCAGCGCGCAGTCCTTCAGTCCGGAGACGCGCACCGCGCCCGCGTCCAGCTTCAGCCGTGCGTGCACGTTGGCCGGCACGAACAGCTCCGCGTGTCCGCCCTGGCGCCAGAACAACGACAGGAAGCCCGCCTCGCGCGGCACCAGCTCCACCTTCGTCACCCGCCCGTGCTCGCGGATGCGCGCCTCCACCCGGCCGTGCGTGACGAGGTAGGGCTTCTCTCCCTCCGCCAGCGGCGACACGACGAGCGCGGCGGCCGTCGCATGCAACTCCAGCTCCGCCTGCTGTCCCCAGGGAATCGCGTGGCGCTGGGCGCCGTCGCGCGCGGAAGCGGAGGAGTCGGAGGACGGCGTCTCTTCGGGGTGCATCATGGGCATTACTCCCGTGCCTTCTTGAGGCGTTGGGCGGCCTCATCCGCATCGATGAGCCCGGCCGCGAGGTCATCGAGAATCTGGGCCCGGCGCGGGGATGCGCGCTCGCGGGCGGGAGGCGGCGGCGGGTGCGCGGACGGTGCGCCCGGCGTGCTGCCCAGCGCCTCCACCACGTCGTCCAGTCGCGCCACCACCGTCGGATAGGAGAGGCCCAGGGCCTGCTCCACGTCCTTGATCTTCCCCCGGCAGCCGATGAACACCCGCACGAAGGCGAGCTGCTCCGGCGACAACTGCTGCACCCACCCCGTCGTGAAGCGCCCCTCCACCGCGGAATCGCACCCCTCGCAGCGCACCCGTTCGATGACGGTGCCGCCTCCACAGACGGGACAGCGGGTCGGGACGGGCCAGGGGCTCTTGGAGGTCGGCATGGGCGTTGGGGTTCAGAAAATCAATTTCTGGATTGAGAATATTGATTCCTACGGGCTTGGCAAGGGGAGGAGTTCATTTCCTGGGAAGACGGACACCTCCGAACCGGTGGCCACGAAGGCGGAGTGGGGCGTGCCCCGGAGGCACTCGGAGAAGGCGGGGCCGTAGAAGCGGGCTACGTCGCAGTCGAAGGCAGTCTCCTGGGCGCGCCAGACGTTCCAGCGCGGGTGCTCCACGCGGTACTCCGCGCAGCCGCCGTCGCGCTGGGCGGTGTAGCCCCAGTAGTGCTCGGTGATGAACTCCTCCTGCGACCCGGGCGTGCTCTGCGCCGGGCTCCCGAGCGTCCGGGCCGACAGTTGGTGCCAGCGGCCGTGGGACTTCCAGGCGTACTCGACGTGGCCGGGCGCGCCCGTGTCGGCGCCGTCCATGTTCACGGCGTGGCGCATGGGGAGCGCGACGTAGGGCTCGTTGTAGAGGACGCGCGCCACGGTGGCGATGGCGAGCTTGGGGACGATCTCCCGTACGAACACCACGCCGCGCCGCCAGCCCTCGGGGCCCTGGCGGCGCACGTAGAAGCGCAGGTTCACCTCGTCGAAGTCCCGGTGGAAGGGCACCGCGAGGCCGCGCACGCGGGTGTCGAGGAAGCGGAAGCCGACCATGCTCGCGAACGTGTGGCCCTGCCACGCGTCGAGTTCGGTTCCACGGGGGACGAGGGGCCGCAGCACCGCCGGATCCACCTCGTAGTTGAGCATCAGCAAGTACCGCCACGTCGCCGTCAGGAAGGGGCGCATGGCGAAGGTGTAGCGCGCACGGGGCGTGCGGGGCTCGTGGGCCCGGGGCTCCTCCCTGGCCCTGGCTTCTGTCGGGCAGAAGCCCGGCCCTAACGCAGGGCGGGGCTGACCCGGTGTTCCTTGCCGGTGAGTCTTCGCTCCAGCCGTTCACGCCATCTCAGCGCGGGACGCTCCACCCCATGGTGTAGGAGGAGCGACGCGAGCAGCACCGCCACGGCTCCGCCGACCAGCGTGACGACGTGGAACGTGCCCAGGCCGTAAGGCTCCAGGGCGACGCGCACCAGGTGCTGCATGGACTTGTGCGTGAGGTAGACGGTGAAGCTCAGCACCGCGAAGGTTCGCACGCCCGGGATGCGGGCGCAGGCGTGCGAGACGGCGGGCCCGGCCAGCGACACCAGCAGCGCCGCGTACCCGAGCGAGGCCAGTGGGAAGGCCAGCACGGCGAAGGAGAGCTCCCGGTTGTATTGATGGTTCACGTACGCCGCGCCTCCCAGGCACAGCAGCCCGAACCCCGGGAGCAGCACCCCGGGCCGCTGCGTCCAGCGCTGCCACAGGGCGGGCCGGAAGACGCGCACGGTGGCGAGCAGCACGCCGCACAGCAGCCCGTCGAGCCGCGCGTACGTCGGGTAGTAGAGGAACGTGTCGTAGTCACGCCAGGCCAGGTCGTCGGGGCCCAGGCTCCCGAAGAGGTGCAGCCACAGCCCGCCGCGCAGGAGCATCCCGCCCAGCATCACGGCCACCGCGCCCGCGAGCACATACGGCGCCCGGGCACGTCCGCGCAGCGCGAGCAGGGTGAGCGGCAGCACCAGGTAGAAGTGCTCCTCCACGCACAGCGACCACGCATGGGAGAAGCCGCCGATGTGCAGGCCGAAGTTCTGCGTGAAGGTGAGGAAGCGCCAAGCGGGCGTCACGAAGGGCCGCTCGCTCCAGGCGGGCACGAACACGTACAGCCCCAGCACGACGAGGAAGGGCGGCAGGATGCGCAGCGCGCGTCGCAGGTAGAAGCGACGCAGCGACGGTGTCTCGCCCTTCGCCAACGGCTCCAGGAACTGCGCGCCGATGAGGAAGCCGCTGAGCACGAAGAACAGCTCCACGCCCGTCCAACCGAAGTTGGCGACCATCCGGTAGGTCTCGTGCTCTGGGGGGCGCGGGTGGTGGAAGAGGACGACGAGGATGATGGCCAGTCCCCGGAGCAGGTCCAGGCCGGCGAGGTGACGTGATTCGGACGTATTCAGGGGAGCGGCTTTCGGCGGAGGGCGCGGGCCCGATGCTAGCAAGGCCCCCGCCGAATGCAGCCGCTTCCCTCTCGAACACGGCCGCGGGCGGAAGTCCCGTCAGTAGCTGCCGCCAATCTGGAGCGTGCCCGCGTAGCGGCCATCCCCGGCGCCCAGGTCCTGCGCCCGCGCGAAGTCCTGCCCGAACAGGAAGCTGTAGGTGCCGCGTGCCTCCACCGTGAGCCGGGGGGTGAGCTGGTAGCGCGCGCCCAGGCCCACAGGGGCGTAGCCGCCCGTGTCGTCGAAGAACTGGAAGAAGTTCCCCGAGCGCACCGAGTAGCGCTCCACGCCGATGCCCGCGAGCGCGAACGGCTGGAGCCGCGTGGCGCTGAAGCCCAGCGTGACTCCCGCCTGCGCGCCGTTGCGCACGATGTCCGGGTTGCCGATGGAGGGACTCTCCGACACGGCGAGGCTGCTGGCGCCGCCGCTGTAGCCCACCTCCAGGCCCAGATAGTCGTTGGGGCGATAGCCGAGGAGCACGCCGTAGGTCGGACCCGGATCCAGGTTGGGCGCGAGCTTCCCCGTGTAGCCCTCCACGCCGAGTCCCAGCAGGAAGTAGGGGCCCCTCCACTCCATGTGGTGCCGCGACCGCACGGGCGCGTCATCCGGAGGTGCCTGGGCCCCCGCGGCTCCGCCCGTCAGCCCCACCAGGCAGAGCCCCAGTCCAATGCCTCGCTTCATGACAGCTCCCTTTCCGCTGTTGTCTGCGCGTCTTCAAGGTGGCCTCCCAGGGATGGGCGGACAACGAACGGACAGGCGATTCCCCGAAGGCCCACGGCACCCTGGAGGGCCGGGCGCCCTGGGCCACCCCGCGAGCCCCCGCCCGCCTCCCGGCTTCCACCTGTGACACCCCTTCCGGAACTTCCACCTTGAGAGATGGCCGGCGCCATCACTCACCCCCAGCACGTCACCGGCCAGGGAGCGCAAGCAATGAACGACACCGGCACCCCGCATGTCTCGGAGCGCGAAACCCCCGAGGCCGACCTGAAGGACCGCGCCCGTCGCGTGCTGCAACACCTGGACGCGGTGCTGCCGGACGTGGACGCGCTCTACGGAGACCTGCACGAACATCCGGAGCTGTCCGGGGAGGAAGCTCGCACGGCGGCGGAGGTGGCCCGAAGGCTTGCGGCCACGGGCTACGAGGTGAGTCAGGGCGTCGGTGGCCACGGCGTGGTGGGCGTGCTGCGCAACGGGGACGGGCCCACGGTGCTGCTGCGCGGCGACATGGATGCGCTGCCCGTGGAGGAGAAGACGGGGCTGCCGTACGCGAGCCACGTGAAGACGAAGGACGGCGTGCCGGTGATGCACGCGTGCGGCCACGACGTCCACACCGCGTGCCTCGTGGGCACGGCGGCCCTGCTGGCGCGCTCGCGCGACGCATGGCGGGGCACGGTGCTGGTGGTGGGGCAGCCGGCGGAGGAGACCTTGACGGGCGCGCTGGCGATGCTGGAGGACGGGCTGTATGCGCGCTTCGGCACGCCGGACGCCGTGCTGGGCCAGCACACCGCGCCGCTGCCGGTGGGCACCTTCATGCACCGCGAGGGCGTGACGATGATGGGCGCCACGAGCGTGCGCATCCGCCTCTTCGGCCGGGGGGCGCACGGGGCGCAGCCCGAACTGTCGGTGGACCCGGTGGTGCTGGGGGCCAGCGTGGTGCTGCGTCTGCAGACCATCGTGTCGCGCGAGCTGTCCCCGCTGGAGGCGGCGGTGGTGACGGTGGGGCACTTCCAGGCGGGAAATCGCGCCAACGTGATTCCGGACGAAGCGCTGCTGGAGCTGACGGTGCGCACGGAGGACGACGCGGTGATGGCCCGTGTCCTCGCCGCCATCGAGCGCGTCGTGAAGGGCGAGGCCCTGGCCTCGGGCTCACCGAAGCCTCCCCTGGTGGAGGTGGTGGCGAACACGCCGGTGAACCGCAACGACACGGCGCTGATCCGCAGGGTCCAGGCCGCGCACGCGACGTGGTTCGGGCAGGACGCGCTGGTGCCGGGCGTGCTCGCCACCGCGAGCGAGGACTTCCCCTTCTTCGCGCGCGGGCCGGAGCGCCCGGTGCCCACGGCGTACTGGTACGTGGGCATCACGCCGCTGAAGACCTGGGCGGAGGCGCCAGGCGACACCCCGCTGGAGAAGGTGACGCACGTGCCGGGGCCGCATTCGCCCTTCTACGCACCGGACCGGGCGGGCTCGCTGCGCAGGGGATGTGAGTCGCTGACCGTGGCGGCGCTGGCCTGCCTGCACGGGGGCACCCCATTCACCGACCACTGAGACGTGAGGGCGAGGGCGCTTCCGGGGACGGAGCCGCTGGCCCGGCCGGTTCCTGTCGCTTGCCCCGGACACAAGTGCCTCCACCTTGAATGACGGACGACACTTCTGGAGGAACCCCCGATGAAGCTTCCGCTCATGGCCGCGCTCACCGCCCTCCTGCTGGGAGGATGTGCCCACGAGGGTGCTTCCCGCGCATCCGAGGACGCCAGTGGCACCGGAGGCTCCGGTTCGCAGGCGCAGCGCACGGAGCCCCCGGTGGGAGCCAGTGACGAGCTGTCCTGGGACGCGGAGGCTTCCCCTCGCACGCAGGCGATGCTCCGCGACCACGGGATGAACTTCTATGGGGACACGGCCCCCGAAGGGGCTACGGGAGGCTCCGGCACCTCCGGGCAGGCGTCGGCGGACGACTACATGTGCGTGGACGTCGACAAGGCGGGCACGGGCGGTTCGGGTGAGGCCGTCACGGATCCGGTCCGCGCGGCGCCCCTGATTCCGCTCGTCACGACGCAGAACCCCGGGGCGCGCCTGGACATCACCCCGGACGCCTGGAAGAAGAACAAGGCCATCGGCACCAGCCCCGTGTCGCCTTCGACGGGCACGCCCGCGGTGGAGGGCAGTGGCGGCGCGAGCGGCCGGTAGGCGACGGCCTCAGCCCTGCTGCTTCACGAGCCGGGTGAGTTCCCGGTCGAGCGTGGCGGCGAACTGCTGGCGGTCCTGCTGCGAGAAGCTGCTGGGGCCGCCGGTGGTGACGCCGCTGTCGCGCAGGTCCTGCATGAAGTTTCGCACCGACAGCCGCTCGTCGATGTTCTCCGGCGTGAAGAGCTCTCCGCGCGGATCCATCACCACCACGCCCTTGGGCACGAGGAGCGCGGCCAGCGGGATGTCCTGCGTGACGGCCAGGTCGCCCGGCTGCGCGGAGGTGGCGATGTGCCGGTCCGCCACGTCCAGCCCCGCGCCCACCTGCACCGTGGAGACATAGGCCAGTCGCGGGAGCGCCAGCGGCTTGTTCGCCACGAAGACGATGGGGACCTTCAGGCGCTGGACGGCGCGCAGGAGGATGTCCCGCACGGGGCCAGGGCATGCATCGGCATCAACCCAGATTTGCATGGGGCCCATCCTCGTCGATTCCACGGCGCGGGGAAGGGAGATGTCGGGACACGGAATCGAACGTCCCTGACGCTCGACAGGCGGATTGGCTAGAAGTCACTTCGTGCAGACACCCACCGCTCCGCCCCGCAGTGCCTTCGCGGCCTCTCCGCTCGCGCTCTGGCTGATGTGTCTGGCCTTGTTTGGCATCTACTCCGTGAGCCGGGTGCGGATGCAGACGGACTCGCTGTGGTCCATTCCCTCCGCGGCCAGCATCCTCCATGAAGGCAACACCGACCTGGACGAGTTCCGACCCACGTTCATTCCCGACACGGACTATGCGCGCAACGAGGCCGGCGGCCACACGTACTACGTGTACCCGCCGGGCGTGATGGTCTCCGCGCTCCCGTTCGTGGCCGCCGCCGAAGGGCTCTTCTCCCTGATGCGGCCCGTGCTGCCCCAGTTGGGGGAGTTCGGTGCGGACGCGCTGGCCTGGCTGGAGTTGTTCCGACGCACCGGCCTGGTGGACCTGGGCGCCTACAACCGCACCGAACAGCTCATCGCCTCGTTCTACGTCTGCGCCGCGGCGGCGGTGCTCCTCATCACGCTGCGCAGGCGGGTGTCGCCGGGCGCGGCGCTTGTCACCGTGCTGCTCTTTGGCCTGGGCACCACGGCGTTCTCCACCGCGAGCCGCGTGCTCTGGCAGCACGGGCCCGGTCTGCTCACCATCGCCTGCATCATGCTGCTGCTGGCCCGGCCCGCGCAGACCGTGCGCACCGCGTTCCTGCTGGGCCTCTGGGTCGCGCTCGCCTACGTCTGCCGACCCACGCACTCCCTCAGCGTCCTCGTCGTCACCGGATTCATGGCCCTGAAATACCGGCGCCAACTGCCGGCCTACTTCGCGGGCGCGGTGCTCGTGGCGATTCCCTTCTGTGCCTACAACCTGTCTGTCCATGGCGCGGTGCTGTCGCCCTACTACCGGCATTCGTTGGAGCCGCTCGCCAGCCGGTTCTTCATGGCCCTGGCCGCCAACCTCGTCAGCCCCTCACGCGGCCTGTTCGCCTTCTCTCCGTTCCTGGTGCTGGGCGTCGTGGGGTTCGTCCAGCAGTGGCGCCGCCGGGGCCTGGAGCCCTACGAAGTCGTCTTCGCCATCATCCTGGTCCTGCACTGGATGGTCATCTCCTCCTTCGCCATCTGGTGGGCCGGGCACTCCATTGGCCCGCGCTTCTTCACCGACGCGCTGCCATACCTCGCCTACTTCCTCGCGTACCCCGTGCAGAGCGTGCTGGAGGCCCCGTCGCGGCACCGCGTCCTCGCGGGCGTGCTCACCGTGACGGCCGTGTTCAGCGTGCTCGTCCACTGGCGTGCCTCCAACTCCTATGACGTCCACGGCTGGAACTCCTTCCCGGCGGACGTGGACCGCGACCCCTCGCGCGCCTGGGATTGGAAGGATGCGCAGCTCCTGCGCGCCATCCCCGCCCGATACCGGTGAGGGCTGTTACCGGGGGCAGGGGCTTCGTTGCCCGCCTGTTCCACCGTGCGCGCGCAGGCCGGTGCGGGACGTGCGATAGGCTTCCCTGCTGCCCGCCGCGCGCGGTGTTCCTCGCGGCGAAGAAGGAAGCCCGTGCGTCCCATCCTGCTCTGCCTGCTGCTGCCCGCGCTCGCCACCGCCGCCGCCCCGAAGGCGGAGGATCCCTTCGTCTTCCAGGGCGTGGAGCGCGTCGTCGCCGTCGCGGATGTCCACGGCGACGTGGAGGCCTTCAAGGAGGTGCTCCGGCTGGCGGGCCTCATCGACGCGAAGGACCACTGGATTGGCGGCAAGGCGCACCTCGTGCAGACCGGCGACCTGCCCGACCGGGGCGACCACACCCGCGACGCCTTCGAACTGCTCATGCGCCTGGAGCCCGAGGCCCGCAAGGCCGGAGGCCGTGTGCATGCGCTCCTGGGCAACCACGAGTGCATGAACATGCGCGGAGACCTGCGCTACGTCACCCCGGGCGAGCTCGCCTCCTTCGCGGACCAGTCGCCCACCGCGGACGGACCGGGCGAGCCCCGGGGCACCCATGGCCACACCGCCGCCTACGCCCCGGACGGGCGCTATGGCCAGTGGCTGCGCAAACACCCCGCCGTCATCCGCGTCAACGACACGCTCTTCATGCACGGGGGGCTTTCCCCCAGCGTCCCGGGCACGACGCTGGAGGCCGTCAACCGCTGGGTGTGGCAGGACGTGACGCCGGGCCAGCCGCCGGGCGGCGCCGTGGATCCCAACGGCCCGGTGTGGTTCCGGGGCTACGCCACCGACGAGGAAGCGAAGTGGGACGCGGGCCTCACCCAGGTGCTGGAGCGCTTCGGCGCCCGCCGCATGGTGATGGGCCACACCCCCACGAAGGACGGTCGCCTCAACGTCCGCTTCGCAGGTCGCGTCATCGTCATCGACACCGGGCTCTCCACCCACTACGGCCGCCACCTGGCCGCGCTGGAGCTGCGCGGTGACCGCGTCACCGCCCTCTACCCGGAGGGCCGCGTGCCCCTGCTCCCCGTCCCCAAGGACTCCGCCGCGCCCCGCCCCGCCGCGAAGACGGGCACGAAGTAGGGGCTTCCCCATACGAACGCCTACTTGAGGTGTTCACCGGAAGTCTTTTGACTTTGATATTCAGTATCAATATCGTCCGGCCCCATCAAACGCAGGGAGCCGCGATGCACGAGGGATGCGGGCCACAGGGAAGTGCCGGGGAGCTGCGCTGCATGTGCGGCAGCCTGCTGGCGCGGCTGGTGCCGGGCGGCGTGGAGTTGAAGTGCCGCCGGTGTCACCGGACGCAGGTGGTTCCGCTGGAAGGCTCCGCGCCTGCGCGGGAGTCCCGCAGGGGCACCCCCGCGCCCCGGGGTGAAGGCGGCTGAGCAGACCTGGAGCGTCCGGAGCCGCGTGAGGCGCCGGAAGTGGTTGAGGTGTGTTTCCTGAGGCCCGAGGCCCTTGAGCCCAGCGCCCGACAGGCTTCCCTTTCGCGGAGGCCCCCGGCCTTCGTGCCGGGAGGACCTGGGATGCCCGGGCGTTGGTGTGGTTACGCACTGCTGAGTCTTCTGCTCCTGTCCGGCGTCGCCCGGGCGGAGGACGTGCCGTCCGTCGTGGATGGCGGCGTGGTGGATGCCGGCGTGGCCCAGGAGGCCCCCGCGCTCCAGACGGTGGTGACGGGCTCTCGCAGCCAGGAGCGCGTGCGCGAATCCCCGGTGACGACGGAGGTCATCACCCGCGCGGAGATCGTCGCGAGCGGGGCGCGGGACGCCTCCGAGCTGCTCTCCGCGCGCCCGGGCCTCGTGGTGCAGCAGGGCTTCTCTGGCGCGGGGCTGTCCATGCAGGGCCTGGCGCCGGAGTACGTGCTGGTGCTGGTGGACGGCGAGCGCGTCACCGGCAAGGTGGACGGCGACGTGGACCTGTCGCGCCTGTCGATGGAGGACATCGAGCAGGTGGAGATCGTGAAGGGCCCGGGGTCGGTGATGTACGGCAGCGACGCGGTGGCGGGCGTGGTGAACTTCATCACGCGCAAGGCGCAGCGCCCCTTGGGCGCGGACCTGCGGGCCGCCTACGGCACGCGCAACCGCCTGGACCTGGATGCGACGGGCGAGACGCGCGGCGATGCGTGGGGGCTGCGCATGAGCGGAGGGCTCCAGCGCCGCGCCGCGTATGACCTGGACCCGACGGACATCGGCACCTCCGGCAGCAGCCTGGATGGGTATGACCTGTCCGCGCGCGGTGACTGGCGCGGTTCGGAGAAGATGTCGCTGGAGGGCACGGCGTCCTTCTCCCACCGCATCCAGCGCGGCGTGGACCTGGGCGCGGGCAACGCCGTCTTCGACCGCGCGACCCGCGACAACACCTTCGCCTCGCGCCTGTCGCCGTCCTGGAAGCTGGGGGGGAAGGCGATATTGCGCACGGACCTGTCCTACGGGCACTACGAGCGCCGCTACCTGCGCGACCAGCGCAACGCCTCCGCGCTGGACTCCGTGGAGGACACGCGCGACCAGCAGGCCCGCCTGGGCGTGCAGTTGGACGCGCGGCCCGGCTCGCACGCGTTCGTGGTGGGCACGGAGTACCTGGGCGAGTGGCTGCGCTCGGACCGGTTGGACGGCGGCAAGGGGCGGCGCGGGCGCGGCTCCTTCTACGCGCAGGACACCTGGACGATCTGGGAGAAGCTGGGGCTGGTGATTGTGCGGGGCGGACGGGTGGACCTGGATTCGCAGTTCGGGTTCGCGGTGACGCCCCGGGCGGCGCTGAAGGTAGACCCCCTGTCGTGGCTCACGCTGCGCGGCGGCTACGGGTGGGGCTACCGCGCGCCCAGCTTCCAGGACCTGCTCATCGACTTCGAGAACCCGTCGGTGGGCTACACCGTGCGTGGCAACCCGGACCTGAAGCCGGAGCGCTCCCGCAGCTACAACCTCAACGTGGAGGTGCGGCCCTTTCGCGACTCCGTGGTGTGGGCGGGCGTGTTCCAGCACTCGCTGCGCGACATGATCGCCGCGTCGCTCCAGTCCGAGGGCGAGGCCCTGCGCTACTCGTACATCAACATCGCGCGTGCGCGCGTGCGCGGCGGCGAGCTGGGCGTGCGCCAGTCGCTGCCCGGCCGCGTCCAGGTGGAGCTGGGCTACACGCTCACCGACGGCACCGACCAGGACCTGGAGCGCCAACTGGAAGGCCAGGCGCGCCACCGTTTCACCGCGCAGGCCTCCTGGCGCTACCGCCCCTGGGGCCTGGAAGCCCTGGTGCGCGGCGCGCTCACGGGCGAGCGGCCCTTCTACCCAGATACCAACGGAGACGGTGTGGCGGATTCCTACCGTGCCAGCCCCACCATCTCCCTGGATGCCCGTATCGCCTGGCTCATGCCAGCGGGCGGGCTCCAGCTTTTCGTCGTCGGCACGAACCTCACCGACGCGGGCAATCCGAAGGATCTGCCCATTCCTCCCCGCACCGTCCAGGCCGGGGTGTCCACCCGGTTCTGAGCTGTCCTTCCCACCTCCGTGTTTCCTGCAAGGAGTCCGCATGTTCCCCATCCCGTTCCGCCCTGGCTTTCTGGGCCGTGCCTGCGCGGCGCTGCTCGTCGCGGGCCTGAGCTCCGCCTGTGGTGACGACCTGCAACCCCAGCCAGGGCCCGAGGAGGAGGACCCCGTCGTCCATCCAGAGGACAGCGCCAACCTCAAGCACCAGGACAACGGCGACGGGTCCTTCACGTCGGTCATCAACGCGACGGAGCCGACGCTGTGGGTGGGCCTGGATCTGGACATCGGCAAGGAGGTCAGCGCGACCGAGGACGCGGCCTGGGACCTGGCCTTCCAGCGCTTCGTGGTGAAGTCGCGCGGGGGCGTCAGCGGGACGGGCGGCGTGCAGGTGGCCGTCCTCGCGGACACGACGTTTGAAGCGCTCACCCAGGCTCCGGCGACGGGCTGGGCCACGGATGCCGCCGACGGTGACGACGTGGACACCACGCCGGACACCGTCTTCAACGCGGGGGGCAACTGGTACCTCTACGACCTGAAGTTCCACACGCTCACGCCGCGCGCGCAGCTCTACGTCGTCCGCTCCGACCAGGGGACGTACTTCAAGGTGGAGATGCTGTCGTACTACGACGACGCCGGGACGCCCGCGAACCTGAAGCTGCGGTGGGCGAAGGTCATCGCTCCGGCCGGAGGGCAGCCGTGATGACGACGACCTCCGCGGAGAAGTCCGGCAGCACGACCGCCGCGCTGCGAGAGCGCTGGCAGGCCTTTCGGGAGTCCCAGCCGCGCACGCGCATCCGCGACGCGGCGGAGCAGTTGGGGGTGAGCGAGGCGGAGCTGCTCGCCACCGGGCTGAACGGAGAGCTGGTGCGGCTGGAGCCGCGCTTCGACGTGCTCCTGCCCCGGCTGGAGTCGCTGGGGCGGGTGATGGCCCTGACGCGCAACGCGTCCGCGGTGCATGAGAAGAAGGGCGTCTACCGCAAGGTGGAGGTGCACGGCGCGATGGCGCTCGTGCTGGACGAGGACATCGACCTGCGGCTGTTCCTGTCGCGGTGGTGCTTCGCGTTCGCGCTGCGCGAGGACGTGTCCGGCGAGGTGCGCCGCAGCCTCCATGTGTTCGACGCGGCGGGCACCGCCGTGCACAAGATCTACCTCCAACCGGAGGGCGACGTCGCCGCGTTCGAGGCGCTGGTGACGGAGCTGAAGCACGAGGATCAGTCCCACGTATTGAACGTGGTGCCGGTCGCCGCGCCGGCCGTGCCCCTGCCGGATGCGGACATCGACGCGCCCGGACTGGTGGAGGGCTGGCGTGCGCTCCAGGACACGCACGAATTCTTCGCGCTGCTCAAGCGCTTCAAGGTGGCGCGCACGCAGGCGCTGCGGCTCGCGGGCCCGGACTTCGCGCTGCCGGTGGCGCCGGACGCGCTGGGCTGGACGCTGGAGCGCGCCGCGTCGTCGGCGATGCCCATCATGATCTTCGTGGGCAACCCGGGGGCGATTCAAATCCACACCGGACCGGTGCGCACGGTGCGCCCCATGGGCCCGTGGATGAACGTGTTGGATCCGGGCTTCAACCTCCACGTGCGCGCGGATCAGGTCCACTCCGCCTGGGTGGTGCGCAAGCCCACGCGCGACGGCACCGTCACTTCGCTGGAGCTGTTCGACCGCGCGGGAGAGAACATCGGGTTGCTGTTCGGCAAGCGCAAGCCGGGGGAGTTGGAGTCCCCGGCGTGGCGGGCGTTGATGGAAGAGCTGGGCCGGGCGCTGCCCGCGGTGGAGGTGGCGTCATGAAGCGCATGGCCTCGAAGTGGGGGCTCGTGTCCGCCCTGTTCGCCCTGTCCGTGCACGCGGCGCCGCCCGAGCCGAAGAAGGCGGAAGCGAAGGCCGCGCCGAAGCTCGTCGTCGTGGGGCCTGCGATGACCCAGACGGTGTTCGCGCTGGGCGCGGGCGACCGGGTGGTAGGCGTGGATGACTCCAGCGGGGCGCTGCCGGAGGCATCGAAGGTGCGCACGGTGGGCTACCAGCGCGCGCTGTCGGCCGAAGGGGTGCTGTCGCTGGGCGCGGGCCTGCTGCTGGGGTCGGCGGAGGCCGGGCCTCCGGCGGTGCTGGAGCAATTGAAGCAGACGGGCATGCAGGTGGAGACGTTCGCCAACGAGCCCACGGTGGAGGCGGCGCGCGCTCGCATCCAGACCGTCGCGGATCGGCTGGGCACGCCGGACAGGGGCCGGGCGCTGGTGGCGAAGCTGGACGAGGACCTGGCGCGGGCGGCCGGACGGGTGACGGCTGCGAAGGGCACGAAGCCGCCGCGCATCCTCGCGGTGTACGCGCGGGGCGCGGGCACGATGATGGTGGCGGGCTCCGGATCCGTGGCGGACACGCTCATCCGCCTGTCGGGCGCGGTGAACGCGGTGGGGGATTTGAAGGGCTACAAGCCGCTCAGCGCGGAGGCGGTGGTGGCGGCGGCACCGGACTTCGTGTTGCTGCCCGCGGGCTCGGTGGAGTCGGTGGGCGGGGCGGAGGGCCTCGCGAGGCAGCCCGGCCTGTCGCAGGTGAAGGGTTGGAAGCTCGTCACCGTGGACGACGTGGACTTCATGGGCCTGGGGCCGGGGCTGGGCAAGGCCGTGGGTCGCCTGCAGGACGGGGTGTTGCCGGCGGCGGGGAAGGGCGGCGGCAAATGAGCGCGTCGGAGGCCCTGCCTGTGTCCTCCGCGCGTCCGGTGCCTTCGCGGCTTCCGGGCGTGCGGCCCTGGGTGACGCTGAGCCTGGTGCTGGCGCTGGTGGCGCTCGCGTCGCTGGCGATAGGGACGGTGCCGGTGCCTCCGGCCGCCATTCTCGGCAGCCTGTGGGAGGCGCTGGGGCTGGGCGAGGCCTCCCAACGGATGGAGCCGACGCAGCGCGCGGTGCTGTTCACGCTCCGCCTGCCGCGCGTGGTGCTGGGCATGATGGTGGGCGCGGTGCTGGCGACGACGGGCGCCGCGCTGCAAGCGCTCTTCCGCAATCCGCTGGTGGAGCCGGGGCTGCTGGGAACCTCCAGCGGCGCGGCGCTGGGCGCGGTGCTGGCCATCGTGCTGGACGTGACGCTGGGCACGAACATGGGCGCGCTGCGCATGCTGGTGGTGCCGGGCGCGGCCTTCCTGGGCGCGCTGGGCGCGACGTTGCTGGCGCAGCGGCTGGGCACGGGCGGCGGCCGGACGGACACGCCGCGCATGTTGCTGTCGGGCGTGGCGGTGAGCGCCGGAGCGTTCGCGGGGATGGGGCTCTTGACCCACGCGGCCTCGGACGCGCAGCTTCGCTCCATCACCTTCTGGAGCCTGGGCAGCCTGGGGGGAGCGTCATGGGAGACGGTGGGCGCCGCGGCGGTGCCCCTGCTGCTGACGCTGGGCCTGGTGCTGCGCGAGGCGCGAGCGCTCAACCTGGTGCTGCTGGGCGAGCGCGAGGCGTACCACCTGGGCGTGGACGTGGAGCGCCTCAAGCGCCGGCTCATCCTCTCCGCGGCGCTGGGCGTGGGGGCGGCGGTGGCCTTCACGGGGATGATTGGCTTCGTGGGCCTGATGGTGCCCGCGCTGCTGCGCATGGCGCTGGGGCCGGACCACCGGCGGCTGCTGGCGGCGTCCGCGCTGACGGGGGCATCGCTGTTGCTCGCGTCCGACCTGCTCTCGCGCACCCTGGCCGCGCCGTCGGAGCTGCCGGTGGGCGCGCTCACCTCCGTGCTGGGCGTACCGGCCTTCATCGCGCTCCTGTCGCGCAGGGGGACGGCATGAGCGTGGAGTCACCTTCGCGGGAGCAGGACTCCGAAGCGGGCGAACTGGAAGTGGCCGCCGTGCTGGGCGTGCCCGCAGGCATCACGCGCTCCGCGCAGAGGGCCCGCGTGACTTCAGGGGCTCCCGACACGGAGCTGGCCTCCGTCCGGGCGTGCCGCCCGCCCCAGCGCATGCGGCGCGCGAGGAGGCGGTATGAGCCTTGAGGCACGCGACGTGGAGGTGTGGCGCGGTCGTGGGCGCGTGGCGGGTCCGCTGTCGCTGGAGGTGAGGCCCGGCGAGGTGCTGGCCGTGGTGGGCCCCAACGGCGCGGGCAAGTCCTCGCTGCTGGCCGCGCTGTCGGGCGAGCTGCGCTGCAAGGCCGGCGAGGTGTTCCTGGAAGGCCGCGCGTTGCACCAGTGGCCCCTGGTGGAACGCGCGCAGCGGCTGGGCGTGCTGCTCCAGGAGTCCTCGCTGGGCTTCGGCTTCACCGCGCTGGAAGTGGCGGTGCTGGGGCGCAGTCCGCACGCGCGGCGCGGTGGTGATGCGTCCGACGTGGAGGTGGCCCGCGCCGCGCTGGATGCCACGGACACGCAGCACCTGGCCTCGCGCGCGTACACCACGCTGTCGGGAGGCGAGCGGCAACGCGTGCAGTTGGCGCGCGTGCTGGCCCAGTTGTGGACGCCCCCCGCGCACGGCCACCGCTACCTGCTCCTGGACGAGCCGACGGCGAGCCTGGACCTCTCCCACCAGCACCTGGTGCTGGAGCGGGCGCGGGCCTTCGCGCACGAAGGCGGCGCGGTGCTCACGGTGTTGCATGACCTGAACCTGGCCGCGCGCTACGCGGACCGCATCGCGGTGTTGGATCAGGGCCGGTGCGTGGAGACCGGCACCCCTGTGAACGTGCTCACCCCGGACCTCATCGCGAACACCTTCGGGTTGCGCGTGGAGGTCGTGTCGCGGCCGGACCTGCCCGGCCCGTTGGTGATTCCCATGGGTCGCGCGTCGCCGCCGCCCTGAAGCAACGTCTTCCTCAAGAACGCCCCTCCAAGGCCGCGCGTCGGATCCTCCTCGCGGCGGGATGTTGCTCACATCCGGACCGTCCGCTCCCGGGTCGTCCGGCGCACCGGGACCGCCGCAGGTTCCGGACGCAGGTAGCCCAGCGCGAGCGTGGCGATCTCCTCCACGAAGCTCTCATCCTCCAGGTAGTCCGGCCGCTCCGTCACCGCCGTGTGGCAGAGCGCCTCCACGGTGGTCACCAGGATGAAGACCGCCATGTCCAGGTTCTGGGGACGCAAGTCCTCGAAGCGCGGCGCCAGGAAGGCGCGCACCAACCGGAACAGGCGCTGCGAATACACATCCGACAAGCCCCACTGGCGCATGCGCGGCATCAGCTCATGCAGCACCTGGTTCAGGCGCGGGTTCTCCCGCTTCACGGCGATGACCTGCCGGATGAGCGCGCGCATCGCCACCGGAAGCGGCTGCCCGGCCAACGGCACCAGCCCCGCCTCGAAGTCCGCCACACTCCGAGCGCGGTGCTGCTCCAGCAGCGCCGTCACCAGTCCCTCCTTGCTCGGGAAGTACTGGTAGAGCGAACCGACGCTCACGCCCGCCTCCTGCGCGATGCGGTTGGTGCTCGCGGCCTCGTACCCGTCCTTGACCAGAACGCGAGCAGTCGCGGTGAGGATGGCATCGCAGGTGGCCTGCGAGCGCTCCTGGCGGGGCGCCCTGCGACGGGAGGGAGGGGGACGGCGGGGCATGGGACCTCCGGAAACGGAATGTGAGCCCAACGCGAGTTGAGAACGTGAGCGCTCGCTCACATTCTAACCCCATGCAAACGACTTCGTCCCAGCCTCTCTCCCACCGTCCTGCTTCCACCCCCGCGCCCCGGCCCGGGGCCTTCCCCTACGCTGGGCACCGGGCCCTGGTGACGGGCGCGTCGTCCGGGCTGGGCGAGGTGTTCGCCCGTGAGCTGGCGGCCCGGGGCATGGACCTCATCCTGGTGGCCCGCTCGGAGGACCGGATGCGCGCGCTGGCGACGAAGCTCCAGGCGGAGCACGGCATCCAGGCGGAGGTCATCGCGCTGGACCTGGGCCGCGAGGGCGCCGGCAGGGAGCTGCACGCGCGCTGCCAGGAGAAGGGGCTGCGCGTGGACCTGCTCGTCAACAACGCGGGCTTCGGCTCCCACGGTGCGTTCGAGTCCGCCGCGTTCGCTCGGCAGCACGAGCAGGTGATGCTCAATGTCACGGCGCTGGCGGACACCTGCCACCTGTTCCTGCCGGACATGCTCGCGCGCGGCGTGGGCGGCATCCTCAACGTGGCCTCCATCGCGGGGTTCCAGCCGGTGCCGTACATGGCCATCTACGGCGCCACCAAGGCGTTCGTGCTGTCCTTCACGGAGGCGCTGTCGGAGGAGACCCGTGAGCGGGGCGTGCGCGTGCTCGCGCTCTGCCCGGGGCCGGTGCAGACGGCCTTCTTCGACGTGGTGGGCACGAAGCAGGCCGCGGTGGGGCCGCTCGCGCCGGCGGAGGAGGTCGTGCTCCGCGCCCTCAAGGCCCTGGACCAGGGCCGCGCTTCGGTGGTGCCGGGGTGGCGCAACTGGTTCCAGGCCAACATGACGCGCTTCGCG
>NZ_JAPNJZ010000017.1:0-101379 GCF_026626765.1 Corallococcus sp. bb12-1 | reverse complement strand
CTCCCAGGCCGTCTCGCAGCGCTCCAGCGCGCGGTGCATCTGCGCGAGCGCTCCGCCCAGCGCCACGTGCACGCCCAGGTCGCTCGGGTCCTCCTGCGACAACGCACGGATCAGCACCGCGATGGAGACCAGCTCCTCGCGCAGCGCCACCGGCCAGCCGCACTGACGGCCCACCTTCACCAGCCAGCCCAGCACGGCCAGGTTGACGTGGCAGTCCTCCACGGTGCGGAACGGCCGCAGGTAGCGCGTGTAGCCATCCCCGGGCAGCACGTCCTCGGAGGCCACGGCGACGCCCTCCAGCCGCAGCGCCGCGTGGGGCACCTCCGGCACGAAGCCCAGCGGGGGCAGCGGCTCTATCCGCACGCCGGGCTTCTTCGCGTCCACCACCACCATGCGCAGGCGGTTGCGGCCCTGCGCGTCGCGGCCCTCGGTGGCCACCACCAGCAGCACCTCCGCGTGCGTGCCCAGGGTGACGTAGGTCTTCGTCCCATCGAGCGTCCAGCCCGCGCCGGCCGGCGTGAGCGTGGTCTCGATGGCGGTGGGGTGCCCTCCCCCTGACTCGGTGGCGCAGAGCGCGACGCGACGGTCCGCGGGAAGTTGGGGAAAGAGCGAGCGCAGCGCGGCGTGGTAGCCGGAAGCGAACGCGAACCCCAGCCGGTCCGCCCGGAACCCGCTGGCGAGCGCCAGGTCCGAGGGGGCCGGGAAGCGCGGCAACACCGCGAGGTGCCGTCGCCACCAGACCTCCACTGAATCGAGCGCGGGTGAGTCGGGAGCTTCGGTGAGCAGGAAGCGCAGGACGTCTTTCACGCCCCCACTCTAATGCCCGCCTCCGGAACGCGCGCGGCCGTTTGGCGGACTTCAGCCCGCGGCGCGGCGGCCCCGGCCCGCCGTCTTGGCGCGCTTCGTACCCCGCTGCTTGGTCGCGGCGGACTTCGACTTGGAGGCCGGCCGGGACTTCGACTTGGAGGCTGACTTCGACTTGGAAGCGGCCTTGGACGACGTCTTGGACTTCGGCGCGGCCTTGGACTTCGAAGGGGCCTTGGCGGCGCGCTTGGCCTTGCTCGCGGGCTTCTTGCGGCGCGCGGGGGCCTTCGTCTCCGGGGCGAGGATGGTGCCCCGGCACGAGGGCGTGCCACAGCGGCAGACGTACAGCCCTTCCGCGTCATCGCCCATCTCCGGCGTGCGCTCGTAGGCGTAGTCGTACGTCAGCTCCTCCCCCGGTTCGAGGGCGCGCAGCGCGTAGATGTGGATGTGGCCCTTGTCGATGAGCGACTGGCAGTTGGGCTCGCACGAGTGGTTGATGTAGCGCGACTCGTTGTGCAGCGTGCCCGCGTCCAGGACCGTGTCGTCGTCCAGGTTGAAGAGGAAGGTGTGGTGGCGCTCCATCGACTCGTCGTCGTAGCGCACGTCCGCCTGGGCCTGGGTGAGGCGCTCACCGATGTACTCGATGATGCGCGCCCCCTTGCGGATGCGGCGGGTGACGAAGGCACCAAGTCCCTGGATGGGCGACTGGCGCAGCTCGAAGGGGATCGACGGGGTCGGCTGGAAGGAAGGAGAAGTCATCATCGGGGGTCGGGCGCGGCTGGGGCGGGGTGCGTGTTCAACCAGGACGCTGCCGTGAGGCGCGGTGTAGCGTGCCGCAGTCAAGCGCGCGAAGAAAGGCACTCGATCATGCGGTGGTGGCTCGTGGTGGGAGCGGTGAACGCTTTCCTGTCGGTGGCGGCGGGAGCCTTCGGGGCGCATGCACTGCGGGCCCGGCTGCCCCAGGACCTGCAGGTCGTCTTCGAAACCGGAGCGCGCTACCACATGTACCACGCGCTCGCGCTGGTGGCCGTGGGCCTGCTGGGCGTGACGCGCCCCTCCGCGCTCCTGTCCGCCTCCGGGTGGGCAATGCTCGCGGGCATCGTCCTGTTCTCCGGCAGCCTGTACGCGCTCGCTCTCTCCGGGGTGCGAGTGCTGGGCGCCATCACCCCGCTGGGCGGCCTGGGCTTCCTCGTGGGCTGGATCCTCTTCGCCGTGGCCGCGTGGCGCTCCTCGCCCTGAGGCACGCCGTCAATCCTTCAACAGGGGCGGCAGCGGGGGGCGGGCAGCCTGGAGTGCCCGCGAGACGAAGCGACGTGCGAGGCCGCACCCAACCCGCTAGGTTTGGACTCCCACGTCCAATGAAGACCCTCCACCGCCCCACGAAGGACGAGCTGTTCGCCGCCACCGACCGCACCGTGCCGGACCTGCTGGCTCCGGGCATGCGGGTGCTCTTCTGCGGCATCAACCCCAGCCTCTACTCCGCCGTGGTGGGGGTGCACTTCGCGCGGCCGGGCAACCGCTTCTGGCCCGCGATGCACCTGTCGGGCTTCACGCCGCGCCGCCTCCTGCCGTCCGAACAGGGCGAATTGAAGGCGCTAGGCCTGGGCATCACCAACGTGGTGGACCGGGCCACGGCCTCCGCGGACCTGCTGGACGCCTCCGAGTACGTGAAGGGCCGAAAGAGCCTGGAGCAGAAGGTGAAGCGCTACCGCCCGGCCTTCCTCGCGGTGCTGGGCCTGGGCGCGTACCGGGGCGCCTTCGCCCGGCCCAAGGCGCGGTTTGGCCGCCAGGAGGAGACGCTCGGAGACACCGGGCTGTGGGTGCTGCCCAACCCGAGCGGCCTCAACGCCAGCTACCAGCTCCCGGACCTGGCGCGCCTGTTCGGCGAGCTGCGCCGCGCGGTGGACGGGGGCTGAAGCCGCGTCACGGCAGGAGGCCGGCCTCGCGGGCCACCTGCGACACGACGGGCAGCACCTGGTCGAAGGCGGCGGCGTTGCACGCGAGCAGGCCCCGCCGGTTCTGGAGCTCGGAGCCGTCGTAGCGGTACGGCACGCCGGCCAGGTCCGTGAGGATGCCGCCCGCCGAACGCAGAACGGCCTCCGGCGCGCAGTTGTCCCAGCGGTAGCTCTTGTCGCTGGCGTGCACGTAGAGGTCGCAGCGGGCCTCCGCGAGCAGGCCGCACTTGACGCCCACCGAGCCGGACTCCTGCTCCCGGGTGATGCCCAGCCGCGCCACCACCGCGTCCGTCGCGCTGGAGCGGTGGGAGCGCGAGACGACCAGCCGCAGCGCCGCTGGATCCGCCACGTCCGAGACGCGCAGCGCGCGGCGCCCCTGGGAGTCCTCCACGAAGCCCTGCCCCCCGACGACGCCCGAATAGAGGACGTCCCCGACGGCGCGGTAGACGACGCCCAGCGCGGGCCTGCCCTCCACCGCGAGCCCGATATGGACGGCGAACTCGCCGTTGCGGTTCACGAACTCCTGCGTGCCGTCGAGCGGATCCACGTACCAGCAGCGCTCGAAGCGCTTCGCGTCGGACGCGTCCTCCGTCTCCTCCGCCACCACGCCGTCGCCCGGGAAGGCCTTGCGCAGCTCGCCCACGATGAAGGCGTTGGCGCGCTCGTCGGCCAGGGTGACGGGCCCCGCCCCGCCGGCCTTGTTCGTGACGGAGAAGTCGGTGGCGTAGACCTGCAGGAGGAGGTCACCAGCCTGGCGCGCGATGCGTCGGGCCACTTCGAGCTCGAGGGCGAGAGCGGGCATGGAGTGCCGCCGAGTCTGCCCCCTCGGCGCTGCTTTGGAAACCAACGGAAAGGGCGCGCGCTGGGGCGGATTGCCCCACGGGGAAGATTGCCCCAGGCGAGAAGGAGGCTCCGCCCCGGGAGGAGCGCTGGCCCGGCGGCTGCAATCGCTGGGAGGAAGACGACTTCCAGCGCCGGGGGCTCCAGGGCCGGGCGCGGCAAGGGTGCGACGCGATGATGAAGTGGCTGATGGGGCTGGGCCTGCTGGGCATCGGCGTGGCGCTGATGTTCGCGGGCGGGCGGATGGTCTACCGCACGACCGTGAGCCGGAGCTGGCCGACGGTGCAGGGCACGGTGGTGGAGTCCCGCGTGGAGACCCTGCGCGCCAGACGCTCCGTGAGCTTCCGGCCGGAGGTGAGCTACCGCTACGAGGTGAACGGCACCCCGTACACGTCCGACACGTTCGCCTTCGACGGTCACGCTTCCGGGGCGCTCGCGGAGGCCCAGGCGGTGACGCGGCACTACCCGGCCGGGGCCCCGGTGACGCTGCACTATGAGCCGGCGGATCCGTCGGTGGCGTGCATCCAGTGCGAGACCGTCGGCGTGTCGAACTACGTGGTGACGCTGGTCGGCGCGGTGCTCGCGGCGGTGTCCGCCTGGAGCCTGCTGGACATGGCGCGCTCGGAGCTCGGTCAGAGACGGCGCCAGCAGCAGCCGGTGCGCTCCGGGGCCCGGTAGGGCCTTGCATCGCCAGGGCCGCCGGGCCGTTGCATCATGCCGGGCATGGACCCGGAGAATCCCGTCGTGAAGCTGTGCGGCCAGGGCATGCAGGCGGAGGCCGCCCACCGGCACGAGGAGGCACGCGAGTGCTTCCAGCGGGCCTGGGACGCGGCCAGGGACGACTACGAGGCCTGCATCGCGGCCCACTACCTCGCGCGGCATCAACCCACGCCAGAGGACACCCGGCACTGGAACCAGGTGTCGCTCGACCGGGCCCATTCCGTCGATGACGACCGCGTGCGCCCCTTCTTCGCGTCGCTCCACCTCAACCTGGGCAGGTGCGCCGAGGACCGGGGCGACTTCCCCACAGCCCGCGCCCACTACCAGCAGGGCGTGGACGCGCTCCCCCATGTTCCCGAGGGCCCCTACCGGAACGTCGTGGAGCAGGGCCTGGGCGCGGCGCTTGCCCGCGTGGCCGGCTGAGCATTTCCCTCCGGAACGCTTCGACAGACGCGGCCCCGGATGCCCATCCTGGGGGCATCGAACCCCGCAGCCAGGAGTCTCCATGTCCGTCATCATCCGTCCCGCGAAGACCTCGGACGAACCCGCGCTGGGTCGCATGGGCGCGGCGCTCGCGCACCAGCACCACGGGTTCGATTCGCAGCGCTTCATGGTCCCCGACGACGTGGAGGCCGGATACCGCTGGTGGCTGGGCAAGGAGGCGCGCCGTCCCACAGAGGCCGTGGTGCTGGTGGCCGAACTGGACGGCGATGTCGTGGGCTACTGCTACGGCCGGCTGGAGGGCGTGGACTGGAACATGCTCCTGGACAAGCACGGCGCCCTGCACGACATCTGGGTGGAGGCGAAGGCGCGCGGCACCGGCACCGGCCGGCTGCTCGCGGAGGCCATGGTGCAGCGGCTCACCGACATGGGCGCCCCCCGCGTCGTGCTCTCCACCGCCGCCAAGAACGAGTCCGCGCGGCGCCTGTTCGAGCGCCTGGGCTGGCGTCCCACGATGGTCGAGATGACCCGCGAGGCGCCGCCCCGCTCATAACCGTCCTTGCGGCACCCGGCCCTGCTGGAACGCCTCCACCTGCTTCAGCGTGAAGGACTGCGCGTAGGCATCGCGGTGTGCCCTCCGAAGCATGCCGTCCGAGCAACGGGCGCGCCGTCGCCCCCCAGAAGGGCCTGGACTAGCGTCGCGGACTCCCATGCCTGAGATCGCTCCGCGCCTGCCCTGGCTCCTGTCCCTCCTCCTGTTCTGGGGCTGCACGGCCCCCGAGGAGTTCCCGGAGGAGCCCTCCGCCCACGTGGGCGCCGTCGCCCAGACGCTCGACGTGACGACCGACGACGGTCCCGTCCGGGGCTCCGTCGCGGGCGGACTCAACGTCTTCAAGGGCATCCCGTACGCGGCGCCTCCCACGGGGAACCGCAGGTGGGCCCCGCCCGCGCGCCCCACGCGGTGGACGCAGCCCCTCACCGCCACCGCCTTCGGTCCACCCTGTCCCCAGTTCAGGGACAACGTGCTCCACCTGGACGAGGACTGCCTGCGGCTCAACGTGTGGGCCCCCACCGCCCCCGCGAAGCCGCGCGCGGTGCTCGTGTGGATCCACGGCGGCGGCTACGTGGAGGGCGCGTCCAGCGAGGCCTGGTACGACGCCGCGCAGCTCGCACAGCGTGAGGATCTGGTCGTCGTGTCGTTCAACTACCGGCTGGGCCTGCTCGGGTTCCTCACCCTGCCCCAGCTCACCGCGCCGGATGGGGGCACGGGCAACTGGGGCCTGCGCGATCAGATCGCCGCGCTGGACTGGGTGCGCCGCAACATCGCCGCGTTCGGAGGCGACCCGAAGCGCGTGATGATTACGGGTGAGTCCGCAGGCGCCGTCTCCGTGACGACGCTGCTGGCGGCCACGCCGGCCCAGGGGCTGTTCCAGCGCGCCGCCATCCAGTCCGGCACCTACCGCCCCGTCCTGGAGAAGGAACAGCCGGTGGGCGCCTTCCCGTCGGCGTACTTCGTGGGCCTCGTCACGGCCATCGTCCTGGAGTGCACCGAAGGCGATGTCGCCGCGTGCCTCCGCGCGAAGCCGCCCGTGCAGGTGCTGGGAACCCAGCTACAGCTCACACCCGTGACGGAGATGGGCTTCGCGCTGTGGCCCACGCTGCCGGTGGTGGACGGCGTCGTGTTGAAGGACAGGCCGCTCGCGCGGGTGCTCGCGGGCAGCGGGGACGTGCCCGTGCTGGTGGGCGCCAATGACAACGAAGCCAGCTTCGTCCTCGCCAGCATGGGCGTCGTCGGCACCCCCGGCGACTTCGGCCGCTACGTGGACGCCATCGGCGCGAGCGCCAGGAAGACGCAGCTCACCGCGCTCTACCAACCCTCGGTGGTGGGAGAGGTCGCCGCCGCGGATGCGCTGGGCACGGAACTGTCGTTCGCGTGCCCGGCCCAGCGGCTGGCCACCGCCAGCGCCACCGTGGGCACCGCCCCCGCGTACCTCTACCGCTTCGCGCGAGCCCTCCCCAACGGCCCCTTGGCGCCGCTGGGCGTCGCGCACGGGACGGACATCGTCTACCTGTTCGGCCGCTTCGACGCCGTGGCCACCACGCCCACGCCGCAGGACCTGACGCTGTCCCAGCAGATGCAGTCCGCCTGGGGCGCGATGGCCCGCACCGGCTCGCCCATCCCCGCGTGGCTGCCCTATTCACCTGGCGGAACGTTCATCACCTGGAATACGCCGGCCACGACGCAGGCCACCTGGCGCAACGGACGCTGCGCCTCGCTGGACGCGTGGGGCCTGCTGCCCCCTTGAAACGACGAAGCCCCGAGCGAAAGAACCCGGGGCCTCCGTGCTGACGCATCCACCGTGAAGCGAGCGTCCTACTTCTTCTGCTCCTTCACCCACGAGTCCTTCAGCGTCACCGTGCGGTTGAAGACGGGCGCGCCCGGCTTCGAATCCAGCGCGTCCGCGCAGAAGTATCCCAGGCGCTCGAACTGGAAGCGGTCCCCCGGGTTCGCCTGCGCGAGCGACGGCTCCACGCGAGCATCCGAGACGACCTCCAGGCTGGCCGGGTTGATGAAGGCCTTGAAGTCCTTCTCCTTGTCCCGGTCCGGCTGCTCCACGGAGAAGAGCCTGTCATACAGCCGCACCTGCGCGACGGGCGCGTTGCCCGGCACCCAGTGCAGCGTGCCCTTCACCTTGCGGCCATCCGGCGAATCCCCGCCGCGCGTCGCGGGGTCATAGGTGCAGCGCAGCTCCGTGATGTTGCCGGCCGCGTCCTTGATGACCTGCTCGCACTTGATGAAGTACGCGGAGCGCAGGCGCACCTCCTTGCCCGGCGCCAGACGGAAGAAGCCCTTCTCCGGCACCTCCTGGAAGTCGTCCGCCTCGATGTACAGCTCGCGCATGAATGGCACCTTGCGCGTGCCCAGCTCCGCCTTCTTCGGATGGTTGGCGACCTCCAGCTCCTCGGTCTGCCCCTCCGGGTAGTTCTCCACCACCACCTTGAGCGGACGCAGCACCGCCATGGCGCGCGGGGCCGTCTCATTCAGGTCGTCCCGGATGCTCAGCTCCAGCACGCCCATGTCGATGAGGCTGTCCGACTTGCTCACGCCGATGCGCTTCGCGAAGTCCCGCAGCGACGCGGGCGTGTAGCCCCGGCGACGCAGGCCGCTGATGGTCAGCATGCGCGGGTCGTCCCAACCCGACACCAGCCGCTCCGTCACCATCTGGAGCAGCTTGCGCTTGCTCATCACCGCGTACGTGAGGTTCAGCCGCGCGAACTCGTACTGGTTCGGCCGGTCGCCTTTGATGAGCGCGTTGACGATCCAGTCGTACAGCACGCGGCGGTTCTCGAACTCCAGCGTGCACACCGAATGCGTGATGCCCTCGATGGCGTCCGACAGACAGTGCGCGAAGTCGTAGAGCGGGTAGATGCACCACGTGTCGCCCGTGCGGTGGTGGTGCGCGTGCCGGATGCGGTAGATGGGCGGATCGCGCAGCACCGGGTTCGACGACGTCATGTCGATCTTGGCGCGCAGCGTGTGCTTGCTGTCCGGGAACTCGCCCGCCTTCATCCGGCGGAACAGGTCCAGGTTCTCCTCCACCGAACGCGTGCGGTACGGGCTGTCCCGGCCCGGCGTGGTGAAGTCACCGCGGTACGCGCTGATCTCCTCCGGCGACAGGCTGCACACGTAGGCCTGGCCCTGGGAGATGAGCTGCTCGGCGAAGGCGTAGAGCCGGTCGAAGTAGTCGGACGCGAAGAAGCGCCGGTCGTCCCAGTCGAACCCGAGCCAGCGCACGTCGCGCTGGATGGACTCCACGTAGTCGGTGTCCTCGGTGAGCGGGTTGGTGTCGTCGAGGCGCAGGTTGCACTTGCCGCCATACTGGTTCGCCAGCCCGAAGTTCAGCGCGATGGCCTTCGCGTGGCCGATGTGGAGGTAGCCGTTGGGCTCGGGCGGAAAGCGGGTGTGCACGCGACCGCCGTGCTTGCCGGTCCGCTGGTCCTCCTCGATGACCTCCTGGAGGAAGTTGAGGCCCTGCGTCTCGTTCGTGGTCGTCATGATGGGGGCGAATCCTGTTGAAGCCGGACAGGGGGGGCAAGATCTTCCTGACCCGGCCCCCCGTCCTTTCCTACTTAACCCGGGACGGCTCAGACGTCCGCGAGCAGCGATTCCCAGGCCTTGAGGGCCCGCTCGGAGGACAGCTCGTCCGCCCGGGCCAGTGCCCGGGTCCGCAGGTCGTCCCGCCAGGCCGCGTCCTTCACCACCCGCCCCAGGGCCTCCGCCATGGACGCGTCATCCCCCATGGGCACCAGCACCCCTGCCCGCCCCCCGTCCAGGGCCTCCGCCGGGCCGGAGGGACAGTCCGTGCTGACGATGGGGCAGCCCAGCGCGAGCGCCTCCAGCAGCACCATGGGCAGGCCCTCGAAGCGCGAGGAGAGCGCGAACGCCGTAGCCCGCGCCATCAGCGCATGCGGGTTGTCCGCGAAGCCGGGCATGAACACCGACGACTCCACGCCCAGCTCCTTCACCAGCGCCTTGAGCTCCGCCTCCAGCGACCCCACCCCCAGGATGAGCAGGTGCGTGTCCGCCCCGGCCGCCTGCATCCGGGCATGCGCGCGGATGAGCACGTCGAAGGACTTCTGCGGCTCCAGCCGGCCCACCGCGATGACCACCGGCTTCTGGAACACGACCTCCGCCCACTGCGGCAGCGGGGCATGCGCCGCGGCGCGGATCCGCGCCGCGTCCACGAAGTTGGGGATGACCTCCAGCCGCTCGCGGTCCACGTTCACCAGCTCCGCGAACGCCTTCGCGGAGTCGTAGCCACACGCCACGATGCGGTCCATGCCCGGGTACAGCACCTTGAGGCCCCAGAGCTGCCGGCGCGGCTGCTCGCGGTGGAACGCCCCCCAGTCGAAGTGCACCATCCCCAGCACCGGCTTGCCCAGCATCGCCCCGGCCATCCGCGCCAGCAGCGCCGCCCGGCCCTCCTGCCCGGAGACGATGATGTCCGCCTTGCGCGCCTCGTTGAACAGCTTCCAGAGCATCCGGGGCAGCTCCCAGCGCCGGTACGCGTCGATGCCCACGCCCCAGGAGATGGGCACGTCCGCGGGGATGCGGTCGCGCGTGTCCGGCGGCGGGGGCCCGTGGTGGAAGAACAACGAAGGGTCGAACCGCTCCCGGTCCAGGCCCGCCAGCACGTTGCACACCGAGCGCTCGATGCCGCCCGTGCCCATGAAGACGAGCGTGAACAACACGCGCCGTCTGGCGGGCGCCGGTGCGGAGGCGGTCATGTCTCGCTGCGCCAGCGGGTTCAATGTCTGGGATTCCCGGAAAGAAATGATTTTCATTTCCCGTGCGGCTCGCGAACGACCGCCGGGCCCTCCCGTTGAATGGCCCGTGGATCAATAACCCAGGCTCCGTGCCATAGGTAGCGAAGGACTCACGGGCGCGCCACTCAGCGGACAATTGAATGACGTGATGGTTTTGGATCTCCCGGACCGTTGTTTTCGAAAGCTTGAAACACGGGCCCGGCAGCCCGGCGGGCGGGTTCGTGACACGGGGCAGCGGAAGCCCTCGGGGCGGTCCTCCAGCACGTGTGACTCCCTGGGGCGGAAACCTCCCGCCCGGCAGACTCCTGTCGGGAACCCAGGGCCTGGATATAGGCTCACAACCCATCCCCGTGAAGAAACCCAACCCCCTGCGCCCTGCCCGCCTCCTCGCGCTCGCCCTGGCGGGTCTCCTCGCGCTGGCCGCCGTCATCGCGGTGCGCAACGTGCGCACGGCGCGCTCCGTGTTGCATCCCGCGCGTCAGGCGTTGAAGCCGCTCGGCGACGCGATGCTCACGAACCGCACGGACGCGGTGCTGCGCACGCGCGACGGGCTGACCCTGCGCGGCTGGTACGTGCCGTCTCGCAACCGCGCGGCGGTGGTGGTGCTGCACGGCTTCGCGGAGAACCGCACGCAGATGCTCTTCGAGGCGGAGGCGCTGTCGCGCGCGGGCTACGGAGTGCTGCTCTTCGACTCGCGCGGCCACGGCGAGAGCGACGGCGACCTCGTCACCTGGGGTGACCGCGAACGCGAGGACCTGCGCGCGGCGGTGGACTTCCTGTCGGCGCGAGCGGACGTGGACCCTTCGCGGCTGGGGGTGCTGGGCTTCTCCATGGGCGGCACCACCGCGCTCCTGGAGGCGCTGGACGACCCACGCCTCAAGGCGGTGGCCGCCGCGGGCGCGTATCCGTCGTTGGTCGCCGACACGCGCTACAGCTACGGCAAGTGGGGGCCGCTGAGCGTGCAGCCGGTGCTCTGGACGATGCGCCTGTCCGGCGTGGACGTGGACGCGGTGGACCCCATGGCCCGCCTGTGCGACCTGAAGGGCCGGCCGCTGCTGCTGATCAACGGCGACGTGGACGCGTACGCACCTGCGTTCCTCCAGGACGCGATGTTCCAGGCCGCGTGCGAACCCAAGGCGTACTGGGTGGTGAAGGGCGCGCACCACGGCGAGTACGCGAAGACGGCACCGGAGGAATACGAGCGCCGCCTGCGCGACTTCTTCGGCGCGGCGCTGCTCGGCGGCCCCTGATCAGGGCGTGTCCGGCGTCTCCGGCGCGGCCCGCCAGTGCGGGGGCTCATCCATCGCGGGCCGGCTCTCCAGCAGCTCGTGCGGACGGAAGCCCGCCTTGTAGCGCAGCGAATCGCACGCGAGCACGCGGTAGCCCAGGTAGACGTACGGGATGCCCCGCTCGCGCGCCAGCTCCACCTGGAACAGCACGCTCGCCTTGCCCAGCGACAGCCGCGAGAACGCAGGGTCGTAGAAGAAGTACACCGCGCTCCACGCCTGCGGCATCTCGTCACACAGGCCCAGGCCCACCAGCTTCGGACCCGCCGGGTCGCTGTCGTCGTACCAGGCCACCTCGCGCGCGGACGGGTGCGGGAAGGCGAACTGGAGCGAATACTCACGCGCGCCCAGCTCCGATGCGTCCCATTCGCGCACCGTCTCCCGCTCCGCGTGCCACGCCCGGTACAGCGCGAGCCGCTCCTCATCCACGCGCGGCGGCCCCACCTCCACGCGCAGGTGCGCGCACGCGGCCCGGGCCCGGCGCTGGCTGCGGTTGGGCTGGAAGCCTTCCACCGACACCCGCAGGGACACGCACTCCTGGCAAGAAACGCACGCGGGCCGGAAGTACTGCGGCCCGAAACGGCGCCACCCCCGCACGAGCAGGTGCTCGTACTCCCGGGGCGTGACGTTGCGCATCAACAGCGTCTCCAGGGACGCCTCCCGTCCCGGCAGATAGCTGCACGGACGCGGAGATTCGATTTCGTGTGCCAGCAGGAGGGCCATCGGTGTTCCTTTCCTGTCGGCCCGGCGTCCTTCCGTCAAGCAGTGCCTGCCTGGTCGGCGACCCACCCTCCGTCGGGAACGACCCATTCCGATGATCCGTTCCGAATCGAAGGGTGGCACACCGACTGCAAGTCACCGGCTGACGCCGTACTGCTTGCGGAGAGGAAGAACGCACATGGCCCGCGAGGAACTGCTTCCCGGATGGCTGCCGCTCGACCCGGCGGAAGATAGCGACCTGTCCGCTCACGGCGACGCGTTCTCGGAGGAGGACGCCCCGGAGCCCTTCCTCGCCTCCACCCGGGACCTGGGTGAGGACGACGCCGGTTTCGACGACGGTTTCGACTTCGCCGTGGCCAGCTTCTGACGCCGCGGACGGGCGCGGGCGGGCGGCCACGGTGCGGCAATCCTGTCGTGCCAGGGCCGCAAAACCTGCCGGATCCACGGCCGGCGACGCAGTAGAAACTTCCGAGAAACCGGGAGGAATGCCCGGACGCCCCCTCCCCCGTGAGGCAGGCGGGTAGCACCGGACACTGGGGCGGAGCTGGGGCGCAATGCCCCTGTGGCAGAATGTCCCGTCGCTCCAGGTCGCCCGGGACAGGCAGTCCCCCGGCTGGCTTCTCAGTCGTGGGCCGCGCCCGGTATAAGTCCGGCATGTCCCAGATTGACGTCTCGGTGGTGATGCCGACGTACAAGCGCGAGAAGGAAGTGGTGGAGGCCATCCACTCCGCGCTGCGTCAGGAAGGCGTCCAGGTGGAGGTGCTGGTCCTGGACGATTCGCCCGAGGGCACCGCGCGCGAAGCAGTGCAAGGCCTGGGCGATGCGCGCGTGCGCTACTTCAAGCAGGAAGTGCCGTCCAAGGGCCGTCCCGCGCTGGTGCGCAACCACGGCGCCACGCTGGCCCGGGGCCGCTACCTGCACTTCCTGGACGACGACGACCTTCTGGCCGAAGGCGCGCTGAAGGCGATGGTGTCCGCCCTGGACGCGCGGCCGGACGCGGGCGTGGCGGTGGGCTGGGTGGTGCCCTTCAGCGAGGACCCCGAGTGGCTGGAGGACAAGAGCAGCTACTTCGAGCGCGTGGCGAGGGTGGGTGCCACCACGCCCAACAGCGCGTGGACGGTGGCGCACATCCTGTTCCTGGGCACGCTGTATGTGAACTCCGCGTGCATGGTGCGCCGCGACTACTTCCAGCCGCTGGGCGGGTTCGATCCGAACATCCCCGTCTACGAGGACGTGGACTTCTACATGCGCGGCATCCGCCGCTACGGCCACGTCTACGTGAACCGCCCCATCCTCAACTACCGGGTGGGCAAGCCGTCGCTCATGCACGACCTGGGCAAGAAGGGCGAGAAGGTGGAGAAGTCCGTGGCGGAGTCCAACGCCATCATCCACAACAAGTACCGGCGCGAGCACGGGGAGCTGGAGTACCGGCTCCTGCAACTGGCCACGCGCGCGCTGAAGAAGCGCTTCGAACTGACGCGCTACCTGCCCCTCAAGCTGCCCCGCGCTTCCTGAAAGAGTCCCCACCGTGAGCCTGCGTCGTCGTCTCGTTGGAACCGCCAAGCGGCAGCTGAAGCAGACCCTGGGGCCCGTGGTGCAGCGTGCGATGGCCCCCGCGCGCGCCTTCCTCCCCCCGGAGACGTGGAGCCTGGAGTCGCGCCCCGGCCAGGGCCTGTTGCTGGAAGGCGTGTCGCTCACGAACCTGGTGAAGGAGCACGGCTCGCCGCTGCACGTGGTGCATGTGGCCGCGCTGAACCGCAACGCGGCGGCGTTCCAGGCGGTGCCCCCGGGCGCCGCGGGCGGCTGCGAAGTCTACTACTCGTACAAGACCAACCCCGTGCCCGGCGTGCTGGCCGCGTTGCATGCGCAGGGCGTGGGCGCGGAAGTCATCTCCGCCTACGAGCTGTGGCTCGCGCTCAAGCTGGGCGTGGCGCCGGAGCGCATCGTCTACAACGGGCCGGTGAAGTCGGACGCGTCCATCCGCGAGTCGATTACTCGGGGCATCGGCCTGCTGGCGGCGAACCACGTGGAGGAATTGGACGTGTTCTCGCGGCACGCGGCGGAGCTGGGCAAGCGCCCGCGCGTCGCGGTGCGGGTGACGACGGCGCAGGGCTGGACGTCGCAGTTCGGCACGCCCATCGCGGGCGGCATGGCGCTGGCCGCGTACCGCAAGGCGCTGGCGGCGGGCACGCTGGACGTGGTGGGCCTGCACGCGCACCGGGGCGAGCTCATCCGCACGGAAGGTGAGCTGGAGGGTTTCGTCGGCTCCGTGCTGGACTTCGCGGACGAGCTGCACCGGGAGCTGGGCCTGGACCTGGAGGTGTTGGATCTGGGCGGCAGCCTCTGCACGCCGACGGTGGAGCACATCGAGAACAAGGACTGGCGGCTCAACCTCACCTTCCAGCGCGACCTGCCGGCGCCGGACTTCGCGGCGGCGCTCTCCATCGAGCGCTACGTGGCGAAGGTGGTGTCCCAGGTGGAAGCGCACTACGCGAAGAAGGGCCGCGCGCGTCCGCGCATCTTCCTGGAGCCGGGCCGCGCGATGACGGGCAACACGCAGCTCTTGCTGGGCCGCGTGCACGCGCTGAAGGACGGCGGCGAGCGCACCTGGGCGGTGCTCGACATGGGCATCAACCATGCGGAGTGCGTGCGCAACGAGTACCACCAGCTCTTCCACGTCGAGCGGCCGGACGCGCCCGCGCACCGGGCGTACACGGTGGTGGGCCCCATCTGCACGCCGGGCGACACGCTGTACCACGCGGTGCGGCTGCCGGAGCTGAAGGTGGGCGACACGCTGGCCATCATGGACGCGGGCGCGTACTTCGTGCCCTTCGGCACGTCCTTCTCCTTCCCGCAGCCGGCCATCGTCGGCGTGGAGGGCGGGAAGGTGCGCGTGCTGCGCCGGGCGGAGCAGAACGAGGACCTGATCACCTTCGATGATCCGGCCCCCGTGGCCTCGCGGGCCGCCAGCTAGGAGTGTGTTGGGGTAACGGGCAAGGAGCTGGGTAACAGGCTCCTTGCTGCATCGGTGCCGCCTCGCCCGTCTGGGGCCGGCGGCACCGCCACTACACGGTGGCCTGTGCCCTATGGAGTTTCAGCAGGTTGTGGGTGAGGCAGATAAGCGCCCACTCGCCGCGCGCCTTCTTGAGCCCACGCAGCAGCAGTTGGCGGAAGCCTCGCGCCTGTTTGATTTGGCCGAAGGGCGGTTCCGCCACCGCTTTGCGTCGGGCGTACGCCTGTCGTCCTGCCTTCGTCCTCAGTCGACGCGCCATCCAATCCTTGACGCTCAGCTCGCGCGGCATTCGTCCTCGCACCGCGGGCGGCTGCACTCCGTGCTTTTGCCGCCCGACGGCCACGTACGCGGTGATGCCCATGCTTGCCGCGCGCGTGAGGTTCTCCTCGGAGAAATAGCCCGCGTCCGCCGTCGTCACCTGGGGCACCTGGCCGCAGTTCTCCACCACCTGCTCCAGCAGCGGCAAGAAGTGCTCAACGTCCGGCGGCTGGTTGGTGAGTGCCTGGGCCACGATGATTTGGTGCGCCTCGTCCACGGCGGCCTGCGCGTTGAAACCCTGGATGAAGCCATGCTGCGTCTTCTGGATTCGGCTCTCCGGGTCGGTGAAGTTGCGCTGCGCCTTGGGTTTGGGCGTGCCGTCTGCTTCGCTCTGCACCTGGTGGCCCGGTAGCGGTGTCGGGCCACTCGGCGGCTCGTCGTCTCCGTCCTGCTGCTTCTCGGCCTGCTGCTTCTCGGCCTGCCGCGCCGCCCTGGCTGCCTTCGCCTCGGCCTCCAGCTCCGCCTTGGCGGCGCGGATGCGCGCCAGCCGCGTCTCGGCTCGCTTGAGCTCCTCGGGGAGCTCGTCTCCGCGCTTCTTCTTGCCGTAGAGCTTATCCTCGGCCGCGTCCGCCGCCTCGGCCGCCTTGAGCAGCGCCGCGACCTTCTCGGCCAGCTCCTTCTCGCGTTGCTGCATCCGCTCGTAGCTCATCGCCTTATGTTTGCTGGCGTTGGCTTTCAGCTTGGTGCCGTCCAGCGCCACGTGCCCCAACTGCACCAGCCCCGCCTTCTGACAGAGCGCCAGCACCTGCACGAAGAGCCCCGCCAGCACGTCCAGGTGCTGGCGCCGGAACTCACTCACCGTGCTGTGGTCCGGGTGCTGACCCGCGGCGATGACTCGGAAGGCGATGTCCTCGTACGTCTTCTTCTCAATCTTGCGCGAGGAGGCCACCCCCACGCAGTACCCGTACAGCAGCAGCCCCACCATCATCCGCGGGTGGTGCGGCGGATAGCCCCGCAGCTCCCGCTCGTAGCGCTCCAGCAGCGGCCTCAAGTCCAGCTCCGCCACCGTGTCCAGGATGAAGTACGCCACGTGCCCGGCTGGCAGCCACTCTCGGGGCGAGGGCGGCAGCAACTCCGACTGCTCCGGCGCGTAGGGGCGGAAGGTCTTGCTCATGGGTAGGCAAAGAGCACCACGCCTCTGCCTACCTTTCAAATAGGTTCTTCCGATTACCCCGACACGCTCCTAGCGGCCCGCCCGTCGTCCGCCGCGCCTCAGCTCCGGTTGAAGACCATCATCCGGAGGAAGGCGCGGGGGTGGCGCGCGGACCCGTAGGCGATGGTGGCCAGCTCCACCGCCGCGGGCATCATGTCGTCCCGGTCGATGAGCGGATCCACCGCCTTCTGCCGGTGGGTGTTGAGCCACTGCCGCCACTGCCGGGCCTCGCTGGCCGGCAGCGCGCCGGACAGCCGCTGGAGGTTGAGCAGCATCTCCAGCGCGATGCGGTTGCAGAACACCTCTTCGTCATGCCGGGGGGCCACGTCGCGCGCGTCCGCCACGGCGTTCGCGAGCGCGTCCCGGTTGCCCGTGGCCGCGTGGTACGCGAGCAGCGGCAGGGGCAGCCCCCGCGCGATGTCGAAGCCCATCTGCCCGTAGAAGCGCGGGTTGAAGTCGATGAGGAGGTAGGAGTCCTTCGTCTGGATGAACTCCACCTCGAAGACGCCGTGGTAGCCCAGCCGCTTGCACAGCCGCGTGAGGCCCGCGACGAGGTCCGGGCGCAGGGGGGCGGATTCGAAGCAGACGCCCACGCCCAGCTTGCGCGGACGCTGGAGCACCTTCATGGCGGCGCGGGCCTCGAAGAGCTCTCCGGATTCGTCCACGAAGCCGGAGAGGCTGTAGATGCCTTCGGCCGCCTCCGGGTGGAACTCCTGCACCATGGGGTTGACCACGGCTGGATCGAACTTCACGAGCATGGGCGCGTACGTGTCGCGGGCGAACTCGCGGTACTCGCGCGCCAGGTCCTCCGGGGACGCCACCGGCTGCCCCTTGCGGTGGGTGGCGTGGAGGATCTGCGTCGTGGGCTTGAGCAGGACGGGGAAGCTCGCCTCGCGGCGCACCTGCTCCAGGTCCGCTTCCGACTGGGGGAACCAGGTGCGCGGCAGATGCAGCCCCACCTCCGTGCCCACCTCGTAGAGCCGGCGCTTGTTGAGCAGCCCGTACACCGCGTCCACGCCCGGGTCGTAGAGGTGGAAGAGGTCCTCCAGCTTCGGGCGGTGCGCGGCGATGAGCCACGCCAGCTCGTCGCTCGTCGGGTAGAGCACGTGCTTGACGGGCTCGCGCAGGCCGAAGTCCACCAGCCACTGGAGGAAGGCCTCCGGCTGGGACTCCGGCGGGCACTGCACGCGGCGGCTGACGAAGCGCGAATAGCTGGCCGGGCCCAGCCGGCCCGTATCCGCCACCGTCACGTCCACGCCGTGGCGACCCAGACAGCGCGCCGCGGCCAGGGTGCCGTAGAAGTTGGCGGAGAACAGCAACACGGGGGGACGGGCCGCGATGACTGCCGCGGGGGCCTCATCGGAGAAGGCCGCCTCTTCCATCTCTTGCTCCAGGTTCGCGGTGTCGGACCCGCCGCGAGGGCGCGCGGAGGAACGACGGGATTGTCGGAGACGCTGCGCGAGGCGACCGCCACCCGCATCCGGGGCGGCGGGACCGGCGGCCGAAGTGCTGGCCATCAGCCCCGCGGTGAGAAGCGTCAGAAGGTGCCTGTTCATGTCGAGCCATCTGCCTTCCGGAAGCCCGGGTGACGCCCGGAGGGCAATTCCCGACAGAATACATTTTCCCGCTGCGCTTGTGACGGGTCCCCACGACGATTGCTCCTCCAAGCACTGACTGTCCCGTCAGGGTGCGATGCCGCCGGGCGGGCTCCAGCGCAGACACCCATGGGTCAGCAGCCAGGCGTCGGTGGAGACCCCTGGCGTCATGGCCGCGAGGCGCAGGACGGACTCCGCGAAGGCTTCGGGCGGTGCGGTGTGACCGGCGGCGCGCGCGGCCTTCCATGCGGCCTCCCAGGCCTGGAAGAAGGCGTGCACGGGCTCGCCCGGACGGACGCGGCGGCGCAGGTCGCGGGGCAGCCAGTCGCGCAGCAGCAGGGGTGCGAAGCCCCGGGAGAAGTCGGTGTGGAACAGGAGGCTCTCGCGCACGGGGGACGCGTCCTCGGAGACACGACGCAGCAGGTGGGCCACGAGCACCGCGCCGTCCGTGTCGGAGCTGCCCTCCACGAGCAGGCCTGACGGCAGCAGGGAGCGCGACAACGTGCGGTGCACCTCCGGGATGCGCTCCAGTGGGCCCTGGCGCAGCAGGTTCATGGCGCGCACGAGCCGGGCGGGTTCGTCCGGCGACAGGGGCAGCGTGAAGCCGCCTTCGCGAAAGTGCGTCCGCGCATCCGAGTGGGTGCGCGCGGCGGACGAAGCGCGCTCCGCGTCCAGCTCCACGCCGATGATGATCAACTCGGGGTTGAGCGCGCGGAATGCGGCGGCGCTCTCCAACGTCGTCCAGGGGTGTTCCCCGAAGCCCACGTCCGCGAAGACGGCGCGGGCCCAGGCGTCGTCCTGGCGCGTGAGGAGCGCGGACTCGAAGCGGCACAGGTACGCGTCCAACGCGCGCAGGCGCCCCGGAGCGGTCCTTCCCCGGGTACGGATGTCCAGTTCGGCCATTCCCATCACATGGGCGCGCGGAGCCGGGGCGTCAAGGTCCCCATCCCATGCCGAAGCCCTGGCTCTCGCGCGTTTCGGGGACGCAGGCCCGTCGCGTCGCCCGGATTTTCGCCCGTCCCGCGTCACATCCAAGCAGGTCGCCAGAAAATCGTTACCCCATCCCACGCCCCGGAGTTCTCCGCGAGGATGCGCGCCTCGCGGAGCTCAGCATTGGGTCGCGACGTCGCACTGGAGCTGACGCCAAGGCGGGTCCATGGGAGGAGGCGTCCGCCGGGCACCCTTCACGCCGAACCTGTCCGACTGTCGGACAGGTTCGCGCCACCTGAAGCCGCAGGCTGCGCCGGGCCGCCAAGGCGACGAGGACTGTTGGCCCTCAAGCCCATGTCAGACGCCTCTGCTTGGGTAGCAGAGGCTTTGGCGAGGAGGGCGATGGGGATGGAGCGGGTGGGGCTCGTTGCGTATGTAGAGGAGCAACTCGAGCGAGAGATTTCGCTGGGGCGGTTTCCGGGAAGCGGCCCGTTGGGCTCGGAACAGAAGCTGGCGTGCCGTTACGGGGTGAGCCGGAGCACCGTGCGCGAGGCGCTGCGGCGGCTGGCAGCGCGGGGCCTGGTGGAGCAGCACCCCGGGCGCAAGGCGCGCGCGGTGGCGCTGGACGCGTCGCTGACACTGGTAGAGTCCTGATTCCGTGAGCGACCCGTCCGCCAGTTGCCCCCGCTGTGGCGCCCCTCGCGTGGACGGGCTCGAGTGCCCGGCGTGCGGCGTCATCTACCTGCGCGCCGAAGCACGCGCCGCCACCCGACAGGCCGAGGAACGGGAGGCCGCGAAACGGGGCGCGGTCGTGCGTGAAGCGGAGGACCAGCGGCTCGCGTTGCGCGAGGCCCTGGAGGCCCACACCGCGCCCGCGTTCGTACCGCCCCTGGTCGCGGCGCGGCCCGAGCAGGACGCCGCCCTGGAGGGCATCACCTTCCACGAAGACACGGACGGCGAGGATGCCCGGGAGGCGCGCCTGCGGCTGGTGGTGTTGCCCGCGGCGCTCCTCGTCGCCACCCTCGCGGTGCATTCGCCCGGCTTCCACGCCCTGATGCGAATCTTCCTCACGATGCCGGTGCATGAGCTGGGGCATGCCGTCACCGCCTGGCTCTGCGGCTTCAGCGCCACCCCTTCGTTCTGGGCCACGACCGTGTCGGAGGAACGGTCGCTCTTCATCCCGCTGGCCCTGGCGGGCCTGCTGGCCACCCTCACGTATCAGGGCTGGAAGCGGCGCCGGTGGACGTGGCTGGGCGTGGGCGCGGTGCTGCTCCTCGCGCAAGCCGTGGGCACGCTGGGACTGGACCGCCTGCAAGCCAGGTCGATGATCACCTTCGGCGGCGACGCGGGAATGATGGTGCTGGGCACGGCGCTGATGGCCACCTTCTACGTGCCCTCGGGGCACTACCTGCGCAGGAATGCACTGCGCTGGGGCTTCGTCGCCATTGGCGCGGCGGCCTTCATGGACGGCTTCGAGCAGTGGTGGGCCGCGCTCTCCCACGTGGAGCGCATCCCCTTCGGCCAGAACGAGGGCTCGGGCCTGAGCGACCCGAGCAAGCTGGTGCGAACCTACGGCTGGAACATCAGCCACCTCATCCGCCGGTACGTGGCGGTGGGCATCACCTGCCTCAGTGCCCTGGGCCTCCTCTACCTGGGCGCCCTCTGGCGCGTGCGCGGGTTGCTGCGCCGTGGGACTTCCACCCCGGGCTGACGCCAGTCGCCGAAGGGCCACTCAAAGCCGGGCGTGCGCCGCACCTCCGGTGACCGGGCCCCCCGCCACTTCAGCGCCTCACCGGGCCGCAAGAGGAGCGCCTTCGGTCCCTCGCCCTTCTGCTTGCGCACCTCCGCCAGACGCTCCGGATAGGGATCCGCGTCCGGGTTCTCATCCAGCGAACTGGCGCCCGCGACGGGCTCGCCCGGATAGCCCTCGTAGCGGGGCCCCATGCCCTCGCGCCAGTACCAGGGGGCGCCGCCGTCCGCGCAGGGCACCACGTAGCGCGCGCCCAGCAGCGCCCCGTAGCGCAGCGCCTCCTCCGGCCCCGCCATCAACCGCTGCGGCGTGGTGAGCGCGTCGCGCGGCACGTTGACGAGGAAGGCGTCCAGCGTGGTGAAGCCGAAGAAGATGGGCGGCAGCCGGAAGCCGCGCACGCCGCAGAAGAGCACGTCCACCGGGCCCTGCTGCTTCAGCTCCGCGCGGCACACCTTCTCCATGTCCCCGCGCACGTCATGGCCCGCGTCCGCGAAGAAGGCGGCGGAGAAGTCCGGCGTGCTCACCCGCCACGTGTTGCCCTCGTTGAAGAGGCCCGGGTGCGGCCCCTCGCCATCGGTGGGCTGCTCGCCGTGGAAGGGCAGCGCGCGCACCGTCACGTCCCCCACCTGCCGCGTCTCGCCCCAGCGCAGCGCCTCCACGCGCGTGAAGCCCAGCTGCGTGAGCCGCAGCGCGCAGTCCGTGGAGAAGAGGCTTTCGCGCGCCACCGTCGGCACGAAGATGCGCGTGTCGCGGGGCAGCGGTAGCAGCGAGCCCAGGTGGAAGTGGTCCCCGTGGGAATGCGTGATGACCACCGCGTCCACCCGCCCCAGGTCGCCCGCCTGCAATGGCCCGTAGCCGGGCAGGTCCGCGTCCCCGGCGGGACGGAAGTACGGATCCACCAGCACGCGCCCTTCCCTGCCCGCCACCAGCACCGTGTTGTGCCCCACGAAGAGGGCCCCCGGCCCGGGCACCTCCACCGGCCCCTCGTGCCGCACGAGCCAGCCGGCCTGGGACATGTCGCCCAACAGCTCATCCACGACTGGCACAACAGACAGTCCGCGCAGCTCCTCCGGCGTCGCGCCCCGAGCGAGCGCCGCGAACAGGTCCGCCACCACCGACCAGTCCTTCGCGCGCACGGGCACGTCCAGGCCCAGCGAGTCCTGGCGCAGGTGGAGCACGCGGGGACGGTGGCGCAGGGCATCCGGGAAGAGGACGTCCTCACGCAGCACGCGACGTCCCATGCGCCGCTTCGTGCCCACGCACAGCGCGGCATAGCGGGGCGTGTCCTCCAGCCAGCGAATCAGCGCGTCGGCTTCCCGCAGCGCGCCCTCGCGGCCCAGCGCGGCGATGTGCCGCTTGAGCGGAAGCTGCGCGCGGCGCACCGGACGCGCGGTGGGCCCCTGGATGCTGCACCCCAGGTCCTCGTGGTGGTCGGCCTCCGTCTTCGCGGAGGCCAGGACGGCCAGGCTGACACCACGGTGCAGGGTGAGTCGCATGCACGGCGACGTCGCACGGCCCGTCGCCCCGCGCAAGGGCTCGCGAGCCTCGCGACTCGGGCAGCGACGGGCCGCCGGGTCGCTCGCGTCCGGGGAGACGCCTCCGGTTGTGGGCCGCCAGTGAACGCCGCTACCCTCCGCCGCACCCATGGCCCACCCCGCCCAACCGCTCCCCCCGGAGCCCTCCGCCCCCCTGTCGCCCGCATCCGAGGCGGTGACCCCGCGCTTCCGCTTCCTGCCAGCGGTGAACACGTGGAAGTACCACCTGCTGCTCGCCACGGTGGCCATCCTCATCCTCGGCCCGCTGGGCGGCGTGGCCGCGTCGTACATGAACTTCAGCCTGGGCTTCTTCGTGGCCAGCCAGGTGCTCTCCGGCATCCTCGGCAGCGTCGTCACCTACGGCTACGGCGCGGAGGGCAAGCACGGCGCCAACTACATGCAGACGATGGCCGCGTCGGTGGCCTCGCTGTGCGCCATGTCCGTGCTGATCCAAGCCATGGTGTGGCTGGGCATGCCCCAGCCGCCCGCGTGGCAGCTGATGCTCTTCGTCGGCTGCGTGGGCATGTTCGGCGTCGGAGTGGGCATGCTCTACACGCCGCTGCTCGTGGACCGGCTCCAGTTGGACTACCCGTCGGGCTACGCGGTGGCGAACATCCTGCGCGCGCTCACGGACAAGCGCCTGCTCAAGGCCTCCATCGCGAAGCTGGGCGGCGGCACCGGCCTGGGCATCCTGGCCGCGTGGCTGACGGAGAAGGTCGCGGCCGTCGCGGCGCTGAGCGTGAGCAGCTCCACGGTGGGCGCCGGCATGGTGGTGGGCAGCCGCATCACCGTGCCCGCGATGTGCATGGGCCTGCTGGGCTTCGCCATCACCCCGTTCCTGCAGGGCATCGGGTGGCTGGGGCCCAATGATCCGTACCGGAAGATTGGCTTCCTCATCTCGCTGGCGATGATCTGCGGCGCGGCGCTGGTGGACCTGGCGCTGCTCGCGGTGCAGGCGGTGGCGCGCATCCGGGGCCGCGCGCAGGCGCCGGTGGACAACGAGCCGGCCTGGAAGAAGGTCAACGTTCCCCGGCTCATCGCCTGGGTGGTGGGCTGGGGCGTGGCGGTCGTCGTCGTCGCCACGCAGGTGCTGCATCAGCCCGCGGGCTTCATCATCTTCGGGCTCGCGCTGTCGCTGCTGTTCGTGCTCATCAACGGCATCGCCTACGGCATCAGCGACAACAACCCCATCTCCAGCGCGTTCGTGATGTCGGTGCTGCTGATGTCGCTGTTGGGCCTGAAGGATCCGCTGGTGGGCCTGATGGCGTCCTCCATCCTGCTCATCTCCACGTCGGTGGGCTGCGACATGCAGCAGGACCGCTCCACCGGCTGGCGCCTGGGCACCAACCGCGTGGTGCAGTTCCGCTACCAGGTGCTGGGCATCTTCATGGGTGCGGTGCTGTGCGTAGGCCTGGCGCGCGTGTTCATGGGCGCCTACCCGGTGCTCTCAGTCAACCAGTTGGATCACCCCGACACGCAGGTGGGCCAGTGGGGAAGCGCGATGACGTACAAGTTCGTGGGCGCCATCCGCGACCTGGGCGCGCTGTCGGCTCACAAGGTGAAGGCGCTGCTCATCGGCCTGGGCATCGGCTTCACGATGGAGGTCCTGCGCAAGATCATCCGCCGCCACCCGGCCTACCTGCGCTTCGTGCAGGGCTCGCGGCAGGGCTTCGCGGCGGGCTACGTGATGGACTCGGTGGTGCTGCCGAGCCCCTACGCGGCCGCGTTCGGTGGCTTCATCGCGCTGCCGGCCACGATCTGGTTCGGCGTGGGCGGCGTGCTCACGTCGCTGTTCAACACCTTCTCCAAGCGCTTCACCCGCGAACCCGCGCCGGGCGAAGCGGTGCTCCCGGAGGACATGAGCACCATGTCGCTGGTGGGCGGTGGCCTCATCGCCGGCGAGTCGCTCTTCTACCTGTTCGTCGGTCTGTTCGGCCTGATGGCGCTGCTGAACTGACGGTCCGCCTCATCCCGGCGCACGGCTTGACTTTCCGTGCGCCCGGGAGCACTTCTTGTCCCGTGAGCCTCTTCATCACCACCACCGCGACCACGACCACTACCGCCTCGGCGGGACGGGTATCGGTGCGCGTGTCGGTGGTCTGACGAGCGCACGGTTTCCCGCCCCGCCGAGTTCCGGCCGGGGCGACCGTGCAAGCACTCACGCCCCGTGTCCGGCCCCGGCTCTTCATCCGACCGACACACGGAGACACGACGATGCTCGACGAACATGACCACCGCGCGCTGGGCCAGCGCCTGGACCTCTTCCATCTGCAGGAAGAGGCCCCGGGCATGGTGTTCTGGCACCCGCGCGGACTGATGCTGTACCGCCTGCTGGAGGACCACGTCCGCGCCCGCATGCGCGACGAGGGCTATCAGGAAGTCCGTACGCCACAGCTGTGCTCCCAGCCCCTCTGGGAGCAGAGCGGCCACTGGGAGAACTTCCGCGAGAACATGTTCTGCCTGCCCGAGGGGGACAGGCACCTGGCCCTCAAGCCGGTGAGCTGTCCGGGCCACATCCAGCTCGTGCAGCGCATGGCGCCCAGCCACCGCGACCTGCCTCTGCGGCTGGGGGAGTTCGGGCTGGTCCACCGCAGCGAGCCCAGCGGCGCGTTGCATGGTCTGTTCCGCCTGCGCCAGTTCACGCAGGACGACGGCCACATCTTCTGCGCTCCGGAGCAGGTGGAGGCGGAGGTGGTGCGCTACGTGAAGTCGCTCAAGGCGTTCTACGCGGGCTTCGGCTTCGACGACGTGCAGGTGGCCTTCTCCGGGCGCCCGGCGATGCGCGCGGGCAGCGACGCGGTGTGGGACCAGGCGGAGGCGTGGCTCCAGTCGGCCGCCAGACAGGCGGGGCTCCAGTTCGCGGAGCAGCCGGGCCAGGGCGCCTTCTACGGGCCCAAGCTGGAGTTCGTGCTCCAGGACCGGCTGGGCCGCGCGTGGCAGTGCGGCACGATCCAACTGGACCTGGTGCTGCCGGAGCGCTTCGACCTGCACTACGTCGACGCGGCCGGAGCACGCCTGCGCCCGGTGATGCTTCACCGCGCGCTGTTCGGCAGCCTGGAGCGGTTCATCGGCATCCTGCTGGAGCACCATGGGGGCGCGCTGCCCGCGTGGCTCGCGCCCGAACAGGTGGTGGTGGCCTCCGTGGGCGCGGGGGCCGCCGCGTACGCGGAACGGCTGGCCGCGCGGTTGAGACAGGCGGGCTGCCGCGCCAGGGCGGATGTCCGCGACGAGTCGCTGTCGCGCAAGGTGCTGGGCTCGCATGAGGACGGCGTGCCGTTCCTCGCGGTGGTCGGTGGCCGCGAGGTGGAGGCGAACAACGTCCGCCTGCGCCAGCGAGACGGCGCCCAGCGCGACCTGTCCTGGGATGAGGCCGTGTCGTGGTTGTCCGCCGCGTGCCAGCCAGCCGTGGCGGGCTGAAGTCAGTCGCTCCGAGGGCCCGGTGTTCCCCACCTCGTGGGGGGATGCCGGGCCCTGCTTCCGTCAACGGCTCATGAATAGATGCTCAGATGCTCCAGCAGCTCACCGGGGCGGATCAGCTTGCCGGGCACGGTGGCGACATCGTCCATGCTGAGGATGCCCACCGCGTGGCGGTCCGCGTCCACGACGACGAGCCGCCGCACGCTCTTCTCCTCCATCAGGCGCTCGCCGGCATCCAGCGAGTCGTCCGCGGAGCAGGTGATGACGGCGGCGGTCATCGTCTCGCGCACGGAGGTGACGTTGGGGTCCTTGCCCAGGGCCGTGGAGCGCACGGCGATGTCCCGGTCGGTCAGCATGCCCACGAGCTGGCCGTTCTCCGTGACGGGCAGCGCGCCGATGTAGTGGATGCGCATGCGCTCGGCGGCGGTGCGCAGACACTCGCCCGCGTCGATGGTCTCCACGTCCTTCTTCATCAGCTCCGAAATCCGCATCGGCAACCTCCTCGGGGCGTGCGCGTCCCTGCCGAGGTACAACCCGCGCCACCCTTTCTTCGTGCTCCTGTCTGCTGGCTCGCAGGGCCGTGCCATGGAGTGTCGGGGAGACAGCCCCCCGCCTGCCTCCCTGGTATACGGTGCGACGGGAATCACCCTGGAGCATCGAAGGTCGTGCTCGGGCAGGTGCCCGGAACCGTGGAGGAGGACCCATGACGGACAAGCTCAATCTTTCCAACGACGAGTGGCGCAAGCGCCTCACCCCCGAGGAGTTCGACGTGCTGCGCCGGCACGGCACGGAGTACCCGGGGTCGGGCTGTTTCCTGGGCACGAAGACGCCCGGCACCTACGTGTGCGCCGGCTGCAACAACCCGCTGTTCCAGTCCGGGACGAAGTTCGAGTCCGGCACGGGCTGGCCGTCCTTCACCCAGGCCCTGTCCCCGGACTCGCTCACGGAGATCCGCGACGTGTCCCACGGCATGGTGCGCACCGAGGTGCGCTGCGCCCGCTGCGACGGACACCTGGGCCATGTCTTCCCGGACGGCCCGCCGCCCACGGGGCTGCGCTACTGCATGAACTCGGTGGCCATGAAGCACGTGCCTGAAGGCAGCCCTATCGAGTTGGTGCGGGCGTAAGCCTTTCTTGCCGGATGCCCTGCTCCGGGTCGCAACCGGGAGCAGGGCGCGCCTTCCACCTTGCCCGCCATCATTCGTGCCGCATGTGCGAGGCCTGGGACCACGGGGTCACCCAAGTCGCACACACATGCACCGCGAGGAAATGAATGGCTGCTCGACTGCCCACCGCGATGACGACCCTCGCCCTCATGGCGCTCTCCGCTGGGGCGACCTGGATGCTGACCGGCTCGTATGGCTGTGAGCACGATGAGGACTGCGCCGGAGCAGGACCGAACTACTGCATGAGTTGGCCGTACGCCGAAGGAAGCTCCATCGAACGGCCCTGGTGGGCACGCTTCAAGCAATATCGAAGCTGCAAGCGGGTGTGTGAGACGCAGGTCACCCCTTGCCCTCGTGGCTTCTCCTGCGCTGGCTCTTCGCATGGTGCACCCAGCATCTGCATTCAGGAGTATTGACCGGGTAGTATGAGGCCCCCGAGGGCGCCGTCCCGGCGGACCGGTTCCCCTCCTCATGAGGGTGGAGCACCATGCGACGGAATCCGACGGGGTGGCTGGCGGCGCTGCTCACCCCGCTGCTCATGGCCAGCGTGAGCCATGGCGCACCACCGCGCCCCAAGACGCCTGCGGACGGGGGCACTCCGGCCCGACCGACGATATGGATCTATCAGGACCAGTTGGTCGCGCCCTGGCAGGACCTGACCTGGGCGGGGACACATTCACTCGGCGCCACCGCGCCCGTCGCCGCCGGCAAGCGCGCCATCTCCGTGACACTGGGTGCCTGGGAGGCGCTGTACTTCGGCCATGAGGGCCTGCGCGTGGAGCCCGGAGACACGCTGGTGCTGCGCGTGCACGGCGGCAAGACAAGCGGGAACGCGGCGGTGCGCGTGCGCGTCGTCATCGGCACGGAGCAGCCCGTGGGCGTGCCGCTGGGCCCTACGTGTGACGGCGGCGCCATTCCCACCGGACGCTGGACCACCTGCCGCGTGCCCCTGTCGAAGCTGGTGCCCGAGGAGCGCAAGAGCATCACCGGGCTCTGGCTCCAGGAGGACAGCGGCGGCACCCTGCCCCCGCTCTTCTTCGACGACATTGGCGTGGAGCACTCGGGCACGCCGTCGCTCAAGGCGGGCGTGAGCGTCACCCTGAACACACCCGACGTCTTCCTGTCCCCGGGCGCCACGCACGCCTTCGTCGCCACGGTGGCGAACAGCCCGAACACGGAGGTGGCCTGGAGCGTGGATCCGGGCCGGGAGGGCGGCGCCCTCGGAGCCACCGGCCTCTACACGGCGCCGAAGAAGCCGGGCGTCTACCGCGTGACGGCCCGAAGCAAGGCGGATCCCAACCAGCAGGCCGTGGCCACCGTGGTGGTCAGCCCTCCGGCGCCTCCCGGCCAGGGCAAGTGGGTGTCCGGTTACTACACGGGCTGGAACGCGGACGACTACCCGCCGGAGAAGGTGGACTTCAGCGCGCTCACGCACATCCTCGTGGGCCGCGTCACCCCGAAGGCGGACGGCACGCTCAGCACGAAGTTCGACAATGACCGCGGGCCGGAGATCGCACGCATCCTGTCCAAGCGCGCCCATGCGGCCGGTCGCAAGGCCATCATCATGGTGGGCGGCTCCGGCGAGCACGACGGCTGGGTGGGCGCGGCCTCCGACGCGAACCGGGCGAAGTTCGTCCGCGCGCTGCTCAAGGCGATGGACGACTTCGGCTACGACGGGCTGGACCTGGACTGGGAGCCCGTGAAGCCCGAGGACCGCCCCCACCTGCTGGCCCTGGCGAAGGCCCTGCGCGAGGCGCGTCCGAAGATGCTCCTCACCTTCCCCCTGCACTGGATCAACACCAACTTCCCCAACGACGCCGACCCGTGGTTCGTGCAGCTGGCGTCCTACTTCGATCAGCTCAACCTCATGTCCTACGAGATGATCGGCCCGTGGGACGGCTGGAAGTCCTGGCACACGTCCGCGCTGCGCGGGGAGCAGGGCCTGCATCCCACGTCCGTGTCCTCCAGCCTGGAGCTGTGGGTGAAGGCGGGCATCCCCAAGGCGAAGCTGGGCCTGGGCATCCCCTTCTACGGACTCGCGTGGCGCCACATCACCGGGCCCTACCAGCCGTTCACGAACTGGTCCGACTACGTCGGTGGGGACAACTCGTTCACGTACAAGAAGATCCTCCGCTACTCGAAGCAGGGGAAGTACCAGTGGGATGAGAAGGCGCAGGCCAGCTACGTGACGTTCGCGCCGGACCAGTTGGTGGAGGACGGGACCGTGACGTGGATTTCCTACGACAGTCCGCAGGCCATCGCCGCCAAGGGCGCCTTCGTGAAACAGGAAGGCTATGGCGGCGCCATCATCTGGACCCTCAACCAGGGCTGCATCGACGCCGCCACCGGCGCCAATCCGTTGCTGGACGCGGTGAAGGGCGCCTTCCTGCCGTAACGCCGGAAGGCCCCACCGCCCCCCCGAATCACCCCAGGGCGGCGCGGGCGTTGCGGAACATGCGCATCCAGGGGCCGTCCTCACCCCACGTCGCCGGGGCCCAGGAGTGCTGCACGGTGCGGTGCACGCGCTCCGGGTGGGGCATGGTGATGGTGAAGCGCCCGTCCTTCGTGGTGAGCCCCGCGATGCCGTGCGGCGAACCATTGGGATTGGCCGGGTACTTCACGGCCACCTGTCCCCGGTTGTCCACCCAGCGCGTCGTCACCAGCCCGGAGCCGTCCACGCGCGCGGCCTCTTCGGCGTTGGGGAACTCCGCGCGCCCCTCGCCGTGCGACACGACGATGAGCATCCGGCTGCCCTCCATGCCCTTGTAGAAGAGCGACGGGGACGGGGCCACCTGCACCGTGCCCAGGCGGGCCTCGAACTGTTCGGACGCGTTGCGCACGAAACGCGGCCACGCATCCGCGCCAGGGATGAGGTCGCGCAACTGCGCGAACATCTGGCAGCCGTTGCACACGCCCAGGCCGAAGCTGTCCGGCCGCGAGAAGAACGCGGAGAAGGCATCGCGCGTGCGAGGGTTGAAGAGGATGGACTTCGCCCAGCCGCCGCCCGCGCCCAGCACGTCGCCGTAGCTGAAGCCGCCGCACGCCAGCACGCCGTGGAAGTCATTCAGCGACACGCGGCCCGCGAGCAGGTCGCTCATGTGCACGTCCACCGCGGTGAAGCCCGCGCGGGTGAACGCCGCCGCCATCTCCTGCTGGCTGTTGACGCCCTGCTCGCGAAGCACGGCCACGCGAGGCCGGGCCCCCTTCGCGATGAACGGCGCCGCCACGTCCACCGCCGGGTCGAACGTGAGCACCGGCGACAGGCCCGGGTCGCTCGCGTCGCACTTCGCCGCGTACTCATCCTCCGCGCAGACGGGGTTGTCGCGCAGCTTCTGCATCTCGTAGCTGACGCGAGACCACGTGCGCTTGAGCGCCAGGGTGTCTTCCGCGAGCAGCTCGGAACCACCGCCGCGCACGCGCACCACCGGCGCTTGCGTCGGAGAACCCAGCGCGTGCACGTGACCACCCAGGCCGTGCTTCGCGAAGACGTCCCGCACCCGCGTCACGTCGGCCGAGCGCACTTGCACCACCGCGCCCAGCTCCTCGTTGAAGAGGGCCGCCACCGGGTCGCTGCCCAGCGGGGCCACGTCCACGTCCAGGCCGCAGTGGCCCGCGAAGGCCATCTCCGCCAGCGTGGCGAAGAGGCCGCCGTCGGAGCGGTCGTGGTAGGCGAGCAGCACGCCCGCCGCCTGGAGCTCCTGCACCCCGGCGAAGAAGCCCTTGAGAAGCGCCGCGTCGTCCACGTCGGGGCACTCCGGGCCCACCTGCTGGTGGACCTGGGCCAGCACGGAGGCGCCCAGGCGCTGCCGGCCCGCCGCCACGTCCACCAGCAGCAGCCGCGTGTCCGCCGCCACGTCCACCAGTTGCGGCGTCAGCGTATGACGAGCGTCCAGCACCGGCGCGAACGCGGTGATGACGAGCGACAGGGGCGACGTCACCGCCTTCTTCGCGCCGTCCTCCTGCCACTGCGTGCGCATGGACATGGAGTCCTTGCCCACGGGGATGGCGATGCCCAGCGCGGGGCACAGCTCCATGCCCACCGCGTGCACCGCCGCGTAGAGGTTCGCGTCCTCGCCGGGGCTGCCCGCCGCCGCCATCCAGTTCGCGGACAGCTTCACGTCCGACAGCTTGTCGATGCGCGCCGCCGCCAGGTTCGTCAGCGCCTCACCCACCGCCATGCGCGCGGAGGCCGCCGCGTCGATGAGCGCCAGCGGCGTGCGCTCGCCCAGCGCCATGGCCTCGCCCGTGGTGGACAGGATGGAGGACAGCGTCACCGCGCAGTCGGCCACCGGCACCTGCCAGGGGCCCACCATCTGGTCGCGCGCCGTAAGGCCGGACACGCTGCGGTCGCCAATGGTGATGAGGAACGACTTGTCCGCCACCGTCGGGTGCGCCAGCACCGCGTGCGCTAGCGCCTTGTAGTCCTTCGGGATGTCGAGTGGCGCGTGCTTCAGCGGCCGCGACACACCCTCGCGGTGCATGCGCGGCGCCTTGCCGAAGAGCACGTCCATGGGCAGCGCGATGGGCGTGTCACCCAACTGGCTGTCGGAGAGCGTGAGCACCTCTTCGGCCGTGGCCTCGCCCAGCACGGCGAAGGGGGCACGCTCGCGCTCGCAAAGGGCGGCGAAGCGCGACAGGTCCTCCGGCGCCACGCCCAGCACGTAGCGCTCCTGCGCCTCGTTGCACCAGATCTCCACCGGGGACATGCCCGGCTCGTCGTTGGGCACCTCGCGCAGCTCCAGCCGGCCGCCCAGGCCGTTGTCGTGCGCCAGCTCCGGCAGCGCGTTGGACAGACCGCCCGCGCCCACGTCGTGGATGGAGCGCACGGGGTTCGCATCGCCCAGCATCCAACACTGGTCGATGACCTCCTGGCACCTGCGCTCCATCTCCGCGTTGTCACGCTGCACGGAGGCGAAGTCGAGGTCCGCCGCGCTCGCGCCCTGCGCCATGGAGGACGCCGCGCCGCCGCCCAGGCCAATCAGCATCGCCGGGCCACCCAGCACGATGAGCTTGTCGCCCGCGCGGAGTTGCTCCTTCTTCACGTGGCCCGCGCGGATGTTGCCCATCCCGCCCGCCAGCATGATGGGCTTGTGGTAGCCGCGCACCTCCACGCCGGTGGCGGTGGGAATCTGCTGCTCGAAGCTGCGGAAGTAGCCGCACAGGTTCGGCCGGCCGAACTCGTTGTTGAACGCCGCGCCGCCCAGCGGACCGTCCAGCATGATGTCCAGCGCGGACACGATGCGGTCCGGCTTGCCGTACGGCACCTCCCACGACTGCGTGTAGCCCGGGATGCGCAGGTGGCTGACGGAGAAGCCCGTGAGGCCCGCCTTGGGCTTCGCGCCGCGCCCGGTGGCGCCCTCGTCGCGGATCTCCCCGCCCGCGCCCGTGGCCGCGCCCGGGTACGGGGAGATGGCGGTGGGATGGTTGTGCGTCTCCACCTTCATCATGATGTGGGCCGGCTCGCGCACGGCGCCCCACTCGCGCGCCTCGCCCTGCGGGAAGAAGCGCTCCACCTCGAAGCCCTCGATGACGGCGGAGTTGTCCTTGTACGCGGACAGCACGCCGCCGGGGCTCACGGCGAAGGTGTTCTTGATGGCCTGGAAGAGCGAGCGCTCGCGCGGCTTGCCATCCAGCGTCCACGACGCGTTGAAGATTTTATGGCGGCAGTGCTCGCTGTTGGCCTGCGCGAACATCATCAGCTCGACGTCGGTGGGGTTGCGCTTGAGCTCCGTGAAGCGCTCGACCAGGTAGTCGATCTCATCCTCCGCCAGCGCCAGGCCCAGCTCGCCGTTGGCCAGCACCAGCGCGGCCCGGCCTCCGCCCAGCACGTCCACGCGCGTGAGCGGCCGGGGCGCGTGCGTCTGGAAGAGCACCGCCGCGTCCTCCATGCGGGGCAGCACCGCCTGCGTCATCCGATCGTGGAGCACCGCCTCCACGCCTTCGGCCTCCTGCGCGTCCAGTTCGCGGCCTCCCGGGCCGGTGAGGAAGAACGCGATGCCACGCTCCATGCGGCGCACCTGCGCGAGGCCACAGTGGTGCGCGATGTCCGTCGCCTTCGTGGACCAGGGCGACACCGTGCCCGGACGCGGCACCACCAGCAGCAACGTGCCGGTGCGCTCGCGCTTCGCCGCCCGGGGGCCGTACTCCAGCAGGCGCCCCAGCCGCTCTGCTTCCGCGTCCGTCAGCGGCGCCGACGTGTCCGCGAAGTGCACGTACTCCGAATAGACGGTGGCCACCGTGGGCACCTGCTCGCGACAACGGACGAGCACCTTGGCGAGCCGGAATTCGGAGAGGGCCGGAGCCCCGCGCAGCGTGAGCATGAAGGACCTTGCGAACGGGTGACGGGAGGTAACAGCGGGGCCGTCCTTATCATCGCGCCCCGCGTCACAACGCCCGGAGTTCGCGTCCGGATGGCTGCCCCCCGTCCAGGTGGGTGCACCGCCTCCGACGTGGGCTCGGGTGATCCGTCCACGGACTCCAGGTCTTCCAAGAACCCTACTGACAGTCAGCGACCCATGCTTTCCTTGTAATGCCTCAAAGCAGGGCTTCGTCTCCAACGGGGGTAGCTCCATGACGCGTAACAGCCGCTGGCTCCTGGCCGGCCTGTCGTTCACGTTGTCCGCCTGTGGTGCGGGAGGGCCGGACGCGGAAGCGCCCGCTCTTGCGCCTTCCGGAAGCATCAAGAACTCCGGCCAACGAGAGGTGGAGGCGGCGCTGGCCGCCCTGCCCGGCGCGCAGGTGCTGGATGCGCACGCGGACGGTGTTCCGTCGTTCCTCAAGGGCGAGCTGGGGGCCACGGGCCGTCCCATCACCGGGGCCTCGGCCTGGCAGGCGCATGCGCTGCTGGAGCCCACGCTGGCCCGGGTGCTTCCCGCCCTCCGGCTGAAGATGAAGGATGTGACGCCCGTGGGCATCCGCCGCGACGAGTTGGGCCACACCCACGTGCGCTACGCACAGGTGAAGGCGGGCCTGCCGGTGGTGGGCGAGGAGTTGCTTGTGCACCTGGACGAGGCGGGCCGGGTGTACCTGGTGAACGCCACCGCGCGCGATGGTGAAGGGCCGCTGGAAGCGGCGCGCGTCTCTCCGGAGCGGGCGCGGGAGGCGGCCCTGGCGGCGACGTCCGGAGGCCTGACGGCGTCAGTGCCCCGAGAGGTGTTCGTGCGCCCGACGCCGGACGCGGCCCTGGTGCGCGCCTTCGAGGTGGTGGTGTCCGGCGAGGCCCCGGACGGCCTGCCGGTGCAAGACCACGTCTTCATCGGCGCGGCGGACGGCGCGGAGGTGCTGCGGACGTCGGAGATCCACACCGCGCGCAACCGCCGGGTGTGCTCGGTGGGAGGCCCGACGAACGGCTGGTGCCGGAACGAGGGGCAGCTTCCCACCGGGGACACGGTCCTCGACACGACGTACGACAACCTGGGCTTCTTCTACGACTGCTTCCAGCAGAACTACGCCTATGACTCCTACAACGGCGCGGGCGCCCAGTTGAAGGCGAGCGTGCACTCCACCTCGCCGTACCCGAACGCCTACTGGAACGGCAGCACGATGGTGTGCAGTGACGGCGACGGCATCTCGTCAGGGTCGCCCTGCACGGATCCGGATGTCGTCGTGCACGAGTTCACCCACGCGGTGACGAGTGCCAACTCCAACCTCATCTATTCGGGTGAGTCCGGCGCCCTCAGCGAGTCGCTGTCAGACATCTTCGCCGCGACGTGCGGAAGCTGGGCGTCTGGCACCTGGAGCACCACGACGGACATCTGGCACATCGGTGAGCTGTTCGTGACGCCGAACACGCCCGGGGACGCCCTGCGCTACATGAACGACCCGGCGCTGGATGGCGCGTCGTTGGACTATTTCCCGCAGTTCGCGCCCGGCACCGACGTGCACTACGGCTCGGGCGTGCCGAACCTCGCATTCAAGCTCCTGTCCACGGGCGGCGTGCACCCGCGAGGAAAGTCGACGGTGAACGTGCCGGGCATCGGCGTGCAGGCCGCGGGGCGCATCTTCCATTACGCCAACGCCAACCTCTTCCTCGCCAGCACCAACCTGGCGCAGGCCAAGACGATGACGAAGCTGGCGGCGCAGAGCCTGGGCTACAGCACCGCCATCCAGAACGCGGTGGATGCGGCGTGGACCGCGGTGGGCGTGGGCATCGAGCCGCCGCCGCCGCCGTGCACGCTGCTGCCGAACAACACCACGGTCTCCAGCCTCTCCGGCGCGGCGGGCTCGAAGCAGTACTACTGCTTCGACGTGCCCGCGAACACCGCCTCCACCGTGAGCGTCTCCGGGGGCACCGGGGACGTGGACCTCTACACCCGCTTCGGGAACGCGCCGTCGGCGACGACCTACGGTTGCCGGCCCTACCTGGGCGGCAACACCGAGACGTGCAACCTGGGCACGCAAGCGACCGCCGGCCGGCAGTGGATCCTGCTGAGCGCCTTCTCGGCCTACAGCGGCGTGTCCCTGTCCGTGCACTACTGACGCATCCGCAGCGCCCGCCTCCACCGCGACCCTGCGCGGTGGAGGCGAGGGCAACGGAAACGGGCCTGCTCCAGGCCCCTGGGACGGCGACGGTGCTCACGTCGGCATGTGCCACCCGCCGGGTTCACCCTGAGGGACGGCCGCCTGCGCGCGCACGTACGCGCGCGCCTCGCCTCCTGGAGCCGCGAGCGCGCGGTTCACCCACTGATTGAGATTGCTGACCCTGCCGGTGGCTTGCGCCCCGGCGGGCCTGGGAGAAGACAATGCGCGCTGACGCCCTGCTGCTGGCCGTGGTGATGCTGGCCACGGGATGCGCCTCGGTATCACATGAGACTGGGGGTGGCCGGAGCTTGAGCTACGCGCCGCGTGTGACTCCCGCGCCCGCGAGGGGAGAGGCTTCGAGCAATGGGCACCCGCGCGTCCGCGGCCCTTCTCCGTCATCCATTGAGGGGCTCGAGGTGTCCCAACGGCTGTTGCGTCGCCAGCGGCCACGTGGCGACGCGACGGGAGCAGGGTCAGGCAGCAGGACTGGGGCCGTTGGGAGTGGGGAGCAAAGCGCCGCACTGACGCGTCAAGCAGTCCTCGGAGCCATGGACGAGGTGAAGGGTTCGATGACTCGCGTCGAAGCCGCGTTCTCCAAGCTCGCGGCCCGTCCTCCAGCCCTCGGGGGATGGGGCCTCAACGGCGTCTTCACGCGCTATCTCGACCATGGCTCCCATCAGGTGACGTGGCTTCAGGGTGCGCTCGGAAGTGCCACCGCGCTGACGGATGCGGCATCGGACGTCGATGACTCGAACATGGAGCTGGGCCTCCTGCGAATGACAGGGCCCCGGCTCCAGGCTGCCCTGTTCGGGACCCTCCTGCTGGCCACCTGGGTTGACTTCCTCCACCTCTCTGACGCCGTGCTCCGATACTGCCCGCTGTGCAGCGTCGAGAAGCTGTTCGTCGACCTTCATCGCGTGCAGGGGCTCATGCAGCCCACGCTGACGGACCTCGCATCACTGGACCCGGAGCGGGTCGAGGCGGCGGCGACCGCGATGCCCGAGCTGATGGGGAAGCTGACCGTTGAGTTCGACGCGCTCCATCGAGAGACCCGCTCCACGATGAAGCTCGGCGGGCAGGTCATCGCGGCGATGCAGGCGGTGGAGATGCTCACCCTGATCTCCACGATGAAGATGTCACTGCCGCGGAGGCCTCCCTCCGCCCCCGCCACGCTCGGCGTGGGCCTCGTGATGAGTTCGAGTGGAGTCATGGTGGGCTCGCGGCTTGTGGTCTCCGCCGAGTGGGTGGAGATGATGCGCAGGCTCGTGCAGGCAGGCGTCATCTCCGTCCCCGCCGTCAGCGCGGCCGTCCGCATCCATGGCGGACAGGTCCTGATGGCCCAAGCGCATCAGGACCTGCCCAAGGGCGTGCGCGACGCGCTGGGGGACAGCCCCGAAGTGCGCGCCATGCAGGTGACAGACAGGGCCGGGGCGGGCATGGCCGACGCGCCCAAGCACCACGTCCTTCCCGACGAGCATCGGGCATGGTTCGAGAAGCGCGGCTTCACGGGGGACATGAACATCGACCAGTTCTGCGTGAGGCTGGAGAAATCGCACCATGAGGCCATTCACGGCGGCGGCGACTGGCGCCTGGGGCGCACATGGCCCGGCGAATGGAACCGAATGATCATGAAGGTGCTACGCGACGCGGAGGCCGAAACTGGCCAGAGGTTGACACGGAACGAGATCTTGAAGCTCGTCGCTGGATATTTGAAGGAGTACGACATCTCGATGAACTTCATCCCAGGCAGAAGGCGATGACTGACGGACGATCCTGGCAGGGGAACTGGAAGGCCCGCCTCTACGAGCGCGTCCGCGAGCATGGATACGACTCGCTGACCGCCTTTGCCGAAGCACGCCCTACCGCATCACTGGTTGCGTTGGCGGAAGAGCTGGGTGCGGACGACGTCGCCGGGGTGCAGGTGTTCAGCGGGTTGGTGGCCGAGGCGGAGCAGCGCAAGCAGGTCACACGCCTGGTGCGCGGGCAGCTCGTACGCGAACTGTTCCACCATCTTCCAAATGGATGGCCGCCCGTGCTGGATGACACCAACAGATTCGATGTCGCCCAAGCTCTCGCCCGCTGGAGTAGCTACACCCCAGAGACGCATGAGGAGCGCGTGAAGCAGGTCAGAGCTACGCTCCGCGCGGTACCTCCGCCCTCCGGTTGGCGCCCGCTCGGACCCGACGACGAACTGCTCCGCACGCTCCTTCCCGACGAGGAGGCCTGAGCGCGTGAGTCCCTGAACGCTCACGAAGTCGCCTGGGAACTGGCCTGCACCGGGCCGCTGGGCGAAGAATGCGTGTCCAGGACCCCCTGGGTCCGTGGAAGGCACATGGCCATGCGGGACGAGCGCGTCATCTTCGGCAACACCGTGGACAGCCTGTACCGCAAGACCCTGCTGCCGCACCTGCCACCGGCGTTGATGACCCGGCTGCGCGCGCGAGGGTTGGATCCGCAGGCCCCGCTGCTCGCCGCGTATCCGCTGGCGACGTGGGTGGAGTGCCTGGATGACGTGGGCCGCACCCTGCATCCGGCCGAACCCCTGGACGTCGCTCGGCGCCTGCTGGGCAGGCGGATGATCGAAGGCTACGCCCAGACGCTGATGGGCGGCGCGGTGCTCACGCTCGCGAAGGTGGTGGGGCCCATGCGTTCGCTGGAGCGCATGCAGCACAACTTCCGCAGCGGCAACAACTTCACGGAGACCCGGCTCACCGTGCTGGGCGCTACCCAGGTGGACCTCTGGCTCAACGAGCCGGACCTGATGGAGGGCTTCGCGGAAGGGGTGCTGGAAGAAGGACTGTTGCGCATCGGCGTGCAGGGCCTCACCCTGCACCGCACCCGCCACTCCCCCGACGCCGTCACCTACCATCTGGAATGGGCCGCCCGGGCCTCCTGATACCGCACTCCATGTCCTCCCTCCTTTCGACCCTGCCCGCGCTGTACCGGGAGCTGTTCCCGTCCTTCTTCCAGAAGGAGGCGCCCACGGAGACGAAGGCCACGTGCTCGAAGTGCGCGATGAGCCGCGCGTCCGCGCAGTCCACCGTGGAGTCCGTGGACGGCGTCGAACACCTGTTCCGGCCGGACACCAAGTGCTGCACGTACTACCCGCGCCTGCCCAACTACCTGATTGGCGCCCTGCTGTCGGACGACTCGAAGGAGATGGCGGAGGGGCGCCGGCGCATCGAGCAGAAGATCGACAGCCGCATCGGCGTGAGCCCCCAGTGGGTGAAGGCGCCCGCGAAGTTCAACCACCTGTACAAGAACGCGCACCAGTTCTTCGGCCGGTCCGCGAACATGCGCTGTCCGTACTACGCGCTGGAGTCCGGCGGCTGCACCATCTGGGCGTACCGCGAGTCGGTGTGCTCCACGTTCTTCTGCAAGTACGTGGCGGGCGCGGACGGCCGGCGCTTCTGGATGTCGCTGAAGACGTACCTGACGCTCGCGGAGTACCAGCTCTCCCGCCACGCCCTGCTCCAGCTCATGCCAGAGTTCCTGATGGACGGGCGCGACAAGGCGGAGATCGCCACCGTCCCGCTCACCGTGGAGGACCTGGACGACGCGCCTCCCCTGCCCAAGGTGTATGCGGCCCTCTGGAAGGGGTACGTGGGCATGGAGCATGACTTCTACCGCGCCTGCTACGACGCCGTGCGAGCGGTGCCCGCGGACGGCCTGGAGCGGATGCTGGGCCTGGATGGCACCATCGAACTGAAGTTGCTGGAGCGGCTGCACACGCAGGCCACCGCCCCCACCCTGCCGCGCGTGCTGCGCTTCAACCCGGATGCGACGGTGAAGTGGCTGTCGGACGGCAGCGTCGCGCTGGGCTCCTACAGCGAATTCGACGCGGTGGCGCTGCCCGGCGAGGCCTACTCGCTGCTGGTGGAGTTCACCGGCCAGAAGCCGGTGGAGGCCGTGCGCCAGCACCTGCGCGACCACCGGCAGGCGGACCTGGATCCGGACATCCTCCTGGAGCTGCACCGGCACCGCATCCTCGTGGAGCCGTAGCGTTCAGCCGGAGCGCCCTGGGCGAGGCTCAGGGCTGTCCGGCGAGGGCGCCCACGTCGCGCAGCCAGCGCGCGGTCGCCTGGGTCCGCATCCAGGCGGGCTCGGAGTCGACCAGGTGATCCGCGAGCCATGAGCTGAAGGCCGGGTCCCCCGCGCGCAGCCACGCGGCGGACTCCGCCAGCTCCCCGGCGGCAGCCTCCCAGGCGCGGCGCACGGCGCTGGCGACGGCCATCAGTTCCCCGATGCAGCGGGTGAAGGACTCCACGCCGGTGCTCAGGTCGGTGGCGTCGCTGCCCACGGTGAGGCCCAGCGCCCGCAGGCGGCCCAGGTCCTTGAGCAGCCCCTGCTCCAGCGCGGCGGCGGTGCCCAGGCGGGCCTGCGCGGCGCGCTGGAGCAGCTCCACGTCCTCGCTGAGCTGGCGCCAGGCCTCGTCGTCGCTCTGGGGGAAGGTGCCTCGGCGGCGCAGGCGGACGCCCACGGCCTGCCAGAGGTTGCCGAAGACGAGCACCTCTTCGACGCCGCGGCGCACGTGCGGCGGGATGTGGTCCAGGAAGTCCACCACGCACGCGCGGGCCTCGCGCAGGAAGGCGTCGCCGCGCGGGGTGGCATCCACCACGCCCCGGGCCAGCTGGAGCACCAGCCACGCCCACTGGAGGGCACGCTCGGAGGTGGTGAAGAGCACTTCGATGCCGGTGCCCAGCGCGCCCGCGGCGTGGCTGGTGTCCGCGAGCGTCGGGGACGGAATGGACGGCAGGTCGGATTCGGCGCGCACGTCGGGCGTTCGGGGGGAGGCTGTCCCCTCGTCATCCCTGTCGGTGCCGGACCCGTGCGGTCCTGGCCCCGTGTGCTCACGCCCCATGCGCGCTTCTCCAGACCCCTGCCTTCTTCGATGCCGACGGAAGAGGCCTTCCGAATATCGCACGCCGCCCCCGGCCTCCAGGACTGGATGGAGGGACGTGCGCTGCACCACAAGGCGCCCACCCTCGAAGCAGGGATGGGCGCCTCGCGATGTCCGGCACCGCGCAACCGCCACGTTCAGTGGAAGTTCGGGTTCTTCTTCAGATGGCTGAGCTTGCCGTGCGTCTGCTTCTGGGCCGGCAGCAGGGTGCTGCGCGCGAAGGTGCGCTCCGCGCCATGCAGCTTGTCGATGTCGCGGTTGTAGTCCGCCAGGCCGTGGTCCTCGCCCTGTTCCAGCGCGTCGATGGCGATCTTCTCGCCCAACAGGTCCGCGCCGCCCTGGACGGCCTTCGCGAACGTGCCCCACAGCCCTGAACTTTCGGCGGGCTGCCCGCCCAGCTTCGAAATGCGCTCCTTGATGGCTTCCACCCGGCTCTCATGGTCCTTCAGGCAGGCCTCGACCTCCGTGAGGGCCACGGGGCTCTTGATGTGCTTGCTAGCCTGCCGGTAGGTCTCCACGGCGGACAGCTCACCGCGAAGGAACGAGTTCAGCGTATCGACGTCGGTATTGGCCATGACGTGGCTCCTTGGAATCGGTGAAGTGAAATCGTCTGGCGCAAAGGTGGTGTGCCTCCCCCACCCGGCAAGGGGCGCCTCCCTCCTCCTCTCCTGAGCAGACAACCGGACGCCCCGGAGGGCTCCATGGCAAGCTGGGGCCTGCATGTGGAACTGGGTTCACCAGCTCACGGAGTGGGCACGCACCAACACCCCGTTCGCCGTCGTCACGGTGACGGAGTGCAAGGGCAGCACGCCCGCCTCCCCCGGCGCGAAGCTGCTGGTGCGCGCGGACGGAAGCTTCCACGGCACCATCGGCGGAGGTCACCTGGAGCAGCTGGTCCTCCAGGATGCGCGCGGGTGCCTGGAGCGGGGCGAGGCGCGCACGTTCCGCTATCCGCTGGGCGCGAAGCTGGGCCAGTGTTGTGGAGGGGTCGTGGACGTCTTCGTCGAGCCCGTCAATCACGGGCCGCAGCTCTATCTCTTCGGCGCCGGCCACGTGGGCCAGGCCCTGTGCCGCATCCTCGAAGGCACCCCTTTTCGCGTCCATCTGGTGGACGAGCGCGCCGAATGGGTCCAGTCCCCCCAGGTGCCGGCCTCCGTGGTCCGCCACGAAGAACCCTGGGACGAGTTCGCGGCGTCCGCCCCGTGGGATGACCGGCGCACCTACGTGGCGGTGATGACGCACCGCCACGACGTGGATCAGGACATCATCGCCTTCGCCATCCAGAAGCCCGCCCGCTACATCGGGCTCATTGGCAGCGACACGAAGTGGGCCCGCTTCCGGCAGCGCCTGGACGCGAAGGGCCTGCCCGCCCGGCAGGTGGGCCGCGTCCAGTGCCCCATGGGCCTGCCCATTGGAGGAAAGTCGCCCCAGGAGGTGGCGGTCAGCATCGCGGCGGGGCTGCTCCAGCTCCACCACGGACTGGCGCCGGAAGCAGGGGCTCAGCCATCGCCCGCGCCCCTGCTATCTTCCGGAGAATGAGCACCCCTTTCGAGTTCCGGCTCAATGGCCAGACCGTCCGGGTCGACGCCGAGTCGCCCAACACCACGCTGCTGGACTTCCTGCGCTCACGCGGGCTGACGGGCACCAAGCAGGGCTGCGCCGAGGGAGACTGCGGCGCCTGCACCGTGGCGATGGTGGACCAGGACACCCACGGCCAGAAGAACCTGCGCGCCTTCAACAGCTGCATCGCGCTGTTGCCCATGGTGGCCGGCCGCGAGCTGGTCACCGTCGAAGGCGTGGGCCAGCGCGACGCGCCCCACCCCGTGCAGCAGGCCATGGTGAAGCACTACGGGTCGCAGTGCGGCTTCTGCACCCCGGGCTTCGTCGTCTCCATGGTGGAGGCGTACTGTCGCAAGGACGCGGGTTCGCCGGAGGCCGTGGCGGATCAGCTCTGCGGCAACATCTGCCGCTGTACGGGCTACCGCCCCATCCGTGACGCGATGATGGACGCGCTCGCCACCCGCGACGCGAAGGGCACCGCGCCCACGCTCCCCGGCGTCTCGCTGGAAGGCCCACCCTCCCCCACCCCGCCCCTGCGCTACGAGGCACGCGACGGCCTGTTCCTGCGCCCGGGCACGCTCGAGGACCTGCTCGCGTTGAGGGCCCTGCACCCGGAGGCGATGCTCGTGGCCGGGGCCACGGAGCTGGGCGTGGACATCACCAAGAAGTCCCGCCGCTACCCCTTCCTCATCTCCACCGAGGGCGTGGAGTCCCTGCGCGCCATCCGCCGGGAAGAAGACGGCTGGTACGTGGGCGGCGCCGCGTCGCTGGTGGACGTGGAGGACGCGCTGGGCTCCGAGGTGCCGGAGGTGGCGAAGATGCTCAACGTCTTCGCCTCGCGGCAGATCCGTCACCGCGCCACGCTGTCGGGCAACCTCGTCACGGCGTCGCCCATCGGCGACCTGGCGCCGGTGCTGCTCTCGCTGGACGCGAAGCTGGTGCTCGCCTCCGTGCGCGGGGAGCGGACGTTGGCGCTGTCGGACTTCTTCCTCGCCTACCGCAAGACGGCGCTCCAGCCGGACGAGGTCGTCCGCTTCATCGTCATCCCCCACGCGCCCGCGAAGGACAGTGGCCTGAAGCGTCACTCGGACAGCTTCAAGGTGTCCAAGCGCCGCGAGCTGGACATCAGCATCGTCGCGGCGGGCTTCTGCATCGAGACGGACTCCCTGGGCATCGTGCGCACCGCGAGGCTCGGCTACGGCGGCGTGGCGGCCACGCCGGTGCGCGCGCTCAAGACCGAGGCGCTGCTCGTGGGCCACCCCTGGAACGCCGAGGCGGTGGCGCGCGTCCGGACGACGCTCGCGGCGGAGTTCACGCCCATCAGCGACCTGCGCGGCGGCGCGGACTACCGGCGCGGGCTGGTGGTGTCGCTCTTCGAGAAGTTCGTCTCCGGCGAGCGCAGCCCCGTGCTGGACGAGCGGCCCCGCTTCATCACCGGAGAGCCCTCCGCCACTGCGGACGCGGGCCGCGAGCTGCGCCACGAGAGCGCGCTGGGCCACGTGACGGGCAGCGCGCAGTACGTGGATGACCTGGCGCAGCGCCGTCCCATGCTGACGGTGTGGCCGGTGCTGTCGCCGCACGCGCACGCGCGCATCCTCCGCCGCGACGCCAGCGCCGCGCTGAAGGTGCCCGGCGTGGTGAAGGTGCTGCTCGCGGAGGACATCCCGGGCATGAACGACACCGGGCCCATCCGCCACGACGAACCGCTGCTCGCGAAGGACGAAGTGCTCTTCCACGCGCAGGTGGTGGCGCTCGTCATCGGTGAAACGCCCGAGTCCTGCCGCGAAGCAGCCCGTCAGGTGGTGGTGGACTACGAGCCCCTGCCCGCGGTGCTCACGCTGGCCGAAGCCCGGGCGCAGGGCAGCTACCACACCGACCCGCACATCATCCGCCGGGGCGACGTGGACAGCGCGCTCGCGTCCAGCCCGCACCGGCTGGGCGGCGAGATTGAAATGGGCGGCCAGGAGCACTTCTACCTGGAGACGCAAGCCGCCTTCGCGGAGCCGGGTGAGGACGGCGACGTCACCGTGACCTCCTCCACCCAGCACCCGTCGGAGGTGCAGGCGGTCATCGCGCACGTGCTGCACGTGCCCCGGAGCCGCGTCGTGGTGAAGGCGCCCCGCATGGGCGGCGGCTTCGGTGGCAAGGAGACGCAGGGCAACGCGCCCGCCGCGCTGGTCGCGCTGGCGGCGGTGCTCACGGGCCGGCCGGTGAAGTGGATGATGGATCGGGACGTGGACATGGCCGTCACCGGCAAGCGCCACCCGTTCCACGCGGAGTGGGAGGTGGGCTTCGACGCCACGGGCCGGCTGCTCGCGTTGAGGGCGGACCTGGTGTCCAACGGCGGCTGGTCCCTGGACCTGTCCGAGTCCATCACCGACCGCGCCCTCTTCCACCTGGACAACGGCTACTACGTCCCGTCCGTGCGCTACTCGGGCCGAGTGGCGAAGACGCACCTGGTGTCCAACACCGCGTTCCGGGGCTTCGGCGGGCCGCAGGGCATGCTGGTGATGGAGGACATCCTGGGCCGCATCGCGCGCGTGCTGGGACTGGCGCCGGAGGCCGTTCGCCAGAGGAACCTCTACGACGGCGTCGGCGACACCAACACCACGCACTACGGCCAGGAGCTGGACGACAACCGGCTGCCAAAGCTGTGGAACGACCTGATGGAGTCCTCGGACTTCCAGCAGCGCCGCGCGCAGGTGGATGCCTTCAACGCGAAGAGCCCCCGCATCAAACGGGGCCTCGCGATTACTCCGATGAAGTTCGGCATCTCCTTCACCGCCACCTTCCTCAACCAGGCGGGCGCGCTGGTGCACGTGTACCGCGACGGCTCCGTGCTGCTGTCGCACGGCGGCACGGAGATGGGCCAGGGTCTGCACACCAAGATTCAAGGCGTGGCCATGCGCGAGCTGGGCCTGTCCTCGGACCGCGTGCGCGTGGCGCAGACGGCGACGGACAAGGTGCCCAACACGTCCGCGACGGCGGCCTCCAGTGGCTCGGACCTCAACGGCGCGGCGGTGCGCGAGGCGTGCATCACCTTGCGCGAGCGGCTGGCGCCGGTGGCCGCGCGGATGCTCGTGCAGTTGCACGGGCAGGCGGTGTCCCCGGACGCGCTGCTGTTCCGGGACGGGGTCATCGCGGCGGCGTCGCGGCCGGAGCAGGGCCTGCCCTTCGCGGACGTGGTGGAAGAGGCCTACCGTGAACGCGTGGGCATGTCCGTCACGGGCTACTACCGCACGCCGGGCATTGGCTACGACCGGGTGAAGGGCCGGGGCCGCCCGTTCCTCTACTTCGCCTACGGCGCGGCCGTGAGCGAGGTGGAGGTGGACGGCGACACGGGCATGAAGCGCGTGGTGCGCTCCGACCTGATGGAGGACGTGGGCGATTCGCTCAACCCCGGCGTGGACCGAGGCCAGGTGGAGGGCGGCTTCGTGCAGGGCGTGGGCTGGCTCACCGGCGAGGAGCTGCGCTGGGATGGCAAGGGGCGGCTGCTGACGCACTCGGCCAGCACCTACGCGGTGCCGGCCTTCAGCGACGCGCCCATCGACCTGCGCGTGAAGTTCGTGGAGCGGGCGGAGCAGAAGGGCGTCATCCACGGCAGCAAGGCCGTGGGCGAACCGCCCCTGATGCTGGCCCTGTCCGTGCGGGAAGCGCTGCGCGACGCGGTGGCGGCGTTCGGCCAGCCGGGCGGCGACGTGGACCTGCCCTCGCCCGCGACGCACGAGGCGCTCTTCCTCTCCATCCAGAAGCGGCGCGCGAGGGAGGCCAGCGTTCCGGTTCCGGACGAAGCGCGCGAGGTGGCGTAGCCGGTGCCCGGGTGCGGCAACATGCCACGGCATGTCCAGACGGCCGGTGCGTTAGAGGAGAGGCACCTTTCAAGGAAGCCTCCCATGACCTCCGTGCTCCGCTCCCGCGTCCTCCTTCCGCTGGCCCTCCTGGGTGTCGTTGGCTGTGGCGAGGACGACGTGCCCTCGCCCCAGGCGGTGAACATCCCCGTCATCGCGCGCGTGGGCACGGAGCCCTTCGCGTGCGGCAGCGTCTACACGAACGTCGGGACGTCGAAGACGACCTACGAGCCGATGGACTTCCGCGTCTACGTGCACGACGTGCGGCTGCTGTCCGCGGACGGCAAGGAAGTGCCCGTCACGCTGGAAGACAGCGCCTGGCAGAGCAGCGGCGTGGTGCTGCTGGACTTCGCCAACAAGGACGGCCTGTGCACCCAGGGCACGGAAGGCATGAACATGTCCATCAAGGGCACGGTGCCGGAGGGCGACTACCACGGCGTGCGCTTCACGTTGGGTGTGCCGGAGACGCTGAACCACGGCGATGTGTCCACCGCGCCCGCGCCGCTGAATGACACCGGCCTGTTCTGGAGCTGGCGCTCCGGCTACCTCTTCACACGCATCGAGGGCCGCACCCCGGGCCTGACCCAGGGCCACGTCATGCACCTGGGCAGCACCGACTGCGCGCCTCCGCCCGAGGGCCAGACGAGCGGCACCGCGGGCTGCACGAACAACAACCGTCCGGAGGTGAAGCTGGATGACTTCAACCTCGCGACGGGCAAGGTGGTGATGGACCTGGGCACGTTCTTCTCAGGCTCCAACCTGGACGTGAACGCGACAGGCACCGCCGAGGGCTGCATGTCGTCACAGGCGGACAGCGACTGCGCGCCGCTCTTCGAACGGCTGGGGATGGGCTTCGGAGCGCAGGCAGCGAACCCCGCCGCGCAGTCCTTCATCCGGGCCGAATAGGAGCACCCGCCGTGGCACGACGACGATGGCAGCCGTGGAAGTGTCTGGCGACGGTGGCGCTGTTGGCCACCGGTTGCACGGACCCGGAGCTTCCGCCAGACGGGCCCGCGCCCTACGACTGGAAGCTGCCCGCGGGCTTTCCCACGCCGCGCGTGCCCGAGGACAACCCGATGTCGGAGGCGAAGGTGCAGCTGGGCCGGAGCCTCTTCTACGACAAGCGCCTGTCGCTCAACGGCACGCAGTCCTGTGGCTCGTGCCACGAGCAGGCGAAAGCCTTCACCGACGGGCGCGTGCATTCGGTGGGCAGCACCGGCCAGGTGCACCGCCGCAACGGACAGGGCCTGGCCAACGTGGCGTACGCGACGAGCCTCACCTGGGCGAACCCGGCGCTCACCACGCTGGAGTCGCAGGCGCTGACGCCGCTGTTCGGCACGGAGCCCGTGGAGTTGGGCAACGCGGATCAGCAGGAGGCATTGCTCGGGAGGCTGCGGGAGGATGTGGCGCTGGCGGCGCGATTCGCGGAGGCGTTCCCTGGCGAGGCGACGCCCGTGTCGCTGGCCACGCTGACGCGAGCGTTGTCCTCGTTCCAGCGCTCCATCATCTCCGGCACAGCGCCGTATGATCGCTACCTCTTCGGGGGCGACGTGCAGGCGCTGAGTCCGGCGGCCAAGCGGGGGCTGGAGCTGTTCCTGTCGGAGCGCATGGAGTGCGACCACTGTCACTCCGGCTTCAACTTCCAGGACGCCACGGCGCACGACGCGACGCCGGAGCCCATCCTGCCGTACCACAACACGGGCCTCTACAACGAGGACGGCCAGGGCGCGTTCCCGGCCACGGATCCAGGCCTCATCGAACTGACGGGTCGCGCGGAGGACATGGGGCGCTTCAAGGCACCGTCCCTGCGCAACGTGGCCATCACCGCGCCGTACATGCACGACGGCAGCGTCGCGACGCTCTCCGATGTGCTGGACCACTACGCGGCGGGAGGGCGCGCACGGGCAATGAATGGAGGCGCGGCAAGTCCGCTCCAGAGTCCCTTCGTGCGAGGCTTCACGCTGACGTCCGCGGAGAAGGCGGACGTCATCGCGTTCCTGGAGTCGCTCACGGACACGGACTTCCTGCACGACCCGAGGTTCGCGGATCCGGCCGTGGTGCCGTGAGTCCACGCGTGCGCCGCGCCTGGACCGTCACTCCTCGGTCCTGAGCCAGAACCACCGTTCGTTCGAGGCCAGCGCACCTGCCAGGAACTCCCCGAACGACCCCGCGATGCGACGGCAGTAATACGGATCCGGGAACCCTTCGCGGTAGCCGTCAATGACGGGATACCGGCCGCCATGGGGCTCGCTGACGTCCAGGAGGATGTAATTGCTGTCCCGGACTTCGCACGCCGCGAACCACGATGCAGGCCCGGCCCTGTTGGAGTCGTCCTTGAGGATGACCACCCGCGCACGCTGAATCATCGCTAGCGGGAGGAAACGGAATGCCGGGTCGATGACGCGACCGTGCTCGGGGCTCCACTCGCCGAAGAGTTCGGCACCGTCGCAGTGCAGGTAGAAGGCGCGAAGGTCCGGGTCCAGGCGCCATCCCACGCGTTGCTCGAACGCTTCGATTTGCGCAGGCGTCGCAGGAGGACGTGCGTGGTGGAGGCGCGAAACATCTTCGAGCAAGGCGGTCATCGACATGAGGCTACTCTCCGTAGGGGTAGCTGCCCCCAGTGCTCGTCCAAGGGGGCTGGTTCGCGTAGCATTGGTTATAGGGCGTCAGCAGGTCGCCGTGGAGGTCCTTCGGGAACGGGATGATGTTGTCCCAGTCTGTAGGGTTGCCTCCATGCTTGAGATCTCGAATGTGATGCCCCTGGTAGGGGTCCCCATTGGCCTCTTTCGGCCATTCGCCAAACCGCTCCGCCCATCGCTCACGGAACCCAGTGCGGCTGTTATTCCAACGGTCGCGCGCGCTCTCGTTCGCCCGGGCCGAAAGCGTCGGGTAGTTGCAGCAGCAGTTGGCCATGCCGAACCTGCTCCCAGCCCGTACAATGTCTCCCGTGAAATCCATCTTCACATCCGCGAGCCAAATGCAGCCTTGGAGGGCGTACCCCTCTCCTGCGCACTTGTCGCGGCAATAATTCATGATGTTGATGCTGCACTGCCAGGGGCCGTAAAAGATGACCGTGCGGAAGTTGCCGCCGCCCGGAACCCGCACCTCTGGACCCACCCACTTCCGGATGCCACCTGCAGCGGTCATTGCACCCTCGGCGCACGCGGTGAGGAGTGCGAGCGATAGGAGTGCAACATAACGCCAAGCGGGCGTGCTGTTCGTGGTTGTCATGGGCACGCACCGTACCGTGCGGATCTGACGGGTCGTCCGCGTCCAGTCCGGGTTCACCAGCCAAGAATGCAGGTGACGGCTGAGTCGATGGGCCAGTGTGCGCTGCATTATTTCGATGGTCGCAGCCGGTCCACTGAAGTTCGATGCGCGGAATCACCGTCCCAGCTTGAAGGCGACGACCGCCGTGTCCTCCACCGTGTCCTTCAGGGTGAAGCGCAGCTCCCAGGCCCCGGGCATGAACAGGTCCAGCTCCGCCACCTCGAAGTCTCCGGGCCCGCGCTCGGTGATGCGCGGTGTGTCGGAGATGCCATGCCCCATCGCGGGCATCCAGGGTTGGACGCTCAGCGTTCCTCCCGGTATCGGCTTTCCGGTGGCCACCTCGGTGACCCGCACGTGGAAGACCTGAACGCCGCGTTTGAGCGACGGGGCGGACGAGCGGACCTCTACGCGCAGCCGTCCGGACGCACTGGTCGCGGTCCCCACCAGCAGCTCCGTGTTCACCGTCCCCGCGTCGCTCCCGGCCGTCGGCGTCGGAGGCACCGCGCCCAGCAACATCATCCACACCCACCACATCGTCATCCGCCCTTCGTGTCGGCGCGGATCCGCGCCAGTCGCCTCTTCCAGTAACGGAAGCGAGCACGCGGACACCGCGACATGTTGTCGCGGCACGCGGCACGCACGGGGCCCGCGACAACGTGCCGCAGCGCACGCATGCGCCTCCTGCCGCAGGGTGCGCTTCGCCATGACTCATCTCCATCCACGGCCGAAGGCTTCCGCGCCCACGTGGATGCTCGCCGCGCTGGGAGCCCTGGGCCTCACCGTGTGCGCGCTGTCATGTGGAGCCATCGTGCTGGTGCTGGACTTCGCCCGGCCGGATTCGCGTGCCACGACAGCGCATCCCCTGACGTCCACGCCGCCACCGCCGCTGTACGGCCCGCTTCCGCCCTTCACGTTCCGGAATGACCAGGGCGCCCCCTTCGACACGCGGCGACTTCGCGGACACCTCGCGCTGCTCCAGTTCGCGTCCGGTCCTGCCGACACGGGAGCGCGTCACTTCGAATCCCTCCCGGGCCTCCAGGCCCGACTGAAGTCCCTGGGCGTGCCGCTCCAGGTCGTCCTCGTGGAATCACGTCCCGTCCCACCCTCCGACCTTCCGCCCCCCTCCCACGGCTGGCGACGGTTGTGGGACGGCGCGGCCCTGGAGTCCTCCGCGCGACGCCTGGGCCAGGCCGTCCTCCCCGATGACGTCTTCGCGAAGGATTCGCCCTGGACCGCCTGGGTGCTGGTGGATCAGGCCGGAGGCGTACGCGGCTTCTACGACCTCCTCCACGACACGGGCGCCGCCGAACGGCTCGTGGAGGACGCGGGCTGCCTGCTCACCTGCGGCCCCATCGCGGTCCTCGCGCCTCCCGACACGCAAGCCCCCCAGCGCCCTGAACGAGGCCCCTCCCGATGAGACACCCTCCTGCCCCCTCCTCACGTTGCGCCTGGCTCCGGGCCACGCTGGTCGCACTGCCCTGCATGGCGCTCCTGACGGGCGCGGCGCCGTGGATTCAACGCACGCGCGCCCAGGCCGCCGCCGCGAACCTCCCCGTACATGGGTCGCTCCCGCGCTTCGAGCTCACCGACCAGACCGGGCGCCCCTTCTCCGACGCCGACCTCAAGGGCCACCTCGTCGTCGCGGACTTCTTCTTCACCCGCTGCCCCACCGTCTGTCCGCTGCTCACCGAACGGATGCTGCGGGTGCAGCGGCAGGCACAGACCCGGGGGCTGGACCTGCGCCTCGTGTCCTTCAGCGTGGATCCCCGCCACGACACACCCGAAAGGCTGACCGCCTACGCTCGCGCCCACCACATCGACACGGCCACGTGGTCGTTGCTCACGGGCCCGCTGGAGCAGGTGGAGACGACGGTGCTCGAAGGCTTCCGCGTGATGATGGGCCGCGACGCCGACACGGGCGACGACGACTTCTTCAGCGTCTTCCACGGCGAGCACTTCGTCCTCGTGGACGCCCGGGGACAGCTTCGCGGCTACTACAAGGTCACGGGCGACGAGGCCGGGCTGGAGGCCCTGCTCCACGACGCGGAGGTCCTGTCAGACGCCCGGGACTGAGCCACATGCCAGGGCCCCGCGAACCTTCCGCGGGGCCCCGCCCGTCACCGCTACCGAGCAGGAGGCTTCAGGTCCTCCGGCAATCGGTCCCCTGGAGGACGCTCCAACGTCCCGGGCCGCTCCACGCCGGAGGGCGTCACGCCCGCGTCGTCTTCCAGGGTGGAGCCCGCGTCGGCGGGCGGAGGCGAAACCGGGGGCTTGTCCGAACAGGCGGCGAGAACCCCGACAACCATCACGAAGAGCCAGTGGCGCATGGTTAGTACTTCACCCAGATGACCGTGCCCGGATGGATCTCCGTGAGCGGCTGGGTGCCAGGCTCCTTCTCGATGAGCGCCTGCGTGACGGGGTTGAAGCTGTAGGCCTGCGTGCCGGACCAGACGATGAGCGCGTCCTTGAACACGGTGAGGTCGTGCACGTGCTCCTCCACCGTGTACTGGTTCCAACCCGGCAGCCGCGTGGGCAGCAGGAAGAGAGACGGGGCCGGGTTCTCCGCCGGCTCCGTGCCCGCGTCCGTGTCGTGGTTGTGCCCGCCACCGCCTGTTCCCGTCCAGCCCACCGTCGTCTCGACGCCAACCGCCGAACGGCACGTCTGCTCGGTGGGGAAGAACACCGTGGTGAAGGGCTTCGCGGGCAGCTTCGCGCGCAGGCCCAGATGGAAGTAGTGCGTGTCCGCCGCCCTCACATCCCCCGGAGCCCGGGTCCACGTCACGGACGTCACGTTGCCCGCGCCGTCCTTCTCCACCTCCGCCTTGCCGAACGTGGAGTCCACCGGACGCACGCCCGTGACGCCCGCCGGAATCGTCACCTTCACCCGGGACGTGTCCGCGCCGTCGCACCCGTGGCTCACGGTGAAGTCGGCGTCGAAGGAAACGCCCGCGTACGGAGGCGTGGGGCCCGCGACCGCCGCGTGCGCGAAGGCGGCGGTGGAGAAGAGCGAACCCGCGACAGCGCACAGCGGACCCAGGGGAAGCTTCATCGGGCGACTCCAGAAGGAAGGGAGGCTCCCGAATAGCAGCCCTCCTCCGAAGCCCTGGATGCGGTCAATTGTCGCAGCGTCCGCGCCGGACGCTCCGACACGGGCTCACGGCAGGGCGATGCGCCCCGGTGTCTGGCCCGTGCCCTGTTCAGTGTGGCAGCTGTTGCAGTCGCCGTTCGTCTGGGGCGTGGCCATCTCCCGGGAGCGACCCGTCGGGCCCACCAGCCGGACGCGGTAGGGCATCGGGAAGGGGGACTGGAGCGTGTTCGACATGAAGTTGCCCGCTTCGTTGGGCACCAACGTGAGCCGCACCGCGCCCTGCGCGTCCAGGATCTCCACCTTCACGTTGGACGGCGAGCCCAGCCGGGGATCACATCCATCCGCCACGTGCAGCGACGGGAACACCGTGCCCATGAAGAAGTACGCGTTGTTGGGCGACTGCTGCAGGTGGCAACTCCGGCACGCGTAGCCAGGCGCCATCGTGGCCCCCGTGCCACTCGCCTCGCTCCAGAAGCTGTCGCTCGCGCACGTCGTCGGCGCGGGCCCTGACGGAACGCTGCCGCATGTCCCCGCGGGCATCCCCGCCTCCATCCACTGCGTCAGCACCGCGCGCGCTTCGTCCGGAAGCGGTGGTTCCGAGCTCGGAGGCATCGGCGACGCGGCGTTCCCCATCCGTTCCAGGCTGCGCTGCCCCAGGCTCTGCTGGGCATGAACCGGGGAGGGCTTCTGGAAGTCGGAGCGCGCGAGCAGCGCCAGGGGCGCGTACCCCTTCAGCGGCGTGGTGTGGCAGGACGCGCAGCGCTCCGCCACCACGGCCTTCACGTCACACGGCAGCTCGTCCGGCCCCGGATCCACGACACCCGCATCGCCCCCGTTTCCCGGGCCCTCCGTCCCCGAACAGCCCCACAGCCCACCCATCAACAGGGCCGCGAGCCACCACCGCCCTGCTCCACCGCGCTGCATTTCCAACATGTTCCCGTCCTTCTCGCGGCCCGCCGCGACCTGACACCCCGTCACCGCGCGCGGACGGCCCGGACGCAGTGAGCCTGCGCTCCACCGCGCGGCGAGTGCGCTCTACCACCCTTCCTGTCGCCTCCCTCCATGGCGAAAGAGCGCAGGAGCGTCCATACCCAGCCGATATTTCCTGGATGAAGACAGGAGCGTCAGGACCGGGCCCTCCGCACGGCAACCCGTACGTTCCGCGTGTTCCCGTGGCACGAGCGGATGTGCCACGTTTCGGCTGAGGACCTCCGCTGTACCATCTACAGGGGAGGTCGCCGGGTCCCCCGCCCGGCCTCCACCATCGCCTCCCAGGAGTCGCGTCCATGCGCAGCGGAGCGCCGTCCGGTTCTTCTCCGGCCCCCGACCCTTCGTATCCCACGCTGGTGGAACTGCTGCGCGTCCGCGCCCGGGACCAGGGGGACCGTCGCGGCTTCACGTTCCTGCGGGACGGGGAGACGGATGAGGCGCACCTGACGTACGCGGCGCTGGATCAGAAGGCGCGGGCCATCGCGGCGGCGCTCCAGGCACGCGGGGCCCAGGGCCAACGGGCGTTGCTGCTGTATCCGCCCGGGCTGGACTACATCGCCGGGTTCTTCGGCTGTCTGTACGCGGGCGTCATCGCGGTCCCCATCTATCCGCCGGACCCCATGCGGCTCGCGCGCACGCTGCCGCGCCTGCTCGCCATCAGCCGGGATGCGCAGGCCACGCTCACCCTCACCACCGACGTCATCCTCGGCATGGGGGAGCTGCTCTTCGAACAGGCACCGGAGCTGCGCGAGCTGCATTGGATCGCCACCGACACGCTGGACACGCAGGTCGCCGAAGGCTGGCGCGACCCGGGCGTGGCCACCGACACGCGGGTGTTCCTCCAGTACACCTCCGGCTCCACGTCATCGCCCAAGGGCGTGGTGCTCACGCACGGCAACCTGTTGCACAACTCGAAGCTGATCCATTCGTGCTTCGGGCACTCGCCCCAGAGCCAGGGCGTCATCTGGCTGCCGCCGTACCACGACATGGGCCTCATCGGCGGCATCCTCCAGCCGCTGTACGGCGGCTTCCCGGTGACGCTGTTCTCGCCGGTGGACTTCCTCAAGCGGCCTCTGCGCTGGCTGGAGGCCATCTCCCGCTACCAGGCCACGACGAGCGGCGGGCCCAACTTCGCGTTCGATTTGTGCGTGCGCAAGTCCACGCCCGAGGAGCGCGCGAAGCTGGACCTGGGCTGCTGGGACCTCGCGTTCAACGGCGCGGAGCCCATCATGCCGGAGACGCTCCGGCGCTTCTCGAAGGCCTTCGGTCCCCAGGGCTTCCGCTCGGAGGCCATCTACCCGTGCTACGGCCTCGCGGAGGGCACGCTCATCGCCGCTGGCGGTGACAAGCGCGAGCTGCCCGTGCAGCGCACCGTGGACGCGGGCGCGCTGAAGGACCACCGCGTGGTGGCTGCCGGGCCTACGCACCCGGGCGCTCGGACGCTGGTGGGCTCCGGCCGGAACCTCACCGACCAACAGCTCCTCATCACGCATCCGGAGACGGGCCGACCGCTGGCGCCGGGCCAGGTGGGGGAGATCCGCGTCGCCGGGCCCAGCATCGCCCAGGGCTACTGGAACCGCCCCGAGCAGACGTGCTCCACCTTCCAGCAGCCGCTCACCGACACCGACGACGCGACGACGTTCCTGCGCACGGGAGACCTGGGCTTCCTGGACGGCGACGAGCTGTTCGTCACCGGGCGCCTGAAGGACCTGATCATCATCCGCGGGCGCAACCACTACCCGCAGGACATCGAGCGCACGGTGGAGTCCAGCCACCCCGCCATCCGGCCGGGCTGCACCGCCGCGTTCTCCATCGAGTTGGAGGACCAGGAGCGCCTCATCGTCGTGACGGAGGTGGACCGGCGCGCGTTGGAAGGGGCCAGCGTGGACCTGGAGTCCCTGGCGCAGGGCATCCGGCAGGCCGTCGCGGCCGGACACGACCTCCAGGCCCAGGGCGTGGTGCTGCTGGGACCGGGCACCCTCCCGAAGACATCCAGCGGGAAGATCCAGCGCTTCGCCGCCCGCGCGGAGTACGTCGCGGACACGCTGGAGGCGCTGCACAGGAGCATCCTCGCCGCTCCCGCGCCCGTGACGCCGGAGCGGTACGTCGCGAAGGCCGCCGTCCCTACCGAACACGGAGGCCTCGACGCCAGCCTGGTGAACAAGCTGCTGGCGGTGGTGCGGGACCCCATCGCGCGCCGCGCGATGGTGGCGATGTTCCTCCAGGAGCAGGCCGCGCAGGTGCTGCGACTGCCCACCGCGCTGGTGGACGTGGAGAAGCCACTGCATGCCTACGGCGTGGATTCGCTGATGGCGGTGGACTTCAAGAGCTCCGTGGACGCGGCGCTGGGCGTGGAGCTGCCGTTGTCGGACGTGCTCATGGGCGTGTCGCTCGCCGAGCTCGCGGAGACGGTGATGAAGCGGCTGCCTTCACACCCCTCGGAGCCGTCCGTGAGCCCGGTGGCGGTGGACTCCGACACAGGGGATGCGCCCCTGTCCGGCGGTCAGCAGGCGCTGTGGTTCCTGCACCAGCTCGCGCCGCACAGCGCGGCCTACCACGTGCCCGTCGCGGTGCGCGTGCGCGCGGTGCTGGACACGCAGGCCCTGAAGGGCGCCTTCGAGGCGCTGGTGGCCCGGCACCCCTCCCTGCGCACCACGTTCGTGATGGCGGCCACGGGCCCCGTGCAGCGCGTACATGCCGACCTGGCGCTGGACTTCGTCGTCACCGACGCGCAGGGCTGGAGCGAGGAGCAGGTGCTGGAGCACCTGTCCGCCGAGGCCCGCCGCCCGTTCGACCTGGAGCAGGGGCCGCTGCTGCGCGTGCGGCTGGTGTCGCGCGCGGCGGACGACCACGCGCTGCTCATCGCCATGCACCACGTCATCACCGACTTCTGGTCGCTGGCGGTGATGGCCGAGGAGTTGGACGCGCTCTACCCGGCGCTGCGGATGGGACAGCGTCCCACGCTCGCGGCGCCCGCGCGCACGTACGCGGACCATGCGCGCTGGCAGGCGGAGATGCTCGCAGGAGCGCGCGGACAGGCACTGGAGAAGTACTGGCGCGAGCAGCTCTCCGGCACGCTGCCGGTGCTGGACCTGCCCACGGACCACCCGCGTCCGCCGGTGCAGACCTTCAACGGCCGTGTGCACACCACGCGGTTGGACGCGGGCATCACCGCCGCGGTGAAGTCGCTGGCGCGCGACCACAACGCCACGCCCAACATGGTGCTCCAGACGGCCTTCCAGGCCCTGTTGCACCGCTACACCGGCCAGCAGGACTTCACGCTCGGCGTGGTGAGCGCGGGCCGGGGACGCGCGGAGCTGGCAGGCATCGCCGGGTACTTCGTCAACCCGCTGGTGGTGCGCACGCGGCCCTCCCCTTCCCTGTCCTTCACGGACTACCTGGCCCAGACGCGCCAGACGATGCTGGGCGCGCTGGAGCACCAGGACTACCCGTTCAGCGCTCTGGTGAACCGGCTGCAGCCTTTGCGCGACCAGAGCCGCTCGCCACTGTTCCAGGTGATGTTCGTCTACCAGCGCGCATCCAAGCTGGATGAGCGCGGCCTCACGCCCTTCGCCCTGGACATCCCAGGCGCGCACGCCACCGTCGCGGGCCTGCCCATCGAATCACTGGGGCTGTCCCACGGCGGCGCGCAGTTCGACCTCACGCTCACCCTGGGCGAGGCGGACGGCGAGCTGGTCGCCTCCTTCGAATACAACACCGACCTGTTCGACACCGGCACCATCGAGCGCATGGGCGGACACCTGCGCACGCTGCTGGCCGGCATCGCCGCGCAGCCTCGCCGCGCCCTCTCCCGGCTGCCCCTGCTCACCCCCGAAGAGCAGCACCAGTTGCTCGAAGCCGCGCGGGGCCCGCGCGTGGCGCTCACCGACGCGGACATGCTGCCCGCGCTCTTCGCGGCGCAGGTGGCGCGCACGCCGGACCACGTCGCGGTCCTCTTCCAGGACTCACAGCTCACCTACCGCGAGCTGGCGGAGCGCTCGGGGCGGCTGGCCGGGTGGCTGCGGGCATCCGGCGTGAAGCCGGGCGACCTCGTCGGCCTCTGTCTGGAGCGCTCCGTGGAGACGCTGGTGTCGGTGCTGGCCGTGATGGCCACCGGCGCGGCCTACGTCCCCATCGACCCCGCCTACCCCTCCGAGCGCGTGGCCTTCATCCTCGGCGACACGCGGGCGCCGGTGCTCCTCACCCAGTCCTGGCTCCAGCGCCCGCTGCCCACGGGCACGTCCGCGCGCACGGTGTTCGTGGATCAACCGCTGGACGGTGCGCTGTCCCCGGAGCCCTCCGCGCCGGTGCGCTCAAGCGACCTGGCGTGCGTCGTCTACACCTCCGGCTCCACCGGGCAGCCCAAGGGCGTGATGCTGGAGCACGGGGGCCTGGCGAACCTGGTGCGCTCGTTCCTGGAGTCGTACGCGCCCACGGCGAAGGACCGGATGCTGCCGCTCACGTCGGTGGCGTCCGCCAGCTTCGTGGGCGAAATCCTCCCGCTCCTGTGCTCGGGCGGCGCGCTGGTGCTGCCCACCGAGGAGGAGCTCCTCGACCAGGAGAAGCTCTTCCAGCGCATCACCCGCCACACCGTCACGCTCGTGAGCACGGTGCCCGCGGTCATCGCGGGACTCAACGCGCGCCTGGAGCAACTGCCGCCCCTGCGGCTCGTGCTCTCCGGCGGTGAGGCGCTGGTGGCCAGCGACGTGGAGAAGCTGCTCGCCACGACGACGGTGGTGAACGGCTACGGCCTCACCGAGACGACCGTGTGCACGACCTACCACCCGATGACGGTGGAGGACCTCCAGGGCCCTGCGTGGGTGCCCATTGGCCGGCCCATCCTCAACACGGACGTGTACGTGCTGGACGCGGAGCGCCACCTGCTGCCCGTGGGCGCGTCCGGCGAGCTGTACGTGGGCGGACGGGGGCTCGCGCGCGGCTACTGGAACCGACCGGAGCTCACCGCCGAGCGGTTCGTCGACCACCCGTTCCACCCGGGCGAACGCCTCTACCGCACCGGCGACCGCGCGCGCTGGCTGCCGGATGGCGTGCTGTCGTTCCAGTCCCGCGCGGATGCGCAGGTGAAGCTCCGCGGCTTCCGCATCGAGCCGGGCGAAGTGGAGGCCGCGGTGCGCCGCCACCCCGCCGTGCGCGACGCGTTCCTGATGGCGCGCGAGGACTCGCCGGGCGACAAGCGACTCGTCGCCTACGTGGTGCTGTCGGAGCCCGCGCCCACGCACACGGACCTGAACGCCTTCCTCGCGGAGGCGCTGCCGCCGTACATGCTGCCATCCGCGTACGTGCCGCTGTCCGCGCTGCCCCTGTCGACGAACGGCAAGGTGGACCCCGGGGCTCTGTCCGCGCCGGAAGGGGCCCGGCTCGCGTCCGCCGTGGCCTATGCCCAACCCCAGAGCGCGGTGGAGCGCAGCGTGGCCGCCATCTGGCAGGCGGTGCTGAAGGTGGAGCGCGTGGGACTGCACGACAACTTCTTCGAATTGGGCGGCAACTCGCTGCTCATCGCGCAGGCACACCGGCGGATGCGCGAGGAGCTGGGCGCGGACCTCGCGCTGGTGGACATGTTCAAGTTCACCACGGTGAGCACGCTCGCCCAGCACCTGGCGAACAGCGGTGAGGACTCCGGCGCCGCGTCCCAGAAGCTCAAGGAGGAGGCGGAGCGCCGCAGGGCCGCCCTGGCACGGCGTCAACAGACGCGCGGCCGTGGCAAGTAGCCGACGACAGTGGAAGGCATCCCGGTCATCGGCTGGTGGGCGTGAAGCTGGTGGCCCGCGTGCGCGAACAGTTCGGCGTCGCGCTGCCCGCGGTCACCCTCTACGAAAGCCCCACCGTGGCCGGTGTCGCCGGACGCCTGGAGCAGGAACGGGGCAAGCAAGGAGCCTCCACGCAGGAGCCCATCGCGCAGCGCCTGCGCACGGCGTTCCCCACCGAACGCCCCACCCTGATGACGGAGTACCTGCGCCACCACCTCGCCCAGCGGCTGCGCATCCCACTGAAGCAACTGCCCGTGGACGCAAGCTTCAAGGGCCAGGACCCGCACACGCTGGCACACGACCTGCGGCGGGACTTCGGGTTTGAATTCCACCCGCACGAACTGCGAGCACACCCGTCCCTCCCGGAATGCCCCGGGTCCGCAGCCTGCCGTAGTACCCTGCACGGGTCCCTGAACCCTCCCGACCGAAGAGACGTGGAATGAGCCTGTCCCGACACCTGACCATCACCCAGCCCATGCGGGTCTTCTGGATCACCTGGTTCGGTCAGCTCATCTCGCTCATCGGCTCCGGCCTCACCGCGTTCGGCGTGGGCGCGAAGGTGTTCCTGGAAACGCGCTCCACCACGCAATACGCGATGCTGACCTTCTTCGCGGTCGCGCCCATGGTGCTGCTGTCACCGTTCGCGGGCGCGCTGGTGGATCGCTGGGACCGCCGCCGCGCGATGCTGCTGGCGGACCTGGGCAATGGCGCCAGCACGTTGATCATCTTCGGCATGGTGATCGCCAGCAACCGGGGCCTGCTCAAGCTCGAGGCCTGGCACTTCTACCTGCCCATCGCCCTGGGCGCGTGCTTCGGCGCCTTCCGCTGGCCGGCCTTCTTCGCCACGGTGACGCTGCTCGTGCCCAAGCAGCACCTGGGCCGCGCCAACGCGATGGCGGAGGTGGCCAGCGGCGCCAGTCAGATCCTCTCCCCCATCATCGCGGGAGCGCTCATCAACGCGGTGGGCCTCATCGGCGTGTTGACGGTGGACGTCGTCAGCTTCTCCTTCGCCGTCCTCACGCTGCTCATCGTCCGCTTCCCGCGCCCGCCCGTGTCCGAGGCGGGGCAGAAGGGCAAGGGGTCGCTGTTCCAGGAGATGAAGCAGGGCTGGAGCTTCATCCGCACGCGCCCGGGCCTGATGGCCCTGCTGGCCTTCACCGCCGTGGCCTCGCTGTGCATGTCCCTGGTGATGCTGCTCATCACCCCGCTGGTGCTGGGCTTCACGGACGTCGCCACGCTGGGCGTCATCGGGTCGGTGGCGGGCGCGGGCGCGCTGGTGGGCGCCATTGGCATGGGCGTGTGGGGCGGCCCCAAGAACGTGCTGCACGGCATCCTGGGCTTCAGCCTGCTGTCGGGCCTGGTGCTCTTCATGGCCGCGCCCGTGCTCAGCGTGCCCCTGGTGGCCACCGCCGCCGCGCTCTACATGTTCACCATGCCGCCGATGATGGCGGGCAGCCAGGCGCTCTGGCAGCGCAAGGTTCCGGCGGACCTCCAGGGCCGCGCCTCCGCGGTGAAGCGCATGGTGCTGCTGTGCGTGCCGCCGCTCTCCGCCCTGCTGGCGGGGCCGATCGCGGACGACCTCTTCGAGCCGGCCATGGCGAAAGATGGCGCGCTCGCCAACAGCATGGGGCGGCTGCTGGGCGTGGGCCCGGGGCGCGGCATCGCCCTGCTCTTCATCGGCCTGGGCCTGCTGACGATCGTCAACGTGGTGGTGGCCTGGATGAACCCGCGCGTACGCCACCTGGATCGTGAGATTCCGGATGCCCTGCCCGACATCCCCGTCACCCAGCAGGACGCCGCCCAGGATCCGGGCACGCCGTCCGCCCCGGCAGCCGGAGCCTCCGCGTCCTGAGCGCCTGTCCCCAGTGGACCTGGACTTGGGGGCCCGCGCCGGCATGGGCATGACGCCCGCGGTCGAACAGGCCCCAAATAAAACAACCCGGACAAGAAGGCCGTCACTCCCCCCGGAGCGACGGGCCTCCTGGCCCGGGTTCGTTGCTGCGTGGCTCCAGCAAGAGCCGGCACTCGTGTTCGCGTCGAGTTCCCCCTCAGAAACTCGACGCTTCCCCCTTCTACGTGCCGACCCCTGCGGCTCCTCCCCCGTTTGTTTCCCGCTCGTACGCCAGTGGGCTAAGAAGTCCCCCGACCTCTTTGACTCACCGTGTCGCTAGCGGGCCCCCCTGCTTCCCGTGCTGCGATGAAGAGACAGTACGCCTCCCCCCCTTCCCAGGCTGTGAAGCGGCCCACAGGCTGGGTGTGAAGGCGTTCACACCCGCCGGACTTGTCCGCTCGGTCTGGATGGGAGGCTTCCCTACCTGTATCCAGGGATTCCAGGCAGAATGGCGGCCCCCTCATGTCCTACGCGCAGCTGCTGGCTGAAATCCCGATGTTCGAAAGCCTCGGCCGGGAGGACCTGGAGACCATGTCGTCGCTGCTCCAGCCCCGGCGCTTCGCCCGGGGGGAGGTCATCTTCCACCGGGGAGATGTGGGGACGGCGCTGTTCATCATCCGGCGCGGGCAGGTGGCCATCCGGCTCTCCTCCAGCGAGGGGCGGGAAATCACCCTGGCGCTGTTGGACCGGGGGGATGCCTTCGGCGAGCTGTCGCTGTTGGACGGTGAGTCGCGCTCCACCGACGCGATGGCGCGCGAGGAGGCGCACCTGCTCACGCTCCAGCGCGACGACTTCCGCCGCTACCTGGAGACGCGGCCTCAGGTGAGCCTGGCGCTGCTCGCGAACATGAGCCGGCTGGTGCGGCGCACGACGCAGCTCGTGTACGACTCGGCCTTCCTGGATGCGCGCTCGCGGCTGGTGCGGGTGCTGCTGGAGCTGGCGAAGACGCAGGGGCGCCAGGGCCCGGAGGGGCTGGTCATCACCCCGAAGCTCACCCAGTCGGAGCTCGCGAACCTCTGCGGCGTCACGCGCGAGAGCGTCAACAAGTGGCTGCGCTACTACGTGCGCGAGGGGATGCTGTCCTTCGAGGGCGGGCAGATCGTCCTGCTCCAGCCGGAGCGCTTGGGTCAGGACGCGGAGTAGCCGTCACCCTCTTCCCGGGCCCTGGTCCCACCGCACGCGGAAGAGGGACAGGGGCTCCTCGCGGCCCTTCACCGTCACCGGGGCCAGGGGCTCCAGCACGAAGGCGTCCGCGTCCAGCAGGGCGCGCGTGGCTTCGGTGAGGAGCACCTCGTCCGGGCGCGCGACGCCGCACACGCGGCTGGCGACGTTGGTGGCGTCCCCCACGGTGGCGTACTGGAGGTAGCGCTCCGAGCCGATGTTGCCCGCGGCCACCGGCCCCGAGTTGAGGCCGATGTGGACGTGGATTTCAGGCACGCCCTCGGAGCGCCAGCGTGCGTTGAGGTCCGCCAGCGCGCGCTGCATCTCCACCGCCGCGCGCACGGCGCGGTCCGCGTCATCCGGCCGGGCGAAGGGGGCGCCCCACACCGCCATCAGCGCATCGCCGATGTACTTCTCCAGCGTGCCCTCGTGGCGGAAGACGATGTCCGCCATCACCGGGAAGTACGCGTTGAGCATGTCCACCACCTGCCGGGGCTGGAGGCGGGAGGACATGGCGGTGAAGCCGGTGATGTCGGAGAAGAGGATGGTGACGTTCGCCTCGCGCACGTCCAGCGGGACGCCCTTCAGGGCCTTGAGCTGGCGCACGACGTCCGGCGGGAAGAAGCGCTGGTAGGCGTTTCGCAGCACCGCCTCCTCCTCCAGCCGCCGCGCCAGGTGCGCGTGGTCCAGGGCGATGGCGGCCTGGTTGACGAAGGCGGTGAGGAACTCCAGGTCCTCGTCGGTGAAGAGGCCGCCCTGCTTGAGGCTGTCCAGGTACAGCACGCCCAGCACCGTGTCGCGCGTGCGCAGGGGCACGCACAGCGACGCGCGGATGGACTGGCGGAAGACGGACTCCGACGCCTGGAGGCGCGCGTCGTCGCGGGCGTCGGTGAAGAGCGCCGCCACGCCGCGCGAGTGCACGTAGTCCACGATGTGCTGGCTGTAGAAGCGCTCCGGCAGCGCCCCGCCCCGGGCGCCCCGGGCCACGCGCGGCACCAGGTCCCCGGTGTCCCGGTCCACCAGCAGCACCGCCGCCCGGTCCACCGCCCAGATTTGAAAGACGAGCTGGACGACGCGCTCCAGCAGGCCCTCCACCGGGCCCGGCGACGACAAAATCTGCCCCACCTTGAGGAGCACCTGGAGCTTGTCGCCGGTGCGGTCCGGCGAGCGCGTGTCGAGCAGTGACTCCATGGCGCCGCCCGAGGAGAAGCGCGTCTCCAGCGGCTGGGTGCGCAGGGGGCCCCAGCCGTCCGGCAGCGACGTGTCCGAAGAGACGAGCCGGAACCACACCTCGCCGCAGCGGAAGGACTGGCCGTGGCCCAGCTCCTGGCGCGTCACGCGGTGCGGGCCCACGAAGCTGCCGTTCTTGCTCTCCAGGTCCACCAGCACCACGCGCTCGCCCCGCCGCTCCAGGCGCGCGTGGCGCCGCGACAGGCTGGGGTGCGGCACGCGGATGCCGTTCTCCTCGGTGCGGCCGAGGGTGGTGGTGCCTTCGGGCAGCATCACCACCCGTTCGTCCACCTGCCCTGGGTTGAGGATGAGGCGCATGCGCTGCCGCTCAGGTGGACGTGGACCAGGAGGGTCCCTTGGCCGTGAACGCCTCGGCCCTGGGCGCGGGCGCCTGCGCATCCAGGACGGCAGGGGCCACCTGCTGGGCGGTGCCAGCGGAAGAGGACATGGACGCGCTGCCATGCCGCGCCACCACCTCGCGCACGACGAGCATCGCCGAGTCCGGGCCCGGCAGGCGCCGCTCGCCCGCGGGACGGCAGTCGAAGGTGGCCGCGAGCCGGGCGGCCAGTGACTCACTCACCAGCACCTGGTCGCGCGCGGCCACGGTGGCCAGCCGCGCGGCGGTGTTCACCACGTCGCCTAGCACCGTGTGGTCCAACCGGCCGCGTCCCGTGGCGCCCACGTTGCCGGACACCACCGGGCCGGTGTCCACGCCCATGCAGACGCCGTGCGCGTACGGAGACGCGTCGCCCCCGCTCCACGCGAGCGCCTGGAGCCGCTGCTTCACCGCGAGGCAGGCGTCCAGCGCGCGCGCCACGTGCCCTTCGCCCTGGAAGACGGCCATCACGGCGTCGCCCAGGAACTTGTCCACCACGCCCCCGCGCGTCTCCAGCTCCGGGAGGATGACCTCGAAGTTGGCGTTGAGCCGGCGCAGCGCGGCCTCCGGCGGGTGCTGGCGGGTGACGGCGGTGAAGCCCGCCACGTCGAGGAAGGCCACCGTGGCGTCCACCTGTTCGCCCGCGAGCGCGCCGGGGCCGCGCACCAGCGGCAGCACGCGCTCCACGATGCCGCCGTGGACGAACATGCGCAAAAGCGCGTTCTCCTCCGTGGAGCGCACCGCGCGGCGCAGCTCCGCCACGTGGCGCACCGTCTTCGCCAGCGTGGACTCCAGGTCGTCCAGGTCCACCGGCTTCACGAGGAAGTCGAACGCGCCCCGGTTCATCGCCGTGCGCAGGTTGGGCATGTCGCCGTACGCGGAGACGATGACCACCTTCACCAGCGGATCCACTTCGCCCACGCGCGACAGGAAGGTGAGCCCGTCCATGCGCGGCATGTTGATGTCGCACAGCACCGCGTGCGTGTCCGGGTGCGCTCGCAGCACCTCCAGCGCCTCTGCGCCATCGCGCGCGAAGACGAAGGTGTAGACGCCGTCGCGCACGTGCTTGCGGAAGCGCTGGCGCATCAGCACCTCCACGTCCGGCTCGTCGTCCACCACCAGCACCTTCGCGGGCTGCGCGGCCCGGCCTGCCTCCACCAACGAGGCGAAGCCCGCGGCCAGCTCGCGCGCGGACGTGAAGCGCTGCTCCGGCTTCGGGTGCAGCGCGCGCTGGAAGAAGGCGTCCCCGGCCGCGCCCAGCTCCGGCACGAGCTGGGAGACGGCCACGCCAGGCGGGTGGAAGACGCCGCGCAAGAGGCCCCCCACGGACTCCGGGCCATAGGGGAACTGGCCGGTGAGGGCGCGGTAGAGCACCACCGCGAAGGACCAGAGGTCCGCCCGCGCATCCAGGTCCGGATCCGCGCGCAGTTGCTCCGGGCTCATGTAGCGCAGCGTACCGGTGAGCCCTTCGGCCTGCGCGGACGCGGCTTCGTCGGAGCGGAGGAGTGAGCGCGCGAGCCCGAAGTCGAGCACCTTCACCACCTCCTCCCCGTCCACGTGGGCGAGGAAGAGGTTGGCGGGCTTGAGGTCGCGGTGCACGAGTCCCGCCGCGTGCGCCGCCGCCAGCGCGCGGGCCACCGGGGTGACGAGCGCGGACACGGCGGCCAGGGACAGCCGTCCGCGCTGGGTGAGGCGCGTCTCCAGGTCCTCGCCCTCCAGCAGCTCCATGACGATGTACGGCACGCCGCCGTCCACGCCGGAGTCATGGACCTGCACCACGTGCGGGTGGCGCAGCCGGGCCACGGCCTGCGCTTCCTGTTCGAAGAGGCGGTGGGCTTCCGGCGTGCGGGCCACGACCTCCGAGGCGATGAGCTTGAGGGCCACGTGCCGCTGAAGTTGCAGGTCGACGGCCAGCCAGATGGCCCCCATGCCACCGCCGCCAATCCTGCGCTCCAGCGCGTACCTGCCGCCCAGCGGGCGTCCGGTGTCCATCAGCCCTGTGTCTCCGTCCCGGGAGCGCCCACCGCCGCCCCTCGCGAGGCCGGGAATGATGGCACACCTGGATGTGGCGGGCGTGCCCATTGCGCCACGGGCGCCTCTTGGCTGCACGCCGGGTGTGGGAGGAAGGGACGCCCGGCGTCAGGCGCGGGTCAGCGACTCCACGAGTCGGGGCAGCACGTCGCCTGCCCTCGCCTCCACGCGCACATCCGCGAGGCTGTCGCCGCGGCTCTCGCCGATGTTGAGGATGCCGATGGGCATGTGGCGTTCGGCGGCGCGGGTGACGAAGCGGAAGCCGGAGTAGACGGTGAGGGACGAGCCCACCACCAGCAGCGCGTCCCCCTCTTCCAGGAGCGCGAACGCGTCGTGCACCAGCGGCGCCGCGACGTTGTCGCCGAAGAACACCACGTCCGGCTTCAGCGTCCCGCCGCAGCGGGTGCACGCGGGGACGCGGAAGTCCGCCACGGCCTCCGGCGGAAGCTCCGCGTCACCGTCCGGCCGCAGCTCCACGACGGTGTGCGCGAAGTCCGGGTTGAGGCCCAGCATCCGCGCCTGCACCGACGCGCGGGGCTCCTGCGCCTGGCAGGCCAGACAGCGCACCCGCGACAGCGCGCCGTGCAGTTCGAGCACGCGCTCACTGCCCGCCGCGTGGTGCAGGCCGTCCACGTTCTGGGTGATGAGGCCCGGCGTCACGCCCGCCTTCTCCAGCGCCGCCAGCGCGAAGTGGGCGTCGTTGGGCCTGGCGGAGGTGAAGCGCGGCCAGCCCAGCAGGCTGCGGGCCCAGTAGCGCGCGCGGACCTCGGGGTGTTGCAGGAACTCGCGGTGCTGGATGGGGTTGCGCACCTTGTGGCGCGTCTCCGGGCCCCGGTAGTCGGGGATGCCGGACTCGGTGCTGCAACCGGCGCCGGTGAGGACCACGACGCGCCGGCCCCGCAGGAGCGAGGCCAGGGCTTCCAGGCCGGCTTCGGGCGGAAGGGCGGCGACGGGCGGGTCGGCGAGGAGCGTCATGCGCCCCAGCCTATAACGCGGGCCCCTCACGACTGCCCGTCGTCCCCTCCGCCGTCCGACAAGGGAGGGGGCGGCCTGGGGATGCCGCCGGGCACCTGGCGGTCAGCGCTCCACCGTCTTCGCGGAGGGGTCCGCCTCCTGGGGCGGGGCCATCGCCTTCTTGAGGGCCTGCCGCGCGTGCGGTGGCAGTCGGGCGATCCACCGGTCCATCGCCTGACGCAGCTCCGGGACGGAGGACTCCTCGTCGGGCAACGCGGCGACCTCCTGACGGGCCTCCGCCGCGAGCCTCAACGCCCGGGGATGCTCCTGGTTCGCCTCCCACAGCGCGCGAGCCAGCATGTACCGCGCGGCGGGGCGCTCCGCGGGACGGGGACGGGCGCGCTCCCAGCCCGTGACGGCCTTCTCCAGCGGGGCCAGCGCCTCGCGCGGCCGACCGAGCACCATGTACGTCCGCCCCAGGTCCACCAGCGCCCCCGTCCAGCCTCCGTTCACGTCGTCCGGGAGCGAGGTCTGGAGCGTGGCCGCGCGCAGGAAGTACGGCAGCGCCGCATCCGGCTGGCTGCGGTAGCTCAGCGTCTGGCCCATGCCCCGGAGCACCAGCGCCAGCGTGGGATGATCCGCGCCCAGGCTGCGCTCCAGTTGCGTGAGCGCCGTGGCGAAGCGCTGCGTGGCTTCCTCCAGCCGGCCCATGTGCACCAGCAGCGTGCCGATGTTGTTGACGATGATGGCCACCGTGGAGCTGTCGCGTCCCTCGGCCTTCTCGGCGATGAGCAGCGCACGCTCGTACAGGGGCAGCGCCTCCTCGCGCTTGCCCTGGTACTGCAGCGCCAGCGCCAGGCTGTTGAGCGCGTCCGCCACCTGCGGATGGTCCTGTCCCAGCGAACGCTCCAGCAGCGCCAGCGCGCCCCGGGCCAGCCGCTCCGACTGCACGAAGTCGCCCTGCTGCCAGCGCACGCTGGCCTGCTCCAGGCGGATGCGCGCCACGTCCGGATGCTCGGGCCCCAGCGCGCCACGCACGGTGCCAATCGCGCGCTCGTACAGGGCCAGGGCCTCCTCCGCGCGTCCCTGCGAGCGGCGCACCGTGCCCAGCTCCACGCGCACGTCCGCGACCTCCAGCGCCTCCGGTCCGAAGCGCTTCTCCAGGAAGGACAGCGCGCGCGTGAGCTGCTCGTGGGCTTCCGGATAGCGCCCCTGGCGCGACAACAGCCGGCCCAGGTTCGCTGAGAGCGCCCCGCTCAACTCACCGCTGCCGCCCAGCCGCTCCACCGCGGCGCTGGCGCGCTCCGCGGCCTGCTGCCCCTGTGCGTAGCGATCCAACCGTTCGCCCGTCACGCGCACCGCCAGGGTCCACGCCCTCGCGGCGGCCTCGTCGTTGCGGCCGGCCTCCGCGGCCCACGCGGCCTGGAGCACCGTCTGCTCCGCGCCCCGGTAGTCCCCTGCCCCGTCCTTCAGCTCCGCGAGCAGCAGCAACGCGTCCGCGGCGCCAGACCAATCCCCGGCGGTGCGAGCGGCCTGGGCCACCGGCGCCACCCGCGCCACGCCCTGCGAATAGCGGCCGGCGGCGCGAAGGGCCCTCGCGTCCACGAGCGCCTGGAGCAGCGCGACGGTGCGCTCGCGCGCGGCGGCGTCGTCCGGCGTGGAGTGGCCCCGGGACGTCAGCGCCTCCACATCCGAACAGCCCGCCAGCGGTGACAGGCCCTCCACCGCGCGAGGCGCACGCTCCACGAGGTCCGGATCCGCCTGGGTGAACAACTGCGTGAGCGCGGCCACGTCCGCCAGCCGCGCGTCCAGACAGCGCATGCGCAGCGCCATCACCGCTTCGCTCTGCTCCCCTCGCACGCGGGTGGCTTCACACGCCGCCGTGCGCGTCGTCACCCACGCGGCGGTGTAGGAATCCAGCCCGCGACGCACGTGGCGCAAGGCATCCTGCGCGAAGCGGCGCTCGGTGCCGATGAAGGCCGCCTCCACCGCCTGCTGGCGCGGCGCGTCCCAGACGCCATCCAGCGCCCGCGACGCCCCCTCGCAGCCCGTGGTGCCGTGCCGGTGCAGCACGCCCGTGACGGCCACCGCCGACAGCAGCAGCAACACCCCGCCGCCCAGGCGCAACCGCCGCGTCCGACGCGCGGTGGGGTTGGACTCCAGCTCCGCGATGAGCACCTCCATCGACGCGTGCCGGTCCTCGGGCCGCACCGACAGGCCCTTGAGCAGCACCCGACGCAGCCACTGCGGCACGCCTGAATGCCGGGGCACGTTCTTCACGCGTCCCGCGTGCACCGCCTGGGACAGCTCCTCCACCGTCGAGCCCGCGAAGGGGCGCTCGCCATAGAGGCCCTCATAGAGCGCGGCGCAGAAGCCGAACTGATCGCTGCGCGCGTCGGTGCGCTCCTCCGGTGGGAACTGCTCCGGGGCCATGTACGCGGGCGTCCCGCCCTCCATGGCGCGGGGACGCGCGAAGCCCCCGGGCGTCACCGTCGGGGCCACCACGCCGGACATGATCCGCGACAGACCGAAGTCCGTGACGCGCACGCGCTTGTCCTGCCCGACGAGGATGTTCTCCGGCTTCACGTCCCCGTGCACGACGCCCACCGCGTGCGCCGCGGCGAGTCCCCGGCCCGCGGCGACGAAGATGTCCACCACCTGGCGCCACGGGTGCGGGCCGTCCTGCTCCCACTTTCGCAGCGTGTGCGCGTCCACCAGCTCCATGGCCAGGAAGACCTGCCGGCCGAAGGTGCCCACGTCGAAGACGGAGACGACGTGCGGATGGGACACGCGCGCCATGGCCTGCGCCTCGCGCAGCACCTGGTTGCGGCCGGCCTCCGCGCCCAGCCCCAGCGCCTCCACCTGCAGGAGCTTGAGCGCGACGCGCCGGTCCAACTCCGGGTCATAGGCCGCGTACACGACGCTCATCCCGCCCACGCCCAGCATCTCCAGGATGAGGTAGCGCCCCACCGCCGTGCCCCGCGCGAGCGGCGGCGTGGGCAGGCGCATGCGCGGCTTCTTTCCCCGCCACGGCTCCACGGCCAGTGTCACCAGCTCGCTGCCGGGTGCGTCCTCCTCCGGCGCGGGGAGCGGCGTGGCGGGGGGCTGCACCTTCAGCGCCTCGGACACCATGCGACGGCAGGAGGGACACGTGTCCAGGTGCTCGTCCACGCCGGCGGCCCGTTCGGACGACAACGTCCCGAGCAGGAGGTCCATGAACGTGGGTTCGTCGAGACAGGCGAGGGGCATGGGTGGCACGGGGGTGGCGACAGCACACCAGGAGTCACAGGCTGCGTCGAGTCACCCCCAGGACTGTTTCCCACGTTCACGGGTTGCCTGCTCGCCAGGGGGGACGTCGGTTCGCGAACGCACTCGTCAACGCAGGTTGAGCCCCTGGGCTCTTTCTGGGAGCGTCCGGGCATGCGGCGCCTTCGACGTCTCGGATGGGCCGGGCTGATTTCCCTCGCGCTGCACGCGGTCCTGCTGCTGCTGTTGTGGAAGGCGAGCCCCGCGCCGTCATCGCGCGCCTCGCGGGGGCGCGAACGGGCCATCGAGGTGGAGGTTCTCACCCCGCCGCCCGTCTCCGTCGCGAAGCCCCTCCCACCGGCCCCCAGCCCGCAAGCCCAGGAGCCGTTGCCACCGCCGACACCACACCCTCGGCCTCCTGCTGGCACGGCGACCCGGGAGCCTCCGGCCCGTAAGCCCGGACCACCTCCACCCGAGGTGGCGAACCGCGAGCCGCCCCCATCCGACGCGCCATCGAGGGAGCCCCCTCCACCCGACGTCGCGGTGCGGGAGCCGTCCCTCGAATCCGACCGTCCTGCGGCGGACGTGCCTCGCGCTCCGGGCACCCTGCCCCTGAACCTGCTGCCGCCTCCGGGCTCCAGCGGCGGGGTGATCATCACGACGCCGGAGAACTCCCGGGGTGGAGGCCGCACGCTGCGGCCCGGCGACCCGAGCCTCGCCCCCGAAGCCCTCGCCGCCGAGGAGAAGGCGCGCGTGACGGAGCGGGTGCAGGGCATCATCGACGACCGCCGGGCCCGCGACCGCGTGGACACCGGCCGCATCCACCCGTACTTCAGCAAGCTGCGCGCGAAGCTGGAGCGGCAGATGGACACAGCGCCGCTCTTCGACATGCCCAGCCTGCCCAAGCAGATGCTGCAATCGTGGGCCGACAAGGCCCATCGGTTCGGCGCAACGGGCTCGCCCGGTGCCGGCCCCCCGACGCGAGCGCCCCCCAAGCCGGGCGAACTGCTCGCGCAGCGCGCCCGGAACAACCCCGAGTTCGACCGCCTGCGGGGACTGACCCAGGCCGGCGATGAGCTCCAGTCCTTCGCCAACGGCGTCAGCACCCTGAAGCTGGTCGTCACGCTGGAGCTCATCCAGGGACCGGACGGCACGCTGCGCGAGGTGAAGCTCGTGAGCCGCAGCGGCAACCGCGCCTACGACGACTACGTGCTTCAGTCCGTGCCCTCCGCGCTGGCGAAGACGCCACCTCCGCCCCCCGATGCCCTGGGCGTGAACGCCGACGGCATCCGCACCCTGTGGGCCGTGGAAGGCCGCGTCGTCTACGTGCGCAAGGCCAGCGAGATGAAGGGCTCGGACTCCGCGTACCTCGCGGCCGCGGCCGCAGTCGGAGTGCTCGCCGGAGGCTTCGAGGAGACCACCGGCGAGGTCTACGTCATCGACGTGCGCAACCCGCACTTCGAATGCCGCTCCCGTCTGCTGCGCGTCTACTGAAACAAGCCAGGCCTCAGGGTGTGAACGCCGAAGGCCACCGCACGCCGCCACCCAGGGGCAGCAGCGCCTCCGCCACATCGAGCAGCGCCCCGTCCGCCCAGCGCCGCCCCACCAGCTGCGCGCCCACCGGAAGCCCCGACGCGGTACGCCCCAGGGGAATCACCACCACGGGACTCCCCGTGGCGTTGAACAGGCTGGTGAACCCGCCCAGCACCTCCAGGTAGCGGCCCGGGACGCCGTCCACGTCCACGGCCTGTCCGAAGGGCGTGTGCTCGATGGCGGCGGTCATCGACACCGGCACCATCCACGCATCCCAGCCGGACAGGAACCGCTCCAACGTGGCGATGTGCCCGTCGCGCCGGCTCAGCGTCTCCCCCATCCCGGTCAGGTCCAGGTGCGTGCCCTTCACGATGGCCTTCGCCAACAGGTCGTCCGGGAAGGGCAGGAACTGGCCCCGGAAGGCCTCACGCAGCTCCGTGGGCATCGGCGCGCCCACCAGTCCCCCCTCCATCAACCCCCACACCTCCAACAGGTCCGCGAAGTCCTGCGACGGGGGCGCGGTCTCTTCCACGATGACGCCTTCCGCGCGGGCGGCGGCGGTGAAGCGCTGGAAGAGTTCGCGCGTCTCGCGGTCGGCGCGAAACGGCCCCAGCGTGTCCGCCCATGCCAGCCGCAGGCCCTTCAAGGAACGGGGCTTCGCGGCCCCCAGCGGCGCGACGGGCGGCACCTCCGGGTTGCGAAGGTCCGCGCCTTCGATGAGGGACAGCACGAGCCGCAGGTCCGCCACCGAGCGCGCCAGCGGACCGGAGCACGCCATGTGGCGCACGTGGCGCGGACCCTTGGGCATGTCCGGGATGTGGCCCGCGTTGGAGACGCGGTTCTCCGTGGGCTTGATGCTGACGATGCCGCAGAAGTGCGCCGGCAGCCGCACGGAGCCGCCAATGTCGCTGCCCACGTCGAACGGGGTGAAGCCCGCCGCGACCGACACCGAGGCCCCGCCGCTGGAGCCGCCCGGCGTGCGCTCCAGCGCGTGCGGGTTGTTGGCCCGGCCCAGCAACGGCCCCTGCGTCTGGAAGTCCGCCGCGAACGGCGGCAGGTTCGTCTTGCCAAAGAGGATGCCGCCCGCGGCCTTGAGCCGGGCCACCACGGTGGCGTCCTCGGTGGGCACGTACTCCGCCAGCAGCGGATGGCCCGACGTCGTGCGCAGGCCCTCGGTGCTGAAGGTGTCCTTCACCGTGAAGGGCACGCCGTGCAGCGGCCCCCACAGCTCTCCTCTCGCGAGCGCGGCGTCCGCCTCCCGGGCGCGCTGCCGGGCCCGCGCCTCGTCCCACGTCACCACCGCGTTGAGCGCGGGGTTGTGCTCGCGGGCCCGGGACAGGAAGGCGTCCAGGACCTCCACCGCGCTGACGCGGCGCTCGCGAAGGGCGGCGGCCAGCTCCGTGGTCGTGAGGGACACGAGCGCTCGCGCGCCATCAGCAACCACGGGCTCTTCCAGCGTGACGGATGACTTCATGCTCGGACCCACCCCCGGAATCGGTGACGGCGTCGGCACCGATGAATCAATACTTGTATCAGGGTCCCGGACTACCTGGCAGGCAGGGCCGGGGTCACGACGTAGGCGGTCGCTTTCGCATCCACCTTCACGCGAGGGGGCCGTCGCTGCTCCTCGAAGAGCCGGAAGCCGGGCTCCAGGCCCCGCCAGAAGGCCCGTCGCGCGTCGGTGACGCCCGGCAGCGCGTCCAGCGCCGCGAGCCCCGCCGCGTCCAGCCGGCGCGGGAAGATGTGCACCGGGACATCGCGTCCCATGCGGGCCCGGGCCTCCGTCACCAGCACATACAAGGCCTCGATGGGCCCATCCTCGATGGCCAGGCAGCCGATGCTCACGCAGTTGCCGTGGATGTAGATGTCGCCCCCGGGCTCCGCGGCGCCCAGCTTCCGGTCGAGCGCGTTCGGATAGCTCACGCGCATCGACAGGTGGAAGGCGCTCCAGGGGTTGAAGAGGTCCACCGTGTAGAAGCCCTCCGGGACCTGTTCGTCGCCCTGGGCGCGCTTGGGGCCCACGTCGCCGGACGCCGCGCAGATGGGAAACGTGCGCACCTTCACCAGCGGCTTGCCCCGGGGGCCCGCCCAGACCTCCAGCTCGCGCTCGACCTTGAAGGCCCGCAGGTAGAGCTCCTCCGGCGGCCAGGACAGCCCCGCGTCCCGGAACGACTGGACCAGCGCGGCCGTCTGATGCTTCCGGGCCCCCGCGACGCGGTCCTCCGCGTGCGCGCACAGCGAGGCCAACAGGACACCCCACAACAGCAGGACCTTCATGGGCGGACGTCTCCTTCCCGAGGGCTTCTTGGACCCCGGCCGGCGTCAAGCCGGTCCCGGGGCAGGGGCGGAAGGCGAACAGGATACAGGCAGGAGCCCACCCCTGGCCCCCTGCTTCCCAAGCTGCTAGCAAGCGGTACGTGGGTTTCCTGGACGGCGTTCAGCGTAACGGCGATGGAAATCAGGGCCTGCCCGGTGTTCTCATCTCCATCGTGCATCATGGCGAGCAGGGGCCGCCGGTGTGCGCTACGACTGAAACTCCCCGCCCCGTGCCGTTCCGGCCTTTTGCCTAAGAATGAATGACTCCCTCGAGACCCTCCTCGCCGACGGCATCATTGACGCCGTCATCGGCCAGCTGAAGACGGGCAAGGAGGCAGAGGTGTGGCTTGTCCAGCACGCTGGCCAGGTGGTCGCCGCGAAGCTGTACAAGGAGCGCCACGAGCGCAACTTCCGCAACAACTCCGGCTACAAGGAAGGCCGCGAGGTGCGCAACTCACGCACCCGCCGCGCCATGGAGAAGGGCAGCCGCTTCGGGCAGGCCGCCGCGGAAGAGGCGTGGAAGAACGCCGAGGCGGACTCGCTCTACAAGCTGCACGCGCAGGGCGTCCGCGTCCCCACACCCGTGCTGTTCTACGAAGGCATCCTCCTGATGGAGCTGGTGCTGGACGAGCAGGGCCAGCCGGCCCCCCGTCTGGTGGAAGCGCCGCCCCTCACCCCCGAGGACGCCGAGGCCTGCTACCTGGACCTGCGGGGTCAGGTGATTCGCACCTTGTGCGCGGATCTCATCCATGGGGACCTGTCGCCCTACAACATCCTGATGAGTGGGATGGGGCCGACGCTCATCGACTTTCCGCAGACGGTGGCGGCGGCGCGCAACAGCCAGGCGGAGTTCTACTTCCGCCGCGACCTGGACAACGTGCGGGAGTTCCTCACGGGCATCTCGCCCCGGCTGGGGAGCCGTGCGGGCGACACGGGCGAAATCTGGAACGCGTACGTGCGCCGCGACCTGACGCCGGAGTACGTGCCGTCGGGCAGCTTCAAGGAGGCTCCGCGCCGCAACGGGGCGCAGGGCCGGCCGGGTCCCCGGGCGGAGCGCTTCGGGCAAGAGGAGCGCGGTGACTTCCGCGCGGCTCCGGCATCCGTGGCCGCGCCGGTGGAACTCGAGGAGGGCGTGAGCGCGGAGGAGGCGGAGCTGCGCGCGCTGGAAGCCCTGGTGTTGCGGCAGGGAGGCGGCGAGCGCGGACGGCCCGTCGTCACGTCGAGCCCGCGCGATGGGCGTCGGCGCGGAGGATTCGGTGGCAAGCCGCCTCCGCGCACGGGCAATGCGCCCCGGCCCGGTGGGAACGCGGGGTCGCAGCAGGGCGCCGCGGCTCGGCCTCAGCAGGGCGGTGGCAACAACCGGCCCGGTGGGAACACCGGAAGGCCGCAGCAGCAGGGTGGCCCGCGCGGTGGGGCTCCGGTGGTTCAGGTCCAGGGTGCACCGGCCGCGTCGGGCGATGCGCGGACGAATGGCAGGCCGCAGCAGCAGGGCGGCGGGCCGCGCAATGGCAACCCGCGAGGCGGGCCGAACGAGCCGCGCCGTGATGGACGTCCGCCCCGGCAGCCGAACAGTGAGACGCGCATGAATGGCGCCCCGTCGCAGCCGCAGCATGCGGATGCGCGAACGACCGGCCCGTCGCAGCACGGCGAGCCGCGCTCGAACGGACGCCAGCAGCATGGCGAAGCACGTGCGAACAGCTCCCAGCAGGGTGGCGAGTCGCGCTCGAACGGCCCCCAGCAGAACGGTGAGCCGCGCTCGAACGGACGCCAGCAGAACGGCGAAGCACGTATGAATGGCCGCCAGCAGCAAAATGGCGAGCCGCGCATGAACGGCCGGCCTCCGCAGCAGAACGACGAACCGCGCATGAATGGCCGTCAGCAGCACGGCGAAGCACGCGCGAATGGCTCCCAGCAAAACGGTGAGTCGCGCTCGAATGGCGGCCAGCAGAACAGCGAACCGCGCATGAATGGCCGCCAACAGCACGGCGAAGCACGCGCGAACGGATCCCAGCAGAACGGCGAGCCGCGCTCGAACGGCTTCCAGCAAAACGGCGAGCCGCGCGCGAACGGCCGCCAGCAGCCTGGCGAAGCGCGTGCGAACGGCTCCCAGCAGAACGGCGAAGCACGCGCGAATGGCGCTCAGCAGAACAGCGAGCCGCGCAGGAACGGCCGACAGCAGCACGGTGAATCGCGCGCGAACGACTCTCAGCAGAGCGGCGAGCCGCGCATGAATGGAACGCCGGCTCGGGCGCGGGACGAAGCGCGAATGAACAGCCGGGCCCAGGGCGACGGTGGCCTCCAGACGGAGGGACCGCCTTCGCAGCAGGGCGAAGCGCGCAGGAACGGCCGGGCCCAGCGGAATGGCGACGCGCGGAGTGAGGGCCAGCCCTCCCAGCACGGCGAGCCGCGCACGAACGGCCGGCCTCCGCAGCAGAATGGTGAGCCCCGCGCGAACGGGCGTCCTTCCCGAGGCCAGCGCCCTCCGAACACCGGGGCCGACAACGCGTCCTTCGCGCCGCCGTCGAACGCTGTCGCTGGCGCGGAGAACCGGGCCCAGAACCCGGACAACCGTCGACAGCGCTCCCGCAAAGGCGAACCCTCCGCGATGAACGGGGAGCCCCGCCAGGAAGCAGCGCAGCCCCCGAACGACCGGGGCCCCGAAGCCAACGCTCGGGACGCGCGTGGCAACCCCCGGGTGCCGCGTCAGCCCCAGGAGCGCGGCGCGGGACGTCCCGCGCGAGGAGCCTCCCCCCAGGTCAGCTACGTGGGCCGTTCGCCCGCGTCCGCTTCGTCCAACCGGGGTCCCGAGACAGGCTCGTCGTCCTCATCCTGAAGGCCGGCTCGGGCGACCCACGCCCGAGCCACGCAGCCTGCGCCGAATGAAGGCCCGCGCGGACCGCCAGCGTCCGCGCCCTCCCCTACTCCGCCCGCGTCACGGGCTCCCGCGCCAGCTCCTCGCGGAAGAAGCGGCTGCCCTTCGCGAGCGTCGCCATGTACGGCCGCACGTCCTCACGGGCTTCCGCGCTCAGCGCCGCGAACGGCGTCACGTGCGCGTCCGGCACGTAGCGGAACGTCAGGTTGATGCGCCGCGTGCGGAAGTCCGGCAGCTCCGGCGGCATCACGTGTCCGGCGCGCGTGTCCACCCGCTGCACCCGGTGGAACGTCTGCTCCTTCCACTGCGCGCCCCCGAAGAGCTGCAGCGACCCGTCATCCAACCACTGCTCCAGCACCACCGCATCGCGCTCGCCGGGCCGCGACGACGTGACGAACTGGATGAGCGCGCGCTCGCCCAGCGACAGCGACGCCACCGGGCCCGGTTCGAAGTCCTTGTGCTCGCCCACGCGCGCCACGTCCACCCAGCGCCCGTCCTCCAACCGGTTGCCGTAGAAGTTCACCAGGCAGGTGTTGAGGTGCCAGCCCTGCGGCATGTCCGGGCCCCGGAACATCCGCCGCGCCAGCGCCTCCACCTTCGTAATCTGGCGCTCCAGCACCGCCGGGAACGGCTCCGCCTTCACGCAGCGGTCCTTCACGCCCTTCGGGGGCCGGTAGTAGTCCAGGCACGCGAACTGCCAGTTGCCCAACCAGTACACCGGCCGCAACAGCCGCCGCTGCGCCTGCCCCTCCGGCGGGGGGAAGTGCTTCGAATAGCGCTCCTCCCACAGGGGGTGCAGCGTGCCCAGCCACGCGAGGATCTCCGCGCGGTCCGCCGCGGCCAGGAAGCTCGCGTTGTAGTGGTGGCCCGGGGTGCGCTGGGCCGCCTTGCGCGCCAGCGGCGAGCCGGGCCCCCTGCGGGGAGTGAAGGTCATGGACGCGTCCCTACGCCTCGGAGACGGCGACGTCGAGCGCCACCTCGATCATCTCATCGAACGTCGTCTGCCGGTCCTCCGGGGACAGGTGCTCGCCCGTGAGGATGTGGTCCGACACCGTGAGCAGGCCCAGCGCCCGAGCGCCGAACTGCGCCGCCACGCCATAGAGGCCGGCGATCTCCATCTCCACCGCCAGGATGCCCATGCGCGCCAGCGTGGCGTTGAGCTGTTCCTGCGGGTGGTAGAACAAATCGGAGGTGAACACCGAACCCACGCGCACGGGCTTGTTGCGCTTCTCCGCCGCCTCCACCGCGCGCCGGGTCAGCGTGAAGTCCGCCACCGCCGGGAAGTCGTGGCCCATCGCACGCATGCGGTTCACGTTGGAGTCGGTGCCCGCGGCCAGCGCCACGATGACGTCGCGCAGCTTCACGTCCGTGCGCAGCGCCCCGCAGCTGCCCACGCGGATGAGCACGCGCGCGCCGTACGTCTGCACCAGCTCCGTCGCGTAGATGGAGATGGAGGGCACGCCCATGCCGTGCCCCATCACCGACAGCCGCTTGCCCCGGAAGGTGCCGGTGAAGCCCAGCATGTTGCGCACCGACGTGACGGCGCGGGCGCCCTCCAGGAAACGCTCGGAGATGTAGCGGGCGCGCAGCGGGTCCCCCGGCATGAGGACCACTTCGGCGAAGTCACCCGGGGAGGCGGAGATGTGCGGAGTTGCCATGGAACGTGAAGCCTTTCAGCGCGCGGTCGACAGACCGGACGGAGCGCCCGTCGGCCCCGCCACGGGGGTGGGTGCCGGCGCGGCGGGAGTACAGGGGTTGGGCAGCTTGCCTGAAGCTTCGGGCGTCGTGGTCACCAAAGCGGGGGCCTGCGTCTGGGGGGGCAACCGGCGCGGCGGAAGCTGCACGGGCGGTGGAATCGGGCAGTGCGTGCAGGGCCCCTTGAGCGGAATCACCAGCCGCCGGCCAATGCTCAGGAACGTGTTGCGCATCCGGTTGGCCTTCTTGATGGCCACCACGCTGGAGTTGTGCCGCATCGCGATGCCGCCCAGCGTGTCCCCGTTGCGCACCTTGTACATCATGAGGTTCTGGTCCGGCTGGAGCGCCAGCAGCGGCGCCACCCGGCGTCCCAGCTCCTGCGCGCGCGCGTTGAAGAAGCGCACGTGGAAATGGTCGCGGTGCCGGCGCGCGTGCTTGATGACGGAGTTGAAGCCCGCGTTGAAGAGCGAATCGAGCCACACCTTGTCCTCGCCAATCCCCACCGCGTAGTCGTACAGGACCTTCTGGACGCGCTTGTCCACGAGGATCATCTGCACGTCGGTGTTCGTCACCAGCGAGCGCACCAGCGCCCAGTTCATGGCCACGTCGATGTAGCGCTCCCGCTCGCGCTCCCGCACCGGCTCCGCCGTCGGGTAGTAGAAGCCCAGGTCCACGTCGCGGCCGTTCTGGTGGCTCTTGTGCGGGCGCAGGTAGCCGCCGTCCTTGGTGGACAGCCGGTTGACGCGCAGCGGGGGCACGTTCGGGTACTGCTCGCGCACGGCGCGGATGGCGGCGACCACGTAGTTGACGGTCTCCTCGGTGCCCCAGGCGATCTCCGGCGACACCACCATCCAGTCCTTGTCGTCCGGGACGCGGTGGCTGTTGAGCTGCCGGCCGCTCTCCACGAAGCCAATGGACATGGAGCCCAGCGTCGCCGGGTCCTTCTTCCACGCCTCGGTCAGCGCCTCGTCCGACAGGTCGGCGGTGTACAGGGGCCCCGCAGGCGCGGCGGGCGCGAGCGGCGCCTGCAGCTCGCCCTCCTCACTCACGCCTTCATCCTCGGTGGCCGAGGACACGTCGTCGTCCTCCTCGTCGGCTTCCGTCCCCGTGGGGCAGGGGTTGTCGCGCATCGCGGCATCGGTGACGACGGCGGCGACCTCCGACGGGGACGGCATCGCGACGGGCGCGGCGGACACACTCGCGGGAGCCACGATCTGGGCTTCCCCCGTGGCCGGAGCCTGGGCACCGGCCGGAGCGGGCGTCGATGCCGCCGGCGTCCCAGCGGCGGGCGGCGCCGATTCTCCGGGCGGCGCGGCCTGGCTCGGGGCCGGAGCCGGAGCGGACACCGGAACGGGGGTGACGACACGCGCGGCGCAGCCGGCGCAGAACAGGAGGATCAGGAGTGAGGAACGCACCGGGCCGAAGGATGGCCCGAGAAAGCCCACACCACCAAACGCCGACCGCGATTTTGACTCCGCGTGCGCCCCCCTGCCTGCCTGCTTCAATCCCTTCCGTCGCGCGAAGCCGGCGAAACCTCCGCCCCCAGCAGCAGCGACGCACGCCGGGGCGTCAGCACGTCGAACGGCAGCCGACGTCCGCCGCCCATCGACAGCACCCGCTTGTCCTTGCTCACCAACCACGAGGCCCCGACGCGCGCGGCCAGCACGAGGAACTTCTGATCATCCCTGTCGCGGCATGGGGGCAACTCCACCGCCGCGCCCTCCCCGTCCGACACCCGTGTGAGCGCGCCGTACCGTTCCCGCACCGCCTGCTGCGTCTGCGCCGTCAGCGCGAACGAGCGGTACGCGAGCACCAGCTCCAGCTCCCGCGACGTGTGCCGGTCCACCCACGCCGTCAGCGCGCCCGCGAGCAGGGCCTCCTTCAACGGCCGCGCGAACGCGTCGTCATAGACGAACAGATCCAGCACCACGTTGGTGTCCAGCACCACCGAACGAACGTCAGGCACAGCGGAAGGAGCGCTCACGGATGAAGAACTTTCCGCCAGCAGCGCCGCCAATTCAACACGCTCGCCGACCAGTCAATCACAATACACGGGGCGTCCATGGTCGAAACCTGGAATAGTGGACAAAGATGTTTCCTGTGGTGCCCCCCCTCCCCTCCGCCGGTTCGCGCCGGTGAAAGGTCTGTCCATGACCGTCTTCCCCCGTTCGCTGTGTCTGACGTTGTTGAGCGCCGCCGCCCTGCTGGGAGGCTGTGGTGGCCAGGAGCTGCCCGAGCCCGCGGGAGAGGGCGTCGTCGTGCCCCCCGTGCAGACGGAGGTCGCCACCGACGGGGTGACCGCGAGCGCCGCGTACTGCGATGACGTGACGACGTGGGATCCGGCGTGGGTGACGCTGGAGAACGAAGTGCTCACGCTCATCAACCAGCGCCGCGCGGCGGGGGCCACCTGTGGCGGCGTCGCGAAGCCGGCGGTGGCCGCGCTCACGCTCGACACGAAGCTGCGCTGTGCGTCGCGCAAGCACTCCAAGGACATGGGCACCAACAACTTCTTCAGCCACACGGGCTCCACTGGCACCACGCCGTGGCAGCGCATGGCCTCCGCCGGCTACACCTACCGGACGGCCGCGGAGAACATCGCCGCGGGCCACGGCACCGCGGCGGCGGTGGTGAACGGCTGGATGACCAGCACCGGCCACTGCAACAACATCATGAACGGCGCGCTCAAGCAGGTGGGCATCGGCTACTTCAACGCGCCGTCCAGCACCTACCGCGCCTACTGGACGCAGGACTTCGGCACGCCGTAGCCGCAAGCCTCCGGACCGCCGTCCCTCGCTCAGGGGCGGCGGTGCCGCAGGGCGCCGTCGAGCGTGAAGCGCGCGGCGCTCGCGTGGTGCAGGAGCCACGCGTACACGAAGGCATAGACGAGTTGGAGGCCGGCAATCTCCCACTTCTGTTGCACGCCCGTGCCGAAGGTGAGGGCCGCCATCGTCAGGCCGCCCACCACGAGCGCGGCGCGAAGGCGCAGGCCCAGCAACACCGCAAGCCCGGTGAGCAGCTCCACGAACGGCAGCACGAATCCAAAGCCGCGCACGCTCCAAGCGGGCAGCCACGTCTGGGAGAAGCCCGTCACCAGACCTTCCGCGAAGGCGGCCGGGTTGCCCACGCGGGTGAGGCCGTGCACGGCGATGTTCACGCCCAGCACCAGCCGCAGCACCAGATGACCGAGCGAGGCGTCCGACAGGCCGAAAAGGCCCGGCCGAGCCTCCGGGTTTCGTGAAGGATCTTCCTTCATGCGCACCACCTCCAGGTCCGCCAGCCGTTCCTGAAACGCCAAGAGGGACGCTTCAGGTCTGCAAGGAGCGACTCAGCCTTCCTGCCCGACCAGCCAGTCATGGAACAGTTGAGGAGAGGGCGGAACGCGGGCGACCCGGCACCAATCCACGAGGCAGAGCTGATGCCGGGTGGCGAGGGCCGCCAGCATGCGTGCAACCTCCTCGAAGTCGGCGCTGGCGCCCGTGCGCTGGAGACCCAACGCGGTGACGTACCCCTCGTGTTCGACGCCGTACAACGTGAGGGCGGAGGTCACCTGGACAGCGAAGCCGCCCGCGATGAGCCCCGCGACACCTCGGAACGAAAGACCGTCCTGCCACGCAGCCGCCCCACCCAGCGCGCCCCGGACGTCCGCGAGCGCGAGCCGGATGTCCTCCAGGGGAGACGACCCCCCCTTGCGGACATGGAGCGCGTCGAAGCCGGCTCCCTTGCGATGCCCGGTGTAGATCTGCTCGATGGCCTCCAACTCCGCATCCACGGGGGCCTGGAGCGCGAGCGCCACGAATTCGACCTGCCGCCAGTCGTCCTCGTGGAGTTCGAGCACGCGCTTGCCGAGCTTCGTGGAGCCCTCCGCGATGGCGGGCAGTTCGTTGGAGAGGGTGGGCAGCGAATAGAGGAGGTCGCGGGGGTCCACCGTGTCCACCTTCACCTCCCGCATCTCAAGTCGCAGGGAGCCAGTCACCTCGAACTCCCGGGCCGTCATGGGCGTGGCGGAGACGACCTCGTAGGATGTGTCTCCCAGTTGGAGCGTGGTCGCGGCCTCGAAGCTCGCGGGGAGGCTCCCGAGCGGGAGCTTCACCTCGCCGAGGGGGCGGTGGGTCTCCACATCGATGAACGAAACCTGGATCGTGGCGTGTCCTGGCATCGGAGCAATCTACGCCAACGGCGGGAGGGCTTTCTGGGCCCAGGAGTGCTCCACTCCCACTTCCGTCACAGGAGCAGCTCCATGGCGCTGAAGAAGAAGGGCAGGTACTGGTACGGAACCGGCCCCCAAGATGTCCAGGCCGAGATGGTCAGGTTCAGCCAGCTCAACGGGTATCCCTCCACGCGGTTCTCCGCGTCCGTCTGCTCGTGCGGGAACGCGACGTTCAAGCTCGAAAGCGATGAGGATGCGGGCGCGGCGAGACGCAGTTGCGCGGCCTGCGGCTCGGTCCACCTGATGGGAGACAGTGCCCAGTATGCGGACGAAGCGGAGTTCGAACGCCACGACTGTGCCTGCTCGGAGCAGGTCTTCCAACTCCTGTCGGGAGTGGCCCTCTACGATGGAACGAATGACGTTCGCTGGTACTACATCGGGTGCCTGTGCGTGGCCTGCCAGCTCGTGGGTGTCTTCGCCGACTGGAAATGCGAGGCCGGCAATGCGGATGTCTTTCTTGCCGCGACCTGAGCGTGCAGGGGACGTGCGCGCAGGACGCCCAGATTTTCACGAAGTTCATGCAGGCCCGAAGAGCGCCGAACTCGCTGCGTTGCCAGTCCCCCAGCGCCCGGAGTGATACCGACGATGTGCACCCATCGCAGCCTGCCGCTGGACGTGGACTTCGATGAGGAGGGCGTCGTGCTGCGCCCCTGGTTCCTCCAACCCATCCCCATCGCGTGGAAGGAATTGGAGTTCATCTGCCTGACGCCCGCGATGGAGCGGCACCCCGACGGCTGGCGCGAAAAGACATACCCGGTCAGCTACCTGCCGAAGGGCTTCCGCTCCACCTTCGCCACGGCGGGCCACCTCTGGGTCGAACTGGTCGTGCGGGATCGGCGCCCCCTCCTGGCCCGGACCGACGGACGCTGGACCCGAGCGTGGCTCACGACCCGGCTGCACCCCATGCTGGATGCTTCGGATCAACGACAGCCGGACCAGTCCCTGCTCGGGCTGGACTTCTACAAGCACCGGTTGGACGCACCGCTGGACACCCTGCTGGACCTGATGGCCCGCCACTGCCGGTTCGACCTGGTCGTCCACTTCTGAAGCCTGGGCCTACTTCGGCTGCGCGCCTTCCGCATACTGCGCCTGGAAGTCGGCCGACGGCGGGATGGGCTTGATGATGTCGATGAGGACGCCGTTCGGATCCGCCGTGATGAAGTGACGCTGCCCGAAGTCCTCGTCGCGCAGCTCCAGCAGGATGGGCAGACCCGCCGCCTTCACCCGGGCGTACTCGGCATCCGGATCCTCCACCTCGAAGTTCAGCAGGAGGCCCGACGCCTGCCGCCCCCGGGCCACTTCCGGCACCGTGGCGTGGCGCCCGTCGAGGATCGCCAGGTTCACCCGCGCGTCCTCCGCCGACTGGAGGTGGACGTACCAATCCGCCTCGAAGAGCGCGCGGAAGCCAAAGTGCGTGACGTAGAAGGCGGCCGTCTTCGCGACCTCGTTCGTCATCAAAACCGGGTAGTAACTGGTCGTTTTCATTCAGCTTTCCTTTCGCGCCCAAGAAACATACAGTCTGTACGTAGAAACTAATCTCCAGGCTGCGTGCATGCAAGACGGCAAACGCCGCACCAACAAGGAACGGTCGGAGACGACGCGCGCGGCGCTGCTCGAAGCCGCGCGGAAGCTCTTCATCGAGCACTCCTACGCGGGGACGGGGACGCCCGAACTGGTGGCCGCGGCCGAGGTCACGCGGGGCGCGCTGTACCACCACTTCGCGGACAAGCAGGCGCTCTTCCGGGCGGTGGTCGAAGCGGAATCCCGTGCCGTCGCGGAGGAGATTGAACGCGCCGCGCCGGAGGACCTCTCTCCCCTCGACGCGTTGCTGAAGGGCGGCGAGGCCTTCCTGGCCGCGATGGCGATTCCCGGCCGGACGCGCCTGCTCCTCATCGACGCGCCGGCCGTGCTCGGGCGTCGGGAGCTGCATGCCATCGACGCCTTGCACGGCGGACGGACGCTGCGCGAGGGCCTGTCCGCCGCCATGCGCGTGAACGCCCTGCGCGCGCTGCCGCTCGATGCCACGGCCCAGCTCCTGGGCGCGGCCTACGACCGGGCGGCGCTTGCCATTGAAGGCGGCGCGGATCCGGCGGAGTGGCGCGTCGTGCTCAAGGCCCTCATCGACGGGCTCGCGGCAGCGCCGGCCTGAGCGCGACAGGAATGTATCACTGACACATGGAACAACCGGAGCCCCGCCAGACTCCGGGGGCGGGGGTGGTAACGCCGGCCTGGTCATCCTGACCTACGACGGAGCCTGCTCGCCCTAGCGTCCCTCACACTTCAACAGGCGGGGGCGGACGCTTCGCGGTCAGCGTCGCCCCCGCCGAAGCCACGCTCACCAGCGCGACCGCCATCCATTGCAGGGGCGTGAGCTGTTCGTGCAGGACCACCCAACCCAGCACCGTGGCCACGCCGGGCTCCAGGCTCATCAGGATGCCGAAGGCGCGGCTGGACAGCTGGCCCAGGGCCATCATCTCCAGGGTGTACGGCAGGGCGCTGGACAACAGCGCCACGCCCACGCTCGCCGCGAACAGGGCCGGCGTCAGCCGCTCCAGATGGCCGCCCACCAGCGAAAACGGCAGCACCACCAGCGTCGCGACCACCATGCCCGCCGCCACCCCCTGCCCTTCCGGCACGAGCTTCGACAGCCGACCGCCCACCAGGATGTACACGGCCCAGCACGCGCCCGCCGCCAATGCCAACACCACGCCCAGCGGATCCAACCCACCGGGCCGCGCGGTCCAGGGCGTGATCAGCACGATGCCCGTCGCCGCGAAGAGCACCCACAGGAAGTCCTGTGCCTTGCGCGACCCCACCACCGCGAGCGCGAACGGCCCCACGAACTCCAGCGTCACCGCGAGCCCCAGCGGGATGCGCGCGATGGCCAGGTAGTACGTCAGGTTCATCACGCCCAACGCCAGACCGTAGGGGATGATGGCCGCCCACTGCGCCCGGGTGTAGCGCGTCAGGGGCGGCCGGAAGAACGCCAGCAACATCACCGACGCCAGCACCAGCCGCAGTCCCGCCGCGCCCGTCGCGCCCACCGCCGGGAACAGGCCCTTGGCCAGCGCCGCGCCGCCCTGCACGCTCACCACGGCGATGAGGACCGCGGGAATCGGGGACAGCGGCGAGGCACGGCGTCCGGCGGCTTCGGTCATGGCGGCGGACTCTAGCCACCGCGCCTCAGGGATTCACGGGCTCCCGCCACGGACCGGCCTGGAGGAGCGCCCGGCGGGCCATGAAGCGGGAGAAGTTCCACTCGGGAACCGTGTCCCGCTGGGACAGGTGGTCCAGGTGCCGGTTCAACAGCTGGGCCCCTTCGCCCTCCGATAAGACAGAGAGCGCCGGCATCAGCGCGGGCACCGCGTCCGCGGACAGCTGGGAAAGCATCTCCACGTCCAGCGAACCGGTGAGCGCATGGCGCTCCAGGTTGTGGCGCGCGATGAAGGCCTCCGGGTTGAGGGCATTGAGGGCCACCACCGCGCCCAGCGCCGTGACGAGCGCCCCCACCGCGAAGCGCTCCGTGCGCCACCACAGCGTCACCGCGCGCCAGGCCAGCGCCGCCCCCAGCGCCATCATGAAGACGTGCGTGTACACGCGCAGCAGCGTGTAGCCGAAGGCGTCCTCGTAGAGCGACAGGCGCTTCATCGCGGAGGCGAGGATGACCAGCGTGAGCACCACCATCAGCGACGCGCCCGTACGGAACACGGTCTGCGCCACGGGTGACTCGCGCCGCGTCCAGCGCGTCAGGGCCATCACCAGCGCGAGCGTCAGGAGCGACACGACCACCAGTTCGAAGAAGCCGTGCCGCGCATACTCCGCGAAGGAGTAGCCGGGCGCGGGCGACGACGCATCCCCGACGAACAGGTACGCCACCTGGAAGGACGCGAAGACGAAGAACAGCGCATCCACCGCGAGGATGAGCATCATCGCTTCGATGAGACCCAGACGCGGCGTGGCGGGCTCCGCCTCCGTGTCGCCCCGCTCCTTGGAGGCACGGCGGCGCAGCGCATGGCCCAGCACTCCGGCCGCCACGCACGCGCTGAAGGCCACGCCGATGCTCCGCCCCACCAGGGCGTCCAGCCCCAGGTCGAATGACAGCCACCGGTCCATCTTGGACGCATAGACCCCATCCGCCGAGTCCAGCAGCACGCCAAACACCAGCAGCACCGGCAGCGTCAGCAGCAGGCCACGCCCCAGGGACAACAGGCGGGGCGCATGGGCGCGCAGGCCGCGCGCATCCACGCCCTGCTTCACCAGCGCCGGCGGATAGCGCAGGGCCTGGAACACGGCGCCCAGCACGACGGCGGGATAGGCGGTGAGCCCCAGCCGCTCCACCCGGCCCGCGGCCCAGAAGTGCGCGAGCAACATCAGGAGCACGCCCGCGGTGAGGACATTGAGCGACAGGAGCCACGCGCTGTCACGCACCGCCACGAAGCCGGTGACGAGGCCCAGCGGAACCAGCAGCCACGCATTGGGCCGCGCGCGCTGCCAGCCTTCACGCCCCCCCAGCCACGCGAGCGTTCCCACCAGGGCCGCCACCAGCACCGGGAAGCCCAGGCCCCAGCGCGCCCGGTCCAGCAGGACTTCCGCGAGCAGTCCCAGCGACAGGGACGCGAGGAGCATCCGGCGCGGGTCGCGAACCCAGGGCATCCACGACGGGGCCGGGCCCGGAGCGGCGACGGCCGGAGGAGGAAGGGGGGACATGGGCAGGGACGGGGTCATGGCGGTGGGACCTCGAAGCGCGCTCAAGCGGCTCGGAATGCGGACAGGATGCACACGCCCGCCCGCACGGAGGGTGACCTCGGGAACGAGCGGTCGCGGAGGCACGGCGAACGGCGCCAGTCCCCCCGTGGCCGGTCGGCGCGGTCAGGGCTCCGGGCGGCATCCCAGCGGTGAACGGCGCCGGCTCGCAGGTGAACGGTCGGCGACGTCGGGCCTGGTGCGGTACCCCATTCTGCTGAACGGCGCCGGTGCCCGCGTGAGCGGTCATCACAGGACGCCCGGATGCGGCACGTCCGGTCGTGCACGGACTCCCGGTCCCAGGGACGGGCGAGCCGCGCTGCGTCGGACGATTCGGGCCCGGTCCGCCCGGAAGCGCGCTGGAAGGCGGTGCTAGGTTGCCGCCCCGATGTCACCTTCGTCGCGGCTTCCCTTCGGCTCCCGTTCGCTCCGTTCCCACCTCTCCCTGTGCGGCCTCTTCCTCGCCTTCGCGGGATGTGATGGCCGGCCCGCGCAGACCCTGCCCACGCCGGACGCGGGCGCCTGTCTCTCCAGCGCCTGCTCGGTGCCCGACGGTGGAGCGCCTCCGGAAGGATCCGCCGGCCGCGTGCGCATCGCCGCGTACAACGTGCACCGCCTCTTCGACACCGTGTGCGACTCCGGCTCCTGCGGCGGCTCCAACTACGAGGAGATCCCCACGCAGGCGGAGTTCGAACAGCAGGCGGAGCGGCTGGCCCGCGCCATCACCGCGCTCGACGCGGAGGTGGTGCTGCTGGAGGAGGTTGAAACCCAGGCGTCCCTGGACGAACTCCAGCGTCGTACGCCGGGCTTCGGCCACGCGCAGTTGGGAGAGATTGGCACCGTGGCGTCGGTGGACGTGGCGGTCCTCTCCAAGCACCCCATCATCGACGTGCGCCGCCACCGCGACCGCTACATCTACCGCCCGGACGGCTCCGCCACGCGCTTCTCACGCGAGTTGCTGGAGGTGCACCTGAACGTGTACGGCGCGGAGGTCATCGTCTTCGCGGCGCACTTCCGCTCCAAGGTGGATGACGATCCAGGCCGCCGCATCGCCGAAGCCACCGTGTCCCGGGAGATCGTCGTGGGCGTGGCGGCGGCGTTCCCGGACGCGCTGGTGGTGCTCGGCGGAGACCTCAATGACGTCCCCGGCTCCGAGGCCCTCAACGCGATGGAGCGGGACGGCGCCCTGCTGCGCGTCTCCAGCGACCGGCCCTCCACCGAGGTCTGGACGTATGTCTATTCCAACCAGCGGCAGGCCATCGACCACCTCTACCTCGCGGCCGGCGGCGGCGCCTATGTCCCCGGCTCCTTCCGCGTGGCGCGCGAAGGCAACGGCTACGGCGGCTCCGACCACGGCGCGGTGATGGCGGACTTCTTCCTCGGACCCGCGTCCTTGAGCAATCCCTGAGAAGTCGCGGCCGGGCCCCGTCGCGCATGGCCATGGCTGCGGTGGACTGAACACTGAACACTGAAGCCCCGTCCCCCATGCCCTCGGGGGCTGCTTACCCACCCTCCAGCCCTCCCTAACTTCCCAGACATGGAATCCATGCCGGGGCCAAGGTCGCAGCAACCGCCGCGCGTCAGGGCTCGGCGCGCCACACCCACCCAGGGCCGCATCGTCCCTTCCTCGGGAGGGCGCCATGGTTGAGGTGCGCACCTTCGAAGGCGACGCCGCGGAGGCAGCCTGGTTCATCAACCGCGTCTGGCAATCCAGCTACGGCAAGACGGTCCCCCTTCCTGTCTGGAATTCGCGCTTCATGGACTGGCTGTTGTTCCGGGGCGGACAAGCTCCTCGCGACTACCTGCTGGCGGCGTACGACAAGGGAACACTGGTGGGCACGCTGTTCGCGGAGCCCGCGCGGATCCGCCTGGGCGCCCAGGAGGTGGACGGCACCCACGGGAGCCGGGCGAGCGTCGCGGATTCGCACCGGGGCGAAGGCGTCGCCGGGAAGCTGGCGCGGGAGCTGTTGCATCGCCACCGCGATCGCGGGGCCCGACTCTCCCTGAGCTGTGTGACGACGGGCGCGCGGGAGTCGAGCTTCTGGAAGCAGGCCTGGAACAAACGCCACATCCAGGGGCTGGGGCTCTGGGCGCATGTCTTTGATGCCCGGGCACTGGCGCGCGGGGCCTTCACGGACACGCAGCGCCACCTGCTCATGCTGGCGCGTCCCTTCCTCTGCCAGGGCTTCCGGGAATCAGACACCCGGGGCATCCGGCCCTATCACCCCAACGACCTGCTCCGCTGCCTGAGCCTGGTGCGGCGGATGATGCAGCCGGTGACCCTGGGCTTCACCTATACGGCCGAGCGACTGGCGCACCAGCTCCAGTACCAGGACGTGCCGCGCACCTTCGTGCTGGAACATGACGGTGAGGTGCAGGGATTCGTGAACACATACAGCCTCGAGCTGACGGGCCAGGGCTCCCACTCCGTCATGTCGGAGGTCGTGGACCTGGTGGCCTTCGATGAGTCCGTGTCCTGCGCGGACCGGCAGCGCCTGCTCCAGGGCGTCATGCAGGACATGGAGCGCCGGGGCGTGGCCTGCGCCGGCATGCTGCGAAGCCCCAGCCTCCCGGCCTCGGTGATGCTGCGGGCGGGTTGGATGCCCCTGCCCGGGGGCGCGAAGCTGACGTGCCTCCTGCCGAACTCGAACATGCCCCTGCCCGAGTCACTGAACGTCTTCACGCACCTGCGCTGATGCGGCGCCGGGCGAGGGCCCGGTGCACGAGCCTTGAGCCCCACCCCACCACGGTCCGCACGCCCGAGCCCGCGCAGACGCACAGCGCGGGCAGGACGAGCAGCAGGTACTGCGGCCACTTCGTGCTCCACAGCAGCAGGAACACCAGCCCCACGACCGCGCCCACCGCCCACACGGGCCGCTCGCGCCACGTCCGGGGTCCGCCCACCACCGCCAGCGGCATCAGCGCCCACGTGTTGAAGGACGTGAGGTAGATGCCCTCCTGCGACCGGGACAGCCACGGATCCACCAGGAACGCGAGCGGCTGGTACCAGGGCAGCGCGCTCCTCCGCACGTGTTCGCTGTGCGAGTAGTCCCAGTGGAACGTGACGGACTCCCACAGCGACGCGAACGGCGACGACCACAGCGCGGGGTTCGCGAGCAGGAACACCGCCACCGTGGGCACGACGAACGCGGCCCACGCGCGCCACCGGGTCCGCGCGCCCAGCACCAGGAACGGCAGGAACGTGAGCCCGCCCACCAGCCCGTACGGATACTTCCCCGCCGCCGCCAGACCGAGCAGCGCGCCAGACACCGCGAGCCACGGGGATGCGAAACCCGCCGCGCCCCGCCGCGCGCGTTCAAAGGCCAGCAGCGCGAGCGTCGCCAGCAGCCCGGGCACCGCCTCCAGGTAGGCCTGGGACGTGTACTTCGTGTGGTACGGATCCCACGCGAGCAGGAGCGCACCCACCGGATCCACGGTCGCGAGCACCCCCACCTGGACGACCCCGGCCACCGCGGACAGGCCCCGCGTCACGCGGAAGGCGGGCCGAGCGGCGTCGGGCAGGCGCTGGCCCATGGGCACGTTCTCCCAGTCGGGCTCGGGTGCGTGCGCGGTCCGCACCGCCTGCGCGAAGAGCAGCTTCACCAGCGGCGGGTGTTCGAAGTTCTCGCGCACCCCGCCGATGTCGCTCCAGCGCCCCTCGTCGAGCATCCCCGCGTAGGTGTAGGCGATGGGCAGGTAGGTCGCCTCGTCGAAGTCTTGCGACAGCCGTTCCACCGCCTGGAAGCGTTGCCAGGCGGCGACCAGGAGGGCGACGAGGGTGAGGACGAGGGCCAGCAGGCGGGAGCGGGACACGAGGCAACCGATATCACGGCGCTCCCTCACCACCGGAAGCGGAGCAGAGGGACCGCCCGGACGCGGCCCCCCGAGCAACCGGGGCACGCCCCTGGTGGCGCGCGGCCCGACGCCCCAGCTTTGGAGCATGAAGACCGCCTGCATCCTCAGCGTCGCCGCCCTGCTCGCGGGCGGATCCGCCGTCGCGAAGACGGACGACATCGTGGAGCTCAAGACACCCCGGACGACCGTGCGCGCGAGCGTGGATGCGCAAGGAATCCAAGGTCCAGACCTGCGCTTGCGGATGACGAACGATGCCTTGAGCGGAGAGGCCTTCCAGCGTCCCGTGGACCTGAAGCTGTCGGATCAGCGCATCCAGGGCACGGTGGGCAAGGAGCCGGTGGACCTCTCCGTGCGCGAACGGCCGGACGTGGTGGAGATGTCCGGGAACTTCGCGGGCCAGCCCTCGTCGCTGACGCTCAGTCCGGACGAGCTGACGGGGTCGGTGGGGCCGTGTGGCTACAACCTCATCATCGAACGCGACCGCAAGCACTACGCCGGCACGCGCGCCTGTGGGGACCGACGCGAGGACGACGTGCGAGTCTCCATCCCGAAGGCCCTGGGACAGGACTCCGCGTCCGCGCGCATGGCCGCGCTCAGCCTGGTGCTCTCCCATCCGTGAGGCCTGAAGGAGGGGTGCCCATGGTGCCGGGACGGCGGGTGTAGTGAACTGCGGGCCGTGTCCACCCTTCCTGCTGGCGAAGCACCCCGGCGCACCGTCGGTCCCTTCCAACTGCTGGCCCTCGGCGTCAACGGCATCGTGGGCGTCGGCATCTTCTTCGCGCCCGCGGAGGTGGCAGCCCAGGCGCCGGGGATGGGCGCCGTGTGGGCCTTCGCGGTGACGGGCCTGGCGCTGGTGCCGGTGGCGCTCGCGTTCGCGGTGCTCGGGCGACGGTTCGACTCGGACGGAGGGCCCGTCGTCTTCGCGCGCGCGGCCTTCGGCGAGCGGGCCTCGTTCCTGGTTGGCTGGGTGGCCTACGTCAGCGCCTTCCTGAGTGCCTCCGCGGTGAACGCGGGCCTGGCGCGGGCGCTGGCGCCGTCGCTGGGACTGGCGGGGCCGGTGGGCGAGCGCTTCCTGGCCACCGTGCTGGTGACGGCCCTGGTGGCGCTGGTGGCGACCGGGATGCGCGTGTCCGCGAGGACGTGGACGGCGCTCACGGTGCTCAAGCTGGTGCCCCTGGTGGCGCTCTTGGGGGCCTTCTTCTTCCTGCCCTCCGCCGGAGAGCTGCCGGCGCCGCTGCCCGCCACGGGAGGGTCGTGGCTGAAGGCGGGGCTCGCGGTGATGTTCGCCTTCCAGGGCTTCGAAATCGTCCCGGTCATCGCCGGGCAGGTGCGCTCACCGGAGCGCACGGTGCCGCTGGCCACGGTGGGTTCGCTGCTGGTGGCGATGCTGCTGTACGTGGGGCTCACGTGGGCGTGCGTGGCGGCGCTGCCGGGCCTCGCGCAGGCGACCGCGCCGCTGGTGCAGGCGGCGGGCGTCTGGGGGGGCCAGGGGCTGGAGCGCTTCGTGAACGCGGGCACCAGCGTGTCCGCGCTGGGCATCTGCCTGGGAACGCTGGTGACGACGCCGCGCTACCTGTCCACGCTGGCCTCCGGCGAGCGGTCGCTGTTCGGGCTGGAGCGGATGACGACCTCCGGCGTGCCGATGCGGGCGCTCTTCGTGACGTGGGTGCTGGTGATCGGGTTCGTGAACCTGGGGGACCTGTCGGAGCTCTTCGCCCTGTCCGCCATCGCGGTGCTGATGCAATTCGGCGTCACCGCCGCCGCGCTCGCGGTGTTGTCGCTGCGGCGGGAGCGGAACCTGAAGCCGGCGCACGCGCTGCTCGCGGTGCCCACGTTGGTGCTGGGGTTGACGCTGGTGGCCTTCGGCGCGAGCGCCCGCGAGGCAGCGGTCGCTTCGCTGGCGGTGCTCGTGGGGTTCGCGCTCATGCAGTTGTCGCGGCCGAGGGTTCCAGCGCCCGGCCCCCAGCCTTGAGCAGGCTGTCCGCACGAGGGGCGGGCAGGCGCCGGGACTACCTGCCAAGTCATGTTGCGAAGAGGTGACCGGGCCGGGAGACTCCCCCGGGGGTTTCCAGGTCGATGCTCGGGTATCAGGCGAACGCGCAGTGGCGGGACATGTCCGACTTCGTGGTGCATTTCACGAAGCCCGGGCCCCCGTACCATGACGCCTACCAGAACATGATGAGCATCCTGGGAGCGCGCACGCTCATCCCGGGCGCGGAGGGGTTTGGCATCGCGCGGAGGGAAGCGAAGGTGGCGGACCGGAGCCGCTCGGTGTGCTTCAGCGAGATTCCCATCGACCAGTTGGGGCGACTGGTGCAGCGCAGGAGCCTGTACGGCATCGCGTTCCGCAAGAGCTTCATCCTGTCGCAGGGAGGAGGCCCCGTCTGGTACGTGCAGTACGGCTCCCCGGCGCACCTGGCGATGAAGCACCAGTTGGCTCAAGCGCTGACGGCGAAGGAGCCGCACAAGGAACCCGTGTGGGCGGTGACGCCCTTCGTGGACATCCAGGGGGACGCGCACAACGCGCCCTACAACTACCGCTTCGACTGGGAGCGGGAGTGGCGCGTGCCGGGGCTGCTGCGCTTCACGGAGTACGACGTCGCGGCGCTCTTCCTGCCGGAAGAGTTGCACACGCTGGCGCAGGACTTCTTCGCCTGGGCGGTGCGGGAGCGCGCGGGACCGGGCTACTTCTGCCCGGTGCTGGACCCTGGATGGAAGGAGGCGCAGATCGCCGAAGCGCTGGCGAAGCACGCGGAAGCGCCACCTCCATCACGGACCGAGCGCAAGAGCGTGCCCGGGTAGGCAGGAGTGCCCGGAGCACAGGAATCACATCAGGCCCGAACTACTAATGAACTACTAAAATTAGTAGTTCGTTAGTAGTTCCCTACTTCACCCGCTCGATGCGCTGCTTGCGCCCCTTGATGCGGCCTTCGCTCAGGCGCTGGAAGGCGACCTTCACCACGCGCTTGGAGACAGCGACGAAGGCGTGGTGGTCGTGGATTTCTATCTTGCCCACGTCCGTCGCGGCCAGCCCGCCCGCCTCGCCCGTGAGCGCGCCCAGGATGTCACCCGGGCGCATCTTGTCCTTGCGCCCGGCGGAGATGGACAGCGTCTCCCAGCCGGAGATGAGCGACACCCCCGGCATGTTCTCCGGCACCAGGGCCTCCACATCGCCCTTCTCCAACTTCACGCCCGTGGTGCCCTCGATGTCCTCCACCTTCCGGCTGTCCGAGCGCGTCACCAGCGAGATGGCCAGACCGCGCAGGCCCGCGCGGCCCGTGCGCCCGATGCGGTGCACGTACGCCTCCGGCTGCTGGGGCATCTCGTAGTTCACCACCGCGTCCAGCGCCTCCACGTCGATGCCCCGGCCCGCCACGTCCGTGGCCACCAGCACGCGCGTGCTGTGATTGCGGAACTTCGCCATCACCCGGTCCCGGTCGAACTGCTCCAGGTCCCCCTGCAACCCGTCCGCGCTCACGCCCGCCTTCACCAGCTCGCGCGTCACCTCCACCACCACCGCCTTGAAGTTGCAGAACACGATGGCGGACGTCGGCTGGTGCTGCTTGAGGATGCGCAGCAGCATCCCCAGCTTCTCCTCCGGCTGGCACGCGTACGCCACCTGCTGGATGTCCGGCGCCGCCTCCTCCTGCGCCAGCGACACCCGCACGGGGTCCTTCTGGAACGCGCGGCTCAGCTTCTCGATGTCGTCCGGGAACGTCGCGGAGAAGAGCACCGTCTGCCGCTTCGACGGCGTCGCGCCGAGCACGCGCTCCATGTCCTCGCGGAAGCCCATGTCCAGCATCCGGTCCGCCTCATCCAGCACCACCGTCGCCAGGTGCCGCAGGTCCAGCACCTCGCGGTCCAACAGGTCCAGGATGCGCCCCGGCGTCCCCACCGCGATGTGCACGCCCTTCTCCAGCGCCTCCACCTGGGGCTTGATGGGCGACCCACCCGCCAGCGGCAGCACCTGCACGCCGGGCATCCGCCGCGCCAGCCGTCGGATCTCTCCGGCCACCTGCGCGCACAGCTCGCGCGTCGGGCAGAGCACCAACGCCTGGAGCCTCCGGTCCTGGGTGAGCTTCACCTTCTGCAGGATGGGCAGCGCGAACGCCGCCGTCTTCCCACTGCCCGTGCGGGCCTGCCCGACGAGGTCCTTGCCCTGCAACAACACCGGGATGGTCTGGGCCTGGATGGGGGTGGCGGTGCGGAACTCCAGCTCCTCCAACACCTGGAGCAGCGGGGGCGACAGCGCGAGCGCGGAGAAATCCATCAGGGCCTCGGGGGACGGAGGCACGGGGCGCCTCGGGGGGTAACGCGCGCCCTTGTAGCAGTCTTCAGGGGCCGGACAAGCCCGGCCCCGCCCTACCCCGCCCAGCCCGCCACCTCGCTCGCCGCCGCCCGGGCCAGCCTCGCCGCGGCGGCCGGGTCCACGCGCGCCGTGACGAGCACGCCAATCACAGCCCCCACGAGCAGCTCCACGCGGCGGGCCACCGTCTTCCGGGGCATCAGACCCGCCCGCGCCGCGCCCTCCAGGGCCCGCGTCAGGTGCCCGATCAGCAGGGCCCGGTAGTCCTCCACCGCCTGGTGGGCCTCCGCGTCGTGCGGGGCCAGCTCCGTCGCCGTATTCACCAGCAGGCACCCCCGCCGCGTCAGCGTCGGCGGGGCGGTGCCCATCGTCGTCGCGAGCGATTCGAAATAGGTCGTCACCTGCTCCAGGCCCGGCGTGCCCGTGGCGAAGACCACCAGCCGGGGCGCGATGACCTCCTGGAGGTACAGCGCGACGGCGCGAGTGAACAGCGCGCGCTTGCTGTCGAACGCCTGGTACAGGCTGGAGCGGTTCAGCCCCGTCGCGGACTCCAGGTCCGAAAGCGACGTCGCCTCGTAGCCCCGCGACCAGAACACCCCCAGCGCCGCCCGCACCGCCACCGTCTCATCGAACGCCCGCGTCCGCGCCACGTCACCCTCCTTGACAATTCTGAACCGACCGATTCAATATGGGTTCGGAACTGACTGGTACAGAATAGCCCACCCCGGAGGGGGAGTCATCATGTCGCCACTGGCACAGGTCTTCGCGGTCATCGCAGCGCTCATCCACGTGTTGTTCTTCGTGATGGAGAGCGTCCTCTTCTCGCGGCCGAAGGTGTGGAAGCGCTTCGGACTGAAGTCGCAGTCGGACGCGGACGTGGCGAAGCCCATCATGCTCAACCAGGGTTTCTACAACCTGTTCCTCGCGCTGGGCGTCTTCGTCGGTGTGGCGCTGGTGCACACCGCGTCGGTGGCGTCGGGCGTGGCGGCCGTGATGTTCGGCTGCGCGTGCATGTTGCTGGCCGCGCTGGTGCTGGTGACGAGCAACCGCCGCTTCTTCACGGCCAGCCTCGTCCAGGGCCTGCTGCCGCTGCTGGCCATCGCGCTCGTCGCCGTCTGAGCCGCGCGTCGGGCAGCCCGAGCCTCGCGGGCTGCATCAGGACCGAGCGTCCCCCTTCGTCCCGCTCCGGGCGCCGTCCTCGAACCCACCGTCCTCTTCGTCGTCCACCTTCGGCCCGCCTTCACGGGTGGCATCCGCGCCAGCACCGAAGACGGAGTAGAGGACAGGCAGCACCACGAGCGTCAGCAAGGTGGACGACAGGATTCCTCCAATCACCACCGTAGCCAGAGGCCGTTGCACCTCGGCCCCCACGCCCGTGTTGAGCGCCATGGGCAGGAAGCCGATGGCGGCCACCGAGGACGTCATCAGCACGGGCCGCAGCCGCGAGAGCGCCGCCTCGCGGAGGGCCTCCTGCAATGGACGCCCCCGGTTGAGCAACTGACGCACCCGGGACACCAGCACCATGTCGCCCAGCACGGACACACCCGACAGCGCGATGAAGCCCACCGCGGCGGAGATGGAGAACGGGAGGCCTCGCACCAGCAGGGCCAGCACCCCGCCCACCAGCGCGAAGGGGACGCCCATGAAGATGCGCACCGAGTCCAGCACGCGGCGATAGGTGAGATAGAGCAGCCCGAAGATGAGCGCGAGCGCCACCGGCACCACGACGAGGAGCCGGGCCTGGGCGCGCTCCAGGTTCTCGAACTGCCCGCCATACCGGAGGAAGTAGCCGGGGGGAAACGCCACCTTCGCCTCCAGTGTCCGGCGCACCTCGGCGACGAAGCCTCCCAGGTCCCGCCCGCGCACGTTCGCCTGCACCACGATGCGTCGCTTGCCCCACTCACGTTGGAGGGTGGTGGGGCCGGACACCTCGCGAATCATCGTCAGGCGCCCCAGCGGAATCCGCGACCCATCGGGCGCAGCGACCAGCACCGTCGCGAGCTTCGCGGGCCGCTCGCGGTAGTCCTCCGCGAGGCGCACGGCGAGGTCGAACCGCCGCTCCCCTTCACGCACCTCGCCCGCCTTCCGGGTGCCCACCGCCTCCACGACATCCAGGACATCGCGCGCGGGGATGCCATGGCGGGCAATGGCCGCGCGGTCCACCACCACCTCCAGAACGGGCTGTCCCGTGACCTGCTCCACGGTGACGTCGGTCGCCCCTGGAATGGCACGCACCAGCGCTTCCATCTCCTTCGCCTTGGCCTTGAGGATGTCCAGGTCGTCGCCGAACAGCTTGATGCCCACGTCGCTGCGCACGCCGGCCACCATCTCGTTGACGCGCATCTCGATGGGCTGGAGGAACGCCATGCGCATGCCGGGCATGTCCGAAAGCTCCGCCTTCATCTCCGCGACGAGCCCGTCCTGTGTCGCCGCCCGCTTCCATTCCTCGCGGGGCTTCAAGGTGATGAAGACGTCGGCCAGCTCAATGCCCATCGTCTCCGTGGCCACCTCGGGTGAACCCGTGCGCGTCCACACGCGCTTCACCTCGTGGGGGAACTTCGCGAGCAGCACCTTCTCCAACTGCGTTCCGTAGCGGACCGACTCCGACAGCGACACCTCCGCCAGGCGCACGGTGTTGATGACGACGGTGCCCTCCGACAACCGGGGGACGAACTCGCGTCCCAACCGCGTGGCCCCAAGCCCCGCCCCCACCACCAGGAGCACCGCGACACCGAGCACGGTCCGGGGATGCCCGAGGGCCCGTTCGAGGAGCGGCCGGTAGCCCCGCTTGAGCACGCGGACCAGCCAGGGCTCCTTGTGGTGCGCAGCCCCCTTGCGCAACGCGAAGGACGCCAGCACCGGCATCAGCGTCATGGAGATGAGGGCGCTGCCCAGCAGGGCCAGGATGACGGTCAGCGCCATGGGCCGGAACAGCCTCCCCTCCACCCCCTCCAGCGTGAGGATGGGCAGGTACACCACCATGATGATGAGTTCGCCGAAGAGCGTGGGCTTTCTCACCTCCACGGCCGCATCCCGCACCACCTCCAGGATGCTGCGTCCGCCCTTCGCCTCCGCCAGTCGCCTCTCCGCGTTCTCCACCAGGATGACGGAGGAGTCGACGACGAGGCCGAAGTCGATGGCGCCCAGACTCATCAGTGTGCCCGCGATGCCGAAGCGCAGCATGCCGTTGAACGCGAAGAGCATGGACAGCGGAATGGCCGCGGCGACGATGAGCCCGGCGCGCACGTTGCCCAGGAAGAGGAAGAGGATCGCGATGACCAGGAGCGCGCCCTCGAAGAGGTTCTTCTCCACGGTGCGGATCACCAGGTCCACGAGTTCGGTCCGCTCATAGACGGGCTCCACCGTCACGTCTCGGGGGAGGCTCTTCTTCACCTCCTCCAGGCGACTCGCCAGGGCCGCGGTCACGGTGTGGGAGTTCTCTCCCATCAGCATGAAGCCCAGGCCCAGCAGCACCTCCCCCTGCCCGTCCGCGGTGGTGGCGCCGCGCCGGATTTCGCGGCCCACCTCCACCCGCGCCACGTCCCGCACGAGCACCGGAACGCCCTGCCGGGCGGCGATGACGACGTCGCCCACCTGCGTGCCGTCCTCCAGGACGCCCACGCCCAGGACGAGGCTCGCGGCGCCGCCCTGCTCCATCACCCCGCCCCCCACGTTGGCGTTGTTCGTCTCCAGGGCGCGGTAGACATCCCCGAGCGTCAGGTCGAACTTCTGCAGGCGCCTCGGGTCGACGATGACGTGCCACTGCCGCTCGGCACCGCCCCAGGTGTTGATCTCCGCCACGCCGGACACGCTGCGCAGTTGGGGAGCGATGACCCAGTCATGAAGCGCTCCGAGTTCCTCCAGGCTCTGCGTCCTGCTCTTCACCAGGTAGTGGAAGACTTCCCCCAGGCCCGTGGCGACCGGGCCCAGCGTCGGCCTCGCCACCCCGGCGGGCAGTTGCAGCGCTCCCAACCGCTCGCTGATGACCTGCCGGGCGAACCAGACCTGGGTGCCCTCCTTGAATTGGAGCGTCACCTGTCCCAGGCCGAACTTGGAGACCGAACGCAGCTCCTCCAGTCCCGGCAGGCCCGCGAGGACCTGCTCGATGGGAAGGGTCAGTTGTCGCTCCACCTCGACAGGGGTCAGGGCAGGCGCGACCACGTTCACCTGGACCTGGGTGGGCGTGGTGTCGGGGAGCGCGTCGATGGGCAGGTCGCGGAAGGCGAGGAGGCCCGAGACAATGAGCGCGAGCGTGGCCGCGAGCACCACGCCGCGGTGCTTGAGGGACCAGTCGATGGTCTGGGTCAGCATGGCCGGCTCACCCGCCTCCTTCTTCGCAGCAGCCCGCCCCGATGGAGTCCTTCAGCACTTCCGTTTTGAGGAGGAAGGCCCCCGTGGTGACGACTTCCGCTCCGGAAGCGAGGCCCTTCACCACCTCCACGGAGTCGGAGAAGACGTCGCCCAGCTCCACCTGGGTGGGCTCGAAGATGCCGGCGCCCGTCTTGACGAAGACGAGGCTCTTGCCGTCCGCGCGCTGCACGGCGACCTGGGGCACCAGGAGCATCTCCTTCTCGTCGGACACCTGGATCCGCGCCCGCAGGAAGGCCCCCGCCTTGAGGCTTCCATCCGGGTTGGGCAGCTCCACGCGCACGCGCACCGTGCGCGTGCGCGGATCCACCGAGCTGGCGACACGGCTGAGCGTGGCCTCACGCGGTGGCCCCCGCTGCCCCTCGAAGAAGAGGATGACCTTCTGTCCGGGACGCACGGAGCCCGCTTCCGCCTCCGGCACCTCCAGCCAGGCCCACAGGGTGGAGAGGTCCGCCACCTCGAACAGGACTTCACCGGGGACCGCGCTGCGCCCGATGGTGGCGTTGCGCGCCACGATGGTGCCCGCGAAGGGGGACGTCAGGGCATAGCGTCCTCCCGTGCCTGAAGGCGCCGCCCCCGCCGCACCCAGCGTCGCGCGGGCGCTCTCGGAGGCCCCCTGCGCGGCGGCCAGCTCCGCCTCGGCGGCCTCCAGCGCCTGCTGGGCGGAGATGCCCCTGGAGACCAGGTGCCGCTCACGCTCGACGACCGACCGGGCGGCGACCACGCGAGCCGCCGCCGCCACCAACTGGGCCTGGCCTTCCCCCACCGACGCGGAGGCGAGCATCAGCAGCGGCTGCCCGGCCTTCACCTCGTCGCCAACATCGCCCCGCGTCTCCAGGATGAGCGCTTCGCCCCGCGCTGAAAGCTGGGCGCGACGGTTCTGGTTGAAGTCCAACTGCCCCACCACCTCCAGCGTCCGCGCCAGCTTCTTTCGTTCGACCCGTTGGGTGCGAAGCCCCGTGTCGGACTCCGTCTGCGCGGAGGCCAGGCGCACGCGAGGCAGCGCGGCGGTGCTCGCCCCCGCCGCCTTCGCGAGCTCCGGGTGGTGGATGGGACAGACGGACAGGGGGAAGCCGTGCTCGCGGCAGTAGTCCCCCGCCTCGATGAACTTCGTCACCAGCGCGGGATTGCACCGGGTGCACCTGGATTCGGGGACCGAGTGCTCCGCGCACCAGTCCTGCGGCGCCTGCGCCGTGAAGGTGCGCTTCGGGTTGCACTGAAGGCACTGGGACTCCGGCACGCCGTGCTCCGCGCACCAGTCGCCCTGCGCCTTGAAGACCTCCTCGAACTCCGGATTGCATCGGGTGCAAAGCTCCGCCGGAACCCCGTGCTGACACAGCTTCACCTGGGCAGGCTGTGCCGAGGCCGAAGGGGCGCCCGCACCGGTCGTGGACGCCACCTCCGCGGGCGCGGAACGGGGCTCCTTCGCGCAGCCCGCCCCGAAGATGACGAGCAAGAGGGCTGGCGCGACCCGAGCGGTGCGGGCAGCCATCACTTCACCCCTTTTTCGGCGAGCTTCGGATTGCAGATGACGCACTGGGATTCGGCCCGCTCGTGCTCCGCGCACCAATCCCCCTTGGACTTGTAGACGGCGGACAGCTTCGGGTTGCAGCGGGAGCAGAGCGCCTTCTGCACCCCGTGCTCACACGTGGGCTTCGAGGCTTCGCCGGTGGGCTTTGCC
>NZ_JAPNJZ010000019.1:0-102938 GCF_026626765.1 Corallococcus sp. bb12-1 | reverse complement strand
TGACGGGGACGCTGTCCAACCGGAACTTCTCTTCGATGAGTCGAGCCAACAGTTCCTGCATGGCACGAGAGAGGACGAACACCAGCGCCTTCTCCGCTCGTTCGCCATGGCCCTGGCTCTCCACCCTTGCCAACAGCTCCAGACAGAGTCGAGTCTTCGGGCTCTCCCGAAGAGCGGTCTCGACCGACATCCCTCTTGAGTCCGAAAGCAGGGCGGGATGCTGGTAGAGCTTCTGCAGCGCGGCCAGTGACCAAAACGCACCTCGCTTCGGCGCCTGCTGCGCAATGAGCCGCTCCTGCTCTTCCTGGAGGGCCGTCATCTCCACCGCATTGCTTTGATAGATTTTCGGAGGGAGGTCCTTGAGAGCCTGCGCCTTTTCACGGCGCAGAAGCGTGCATTCCTCCGAAGGATATCCCAGCCGGAGTCGAAGGCTCGCGCCGCCCTGGTCCCCGGAGTGATCCGCACGAAAGGAGGACCGCGCACCGAAGACACGTGGTTCTCGGCTCTGGATCGCATCGTAGACGGCCCAGACGTCGAACAACTCGTTCTCGACCGGAGTGCCCGTCAGGGCGATCGCGAAGGACCGCTTGAGCGCACGGGCAGCACGGGCGCGCAACGTGTCGGGGTTCTTGAGGTTGTGCGCCTCGTCGAAAACGACGACGTCAAAGTCCACTTTCAACAAGGAGCGCTGATAGGCCCCGAGCGTCTCGTAGTTGGTGAGAATCAACTGTTGCTGCGAGAGGAACTCGGTATTGAGTCCATCACCACGCTTGACGGCGCGAAGATCCGCGCCATGGAGAATGAAGGGATTCTCCCAAACGTGTTCCTGGAAGAAGCGGGCGAGTTCCTGCCTCCAGTTGTCGAGCAAGATCGTGGGACAGACCACCAGTTGCGGACGCACACCACCACCGCTGCCAAGCAAACGGAGGGTCAGGAAGCAGGCGACCTGCAGCGTCTTTCCGAGCCCCATGTCATCCGCGAGCAGAACCCCCGGAGAATTGGTCTGGGCGTGGCGCCACAGCCATGCAAGCCCCTCCTGTTGGTGGGGCTTGAGCGCAACTCCTGGGCAGAAGGCGGTTCGTAGAAGGTCCCACGGCACTGGATTCGAACTCTTCGGAAGCCTTCCCGAACCCTCTTTCGTTGCACCCAATTCGAGAACAATTGCAGCCTCCCTCCCTTGGGAACGCGGCCCTGCCTCCAGCGCCACGCCGGACTCACCACCCTCGGGAGGCTGCTCCGACAATTTGAGCGCCGTGCGGAGCTGGCGACCCAGGGCTTCGCTGGGAAGGATTCGGTGCCCTCCAACGGTCAGGGCGCTGGTGGGTGCTTGCTTCAGCGCAGCGTCATTTCGCGTCAGGAGGTCCATCGACTCCTCGCGCGACCGCAATTGGATGCGGAGAGGTTCCGACCCGTCACCCTGCCCGACATGAATCGTCAGCCCAAAAGCATCGGAGTCCGTTGGGGGATCGATCCAGATGAGACCGCTTGCCTCTCTTCCCGCCCCTGGCTGTCTCCCACGGATGAGCTCAAAACCCGCGACTCGCTGCGAGTACTGCGAAAGGTCCAGGATGGAGTCAACGTCCCGCCCTTCGGGAACAAGGAGCGTGGGGTCTTCCATCTCCTTCGCCACGTCGCCCACAAGACGGCGCTGCAACGGACGAGCCTTTTCCAGCACCTCTTCCGCCCCCTCAGGAAGCAAGAGGGGTCGACGACTGTCGCTGCCTGCAATTCCCCCTGAACGGACCGAGGACAGGGGCAAGGGAGCCTGCGCGCCATCCTTGAGAACAGCATACGAGCGTAAGGAGACAACGTCTTCGGCATCCGGCTCTGACTCCCAACGCAGTCCCACCCGGCTCACGACCTGAGGTTCGAAGGTCTTGAGGAAGCCTGAAGGAGTGAAGTGGATACGACCTCCCATCAACTGGGACGCGTCGTCCAACAGGCTGCGAAGTCGCGCCAGCACCGACAGTTGTTCCTGTGGCGAAGCATGGGTCGCGGTGCGCGCTTCGGAACAAGCCCATGCCGCTGTTGGAGACAGAGGGAGGGCCTTTCCATCCCTGGACGTTACAACCCAGGGAAGAACCTCCCATCCCCCCGGGAGCGGCTCGTCATCGATTCGTACCTTGTACTGCGTCCGGGATCCGCCCGGAACGCCTACAACGTCGCAGCGAATGTCCTGCCGCTCGATCCCGAGCAGGTCCATGAGCAAGTGCTGCAACGAGGCCCATTCCTCACGAAGACAGTCGCGTTCTTCCTCATCCGCGCCTTTGTCAATAGGGCGGCCGAGCGAGACCCATTGCTCCCTTTGCAAGCGAAGCTCCTGGACGTCGCACCAGCCCTTTGACGTCCACTCGTCCCGTCGGAGGCGGACGCGAGAAGCCAGGTCAGGGGCAAGATTGAGCAGGGAGATGCACAACTGGTCGGACTCAATGGACCAGCGAGGGGACGAGGCGTGAGGGCTTGAGTTCACGGGCCTGGCAGGGAGCCTTCAGTCGAGACTGACAAGCATTCCAGATTGCCCCAGGGTTTGAAAGCCCAGGCCAGGAAGCCCGCCTCCCATGCCCGCCAATCCCCGTCTACCTCTGTGGATTGCCATAGGGCCTCAAATCTACCCACCTCACCAACCAGCAGTTCAATAAATCGAAGCAATTCACACGCCGGGACAGGAACTTCCGTCCTACCTCAGCAGAAGGGGTCGCCAAGGAACCAGGTCCGAGATCAGGAGCGCAACGCTGAGCGGACCATTGGCCTTATTGAGACTGCGGATACCATCGGTTGACCGCCGCCCTCTCCGCTCCCAGAAGCCCTCGGCCCATCGCAGGACGGGCACGAAGCACACCAGATATTACCCGGGTAATATCTGACCATGCCTTCGCCTTCCGCCTGCTGGACCGCCTTCGCGGGACAGCGACTGTTTGCCTCCGGCCCTCCGGCGAAGGTCGTCACTGCGGCCCGCCACGCGCTCGACGCGGGCGACTCCGAGCCCCTCCTGCCGTTCGATGAAGCCACGGGCCGACCGGTCGACTTCCACCTGCGCGGCTCGCTGGAGGAGGTGCTCGCCCGCCTCCAGCCGGCGCCCGCGCCGACGTCGGATGGAGCCGACGAGCCTCAAGGTCCCGGACGTCCAAGGCTGGGCGTGGTGGCCCGCGAAGTCACACTCCTGCCCCGGCATTGGGAATGGCTGGCCACCCCAGCCGGGCGGCGCCTCCGTGACGCTGCGCAAGCTGGTAGAGGCCACTTGCGCGACCCATGGCGATGCCGACCGCGTCCGTCAGGCCCAGGCTGCCACGGGCCGCTTCATGACCACGATGGCCGGCAACGCACCGGGCTACGAGGAAACGGCCCGCGCACTCTATGCCGGCGACCACACCCGCTTCAACAAGTGGACCCGCGCATGACCAGAGGACATCCGCGACTGCGCGCGGCGCCTCGCGGCCCCCGCGTTCGCCAGGGAGGTGCCGTGAGCTCTCCCGTCAATCGCCAGTGGGTGCTGCGGGCCCGTCCCCGGCATGAGGTCTCCGACCACTGCTTCGAGCTGCGCGAGGGGCCGGTGCCCACGCCTGGGCCCGGCGAAGGGCTCGTCCGCGTCCTCTGGCTGGCCATTGAACCCACCCAGCGCACGTGGCTCAACGAACGCGCGACGTACACCCAACCCGTCGCGCTCGGAGAGGTGATGCGCGGCGCGGGTGTCGGCCGGGTCATCGCCTCCCGGACGGAGCGGATCGCGGTGGGCGACCACGTCGCGGGACTGACGGGCTGGCAGGACTACGTGTTGACCGGAGATGCGGGCCTCTTCGGCTTCAACAAGGTGCCGGATGGCATCGACCCCAAGACGATGTTGAACCTCTACGGAGCGAGCGGGCTGACCGCCTGGCTCGGCGTCACCGACATTGGCCGCGCGGCGGCGGGGGAAAACGGTCCTGGTCTCCGGCGCCGCAGGCAGCGTCGGCTCCATCGCGAGACAGGTGGCCCGGCTCCGGGGCTGCCGCGTCATCGGCATCGCGGGTGGACCTCGCAAGGTGGACTGGGTCACCCGGGTCGCCCGGTTCGACGCGTGCATCGACTACAAGTCCGAGGACGTGCGAGCGCGGCTCAGGGATCTGGCGCCCCAGGGCGTGAATGTCGTCTTCGACAACGTGGGCGGCCCGGTGCTGGAGGCCGCGTTGGACCACCTCGCGCGCGATGCACGAGTGGTGCTCAGCGGCTCCATCGCCTCGGGCTACAAGGACGACAGCTACGGCGTCGCGCCCCGCAACTACATGCAGCTCGCCTTCCAACGGGCGCGGATGGAAGGCTTCATCTTCCCCGATCACGTCTCGCGCTTCCCCCAGGCCTTCCGCGAGCTGTCCACCTGGTCCGCCCAGGGGCAGCTCGTCTGCGCTGAAACCCTCGCCGAGGGACTGGAGCAGGCGCCCACGGCCCTGCGGGGCCTGTTCGAAGGCCACAACCTGGGCAAGCAACTGGTGCGTGTCGCCGCGCCAGACTGAGCACCAGGCCGCGCTTGGACGACCGACGGGCGGATGTGCTTCGCTCGCCCGAATCCTCCACCTACGCCGGGAGCCGCGGATGAACCTCCAGACCACGCTGACCACCGTCCTCGCCATCGCCGCGAGCAGCGCGGAAGCACGTGACCCCGCGCAGGACGAGCGCGACCTGCTCAAGGTCGAAGCGGCCCTCTGCCGTGCCTTCGAGACCGGCGATGCCGACACCCTGCGCAAGAGCCTGGATGCGCGCTTCACGCTCACGGACTCGCAGGGCACGGTGACGAACCTGGAGCAGAACCTCGCGGAGGTGGTGAAGAAGGATCCCGTCTACGAGGTCTTCCGCAACCACCATCAGAAGATCCGCCTGTACGGCGACGCCGCCATCGTCACCGGCATCACCACCCTCAAGGGCCACTCCGGCAAGACGCGCTTCGAAGGCGACTTCCAGTTCACCGACACCTGGGTCCACCGCGAAGGCCAGTGGAAGCTCGCCGCCAGCCACGTGACCCGGATGCCCAAGCCAGCTCCCACCCCGTGAGCCTCTTCGGCGCGCCCCGCCTGACTCACGCCGCGACGGGCGCGTCCTCCTCCGTGGGTGGAATGTACGGAGCTTCCATCCCCGCGCGGCGCCGGTCGAGCTGCTCCTGGATGACCCGGAGGATCTGGATGCAGCAGACCACCGTGACGACGGAGCACAGCGTCGTGCCGAGGCCAATGGCATAACTGGCGGAGGCTGGCGCCCCCTCGATCGTCCCGACCTTGTCGAACGTCTGTTGCTCCACCCGGTTGAGCAGTCGGGCCAGGATGTTCGTACCCCACCAGAGCGACAGCGGCAGGCTGGCGGCCAGATAGGAGCCCCCCACCTGCTCCGCGATGGCCTTGACGATCTGATAGGGCTTCACGAGGCTCGCGAAGGGAATAAACCAGAAGGCGACCGCCCAGCCCGGACTGGTCCCGATGTCCTGACCCCAGGCCTTGAGCTGACGCACCACCCGGTGCAGCCACATCAAGAAGAAGATCTGCCCGACGATCTCCATCACTCCACTCCCGATGGACAGCAAGCCATACAGGACCCGCATCTCGTCCAGGTCCACGCTCCCCTCGGAGCCGAAGACGCCCCAGAGTCCCAGGGGAAGGGCCAGCGCGGTGATGGCGGCGGAGGTGCCCAGCGCCCAGGTCGCGCGCCGCGCGCGGACGCGTGAATCCGGCACCGCCAGCGCGGCCTGCCGCGAGCACTCGCGGCACTGACCGCCCTCGCGTTCGCACCAGGAACAGGCATACCTGCCACAGCGCTCACACGTCCGCACCGCCTCCCGGGCGGGATGGCTCGGACACATGGGCTGGGATTCGACTTCCCCCTCGACGGCATTGAGCATGTGGAAGGAATCAGGCCACTTCTGGCAATCCTTCGTCAATCCACCCCGGGTCCTGGAAAGGCGCGTCCTGGAGTCCGCGCGGGTTGCCTCCCCACCGGCGACGGGCGAGCCTGCGCCGCATGGAGATGCATCAGGTCCGGTACTTCCTGGCGGTGTCGGAGGCGCACAGCTTCACCCGCGCGGCGGAGCGCTGCCACGTGTCACAGCCCACGCTGACCGCCGCCATCAAGAAGCTGGAGGTGGAGCTGGGCGGGCCGCTGCTCCTGCGCGACCGGGGTGGCGCGAAGCTCACGCCCCTGGGCCGGCTGGTGTTGCCCCGGCTCCAGCGCATCGACGATGAGAGCCGGAGCGTGGCGCTCATCGCGGAGAACCACCGCCGCCTGAAGCAGGTGCCCCTGCGCGTCGGGGTGCTGTGCACCATCGGCCCCGCGCGCCTGTCCGGCTATCTGGCGGCGTTTCGCGCCGTGGCGCCCGGGGTGGAGGTGGAGCTCCAGGTCGGCACGCGCGACAAGGTGCTGCGACACCTGGAGGAAGCGGAGGTGGACCTCGTCATCACCCACGCCGCCGCGCCCACGCCCGACTGGTGCGTCGTCACCCCGCTCTACGACGAGCGCTATCTCGTCGTGCTTCCCCCCGGCCATCGCCTGGCCGCGCAGGACACCGTGCGGCTGGCGGAGCTGTCCGACGAGCCCTACATCGACCGGCTCTCCTGCGAGATGCGCGAAGAGGTCGGGGCGCTGTGCACCTCTCGCAAGGTGGCGCTGTACGCCAGCTACCGCACCGAGCGCGAGGAGTGGGTGCAGAGCCTGGTCGCCGCGGGCGTCGGCTTCGCCTTCATGCCTGAACACTCGCTGCTGCCCGGCGCCGCCACCGCGCGTCCCCTCGTCGAACCGTCGCTCCAGCGCACCGTGTCCCTGCTGCGCTCCGGGGACCGCACCGCGCCGCCGGTCGCGAAGCTCTTCTGGCGCACCCTGCTGGAGAGCGCGGGCCGCCCGCGCCCGGGCACCTGAAATGAAGCCGGGCACGAGTCACCCCAGGAGGTGACCCGCGCCCGGCGTCCTCACGGCCGGAGGACGCTCAGCGCTTCACGGCGAGCACGTCCACCTGTTCGATGACCGGCGGCTTCGCGAGCAGCTCCGGCGCCTGCGCCATCAGGGCCGCGGCCACCTTGCCGCCCAGGTGCGCCTGGCGACCCGCCTCGTCGGGGAACGTGTCCACGATGCCGAACGTGGTCGGCGACAGGCGCAGCGCGTACCAGTGCAGGGTGGCCGGCTCGTCGCGCACGATGGCCAGCCCGCCCTCCAGGAACTTCTGCACGTCGCCCTCCTTGCCCGGCTTCGCCTCCAGGATGACGACCAGCGCCTTCTGGTCGGTCGCATCCGGAGTGCCCGGAGCCTTGACGGCGAGCAGGTCCACCTGCTCGATGGACGGAGGCGTCGACAGGAGCTCCGGCGCCTGCGCCATCAGGGCCGCGGCCACCTTGCCGCCCAGGTGCGCCTTGCGGCCCGCGTCGTCGGCGAAGGTGTCGAAGATGCCGAAGGAGGACGGACCGAAGCGCAGCGCGAACCACTGCGCCGTCGCCGGCTCCTCGTGGACCAGGGGCAGGCCTCCCTCCAGGAACTTCTGCACGTCGCCCTCCTTGCCCGGCTTCGCCTCCAGGCGCACCAGCAGGCCCACGTGCACGTTCTCCGCCTTCTGCGATTGCGTCGTCGTCGTCATGGATTCACCCGTCGTGCTCTTGTTGGAAGACGCGCAGCCCAGCCCCATCAGCGAGGTGGTCAGCGCGAGGAAGGTCATGCGGTACGGCGTCAGGAAGGCATTCATCGAAGGCTCCAGGGTCCAGGGGGAATCGGAGTGCGCCGGGGCGTCACCGCGACCGCGACGTGGACACATATAGACCTCGCCTCCGGCCACCGTGAGGGCCCTGGCGCCAATGGATCGATAGTCATCACCTATGCATGAAAGCCTTCGGGGTGACGGCCGGGGGCGGCAGGGAGCCGCGCAAGCCACCTCGCGCTCAGGGCCCGCCCGACGCCGCGGCCAGGCACGCCCCCAGGCGCCGCGTTGCCTCCGGGATGCGCGCGGTCGGCAGCGAGCCATAGCCCAGCACCAGCCCGGGCCGGGCGCGGGGGCCGGCGTAGTAACGCGAGAGCGTGACGAGTCCGACATCCGCCGCCCGGGCCCGCTCCACCGCCTCCCGCTCCAGCTTCAAACCGCCCCGCCGGAAGGTCGCGCTCAGATGCAGGCCCGCGAGCGACGGCACGACCTCGAGCCATTCCGCGCAGTGCCGCGCCAGCCCCTCCTCCACGCGCGCATGTCGCTCCGCGTATTCGCGCCGCAGCTTCCGGATGTGCCGCGCGAACATGCCTCCGTCGATGAAGCGCGCGAGGGCCGCCTGTTCGGCGAACGGACCGTGCCAGTCCATCACGCGCCGGGCCAGGCGCAGCTCCCGCTGGAGTGAAGGGGGCGCGATGAGGAATCCCATCCGCAGCCCCGGGAGCAGCACCTTCGAGAACGAGCCGACGTAGAGGACGCGGCCGGAGCGGTCCAGGCCGTGCAACGTCTCCAGGGGGCGGCCTCCGAAGCGGAACTCGCTGTCGTAGTCGTCCTCGACAATCACCGCGTCGCGTTGCCTGGCCCACTCCAGCAGCGCACCGCGCCTCGCGGGAGACAGGGGCATGCCCAGCGGGAACTGGTGCGAGGGCGTGACATAGACGAGCCGCGCGGAGTCCGGCAGCGCCCGCACGTCGAGCCCCTCCGCGTCGACGGGAACGGGCACCACGCGCGCCCCCAGGGAGTGGAACACCTGACGCGCGGGGGGATAGCCCGGCTCCTCCACCGCGACACAGTCTCCCGGTTCGATGAGCACCCGGCCCACCAAATCGATGGCCTGTTGCGCGCCATTCGTGATGAGGACGTCCTCCACGTCCGCGTGGACCCCTCGCGCGACGCCGACGTGCCGGACCACCGCTTCTCGCAATCCGCGATGCCCCACCGCGTCCGCATATCCCGCGGGCAGCGCGGCGGCGCGGAGCTGGCGCGCCACCAGCCGCCGCCACGTATCGAAGGGGAAGTGCCGGGCATCCGGCACCCCGACGTCGAAGCCATAGCCCGTCGGAGGCCGACGCTCGGGTGCATCCGGCTGCTCGCGCCAGAAGGCCCGGGCCCGCAGCCGCACGCGCGAGGCCTGTCCCTTCCGGGCCTCCCGGGGAAGGGGTTCGCCCTGCACGAAGCTGCCCGCCCGCGTGCGCGCTTCCAGGAGTCCTTCGGCGGTGAGCCATTCGTAGGCCAGGCTCACGGTGTTGCGGGACACGTCCAGGCGCAGCGCCAGCTCTCGGGTGGGCGGCAATCGCTCCCCTCTGCGCAGGCGCCCGTCGAGGATGGCCGCGCGCAGCTCCCGGTAGATGTTCCCGGACAGGTCCCTGCGGTCCTGGAGGTCGACGTGGAAGTCCATGCGGAATGCTCCCACGGATTGGTCCAATGGGATTCAGCATTCCTGGCCCTGCCACGGGTCCAGGAACAAGGCACCCTGCCGTCATGAACCCATCCATGGACTTCGCGTCGCACCCCATCGACTCCGACCGCATGCAGTGGACCCCGATGGGGCCTCCCGGGCTCTCCTTCAAGCCGCTCCGCTTCTTCCGGGACGGCAGTGGCTGGATGTACCTCTTCCGGCTGGAGCCCGGCACCCGCATCCCCCGGCACCGCCACACCGGCGAGGCGCACGGCTTCAACGTCGCGGGCCGCCGCCAGTTGCTCGACACCGGCGAGGTGATTGGCCCGGGCACCTACGTCTACGAGCCGCCCGGCAACGTCGACAGTTGGCAGGTCGTCGGTGACGAACCGGTGGTCCTGCTCATCAACGTGCGAGGCGCCATCGAATACCTGGGCCCGGACGGCGAGGTCCTCGGACGGGTGACGTCCGCGGACCGGCTGGAGACCTACCGGCGCTGGTGCGAGGCGAACGGCACGGCGTTCCTCGCCACCGTCGAGGAATGATTCAGGGAACGCGGATGCCGTGGCGCAGGAGCGGCGCCTTCACCTGCGCCTCCACCGTCTCGTGGGTTACCGCGATGTAGTCCTGGGACTCCATCCAGCCCAGCGCGTTCACGTGCTCCAGGAGGAAGCCCTCGCGGGTGACGCCCTCCTTCGTGGAGCTGCGAAGCTTCTCCCAGAGCGGCGCCTGGGCATCCAGCGTCCGCCGGGCGACGCGCCCCAGCCGCTCCTTCTCCGCGGGCCCCAGCTCCGGGGCAATCCAATCCAGATACAGGAACCCGAGCCGCCCGTGCAGCGCCTCCTCCTGGACGAGCGTCGTGAGCACGGCGCGCGTCAGGGGATGCGACGTCGCGCGCAGGCAGCCCGACAGCAGCGCGAAGGAGAGCGTCTCCCCCACGCAGCACACCTGGACGATGAGCTCGCTGGCGCGCTGGAGGAAGGTGAGCGACGGGTCGAAGGCCACGGCGAAGGCCGCCGGGTCGTACGACAACTGGGTGCCCCCGCCCAGGCACATGGCCATCCGCGCGCACAGCTCCACGTGGTGGATCTCCTCGGAGGGGAAGCGCGCCGCCAGGCTCCACAGGTCCAGCGGGACACGCGCCTCGCCCAGCACCTGCACGAGCTGTCCCATGACCGTGGCGCTTCCGAACTCGTTGAGCGCGCGCAGGGTCCAGGAGTGCCGGGCCCGCTCCACCAGCAGCGGCGGGTAGCAGGACGGATCCATCGACGCCCAGGGATAGCGCTGCGCGAGGTCCCCCGTGGCCCGCTCATGCAGGGTCAGCGCGGGACCGTCCGTCAGGTCGATTTCAAAGAGTTCGGAGGCCATGGCTCGCACCGCCCTACGGATTCACCAGGGTCCCGCCATCCGTCCCGGCATCCGCGCCCGCGTCGGCGTGCTGCTGGGGCTCTCCGTTCACGCCGTTGCTCGGGTCGCAGTCGTCATCATAGAAGCCGCCGTCGTAGATGCAGGGCGCCGGGTTGGTGGTCATGAAGGGCTCGCACCCGGAGACCGCGAGGGCCGCACCGGCGGCGGAGGCGGCCTGGAGCATCCGGCCCCTGCGGCGGCGCTCCGGCGCGGCGGGCTCGGACGGGGTGGGAGGTGACGACGCATCCTGCTTCCGGGGGAAATCGCTCATGGCTCACTCGCGCTTCGCCGGCCCGACAGCTCGCGGAGAATGCTACCCGAAGCCCCCGTGACGTGTCATTCCACGCGGGCCCGAAATCTTGAAAGGACACACGCCAATGCCCCCCAGGCCCACCCCTCCGCCCCAACTCCAGACGGCCCCGGAGAAGCTCCAGGAGTTCGTCAGGAATCTGCTCACGCTCGACGTGGAAGAGCCCTGGGACGAGCGCTCCCAGGTGAAGCAGACCGGCTCCGCGACGTGGACGCCGTCCAATCCCTACACCCTCGTCATGGGGCCCCTGGAGGTCGACGGCAACGTCCTCGTGTCGACCGGCAAGCACGACGACGGCGTCCTCATCGTGTTCGGCGACGTCACCTGCCGGAACCTCTACGTGGGCGTCGGGTTCTCCTTCGTGTGCACCGGCACGCTGCGCGTGCGCGAAGCGCTCGTCACCCGGGCCGCGGACAGCATCGCGTACGTGGCGGGCGCCGTGGAGGCGGAGCTGCTCGACTCCGGCTCGGGCGCGTGGCTCACCCTCTTTGGCGACCCGTCCCTGCTGCGCGTGAAGCACCTCACGCACTACGTGATGCACGGGCGCACGCCCATCAAGCCCCCGAAGCAGCCCGACCTGCGCACGCTCGTGGTCCCGGAGGTGCTCGACACCGAGGAATGGGATTCGCTCTCCGCCGAAGAGCAGGCAGAGGAGTCGCCGGAGGCGCTCATCCAGTTGGACACCCGCGCCGTCCACAAGCGCCTGATGAGCGGCGCCAGCCTGTTCCTCGCGCCCTGAACCACGCTGGATTCCACCCACTCCGGGTATGAATCCATGTCAGACACGACTGCTAGGTTGCTCCTTGTCTGAAGGCTTGCGGCGACGGTTTTTCGCGGCCTCGGGCGCAACGATTTCTCAAAAAAGGAGCAACCCTTGAAGCGTCTCGCATGGAAGGCGTTCGCGGCTGCATGGCTGACGGTCGCACTGACGGGCTGCGGAGCGGAGCTGGAAGAGGGGGCCCTCGAAGCCGGCGTGGAGGAGGAGCAGGCCCCGGTGAAGGAGAAGGGCCCGCCTCCGACGGAGCGGGTGTTCGCGCTCGCGGGCTGCACGGGGCCCATTCCGCTCACCAGCAACACCCCGGTGAGCAACCTCTCCGCGAACACGGGGGAATGGTCCTGCACCTATACGCTGACGGTTCCGGCGGGCGCCGTGAACCTCCGCTTCGACACCAGCACCACGGGGACGGGAGACGCGGACCTGTACGTGAAGTATGGCGCGGAGCCGACGTCGGGCGTGTATGACTGTCTTTCCAATGGGAGCAGCAGCGCGGAGTCCTGCGCCATCACCACCGCGCAGGCCGGCACGTACTACGTGAAGGTCTATGGCTACTCCGCCTTCTCCGGCGTCAAGCTGACGGGCGCCTACACGCCGTCGGGTTCGGCGGGCTGCACCAGCAGCACGACCCTGACCAACGGCGTCCCGGTGGGCAACATCGGCACGTCCGCGGGGAGCTGGTCCTGCATCTACGTGTTCTCCATCCCCACGGGCGTGACGAGCGTGCAGTTCGTCTCCGGCGGGGGCACTGGCAACGGCGACCTGTACGTGCGCCGGGGTTCCTCTCCGAACGAGACCACGTACGACTGCAAGTCCTCCGGATACTCCAACACGGAGACCTGCACCCTGACCGCGACCCAGCCCGGCATCTACTACGCGCGGCTGTATGGCCAGGGCACCTTCTCTGGAGCGAGCCTGACGGCCAGCTACTCCATCACCGGCTATCCGGGCTGCACCAGCACCAGCGAGCTCCTCAACGACTCGCCCGTGTACAACGTGGGGGCCGCCGCCGGCAGCCTCTCCTGTGACTACACCCTCACCGTGCCGACGGGGGCGACGAAGGTCGTGTTCTCGCAGTACGGAGGCTCCGGGGCCTCGAGCCAGCTCTACGTGAAGCGCGGCAGCGCGCCCACGCCGTCGTCCTACGACTGCACCAACTCCCTGACCTGCACCATCGCTTCGCCCACGGCGGGCATCTGGCACGTGCGCGTCTATAACTCGTCCCAGTCCGGGACGCTCTCCGGGGTGACCCTGCGCGGCATGTACATGCCCGGCAGCGGCGGTGGGAGCACGGTGCTGACGAACAACCAGGCGGTGTCCAACCTGTCGGGGACGGCGGGCTCCCTGCGCTACTGGACCATCGTCGTGCCGTCGGGTCAGTCCTACCTGGACGTGACCACCACCGGCGGGACGGGTGACTCCGACCTGTACGTCCGCAAGGACACGCAGCCGACCGAAGCCCTCTACGACTGCCGGGGCTACGTCGGGGGCAACGTTGACCAGTGCCGCATCAGCTACCCGTCCGCGGGCACCTACCACGTGATGCTCCGGGGTTACGCCGCCTACGACGGGGTGCAGCTGAAGGCCTCCTACTCACCCTGAGGAAGCAGGCAGGCCCGGCCCCGAGGCAGCTTTCTTTCCTCGAGGCCGGGGTGGGGAAACACTCCCGCCCCATGAGTGCTCGGCAGTTCGACGTGGTGGTCCTCGGCTCCGGTCCGGGCGGTGAAGGTGCTTCGATGAAGGCGGTGAAGTCCGGCCGCCGGGTGTGCTCCGTGGAAGAGAGCCCCCTGGTGGGCGGCGCCTGCACCCACACAGCCACCATCCCCTCCAAGGCGCTGCGCCACGCCATCCAGCGCCTCATGGACGTGCAGCAGGACCACCCGGAGCTGCGGGCGGAGCTGGCGCGGCACACCACGCTCAAGGACATGATGCGCGCCGCCACCACGGTGGTCTCCAAGCAGGTGCAGCTGCGCAGCACCTTCTACGAGCGCAACCGCGTGGAGCTGGTGGTGGGCCGCGCGCGCTTCCGGGACGCCCACACGGTGGAGGTGACGGAGCCTCGTGGCTCCGTGGAGCTGATGACGGCCGGGGCGTTCGTGGTGGCCACCGGCTCCCGGCCCTACCACCCCAAGGGCGTGGACTTCCGCCACCCGCGCATCTTCGACTCGGACACCATCCTGCGGCTGCGCGAGTCCCCGCTGTCGATGATCATCTACGGCGCGGGCGTCATCGGCTGCGAGTACGCCTCCATGTTCCGGATGCTCGGCGTGAAGGTGGACCTGGTGAACACGCGCGACCGGCTGCTGTCGTTCCTGGACGACGAAATCTCCGACGCCCTCTCCTACCACCTGCGCGAACAGGGCGTGCTCATCCGCCACCAGGAGGAGATGACGCAGGTGGAGGCCCACGACAACGGCGTGGTGCTGCACCTGAAGAGCGGCAAGCGGCTCAAGGCCGACGTCTTCCTCTGGGCCAACGGCCGCTCCGGCAACAGCCAGGACCTGGGCCTGGAAGCGCTGGGCATCGCGGTGGATTCGCGCGGCTGCATCCAGGTCAACGACGCGTACCAGACGTCCGTGCCCCACATCTACGCGGTGGGGGACGTGGTGGGCGCCCCGTCCCTGGCCAGCGCCTCCTATGACCAGGGCCGCTTCGCCGCCACGCACATCGTGGAGGGCAGGCTGGAGCACAAGCTGGTCAAGGACATCCCCACCGGCATCTACACCAGCCCCGAAATCAGCAGCCTGGGCCGCACCGAACGCGAGCTCACCCAGGCGGGCGTCCCCTACGAAGTCGGCCACGCCTTCTTCAAGAGCCTGGCGCGCGCGCAAATCACCGGCCGCACCGTGGGCATGTTGAAGCTGCTCTTCCAGCGGGAGACCCGGGAGATTCTGGGCATCCACTGCTTCGGGGACAACGCCTCCGAAATCATCCACATCGGCCAGGCCATCATGGCGCAGGAAGGGCCGGGCAACAGCATCGACTACTTCATCAACACCACGTTCAACTACCCCACCATGGCGGAGGCCTACCGCGTCGCCGCGCTCAACGGCCTCAACCGCCTGTTCTGAACGCGCAGCCCTGAAACGACGAAGGGCACCGCGGGCGACATGGCCCACGGTGCCCCGGGTGTCACGGCCCTCCGCGATCAGTAGCGGTAGGAGTCCTGCTTGTAGGGACCGGACTTCTCCACGCCGATGTAGTTGGCCTGCTCCGGCGTCAGCTCCGTGAGCTGCGCGTTGAGCTTCTTGAGCTGGAGGCGGGCGACCTTCTCATCCAGGTGCTTGGGCAGCACGTACACCTTGCCCACCTGGTACTTGTCGCTGTGCGAGTACAGCTCGATCTGCGCGATGGTCTGGTTCGCGAACGAGCTGGACATCACGTAGCTGGGGTGGCCGGTGCCGCAGCCCAGGTTCACCAGCCGGCCCTTGGCGAGCAGGATGATGCGCTTGTTGTCCGGGAAGATGACGTGGTCGACCTGGGGCTTGATCTCCTCCCACTGGTACTTCTCCAGGGAGGCGACCTCGATCTCATTGTCGAAGTGACCGATGTTGCAGACGATGGCCTGGTCCTTCATCTTGGCCATGTGGGCGTGGGTGATGACGCTCTTGTTGCCCGTCGCGGTGACGAAGATGTCCGCCTTGTCCGCGGCGTAGTCCATCGTCACGACCCGGTAGCCTTCCATCGCGGCCTGGAGCGCGCAGATGGGGTCGATTTCCGTCACCCACACCTGGGCGGACAGCGCGCGCAGCGCCTGCGCTGAGCCCTTGCCGACATCGCCGTAGCCGGCGACGACGGCGATCTTCCCGGCGATCATCACGTCCGTGGCGCGCTTGATGCCGTCCACCAGCGACTCGCGGCAGCCGTACAGGTTGTCGAACTTGCTCTTCGTCACGCTGTCGTTGACGTTGATGGCGCGGAACAGGAGCGTGCCCTTGACGGACATCTCCTGCAGGCGGTGCACGCCCGTGGTGGTCTCTTCCGTGACGCCCAGGATCTTCGCGCTCTTGCGCGAGTACCAGGTCGCGTCCTCGGCGAGCTTGGCCTTGATGGAGGCGTACAGCTCACGCTCCTCCTCGCTCTCCGGCTTGGAGAGGAGGGAGAGGTCCTTCTCCGCGCGCTTGCCCAGGTGCATGAGCAGCGTGGCGTCGCCGCCGTCGTCGAGGATCATGTTCGGACCCTCGTGGTCGCTGCCGGCGGGGCCGAACTCGAAGATGCGGTGGGTGAAGTCCCAGTACTCCTTGAGGGACTCGCCCTTGTGCGCGAACACCGGCGTGCCGGCCTCCACCAGCGCGGCGGCCGCGTGGTCCTGGGTGGAGAAGATGTTGCACGACGCCCAGCGGACTTCCGCGCCCAGAGCCTGGAGGGTCTCCACCAGCACGGCCGTCTGGATGGTCATGTGCAACGAGCCCGTCACGCGCGCGCCCTTGAGCGGCTGCTGCTTCGCGTACTCGTCACGGATGGCCATGAGCGCGGGCATCTCGCTCTCGGCGATGCGGATCTCCTTGCGGCCCCAGCTGGCGAGCTTGAGGTCGGCGACGGCGTAATCCTGCTTCTTCTGCGGGGTGGCTGCGGTCATGGAATGGCTCCGGGTCCAGGTGGGGCGCCGTCCTGGCGAGAGAGGACATCAGGCCCAGCGGCCGGACTCACCCTCGCCAGAAACGCGTACAGGTGAGCGCCGTTGGGTCAATCGGCTTCGAGCCTGGGGCCGGGAGGGCCTCGCAACGCTCCTCGAAGTCGCGGGGGAAACTACGGGAAGGCGCCCCGAATTTCAAAGGGAGATTGCCGGCCCGGGGGTCGGCGACGGTCGCACGCGGGGGTGCCCTGGAGGACACCCGCTCGCTTGTCCCGCCTGCCTGCCTGCCGACAGGGCCCAGGGGGTGGGTGGAAGTGCCCTCCAGGGCACTCCGCCGGAAGGCCGGGGCCTCCGGGCTCCCCCGGATTCCCTGTTCCAATTACAAACATCCACTCCCAGCACAACAGCCCGCGCTCGCGCGAATAAAGAAAGACACCGCCGTAACTGCCAATGACAGCCCGCGGTGGGGCTGCATTTCCAATGGAGGCGGCACAATGAAGAAGCATGCAACGTTCATGGCCCTGGGCCTGACGGCGCTGGCGGTGGGCTGCGGTGACGGTGCCCGGGAAGGAGCCCCGTCACCTTCGCCCGCTTCGCTCCAGGCCGCGCCGTCGCAGGACCGCCCCTCCGAACAGGAACTGGCGGCCACGCGGACCTCCGCGCCCGTGACCGCGGTGCCGGTGAAGTACGTCATCGCTCCGGACTCCGCGCCCCACGTGCGCATCTCCGCGGGCGTGGAAGCGGCGCGGCCCGAGTCCCCCGGACTCACGGGCTCCGACAGCCCCCGGCGTTCCCCCAGGTAGCTCCACCCGGCATCGCGTCACCTTCCAAGGAGGTTCATGTGTCGAATCAAAAGTTCGCGGCGGCGATGGCGTTGGCTTTGGGGCTGGGCATTTCGGGCCAGGCCCACGCGTGGATGCAGTACTGCAATGGCACCAGCATCACGCTCTGGACCACGTACCAGTGGTATGCGCCGTCGTGCGACCCCACGGGCGGCAATCCCTGGCAGAAGCAGGGCTGGTGGAGCCTGAACCCGGGTGAATGCAAGGTCGTCTTCGGGCCCAGCCTTCCCAGCCGCTACTCGTACTACTTCGCGGAGGGCGGCGGTCAGGTCTGGGCTGGCACCTATTCCACGTGCACGCCGTACGCCGCCTTCAACTACTGCGACAACATCTGCAACACCAACGCGCGCAGCCTGGGCTACCGGGAGTTGGATACGGGCACGTCCACCAACTACACGCTGACCTTCACGCCCTGAGCCCACGCGCCCTGGAGGGCCAGGGGCGGCCGGCCTTGCTGGCCGGGGCTCCAACGGCGGCCTTCCGGGGTTTCGTGGCCCCGGCGTTGCCACCTTCCTTCCGGGAGGTACGCCATGCAGCAGGGGCCACACACCCGGAAGCAGCCGGGCATCCAGGGTGATGGGGCCCCGTCCGTGCCGTGGCACGCCCTGCCTCCCGAGGCGGTGCTGGAGCGACTGTCCAGCACCGCCGAGGGGCTCACGGAGGAGGCAGCCCGGGAGCGCCTGGCCCACTTCGGCCCCAACGAGGTGAAGCGCGAACGCGGCGACAGCGCGTGGAAGCTGCTGTGGCGGCAGATCAACAGCCCGCTCATCTGGGTGCTCATCGCCTCCGCCGTGCTGGCCATCCTGCTGGGCAAGGTGACCGACGGGCTGGTGGTGGCCGCCGTCGTGGTGCTCAACACGCTCATCGGCTTCGTGCAGGAGTACCGCGCGGGCAAGGCCATCCAGGCGCTGGGCCACATGGTGCCGGAGTCCACCACCGTGGTGCGCGACGGCCGCCCGGTGGACCTGCCTGCTTCGAAGCTGGTGCCCGGCGACGTGGTGCGACTCGCGTCCGGAGACCGCGTGCCCGCGGACCTGCGCCTGTTGCACTCCCGCAACCTCCAGGTGGAGGAGGCCGCCCTCACCGGGGAGTCCGTCCCCTCCAGCAAGCACTCCGCGGCCGTCGCCGGGGACGCGGAGCTGGGGGACCGCGCGAGCCTCGCGTTCGGAGGCACCCTGGTGACCTCCGGAACGACGACCGCGGTGGTGGTCGCCACGGGGAGCGCCACCGAGCTGGGCCGCATCTCCCACATGCTGGAGCAGGCCGCCGACCTGACCACGCCGCTCACGCAGGAGCTGGCGCGGCTGGGGCGACTCATCACGCTGGGCATCGTCGTGCTGTCCGCCGTGCTGCTCGTCGTGGGGCTCGGGCGCGGGTACACGTTCAGCGACGCCGTGCTGGTGTCCATCACCCTGGCGGTGGCCGCCATCCCGGAGGGGTTGCCCGCCATCGTCACCATCGCCCTGGCTATTGGCGTGCAACGCATGGCGACCCGCCGCGCCGTCATCCGCAAACTTCCCGCGGTGGAGACGCTGGGCAGCACCACCGTCATCTGCACCGACAAGACGGGCACCCTCACCCGCAACGAGATGACCGTGCGCGCGCTGTGGACCCCGCGCGGGCACCATGAGCTCACCGGCGTGGGGTACGCGCCCGCGGGGCAGCTCCTGAGCGAGGGACAGCTCCAGGACACACCGCCCGACGACGTGCGCGCGCTGCTGGTCGCGGGCGTGCTGTGCAACGAAGCCTCGCTCCAGTCCCAGGAAGGACGCTGGCGGATGACCGGCGACCCCACCGAGGGCGCGCTGCTGGTGGCCGCGGAGAAGGTGGGCCTGGGCGTGAGTGACCTGCGCGCGCGCCATCCCCGCCTGGACGCCATCCCCTTCGAATCGGAACAGCAGTTCATGGCCACGCTCCACGAGGACGGGGTGGACGGCCGCGAGCTGTTCATCTTCCTCAAGGGCGCACCGGAGGTGGTGCTGCGCCGCTGCGCGCCGGAGACGGACGCGGACGGCGTGCTGGCGGAGGTCGAACGCATGGCCCGGCAGGGGATGCGCGTGCTCGCGGTCGCGCGCAAGGACGCGCCCGGGGCCACGTCCCTCCCGCTTCGCGACGTGGAGGACGGCTTCAGGCTGCTGGGCTTGCAGGGGATGATCGACCCGCCCCGCGAGGAGGCCGTGGAGGCGGTGAAGGGCTGCCACACCGCCGGCATCCGCGTGAAGATGATGACCGGGGACCACCTGGCCACGGCGGAGGCCATTGGCATCCAGTTGGGCATCCACACCCCGGGGCGTTCGGGCCTCACCGGCGCGCGCCTGTCCGAACTGGACGACGCGGCCCTGACCCAGGCGGTGATGGACACGAACGTGTTCGCGCGCGTGGCCCCCGAACACAAGCTGCGCCTGGTGCGCGCGCTCCAGGCGAAGGGGCACGTGGTGGCGATGACGGGCGACGGCGTCAACGACGCCCCCGCGCTCAAGCAGGCGAACATCGGCGTGGCCATGGGCATCACCGGCACGGCGGTGTCCCGCGAGGCGGCGGACCTGGTGCTGACGGACGACAACTTCGCCACCATCGTCTCCGCCGTGGAGGAGGGCCGCCGCGTCTACGACAACCTCATCAAGTCCCTGGCCTTCGTGCTGCCCACCAACCTGGGACTCGCGCTCATCCTCCTCATGGGCGTGGCCTTCTTTCCCATCCAACAAGCCGCGGGCGTGCACGTGCCGCTGATGGCCATGCGCCCCACGCAGCTCTTGTGGATCAACCTGGTGGCCACCGTCACGCTGGCGCTGCCGCTCGCCTTCGAGGCCCGCGAGCGCCACGTCATGTGCCGTCCACCGCGCGCTCCCGACGCACCGGTGCTCAACCACTTCGTGGTGATGCGCACGGGGCTCGTCGCGCTGCTGATGGCGGCGGGCGCCATTGGCCTGTTCCTCTGGGAGTTCTCGCGGCAGGGAGGAGCCCAGGCCGCGCTGGACCCCAGGCCCCTGGCCGAAGCCCAGACGATGGCGGTCAACACCGTCATCAGCTTTCAAATCTTCTACCTGTGGCTGTGCCGCACGCTGAGCGGTTCGATGCGCGAGGTGGGCCGGTTCAGCAACCGCACCGTCTTCGTGGGCATCGCCACGCTGGTGCTGCTCCAGGCCGCCTTCATGTACGTGCCCTTCTTCCAGCGCCTCTTCGGCACCGCGCCGCTGTCGCTCGGGGCCATCGCCCGCTCCGTGCTGGCCGGCGCCGTGGTGCTGCCCGTCGTGGGGTTGGAGAAGTGGCTGCGCTCGCGAAGCGCCAGGCGGACCGGACGGGACGACTCCCTTCCCAGGGGCCGGGCCCGGCTGCCCGCCTGACGCGCCCATCCCGTGCAGGCAGGAGGCCCGGCACGCGCCCGTGCCCGCCGCCCCTCGGCCGATGAGGGCCCCGGGGGATGGCTAGCTTCAAAGACATCCGCCACCCGGAGGCCTTCCCATGACCATCGCCTGCGCCACCCTGCTCACCGACACGTCCCGGCGTGCCGGTGAGACGGCGGTCCTCCTCGCCCGGCGGATGGGCGTCGCCCTATGCCTGGTCCACGTGCTCCCCGCCAACGCCGTCCGGACGCTCGGTCAGCCCATCTGGGAGGCCACGCAGGCCGCGTTGCTGGAGGAGGGCCGGCGGCTGGAGGCCCTGGGAGGCGTGGCCGTCGACCGGGTGCTGCTCACGGGCGAGCCGGAGAAGGCCCTGGCGGAGCTGGTGGTGCAGCGCGGCCTCCAGGGGGTGGTGGTCGCCGCGCCTCGCAAGGACACGCCCTTCCTGGGCCTGGGGGGCACGGTCGACCGGATGGCGCAGGCCCTGGAGGTGCCCCTCCTGGTGGTCCGGGACGGCACCGCCCTGGAAGCGTGGGCGCGCTGCGAGCGTCCCCTGAAGGTGATGTTGGGGGTGGACCGCTCCCGGCCTTCCGAGGCCGCGCGGGATTGGGTGAAGGAGCTCGAGCGATTCGGACCGATGGAGGTGGTGGGCGGCCGGGTGTTCTGGGCCTCCGAGGAATCGGAGCGCCTGGGGCTGGTGCATCCGCACAGCTACAAGGACGTGTCGGAAGAGCTGCGCGAAGCCCTGATGCGGGAGGTGTCCACCCTGCTGGAGCCACTGCGCGGGGAGGACGTGACGGTGCGCGTGCGGCTGGAGCCGGGCCTGGGCCGCATCGCGGATCACCTGGTCGCGATGGCCACCGATGAGCAGGTGGATCTGCTGGTGGTGGGCACACACCACCGCAAGGCGCTCGCGCGGCTGTGGAGCGTGTCGCACCACGCCCGGCGACTGGCCCCCATGTCGGTGGTGAGCGTGCCCGTGCCCGCCACCGAACAGGGCATGGGCGAGGAGCCGCCCCGGGTGCGCACGGTGCTGGCGACCACGGACTTCCTGGCGGCGGGGGACCGCGCCATCGCGTATGCCTTCGCGCTGACGCCTCCCGGGGGCACGGTGCACCTGCTGCACGTCGAACCCGCGCGGGCGACGCCGGAGCAGCTCCAGGAGGCCCGGCACCAGTTGGAGAAACGCGTGCCCCGCTCGGAGCACGAAGGGGACCATCAGGTGAAGCTGTCGGTGCTGACCGGCGACGACGTGGCCGGGGTCATCACCCAGGCCGCCGAGCGGTATGGCGTGGACCTGCTCTGCCTGGGGACCCATGGCCGGGGCGGCGTGAGCCGGGTCGTCCTGGGCTCGGTGGCCCAGCAGGTGATGGCCCGCAGCGACCGGCCTGCGGTGACGGTGCGGATGCCGCGCGTGTGAAGCACCCGGTGGCCGGCCTTCGCATCCCCCGAAGGCCTGACGCCACATGAGCCGTGCTGGGGATCCATCCGGCGCGCACGCGCCAGGAGCAGCCCCATGCGAGCAACCGTGTTTCGAGGTGTCAACCAGGTGGGCGTGGAGGAGGTCGAACGTCCAAAGGCCCACGCGGGCGAAGCCATTGTCCGGGTGACGCTCACCACCATCTGCGGCACCGACGTGCACATCGTCAAGGGCGAGTACCCGGTGAAGCCCGGGCTGACCGTGGGCCATGAGATGGTGGGCGTCATCGATGAGCTGGGCGAAGGCCTCACCGGCTACCGCGTGGGGGACCGCGTGCTGGTGGGCGCCATCACGCCGTGCGGTCAGTGCCGGGGCTGCCTGGGGGGCCACCCGGCCCAGTGCGGACACGGCTCCGGCATCGAGGCCGCGGGCGGCTGGCGCCTGGGCAACACGCTGAACGGCGTGCAGGCGGAGTACGTGCGCGTGCCCTTCGCGCAGGCCAACCTGGCCCCCATCCCGGATGAGCTGAAGGACGAACAGGTGCTGCTGCTGGCGGACATCGCTTCCACCGGCTTCAGCGGCGCGGAGTCCGGAGGGGTGCGCATCGGAGACGCGGTGGTGGTCTTCGCGCAGGGCCCCATCGGGCTGTGCGCCTCCGTGGGCGCTCGGCTGCTGGGCGCGTCACTCGTCATCGGCGTGGATGGGGACGAGACGCGTCTGGCCATGGCGCGCAAGCTGGGCGTGGACGTGGCCATCGACTTCCGCGACCAGGACGTGGTGGCGGAGGTGAAGCGCCTCACCGGCGGCGGCGTGGACGTGGCCATCGAGGCGCTGGGCACGCAGCAGACCTTCGAGAGCGCGCTGCGCACGCTGCACCCTGGCGGCACGCTGTCCAGCCTGGGCGTGTACTCCGGCAAGCTGCAGATGCCCTACGACGCGTTCGCCGCAGGCCTGGGCGACCATCGCATCGTCACCACGCTGTGCCCCGGCGGCAAGGAGCGCATGCGGCGGCTCATGGAGATGGTGCGGACAAAGCGCGTGGACCTCACGCCCCTGTTCACGCACCGCTTCGCGCTCAAGGACATCCGCGAAGCCTACGAACTCTTCAGCCAACGCAAGGACGGCGTGCTCAAGGTCGCCATCCGCCCGTGAGCCGGGCCCAGGCTCGGAGCCGTCAGGGCTTCAGGTCCGACGACGGCGTCGCCGTGTAGCGCGCGAGGCTCGCGGGCAGCTTCGCCGCCAGGTCCTCCGCGCCGCTGAGCGTGAGGCCCAGGTCGGCCAGCAGGCCGTCCTCCATGCCGTAGATCCACCCGTGCACCGTGAGGTCCTGTCCGCGCAGCCACGCGTCCTGCACGATGGTGGTCTGACCGACGTTCTGCACCTGCTCCAGCACGTTCAATTCGCAGAGCCGGTCGAGCCGGAGCTTCGGCGACAGCGCTTCGCCCAGGAACCGCTCGTGCTTCTGGTGCACGTCCTGCACGTGGCGCAGCCAGTTGTCCGCCAGCCCCACCCGGCGTCGCTCCAGCGCGGCCTTCACGCCGGAGCACCCGTAGTGGCCGCAGACGATGATGTGCCGGATGCCCAGCAGGTCGATGGCGAACTGCAGCACCGACAGCGAGTTGAGGTCGGTGTGCACCACCACGTTGGCGATGTTGCGGTGGACGAACAGGTCGCCCGGCATCAGGTTGACGACCTGGTTGGCCGGCACCCGGCTGTCGGAACAGCCAATCCACAGGTACTCCGGCGTCTGGGAGCCGGCCATCTTCGTGAAGAAGTCGGCGTCCTTCTCCACCATCGAGGCGGCCCACTGGCGGTTGTTCTGGAACAGCACCTCCAGCTTCCGGTCGCCCGCGCTTCGGTCGGTCATCGTCGCTTCCAGAAGAGGGGGCGTACCCCAGGGAAGCGCGACTCTACCGGGTGGGTCGGGCCCTGAGCGCCGCTGTTTCCCGGGACGCGACGGAATATGCGCGGGGGCCGGCGTAATCACCTCCGAAGGCGGCATTTTCCGCTCGACCTCCTCCGGAGTACCCCATGGCACAGCACCTCCTCCGATTCTCGCGGCTCCTTCCGGTCCTGGCCGCTTCCGTGCTGGCCGCCTGTGGCGGAGAGGACGGGCCCGGTGATGGCGACGGTGATGGCGACGGTGACACCTGCGTTCGGGACATCACCGAAAAGCAGACCGCGGCGACGACCTGGTCGGCCGGGGACGACAACTGCGCCTATTCCGTGAAGGGCGTCATCGAGGTGAGCGGCGCTCTCACCATCGCCCCCGGGACGGTGGTCCGCTTCGGGCCCGACGCGGGCCTGCTCATCGCGGAGACGGGCTCCCTCAACGCGGTGGGCACGGAGGCAAAGCCCATCACCTTCACGGGGACGACGCAGACGCCTGGCTTCTGGAAGGGGCTCGCGTTCAAGTCCAACAACCCCGCCAACGTGCTGGAGTACGTGACCGTCTCCTACGCGGGCAGCGAGTCGCCCTTCTGCTGCGACTTCTTCTACGGCGCTGGCGGCGGAATGGACGCCCGCGCCGCCGTGCTGCTGGGCTCCAACCTGCGGGACGCCGCCAGCACGGTGCGCATCACTCACACGACGATTGAGAAGAGCGGCACGGTGGGCCTCTTCGCCTTCAACAAGGCCCGCCTGCCGGGCTTCGCGCAGAACGTCTTCCGGGGCAACCTGGGCGCCCCCGTCAGCCTGACCATGTCCCTGGTGGGCGCGCTGGACAGCGCGAGCATCTACTCCGGCAATAGCGCGACGAGCCCCGCCGCCAACGGCGACAACACCGTCCACGTCCTGGCGGCCCCGACGGCGGACTCCGGCGCGACCCAGACGCTGCGCAAGCTGGACGTGCCCTACGGCATCGCCACCGGCATCCCGGACTCGACCGTGTCGTACACGGGCGCGCTCACCATCGACCCGGGCGTCCGGCTCCAGTTCGAGGCGTCCTCTGGCCTGCGCATCGAACAGAACGGTTCCCTGGTGGCGCGGGGCACGGCGGCCGACCGCATCGTGTTCACGGGCAAGACGGAGACGTCCGGCTACTGGAAGGGCATCTCCATCCGCTCCTCCAGCGGGAGCAACGTCATCGCCTTCGCGGACGTGAAGTACGGCGGCTCGGATGACTTCTGCTGCGACTACTTCACGAACGCCGGGGACATTGTCGCCAACATCTCCGTGGGCAGCGGCAACAGTTCCAACCAGGGCCGGCTCCAGCTCACCGACTCCGTCATCTCCGAGAGCCCCGCGTACGGCGTCTTCGTCTTCAAGGCGGCCACCTTCAGCGAGAGCGGCAACACCTACAACGGCAACTCCCAGAATTTCGCGCGCGAAAACTGAAGCGGCGCCTCCAACACCGCTTCACCCGCCGCGCGCCGCCCACCCGGACGGCGCGCGGCGGTCGATTTTCAGCGGGCTACTGGGGAGCGAGTCCCCCGTGGCCCCTGCCGAAGGCAACGTCGGAGCGCTCGGGGCCATACCGCATGACGTCGAAGAAGCCCTCGAACACGAGCGGCTGCAACGCCGGGTAGCCCTCGCTGCCCCCCGCGCCATCCACGGGCTCGGCCTCGATCCCGAGCCGGGTGCCCATCTCCATGTTCTCCAACCGGATGGGTTCGATTTCGACCTCGGAATTGAACGGGGTCCGCGTCATCCGCAGGACCAGTGGCAACCCCTCCAGCGCGGGAACCACCCGGCTCTGCAGCGCGTCGGACGCCGTGCCTCCGAACTGGAGGGGGACCGGGCTGGTGACCACCTCCACCCGCTTCTCGCCGGAGCCCGGGACCCGGGTCACCGTCGATGACGCGAAGCTGATGACGAAGGGCACCGTGGTGCCGCGCAGCGACGCGAAGAGGGACGTGTCCTGCGGTCCGCCCATCTGCTCGAACTCAATGGAGCCGGAGATCCAGCCGCAGTGGTCCACGCTGAAGCCCACGTCCGCGGTGGCGTCTCCCGCCACCTTGAAGAGGAACCGCACCGGGCGCGTCTGGCCCTCTCCCACGGTGAACGACATGGGGTTCGGCGAGACGAGCGTGGCGGGCACCGGCTGGCCGGGCGCGTCCGTACGCCCCACGTGCCAGGAACCGGTCATCTGCACCGTTCAGCGTCAAGCCAGACGGCCCCACACGGACAATGGCAGCCGGGTCCACGCGTGGCGTGTACCTGACTCGCGGCGCTTCGAGGGTTGCATCGCCCAACGGGCACCGCACAGGCTTCCGGTCCATGAGCGACCCCACCGCCCCCAAGACCGCCGACCTCTGTGACGACCACGCCGGCACCGCGCACTTCCAGGTCGCCGAGCCGGGCTTCCTGGACTACGGCGGCCGCCGCGACTTCCAGGGCCCCATCAGCACCGTGCGGGCCCCGGAAGACAACTCCCTGGTCCGCAAGGCCTTGGAGGAACCAGGCCAGGGCCGTGTGCTGGTGGTGGATGGCGGAGGCAGCCGCCGCTGCGCGCTGGTGGGAGATCAGCTCGCGGCGTTGGCGCAGAAGAACGGCTGGGCGGGCGTGGTGGTGAATGGCTGCATCCGCGACGCGGAGGAGGTGGGCCGCACCGCCGTCGGCGTGAAGGCGCTGGGCACCCATCCGCTCAAGAGCGGCAAGCGCAACGAGGGCCAGCGCGACGAGGAGGTGCGCTTCGCCGGCGTCACCTTCACCCCGGGCCACTACCTCTACGCGGACGCGGACGGCATCGTCACCTCGGCGAAGTCGCTGCACTGAAAGGCTGCGTGAGCGCGACGCGCCGCCAACTCTCAGCCCACGAGCCCTCGGGGCACCGTGGCCTCCAGCGCGGAGTGGAGGCGGAGCGCGGCGTCGCCCACCTCCCGCCTCCAGGCCATCCGCCAGGGCCTTCGCAGGGGCCCTGACGCCAGCCGCTTCACGACGAGGTCGCCCTTGGTCAGGTGCGGGGCGGTGATCCACTCGGAGAGCAGGGCGATGCCCATGCCCGCGCGGGTCACGTCGAGGATGGCCTCGGTGAGCGGCATCCGTTCCACCCGGAGGCGAGGACGCTCGCGGCCAAACGCCCGCGCCATGAACCATTGCGACTCCGCTGGCGGGGTCGGCGAGGTCAGGAGCGTGTGGGTGCGCAGGTCCTCCCGGGTGAGCGTCTTGCGGGAGGCCAGCGGGTGCGACGCGGCCACCACGAAGACAATCTCATCCGAGAAGAGCGCCCGCGTCTCCAGGCCCGTGCGCGGGACCTGCGCGGTCGTGATGAGCGCCACGTCCAGCTCCCCCGCCACCAGGGCCGGGACCGGGGTCTGGGTGTGCTCCACCGACAGGGACAGGTGGATGCCCGGCAGGCTCCTGCGCAGCGCCACCAGCGCGGACGGCAGCCAGTGATAGGCCGTGTAGCATTCGCAGACGAGGCGGAGGCGCACGGACGGCGCCACCGGCGCACGCACGCGGTGCTCCAGGTCGCCCAGCGCCACCAGCAGCCGCGTCGCGCCGGTGACGAGCTCCTGCCCCGCGGGGGTGGGCACGAGTCCACGCGGTGTCCGGTCGAAGAGGCGCGCTCCCAGCCGCTCCTCCGCCGCGAGCAGCGCGCGGCTCACCGCCGGCTGCGTGAGGTGCAGGAGGGTCGCGGCCCGCGCCGTCGTCCCAGCGGAGGCCAGGGCCACGACGACGCGCAGGTCGCGCACGTCGAGGCGGGTGGCCGGTGGAGGGGCAATGTCTTCCATGCATCGAGCCTATGCCAACGATGCGTTGGACGCATCCTCCTGGGATGAGGAGAGTGTCCTGCGTTGCCGCGAAGGCAATCCGCTCCACGTCCTGGAGGACATCCCATGCAGCTCTACTTCTCTCCCCTGGCCTGTTCGGTCGCGACGCGCATCTGCCTCTACGAGGCTGGCACGGAGGCGACCTACATCGAGGTCGACGCGAAGACGAAGCGCACGCAAGACGGAAGTGACTACCGGGAAGTGCACCCGCTCGGGCTCGTTCCCGCGCTGCGCACCGACGACGGAGACGTGCTCACGGAGAACGCCGCCATCCTGCAATACCTAGCCGGGGCCTTTCCCCACGCGGAGCTCGCGCCGGGCGACAGCCGGGGCCGCGTGCGGCTCCAGCAGTGGCTGTCCTTCATCGGGACCGAACTGCACAAGGGGCTCTTCGCCACGCTGCTGGATGCGACCGCGTCCGAAGGCGCGAAGGCCTACGCCCTGGAGAAGGGAGCGCCCCGGCTCGCCTACCTGGAGAAGTACCTCACCGGGCGCGAGTTCCTCCTGGAGCGCTTCAGCGTCGCGGACGCGTACCTCGTCACGGTGCTGGGCTGGTGCGTGGCGACACCCATCGACCTGAAGAAGTGGCCCGCGCTCAGGACCTACTTCGCGCGCCTGCTGAAGCGGCCCGGCGTCGCGAAGGCATTCGCGGAGGAGCGGGCGCTGTACCTGGCGGAACGCGAACGGCACCGGGCGGCAAGCTAGGGCACACAGCGCGGTCCGCCGGGGCACCAGCGCCGGGTTTCCCTCCTGGACGCTCAAGGTCCAGGTGATGCCCGAGGCCGAGGCCGCCAACCACCGCTTCAGCCCGTTCGACCTCACCAAGGTGGCCCTACAAGGACTCCCCGCGGATGGAGTTGGGAAAACGCACCCTGGACCGCACCCCGGAGAACTTCTTCGCGGAGGTGGAGCAGGCGGCGCAGCACCCGGCGAACTTCGTGCCCGGCATCGGCCCGTCGCCGGACCCGGCGTGGGCTGCGCGGTCAGTGGTCTTACAGGCACCTACGTCCACGGCAAGCACGCGGAGGACACCGACTTCGTGCAGGCCAGCGCCCTCTACCGGCTGATGACGGAGCCGGAAAAGCAGCGCTTGATGGAAAACCTCTCCGGCAGCCTCGCGCAGGTGAGTCGTGAAGACATCATCGCCCGCGCCATCGCCCACTTCCGCGCCGCGGATGAGGAGTACGGTTCCCGCGTGGCGACCGCCGTCCAGCAGTTGCGCCGCGCACGCTGAAGCCAGGAAGGAGCATCACCCATGAGCACGCTGACCGACCCGAAGGACCCCGTCCCCCCTACCGGCGCGGACGCCGACGAGACCGCCCTGCAGGAGCTGGCGAGGAGCGCCTTCGCGCTCGCGCGCACGGGGGACGCCGTGCAGTTGCGCACGTTGCTCGACGCCGGGCTGTCCCTGGGGGTGCGCAACGAGCGGGGTGACTCGCTGTTGATGCTCGCCAGCTACCATGGCCATGAGGAGGCGACCCGCCTGCTGCTGGAGCGGGGAGCGAACCCGGAGCTGGCCAACGACGGGGGTCAGACGCCGCTGGCGGGGGCGGCCTTCAAGGGCAACGTCGCCATCGCGAAGCTGTTGCTGGATCGGGGCGCACGGGTGGACGGCGCGGGCCCGGATGGGCGCACCGCGCTGATGTTCGCGGCCATGTTCGAGAAGGTGGAGATGCTGGATCTGCTGATCCAGCGTGGCGCGAACAAGGACCAGCAGGACGCGAAGGGACAGACGGCCCTGGACTGCGCCTGCGCCATGGGGGCCATGCGCGCGGCAACCCGGTTGGCGCCTCCCTGACCTGACGACTCCTTCTTGAAAGCCTGGAGCCGGAGGCGCCCCTCGCGAGCGCCCCGGCCCCACGCGCTACGCGTTCGTGTGGCCCCAGGTGCCATCCTGCGGCTTGCCCTGGCCCTCCGTGTCCAGCGGCGAGTCCTCCACCAGGGAGGTGACGCTGTCGACGATGTGCTCCGCGTCGATGCCTGCCGCGCTCAGGAGCTCCGCCGGCTTGCCGGAGCCGGGCAGCTTCTTCACCGCGAGGCGCACCACGGTGGGCAGCTGCTCGCGCTCCCCCGTGAAGGCCTCCAGCACCGCGTCGCCCAGGCCGCCCTCGGCCCAGTGGTCCTCGACCACCACGAGCCGGCCCTGCGCTTCACGCGCGGCCTTGCGCAGCGTCTTCACGTCCACCGGCTTCACCGAATAGAGGTCGATGACGCGCACCAGGACGCCGTCCTGCTTCAGGAGTTCATACGCCTTGAGCGCTTCGTGCAGCGTGATGCCGGCGGCCACCACCGTCGCCACGTCCTGGTCGGACTGCCGCAGCACCTTGCTCCCGCCGATGGGGAACTCCTCGGACGCGGGGTACAGCACCGGCGTCTTCTCCCGCGTGCTGCGCAGGTAGGTGACGCCCTTGCGCTCCACCAACTGCGCCAGGAGCTTCGCGGTCTGGTTGGCGTCGCTCGGATAGACCACGGTGCTGCCGCCCACCGCGCGCATCATCGCCAGGTCCTCCAGCGCCATCTGCGAAGGCCCGTCCTCGCCAATGGAGACGCCCGCGTGGCTGCCGCACAGGTGCACCGTGGCGTTGGAGATGGCCGCCATGCGGATCTGATCATACGCGCGCGACAGGAAGGCCGCGAAGGTGCTCACGAAGGCGCGCTTGCCCAGCACCGCCATGCCCACCGCGGTGGACACCATGTTCTGCTCGGCGATGTACATCTCGAAGTAGCGCTGGGGATGCGCCTTCTTGAACTCCTGCGAGTACGTGGAGTTGGAGACCTCCGCGTCCAGCGCCACCACGTCCGGGCGCGCATTGCCCAGCGCCAGGAGCGCGTCGCCGTACGCCTTGCGCGTGGCCTCCTTCTGGCCGACCTCATACGTGGGCAGCTTCAGCGGCGCGGCCGCGTCCTGGCCGGAGGGCTTCGTCGCCTCCGGCTTCTTCACCTGGATGCGCACGTCGCGCAGGCCGCCCAGCTCCTGGATGGCCTCCTTCGCCTTGTCCTCCGGAAGGGGCTTGCCGTGCCAGCCGTCCTTGTTGGCGATGAGCGAGTAGCCATGGCCCTTCTCCGTCTTGAAGACGAGGCAGGTGGGCTGGCCCTTCTTGCCCTGGGCTTCGGCGAACGCGCGGTCGATGGCGCCCAGGTCATGTCCGTCCACGGCCACCGCGTGCCAGCCGAAGGCCCGGGCCCGGGCGAGATACGCCTCCGCGTTCCAGCCCAGCTCCGTCTGCGTACTCTGGCCCAGGCGGTTCATGTCGATGAGCGCGCAGAGGTTGTCGAGCTTGTAGTGACCGGCCTTGTCGAACGCCTCCCACACGGAGCCCTCCGCCGTCTCGCTGTCGCCCATCAGCACGTAGGTGCGGAAGGGCAGCTGGTCCAGCCGGGCGGTCAGCGCCATGCCCACGCCAATGGCCAGGCCCTGCCCCAGGGAGCCGGTGGCCACGTCCACGAGCGGCAGCACATGCGGATTGGGGTGGCCCTCCAGGCGGCTGCCGAACTGGCGCAGCGTCAGCAGCTCCTTGTCGTCGATGGCGCCCGCCGCCTTGAACGCGGAGTAGAGGACCGGGCAGGCGTGCCCCTTGGAGAGCACGAAGCGGTCGTTGTTGGGGGCCTTGGGCTGCTGGAAGTCGAAGCGCAGGTACTTCTGGAACAGCACCGCCAGGATGTCCGCGGCGGACATGGACGAGCTGGGATGGCCTGAGCCCGCCGCCGTGGTGCAGCGGATGCTGTCGATGCGCAACTGCGCCGCGAGGTCCGCCAAGGTGTCCGCCATCGTCTCGCTCCCGGAAATAGGGGGCACACCGGTGCCCTCCGTACTGTGTTGACTGACCCGCCCTGGGAGAAGCGGTCCACCCTGCCGGCCCCCGACCCAGGCAGAATCCGCGAGTGCCTGCCCGCCCGCTCGGACATGGGGGGCCGGACGTGGTCATTTTGAGAGAACGCCATCCGGGAGCCTTCGCGCCCCGCCGGAGAAAAACCCCATGAATCCGCTTCGACAGCTTGCCGAGCTTGGCCAATCCCTCTGGGTGGACAACCTCCAGCGCAGCTACATCACGAAGGGCACCCTGAAGAAGTTCATCGACGAGGACGGGCTCAAGGGCCTCACCTCCAACCCCACCATCTTCCAGAAGGCGGTGTCGGGCAGCGAGGACTACCAGGACCTCTTCGACGGGGCGAAGGGCCAGGGCATCAACGGCAACGACCTGTACGAGAAGCTGGCGGTGCGCGACGTCCAGGGCGCGGCCGACATCCTGGCCCCGGTCTATCAGGCGACGAAGAGCCAGGACGGCTACGCCTCGCTGGAGGTGTCACCCCGGCTCGCGCTCAACACGGAGGGCACGCTGGAGGAGGCGCGGCGGCTGTGGAAGACGCTCGACCGTCCCAACGTGATGATCAAGGTCCCGGGCACGGTGCCGGGGCTGCCGGCCTTCGAACAGCTCACCGCCGAAGGCATCAACGTCAACGTGACGCTGCTCTTCAGTCAGGAGCGCTACAAGGCCATCGCCGAGGCCTACGTGTCCGGCCTGGAGAAGTTCGCCGCGTCGGGCGGAGACGTGAGCCGGGTCGCGAGCGTGGCGTCGTTCTTCATCAGCCGCATCGACGCCGCGGTGGACAAGGAGATCGAGAAGAAGCTGAAGGCGGGCGCCACGCCCGAGCAGCAGAAGATGCTGGAAGCCCTGAGCGGCAAGGTAGCCATCGCGAACGCGAAGCTCGCCTACCGCACCTTCAAGCAGGTCTTCAGCGGAGCGCGGTGGGAGGCGCTCGCGAAGAAGGGCGCGAAGGTGCAGCGCGTGCTCTGGGCGAGCACCAGCACCAAGAGCCCCAAGCTGCGCGACGTGCTCTATGTGGAGGAGCTCATCGGCAAGGACACGGTGAACACCATGCCGCCCGCGACGATTGATGCGTTCCGCGACCACGGCAAGGTGCGCCCGAGCCTGGAGGAGGACCTGCCGGGCGCGGAGGCGACGATGCGCCAGTTGGAGGCCGCCGGCATCTCCATGAAGAGCGTCACGGACCAACTGTCCACCGACGGCATCCGCCTGTTCGAGGAGTCCTTCGACCAGCTCTTGTCCGCCGTGGGCGAGAAGCTGGGCAAGAAGTAGTCGCTGCGCTCCAGGTGCCCGAGGGTCCGCCAGGGGGAAGTGTTCAAGGACACTTGCCCCTCCTTGGCGTGTGGCTTGGAAGAGATTGCCTCGCATCCCACCTTCCGGCGGCTTCGCGCCAGAAGGAGACGGCATGCGTGTCAAGAATAGGGGCGTCCTGGTCGGGTTGGTGCTGGCGGGGGTGGGCCTTGCCCCGAATGCGTTCGCGGTCACGAGCGACGAGGTGAGCGCCCAGGCTTGTCCTCCCGGGGTGGCGTCGCGGGTGGGCGTCATCCATCCACCGGGGGCATCGCCCGGCTCGAAGCTGATGGACCTCACCGATGTCCAGGGGACGGTCTACTTCACGTCCAACCTCAGCGAGAACAACGGCGTGGCGCTGTGGCGCAGCGATGGCACGGAGGCAGGCACCCTCCAGCTCAAGCAGTTTCCGTACGCCATCCATCAACTGACGAACCTGGTGGCGGTGAACGACAAGCTCTTCTTCCAGTTCTATGAGCCGAACTCGGAAACGGAGCAGGTGTGGTTCAGTGACAAGGCGACCCGGGTGACCCGGTTCTTGAAGGGTTTCGCGTCGGACCTCACCCAGCTCGAGTTGCGCCACGCCACCGCCGTCAACGGCCGCCTGGTCTTCTTCCGACTGGTGTGGCGAAGACAGGACGAGGTCGAGCGGGTGGAGCTGTGGAGTTCGGATGGGACCGACGTGGGCACGACGCGGTTGAGGGACTTCGAGGAGTCCGTGAGCGGGTTCAACCTCCGGGAGTCCCTGACGGTGGGCAACGCGCTGCTCTTCTTCCGCAGCCAGGCCAAGGTGGGCACCACGCTGTGGCGCACGGATGGCACATCCGCTGGAACCACGGCCGTCAAGTCATTGGATTCAGGCCCGGTGATCATCGAGGAGCTGGGCCGGGCGGGGGACGTGGGCCTGTTCGTCCTGGGCGACTTTCCGAACTACGAGGTCTGGAAGACAGATGGGACGGAAGCGGGGACCTCCCGGCTGGAGACGTTCGGCAGGCGCGTCCGCATCATTGGAGCGCTGGGCGGGTACGTCTTCCTCGCGTCCGTGGATGCGGTTGCGAAGCAGGTGCAGATCCATCGCGTCTCGCTGGACGGCGGGAAGAAGACGCTCGTCAGCGTCCTGCCCCAGGACACCCCGGCGCTGACCCCTTCCGTGCAGCGGACGGCCGTCTCCGGGACCACCCTGTACCTGTCGGTCGCCCAGTACGGCACCAGCAACCTGCCCACGCGCGTGGACCTGTGGGCGCTCCCGGAGAGGCCGGAGGCCAACCGTCTCCGCCGGCTCTTCAGTTCACTGGACCGGAGGGACTACTCCCGATTCGCCCCGCTGTTCCCCACCGGAGACGGGGCCCTCTTCTTCACCGGGTCGTCCACCGGGATGAACACCGAGCCCTGGTTCACCCGGGGCACCGTGGCGACGACCGGGCAGATCGCGGACATCGGCCCGGGAGCCGCGGGCTCCGGGACGGAGGACTTCACCCGCTCCGGCCTCCGCATCTACTTCCCCGCAAGGGATGACACGGGCCTGGAGCAGCTCTGGTCCGTGCCGGCCTCCTTCATCTGCCCGCCAGGGTTGAGCGAAACGGCGGAGTGACCGCGCCACCAGGAGGCGACTATCGCCCCCGGAGTTCCGCCTCCCGTTCCACCTGGAGGCGGTGCAGGAGCGGGTCCTCCTCGTGCAGGTCGACCTCGACGTCCTGGCCCAACAGGGTCTCCAATTACGGCGACCGCCGGCAGCACGCGCAGGGGTTCCGACGTCCTGACCTGGAGCGACAGGCCCCGCGAATCGGCCTCGGCTGTCAGCCGGTCCTCCGGCTTGAGGGAGGGCCGCAGGTGCGAGCTGACCTCCGCGGGCTGGAGTTCCGTTCCGCGCAACCTTCCCTTCACGATGACGTGACGGCCGATGAGCGGCACCGCTCCACGCCAGGAGCGACGTTGCAGCCACGACCCGATGGGGTCCGCTTCCACCAGCACCCCGCCCCCCGCCACGCGGAAGGTTCCGTTGAACCGACGGCCGCGTGCGTACAGGGCTGTCCGCGAGCAGCGCCGTAAGTCGCGCCTCGTCTGTCGTGCGCAATTGAAGCCGGGGGTCGTTGCCCACGTAGCGCAACACGGCGACATCCCGGCACCCCAATTCGTGCAGCGTGCGCAGCATCCCAGGCAACACATCCAGCCGCTTTGGAGTGGCGAGGACATTCACGCCAAAGGTCTGCCCCGAAAGGGCCAGGCGCCGCACGGTCTCTTCCCACGCGTTGTCGTCATAGAGCGACACGCGGACCTCATCCAGATACGGAGACAGTCGCGCCAGCCGCTCTTCATCGAGGAGCGTGCCGTTGGTGGTGATGTGGACCGCGAGGGGCGTCTGGGTGGCGAGCCGCTGGACGAGCATGTCGAAGCCCCGGAACGCCAGGGGTTCTCCTCCTCCGAACACCACCTCCAGCGTGCCCGCGCGGGCCAGTCCCGAGAGCACGTCGAACGCGGACTCCACCGTCCAGTCGCTCCGGGCCTGGAGGTCGCGGGAGCAGAACCCTCCCACCTCTCAGGCGAAGAGGCGCTCCCATGTTCCGACAGCGCGCACGGATGACTCGTTCCTTCCCTCCGTGGGAGATGTCTGTCTTTGTCGACCGCAGTGTTTGAGGGTCATCCAACACCCAAAGTCACGGCGCGTCAGGGATGTCAGTCAAGAACGTGTATGTCCCCCGCACGGATGCACCGCACCGTCTGCCATCCAGCGGCGTGCGCAGAGTGCCTTGGGCCCGGAGAAGAGCGGTTCCCGCGTGAGGACGCCTGGACACGGATGGCGGGCGGTCCCTCGCGTCTCCGTCAGAAGCGCACGGCAAGCAGGGGCACGGCGGGGCGAGGCTGCCACCGCAGGGTGCGCACGCTCTCGCGACGGGCCTGGAGGTCGCGCAGCTCCTCTTCAAGCAGGGTGCGCTCTTCGATGAGAGCGTCGCGCCGGTCCTTCTTGGCTCGGGCTGCCTGCGAGCCACCGCTGAAGCCCCCAATGATGAGTCCCACGCCCACCGTGCCTGGCACCGCGAAGATCAGGCCCGCGACCATGAATGCGGCCCCCGTGTCTCCCGACGTGTTCAGGCCCGCGACCAGGAAGGGGAGGGCAACCAGCAGCATCGGGGCGAGGGCGAAGCCGATGATGGTCATCACCTTGTAGCCAGCGGGGCGGCCCAGGCGGATGGAGTTGATCTCCCCCTGGAGCAGGCTCACCCGCAGCGACAGCTCCTGGATGCGCGCATCCAGACCTTCGTCCGTGCCCCGCTCCTGGGTGTCCCGAGCATCGTTGTCTTGAGACGGTGCCGCGGGAAAAAGCTCCAGCTCCGAGCCCGTGGGCGACTGCGCCACGAGCAGCCTCGCGGACAGAGGCCGCCCATCGAAGGACGGCGCGGGTGACACGAGGGACAGAGAGGAGGACGTGGGCAGAGAGGCCAGCAGGACGGCGGCGACCAGCGACAGCATGGCAGGCGATCCTTTCGCGAATGCGGCGGCAGGACGAACCTAGCACCGCATTCCTCGGGAATGCTTCCTGCGGCCAGAGCCGACGTCACAGCGGAGCCGGATGGCGGACAGGGCGGGAATGGCGCCGTCCGCCTTCGGTTGAAGCAGAAATCGGGCGCACGGAGCCACCCTGCCTGCCCCCCGTCTTCCGAGGGGACCTCCGATTGAAGCCTGATTCCGCCACATGGTAGGACACGGGTGGCCGGCTCGCCTCGACGGAACACCATGGAATCCCCCGGAGCTGAACGGCCTCGTCGGCGATTGAAGCGGATCCTCGTGGGCACGCTGCTCGTGCTCGTCGCGACCGTCGTGCTGCTCCTGGCCACCGGGGTGGTCCTGCTGCACCACCTGGACCAGCCCTGGTTGAAGCAGCGCATCGTCTCCCAGGTGGAAGCGGCCAGTGGCCTGCGGGTGGACTACCAGGCGGCGCGCGTCGCGGTGCTCTCGGGGTTGCGCCTGGAAGGACTGGTGGTGCGGACCCCGCCGCCCTTCGAGGCCGCCGCGCCCGAACTGCTGCGCGTCGGAACACTGGAGGCGCACTGGTCTCCCGGTGACCTGCTGAGCCGGACACCCCGCGTGGAGCGGGTGGTCGCACGCGACGTGGTCTTCACCCAGGTCGCCGATGAGGCGGGCCCCACCTCCCTCGTGGCGGTGACAGGGCCCGAAGCCCCGGAGCCGACGCCGCTCGAAGCCCCCCTCGGAGCCTCCCGACAGGCCGCGGATTTCCTGTCCTCCGCCCCACCGTTCGGGAGGATCGAGCTGTCGGGCGTGTCGCTGGGGTACGTCCGCGTCCTCAACGGAGCCGTGGTCGACCGCTGGTCCCTGCGCGGGCTCGCGGCCGTGGTCGAAGCGAAACGTCACGACGGGGAATGGAAGCTCTTCGCGGAGCTGGGCCAGCCCGGAAGCCCCCTGCCGCTCGTGCTGGGCCGCGAAGCTCCCACCGTGCCCCCGGCCCAGGCAGCGCTGGAGCTGGCCCTCTCCGCGGAAGTGGGTGCCTCCGCCGCACGCGCCCGGGTGGACCTCGACGTCGCGCGGCAGTCCTTCGATCCCCGGTTCACGGTCCGCGCGCTGCTGCATGGCGCGGTGTCGGCGAAGTTCGACGGCGAGCAGCAACACATCACCGTCAACCTGGACCGCACCCGGCTGACCGACAGCGCCGAAGTGCAGGCGCAGCTGGTGCTTCCGGATGCGGCGGAACTCCCGCCCATCCTGAACCGGGCCCTGGCGGACGTGGACCTGGGACGGCTGTTGCAAGCGCTCCCCCCGGACCTGCGGCCCATCACCCTCGAGCGCGGCAAGGTGCACCTGGATGCCCAGGACGTCACGCTCAGCGCCATGCCCCAACTGGGAGCGCAGGGCAGGCTCGGGCTGGAGGTGGAGGTCGCGGCGCTCCAGCACGCCCAGGATTCGCTCCGGCTGTCACTCGGCGGGGGACGCATCTCCCTGACGGCGACCCCGGATCCCCAGCAGGGGCTCACCGCCCAGCTCGCCTTCGCGCTCCAGGGATTGGACGTCCGGAGCCCCTCCGCGCTCCGCATCCCCAAGGCCTCCGGCGAGCTGAAGGGCCACCAGTTGCGGCCTGACCCCGCCTCACCCCTCCAGGTCGCGGGGGATGTGGCCCTGTCTGGGATGGTGGAGGCCCTGGAGGTCCGCGCCTCCGGGCTCCAGGTGATGGCGAAGCGTCTGGGATTGCAGCTCCGGGCTCCGCTCGCCGGCAAGCCGCCCTTCACGCTGAAGGCAGACATGCCCGTGGAGCTGCTCCAGGTCGTCACGGCGGAGGGACGCGAGCTGCTGAAGGGCCCGGTGACCGTGAAGCTCCACGCGTCGGAGGTGTTCCCCGGTTGGGAAGAGCCCCAGCTCAGCCGCGCACGCGCCCGTCTGGAAATCGACGCCGGTACGCTGCACGCATCGCTGGATGCCACCAAAGGCTCCGACGACCTCGCCTACACCCTCGACGTCCAGACCCCGGACCTCGTCGTCGCCCGACCCTTCCTCCCGGACGACGTCGCCGCGCATCTTCCCTGGAAGCAGTTGGGTGTGGCCGTGGCGTCCAAAGGCAAGCTGACGGCCCTCTTCTCCGCCTCGCCCCGGGTGGAGCACCGGACGGAGCTGCGCTTGCAGCGTCCGGGCTGGGACGATGTGACGGCGCGCGACGCCACCTTCGTCCTGAGCTCCCACGGCGACTCCTGGCGGCATCAGGGCGAGCTGGACCTCCAGGTCGAAGGGCTGCGCATCGGCGACAGCGATGCGGGCCCCCAGCACCAGCGCCTCACGGTGGACATGGATCGCCGCAAGCCGTCGCTTCGGCTGGGGCTCACCAGCCAGGCCGGGCTGAAGGTCGCGGTCGACGCCGCGCTGGCTTTCGACCGCAAGACCCGGGGGCTTCGCGTGGATGTGAAGGGCGACCTTCCGCCGCTCGGGCCGCTCTCGCCTCTCCTGGTCCGGGCCCGGGTGCCCAAGGAGCTGGAGCCCTCAAAATTGGCCCTCAGCGGCGAAGTTCACGGCACGGTGTTCGGCCTGTTCACCGGCATCGCCACGGATGGGACCCCGCGCCTGGCACCCAACCCACCGCGCACCATCGCCTTCGACGGAACCGTGGTCGCGGACGGAAAAGGGATGCGCTGGAAACAGGAGGGCCTGTCCATCAACCTCCCCGAAGCGCACTGGAAGGCCGAGTCCCACGTCGACGGGTCCCAGCGCAGCCTGCACAGCCACCTGACGGCGGAGAAGCTCTCCGTGACCCTGAGCGACCGCCGACTGTCGCTCGCTGGCGTGTCGAGCGAAACCACCGTCGCCTTCACCGACAAGCTGGAAGCGGCTGAGATTGAAGGCAGACACGAGGTGAAGGTCCGCACCCTCGAACAGAAGCCGGCGCTGCCCTACCCCCTCCCCGTCCAGGACCTGGAGGCGTCGTTCACCGTCCGCCACCAACCCCATGGCGTCATCCACGTCCCCGACCTGAAGCTGTCCAACCCGGGGACCGGGACCGAACTCAACATCCAGGGGCGACTCGACCTGAGCGACGGCCGGCGCCGGCTGGCCTTCCGGGGGGCCCTGGAGCAGGACCTGTCCCGGATCGCGCAGCCCGGCCGCATCGAGAGCAGCGGCAAGGTCTCCGTCGACTTCCGGGTGGCTTCGCCCGACCTCGTGAGCTTCCGGACCCTCTCCCACCTGGTCTTCCAGAACGTGAACCTGCGGATGCCTGAGTCGGGCGTCGCCATTGAAACGCTCGATGGCAGCGTACCGCTGGCGGAGAACGTGCAGTTCTCCGAGGGCCAGGCGCGGCTGATGAACGACAGCGACGTCAATCCCTACTCGATGCTCCGCTTCGCCGACCAGCATCCCCTGATGTCTGGCAGCAGCTTCGTGTCGGTGGGCCGCATCACCACGCCCATGCTCACCATCGCGCCCCTGGCCGGCAACCTGTCCATCCACCAGAACGTGGTGTCCATGAGCCAGTTGGAGATGGGCGTCCGGGGCGGGCGCATCACCGGACAGTGCCTGCTGGACTGGCAGGGCAAGCACTCCACGCTGGAGGCCCACGTGCGCGCGACGGGCGTGAAGTCGTCCCGGGGCGAGCCCTTCGACGGCAATGCCGCCGTGGTCATCTCCGCCCGGGAGCGCAGCGTCAACGGACGCGCGGAGATCCTCCGCATCGGCAACCGCCACCTGCTCGACCTGCTCGACCTGGAGGATCCACGCCACGTGGACCCCGCCACCAACCGCGTCCGCTACGCATTGGGACTGGGTTATCCGGAGCACGTGCGGGTGAGCTTCAATCACGGCTTTGGCAGCCTGCGCATCACCATGGGCGGCCTCGCCAGTCTGATCAGCATCGATGAGATCCGGGGCATCCCCATGGGGCCGCTCGTCGACCGGATGCTCCTTTCCCTGACTCCTCCGGAGGCCACGCCATGAAACACCGTGGGTTGCTGCTCCTGGCCGCCCTGGCCGCTCCCGGCTGCATCCGCGCTCCGGAGATCGTCATGGTCGACCGCGCGACGGCGCTCGAGGAACAGGCCGCGGGTTCATTCAAGGACGTGGAGCAGCGGCTGGCCCGCGCGGGCATGAGCCCGACACCGGTGCCGCTCACGCCCAACCAGTTGGAGGATCTGGGCATCCAGCCCACGCCGCTCATCGAGAACCTCGGCAGGACGCCAGCGGACCGCGTGGACGACCTGGTGCGCCGCCACTGCGTGGGCGAGGGCCGGGAGGGGCTGCTGGTGGACACCCGGCGCAAGTGTCAGGCCGGGCGGCTGTCCTCCGACGACGTCGCGCTGATGGAGCGGGTGAACCGGGGCCGGATGCAGTTGTGGCAGTGGATGCACTCGGTGCGCCCGGGCGTGCCGGAAGCAACGCTGCGCAAGAACTGGCAGCAGGCGCACGCCGAAGGGGTGGTCTGCGGCGGCTGGGTCGAAGCGGGGGACGGCACCTGGGGAGAGAAGAAGTGCTGACGCCCGGGGCCCGGTGGTTCGCGCTCCTCTCCGTGCTCCTGGCGGGCGGGGCCGGGGCCCAGGATGACGAGCCCGACGGGGGCATGCGCACGCTCTCGCGGCTCACCGTGGGCATGGGGGACCAGTTCCTGGGTCAGTTGGGGCCGGATGGCAACACGCTGCTCTTCGTGTCCAACCGCAACATCGCGACCGAGCTCTACACCCAGGACCTGGAGCAGGGCCGCGAGCGGCGCCTCTTCGACGAAGGCGCGGACGTGACGTGGCCGCGCATCAGCCCCGATGGCAAGCGCCTGCTCTACATCTCGTTCCGGACCCAGGCCGGCGGACAGTTGTGCGTCAGGGACCTGCCGGCCGCCGAGGAGCGCCACTGCCTGGAGGAAGAGACCAGCGCGCTGCAGGCGGAGTGGATCGACAACGCGAACATCGCGCTGGTGAGCCGCGCGAGCATCCAGGGAGACCTGCGCCTGTCGCGGGTCGCGGTGGAGCGCGAGTGGAGCGTGCGCCCGCTGCTCGTGCGCAACCTGACCAGCCCCACGGTCTCTCCCGATGGACGCTGGCTGGTGTACGTCCCCATCGAACGCTCCGTGCAGCAGGTGGGCCCGGGCTTCGCCGCGCGCGCCGCGCCCCATCTGGAGGCGCTCCGGCTGGACCGTCCCGACGCGGCCCCCATCCCGCTGGCGCTCGACCTGCCGGGGCAGACCGGCCAGCCCGTGTTCGCCCGCGATGGGCGTTCGCTGTACGTGGTGCAGTTCTTCACCGACTCCAACGCGGACGGGGTGATTGACGCCAGCGACAGCGGGGTGTTGTTCCGGGTGCCCTTCGCTTCCGACCAGGAGGACGCGCCCCAACAAGCCGCCACCTCCAGTCCGGACCAGCTCACCAGCGTGGCCTGGAGCTGCCAGTACCCGGCACCGGCGGACGCGTCACTCATCGCGACCTGTTCGCGCGACCAGTCGCTGGATGTGTATCAACTGCCGCTGGACGGACTCGTCCCCAGCGACTGGGACGTGCCCCGCCTCAATGAAGAGCTGGGGATGGTGGGGAGGCGCGCGGATCAACTGCTGCTCTACCGTCAGCGCCTGCTGCGCGAATCCCGCCCCAAGCCGCGCCGGCTGCTGATGATGCGCCTGAGCCAGCTCCACCTGGCGTTCGAGGACTTCGACGCGGCGACCTTCTACGCCCGCCACATGTCGTCCGTGGAAGACCCCGCCACCCAGGGCCTGGCGGAGCCGCTGCGGATCCTCATCGACCACCGGAAGGCCATGAAGGAGCGCGAGCGCGGCCGCATGGTGGACGAGCTGAGCGAAGCCGAACGGCAGCGCATGGCCGCGTTGGATCCCGCGCATGCGCCCAGCCCGCCCTCCGCCGTCTTCCAGCACGTGGTGCGCAGTGAGCTGGCGGAGGCGTCGGGCGACATCACCCAGGCGCGACAGGAATTGGAGGCGGCCCAGTTGACGGACACCACGCCGCGCGCGGTGCTGGAGGCGTGGTTTGAACGCGCGGACGCGCTGTACCGGATGCTCGACGACCGGGAGGCCCTGCTCGACGCCGGCCGCCGGCTGTCCACGAACAAGGTCTTCCGTGAAGACGACCAGCTCGACTTCGCCCGCGCCGCCGTCCGTGCGCTGTACCGGGGACGCCCCTACGCGGAAGCGGATGCCGCGATGGCCCAGGCGCTCGCGGCGGCACCCGCCGGGTCCGCGTATGCCTTTGCCCTGGAGCTGGGCCGACACGTCAATGCCTTGCACGAAGAGCGCCCACCCCGCCCCGTCCGGGATGCGCTGATGGCCTTCTACCATCAGCAGAAGGACCCGCTCCGGCGGCGCGCGCTGGTGCAGGACGCCGTCGAGCGCGCGGCGAGCCTCGGCGCGGACGGGGTGATGGAGGCCCTGGCGTCGGCCTACGTCGAGGACGCCCCAGCCGGCACCGAGGAGGCCCGCCGGGCCGATCGGCTGTTCCGCCGCGCGATGATGGGCCGCGCCTACCGCCGGATGGGAAGGCAGCGCATGGACGAAGCCCGCGCCGACTTCGACCTCGTGACGCGACGGACGGGCTCACTGGAGAGCGCCGTCGAATCCATGAGCCTGCGACTGCGGGCCGGCGTCAGCCCGGAGGTGGTGGAGCAGGAGGTCACCACCACCTCCGCGAAGATGCGCGAACCGCTCAAGCGCTTCGTGAAGGCGTATCTGCTGACACGCCGGATGACCAAACTGGAGGACGACGCCCACGCGAAGGCGGTGGCGGCGGCCGTGAAGGAGCTGCGCGCGGCCTGGCCGGAGCTGAAGAACCAGCGCGCGGCGCGGGCCCTGTATGGCGCCATCCAGCACGAGGACTTCCTGCGCGGCCACGACCCCGCCGCCGCCGAGCGCGCCAACCGGCACTACCTGGTCGCCCTGGACCTGGTGCGCAACAACATCCGCTACAAGGCCATGGTGCTGGGTGCACTGGGGCTGTTGCACACGCAGGTGGGCAACTACCACATCGCCCTGGGCTACCTGGATCAGCGCGACGCGTATCCCTACGTGGACAACGCGGCGGGGGTGGCGGTGTCGCTGGCCCGCGCCCGGGCGCTCCTGCATGTCGGCAAGGAGGCGGAGTCCGCGCAGGCAGCGGACAAGGCCCTGGCCCTGGTGGACGCCGCGCCGAAGCTGGCCCGGTTCGTTCCCCTGGCCCTGGATCGCGCGGCCCTCTACAACCTCGCGGCGGGCCGGTTCGAGCGGGCCCTGGCGCTCTACGGCCGCGAGCTGCCGCTCGTGGAAGCCAGTCCCCGCGACGAAGCGGGGTTGCGCAACCGGCTGGTGGTCCGCCTGTCCCGCAGCGCCGCCGCGTTGGGCGCGGGTCAGCCCCAACAGGCGCTGGAGGACCTGGCGCAGGTGGAGCGAGACCTGGCGCTCCCCGCCGTGCGGGCCACGCTGAGCCAGGCGCGAGCCACACCCCGGCAGATCCACCGCGCCTACGGCATCATCGCCGCGGGCCTGCGCGCCAACGCGGAGACCCGGCTCGGGCGCCTGGACGCCGCGGCGCGCGCGCTCGAACAGCGGCGCGCGCTGTTCCTGGAGCAGTTCGACGAGACGGACCGCGACGAGGACGTCCGCGCCGTGACGCTGGCGGAGCTGCGATTGGCCGAGAACGCCGTGGACCAACAGGACCCGGCGCTGGCGGCCCGCTGGCTGGGCAAGGCGCTGGAGCATTCCGACGCCCTGAAGGAGCGCACCCACGCGCCCGTCGATGCCGGTCAGTTGGACGTGCTCTGGTTCGCGGCGCAACTGCATGCGCAGGAGAACACGCGGATGCCCTTCGACGTGCCCCAGCGCATGGGTGAAGCGCGGCGCACCCTCATCGAGCAGAACGATTCCGTCTGGCGCGCCTATCGGGCGTGGTTCGACATCTACGTGGCGCTCGGCCGCTCGGAGGCCATCCCGGTAGCCGCGGACACCCCGGGTCAGCCTCCTTGAGTCCGCATGGCAAGCCCAAAGGCCCCTGAACATCGCATTCTAGACAAAGCAGGTAAGAAACGTTTAGCTCGACCCCAGGGAAACTCGTTTCCCTTCTCCCTCGGGGTCGATCATGAAGAGCTCTACGCTGTTTGCGTCACTTTCAGTGGCTGTCCTGGGCATGGGTTCCGCGCAGGCAGCGACCCTGACCTTCACGGTCCAGAACAAGATCACCACCAGCGACATCATCAACACCTTCACGAACACGTGCACGCCCATCATCCCGAGCCTCGGCACGGTCCTGGCCGGTACGACGTCGGGCATGCACCAGCTCAACTGCGGCACGTCCACGGCCGTTGCATTTCGATACGCGAGCGGGACCAAGACCTGTACCTTCAACCTGAGCTCCATCTACACCCCCGCCAACCCGTTCCTGGGCACCTCCGAGTACTGGACGCCGAGCGGCACGGCCACCTCCAATGGCAGCACGCTCGCGACCTGCAAGGCGACCCTGACTGGCATTGGCTCGAGCGGCAGCTACACCTGGGCGCTGTCAATGCAGTGATGTTGGGATGACCGGGGCCTCACCCGAAGCACATCAGGCGGGTGAGCCCTGGCCACGGCGGAATTGGCAGCCCAGGCGACTGGCCCGCGCTTCCGCGGCGATGTGAGGCGCCCGGGACAGGCCGGCTCGTCTCGGGCGAAGCGCCGCCCTACACTGCCGCCATCCCCGGAGGCTTGATGCACTCGAAGAGACTTCACCGGTTGCCCGCGACCACGGCACGCTCACTGGTCGCGGGGCTCGTGCTCGCCTGCGCCGCGGGCTGTTCAGACGATGAGGGGCCGGGCGTGGACGTGCCCAATCCGCTCACCAATCCCAAGGACGGCCCTCCCGCTGGCAATCCGAACGCGGAGGCCACGTGCAGCGTGCCCGCCGAGGCAGGGCTCGCGGACGTCTCCAAGCCCACCACCGTCGTCGGTAGCGGAACGCCAGCGAGCTGTACCTCCTCGGCCTTCATCGAGGCCGTGGCGAAGGGCGGCGTCATCACCTTCGACTGCGGACCGGAGCCCATCACCCTCACGCTCGACAGGACAGTGAAGGTCTTCAACGACAAAGGACCGGACATCGTCATCGACGGCAAGGGGCTGGTGACGCTCAGCGGGGCGGGCAAGCACCGCATCCTCTACATGAACACCTGCGACCAGCAGCAGGTGTGGACGACCTCCCACTGCCAGAACCAGGACCACCCCCGGCTGACGCTCCAGAACCTCACGTTCGTGGACGCCAGCTCCAAGAGCGAGACGGAGTTTGACGGAGGCGGAGCAGTCTGGGTGCGCGGCGGACGGGTGAAGGTCATCAACTCCCGCTTCTTCAACAACGCGTGCGCGGATGTCGGGCCCGACGTCGGCGGTGGCGCCCTCCGGGTGTTCAGCCAGTACGAGGGGCGGCCCGTCTACGTGGTGAACACGACCTTCGGCGGCAAGCAGGGCTACGGCGGGGTCTGCTCCAACGGCGGCGGCATCAGCAGCATCGGCGTGTCGTGGACCGTCATCAACAGCCTCTTCTCCCACAACCGGGCCATCGGCAACGGCGCGAATCCCGCCGGTCCGGGCACCCCGGGCGGGGGCAGCGGCGGCGCCATCTACAACGACGGCAACACGATGACGCTGTCCCTCTGCGGCACGCGAATCGAACACAACGAGGTCAACGCCCACGGCAGCGCCATCTTCTTCGTCAGCAACGACCACTCGGGCGACATCCGCATCGACCGCTCGGTCATCCAGAACAACAAGGGTGGCTCCTGGTACGTGACGTATCCCCAGATATCGAACCACTCGGATACGCCCATCAAGGTGACGAACTCCACGATTGAGTGACGGGCGCGCCGTCCGCTACGTGCAGCTCACGACCGTCTCTGGAGGCGACCTCTACTTCTCGATGGCCACCGGCACGGGTCGGGTCCTGTTCGGCGCGAACCCGCAGGCGCCTTCCGACGCCCCGCCTCCCGCCCACCGGCATGCACCCGGTGGGCGGGCAGCATCACGGCCTACTGGTACGTGTCCAGGTAGGCGCGGTGGCTGTTGGAGAACTCGAAGTTGGTGAACTTGTCCCAGTTGATGGACCAGGTCATCAGCCCCTTGAAGCCCGGGTAGCCGCCCGACTTGCGCAGCACGTAGGTGCCGCCGAAGGACTGGCCCTTCATCAGGTAGTCCAGCGCCTTCTGCACGTTGGCCGTCGTCGTGTAGCCACCACCCGCGGCCTGCGGCGAGGACGGCAGCCCGATGATGACCTGCGCGGGCTCGAGCGCCGGGAAGACAGCGCTCGCGTTACCGCCCACGGGGAAGCCCTGGAGCAGCATCTCCGCCATGGCCACGTGGAAGTCCGGCGTGCTCTGCGCGTAGGCCCGGCCATCCAGCGCCGTCACCGTGCCGGTGTTGTAGTGCTGCACGTGCAGGTACGTCAGCCGGTCACGCAGCGCGTAGATGACGGGCAGGTAGGCGCCCCAGGGGCCGCCGTAGGCCGCGTAGCCACCCTGCACGTAGGCGGTCTCCGGCGCCATGGTGAGCAGGAAGCCCGAGCCATTGGCGTTGAGCAATTGCCGGGTGCCGGCGATGAGGTTCTGGATGCGGGGCGTGGTGGGGTTGCGGAAGTCGGTGTCCCCGCCGTTGAGCGCCAGGGACGCGCCCTCCAGGTCCAGGTCCAGGCCGTCAAAGCCATACGTGTTGATGAGCCCCTGCATGCTGGTGACGAAGTTCTGCTTCGCCGCCGCGTCGTCCAGGTGGATGGTGCCGTTCGCACCGCCCAGGGAGATGAGCACCTTGCGGCCCTGCGCCTTGAGGGCGGCGATGTCTGATTTGAACTCCGCGACCGTGGCGTTGTACGGCGTGAAGCCCATGGTGCCGGAGCCCGCGCCCGCCACCGGCTCCGCGAAGGCGACCTGGATGACATTGAACTTGGAGGAGATGTCACGCAGCCGGATGTTGGTGGAGCCGTTGTCGAAGTTGTGCCAGTAGCCGACCAGCACCTTGCTGCCCTGCGGCACGGTGTTGCCCGTCGTGGCGGCGATGCTGTTGCTGGCGGAGGAACGGTTGCCCGCCGCGTCGCGCGCCTTCGCGGTGAAGGTGTACGTGGTGTTGGCTGAGAGGCCCGTCACGGTGGCGCTGAGCGCGCTGCTGGTGGTCGCGGGCGTCGTGGCGCCATTGACGAAGATTTCGTAACCGGTGACGGCCACGTTGTCGGACGACGCGTTGAACGCCAGGGCGACGCTGCTGGACGTCACGCCGGTGGAGCGCAGGGAGCCGGGCGCGGTGGGCGCCTGGGTGTCGGGCGCGGGCCGGGTGGGCGTGGTGGTGCTGAACGCCGCGCTCGCCGCCGAACGGTTGCCCGCCGCGTCGCGCGCCTTCACGGTGAAGGTGTACGTGGTGTTCGCCGCCAGGCCCGTCACGGTGGCGCTCGCCGAAGCGCTGGTCGCCGAGGCCGTCGCGCTGCCGTTGACGAAGACTTCGTAGCCGGTGACGCCCACGTTGTCGGACGACGCGCCCCACGTCAGCGACACGCTGTCGAACGTCTTGGAAGGAGCGCCAAGACCGGTGGGCGCGGTGGGGGCCTGCGTGTCCGCGGGAGGATTTCCGGTGCGCTCCAGCCACAGGGCGAGCACGTTGGGCGGCTCCCAGCCGACCAGGGACGTGTGGGACTGCCGGCAGTCGTAGCCCTTGCCGCCATACGACGCGATGTCGCCCACGACATACGAGACGCCCGGGGCCCAGGCCCCCCGGTCCGCAGCGGCGGCCAGGGCGGGTAACAGCATCAGGAGCAGCGCGGCGGCAACCATCCGCGCGGAACGGGCCGCGCGCGAGGGGGAATGGGGATGCATGGGTGAGGCCTCCCAGGGAGGGGGTGCGGAGAGAGGGAGGACGGGACCCGGTAAAACGGGTCAAACGCCCCGGACGAATTCCGTCAGGCCTCCCCCGTGTGCGGCGCCTCCTCGCTCACCCATCCACCCCCGGCGGTATCAGAACGGCTGCTGCTGCATGCCCGTCCCGGGCCTCATGCCGGGGCCCCAGGGGCGAAGGGAGGACGTGTTAGAGGGGCGCCATGATCGTCCGCCCGCGCCTGCACTGGCTCCGCATGCTGTTCGTCTGGAGGGGCTCGGTGGTGCCGCGCATCGTGTGGCGGCTGGGCTTCTTCCTGGCGCTCTCGTGCCTCGTGGTGGCGATGGGACCTCCGTCCTTCCGCCTGGAGCCCGGGCCGCTGGGACTGGTGGGCGTCGCGCTGGCCATCTTCCTGGGGTTTCGCAACAGCACGGCGTACGACCGCTTCTGGGAAGGGCGCAAACTGTGGGGGGCGCTGGTCATCGTGTCGCGCTCCATCACGCGACAGGCGCTCACCCTGCCCACGCCCGCGCTCACGCGGGACGAGCGGCGCGACGTGTGTGACCGGCTCCGCGCGCTGGCCCTGACGCTGAACCACCAACTGAGACAGACGCAAGCCGACGTGACGACGCTCCCAGAAGGAGTGCGCGAGCAGGTGCTGCGCGCGGAGCACCGTCCGGCGCGGGTGTTGATGGGATTGGCGGAGTGGCTGGCCGAACAGCGCCGCCAGGGGCGCCTGAGCGACCTGCTGGTCGCGTCGCTCGATGAGAACCTGAACCGCCTGTCGGAGGTCATTGGCGGGTGCGAACGCATCGCCGCGACGCCGATCCCCTACGTGTACAGCGTGATGTTGCACCGCACGGTGTATCTCTACAGCCTGCTGCTGCCGTTCGCACTGGCGGGAGGCCTGGGCTGGGCCACCCCCCTGGTGTCCGTCTTCATCTCGTACACCTTCATCGCGCTCGACACCGTGACGGCGGAGCTGGAGGACCCGTTCGGCACGGAGCCCAACGACCTGCCCCTGGACGCGCTCACCCGCCATGTTGAGCGCGCGGTGCTGGAACTCGCCGGAGAGCCGTTGCCCCCGGCCCTCCTGCCGGATGACCGGTTCGTGCTGACCTGACGGCAGGGACATCGCGAATAACCAGACTTCGTTTTTTTCGCACGCGTAGAGAAGGCCAGGAGGCACGTCAAGCACGCGCAACCAAGCAAGCCCTGGCAGGCTCCAACCTGTTTCGGATTGAGGCCCCTTCCTTGACAATAAATGTCAAAATGTGGAAATCGCCTGACATGGTTAACAATGGCACCCACTCCAGAACGCGCATCCTGACAAGTCAAAGAGGATGGGGGGGGGGGGGGGCAGCCGCCTGTGCGGCGCTCGTTGCATTGCTGGCCGTGCGCTGCGGACCCGGAGTGTCGGAGCCATCCCCTCCGACAGTGCGTGCCACACGCAGCCAGGCGTTGCAGGCACCGGGCCTCAAAGCCGACTATTTCGATGATGACGCGCTCCAGACGCTCGTCACCACACGGGTCGACTCCCAGGTGGACTTCGACTGGGAGTATGGGCGCCCGGAAGGCACGGCCCTCTCGGGCGACGATACCTTCAGCGTGCGCTGGACGGGCACGCTGACGGCTCCCGTGACGGGCCTCTACACTTTCACCACCTCGACGGATGATGGTGTCCGCCTGTGGGTGGGCGGGCAAAGTGTCATCAACAACTGGACGTACGAGGACGACTTCGATCCGCTCTCCAGCGGAACGGTGTCACTGGCGGCCGGGCAGACCTACGCCCTCGCCATGGAGTACTTCGAGGGCCCCGGACTGGCACACGCACGGCTGTCCTGGGAGTACCCGGGTCAGACACGCGTCGTGGTGCCCGCCAGCGCTCTCAGTCACGATGACGGACCCTTCGTGTCGGGGGTGCCTCCGCTGGTAGCGACGGGAACGCCTACGGATTTCGCGGATGCCACCTCCTTCCTTTACGAAGGCAGCAACCCGCCGCAGACGGGCGTGGCCCCCGGCACCCTGGAAGTCCGCCTTGTGGCGGTCGCCCATGGGCGTGTCCTGAACAGGGCCGGCGCGCCCTTGTCGGGCGTCAGGGTCTCCGCGCTTGGTCACCCGGAATGGGGCGAGACGCTGACACGGGCAGACGGCGCCTATGAATTCGCCGTCAATGGAGGAGGAGTTGTCGTCCTCCAGTTCGAGAAGGCGGGCCTCCTGCCCGTGCAGCGTGGCATCCAGACACCCTGGCGCGATTGGGCACCGGTGGAGGACGTCGCCCTCACGGCTCTCGACACGGCCGTGACCGTCGTCAGCGCCAACAGCACCGCGCTTCAACTGGCGCGTGGCAACACGGTGACGGATTCGGACGGCACCCGTCAGGCCACGCTGCTCGTGCCGGCCGGCACCGGCGCCACCCTGACGCTGCCCGGCGGCTCGACACAGGTCCTCTCCAGCATGTCCGTGCGTGCGACAGAGTACACCGTGGGCGCGGACGGGTCCAAGGCCATGCCTGGGGCGCTGCCCCCCATGAGCGGCTACACGTATGCCCTCGAATGGAGCCTGGATGAGGCCATCTCGGCCGGAGCGACCCGCGTTTCCTTCAACCCGCCGGTGTATTTCTACCTGGAGAACTTCCTGGGCTTCGCCGTGGGAGGCGCCGTGCCCACAGGGTACTACGACCGGCAGGTGGGCGCGTGGCAGGCGGATGCGGATGGACGCGTCGTCAAGATCATCAGCGTCACCAGCGGACTGGCCAACGTTGATGTCACCGGTGACGGGGTGGTCGACACCGGAACGCCCCTCACCGCCCTGGGCCTCACGGATGAAGAGCGACAGCAGTTGGCGACGCTCTACGCACCGGGCACCTCCCTCTGGCGCGTGCCGCTGACGCACCTGACGCCCTGGGATTGCAACTGGCCCTATGGCTTCCCGGACGATGCCACGTCACCGCCCGACGAAGCGCCCGACGACGACAAGCCCGAGCCCAACTCCTGCAAGACGCCTGGCAGCATCATTGAATGTGAGAACCAGACGTTGGGGGAGGAGCTGCCGGTCACCGGCACGCCCTACACGCTGAACTATCAGAGCGACCGGGTGCCCGGGCGTACCAGCCGCTATGGCTTCCAGGTGGCTGTCACGGGGGCCAGCGTGCCCGCCAGCGTCAAATACACGGTCGTCCAGATTTCCGGCGCCGGTCGGACCTGGCGCTATGCCTTCGGGAAGGCGCCCAACACGCGCTTCAACTTCCAGTGGGACGGACGCGACAGATGGGGGCGCTTGCTGCAGGGCACCACGAAGTTCCTCGTGGAGGTGGGCTACGCCTACCAGGGCGTCTACAGGAACCCGGGAGGCGGTGGCCGCAGCTTTGGAGCGAGCGGGGGCTCCATGACGATCGCCACCGGCGATCGCCAGTTGATGGAGGTCTTCCTGTGGCGGCGCTGGTCCCAGCGGGTGGGCGTTCACGACGCGCTGGCCGTGGCACTGGGGAACTGGACGCTGAATGTGCACCACACGCTCGAGTCCCCAGAGGGCACGCTGCATCGAGGCGATGGAAACAGGCAGGACTCCCACGCCACGGGCGCAATCTGGCAATTGGTCGCAGGAAGTGGCTCCGGCATTGCCGACGGCGGCGTTGCGACGGCCTCGGCCTTCAACGTGGAGGATCTCGCGGCGGGTACGGACGGGTCGCTGGAATAGAACCTACCCCCATGGGCATATTGAAGCACTGGATCCGCTTGGAAATGTCATTGAAAACGATCACGTTCCGTTGACTCCATGAAAATCACAGCCCCAGTAGATAGATCTAAAAATCAGACAAAGGGAGCAGAAGTTGCATCACTCGAAATCAACCAGGAGGAGGGAGCCTTCTATTTGATTCGCTTGAGCGCCCAGGGACAGTACATAGCCGACACTTGGCACCCAAACATTGAGGAAGCAATGCGCCAAGCGAAGCATGAGTTTTCTGTAGATCCCGGCGACTGGAGTAAAGGCGACTAGCAGAGCGGTGCCGGAGGATCATTCAGTCTTCTCGGTACACTTCGAGCAAAAATCCCTGGCTTGCGTTGAGGGGGGCAAAATCAGCGAAGCCAGGGTTTTGGTTCCTCAGGGAAGCAGACCGATCAGTTTTGGCGTCGGGTGGACAGCAGGTACCTGCATCTCATTCGGAGTTCGACAGGAGATTCAGGAGATGAACTGGAGAACAATCACGTTGCATGGCGGAGCAAGCATTTCCAGGATTGCCAACACTTATGAAGTGCAAGACCGCCGCATCCCCGGGACTAAATACAAAGTCAAGGTTCTGGAGCGCGGATTGGGCGATTTCCTGGCGATGCCCAATGTGTGCGTGAAAAACAACGCCGGGGAGCCCGATTGGATCGCGGGCCTTGGCCGAACGGAATTTGAAGCTCTTCAAGACATCATTGACCGAATGAATGAGTCATTAATATCCGCAGAGCGACTGACTCCGGAAGACTTCGAGTGGAGTGATCCTCATGACTTTTGAGTCAGAAACCGTTCACCCATTGGGGCCTCCCTTGAAGGAACTGCGACGAAGGGTGCCGCGTTGAGCGAAGAGTTCGTCTACCGCCATGCCATCGAAGGGCTCTTCCTGCGCTCCGTGGGCAAGCGCCTCACGCCGGAGCTCAAGGACCAGTTGCGCGCCATCGGCCTGGACCTGGACGTGAAGATTCCGCACCACACGCCCCGCGGCGTCTTCGCCCAGGCGCTGAGCATCACCGCGCGGCACCTGTACCCGGGCATGGACGCGCAGGAGGGCTACCGGCAGCTCGGCGTGGGCATCATCACCGGCATGGAGCACACCCTGCTGGGCAAGGCGCTCGTGTCCCTGTGGCCCATCTTCGGTCCCGACCGCGTCCTCTCCCGCATGCAGGAGAGCTTCGCCACCGTGAACAACTACCTGAAGACCGAGCTCATCACCCACGGCCGCGCGAACCACACCATCAAGGTCAGCGAGTGCAACGGCAACCCGGGCTACCTGATGGGCATCATCGAAGCCGGGCTGACCCGCGCCGGCGCGAAGCACCCGCGCGTCGAGCCCTTCGACTTCGACGGACACGCCTGCTCCTACCGCGTGCGCTGGGACCCCTGAACCCCGCCGTCCCCCACCTGGAGTCCGCCCCGATTTTCGTAATCTTATAAAAAAATACCTTCCGGTCGGTTTGTACTGGTCTGACGGAGAATTCCGGGTCTAAATGGAAAAAGACCCTCTTCCCCGGCCGGCCTGCCATGTCCCCAGATTCCTCCCCTCCCTCCGCCCCTCCCGGAGAAGGCCCCCCGCGCTGGCGCAAGCCGGTGATCGCGGCAGGACTCGGGTTGGTCGTCCTGCTGGCTGGGGCGGCGCTGCTCTCCCGGGGCGAGGGGACTGAAGCGGGGGACCCCAAGCGGGGGGCCCCGGCGGAAGGCTCCCGCCAGGGAACGGCCTCCCGGGGTGGCTCGGGCCGTGCGCGCGGTGACACCACGGAGGGCATGGAGGCGGACTCGGCGCCCCGGCGCTTCGAGTCCGGGACGTGCTGGCGGGACCTGGAGCGCTTCAACGACCAGGTGACGGTGGCGACCTTCCGCGACTGGGCCGCGCCGCTGCTGGCCTCGCGGGACGCCGTCGTCCGCAACTACCTGAAGGAGCGCCTGACGGAGCTCATCGGCAACGACGCGGGGCACGCCCGGGAGGTGCTGGGGTGGGCGCGTGACGCCAAGGGCAAGGAGTTCCAGGTGTACCTGTCGGCCCTGCGGGACTCGGAGGCCGTGCAGCAGCCGCAGGTCGCCGCGCAGTTGATGGCCGCGGGCCTGGACCCCAAGCTGGAGACGGGGCGGCGCGCGGGGATGCTGTCCGCGCTGGACTCGCAGAAGCGCCTGGAGCCGGCGGCCCTGGACCAGCTGGCGAACTTCGCTCGGGACCCGGCCTCCGCGGAGGCCGGCTGGGCCGCCACCCGCACCGTCGCGCGTGTGATGAAGAAGGACTTCGAGCGGACGGGCAACGCGTCGCCCTACCTGGACCGGCTGCTCACCATCGCCACGGACTCCCCCGACGAGGACATCCGCTACCTGGCGCAGTCCACGCCCATGCACACGGCGCCGGTGCTGGATGCGGCCTCCACCGAGCGCTTCACGCGCATCCTCACCAGTGAAGGCAACGACGACGGGCGGGACGCGGCGGCGCACAACCTGTCGCTGTCCCAGGACAAGGAGCAGGTGCTGGCGCTCTTCGCCCGGACCTTCCCCACGGAGCCGTCCGTGTGCGTGAGATGGGCGCTGTTCCGCTTCTCCGCGCGCGTGGCGGGCCAGGACGCGCTGCCGGTGATGGCCCGGATGGCCGCCATCGACCCGCGCTTCCAGGAGCAATACCGCATCTTCGAGCAGCTCTATGCCAGCGGCGTCCTGGACTTCATGCGGCTGTGGAACAGCCTGCCCAACCAGGACCCCTTCGCGTGCATGGAACACCACGACTGAGGCCCGGGAATGCCTATCACTCGCATGTCTTCCTTCCGCAAGAGCACCCTGGGATGGCTGGCGTTCGCGCTGGTCCCCATCCTTCCCGTCACGGCCTTCGCGCAGGGCGCGTCCACCCCTCCAGCGCTGGAGGGAGAGACCTGTTCGGTGTCGGGCCTGATGGATCAGATCCGCCGGGGCCTTGCCTCCAGGTCCCCGGCCTATCAGCGCTACCTGCGCACGCTCCTGCGTGAAGCCGCTGTCACCCTGCCCGCCGCGGAGCTCCAGGCCGCGTTCGAACGGGAGACGGACCCGACGATGGCGGAGCACCTGGCGGCGGCGCTCGTCGCTCGCAGCGAGCGCGAAGCGGACGTGGGCGCGATGCAGGTCGTGGCGAAGCGGGCGCTGGAGGACCGCGACCCGGCCGTGCGCTCCGCCACCGTCCGCGCCATGCGGCGCACCGGCGCGCTGGAGAAGACGGGCGACCTGTACGAACGCCTGATGCGGGACGCCTCCCCGGAGGTCCGCATGGAGGCCGCGACGAACCTGTCGGAGGACAACCAGTTCGTCTACGCGGGCCAGCTTGGTTCCGCGACGGACACGGCGGTGGCTGCCGCGGCGGCGTCACGCGACCCCAAGGCGACGGCGAAGATCCTGGGCACCCTCAACACGGAGAAGCTGGGCGCGGAAGCGGCAAGCCAGCTCCAGGGCCTCCTGCGCAACGACTCCGCGGAGGTGCGCCAGTCGGCGGCGCTCGCGCTGGGCGGGGTGCCGGCGGAGCAGATGGGGCAGGCGCGCGAGTCCCTGGTGTCCATGTACCGGGGCGAACGGGACGCGGGCGTGCGCAAGGCGCTGGTGCGGAGCATCGCCCAACTGGGTTTCGCGGGCGCGGTGCCGGAGCTGCAGCAGCTCCGGGGCATCGACCCGGGCATGGCACCGGAAATCGACGCGTGGATTCGCGCGCTCGGCACGGGCCTTCAGGAGTGGGAGCTGATCCTGAGGGAGAAGCAGCGGCTGCAAACGGCTCCGTAGCGGTCACTCACCCCCCAGGGCCGGGAGTCCGGCCCGAAAGGAACATCCGATGCGTTACATGACGAAGGCGTCCCTCGCGGCACTGACCCTCCTCCCCCTCATCGCTGGCGCCCACACGGTGAAGTCGCCCTTCCCCGGCACGGTGACGGCCACCACCTATTATTCGAGCGGCAGCTTCCACGGTGCCGTGGACATCTCCAGCGGCCGTTGCAACTACTGGGGCGCGGAGACCGGCGTGGTCGGTTCCGTCTATTGGAACGTGACGGTCCGCACCTCGGGCGTCCACTGCAACGGTACCGGCAGCGGCACCCAGAACGAGGCCAAGCACGTCTGGGCCAGCGGCTGGACGTTCCGCCAGTGGCACTTCATCAAGACGGCGGACTCCTATGACCGCACGTGCGACCGCTGCCAGGTCGGCAACGAGGGCGCCACCGGCAACTCCACCGGCCCCCACGCCCACCTCCAGCAGGACAAGGCCGGCACCAACGACACGTCCTGGTACAGCGGCTACACCACCAAGGGCGAGGCCGTGGACCGCGCCGAGACCGTCGGCGTGCTGGACTAGTTGAGCTGTGGAGGCGCGGCCATCCCGCCGCGCCTCTGTTTCGGCAGGACAGGCGGACGTGTCGTGGCAGACTGCCCGCCATGACACGTTCTTCCATGCTTTCCGCCCTGGCGGCCCTGAGTCTGTCATTCCTGTCCGTGGGTTGCGTGACGGCCGACCCCGCCAAGGCCGACCGGGACATCCGCCAGTTGGTGAGCGCGCAGACCCAGGCCTGGAACGCGCACGACGCGGCGGCCTGGACGCAGGACTTCACGGACGACGCGGACTTCATCAACATCGTGGGCACCGTGTTCCAGGGCCGCGAGGAGATTGAGACGCGCCACGCGGCCATCTTCGCGAGCATCTTCAAGACCAGTCACGCCAATGTGACCGTGCGCAAGCTCACCTTCCCGACCCCGGACATCGCCGTGGTGGACACGGTGCATGAGGTCACCGGCCACTCGGGCCTGCCCCCGGGCGTGCAGAACACCCAGGACGGGCTGCTGCGCACGCAGATGCGGTACGTGATGAAGCGCACCGACACGGGGTGGCGCATCGTCGCGGGGCAGAACACCGACGTGAAGCCCCCGCCGGCGCCCAGGCCCTGAAGCGGGCCCTCCAGAGCCGCCTGACCCAGGTCGGGGACAGGGCCAGGGAGCGGCAGCAGGGGTGCTTCCTCCTTCCCCCTGCGGCGGGGCGTGGCGGTGGCCGGGAGACAGCAGGTGCGCGAACTCCTCACGTGCGCCTTGCGGTGTGGCCCTGGCTGCACTAGCCATCCGGGAACGGAGGGGCGACGGCGCCGACCGCTCGGGTCCTCCAATGAGGAAGCCATGGCGCAGCGTCGTCCGAACCCCAGTTCCGCATCCCCTGGCAAGTCCACCGCCCGCAGTGCACCTGGCAAGGCCGCCGCGAAGCCCGTGGGCAAGGCCGCCACCGGCAAGGCGCCCGCCGTGGTGAAGAAGGGAGCGGCGGCGAAGAAGGCCGCTCCCGCCACGAAGGCCGCGCCCGCGCGGGGTGCTTCGGCGGTCGCGAAGTCGAAGCCGGCGGCTCAGCCCGCGAAGGGTCCTGCAGCGAAGTCGAAGCCGGCGGCTCAGCCCGCGAAGGGTCCTGCAGCGAAGTCGAAGTCGGCGGCCTCGGCGACAAAAGTGCCTGCGGCGAAGTCGGCACTGGCCACCAAGGGAACTGCCGCGAAATCCAATCAGGTCGCACGAGCGAAGGTGCCTACGGCGAAGTCGAAGCCTGCGGCTCCGGCCGCGAAGGCGCCCGCTGCGACGTCGAAGCCGGGGGTTCAGGCATCGAACGCGCCTGCCTCCAAGTCGAAGCTGGAGGCGAAGTCAGCAAAGTCGCCTGTCTCCAAGCCAGTGGAAGCGCCCCAGACACCTGCGACGAAGTCGAAGCCGGTGGCGCAGGCCGACAAGACTCCCTCGGTGAAGAAGTCGAAGCAGGCCGCTACGCATCCGGAATCCGTCACCGTTCAGGGCACTCCGACGCGCGAAGAGGAGAAGTCCTCGACTCCCGCGACAGAGGCACCCGCCGCTGCGCCCGTCCCGGCCGAGACGCCGCGTGCGCGCACGTCAAAGAAGGGCGCCACCAGTGCGCCTCCTTCGGAGACCGCCCCCGAGGCAACGCCCACGAGTCCCGTGGCCACGACCGACGTGCCCTCCTCCAGCGCCGTGGAGGCACCCGCGCCCTCGACGCCTCCGGTGAGCGCCGAGGAGCCGGCCGCGACTGAAACCTCACCGTCGAGCAGCGCGGAGCCCACCGCCAGCGAAGCCGTGTCGGAGCGCGCCGAGGCCACGGCCACGGCACAATCCCCCAAGGCCCGCGCAACGAAGCGCAAGGCCGCGTCTGAAGAGAGCGCATCCGCTCCGACGGAGGAACCGGCGCCGCGACCCGCTGCCGAATCCCCGACCGCAGTGGAGGGAGCAACGCCCGTCGCCGCCTCTTCCGAAGCCACCGCGCCCGCAGCGAGCCCCGAGGAGTCCGCGCCCACGCCCGCCTCCACCAAGGCGAAGCGCGCAGGCAAGACCGCCGAGCGTCCCGCCCCTTCGGAGCCGAGCGAGACCGAAACCAACGCCGCCTCCGAAACGCCGAAGCCCGCCCGTCCCGCCGCCGAGCCCCAGTACCTCGTGCTCACCGGAGGCTCGCCCTTCCTGCGTGCCATCGGCTTCGTGCGCCGCGTGGACGGCGAACCCCTGCCGGGCTTCGTCAACCTGTCGGTGTCGAAGATGGCCACGCTCACCCTGCCCACGGAGCCGGGCCAATACGAGTTCCGCTTCCAGACCCGCAACGGCAATGGCGACTTCAAGCTCGCCCAGCGCACCGAGCGTGGCTCTCCCAAGAACGTGCGCGACTTCGAGATGGAGCCCTCGGGCGCCGTGCAGATCTACCGCTTCAGCATCCCTTGAGCCGAACCGACAGGCTCCCATCCCTTGAGTGAATCACGGAGATGGGGGCCGTCGTTGAATCAGGGGCTGCTCAGGAGCCGCGCGAGCATCTCAAGCCCCGGCGCTTCCAATGGCACACGCCCGCGCAACGCGGCCAACAGCGACCACCCATGGTTCGCCAGGAGGACGACCCCCGCGTCCGCCTGGGGCGCGAAGCCCAGGAAGCCCACCGAGCCCCCCATCACCGACGAGCGCCACAGCACGTCATGCCCACGCACCTGGGACACGGTCCATCCCAATCCCATCCGCACGGGCCCCGCCTCCACGCGCGGCGCATGCGTCAATCCCAGTGAGCGCACGATGGACGGTTCGCCCCGTCCCAGGTTCGCATCCAGGAAGCGCAGCAGGTCTCCAGCGGTGGAGTGCAGCGCACCCGCGCCGGGGAGCGCGGGAAACGTCCAGGGCGGCACGGGCTTGCCGCGCGCGGTGTGTCCGGACAGCAGCCTCGGGAGCAGCTCGTCGGAAACCCTCGCCGTGGTGTCGACCATCCCCAGGGGCTTGAAGAGCAGGTCCCGCAGCGCATGTCCGTAGTTCAGCCCCGCGCGCCTTGAGAGCGCATGGCCCAGCACGCCCATGCCCAGCAAGGACTCCGCATGGGGACGCGGTGACGGGCGCTCCGGGTGGTAGCCGCGCAGGAACTCCCCGAACAGACCCGCCGAGTAGTGGCCGAACGGATCCTCCGGATTCTGCGGCGCCGCGTGCAGGTTGGGCGGCAGGTGCGGCAGGCCGGAGGTGTGCGTCGCGAGCTGCTCCACCGTGATGCGGCCCGCGACGTCGTCCACCAGCAGGGCCCGGGGAATCAGCTCAGACAGCGGCGTGTCGAGCCGCAGCCGCTGCCCTTCCACCAATACCGCGGCGAGCGCCGCCGTGAAGACCTCCGTGAGCGCCCCCAGGGAGAACACCGCATCCGTCGGCGGCGGTGTCCCCTTGCCCTTGAGGCCCAGCACGTGGTGCTCCCCCCGCAGGGTGATGCCCGCGCACAGGGCCGCGGAGCGATACCCGCGCAGGTAGCGCCGCGTCTCGGCCTGGAGCAGTTCGGAAGGGGTCGGCATGGGTGGTGCGGCTCTTACGGGCCCCTCGCCCCGCGAAGCAAGCCTTCCAGACCGCTCCTGTCAGGCGTGCCCATGCGCTCGCGTCCACCTGTTGGAAGGACACGCACTCCCGGCACGTTGCCCGCGTTCGCCCCTGCTGGCGTTCGCCGTGGCCGTGTCAGGTCCCACAGGTGCCGGCGTCAGACACGGCCCGCCTGCCCTTCCACTCCGCATCGCCGCCTCCGGAAGGGCCGCGCCCACCCTGATGAAAGGTTCGTGGATGTCCCTTCCCCGCTCCCGTTCCGTCCCTCCCGCCCTCCTCTTCGGTCGCAATCCGCACCAGTCCGACACGTTCGACGTGGAAGCAGACGCGGCGGAAGCGCTCGGACTCGACACGTATCAGGCGGACCTCTCCGCGCTGCTGTCCGGCGATGCGTCACGGGCGCTCGCGGGCGTTCCGGAGCGAGGACACCTCCCGCTGCTCTATCGCGGCTGGATGCTCACGGAAGAGGAGTACGGCGCACTCGATGAAGCCGTCACCGCGCTCGGCCACCGGTTGATGACGACCCCCGAGCAGTACGCCGCCGCGAACTACCTGCCGAACTGGTATCCGCGCCTCGCGGGATACACCGCGCGTTCCGTGTGGACCGACGGGCCGGATGCCCCGGGAGCGTGGCATGCGGCGCGGGTGCTGGGTCCTCCGCCGTGGATCGTGAAGGACCATGTGAAGTCCGCCAAGGAGCGCTGGGTGGAGGCGTGCTTCGTTCCGGCCGGCGCCACGCGCGAGGACTTCGAGCGCACCTGCGCCAACCTCCTGGACGAACGCGGCGATCGCTTCGAGCGGGGCTTCGTGGTCCGCCGCTTCCTGCCGCTCAAGGTCTACGGAAGGACGCCCGCGGGCCCTGCGCACCTGGAGTTCCGCCTGTTCTTCGGCAGGGGCCGGCTGATCGCGGCCGAGCCGTACCATGAGTTCGACGTGGAGGTTCCGGACTTCACCGCCTTCGAAGCCCTGGGCAGGCGCATCCCGTCGCCCTTCTTCACCCTGGACGTCGCGATGATGGAGGACGGCGGATGGGCCGTGGTGGAGGTGAATGACGGAGGCGTCTCCGGCCTCCCGCCCGGCCTGGATCCCCGGGAGCTCTTCGCCGCGCTCCTGGACCTGCGCTAGCCCCCTGCTCGCTGCGTCCCGAGGCCCGGTGCTACCGTCGCGGCCATGAAGGCCTGTGCCCCGCCAAACCGCTCGCTGCTCCACCGCCTTGCCGCCCTCCTCCTCGTGGGCGCCACCGCGTGCGGAGGCTGTCAGGCGACCGATGCCGAGCGCGCCGCGAAGGAGCGCGCGGCCATCGAGGAGCGCATGCGGGACTCCGTCGCCATCCTCCCCTACCGTGCCTTCAAGCTCACCCTGCGCGCGGATGGCGATCCCCGCGCCCCGGAGGAGGTCGCCCTGCTCTGGAAGGCGCTGGCCGAAACGCGCGAGCTGCCCGACAAGCCCCTCACCGACGAAGCGACGCGAGACGCGGCCCGCACGTATCTGAACCTGGGCGTCGCCTTCTACAAGGCACGCAAGACGCTCCAGACGCGCGACGAGGACGAGTTCCCCCTGCTGTGGTCCAAGTGGATGCCCGGCAACCCCGTGCCCATGGCCGCCTATGACGCGGGCCACGAGCACGCGCTGCTCGCCTCCGTCTGGCTCCTGCTGGACCGGGCCGCGAAGGCCGGCCACATCCCCTCCACGGAGCTGGCCCTCTACGAACTGTCGCGCGCCACGCCGACCCCCTCCTGGTCCCCGCCCCTGCGCGCGGCGGTGCAGGCCAACCGGGGACTCGCCTTCTGTCAGGCCGGCTACCACTACGCCGCCGAGGAGGAACTGAACGCCTTCCTCACCGAGGCCGAGCGCCTCCCCGCCGAGGACTTCGGGTCCATCCATGGAAGCACGCCCGCGCAGTCGCGGGAGATGGTGCTCGCGGCCGGGCACTTCCTGCGCGCGTGGAACCGCATGGCTCTCAAGCGGCAACCGGCCGCCGAGGACGACATCGAACAGGGCCTGCGCTCGCTCCAGACGCTGGGCGTGGAGAACGAGCTCACGTGGTGGGGCTGGGCCTTCATCCACGCACGGCGCGAACGCTACGCGGAGGCCGCGGCCTCGCTCGACAAACTCGCCGCCAGTCCCTTCCTGGAGGAGACGGAGCGCCGCGAGGTGCACGAAAACGCGGAGGCCCTGCGCAACCACGGCGACAGCCTGCCCGTATTCCAGCAGGCACGCGCGGGCCTGCTCCTCGGGCGGGCGCTGCTCGCGCGCGTCGGAGGCCTGGAACACGTGCTCACCGTGGCGCTCGGCCCCGAACAGGCGAAGCAGCTCTACGCGCCCATCGCCTGGATGCAGCGGGTGCGGCAGGGCACCGCGACGCTCTCCCCGGAGCAGGTGGCCCAGGGTGCGGGCGAGACGCTCGACCGCGCGCGCGAAGCGGGCAGCAAGGGCTGGGATGCCCTCAAGCAGCGCCTGGGCGACAAGGCCACGGCCGGGGACACGCCTCCGTGACGCGGAGCCTCGCGGCGCCCGTGGGGTAGACCTCCAGGCCCGACAACCCAACCCGGGCCGGGGTGGGGCTGGGATGAAGCGCCTCGCTCGCACGGCTATCCTGATGCGCGATGACCTCCCACGCGCCAGGTGCCCGCATGCGCAGTCCGTCGCAGCCGCTCGCAGTGTTCGCGGTCTTGATGTGCAGCCTGTTCGTCGCCCCCACCGCCTCCGCGCAGGCCCCGCTCCGGGCAAGGATTGACGCCTTCGTGCAGGCCGAGCTGGCCCGGCAGAAGGTGCCCGGCCTCGCCGTGGGCGTGGTGAGCCATGGCAAGGTCCTGCTGGCGAAGGGCTATGGCTTCTCCAATCTGGAACACCGCGTCCCGGTCACCGCCGACACGCTCTTCCAGTCCGGCTCCGTGGGCAAACAGTTCACCGCGATGGCGGTGATGGCCCAGGTGGAGGCAGGACGGTTGTCGCTGTCCGACAAGGTGACGAAGTTCTTCCCTGACGCGCCCGCGACCTGGAGCGCCATCACGGTGCGCCACCTGCTGACGCACACCTCCGGAATCGCCGACCTGGAGGGGCTGCTCGACGCGCGCAAGGACTACACGGACGAGGAGCTGGCGCGCTTCGCGTATGCCCTGCCCCTCGAATTTCCCGCCGGCTCCCGTTGGAACTACAGCAACACCGGCTATGTCCTGCTGGGCATCCTCGTGAACCGCGTCGCGGGCACCTTCTACGGGAACGTCCTCGCGGAGCAGGTCTTCAAGCCCGCCGGAATGAAGACCGCGCGCGGCATCAGCGAGGCGGACATCGTCCCGAACCGCGCGGCCGGCTACCGGCAGGTCGACGGCGAATTGAAGAACCAGGAGTGGGTTTCCCCGTCGCTCAACACCACCGGGGACGGCTCGCTCTACGTCTCCGTGAAGGACATGCTGGCCTGGGATGCCGCCGTGCAGCGGCAAGCCTTCCTCACCCCGGAGAGCTGGAAGGAGATCCTCTCTCCCGTGAAGCTCAACAGCGGGGCCACCTACCCCTATGGCTTCGGATGGCAGCTCGAGGAGCGCGGCGGCAAGCCCATCCACCTGCACGGCGGCGCGTGGCAGGGCTTCCGGAGCACCTTCGCGCGCTACCTCGGGGACTCGCTGTCCATCGTCGTGCTGGCCAACGCGGACTTCGCCCAGACCGGGAGCGTCGTGGATGGCATCGCCACGCTCGTCAATCCCTCGCTCGCCATCCCTCCCCTCGCGCCCATCGAGGACCGCGAACCCCAGGTCACCGCGCGGCTCAAGCAATTGCTGGAGCAGGCCCGGACCGGGACGCTCTCCCCCGGTGACTTCGCGTCCCTCCCGCCGAAGGCCTTCGAGGAGCTCGCGAAGCGCCACCAGCAGGCCCTGGGGACCCTGGGGCCCGCGGGGTCCCTGGTCCTGGCGCAGCGGCTCACCCGGGGCGATGACCGCCTCTACACGTACCTGGTGACGTTCGGACCCCGGACCTTCCGCTACTTCGTGGTGCTCACCCCCGAGGACCGGGTGGCGGCCTTCGGCGTGAGACCGCACACACCCTGAGCGCACCGTCCCCCTGCTCGCCTGCCTGCAAGTTCCGCGACAAGGACGAGGGCTGCATCAAGGTCGTCCTGTCGCCGTAGGCATTCGCCGCGCGCCTACTCCTGGCCCGTCAGCCGGTAGTAGGCGTGGGGGCGGCGCCAGCGGATGAAGGCCTGGGCCAGCGGGTTCATCCCCCACTGGATGGGAATGGGGTCCACGATGAAGCCCAGGTCGTCCTTGAACTGTCCCAGCTGGGAGACCTCGCGGGCGTGGAGGCCACCCACCAGCGTGTGGACGGACTTGAGCCTCCGGCAGACCTGCGCGAACTCGTAGCTCAGGCCCGTGGAGATGTTCGTCGGCAGCGCCCACGTGGCGTAGTAGGCGCTGAAGCCATACGCGACGCCGTCCACCACGTAGCCATCCAGGTAGCCGCCCAGCTTGCCGTCAATCAATCCGGCCAGCACGCACCAGTGGTCGGAGATGAAGTACTTCCTCACGTCCTTGAGGTAGGCCTCCGGCGTGGGGATCTTCTTGTGCTGGGTCCGTGTCAGCGCATCCCGGACGACCCCATAGCCCTGCTCCAGCAGGACCGAAGGCCCGGTGAGCTGGACGATGCGGACCGTCTTCTGACACTTGCGCAGCTTGTTGCGCCGGTTCGAGGACAGGTGGCTGGCGTCGTAATTGCTCAAATCCTTGATGCGCACCACGGGCACCGTGCCGGTGGCGGACTTCGCCGTCTCTGGCGTCAGCGCCGCCCGGAAGCCCCAGGAGAGCGGCGTGGGAGAGGTGGCCTCCGCGGGCGTCAGCCGGGCCAGCAGGTGCACCGGCTGGAAGAAGCCGCGCGCGCCCGACTGCTCCCAGTAGTGGCCCCGATGAGAGATGACGCGAACACCTTCCTCGCGCCGACGTTCAGCAAGCTCCCGCTCCGTGAGACACGCGAAGTGGGCGTTCTCGGAGTCGCGAAGCTGGGGAAGCGAGAGCACCATGGCAGTCCTTTCTTGAACGTCCGCGAGCCAGCGTCAGGACCGCGGCGCGCGATAGGCGGGGAAGTAATCCGTGGCCTCATGGCCCCGGGACAGTTCGGCGTACACGTCGGGGTCGCAGATGAGCTCGTGCGTGTAGAAGCTGGACATCCTGTTGGCGAAGCCCCGCTTGAACTGCTCGAGGCGGTCTCCCGGGCGGAGGCCGCCGCCCAGGTGCACGGGGGCCTCCAGCTTCGCGGAGAGCTCCACCAGCACCGGGTACTCGTTCTTCTCCGGCGAGTGCTTCAGGCAGGCGTCCGCCGTGCCCCCGATGAAGTGGTGCAGGAGGCCGTCGCTGAGGACCGCGAGCGCGGAGGACGCGATGGCTCCATCCGGGGCGCGCGTGGTCACCAGCCAGGCGAAGCCGCAGGTGAACACCTCCTCGAACCACGCATCCGAGAAGTCATACCGGGCATCCGCCCGGTCGCGGGCCAGGGTCCGCCGGTAGAGCGCCTTGAGCGCCTGGCGCTGCTCCTCCGTGGACTCCTTCACCGGCACATAGGTGCTGGCATAGCCCAGCCGGGTGTTGCGGCGGATGTCCGCTGCGTGGTCGTCGCGGAAGCGCACCGGCTGGGTGCTGTCGATGAGGCATACGTCGGTGCGCAGCCTCCCACCCGAGAAGCAGCACGGGCCGCCAATCCGGTCGCGCACGAAGATGCTGACCAGCTCCGTGCCCCGCCAGTCGATGGCGTCCGGGGGCACCTCGCTCATTCCGTTCAGCTCCGCGCCGGGAAACCCATACGGCGACACCGCGTCCCGGTAGGGCGTGCCTTCGATGGGCCGCACGATGAGCGGCACCCGCAGCGCCCGGCCCTCCCCGTCCTCCACGATGAGGCTGTGGGTGACGCCTTCGGCCTTCAGGTACGGCTCCGAACGGAAGTAGTCCGCGCAGCAGGCCCGCTGCCCCGCATCCGGAACGAGGATGGCCCTCCACTGGGTCATGGGTTGCATGTCGGTTCCTCCGGTGGTCGCGAGGAGCGCGACCCGGGCAGCCACATCAAGCCCTCAAGACAGCGCAAGGGTATGGGCTTGCCCCCCTGCCGCGTCACGCCCCCCCGGGGGTGGCCCTGATGTCGTGATTCCAGCGAATCCCACCGCCACGGCGCACTCCAGGGCAGGGCATGTGTCGACTCGGCTCGGGGCCTTAACGGCTTCCGGACACCTCGGTGCGTGGATGGGTTTACGCACGCGGCGACAAGCACGAACAATTCCGGCCAATGAAGCAAATCCCTCTTATCGTCCTGTCACTGTGGGCAAGCGCATGCGCGTGGGGCCCAGGTATGCACATGGACGAGGATTCCTTCCGGGAGCGGTACGCCGGAAAGGCAGACGCGGGCGACGACGCCTTTGAAATCGTCCCCATCGACGCGTCCCTGCTGGGCCGACAGCTGGAGTCGCGCCGACAGGCCCGTCCCGGCCCCTTGACGGATCCGCTGTCGCAGGTGGCCGTGGACTACGACTACAGGGTCAGCGCCCATGACGTGCTGAGCGTCATCGTCTGGGACCACCCGGAGCTCACCATCCCCGCGGGTGAGTTCCGCTCCGCGGAGGCCACGGGCCATCCGGTGGCGGCGGACGGGACGATGTTCTACCCCCATGTGGGCGTCATCCCGGTCGCGGGCAAGACGCTGCGGGAGATCCGCGAGCTGCTCACGCAGAAGCTGGCCGGCGTCATCGAACGGCCCCAGTTGGATGTGCGCGTGGTGGGCTTCCGGGGCCAGAAGATCCAGGTGACGGGGGAGGTGGTGGCCCCGGGAAGCCTGCCCATCACCGACGTGCCCCTGCGCGTGCAGGACGCCATCAGCCAGGCGCGGGGCTTCGGACCGGAAGCGGACCTGCGCACCGTCACGCTCAGCCGGGCGGGCACCACCTTCAACCTGGACCTGCAGGCCCTCTACGAACAGGGGGATGTCAGCCAGAACTGGCTGCTCACGGACGGCGACATCATCAACGTCGCGGACCGCAACCGCAACAAGGTCTTCGTGATGGGCGAGGTGCGCAAACCCTCCTCCCGCCTGATGGTGAAGGGGCGGATGACGCTGGCGGAAGCGATTGGCGACAGCGAGGGCTTTGATCCGCTGACCTCCAACCCGGGACGCGTCTACGTCATCCGGGGCAACTTCAACCGGCCATCCATCTACAAACTCGACGCGAGTTCCCCGGACGCGCTGCTGCTCGCGGCGCAGTTCCAATTACAACCCCACGACGTCGTCTTCGTCTCCGCGCACGACTTGACGCGCTGGAACCGCATCATCCAGCAAATCCAGCCGACAGTGCAGCTGCTCTGGCAGGCAGTGGATATCGGAGACAGAACCATCATCATCGACAACCCATGACGCCCCCTCCTGAAAACGAAGATGAGCTGGGATTGGGTGGCTATCTGGCCATCCTCCTCGAGCGTCGTCAGGTCATCGCCACCACCCTCGCGCTGGCCCTGGTGGTGGGCGGCCTGTATCTGCTCATGGCGACGCCCATCTACCGCGCGAACGCCGTGCTGCGAATCGAGCAGAAGGGCGGCAGCCTGGGCCAGCTGGATGAGCTGCTCTCGGATGCGCCCAGCGTGGCGGCCACGGAGATGGAGGTCCTCAACTCGAGGGCCCTGCTGGGCCGGGTGGCGGACACCCTGCGGCTGGGCGTGTCCGCGGACCCCCGCTACTTCCCCGTGCTGGGCGCCGCGCTCGCCCGCGCCCATGAGGGGCCGGACCTGGCGCCCGTCCCCTGGTGGGGCCGGGACGCCTACGCCTGGGGCGGGGAGCGGCTCCAGGTGGAGCGGCTGAACGTGCCCGAGGCGCTGGAGGACCTCCCGCTCACCCTGGTGGCGGAAGCCTCCGGCGCGTACACCCTCCTGGCCCCCGACGCCGTCGAGCTGCTCCACGGGAAGGCCGGCACCGTCGCCACGACCCCTCCGGGCGCGGCGCACGAGGTGGAGCTGAACGTCACCGAACTGCGCGCCCGGCCGGGGACCCGCTTCCGGGTGATCCGCCACTCGCGGGCCGCGGTGGTGGAAATGCTCCAGCGCATGCTGCGCCTGAGCGAGAAGGGCGTCGGCACCGGCGTGCTCAACCTCACCCTGGAGGGGCCGGATCCCCGGGTGGCCACCGAGACGCTCAAGGCGATCGCGGAGGCCTATGTCCTCTCCAACGTGGAGCGCCGCAGCGAGGAGGCTGGCCGGACGCTGACGTTCCTCGACAGCCAGTTGCCCGGCCTGCGCCAGGGCCTGGACCAGGCGGAGGCGGCCCTGCGCGACTACCGCATGGGCAAGGGCAGCGTGGACCTGGGGATGGAGGTCCAGGCCCTCCTCAACCGGAGCGTGGAGCTGGAGAAGTCCATCTCCGAGCTCTCCCTGGAGCGCTCGGAGCTGCGGCAGCGCTTCACCCAGCACCACCCGCTGCTCGTCGCCACCGGGAGCAAGCTGGCCCGCCTGCGGGCGGAGCGCACCGAGCTCACCACCCAGCTCAAGGGCATGCCGAGCGCGGAGCTGGTGTCCGCGCAGCTCACGCGCGACGTGAAGGTCGCCAACGAGCTGTACCTCCAACTCAACAACAAGGCGCAGGAGTACCGGGTGCTCAAGTCGAGCACCATCACCAACGCGCGCATCATCGACGCGTCCGTGGCCAGGCGCCTCCCGGTGCGGCCCACGAAGCCGGACGTGCTCGCGGTCAGCCTGGTGCTGGGGCTGGCGCTCGGCGTCGCGTTCGCCTTCACGAAGCAGGCGCTCCAGCCGGGTGTGACCAACCCCGCAGCGCTGGAGAAGGCGCTCGCGAAGCCCGTCTTCGCAAGCCTTCCCCTGGGCCCGGACCGCTCGCCACGCGGCGGTGCAAGGCCCTCCATCCTCGCGCGGGTCCGTCCCCGCGACCGCACCACGGAGAGCGTGCGCGGCCTGAGGACCCGGTTGCAGTTGGCGCTGAAGGACGCGCCCACCCCTGTCGTCGCCCTCACGGGGACGAGCCCCGGCGCGGGGACGTCCTTCGTCGCCCTCAACCTAGCGTGGGCGCTGGCGGAGTCCGGCAGGCGCGTGCTGCTGGTGGACGCGAACCTGCGCGAAGGCTGGCTCCACCGCTGCTTCCGGGACACGCGCGCGCCGGGACTTTCGGAGGTGCTGCGCGGCACCCTCCCGCTGGAGCAGGCGGTGCTGGACGAGGCCGGGCCCCGCCTGGCGTTCCTCGGCTCGGGCGAGCTGCCGCCGGACCCCGCGGAGCTGCTGTCCAGCGACCGCTTCACCGCGCTCGTGGCGCACCTGGCCGGCCGCTACGACGTCGTCGTCTTCGACACGCCCTCCATCCTCGCGGTGACGGATGCGGCGCTCGTGAGCCGGCACGCGGGCGTGAGCCTCGCGGTGGTGCGCTCGGGCGTGCACCCGCTCCGGGAGGTCGCGGCGGCGCTGCACCAGTTGGAACAGAACGGCGTGCCGGTGCAGGGCGTCGTCCTCAACGGCGTGCCGCGCTCCCGCTCCGGGCGCGCGGTGAGCGGCATCTACCAGTACGACTACCCGTCCGAGAGCTGAGCCGCCCGTGAGCTTCGTCCGACGCACAGGCCTGGGCTTCATCGCGGCCATCTACGTGCTCGCGGGCCGCTGGGGCTTCCACCGGCTGGCCGAGGCGGTGCCGGAGGTCAACCCGTTCCTGGAGCTGCGGCTGTGGATCGTCACGGGCGGGCTGGTGCTCGCGTCCGTGGGGCTCCTGCTGCGCGCCACGCGCGAGGCGAGGCCCGGCGAGACGCGCTTCGACCCGCCGCTCGTCGCGGCGGTGATGGGGTTCTTCGGCTACCTGGCCGCCAGCGCCGTGTGGGCCCCCAACATGACCTTCGCCCTCCTGAAGGTCTATGACCTGGGCCTGCTGCTGGTGATGAGCGTGGGCTTCGGACTCGCCGCGCTGCGACAGCCCGCCCCCCGGGTGCTGGATGCGTTCTGGGGCATCATCGTGCTGGCCACGGGGGTGCTCGCGCTCACCGGCGTGCGGCAGTTGCTGGGCGGCGGCGGCGGCGCGCGGCTGGCCGTGATGGGCGGCGGCCCCAACATCTTCGCGCGGCTCATGGGGCTGCTCGCGCTGGGCGCGCTGTACTTCTGGTACTGGCGGGGACAGGCGTGGCTGTGGATTCCGCTGGCGGCCACCGGCGTCATCCTCGCGCTGCTCACCGGCTCACGCGGGGGCACCGTCGCCATCCTCGCGGGCGTCATCACCTGCCTCGTAGTGGGACGCGTGCCCGTGCGCCGGCTCCTGATACTGACGCTGCTGGCCACGGCGGCCGTCGTCACCGTGACGCTGTTCTCCCCCCTGGGCGAAGCGCTGACCCACTCCGTGGAGGAGCGCTTCCTGCGCCTCACCCTGAACTACGAGACGGGCGCGGGCGGCGCGCCTGGCCGCGGCGGCCAGGTGTACCTGTCCGGACGGGAGATCCTCTACGCGTCCGCCATCCAGTTGGGGCGCGACAACCCGGTGACCGGAGCGGGACTGGCCGCGTTCCCCGGGCTGGGCCTGGGTGTGTATCCGCACAACCTCTTCCTGGAGGTGTTCTGCGAGGGCGGCACCGTGGGGCTGCTTTTCTTCGCCGTCGTCGTGGGCACCTTCCTGCGCTCGGCATTCCTGCGACGCCACGGCCTGGACGGCGCCACCGTGGGCGCGGCGGTGCTGGTGCTGCTGGGCAGTCAGTCCAGCGGAGACCTCTATGACAGCCGCGCCCTCTTCCTCTTGATGGTGATGGCCTCCTGCACCGCGGTCGCGGGACGCAGGACCCGAAGCGCCGCCCCGCAGCACGCCCCCCTCCTTCACGCGATGCCTGGAGCCAACCGATGAAGATCGTCTACCTGCACCAGTACTTCAACACGCCCACCATGCACGGGGGCACGCGCTCCTATGAGCTCGCGCGCCGGCTGGTGGGCATGGGCCACGAGGTCCACATGGTGACCTCCGACACCCGGCCCCAGGCGCCCTCGCGCGGCTGGCGCGAGACGAACGAGAGCGGCATCCAGGTGCACTGGCTGCCGGTGCCCTACAGCAACTCCATGAAGAACTCGGACCGCATCCGCGCCTTCAGCAACTTCGCCGTCAACTCCACGCGCCGCGCGGCGCAGTTGTCCGGCGACGTCTTCTTCGCCACCAGCACGCCCCTGACCATCGCGGTGCCGGGCATCTTCGCCTCGCGCTGGAACAGCCGGCCCATGGTGTTCGAGGTGCGCGACCTCTGGCCCGCCATCCCCATCGCGGTGGGCGCGCTCAAGAGCCGCTCCGCCATCCTGGCCGCGCAGCTGCTGGAGAAGGCCGCGTACGCGGGCGCGGCGCACATCGTCGCGCTGTCGCCGGGCATGAAGGCCGGCGTGGAGGCGGCGGGCGTGTCGTCGGAGAAGATCACCATCATCCCCAACCTCTGCGACCCGGAGCGCTTCCAGGTGCCGGCCTCCGCGGGCAAGGAGTTCCGCGCGAAGTACCCGTGGCTCCAGGACCGGCCCATGGTGCTGTACGCGGGCACGCTGGGGCTGGTGAACGGCGTGGGCTACCTGGTGCGACTGGCGAAGGAGATGCTGACGCGCGACCCGGAGGTGAGGTTCGTCATCATGGGCCAGGGCCGCGAAGAGGCGGACCTGCATGCGCTGGCGGAGAGGCTGGGCGTGAAGGACCACAACCTCTTCTTCCTGCCCAGCGTGCCCAAGGCGCAGGTGCCCGCGGTGCTCAGCGCGGCCACCATCGCCACGTCCCTCTTCACCGACGTGGACGGCATGCAGGACAACTCCGCCAACAAGTTCTTCGACGCGCTCGCCGCGGGCCGGCCGCTCGCGCTCAACTACGGCGGCTGGCAGGCGGAGCTGTTGGACCAGGAGCCGTTCGGCCTGCGCCTGCCGCCCCGGGACGTCCCCGCCGCGGCGGACATGCTGGCGAAGAAGCTGCGCGACCCGAAGTGGCTGGCGCAGGCCGGCGCGCTCGCGGGACGCCTGGGCAAGGAGCGCTACTCCGCGGACACCGCGGCCGTGCGGCTCGCGGAAGTGTTGCAGCGAGCGGCAGCGGCGGCGCGTTCGTGAAACAGCGCTCGGTGGGGGGCAACTTCGCCTGGTCGCTCTCCGCCGGGCTCATCTACGCGTTCGCCCAATGGGGCGTGCTGGTGGCCTTCGCCCGGCTGGGCACGATGGAGGAGTTGGGCGACTTCGCGCTCGCCCTCGCCATCACCGCGCCCGTGCTGCTGATGGCCCGCATGCAGATGCGCACGCTCCAGTCCACCGACGCCCGGGGCGCCTTCGGCTTCGAGCATTATCTCGGGCTGATGGTGCTCAACGTGCTCGCGGGCGTGGCGGTGTGCTGCGCCATCGCGTGGGTGGTGGCGCCCTCGCCCCGCGCGATGGCGGTCACCGCGATGGTGGCGCTGGCCAAGGGCTTCGAGGCCTTGAGCGAGGTGTTCTACGGCGCGCTGCAGAAGCGGGAGCGGCTGGCGCTCATCGCGCGCTCCACCATCGCCAAGGGCGCGCTGTCGGTGGTGGGGGTGGCGCTAACGCTCTGGCTCACGAACAGCCCCGTCGCCGCTGCGGCCGCGCTCGCGTTCTCCTGGGCCATCGTGCTCTTCTGCTTCGACGCGCAGGCCTTCCGGCGCGAATTCCCAGACGCGCACCCCTGGCGCCCGCTGTGGCGCACGCCGTGGCGCGAGCAGGGCGGCAAGGTGAAGGCGCTCTTCCTCCTGTGCTACGTGCTGGGCATCACCTCGCTGTTGGGGGCGCTGCGGCCCAACATCCCCCGCTACCTGCTGGAGGCGCACTCCGGCCAGGCGGAGCTGGGCATGTACGCCGCGCTCGCGTACTTCACCGCGCTGGGGGGCCGGGTGGTGCACTCGCTGGGGCAGGCCGTGAGTCCCCGGCTGGGCCGCTACCACGCGGCGGGGGAGCAGCGCCGCTACGGCAGGATGCTCGCGGGCTTCGCCGGCATCGCCGCGCTGATAGGCCTGTGCGCCATCGCCGGTTCGGCGCTGTTCGGACGCTGGGCGCTGACGCTCTTCTACGGGGCCGCCTACGCGCAAAATCTGGAATTGTTCGTCTGGCTGATGGGGGCCGCGGCGTTGGAGTACGTCTGCGTGAGCCTCCAGATTGGCCTCACCGCGGCGCGGGAGCTGAAGGCCCAGGTGGTGCTGCTCGTCGCGTCCGTCTGCGTGGTGGCGCTGGGCAGCGCGTACTGGGTGCCCTTGGTGGGGCCGGTGGGGGCCGCGTGGGCGCTGGGGCTCGGGTGGGTTACCGAACTGTCGGGCAGCGTCTGGCTGGCGGTGCGGGCCTGGCGGCGGCTGGGGCGCGAAGAGCTCTCCGCGGGGGCTTCCGTCCCCGCACGGGCCGCCGTGGATGCTCGGGAGCGGACAGCAAGTTGAGTCCCGGGGGTCGTGGTGGCCCACCGGGCGGCTCCCTACGCTCCCAGGCTCCGAGCGCACGGCGTCCTCGGAAAAAAAGTTTGAGCACCTGCCCCGACACCCACGCCTGGGAGCACGACACATGCAAAGACAGTCAGGAACCGGCCGGTTCCTCAAGCGGTGCATCGACGTGGCAGCCGCGGGAATGGGCCTCGTGTGCCTGTCCCCGGTGATGGCCGCCACCGCGCTGTTCGTCCGCATGACGCTGGGCCGCCCCGTCCTCTTCCGCCAGCAGCGGCCTGGGCTGGGTGGCCGGCTGTTCACCGTGCTCAAGTTCCGCACGATGCTGGACGCGACGGACGCGCACGGCAACGCGCTGCCGGACGAGCAGCGCCTCACGTGGGCCGGGCGGCTCTTGCGCTCCACCAGCCTGGATGAGCTGCCGCAGTTGTGGAACGTGCTCCGGGGCGACATGAGCCTCGTCGGGCCCCGGCCGCTGCTCGTGGAGTACCTGCCGCGCTACTCCGCCGAACAGGCGCGGCGCCACGACGTGCTCCCGGGCGTCACCGGCTGGGCGCAGATCAACGGTCGCAACGCCATCAGTTGGGACCAGCGCTTCCGGCTGGACGTCTGGTACGTGGACCACTGGAGCCTGGCGCTGGACGCGAAGGTGCTCGCGCTGACGCTGCTGCGCGTCGTGCAGCGCCAGGGCATCTCCTTCGTGAGCGACGCGACGATGCACAAGTTCGCCGGCAACGCCCCGCCCGAGTCCAACGTCGTGGCGCTCCGGCAGGGCGGCGACGAACCCTTCAGCTCCCCGTCCGACGGACCGGATTCCGGGCCACGGCGCGCACCACCTCCACCACCCGCTCAAGCTCCTGGGACGTGAGGTTGGAGCCGGAGGGCAGGCACAGCCCGCGCTCGAACAGGTCCTCCGCCACGCTTCCGCGCCGCCGGTCGAAGGACGCGAAGACGGGCTGGAGGTGCATGGGCTTCCACACCGGCCGCGCCTCGATGTTCTCCTTCTCGAGCGCGGTGCGCACCACCTCCCGGTCCGCGCCGAACGCCTCCGGGTCGATGGTGAGGGTCGTCAACCAGCGCGTGTGCCGGCCCCACGGCGCCTCCGGCATGAACGCGACGCCGGGCAGGTCCGCGAACGCCTTCGCGTAGAACGCGTGGTTGGCGCGGCGCGCGAGCACGCGGTCCTCCAGCACCAGCAACTGCCCCCGGCCAATGGCCGCCAGCACGTTGCTCAGCCGGTAGTTGTAGCCAATCTCCGAGTGCTGGTAGTGCGGCGCGGCGTCGCGCGCCTGCGTGGCCAGCTTGAGGGCGTGTTGGATGAGCTCCCCGTCGGAGGACACCAGCATCCCGCCCCCGGACGTGGTCAGGATTTTATTGCCGTTGAACGAATAGATGCCCACCCGGCCGAACGTGCCCGGGGCGCGTCCCTTGTAGGAGCTGCCCAGGGCCTCCGCGGCGTCCTCCACCACGGGGACGCCGTAGCGGTCGCACGCGGCCAGCAGGGGGTCCAGGTCCGCGCTCTGGCCATACAGGTGGACCACGATGACCGCGCGAGGCAGCCGGCCCGCGCGGGCGCGCGTGGCGAGCTCTTCCTCCAGCAGGGCCGGATCCATGTTCCAGGAGGTGCGCTCGCTGTCGATGAAGACGGGCGACGCGCCCAGGTAGCGGATGGGGTTCACGGAGGCGGAGAACGTGAGCGTGCTCACCAGCACGTCATCCCCGGGCCCCACGCCCACCAGTTGCAGGGCCAGGTGCAGCGCGGCCGTGCCGGAGCTCAGCGCGAGCGCGTGGGGACTGCCCACGCACCGGGCGAACTCCTCCTGGAACGCGTCCACGTGCGGTCCCAGCGGTGCAATCCAATTGCTCGCGAAGGCGTCTTCGACATAGCGACGCTCGAGCGTGCCCATGTGGGGCGAGGACAGATAGATGCGGGAAGACATGCGATGAGGCTCCGGGGCTCGGACCGGGGCCCGTCCCCGGCGTTTCCCGAAGCGTTCGCACACTCCCCTCCCCCACGCGCTCGGGCGGGGGGAGGGGGTGTTTGTTCGCATTGCGGAACTACTGGCCGGACAGCACCTTCGCGTTGAGGGCACCGTTGCCGTAGAACTGCGTGTTGTTGCCCACCTTGTGCGTCTCCAGACGGCGCTGGAGGTTGGCATCATAGCGGCCCAGCTTCATCAGACCGTCGTTGAACCAGCCCGTTCCACTGCCCGTCCCGTCCACGTAGTTGGCGTAGCGGGTGGCCGAGGGCCAGATGACGTTGTTGAGCGTCACGACGAACTTCTGCATGTCCGTGGCCGTCCACTCCATGCCCGCGTCGCGGGCTTCCACGAGGTAGGCCATCACGCCGTTGCCGTGGGCCACATCCTGGCCGGGGCGAGCGCTGGAGCCCCAGTTGGCGGCCCAGAAGTACGCGGCAGGGTTGACCATGCTGGTCTTCAACTGTCCGCGCAGCGAGGAGGTGTTGTTCGGCATGTCACGGTTGATGTTGTTGAAGACCGTCATGTACGTCGCCTTCTTCGTGGCGTCCGTGGTCATGCGCGACAGGTCCATCGCCATGTACGCCCAGTGCGACGCCATGTGCGTATTGACGCGATAGATGTAGCTGTTGGCGCCGCGCTTGAGCCACTTCTCGAACATGTTCCGCTCGGTGAAGGCCAGCAGCTTGTCGTACTGCGCGCGGTAGTTGCTGTTGTTGTACAGCGCCGGCGTCTCCTTGATGACGCGCAGCATGCGCGTCACGTACCGCCAGCAATAGCTTTCGAACAGGGGCACTTCCTGGCCCACGGTGTCCGAACGGGCGGAGGCCCAGCCCATGTAGCTGTCCTTGAACTGGCTACGGGGCAGCGACGAAGAGACCTTGGCGTTGTTGACCACGTTATTGGCGTAGAGCAGGGCCCGGTCCAGGTACTGCGTCTTGCCCGTGGCCCGGTACATCGCGGTGTTGCCGTCAACACCGTAGCCCAGGTTGTAGAACTGCCAGCTGTCGAGCGACTTGCTCATGGGCAGGAAGCTGGAGGTGTGCTCGGAGTTCCAGCGACCGAGGAACAGCGTCTCCCAGGCCGCCACGGTGCGAATGCCCGTGGCCGCCTGAGCGGTGGTGCCCAGCGCTTCCTCCTGGGACGGAGCGGCCAGGTCCGCGGCAGGAGCCGACGGCGCCTCCGCGACTGCTTCTGAGTCCGAGGGTGCGAGTGCGTCCGCCTCCTGGTCCGAGGGAGCAAGCGCGTCCTCGTCCTGGAAAGAGGGAGCGGGCGTCTGTGTTTCAGGGTTGACGGCTTCAGGGGTGCCTTGCGCGTTTTCTCCGCTGGTGTCGACCGAGGCCGTCTCGCCGGGGGTGGCTTCCGGGTTGGGGCCACAGGCACCCCCGACCAGAAGGGCGAGCGACAGCAGGGACGACAGGGCAAGACCAGACGTGTTGCTACGACGAGATTCCGACATCAGTGGGTCCCGTGGGGTAGGTCCGGTGTACTGCCCCGGTGCGCTACCCTGTTGTGAGAACGCCGGAGTGCGTTCGCGGCCTTCAAAGAGTTGAGTGCCCCACAGAATTCCTTTGTGTTTAGACAAACAAAGGGAATGCCTGGCCGTTTGTCTTTGGTACCAGGTGGCATGGGCCTGGCTGCCTGAGCCGGTGAAGCACGCACGCGGAGCAGGGGAGACACACATGAGAAGGGTGCAAGCGAGCGCCATGCTGGTTCCCGACGCGGGAGCCTCGGCGCTATCGGAGGAGTACTTCCGCTCCGCGCACCACCTGCGGGCCGAACGGGTGACCCACACCCTGGTCCTCCGCGGACACGCGGGGGGAGTGCTGCACCTGCCACTCATCGTGCGCCCCATCGAAGGGACGCCCTACCGCGACGCCATCTCCCCCTACGGATTTCCCGGAGGGGCCCTGGACGGGCTGTGCGAGGTGCCGAAACTGGACGTGGACTGGAGGGGCACGGAGCTGGTCAGCATCTTCGTGAGGGACCGGGTCCAGGGGCCGCCCTGCTTCGCGGAGCCGACCGCGCGCAACGAGGTCTTCTTCGTGGACCCGAAGCTGCCGCTCGACATCAAGGAGATGCACCGCCGGCACCAGCGGCGCAATGTTCGGCAGGGCTTCGTGAGCACCGTCCGTCCCGCACGCGAGGTCTCCTGGGAGGAGCGGCGGGGCTTCCTGGAGGTGTACCGGCAGACGATGGTCCGCGACCGGGCCTGCGTCAGGTACTTCTTCTCCGACGAATACTTCGAGGAGGTGTTCGCTTCGCCCGGTGCCTGGCTCGCGACGACGCGCGCGCCGGACGGACAGGTCGCCTCCAGCGCGCTCGTCGTGCGCAGTGATGGCCTGCTGCACTACTACCTGGGCGGAACGGCGGATGCGCACCTGGCGCGCTCGCCGGCGAAGAACGTCTTCGGCGCGATGATCGACCTGGGCAGGGACCTGGGGCTTCCCCTGCACCTGGGCGGTGGGCTCCAGCCGGGGGACGGCCTGGCGGACTTCAAGCGGGGCTTCGCGAACGCGAGCGCCCACGTCCACACGCATGAGATTGTCTGCGAGCCGGGGGTGTACGCGCGGCTGACGGAGGAGCAGCCCTCCGGGAGCTTCTTTCCGGCCTACCGGACGCCACGGCGCTAGCGGCGGGGACCTGCGTCGTCGGAAACGTCGGAGGCCCCGGCGTTCCCACGCTCCGGGGAGAAGGAGCGTGAGGACGCCGGGGCCCCGGGTGGCACTTCGGAAGGCTTCAGGCGCTCGCGGTCTGTTCGGCGCCCAGGGGAAGCGGAGGGGTCCGGGGACCGCCCGCCCCCTGCGGGTTGACGCCATCCATCAGGGGGGCGCTGCCCGGCACGAGGACGTTGCGCGGCTTCGACGGGGTGTACGAGGGGATGAGGTCCTGGAGCGTGAGCTTCACGGCCTGGACGTCACCGGCCCGGGCCGCCCGGTCCAACCGGAGCAGCTGGAGGTCGAAGTCGCGGGGAGGCGCGGGGCTGCGCGCCACCTTGATGCGGTTGCGGACCTGCTGCGTGAGCTCCTCTTCGTCGCTCATCAGCGTCTCCTCCAGCTTCTCGCCCGGGCGCAGCCCCGTGTAGACGATGGAGATGTCCTTGTCCGGCACCAGGCCCGTCATGGTGATCATGTTCGCGGCCAGTTCGGCGATCCGCACGGGCGCGCCCATGTCCAGGATGCACAGCTCGCCGTAGCCCCCCAGGCCCGCCATCACCACCAGCCCCACGGCCTCCGGGATGATCATGAAGTAGCGGGTGCAATCCGGGTGCGTCACGGTGACGGGGCCGCCCGCCTGGATCTGCTGCTTGAACAGGGGCACCACGCTGCCCGCGGACCCCAGCACGTTGCCAAAACGGACGGCGCAGAACGTGGTGCGGGATGTCACCGCGATGTTCCGGATGACCATCTCCGCGAGCCGCTTGGACGCGCCCATCACCGACGAGGGCATGACGGCCTTGTCGGTGGAGATGAGGATGAAGCGCTCCGCGCCGCAGGTGTCCGCCATGCGCGCGACGTTCTGCGTGCCGAAGACGTTGTTCTTGATGGCCTCCTCGGGCGAGTCCTCCATCAGCGGCACGTGCTTGTGCGCGGCCGCGTGGAACACGTACTGCGGCCGGAACTCCTGGCCGATTCTCAGCATCCGGTCCAGGTCCCGGATGTCCGCCACGACGGAGCTCACCGGCAGCCCCGGGTAGCGCGCCTGGAGCTGGCGCACGAGCAGGTAGAGTTCGTTCTCGTTGATGTCCACCACCACCAGCGACGCGGGGGCGTGGCCCGCCACCTGGCGCGTGATTTCACTGCCGATGGAGCCCGCGCCGCCGGTGACGAGGATGCGGCGGCCGGACACCAGCCGGTGGACCTCCTGGTGGTCGAAGGCGATGGCGTCCCGGGGCAGCAGGTGCTCCGGGCTGAGGTCATGCAGCATCGCGGCGGAGATCTTCTCATCCAGGTAGGCGAACGAGGCCGGGATGATCTTGAAGCTGACGCTCTGGTGCCGGCACAGGCTCAGGATGTGCCGGGTGCGCTCCGGCGACAGGCGCGGGATGGCGATGAGCACCTGGGTCACGCGGTGCTTCGTCATCAACTCCGGCAGCGCATCAATGACGCCCAGCACCGGCTTGCCATTGAGGAAGGTGCCCTGCTTGCCGGGGTCATCGTCCACCAGTCCAATGACATGCCAGGGGCTGCCCGAACCGCGCATCAGGTCGCGCAGGAGCAGGTCCCCGGCGCTGCCCGCCCCCACGATGAGGGTCCGCAGGGCGCCATCCGCCCGCGAGCGGCGCTGCTCCAGGTACCACTGCCGCGCCATCCGCGGCGCGAAGCGGTGGATGCCCAACAGCGTGGTGGTGGCGAAGAACTCGAGCGCGACCACCTGACCCGGCACCGCCCGGGCGAAGAACACCAGGCGCAGGAATTCGAACACGATGCTGGCCGCGACGTTGGCCATCACCAGCCGGACCGCTTCGTTGAGGCCGGAGCGGCGGAACGACCAGCGGTGCAATCCCAGCCACACCAGGGCGACCAGGCGCACCGCCAGCAGCAGGGCCAGCGCTCGCGGGAAGTCCTCCCGACCCTCGGCTGGCAGCACGCCGTCGAAGCGCATCAACACCGCGAAGAAGAGCGCTCCGGTGATGAGGGCCGCGTCCACCAGCAACGTGCGCAGCGAGCAGAGCAGGGGCGAACTCCTGGGTGCGCCCTCCACGGATGCGGGCGTGATGCTCAGCCCTTCGACCTTCGAGGAACTCGTCATGTGGCCTACCCCTTTTGGCCTGGCGCGGCTTTGAATCCGCTTCCTCCGGACGTCCGTAAGGAAGCTCGCCCCAGTTCAGAAACGCGAGGAAGGGTTGGACGCTTGGACATGAATCCCAAGCCGTCCCGCAGGGCATCCACCGCGCGCACGGGGCCCCTGGGCGTCAGTGAGCAACAGCACCCCACCGCGGGTCTGCTACCGGCCCGCTGAAGATTTCCGAGAAAGCCAGTTTCGGAGTTTTTTCCCGAAACCTTGGCGGATGCGCTGGGTTGAACCGCTCCAGTGTCTTGCTGGAAGGGGAACCCATGCGGATGGATGTCTTCGTCGTCGCCTTCGGGCTGCTGGTGGGCTGTGGCAGGGATGTGTCGTGGGAAACAGAGCCACCGGAGGGGGTCGGCGCGGTGGCCTCCGCCGCCGTGGCCACCTGTGGCAACGGCATCTTGGAGCAGGACGAGCTGTGTGACGGAGGCGGCGCGGTGGCGTGCACGGCCCTGTCCGCGCTGTACACCGGTGGGCAGACGGTCTGCTCCAGCACCTGCCGGGGTTACGAGGTGGCGCGGGACTGCCGCATGAAGCCGGGTGTCCTGGTGGAGACGATCCGCCCGGCCCTCCGGGAGGCTTCACGCTGGGCGGGGGCGAAGTGCAACGACGGGACGAGCTTCGCCTTCAACTTCAGCCCCTCGCCCACCGGCAGCAAGGTGTGGGTCATCAACCTGGGCGGCGGCGGCTATTGCGACGGCACCACCAGCGCGTGCGCGAACCGGGGGGTGCTGCTCACCAGCAAGGGCGAGCCCGCGGACCGGGCGCTGGAGACCCGGGCGGGCTCCGGCATCCTGTCGCGCGACCCGGAGGAGAACCCCACCTTCGCGGACGCCAACCAGGTGAGCGCCCACTACTGCTCAAGCGACCTGTGGACCGGCACGAACCCCACGCCGCAACCGGTGGATGGTGGACTGCGCTTGCGCTTCAACGGCCGGCTCAACGTGCGCGCCCTGTTGGAGGTGCTGCGCCGCGACTACGGCCTGGATGACCGGAACAACGCCCTCAAGGTGGTGTGGACGGGCTCATCCGCCGGAGGCAATGGCGCGCAGAACAACGCGGACCAGCTCGCCCGCGCCCTGCCCCGGGCCCAGGCGGCCCGCCGGCTGTGGGTCATCTCCAGCGCCGGCTGGATGCCCTTGAACTGGACGAACCCGGACTACACCCAGAGCGGCATGGGGATGCCAGACACCGTCGTCTCCGCGCAGCTCGCCACCCTCTACCAGGCGGAGTTCAGCCCCGAGTGCCGCGCGCTGGCGAGGGCCGCGGGGCGCCAGGAGTCCGACTGCTTCGCGGGCCTGCCCACGGTGGCATCCCTCCACCTGCCCGTGGCCCGGGGCGGGCTGGGACTGCGGACGCTGGCGGCCACCAACCGCCGGGACCCCGTGTACACCACCCACCACGGGCTCACGGACCTGAGCGCGAAGACGAACGCCGCCCTGCAGGAGTGGGACGACCTGATGGCGCGCGAGATGCGCGACTCCGGCGTGCGCTGGCTCTTCGCGCCCTCGGATGATCCGCGCGTGGGTTCACAACTGCACGGCGTCTACGGCCCGTGGCGCCTGCCCTTCAAGCCGTTCAACGCCACCAACGACGTGTGCGACGACCTGCCCGCGTACACCGTGCCGGACTTCCGCGAGATGGTGACGCGCTTCTTCGAGGACCCTTCGCCGGACACGTCCCACCTCAAGGTCTGTTTCAACGGAGAGTGGTTGCCCTGAAGCAGGGACACCGCCCGGTAAGGGGACACCGGGCGGCGTCGCCGGCGGTGGCTCAGCCGCGGCTCCCGCTGGCTCCCACCGCAAGAACCGTCTTCAGGGGAGCTTGAAGGGAGGCACCCTGCGGACCTGTCCCCTCCGCATGGGGCCCAGCACGGTCATCCACCCGTCGTACTCCGCGACTCCCCGGCGAAACAGAAAAGGAGCGCGTCGTGCGCCGCAGGCAGGCCTGGAGTCGCTCCAGGTCCTCCAGGGAATGGAACGCCTCCGGCTGCGCGAGCCAGGTCTCGTAGAAGGTGCGCAGGAACCACTCCTGGCCGTGCCGGACCACGACGAGGCCCGCGCTGACGCCCCAGCGGGGGCTCAGGCACACCTCGTGGGGGTTCCAGGTCTTCAGCTCAAGATGGCGCTCCAGGAGCCTACCCTGGAGCGGAAGGGCCGGGAGGGGCGACCGGGCCCCACCCCTCCCGCGCGCCGCACCGCGACATCACCGGAAGCCCGTGTCCGCAATATTCACCCGGAGTGACCTCACCCCCTGGGTCGCGTCACAGCTAAAGCAGACAGCAATATTCACCCGCTGAATAAACACATAAAATGACGCAATTCAGCACTTAGCTGGAATAGTGAATTCTCACGAATAGAGCGATTTTCACTATGCGTGCTGTCTGCTTTCTGTATGCTGTGTCCCGTCCAGGTAGGGCTGCCGTGCCCTGGATCGGGGGGGAATCCATCACGTCTCACATCAGACCGGGTGTGCGAACCACGCGTTGCGCACACGGCCTGGGCATTGATTCCATGCAAATCCTTGTCGCACGCGCTGGAAGACAGCCGGGCCACGGGAATGCCATACAGAAGCCGCCACCTTCCGGTGCGCGGACACGAGACGGGTGTGCCCTCTGTTACACCCCACACGCATCAAGGAAGACCCAGACACATGAAGAAACTGCTGATGTCCGCCGCCGTCATCGCGCTTTCCTCCACCCAGGCCATGGCCGCGCCGATGTCTCCTTCGGCCCGCCCCGTGGCGCAGAACTTCTCCGCCACCGTGCAGGATGCCTTCACCCTGCTGGGTGACACGGACGACCTGAAGCTTGTCTATTACATCCCGCGCCGCGGTGGCGTGGCGGTGCAGTCGCCGCTGAGCACCAATCCCATCCCGCGCTTCAACATCACCGCCTATACCCCGTCCTTCGGCTTCTTCGCGGGCGAGGAGCTGACCACGCTGGGTGGTTCGTTCTCCACCACCAGCGACCTGGGCGCGCTGGGCCTGCTGCAGACGGAGGCCCTCAACAAGGGTTTCCGCATCGCCGCGGCCCCGTCGAAGGCGGCCCGCAGCCAGTTCATGCTCTCCGGCTACGCGCCGCCGAACGGCCGCGTGGAGATCAAGTGCGACAAGGAGATCATCCAGGTCACCAGCCCGTCGACGGGTGAGGTGCGCAACGTCACCATTCCCAAGTGCTTCACGCACGACGACCCGACGCAGCCGTACGACCTGGACACGAACGTGATGTACAAGTTCACCAGCTCGCCGCCGGTCGGCAACAGCACCGTGGCGCAGGACATCCCGTTCCAGGCGACCACGCTGCCCAACTGGGCCGGCCCGCTGCGCGCCATGATGAGCAGCGGCGGTCAGTGGGACCACGTCGTCAACGCGCAGGTCGAGTGGACCGTTCGCACCAGCGAGCTGACCCGGCAGGCGCGCTTCAACATCAACTGGAAGTCCATGTTCGAGCAGGCGAGCACCTTCGCCGCCTTCCACCTGAGCTCCTGCGTGGACATCGAAGTTCGCGGCTTCTTCGAGCGGCTGACCCAGTGCACGGCGGAGAACGCGTGCGGCATCCGCATCGAGTACCTGCAGACCAACGGCACCTGGGGTCCCCGCGCTCCCAATGACGCCAACTTCATCAACGTCGTGAACGCCGTCCAGCAGCGCCTGCAGACGGAGCTGTTCAACGAAGTGCGCAAGTACACGACGCCGGTCAACGGCCAGGTCTCCAACCAGGTCAACTCCGTCTTCACGCTGCGCGCCAACTACGAGAAGCTCATCCTGGACAAGAACGAGGTCGTCTACGTCCAGTACAACCCGGGTCCCACCGAGTTCAACGCCAGGACCAACCTCAACGTGACGTGCCTCATCGGCGGGTTCGAGTCGGGCCGCACCTACTGGGACATGGCGGACGCCGGCTGCCGCGCGATGCTGGGCCAGCCGTAAGGGCCTGACCGGAAACGCGGGGCTGGCTGTCTCCCGGGGGATTACCCTCCCCGGGGGGCCGTGGCCCCGCGTCTTCCTTTTCCTCCTTCCAGGCAGACACCCCCATGCGCATCCAACACGCCCTCACCCTCGCCGTGCTGAGCCTGCTCGTCATGGCTCCGGCAGCGAATGCCCAGACGTCCCCGCCGCTCGACTACGTTCGCCGCATCCAGCAGAACGAGATGGTCTTCGTGCCCTACATCGGCATGACGCGCGGCCCCATCTATTACACGAAGTATGAGCAGGTCTCGACGGGCGTCTCCGGCGCCAGCGGGTTCCGCCGGGTCATCCTCAACCTGACCCCGACGGCGCACCGGCTGAACCAATACAACAGCTTCATCTCCCAGAACGGCATCACCGACATCAAGACCAACCCGGTCCCCGCGGTCGGCTCCTGCCAGCCCTCCGAGGAGATCAAGGCCCTGACGGCCTACATGCCGGAGGGCTTCAAGCCGAAGGTCCTCGCCGGCAACTACCCCACCCTGTGCAGCCTGAGCGTGTACTTCCTCCCCGAGGAAGAGGTCGCGACGATGGCGTTCATCAACACGCACGCGGTCATCGTGCTGCGCGCCACCGTGCCCCTGTGCGACCCGGCGAGCGCCCGGCTCAACCTGGGCCCCATCAACCAGCGGCTCGTGCAGGCCGGCGTGCTGAGCACCAACGCCGCCAGCGAGCTGGTGGGCAACAGCTGGGATGTCCTCTTCGAGTCCGCGAAGCTGGCCCAGACGGCGCCCTACCTGTTCGTCACGTCGGATCCGCAGGTGGGCTGGGAGATCTACATGAAGTCCTTCACCCTGGATCTCACCGCCCAGACGGCGACGATGACGGCGCTCACCGCGGGCCAGCAGGCCTACATCTGCACGCCCGCGCCGCTGTCCCTGACGTTCGGATAGCCCCGGGGGGCTTCCCGTTTCGCGGCAACAACTTCCGGAAGCGGCCATGGCGCGCGCCATGGCCGCCTCCGGCGTGAGGAGGACGTCTGACCATGTGGAGAGGGATGTGGGTCGTCGCGGGGCTGTTCGGCTGGGCCGCGTGTTCGGGCAATGAAGGGGTCGAACCGGAGGGCCCGGAAGCGCGCAAGCAGAGGATGCGCGGATGCATCCTCCAGAAGCTGCCCCCGGCGCAGGTGGGCGCGGAGGCGTGGACGGTGTCCGGCTACGTGCTGGTGGATGCCTATGCGCGGTGCCTGGACGCCAGCGACACGTCGACGGCGGCGGACTTCCGCGCCGTGACGGAGGGCATCGCCGACCTGCAGGCGGAGCCGTCCTGGGTGCGCATCACCGCCTCACCGGAAAGCGGCGGATGAAGCTGCTCGTCCTGCTCCTGCTGGCGTGGAGCACGCCCGTCCTCGCCGCGGCCAGCGGGCCGGAGGCGACCGAGTGCGTGGGCTGCCACACCCCGAAGCGCACCGAGCCCCAGGCCCGCTTCGGCAACGGCCTGGGCCGGTGGAACGACAGCCAGTGCTACGGCTGCCACGCGGAGCTGAACGAGGTCGCGCGCCTGAACCAGCAGGGGCAGCGCGACGCGCGCTACTTCGCCGTGCCCGTGCGCGAGGAAAAGCTGGTGCGCATGGCCACCTCGCCGCTGTCGTACATGAATGCACCGGAGGCGGTGGAGCCCGGTGGTGGCGCCATACCCCGGGTGTCCGGGGAGCGGCTCGCGGCCTTCCTGCGGCGTCCCGGCAGCCTGTCCTCGAAGGACGGCGGTCGTGCGCCCCGGATGATGGCCTACCCCGCGCTGACCCCCAAGGCGCTGCGCTCCGTGGCCGCGCTCCTGGCGGTGCGCGAGCCCCTCCGTGAGGAAGCGCCCGCGAAGCTGACGGAGCCGGAGAAGAAGGCAGCCGACGCGCTGTGGACCGCGCGCTGTGGCTCCTGCCACGGCGGCACGAAGCCCATGGCGGGCCGGGGTCCCGTGGCGCTGGGGCTGCACACCGCGCAGTGGCTGCACGCGTACGCGAAGGGCCAGGCCAGCGTGCCGGGCAGGGCGCGCCTGATGCCGGTGGTGGAGCTGTCCCTGGACGACGCGAAGCTGCTCTACCGCTGGTTCGGCGCGGCGAGGACGGAGGCGGAGGGCGCGCTGGATGCGGGCGTCGCCCGGCTCAAGCTGGAGGCCGCGGCGGTCCCCCAGGCGGTGCCGCCCGCGTTCATCCCCTACCTCTGGGGCTCCTTCTTCCGGGACGCCACCTGCGTCCACTGTCACGCGACCAGCCCGCGCGCGGCCGGGGCCTTCAAGGCGGACGCGGAGGGCCTGAAGGCCTACCTGGGCCGCAAGTCAGGCGAGGAGTTCTGGCGCCGCCTGGAGACCCGTTCGCTGGAAGCGGAGCACGGACTGGTCGCCGCGAAACCCGGCATGCCCATGGCGGGCACCGAGCTTCCCGCGCAGGTGCGGGGCCTCATCGCGCGCTGGGTGCTGGAAGGCTGCAAGGACCCCGAAGGGAAGACCTGGTGCCGTCGTTGACGGCGCCCGGGACAAGAGGAATGCGCATGTCCGGGATGAAGCAGCCCCACGCGGGGCTCTGGCGTCTGACATTGGGAGTGCTGCTCGGGGCGTGCCTGCTTTCGGCCTGCGGGCCCGTGGACGGTGACGACGCGCCGCGCCTGCGACAGGTGCGCTCGCCGTTGGGCGGCCGCTCCTCGGCGTCCAGGCTGGCCCTGGGCCAGTACCACTCCGTGGGCGTGCACTCGGACGGAACGGTGTGGGCCTGGGGGTTCAACCGCCAGGGCCAGCTTGGCAACGGCGCGCTCACCGACAGCCCCACGCCCGTGCGGGTGAGCAACCTGGGCGACGTGGTGGCCGTGTCCTCCGGCGACTACCACTCGCTGGGCCTGCGCGCGGACGGCAGCGTGTGGTCGTGGGGGGACAACTCCTCCGGCCAATTGGGCAACGGGACCCTGACGGCGAGCACCGTGCCCGTGCAGGTCTCCGGACTGAGCGGAGTGCTCTCCGTGGGCTCCGGGTTCGCCCATTCGCTGGCCCTGCGCTCGGACGGCACGGTGTGGGCCTGGGGTGACAACCGCGCGCGCCAGTTGGGGACGCTCGCGGCCACCAGCAGCGCGGTCCCGGTGCGGGTGACGGGGCTGAGCGGAATCATCGCCGTGGTGGCCGGCGGCAACCTCTCCCTGGCGCTGCAATCCAACGGCACGGTGTGGGCCTGGGGTGAGAACCGGTATGGCCAGTTGGGGGATGGCACCACGACGTCCCGGGGTGCGCCGGCGCTGGTGAAGAACCTGGCGAACGTGTCGACGCTGTCGGCCGGAGCCTCGCATGCCGTGGCGCTGCGCTCGGATGGCACGGCCTGGGCCTGGGGCCTGAATGCCAACGGCCAGCTGGGCGACGGGACGACCGTCAACCGCTCCCTGCCCGTGCAGGTGCGTTTGAACGACCTGATGGCGGTGGTCGCCGGCAACTACCATTCGCTGGCGGTGCGCGAGGACGGCGCGGTGTGGGCCTGGGGCGACAATCGCTATCGCCAACTGGGCAATGGGACGACCACCAGCAGCCTCCTGCCCCTCCAGACAGGCCTCACGGGCGGCACCACCCTGGTCGCGGGCTACAAGCACTCGCTGACCCTGCGCGCGGATGGTTCGGTGTGGTCGTGGGGGGACAACGCCTTCGGCCAGTTGGGGGATGGCTCCTTCCAACCGAAGGTGAGCCCCGTGCGGGCGGGCAACCTCACCCTGGGCAACGCGGGAGCGAGCACGGGCCAGCTCCACTCCGTCGCGCTCGACGCCAGCGGCAGGGTCTGGACGTGGGGGGACAACTTCGAAGGGCAGTTGGGCGATGGCACGGACATCGACAGCCTCTTCCCAAGACAGACCAGCCTGAGCAACAGCGTGGCCGTGGCCGCTGGGTACCGGCACACGGTGGTCCTCAAGGGTGACACCACGGTGTGGAGCTGGGGCGGCAACGAGCGGGGGCAGGTGGGGGATGGGACGACCACGAACCGCACCCTGCCCATCCAGGTCGCGGGCCTGTCCGGCATCTCCGCCGTGGCCGCGGGCAGCTACCACACGCTGGCGCTGCGCTCGAATGGCACGGTGTGGGCCTGGGGGTTCAACCGCTACGGCCAGTTGGGGGACGGGACGACCACGGACCGGCTGCTGCCCGTGCAGGTCTCTGGCCTGTCCGGGGTGGTGGCCATCGCGGCCGGGCACAGCCATTCGCTGGCGCTGCGCTCGGATGGCACCGTGTGGTGCTGGGGCTACAACTTCGACGGTCAGATTGGCGATGGCAGCAATGCCTGGCGCATCCTGCCGGTGCAGGCGACGGGGCTGACAGGCGTGGTGAGCATCGCCGCCGGGGCCTACCATTCGCTGGCGCTCCGCTCGAACGGCACGGTGTGGTCCTGGGGCTACAACGCCACGGGCCAGTTGGGGGATGGGACCATCTCCAGCAGGGCCTTCCCCGCGCAGGTGCCGGGGCTGAGCGGCGTGGTGTCCGTGGTCGCCGGGGACTTCCACACGCTCGCGCTGAAGTCAGACGGCTTCGTGCTGGCGTGGGGCTTCAACTTCGATGGCCAGCTGGGCGATGGCTCGCTCGATAACCGCTACACCCCGGTGTACGTGGCGGGCCTGAGCAACGTCGTGTCCGTGGTCGCCGGGGACTACCACTCCATGGCCCGGCGTTCGGACGGTTCGACCTGGGCCTGGGGCTACAACGGCGAGGGCCAGTTGGGGGACGGGACGCGGGACGACACGCTCCTGCCCGTCCAGGTGCAGGGGCTCTGAAGCCCGGTGACAGACATTCCAGCAGTCCTCCCAGGAGATGCAATGAAGACATCCACGGTGTACGGCGCCGCCCTGCGCGCGCTGGCCTTCGCCGGCCTCGCGCTGATGCTCAGGGGCGGCGAAGCCCAGGCGCAGAACTTCACGGAGGAGCACATCCTCCTGCTCATCGACCGCAGCGGCTCCATGCAGGCGGTCCGTCCGTCCACCGGCCGGACCCGCTTCACGGATGCCATCACGCGCGCCCGGACCTATTCGCTCCTGCCGTCGGCGCTGCCCCGCTCCTACGCGGTGTGGACGTTCGAGGGGACGACGTACGTCAAGGCGCAGGGCTTCTCGAGCGCGAAGGTGACGATCGCGACCCTGGCCAAGCTGGCCGTGGGCAACGGCGTGACGCCCCTGGCCTACGCGGTCTGTGATTCCGTCGATGAGCTGTTGCAGCACCAGCCGGGCGTCGAGGCGCGCAAGGTGGTGCATCTGGTCTCCGACGGCGAGGAGAACAGCACGCCCCCCGGCTCGCTCTGCTACGGCCCGTCCAGCACCACGGCCTACCCGAACCTCGCCGTGGATTCCTGGCAGTGGAAGGTGCGCAACATGCTCAAGACGGGGGACCCGCTGCGGGACAGCGCGGCGCCGTTCCGGCTGGTGTTCGACGTGGATGTCTTCGCCAACCAGCTCACCTTCGCGGGCACCACGGACCCCGTCGCCGAGGACACCGGCACCGAGCGCCCGGAGGAGTCCATGAGCGCCACGCTCCCTCCCGCGTACCTGGCCTTCCTGTCGGGCGTGTCCGCGGCCTCGGGAGGCACCTACATGCCCATCTCCGACACGAGCCCCATGCCCGTGTATGGCGACACCAACCAGGACTACTGCGTGGATGGCACGGACTACAACCTGGTGCTCGCCAACTATGGCCACCGGGTGCCGCCCGCGAACCCCGCCGCGGATGTGAATGGCGACCGCGTGGTCGACTACGCCGACTACTCGATTGTCGTCAACAACCAGGGAACCGGCTGCCGCACGAAGCCCCTGACGTTCGAGCAGTGACCCCTCACCCCCGGAGCATGAAAATGCGTTTTGAGCGATTCGCCATTCCGACGCTGGCGGCTGCCGCCCTGAGCCTGTTGTTGCCCCTCCAGGAGGCCCGCGCGCAGTTTCCGACAGAGTTCCACCACCTCATCCTCGTGGACACCAGCGGCTCCATGTCCACCGTCCGCACGGACGGTTCCGGCAAGACCCGGTTCCAGGCAGCCATCGAGTTGGCGAAGACCGCGGTGACGAACAACAGCCCCAACCACTTCTTCGCGGTGTGGCGTTTCCAGGATTCCACCTCCTCCCAGGTCCAGGGCTTCGCGCCCGCTGCGGCGACGCTCATCACCTTGAATGGGATGGCCGGTCCCACGGGGGGGACCCCCCTGGCGCACGCGGCCTGCGCCGCCCTCGACACGCTGGACGCCTACAAGAAGGGAAGCGTCAACGCGGGCAAGCTCCTGCACCTCTACTCCGATGGTGAGGACAACAACACGCTGGTCACGGACCAGTGCGCCGGCCCCTTGAGCACGTCGCAGGACGCCTCGACCCCCACCGAGAACTCCTGGAACTGGAAGCTCCTCAACAAGGCGCGGACGGGAAATCCCAACAACCCCAACCCCGTCACGACGTTCCCGGTCGCGATCTACGCCACGCTGATGGACCCGTTCATCACCTTGACCGGCACGCCCTCGGACTCCCGCGATGTCGTCATCGAGGGAGACCTGCCCACCCCGCGCACCGTCGCGTCCGTCTCCAACTTCCAGACCTTCCTCCAGAAGCTGTCGACCGCCACCGGGGGCACCTTCACCGGCATCGCCGACTCGAAGCCGGCACCGGTGCTCGGGGATACCAACCAGGACTATTGCGTGGATGGCACGGACTACAATCTGGTGCTCAGCAACTATGGCTACCGGGTCCCTCCCGCGCCCCCCGCGGCGGACCTGAACAATGACAAGGTGGTGGACTACAATGACTACACCATCGTGGTGAACAACCAGGGCAAGGGCTCCGGCTGCCGGTCGCCGCTCCAGCCCCTCGAGTAGTCCACCGCGTCAGGCGGGAGGAGGCGCTCCGGCCCTTCCTCCCGCCACGACCGTCAGCGCGGTTCAGGGATTCCAGCAGTTGGCGGACTGGTCATTGATGTGAACCCAGAAGCGGGTGTCGGTCCGGACGTTGCCGTAGGCGTTGAACCCCCACCCGCCCGCGTCGTGGAACTCCGCCATCCGCCAGCCGGCGCCGAAGAACTGGACGCACATCTGGTTGGCGGACGCCGGACTCGTCAACAGCGAGCCGGAGATGGGAAGGGTGGTCGCGATGTTCCCGGCCGCCCAGGAGGGATAGTAGCTGGCAGGGGTCTGGGCCGGCCGCGACGCGCCATCCTGACGGATGCACAGCAAGGGAAGGGCCGCCGTGCAGGAGGTCTCTCCGACATAGGCATCACAGCCCCAGCACCCGACCTCGTCGACTCCCGAGGAATGGGACACCTTCGCCCAGCTCATTCCCCTTCCGCCCGACGCTTCCGCCCGAGTCGCCAGGGACACGAGGAAGAAAGACACACCCAGCAACGAATACCTGATCATGTTTTTCATGACCTGAAACCTATCACGAATCCCTTCAATCCCTTTCGGAAAGACAGACAACCGCTCCTTCCGGGCGCGCGCCGTGCATCTGACTTGCTCCTCCGCCGGTGTCCCGCCACGCTGGGGGGCATGACGACCGAGTTCATCCTGCTCCGCCACGGTGAGACGGAGTGGAACGCCCTGGGGCGCCTGCAGGGCCACCTCAACAGCTCCCTGAGCCGCGAAGGGCTGCGGCAGGCGGACGCGCTCGCGGCGCGCCTCGCCACCCTGCCCTTCCAGGCCCTGTATTGCAGCGACCTGGACCGGGCGGTGCAGACGGCGTCCCGCATCGCCACGAGGACGGGCCACGACGTCCGCCAGGACCCGCGGCTGCGCGAGCGCGGGCTGGGCATCCTCGAAGGGCTGACGCGCACGGAGGCCCAGCAGCGCCACCCGGAGGTCTTCTCCGAGTACGCGGCCGGCGGACCCGACTTCGCCATCCCCCAGGGGGAGAGCACGTCCCAGCGGCTGCGCCTCGCGGTCCAGTGCCTGGAGGAGCTCGGGGCCCGGCACCCGGAGGCCCGCGTGGTGGTCGTCACGCACGGGGGCCTGCTCAGCAGCCTCCTTCGCGCCTGCCTGGGCATCCCCCCCGCCACGCCGCGCGCCTTCTCCGTGCTCAACGCGAGCTGGAACCAGTTCGACCTCCACGCAGGCGCGTTCCGGATGGTGACCTGGGGGGACGTGAACCACCTGCGCGGGCTCAGCCTCGATGACACCTGAGGGGGAACGACGCGGATTTAACCCGGCTTAATGCCACTGGATTCACGACCTGGGCGACAACTCCTCCAGCGGAAGCAACAGGGGGACGCACATGTCGGGACTCATCCAGGGCCACAAGCCCTTCAGCCTCTTCATCCAGAAGCCGAACGTGAGCAGGCCGCAGGGGACGGTCAGCGCGCCAGCGCCGGCTCCGGCCGCGAAGCCCCAGCAGGGCCCCAGCCTCTTCACCGACGGCTTCACGCCCGCGCCGACCCGGAGCAGCCCCCAGCGCAACCCGATGCTGGACCCCTTCAGTGCGCCCGCGTTCCTCCAGGCCCCGTCCCAGCCGGCCACCGCGAAGAATCCACTCACCGTGAGCGTGGGGACGGAAAGCACCGTCACCGCCAACGGCGTGTCGGTGAAGGACAGCGCCGAGGTGGAGGCGGAGTTTGAATCCGAGCCCTTCACGGTGAAGGTCGCTGCATACAGCGAGCTTGAGCGGGGCCAGAGCACCGACGGCGACATGACCACCTTCAGCGTGGAGGCGGAGGTCGGCATCAAGGGGGAGGCCAGCGTGGAGACGTCCCGCGTGGACGCCACCCTCACGGGAGCGGTGGGCGCCCGGGGCTCCTACCAGGTGTCCCTGCCCACCACGGCCGCGGCGGGCATCACGTCCGCCGAACAGGCCGCCGTGCAACTGAGTCCCTTCGCGCCGGAGAACCTGCCGGTGGGGACCACCATCGAGATGCACGGCGAGGCCTTCATGGAGACCGGCCTGTCGGTGACGTTCAAGAAGATCGCCAGCGTGTTCGATGTCACGCTGAACGAGAGCGTCGAGCGCGCCAAGGGCATGTCCATCGCCATCAACAAGGTGGACGACGAGACGGTCCGGGTGACCATCGGTCCCACGGAGATGGTGGCGCGCACCAACGGGCTCAGCATCGGGGTGGGGGACGTGGAGGTCGGCCTGTCCACCACGGGCAGGGTGGACCAGCAGACCGCGCGGCAGGTGGACTTCGACATCTCCACCCCGGAAGGCCAGGCGGCCTATGACCGCTTCATGACCACCGGAGAGCTGCCCGGCAACGACGCCGCGAAGGGCACCTCCAACGCCGCGACCGTCCAGGTTGTCTCCGGGGAGGTGTCCACGGAGCTGACGGTGGGCATCTCGTTCGGGGAGAACACCCCGGTGAGCGACGGATACACGTACACGAACTACGACGACGGCCGGAAGCAGTTCGAATACTCCGGCCAGATTGGCCCGGTGACGCTCGACATCGCGGGCACCGTGGGCGACCCGTCCACCCAGACCTACGCGGCCACGCTGGCAGGCGTGGACCCGGGCAGCGTGGACGGCCTGCGACAGGTGTTCCCGGCGATGACGGGCACCGGCGAGACGGTGACGATGAGTTGGACGAACGCGGAGGCCCAACAGGTCCAGCAGATCGCCAGGGACTGGATCGCGGCCTACCAGCAGGGTCTCCCCGGCTTCCCCGCAGGAGACCGGGCACCGGACTGGGTGCTGCCGATGGCCAACGCGGCGACGCCGGAGGAGGCCATCTCCGTGTTGATGTCACCGACGGCGAACTACGACGCCACCTCGGTGGCCGACCGGGTGAGTCTCCTCTGGACCTTCCTGGACAGGACCACCGGGGGAACGGTCCCGGGCACGGTCACCGCGAAATAACGGCAGGCTGCCAGCCGGGGCCCTCCCGACCCTACAATGGCGGGCGCCATGCGCACGCCATCCACCCCGGGGCTCGGTCCACCCGCCGTCTTCGTGGGCCGTGCCCAGGAGGTGCGGCGGCTGGGGGAGATGCTCCGGCGCGTGCACACCGGGGTCGTCTACGGCCTGCCCGGGGCGGGCAAGTCCGCGCTGGTGGCGGCGGTCGCCGCGCGTCACCGGGGCCCTGTCGTGCACCGGCGTGTCCTGCCCGGGGACTCGCTGGACACGGTGGTGGACGACGTGCGCCGCCTCCTGCGCGAAGCGCCCGTGGCCCAGGCCCTGTCGGATGCGTCCCGCCTGGAGGACCTGGTGCGGGAGATGGAGTCCCACCGCGCGCTGTGCGTGCTGGACGACCTGCACGTGCTGGGTCCCCCGGAGCGCACGGTGCTGCTGGAGGACCTGGGCGGGCGGCTGCGCAAGGGGACGCTGCTGGCCACCTCGCGCGAGTCCGTGCCCCGGCACGCCACCAGCCCGGACCGCTTCGAGCTGCGGCTGGATGGCCTGCCGGAAGAAGCCGCGCGCCTGCTGTGGCGGCAGTTGGGCACGCTGTACGGGGAGCGGGAGGGCTTCGAGGCCGCGTGGAGCCGTTCGCGCGGCCTGCCCTTCCTCCTGCGCCGCGCCCACGCCGGCGACACCGGAGGAGAGGAACCGGTGCGCGCGGCGCTTTCGGCGCTGCCCGACGACGAGCGGCGCCTGGCCGCGGTGCTGGCCCTGAGCGCGGTGCCGCTCACCGCGAGCACGCTCCAGGCCGTGCTGCCCGGAAGCGCCTCGGACGCATCGCTGCGGCGGCTGGGCGCGCGGCTGCTGGTGGAGACGGACGCGCGGGGCCGGCACGGCGTCCATGATCTGGTGCGCGAAGCGCTCGTGTCGATGCTCGGGCCGGACGAGGTGAACGCCGCGCATGCGACCCTGCTGGAGGTGCTGGAGCTCGAGCCCCTGCCCGCGGTGGTACGGGTGCGCGCGGTGTGCCGCCACCTCCAGGCGCTCGGCCGCCACGAGGCGCGCGCGGCCTTCATCGTCGCGCAGGGGGAAGCGCTGGTGCGCCACGGCGCCGCCGACGAGCTGCTCTCCCTGCTGGACTCGTTGCCCGCCCCGCTGCGCACGCCGGAGGTGCGGCTCACGCATGCCCGAGCGCGCGTGCGGCTGCTGGACCTGCGCCGGGCCTACCCGGAGCTCCTGGCGCTGCGGGCGTCGCTGGAGGCGTCGGACGGAGTCCCGGGCAGCGAGGCCCTGCGCGAGGGCGTGGGCGCGGTGCTGGTGCGGGTGGCCCTCTTCGCCCTGGAGCCGGACGCGTGCGAGCGCACCCTGGAGGCGATGCCGGTGCCTGGCAGCGCGGAGGTGTTCCTCCAGCAGCTCCTGGCCCTCACGGCGCTGCGCTTCTTCCAGGGGCGCCTGGACGAATCGCTGGCGATGCTGGACGGAGCGGCGGCGGCGGCCGGCGGCGACGCGGGATCCGGAGGGGACCGGAGGGTGCTGGGCTGGTGCGCCTATGCCCGCGCGCTGATGCTGTGGATCGAAGGCCGCGACAGCGAGCTGGCGGAGCCGCTGGCCCGGTGCGTGGCGCTATTGGAGGACGCACCGCTCGACTCGCGAGGCCCGCTCGTCGCCGCCATGTCCGCGGGCATCCTGAGCCGGCTGGGGCGCTTCACCGAAGCCGAGGCCGCGCTCTCAAGCGCCCGGGAGCGGCTGGGACAGTTGGGAGCGCCCCGGCTCGCGCTGGAGCTGGACTGCATCGCCGCGTGGGTGCGGGGCGAGCTGGGACAGCGGCGGACGGCGCTTCTGGCGCTGCGGGAGACGGAAGGCCGGGCGGAGCGCGCGGGCTACCTCTTCGTGCGGCTGCTCTGCCGGGTGGGCGCGGGCCGCATGTTGTTGGAGCTGGGCCGGCGCGCGGAGGGACAGGCGCTGCTGGACGCGGTGGAGGCGGACATCCGGGCGCGCGGCGTGTTGGGGCTGCTGCGGGCCGTGCAGGTGGCGAGGACCCTGGACGTGCCGGGACCGAAGGACGCCCCCGTCACGGTGGAGCCGCGCGAGGTGCGTCCGGGCATCGCGGCCCGGCAGCGCGCCCTGGCGGCCTGGAGCGCGGCACGGCAGGGGGACTCCGTGCGGGCCACGGGGCTGCTCGCCGCGCTGGAGCCGATGGCGCTCGGAGTGGATTTCGCGCTGGAGCGGGCGCTGGGCCACCTGGCGCGGGCCGCGCTCCACCGGCACGCGGGCCGCGCGAAGGAAGCGGAGCAGGCGCTGGAGCACGCCGCGCGCACGGCGGCGGAGGGCGAGGTGGATCCGGAGCTGATTCCGGAGCTCTTCGGCACCCTCGCCTCCCCACACGCGGCGGTCGCGGTCGCTCCGGCCAGCGCCGCGGACGCGGTGGTGCTGGATGCGAAGCGCCACGAGCTGCGGGCCCCGGGGCGCGTCGTCTCACTGGAGCGTCGCGCCCTGCCCCGCCGGCTGCTGTACGCGCTGGCCCGGCAGCCGGGACGCACGCTGTCCAAGGAGGGCTGCGTGCGCGCCATGTGGAACGCGGACTACGACCCGCGGCTGCACGACAACTCGCTGCGCGTCCACGTGAGCCACGTGCGCGAGATGCTGGAAGGCACCGGCACGCGCGTGCTGTTCGAGGACCCCGGCTACCGGTTGGAAGTAGCCGGGGGCTTCACCTTCATCGCGGAGTAGCGCGCCCCGGACTTCAGGGCGCGCAGTAGCGCACCGCCTGGAGTTCGTGCGTCTCCGGCGTCTGCATGGAGGTCATCACGAAGGCCCCCATCCAGTTCTCCGGAAGCTCTTCCAGCAGCACCCACTGCGCGAACCGGTGCAGGGGGAACGCTTCGGTGCTGGGGGTCCAGTCCCTGGGTGTACCTCCCGGCGACAGGCCCCAGAAGCGACCGCGCCAGTCGAACCAGTCATCGCCTCCCGACGGCGTCGGGTTGCTGGCGGAGAGCCAGGCCACCTGGAGTCCCCGTGACGTCATCCTGGACTCGAACCAGGCGTGCTCGTAGGAGGTCGTCCGGGTCAGGGGCTCGGCGGCGCCTCCCTCGAAGAGGTTCTTCATGAGCTTCAGCGTGGGGAAGCCCTCCAGGTTGCGCATCACCAGGGCCGCGGACGCCTGCGGCCCACCGGCCTCCGCCCCCAGGTCCACGAGCCTGGGCCGGGCCTCGTATCCCGGCTCGTAGGAGCGCTCCTCACCGACGGGCAGCAGTTCGCGGTCGAAGCGCTGGAGGCGGAGCGTTCCCCCCTCCGCAGCGCCGGAGTCCGTGATGACCGACACCAGGAAGCCGCCATCACGCAAGGGCAACACATCCACATCCGTCAGGATGGCGTACGACATCGGATGGATCTGGAACAGGGACCTGGGGGCGACTTGCACCTGTCCATCCAGGTCCGTGACCGTGCCGATCAATTCGCGGGCCGTCCTGGACGGGCTGGCAGCGTCCTTCCAGACCGCGAACACCCGCGAGCCGTCCGCCGACAGGGCCACCCGGCTGGAAACCCGGGCCACGGGATGGTCGAAGAGGACCGTGCCGCCCCGCGGCCCCGGCTGGGGATGCCCCTGCGCATCGAGCGGGATGAGAAAGCCCCGCGTGTTGTCCGGCATCCCATCCGACGAGGAGTAGTACAGCGCGGGCCCCCGCGAGGTGGCCAGCAACTGGCTGTACATCGTGCTGAAGGACTCCTGCGTGACGACGGCCACGGACACCTCCGTGGTCTCCTGCGGCGCCAGGGAAGTATCCAGCCGCGTGATCCGGGCCACCCCGACCGAGCTGACCGTCGCCAGCAGCACGCCGTCCGCCACGCGGAGGCTGCTCACATTGTTCCGGGTGCTGGCTTCCGTCAGCGACACGACCTTCGACCACCGGGCGGGAAAATCCGTCACCCCGTCGCAGTCGTTGTCCACGCCGTCACAGCGCGTCTCCACGCCCTCGTACGCAGCGCCATACGACCGCGCCGTGCACACCGATTCAGGGACACCATCGACCTGGGCGCGCCGGGCTCCCGCGCAGACGCCCAGCGTGCGCTCGCACGGAAGGCCTTCCGCGGTCTCTCCACCGTCTGGATTGCCAGCGTCGGGAGAGGGGCCCGCGTCGCCCAGGGTGCCCGCATCGTCCGGAGGGCCCGCGTCCTGGGAGGACGTGGAGGAGCCGCATCCCGCCAGCATCAAGCTGCCCATCACCCACACCACGGCCCACATCCGACCCGACATCCACCGCATGTTCATCATCCCCTCACCCGCGGGCGGTCCCGGCCACGCCAGCCCTGCAATCCTAATCCACAACAGCCGCCAGGAAGCAGGGCGGCACGAGGCCGTCTTTCATCCTGGAGCAAGCAATCGCACGCGCCGGCCGCGTGAACCCTGACACTGCGCAGATGGTAGGGAAAAGCGCGGGTTGGCGACAGGGCGGAGAAGTCGTCACACCGCCGGCCCCTGCCCTGACACCCGCGTGAAACCACCCGGGCCCCGGAGCCGTACCGTGGAGCACATGCACCGTGCTCCACCGCCCCTCGCGCTGCTCCTCGTGCTCACCCTGTCCGCCTGCCACCGCGCCGCCGCGCCCGGAGGCCACGTGCGTGACGGCACGCCCCCGGCGGTGGACATCGTCCGGGCCCGGGCCCTGGGACAGACGCAAGCCTTCACCTGGGAGGAGTGGGGCCCGGAGGCCTTCGCGCGGGCGAAGCGCGAGGGCCGCTACATCCTGGTCGATGGCGCGGCCGAGTGGTGTCACTGGTGCCACGTGATGGACGAGACGACCTACCGCGACACGGAAGTGGGCCGGCTGCTGCGCGAGCGCTTCGTTGCCATCCGCGTGGACGTGGACGCGCGGCCGGACCTCGCGGAGCGCTGGGTGGATTACGGATGGCCCGCAACCATCCTCCTGACGCCGGGCGCGGAGGAGGTGGGCAAGTACCGGGGCTACCTCGCGCCGGAGCGACTGCGCGTCCTCCTCCAGCGCGTGGAGGCCCTGGAGGCCGAATCCCGAGACACCGCGCGCCCCCTGTCGCTGGACCTGCCCGCGTCCCCCGCGATGCTGCCGTGGGTGACCGCCAGCGTGGCCCGGAGCATGGACGGCTGGTACGACCCGAAGGAGGGCGGCTGGGGCCGCACCCAGAAGGCGCCGCTCGGGGCCAACGTGGAGTTCGAGGTGCTCCGCGCCGCGCACGGGGATGCGGCGGCGCGCGAGCGCGTCACCCACACGCTGGAGCGGCAGCGCGCGGTGCTCGACCCCGTGTGGGGCGGCGTCTATCAATACTCGGCGGCGCCCCACTGGAAGGCACCCCACTTCGAGAAGCTGATGTTCATGCAGTCCTCGAACCTGGAGGCCTACGCGCGGGCCTGGGCCCTGCTGCGCACGCCCGCGCTCCTGGACGACGCGCGCGGCATCGCGCGCTACCTGGAGCGCTTCCTCCAGGCACCGGACGGCACGTTCCACGCGAACCAGGACGCGGACGTGGGCGCGCACGACCGGAGCATTCCGTTCGTGGACGGGCACGTGTACTACGCGCGGGACGACGCGGGCCGTCGGGCGCTCGGCATGCCGTGGGTGGACACGCATGTGTACGCGCGCGAGAACGGGCTCGCCGTGGCGGCGCTCGTCACGCTGCACGAAGCGACCGGTGATGCCGCATCCCTCGCCGCCGCGAGGAAGGCCCTGGACGTGCTGCTCGCGACCCACGTGGGAAGCGACGGCGAGGTGTGGCGCGAGTCCACACCCCACTCGGGACCGCGCTTCCTGGCGGACGCGGCGGCACTGGGCCGGGCCCTGGCGCTGCTCGCGCGGACCACGGGGGAAGCCCGCTACCGGGAGGCTGCCCTGCGCGTGGGCCAGGCGATGACACGGGACTTCGCGGATCCGTCAGGAGGCGCGCTCTACGAACAGACGCCGGACGGGGACGCGGTGGGCATGTTCGCGAGGCGAGAGCGTCCCTTCGCGCACAACGTGGCAGCCGCTCGCTTCCTCGCGGCGCTGCACGCCCTCACGCAGGACGCGGCGTGGCGCGAGCGGGGCCGCGAAGTGCTCGCGGCGACGGCCTCCCCGGCGATGCTCGAAGCCCAGGGCCGGATGGTGGGCGACTTCCTGCTCGCTGCGGATGCGCTCGGCGTGGTGCCCTGGCCCGAGCGCGGCGCGCAAGCCGCGTCCCTCACGGCGCATCCAGGAACGTGGTGAGCGCGGGGATCACCACCTGGGGCGCCTCCTCCATCAGCCAGTGCCCCGAGCCGGGGACGACCTGACCCTGGACGTTGGACGCCACGAGCTTCGCCTGCTCGATGAGGCCGTTGCCGCTGGCCTTCTCCCCCGTCAGCACCAACACCGGCATCGTCAGCGGCGTCGCCGCGAACCCGGCGAAGTCCTGCGCATCGCGCTCGAAGCTCTTGAAGTACTCGAAGCCCGCCTGCATCCCGCCCGGCTGCGCGTAGGCCTTCGCGTAGAACTTCCGGTCCGCCTCCGGCACGGAGTGCTTCGGATCCGCCGCGAAGTCGTTCCAGAAGTGCTCGAAGTACGTCCGCTCCCGGCCCTTGACCAGCGCCAGGGCCGTCTCGCCGGTGAAGTGGAAGTGCCACAGGTCCCGCAGCAGCCAGACCTGCTTCCAATCCCCGACGCCGGGCAGGAACGCATCCATCAACACCAGCCGCTCCGTGGCCTGGGGGAACTGGGCCGCGAAGGCGTACGCCACCATCAACCCGATGTCGTGCCCCACGATGCGCACGCGCTCATGGCCCAGCGAGGTCGTCAGCGCGTGGATGTCCACCGCCAGCGTCTTCTTGTCGTAGCCGGAAGCCGGCTTGGCGGAGCCGCCCGCGCCGCGCAGGTCCGGCACGATGACGGTGTGGTGTTGGGCAAGCCTGGGCAGCAGCGGCAGCCACATGTGGCCTGTCTGCGTGTAGCCGTGCAGCAGCACCACCGGCGAACCCTGGCCTCCGATGACGTAGCGCAGGCGGGTGCCATTGACGTCGGCGTAGCGCTCCTCGAAGCCCCGGGGAAGCGACGGCCCCGTGGCGGCCCCGGCGGCGGAGGCCACCATCAGCGAGGCGCCCAGCCCGGCGGCGGCGGCGGCGAGCAGGGTGCGGCGGGACGACGTGAAGAAGGAGGACATGACGGACTCCAGGACGCGAAGGGGAAGAACCACCCGGCGAGGCGTCGTGCCCCGTCGATGAATGAAACATAGGGTTCAGCTTCCCTTGGAAGAAGGCAGCGAAGATGGTTCAACCCTTCAGCTTTTGTGAATCTTGAGGAGGCAGGGGATGGACCGGCTGCGCGCTTTCGAGGTCTTCGTGACGGTGGTGGCGAAGGGCAGCTTCACGCGGGCGGCGCATGCGCTCGACACGTCGCCTGCCAATGTCACCCGGTATGTGAACGAGCTGGAGTCACATCTGGGAACCCGCCTGCTCAACCGCAGCTCGCGCAAACTGTCGCTCACCCAGGGAGGTGAAGCGCTCTACGAGCGGGGCCGCTCCATCCTGGACGAGGTGGCGGAAGCCGAGGCGCTGGCGTCCTCCGCGTCGTTGCAGCCGCGCGGGCGGCTGCGCATCAACGCCCCGGTGAGCTTCGGCATCCTGCACCTGGCGCCGCTCTGGCCCCGCTTCATGGGCCGCTACCCCGACGTGGAGCTGGACGTGGCGCTGAACGACCGGGTCGTGGACATCATCGACGAGGGCTACGACCTGGCCATCCGCGTCTCGCGCGCGGGCGCCACCACCCACGTGGCGCGCAAGCTGGCCACGTCCCGCAACCTCGTGTGCGCGTCACCGGCCTACCTGCGCCGCCACGGACGCCCCAAGGTCCCCGCGGACCTGGGCGACCACGCCTGCCTGGGCTACTCCTACTCCGCCACCGCCGACGAGTGGCATCTCGTGGATGACACCGGCGCGGCCGCAAGCGTGAAGGTGCGTTGCGTGATGCACACCAACAACGGTGACACCCTGCGCGCCGCGACACTCGCCGGCACCGGCATCTCCTGGCAGCCCACGTTCCTCGTCGCGGAGGACCTGAGATTGGGCCGGCTCGTGCGAGTGCTGCCCCACCATCACCTGCCGGACATCGACGTGCTGGCCCTCTACCCCAGCCGCCGCCACGTGAGCGCCAAGGTCCGGGTGATGGTGGACTTCCTCGTCGAAGCGTTCACTGGAATTCCGCCGTGGGAACGACCGGGCAGCGTCAACGGATGAAACAGGGTGAGACATACAGTAGTCATCCGGTTGCGATAAAAAACGCGCTTGAGGAGTTTACAAGAAGCTCCGGGCTCCTCCACAATGCGACCGTTTCCGCAAATACCACCTAAACGAGGTTCACATGCTTTCAGGTCAGGTCGTGCGTGGCTGGGCTACCGCGAGCGTGATGTCGCTGCTGGTCATCGGTTGTGGGCCGCAGGCGAGCCAGGAGCAGGCCCCGACGGAGGCTCCTCCCGCCGAGACCACGCAGGAGATCGTCGGCGGCACCGCGACCACCATCGCGGCGAACCCGTGGCAGGTGTCCCTGCAGAGCACGGGCGGCAGCCACTTCTGCGGCGGCTCCATCATCAACGAGAACTGGGTCCTGACCGCGCAGCACTGCGTGAACTCGAGCGGCACCATCAGCAAGCCGGGCCGCGTTGTCGCGGGCATCACGAACCGCACGGCCACCAACGGGCAGGTCCGCACGGTGACCCAGGTCGTCGTGTTCCCGGGCTACGTGGACGCCAACATCGGCAAGGACGCGGCGCTGCTGAAGCTGTCCGCGCCCCTGGACCTGACCGGCGCGGACGCGAAGGCCATCCCCATCGTCACGGCGGCGGACGCCGCCGCGGGCGTGACGGCCGCGGGCGTCATCTCGCGCGTCACGGGCTGGGGCACGCTGAGCAGCGGCTCCTCCTCGCTGCCGACCACGCTCCAGACGGTCGACGTGGCGCTGATGACCAACGCCGACGTGCAGGCGAAGTACCCCAGCGAGGTCATCTCCGCGGACCAGCTGGGCGCGGCCTCCCCCGGCAAGGATTCCTGCCAGGGTGACTCCGGCGGTCCCCTCACCGTCCTCAAGGGCAGCACCCGCGTCCTCGCGGGCATCGTGAGCTGGGGCTACGGCTGCGCGGACTCGCGCTACCCGGGCCTGTACGGCCGCGTGTCGTCCTTCGAGTCGTGGATCAACAGCACCATCAACGGCACGACGCCTCCTCCGGGCACGACGCTGCTGGAGAAGACGGGCCTGTCCGGCGCGTCCAGCTCCTTCACGCACTACGCCATCACGGTGCCCGCCGGCGCCACCACGCTGACCGTCGTGCAGTCGGGCGGCACGGGTGACGCGGACCTCTACGTGCGCCAGGGCTCGCAGCCCACCACCAGCGCCTACAACTGCCGCCCGTACGCCAGCGGCAACGCGGAGACGTGCACCCTGAACAGCCCCGCCGCGGGCACCTGGTACGTCTCCG
>NZ_JAPNJZ010000022.1:0-136390 GCF_026626765.1 Corallococcus sp. bb12-1 | reverse complement strand
GAGGCCTTCAAGCTCCGAGAAGCGCCGGCCCGCGATGGGCGTGCCCACCAGCAGGTCGTCCTGCCCGGTGTAGCGCGAGAGCAGGAGCTGGTAGGCGGCCAGCAGGACCATGAAGGGCGTGGCCCCTTCCTTCCGGGCCAGGGCCTCGACGGCGTGGCCCAGCTCCCGGGGCAGCCTCAGCGGGATGCGGGATGCCTGCGCGGCCGGGACGGAAGCGCGCGGCGTCCCGGTGGGCAGCTCCAGTTGCGTGGGGGCGCCGGCCAGGTGCTGGCGCCACCAGGAGACCTGCTGCTCCAGCACGTCACCGTGCAGCCACGAGCGCTGCCACGCGGCATGGTCGGCGTACTGCACCGGCAGCGCGGGCAGGGCCGTGGGCCTGCCGTCGTGGAAGCCCTGGTAGAGCGCGGCCATCTCGCGCACCAGCACGCCGGTGGACCAACCGTCGGAGATGATGTGGTGCAGGGTCTGCAGCAGGACGTGCTGGGACTCACTCAGCCGCAGCAGGTGGACCCGTAGCAGCGGACCGGCGGCGAGGTCGAAGGGACGCGCGGCCTCTTCCGCGGCGAGCCGTCGCGCTTCGGCTTCCGGGTTCGTGGAGCCCGACAGGTCCGTGCGGGGCAGATGGAAGGGCGCGGGCGGGTGGATGTGCTGCACGGGCACGCCTTCATGCTGCGCGATGGTGGTGCGCAACGCTTCGTGCCGGTGCACCAGCGCTTCGAAGGCGCGCTCCAGGGCCGCGGCGTCCAGGGCGCCGTGGATCCGCAGCGCCACGGGGATGTTGTACGCGGGCGAGCCGGGTTGCAGCTGGTCCAGGAACCACATCCGCTGCTGGGCGAAGGAGAGGGGCGGCGTGTCCGTGCGCGGGACGGGCACGAACGCGGGCAGTTCCCTGGCACGGCCTGCGTGCTCGATGCGCGCGGCGAGCCTTCGCAGCGTGGGCTCCTCGAAGAGGGCGCGCACGGGCAGCTCCACGTCGAAGGCAGCGCGGATCCGGGCAACCACCCGCGTGGCCAGCAGGGAGTGGCCGCCCAGGGCGAAGAAGTCATCCTGCGCGCCGACGGTGGGCACGCGCAGCACGTCGGCCCAGAGCGCCGCGAGCTTCTCCTCGGTCCCGGGACGGGGGGCTTCGTGGCCGTGCGCCTGGGCTTCGGGCGCGGGCAGCGCCTTCCTGTCCACCTTGCCGTTGGGCGTCAGGGGTAGGGCGTCCAGCATCACGTAGGCGGCGGGCGCCATGGACTCGGGCAGCGTCCGCAGGAGGAAGCCGCGCAGCTCGACGGCGTCGGGCGCGCGGGTGCTTGGGACGACGTAGGCGACGAGCCGTGCATTGCCCGGCACGTCCTCACGTACCAGGACGAGCGCCTGGGCGACGGCGGAGTGCTGACGCAGCAGGGCTTCGATTTCACCCAGCTCGATGCGCAGGCCGCGCAGCTTCACCTGGAAGTCGATGCGGCCCAGGTATTCGAGCGTGCCGTCCTCGCTCCAGCGCGCCTTGTCTCCCGTGCGGTACATGCGCTCGCCGGGGGTGGTGGCGAAGGGGTTCGGGACGAAGCGCTCGGAGGTGCGGGCGGGCTGGCCCAGGTAGCCACGCGCCAGGCCCGCGCCCGCGATGAAGAGCTCACCGGCGACACCCACGGGCACGGGTTGCTGGTGCGCATCCAGCACGTATGTGCGCACGTTGAGCAGCGGCCCGCCCAGGGTGGGTTGCGTCCGTGGACGGACGGCGAAGGCGGTGGCGTCCACGGTGCACTCGGTGGGGCCGTAGACGTTGAAGGTGCGCGTGCGCGTGGAGGCCGCGAGCGTCGCCCACGTCGCTTCATCCAGGGCTTCACCGCCGGGCACGAGCAGGGCCGGAGCGAAGTCTCCGTCCAGCAGGCCCGCCTGGAGCAGCAGCCGCAGCAGCGAGGGCGTGCAGTCCAGCACGTCCACCCTGGCCTCGCGCACCCAGGGCACCATCGCTTCCGCGTCCTGACGGAGGGCGTCCGGGACGATGCACAGGCAGTGGCCGTCCAACAGTTGCACGACCTGCTTGACGGAGCCGTCGAAGGCCAGCGGCGCGTTGACGCTGACGCGCAGGCCGGACGGCTGGGCCTCGTAGACGGTCCGCTTCAGCGCCGCATGCAGGTTGAGCACCGAGCGGTGCTGCACCATGACGCCCTTGGGCGTGCCCGTGGAGCCCGAGGTGTAGATGACGTAGGCCAGATTGTCGGGGCCGGCCCATGGCGCCGGATCATGCGTCGGCTCCGAAGCGAGGTGTTCTCCTGCCGCGTCCAGGCACGGCGTCTGGAGACCCGAAGCCTCCAGCTCCGCGGCCAGCCGCGCCGGGGTGAGGACGACGCGGGCCGCGCTGTCCTGGATGGCGAAGCTCCTGCGTTGGATCGGCCAGGCGGGATCCAGGGGCACGTAGGCGCCACCGGCCTTGAGGACCCCGAGCAGCGCGACCACCATCTGGACGGACCGCTCGAAGCAGAGCGCGACGCGCACCTCCGGCCCGACGCCCCGGGCGCGCAGCGCGTGGGCGAGCTGGTTCGATTTGGCGTTGAGCTGGGTGAACGTCAGGACTTCGTTCTCGAAGCGCACCGCGGGCGCGTCGGGCGTGCGCGCCACCTGCTGTTCGAAGAGGCTGTGGAAGGTGCCTTCGCGCACCGGCTCCCGGGCGGTGTCGTTCCAGTCCACGAGCATCCGCTGGCGCTCCTCGGGCGTCAGCAGCGTCAGGTCGTGGAGGGCCTGATCGGGTCGGGCGACGAGGGACTCCAGCAGCACCTGGAAGTGCCGTGCGAGGCCGGTGGCCGTGGCCTTGGAGACTCGCGCGGCGCGGTACTGGAGCACGCCCTGGAGGCCATCCGGCGTGTCGCTCAGGTTGAGGGAGAGCTCGAACTTGCTGGGGGCCGCGAGCTCCTCACCGAAGGGACGCAGCGTCAGGGAGGGCAGGGCGAGCGCCTCCACCGGCAGGTTCTGCAACACGAAGAACGCCTGGAACAGGGGCGTGCGGTCCAGGTCGCGTTCGGGGTGGAGCTCCTCGACGAGCTTCTCGAACGGGACGTCCTGGTGCTCGAAAGCCCCCAGCGTGGCCTCCCGCACCTGGGCCAGCAACTCCCGGAACGAAGCCGTCGCGCCGGGCCGCGCGCGCAGCACCAGCGTGTTGACGAAGAAGCCGATGAGGCCTTCGAGCTCCGAGAAGCGCCGGCCCGCGATGGGCGTGCCCACCAGCAGGTCGTCCTGCCCGGTGTAGCGCGAGAGCAGGAGCTGGTAGGCGGCCAGCAGGACCATGAAGGGCGTGGCCCCTTCCTTCCGGGCCAGGGCCTCGACGGCGTGGCCCAGCTCCCGGGGCAGCCGCAGCGGGATGCGGGAGGCCTGCGCGGCCGGGACGGAAGCGCGCGGCGTCCCGGCGGGCAGCTCCAGTTGCGTGGGGGCGCCGGCCAGGTGCTGGCGCCACCAGGAGACCTGCTGCTCCAGCACGTCACCGTGCAGCCACGAGCGCTGCCACGCGGCATGGTCGGCGTACTGCACCGGCAGCGCGGGCAGGGCCGTGGGCCTGCCGTCGTGGAAGCCCTGGTAGAGCGCGGCCATCTCGCGCACCAGCACGCCGGTGGACCAACCGTCGGAGATGATGTGGTGCAGCGTCAGCAAGAGGACGTGCTGGGCTCCACCCAGCTTCAGCAGGTGGACCCGCAGCAGCGGACCGGCGGCGAGGTCGAAGGGACGCGCGGCCTCTTCCACGGCGAGCCGGTGCACTTCGGCTTCGGGGTTCGCGGCGTCCGTCACGTCCGTGCGAGGCAGGTGGAAGGGCGCGGGCGGGTGGATGTGCTGCACGGGCGCGCCGTCGCGCTGCGCGAAGGTGGTGCGCAGCGTTTCATGCCGGTGCACCAACGCTTCGAACGCGCGCTCCAGGGCCTCGACGTCCAGGGGCCCTTCGGCGCGCAGCGCCACGGGCATGTTGTACGCGGGGGAGCCGGGTTGCAGTTGATCCAGGAACCACAGGCGCTGCTGCGCGTACGACAGCGGCAGGACGCCGTCTCGCGACGTGGGCACCAGCGGGGGGAGCCCGGGGAGGCCCTTCGCGGTGTCGTCGATCCTCCGCGCCAGCTCCCGGAGGGTGGGCGCTTCGAAGTGCACGCGCAGCGGCAGCTCCACCCCGAAGGTGGAGCGGATGCGGCTGACCACCCGGGTCGCGAGCAGGGAGTGTCCCCCCAGTTCGAAGAACTGATCCTCCGCGCCGATGCGTGAGATGCCCAGCACCTGCGACCACAGCCCGGCGAGCGCCTGCTCGGTGGGGGTGGAGGGCGGCTGGAAGCTCGCGCTCCCCGTGGGCTGCTCCGGCACGGGCAGCACCTTGCGGTCCACCTTCCCGTTGGGCGTCCGGGGCAGCGCGGGCAGCACGACCAGGGCCGCGGGCACCATGAAGCCGGGCAGCCGCTGCTGCACGTGCGCGCGCAACGCCGCCACGTCCGGGAGGGCGCCGGCCTGGGTCGGTGCCACGTAGGCGACGAGCCGACGGTCGCCGGGCACGTCCTCGCGCACCACCACCACGGCTTCGTGCACGCCGGGGAAGGCGCGCAGGGCTTCTTCTACCTCGCCCAGTTCGATGCGGAAGCCGCGCACCTTCACCTGGAAGTCGATGCGGCCCTGGTACTCCAGCGTGGCGTCCGCCTTCCAACGGATCTTGTCACCCGTCCGGTACATGCGCGCGCCCGGGACGGAAGCGAACGGATCCGGCACGAAGCGCTCCGCCGTCAGGTGCGGCCGGTGCAGGTAGCCCCGCGCCAGCCCGGCCCCGCCCAGGTAGAGCTCTCCGGACACGCCCACTGGCACGGGGCGCAGCTGCGCGTCCAGCACGTACGCCTGCGTGCCCGCGAGCGGACGGCCGATGGACGGCGGCAGCGCGGACTGCTCCGACACCCGCGCGTACGTCGAATAGGTCGTGTCCTCCGTGGGGCCGTAGAGGTTGTACACATCCCGCACCGTCCCGGTGGCGTACAGCGCCCGGGCCAGGGCCGCCGGCAGCGGTTCCCCGGCCAGGTTCACCGTCCGGACCCCCGAGGGCAGTGCCTCCATCCGCAGCAGCTCCGCCATCGCGGAGGGCACCGTGTTGACGAGCGTCACCTCGTCCCTCGCCGGCAGCGACGCCAGCGCCAGGGCGTTGTCCGCCAGGTACACCCGGCCGCCACGGGCCAGGGGGACGAACAGCTCGAACACCGACAGGTCGAAGCTCACCGACGTCGCCGCCAGCACGCCGGCCAACTGCTCACGGGAGAAAGTGTCCAGCGCCCAGTGCACGAACGCCACCGCGCTGCGGTGTGCCACCGCCACGCCCTTGGGGCGCCCCGTGCTTCCGGACGTGTAGAGCACGTAGGCCAGCGCCTCCGGCAGGTCGCTTCGCTCCGGCCGGTGCGACGGCTGGTGCGCCACGGCCGCGAAGCCGTCCAGCAGCACGTCCTGGACGCCAGGGGCCGTCAGCCGCTGCGCCACCGAGCGCTGCGTCAGCCGCACGGGCGCGCGCGAGTCCTCCAGCATGGAGGTCAGCCGCTCCTGGGGATAGCTCGGATCCAGCGGCACGTAGGCACCGCCGGCCTTCAGCACGCCCAGCAGCGCCACCACCAGTTCGGTGGTGCGCTCCAGGCACACGGCCACCGCGACGTCCGGGCCCACGCCCAGCGCGCGCAGGTGGTGCGCGAGCTGGTTGGCCCGCGCGTCGAGCTGCCCGTAGGTGAGCCGCTGCGTGCCCACCACCAACGCGATGGCGTCCGGGGTGCGCTCCACCTGGGCTTCCACCAGGTGGTGCAGGGCCCCGGCCGTCGAAGGCACCGGGCCCGTGCGGTTCCATTCGACGAGCACCTGAGCGCGCTCGGCCGCGTCCAGCAGGCTGACGTGGGACACGGGCGCATCCGCGTCCGCCGTCACCGCCGTGAGCAGTCGCACGAAGTGCCGCGCCATGCGCGTCACCGTCGCCGGGTCGAAGAGGTCGGTGTTGTAGCCGAGCGCCCCGACGAACACGCCGTCGCGCTCCTCCAGGCTGAAGCCGAGGTCGAACTTGGCGCTGGTGTCCTCCACCGGCTCCACGCCCAGCACCAGGCCGGGCAGCGCGAGCATCGTGCCCGGGGCGTTCTGGAGCGCGAACATCACCTGGAACAGCGGCCCCCGGCTCAGGTCGCGCTGGGGGTGCAGCGCTTCCACCAGCGATTCAAAGGGCACGTCCTGGTGTGCGTAGGCCGAAAGTGCCGTGGCCCGCACGCGGGCCAGCAGCCCGGCGAAGGAGTCCCGTGCGTCGATGCGGGCGCGCAGCACCAGGGTGTTCACGAAGAAGCCGACGAGGCCCTCGGTCTCCGCATGGTGGCGGTTCGCGATGGGAGAGCCGACGCTCACGTCGTCCTGTCCGGAGTAGCGCGACAGCAACAACTGCCAGGCCGCCAGGAGCACCATGAAGTCGGTGGCGCCGTGCTTCTGGGCCAGGTGCTTCACGGCGTCACCCAGCGCGCGCTCCAGCCGCACGGGGACCGCCGCGCCAAGGAAGGTCTGCACCGCGGGTCGGGGACGGTCCGTGGACAGCTCCAGGGCCGCTGGCGCTCCCTCCAGGGCGTCGCGCCACCAGGCCAGCTCGCGCCCCAGCGTCTCTTCCCGCAGCCACTTGTGCTGCCACAAGGCGTAGTCCGCGTACTGGAGGGGCAGCAGCGGCAGGGCGGGCGTCCCGCCTTCGTGGAAGGCGCGGTACAGCTCGCCCAGGTCGCGCACCAGGACCGCGATGGACCAACCGTCGGTGACGATGTGGTGCAGCGTCAGCAGCAGCAGGTGCCGTTGAGGCTCCAGGCGCAGCAGCGTGGTGCGCATCAGCGGCCCGCGCGCCAGGTCGAACGGGCGCCAGGCCTCCGTCATCGCCAGCCGCTGGGCCTCATGCTCGCGCGTCGCCGCGGGGACGGGCTCCAGGTCCACGACGGCCAGCTCCGTGAGCGGCTCCGGGTGGACGTGCTGCACGGGAGAATCACCCTGGAGCGGGAAGGTGGTGCGCAGCACTTCGTGACGCAGGACCAGGGCGTGGAGCGCCCGCCGCAGGGCCTCCGTGTCGAGCGCGCCCTCCAGCCGCACCACGCTGGGCACGTTGTAGGTCGTGCCGCCCGGTTGGAGCTGATCCAGGAACCAGAGTCGCTGCTGGGCGAATGACAGGGGCACAAGGCCCACGCGCTCCACCCGCTCCATCACGGGCGCGGTGACGCGCGGCAGGTGCTCCAGGCGCTCCGCGAGCAACGCCACCGTGGGCGCTTCGAACAACTGGCCCAGGGGCAACTCCACGCCCAGCGTGGCGCGGATGCGGGAGACCACCTGGGTCGCCAGCAGGGAATGGCCCCCCAGCTCGAAGAAGTCGTCATCGACGCCCACGCGCTCCAGGTGCAGCACCTCCGCCCAGATGGCGGCGAGGCGTGCTTCCGTCTCGGTGCGGGGCGCGGTGAAGGCGTCCGGCTGAGACGGTGCCGGGGCCTCCGGCGCGGGCAGGGCCTTTCGGTCCACCTTGCCGTTGGACGACAGCGGCAGCGCGTCCAGCAGGACCACCGCCGAGGGCACCATGTAGTCCGGCAGCACCTTCTGCACCCAGGTCCGGACCGCCTTGCCATCCACCTGAGTGCCCGCCACGTACGCGACGAGCCGCTTGTCGCCCGGCACGTCCTCGCGCACCACGACCACGGCCTCCGCCACGCCAGGACACCGGCGCACCGCGGCCTCCACCTCGCCCAGTTCGATGCGGAAGCCGCGCACCTTCACCTGGAAGTCGGTGCGGCCCAGGAACGCCAGCGTGCCGTCCGCCCGCCACTTCACCTGATCCCCGGTGCGGTACAGCCGCGTCCCCGGTAGGGCCCCGAAGGGATTTGGGACGAAGCGCTCCGCGGTCAGCTCCGGCTGATCCAGATAGCCCCACGCGAGCCCGTCGCCTCCGACGTGCAGCTCCCCGGGCACGCCCACCGGCACGGGCTGCCCGGCTGGATCCAGGACGTACGCCGTGGAGTGAGCCAGGGGCCGGCCAATGGGCACCTGGTGCTCCACCGCATCGCCGTGCCGCAGCGCCTGCGTCACGGAGAAGGTGGTGTTCTCCGTGGGCCCGTAGCCGTTGATCAGCACCGCGCCCGGCGGCATCCGCGCCAGGTGCTCCCGGACGCGCACGGCGGGGAGCACGTCGCCTCCGGCCAGCAACTGGTTCACGCCCGCCAGTGCGTCCGGCTGGTGCTGCGCCATCTGTTCGAACAGCGCGGCGGTGAGCCAGAGCGAGTCCACTGCGTGCCGCGACAGCAGCCCGCCCAGCTCCTCCAGCGACAGCGCGTGAGGCGGGGCCAGCACCAGCCGCGCCCCATGCAGGAGGGCTCCCCAGATTTCCAGCGTCGACGCGTCGAAGGCCACCGGCGCGGCCTGCAGCCAGGTGCGCTCCGGTCCGAAGCGCGCGAAGCCCTGACCCTCCACGAGTCGCACCACGCCCCGGTGGGGCACGCACACGCCCTTCGGCTGGCCCGTGCTCCCGGAGGTGAACATCACGTAGGCCAGGGCCTCCGCGCCTCCGCGCGACTCGGGCGCGCTCACCGGCCGGGCCGCGAGCGCCTTCGCCTCCTCGTCCAGGAGCACCAGCAGGGCGCCGGTCTCCGGGAGGTCATCCGCCAGCGCGGACTGCGTCAGCAGCACGCCCACGCGCGCCTGCGACAGCATGAACAACTGCCGCTGCGCGGGGGCCCCCGCGTCGATGGGCACGTAGGCGGCTCCGGCCTTCAGCACGCCCAGCAGCGCCACCACCAGCTCCACCGAACGCTCCAGGTACACGCCCACGCGCGCACCGGCGGTCACGCCCAGCGCCCGGAGGTGGTGCGCGACCTGGTTGGAGGCTCGCTCCAGCTCCGCGTACGTCAGGGTCCGCTCCGCCTGGACCAATGCGACCGCGTCCGGCGTGCGCGCGGCCTGCGCGGAGAACCGCTCGTGGATGGACGCATCGCGCGGGTAGTCCGACGCGGTGGCGTTCCATTCGCGCAGCAACTGCTCCTGCTCCGCTGCGTCCATCAGCGGCAGCGCCCCGAGCGTGCGCTCCGGCGCCTCGGCGATCCCCCGGGCCAGCGTGGCCAGGTGGGAGGCCATCGCCGCCACCGTGGCGGTGTCGTAGAGGTCGGTGTTGTGGACGAGCGCGCCGGTGAAGCCCTCCGCCGTCTCTTCCAGGTGCAGCGAGAGGAAGAAGGGTGACGTGCGCGGCTCCGGCTCCAGCAGCCGCAGCGCGAGCCCTCGCACGGACAGCTCCGGCATCGGCGTGTTGTGCAGGGTGAACGTCACCTGGCACAGCGGCGGATGACTCAGGCTGCGCTCGGTCTGGAGCGCCTCCACCAGCTTCTCGAAGGGCAGATCCTGATGCGCGAAGGCCCCCAGCGCGGCCTCTTGCACCTGGGCCAGCAGCTCGCTGAAGCGCAGGTCGCCCCGAGGCTTCGCCCGCAGCACCAGCGTGTTGACGAAGCAGCCCACCAGCGCCTCGGTCTCCACCCGGTGGCGCCCGGCCACCGGCGATCCCACCAGCACGTCCTCCTGCCCCGAATACCGGTGCAGCAGCGTCTGCCACGCCGCGAGCAGCACCATGAAGGGCGTGGCGCCCTCGCGCAGCGCGAGCGCCTTGAGCGCCTGGGAGACGTCCTTCGGCAACCGGACCGGCACCCGGGCGCCGTGGAACGTCTGGGCCGCGGGGAGCGGACGGTCCGTGGGCAGCTCCAGCACGCGGGGCGCGCCCGCGAGCCTCTCCTTCCAGTACCCCAGTTGCCGCTCCAGCACCTCGCCCTGGAGCATGCGCCGCTGCCACACGGTGTAGTCCACGTACTGCACGGGCAGCGCGGGCAGGGTGGGCTCACCGCCCGCCAGGAGGTCCGCGTAGAGCGAGGCGATCTCCCGCACCACCACGCCCATGGACCAGCCGTCGGAGACGACGTGGTGCAGGGTCAGCAGCAGCAGGTGCCGCTGGGGCTCCAGGCGCAGCAGCGTCGCGCGCATCAGGGGCCCTCGCGCCAGGTCGAAGGGCTTCAGGCTCTCCTCGGCGGTGAGGCGCGCGGACTCGCGCTCGCGCTCGGCCGGGGGCAGGGCCTCCAGGTCCACGCGCTCTAGCGTCAGCGACGTGTCCCCGGCCAGCACCTGCACGGGTCCGTCCGCCTCCGAGCGGAACGTGGTGCGCAGCGCTTCGTGCCGCCGCGCCAGGTGCTGGAAGCAGCGCTCCAGCACGGCCACATCCAGCGGCCCGTCCATCCGGACCGCGGTGGCGATGTTGTGGAAGGGGCTGCCGGGTTCCATCTGGTCCAGGAACCACAGCCGCTGCTGGGCGAACGACAGCGGGAAGGCCCGCCCGTCGCGGGCCTGGGGAAGCAGGGGCGTCTGGGCGACCGACGGCACGGCCCGCAGCAGTTCGATGCGCGCGGCCAGCTCCGCCACCGTGGGGGCGACGAAGAGCTCGCGCACGGGCAGGTCCGCGTCCAGGGACTCGCGCACGCGGGAGATGACCTGCGTGGCCAGGAGCGAGTGGCCTCCCAGCTCGAAGAAGTTGTCGTGCAGGCCCACCTGCTCCAGCCGCAGCACCTGCGCCCACAGCGACGCGAGCGCCTGCTCCAGGGCGGTGCGGGGCGCCACGAACTCGCGCTCCAACTCCGGGCGGGCGCCGTCGGGATCCGGCAGCGCCTTTCTGTCCACCTTGCCGTTGGAGGTGATGGGGATGGCCGGCACGGCGAGGAAGGCCGAGGGCACCATGTACTCGGGCAGCTTGCGGCCCGCCCAGCGGCGCAGCTCGGACACGGAGGGCAGGGCTTCGCCCGCGCGCGCCACCAGGTACGCGACGAGCCGCCGGTCTCCCCGCGCGGGACCCCGGGCGTCCACCACCGCCTCGTGCACCGCGGGATGCTCCGCGAGCACCGTCTCGATTTCGCCGGTCTCCACGCGGAAGCCGCGCACCTTCACCTGCTGGTCCGCGCGGCCCAGGAACTCGATGTTGCCGTCCGGGAAGAAGCGGGCCCGGTCTCCCGTCTTGTACATGCGCGCCCCCGGCCCGGCCTGGAAGGGATCCGGCACGAAGCGCTCGGCGGTGAGCGCCGGGGCGTGGGCATAGCCGTCGGCCAGGCACTCGCCGCCGATGAAGAGATCGCCCGTGACGCCCACCGGCTGGGTGCGCAGGCGCGCGTCGAGCACGTAGTAGCGGGCGTTGGAGATGGGGCGGCCATACGGGATGGACGTCCACGCGGGCTCCAGCGCGCCCACGCGGAAGAAGTTGGACCAGATGGTCGCTTCCGTGGCGCCGCCCAGGCTGATGACCTGGGCGTGGGGGAAGACGGCGCGGATGGCGTCCGGCAGGGTGAGGGGGATCCAGTCGCCGGAGAGGAACACGCGCCGCAGGGCCGGGCCGCCCGCGCCGAAGTGGGTCGTCAGTTGCTGGAGCGCGGCGGGGGCGCTGTCCCAGAAGGTGATGTCGCGCTCGCGCAGCATCGCGGCCAGCCGCTGCGGATCGCGCAGGTCCTTCGCGGTGGCGACGACCAGCGTCCCGCCGACGGCGAGCACGCCGAACACGTCATAGACGGACAAGTCGAAGCAGGGCGAGGTGACGAAGAGCAGCCGCTCCGACGGGCCCACCTGGAACGTGGTGTTCACCCAGTGGATGAGGTTGATGGCGGGCGCGTGGCGCACGGAGACGCCCTTGGGCCGGCCCGTGGAGCCCGACGTGTGGATGATGTACGCCAGGTTGTCTGGCCGCACGTCCGTCGTCGGGGTGTCCTCGCGGCCGGTGACAAGCTCCAGCCCGCCCTCGCCCAGACAGAGGACGCGCGCGCCGGTGTCGCTGAACGCGTCCGCCAGGGGGGCCTGGGTGAGCAGGATGGCCGCGCCGGAGTTGCGCAGGATGAAGGCGGAGCGATCCGCGGGGTACTCCGCGTCGATGGGCACGTACGCGGCCCCCGCCTTGAGGATGCCGAGCATCGCGACCAGCAGGTCGAAGGAGCGCTCCAGGCAGAAGGCCACGGTCTGTTCCGGCCGGACGCCCAGGGACAGCAGGTGCCACGCGAGGCGGTTGGAGCGCAGGTGCAGCTCGCGGTACGTGAGCCGTTCGGAGCCCAGCTCCGCGGCGATGGCCTCCGGGGTGCGCAGGGCCTGTGCGATGAACAGCTCATGCAGGCAGCGCTCGCGCGGGAAGTCGGCGCGGGTGTCGTTCCACGCTTCGACAATCCGCTGCTGCTCCGGGGGCGTGAGCCAGGCCAGGTCATCCAGGCGCGCCTCCGGCCGGGCCAGGGCGGACTCCAGCAGCACCCCCAGGTGCGTCACCATCCGGGCCGCCGTCGCCGCGGTGAACAGGTCGGTGCTGTACTCCAGCGAGCCCCGGTAGCCGTCCCCGGTGTCCGTCAGGGACAGCACCAGCTCCAGCTTGGCCGTCTGGCTCTCCTGCTCCACCGGAACGAACGTCAGCCCACCGGCCTCCAGCGCTTCGCCCGGAGCGTTCTGCAGGGCGAACAGCACTTGGACGAGCGGCGGCCGGCTGAGATCGCGCTCCAGGTCCAGGGCCTCCACCAACCGCTCGAAGGGCACCGACGGGTGCGCGAGCGCGCCCAGCGTCGTCTCACGCGCCTGACCCAGCAGCGTCAGGAAGCTCTCCGCGCCGGACAGGCGCGCGCGCAGGGGCAGCGTGTTGACGAACAGGCCGATGAGGCCCTCCCACTCCGGCCGCTCGCGGCCCGCCACGGGCGTGCCCACGACGACGTCGTCCTGACCGCTGTAGCGACCCAGCAGCGCCTGGAAGGTCGCGAGCAACGCCATGAAGGGCGTGACGCCCTGGTGCAGGCAGAACGCCTCCAGCGCGGTGGTGAGCGCGCGCGGCAGGTGCACGGGCTGCGAGGCGCCGCGCGGGGACAGGGTGGCGGGGCGGGGGAAGTCGGTGGGCAGCTCCAGCGAGCGCGGCACGTGGGCCAACTGGCGCCGCCAGTACGCGAGCTGGGACTCCAGCGCTTCGGCCTGGAGCACGTCGCGCTGCCAGTGCGCATAGTCGGCGTACTGCACCGGCAGCGGCGTCAACGGCGCGGGCTGTCCGGACCGGAAGGCGCGGTAGAGGGCCGCCATCTCGCGGATGAGCACGCCCATGGACCAGCCGTCGGAGACGATGTGGTGCATCGTCATCAGGAGCACGTGCCGCGTGGCGTGCAGCTTCAGCAGCGTCATGCGCAAGAGCGGACCGTGTTCCAGGTCGAAAGGCCGCACGGCCTCCGCCAGCATGAGGCGCGTGGCCTCCGCTTCGGGCTGCGCGTGGCCCGACAGGTCCACCACGGGCAGGGGCACGGGCGCGGCCGGATGGATGACCTGGACCGGCCTGCCGGAGGCGTCACGGAAGGTGGTGCGCAGGGCTTCGTGGCGGAGCACCAGCCCGTCGAAGCCCTGGCGCAACGCCTCCACGTCCAGTGCCCCCTCCATGCGGAGCGCCGCCGGGATGTTGTACGTGGCGGTGCCGGGCTGGAGCTGCTCCAGGAACCACAGGCGCTGCTGTGCGAAGGACAGCGGGAGCGCACCGTCGCGAGGCGCGAGCTTGAGAGGCGCCAGCCGGCTTGCCGGTCCGGCCAGGAGCGCGGCGTCCACCTGGAGGGCCAGCCGCTCCACGGAAGGCGACTCGAAGAGGGCCCGCAGCGGCAGGGCGATGCCGAAGGCCGCGCGCAGGCGGGACAGGGCCTGGGTGGCGAGCAGCGAGTGGCCGCCCCGTTCGAAGAAGTCGTCCTGCGCGCCCATGTCCGGCACGCGCAGCACCTCCGCCAGCAGCAGGGCCAGCCGCCGCTCCGTGTCCGTGCGCGGGGCCACGTAGGCCCGCTGCGTGAGCGCTCCTTCCGGCGCGGGCAGGGCCTTGCGGTCCACCTTGGCGTTCGCCGTGAGGGGCAGGGCGTCCAGCGGGACGATGGCCGACGGCACCATGTACTCCGGCAGGCGCTGCTGGAGAAAAGCGCGCAGCACGGCGAAATCCAGCACCTGGCCCTCGGGGGGCACCACGTAGGCCACGAGCCGCTTGTCGCCCGGCACGTCTTCGCGCACCACGGCCACGGCGGCGCGGATGCCCGGCGCCGCGAGCAGCGCGGCCTCCACTTCGGACAGCTCCACGCGGAAGCCGCGCACCTTCACCTGGGTGTCGATGCGGCCCAGGAACTCCAGCACCCCGTCCACGCGCCAGCGCGCCTTGTCGCCGGTGCGGTAGAGCCGGGCCCCCGGCTCGGCGCCGAACGGATCCGGCACGAAGCGCTCGGCGGTGAGGTCTGGCCGGCCCAGGTAGCCCCGCGCGACGCCGGGGCCGCCGACGTACAGCTCCCCGGGGACGCCCACGGGCAGGGGCTGGAAGTGGTCGTCCAGCAGGTACACCCGCGTATTGGAGAGGGGCTGGCCAATGGGCACGGTGGTGCCCGGGTGCTCCGGCCGCGTCATCCGGAAGCACGTCGTGAAGAGCGTGGCCTCCGTGGGGCCGTAGCAGGCGGTGACGGGGATGCGCAGCGTCTCCAGCACCTTGCGCACGTGCGGGGCGGAGACGACGTCGCCGCCGGTGAGCAACTGCCGGACGCCGCGCAGGATCTCCGGCTTCAGGTCCACCACCTGGGTGAACAGGCCGGAGGTGAGGTGCAGCGTGGTGACGCGGTGGTGCTCCAGGACGTGGCCCAGCAGCTCCAGGTCGCTGGGGGACTGGGGCGGGAAGAGCACCAGCCGGCCGCCAAAGGCGAGCGGCCCCCACAGCTCCAGGACGGAGGCGTCGAAGGACACCGGCGCGATGAGCAGGAAGGACTCTTCGGGCCCCAGGTGCGCGTAGCGGGGCGCGTGCAAAAGCCGCTGGAGGCTCCGGTGGTCCACCGCGACGCCCTTGGGACGGCCGGTGCTCCCGGAGGTGAAGACGACGTAGGCCAGGTTTCGCGCCGACACCCCGGTGGAGGGCGGCGTGGACGGCAGGGCCTTCCAGCCGTCCTCCTCCACGTAGACGCGCCGCGCGGACTCCAGCTCCGGCAGCCTTCCGCCCAGCTCCCGCGTGGTCACCAGCACCCGCGCGCCGGAGTCCTCCAGCATGTGCGTCAGGCGCTGGGCGGGATAGGACGCGTCCAGCGGCACATAGGCGCCGCCGGCCTTGAGGATGGCCAGCAGCGACACCACCAGCTCCGGCGAGCGCTCCAGGCACAGCGCCACGGCCACGTCGGGGCCCACGCCCAGCGAGCGCAGGCGGTGCGCGAGCCGGTTGGCGAGCGCGTCCAGTTGCGCGTACGTGAGGCGGTGTTCGCCGGACTCCACGGCCACCGAGTCCGGACGCAGCGCGGCCTGCCGCTCCACCAGGGTGTGCAGGCAGGTGTCCGCGGGGTAGTCCGCGTCGGTCGCGTTGAAGCCCTCCATCACCTGGAGCCGCTCGGCCACGGGCATCAGGGGCAGGGTGGCCAGCGGCGCGTCGGGCGACGCGAGCGCGCCCTCCAGCAGCACGCGCAGGTGTCCCGCGAGGCGCTCGGCGGTGGCCGGCGCGTACAGGTCGGTGTTGTACGTGAGGGTGCCGTGGAAGCCGTCACGCGTGGGGAAGAGGGACACCTCCAGGTCGAACTTCGACGTGCCCGGATCCAGGTCCAGGGGCTGCAACTTCATGCCCGGCACCTCCAGCACGCCCTGCGGCGCGTTCTGGAGGGCGAAGAACACCTGGAAGAGCGGCGGGAGGCCCAGGTCTCGCGCGGGCTGGAGCTCCTCCACCAGCTTCTCGAAGGGCACGTCCTGGTGCGCGTAGGCGCCCAGCGTCATCTCCCGCACCTGGTCCACCAGGGCGCGGAAGGACGCGGCCTGTCCGGGGCGGGCGCGCAGCACCAGCGTGTTGACGAAGAAGCCGATGAGGCCTTCGAGCTCCGAGAAGCGGCGGCCGGCCATGGGCGAGCCGACGAGGATGTCGCCCTGCCCGCTGTAGCGGTGGAGCAGCGTGTACCAGGCGGCCAGCAGCACCATGAAGGGCGTGGCTTCCTGCTGGCGGGCCCGCTCCTTGATCGCGTCCGCCAGTTCGCGCGGCAGGTGGAGGGGAACGACGGCGCCCCGGAATGAGCGCACCGGGGGACGCGGGAAGTCGGTGGGCAGCTCCAGCGTCGCGGGCGCGCCGGCCAGCGTCTCGCGCCACCACGCAAGCTGCGTGGGCAGGCCGTCGCCCTGGGTGAGGAAGCGGTGCTGCCAGAGCGCGTAGTCGGCGTACTGCACCGGCAGCGGGGGGAGCGCTGGAGGCTGTCCGGCCCGGAAGGACAGGTAGAGCGCGGCCAGCTCCCGCACCAGCACGCCCATGGACCAGCCGTCGGAGACGATGTGGTGCATCACCAGCGCGAGCACGTGCCGCGCGTCATCCAGGCGCAGCAGCGTGGCGCGCAGGAGGGGACCCTGGGTGAGGTCGAACGGACGGGACAGCTCCTCCAGGGCCCGCCGCCGCGCCTCGGCGTCGCGGGTCTCTGGCGGGAGCGCGCGCAGCTCCACCCATTCGAGCGGCACCGGCGCGGGCGGGTGGATGCGCTGCACGCCCTGGTCGTCCTCGGACGCGAAGGTGGTGCGCAGCGCTTCGTGTCGCTGCACGAGCGCGTCCAGGCTGCGGCGCAGCGCCTCCACGTCCAGCGCGCCCTCCATCTGGAGGACCGCGGGCAGGTTGTAGGTGGCGGTGTCGGGTTCGAGCTGCTCCAGGAACCACAGGCGCTGCTGAGAGGAGGACAGCGGCAGCGGGCCTTCGCGCCCGCTCGCCACCAGCGGCGGGAGCGCCAGCACGGCCGGGGCCTCCGACCGGGGGCGCTGGCGCTCGCGCACGCGCTCCGCGAGCCGCGCCACCGTGGGCGACTCGAACAGCTCGCGCACCGCCAGCTCCACGCGGCACCGGTCGCGCAGGGCCCCGAGCAGTTGCAGCCCGATGACGGAGTCGCCACCCAGCTCGAAGAAGCTGTCGTGGATGCCGATGGGGTGGATGCCGAGCAGCCCGCTCCACACCTCACACAGCTCCGTCTCCAGGGCGTCGCGCGGCGGCGCGTGGGAGACGCTCATCTCCGGCCGGTTGCCCGGGACGGCCGCGACGACCGCGCTGCTGTCCACGGTGTCCGCGGGTTCGTGCGCGGAGGGCGCTGCCTGGACAGCGCCCGGCGGCGGCGCTCCCGGCCCCAGGGTGGGCTCCAGCCAGTGGCGCTGCCGCTCGAAGGGGTAGGTGGGCAGCGACACGCGGCGGCGCGCCGCGCGGCTGTTGAAGGCCTTCCAGTCCACGTCCACGCCCGCCTGCCACGCCTTGCCCACGGCCTCCAGGAGGACGGGCATGTCGCGCTCGCGCTCCAACGCGTGGGGCAGCGTGGGGGACACGACGACGCCCGTCGCGCGCTCCGGGTGCTGGAGCGCGAAGGTCGTCAGCGCGTTGCCGGGGCCCACCTCCAGCGCGAGCAGGTCCGGCTTGCGCAGCAGGGCCGTGATGCCCTGGGAGAAGCGGACGGCGCCGCGCAGGTGTCGGGCCCAGTAGTCGGGATCCGTGGCCTCCGCCGCCGTCAGGGGCTGGCCCGTGAGGTTGGAGTACAGCTCCACCTGCGGCGCCTTGCGCTCCACCGCGCGCACCGCGCGGGTGAAGGGCTCCAGGATGGGGTCCATCATGGAGGAGTGGAAGGCATGCGACGTGTGCAGCCGCCGCGCCTTGAGGCCGCGCGCGTCCAGCAGCCGTTCGAGTGACTCCACCGCCGCCAGGGGACCTGCGACGACACAGCGGCCGGGGGCGTTCACCGCCGCGAGCGACAGCTCCCGCCCCAGCAGGGGCAGCACCGCCTCCTCCGCGAGGGGCACCGCGCTCATCGCGCCCGGAGGCAGGCCCGCCATCAACCGGCCGCGCTCGCACACCAGCGTCACCGCGTCCGTCAGGGAGAAGACGCCCGCCAGACACGCGGCGACGTACTCACCGATGCTGTGTCCCAGCAATGCGGAGGGACGCAGGCCCCAGTGCATCAAGAGCCGCGCCAGCGCGTACTCCACCGCGAAGAGGGCGGGCTGGGCCCACTCCGTCGCCTTCAGCCGCGCGTCCGCTTCCTCGCCCGCGCCGCTCAGCACCAGGGTGCGCAGGTCCACGCCGCGCAGGGCGCGCACCCGCTCCGCGCACGCGTCGAAGTGCTCGCGGAACACCGGCTCGCGGCGGTGGAGGCCCGCGGCCATGCCGGCGTACTGCGAGCCCTGGCCGGAGAACAGGAACGCCACCGGGGGGCGCTGGGCGGCCTGCTGGCGCGTGGGCAGCCGCTCCGGGGTGGAGAGCGCCGCGAGCGCGTCCTGCGCGTCGCGCACCACGGCGAAGCGGCGGTGCGTGAAGTGCTGGCGTCCGGCCTGGAGCGTGTACGCCGCGTCCGCGAGCGGCGCGTCCGGCTGTTCGGCCAGATGATCCGCAAGGTTGTCGGTGGCCCGCTGCAGCGCTCCGGCCGTGCGCGCGCTGAGCACCAGGAGCTGGTAGGGCTCCGCGGGGGCGGAGGCTTCCGCGCGGGGCGGCTCCTCCAGGATGACGTGCGCGTTCGTGCCGCCAATGCCCAGCGAGGACACGGCCGCGCGCCGGGGGGCGCCGCCCGGCGGTGCGTCCCAGGGCAGGGGGCGGTCGTTGACGAAGAAGGGGCTCTCCGGCAGCTCCAGCGCCGGGTTGGGGCGCCGGAAGTGCAGGCTGGGGGGGATGACCCGGTCGCGCAGCGCGAGCGCGACCTTGATGAGGCCCGTCACGCCGGACGCGGCGTCCAGGTGGCCCACGTTGGACTTCACCGAACCGATGGCGCAGAACTGCTTGCGCTTGGTGGACCTGCGCCACGCCCGCGTCAGGCCCTGCAATTCAATGGGGTCGCCCAGCCGCGTCGCGGTGCCGTGGGCCTCCACGTAGCCGATGCTGTCCGGCTCCACGCCCGCGTTGCCGAGCGCCTCCAGCACCACCTCCGACACGCCGTCCATGCTGGGGGCGGTGAAGCCGACCTTGTTGCTGCCGTCGTTGTTGATGGCGGTGCCCAGGATGATGGCGTGGACGGTGTCGCCGTCCGCCATCGCCCGGTCCAACGGCTTGAGCACCACGCAGCCCACGCCGCTGCCGAAGAGGGTGCCCGTGGCGTCCGCGTCGAAGCTGCGACAGTGCCCGTCCACGGAGGCCACGCCTCCGGCGGAGTGCAGGTAGCCATTGCGCGTGTGCACAAGCACGGAGGCCCCGCCGACGAGGGCGACGTCGCACTCCTCGTTGAGCAGGGCCTGACAGGCGACGTGCGTGGCGACGAGCGACGAGGAGCACGCGGACTGCACCAGGTGGCTGGGCCCGCGGAGGTTCAGTTTGTAGGACACCCGCGTCGTCAGGTAGTCCTTGTCGTTGGCCAACTGGAGCTGGAGCGGATCCGTGGCCAGCGCCACCGGATTGCGCATCAGGTTGTAGAGCAGGTACGTGTCCATGGCCGCACCCGCGTAGACGCCCACGCGGCCCGGCACCTGCTGCGGGTTGTACCCGGCGTCCTCCAGCGCCTCCCAGGCGCACTCCAGGAAGTGACGGTGCTGCGGATCCAGCAGCGCCGCTTCCCGGGGCGTGATGCCGAAGAACGCGGCGTCGAACTGCTCCATCTCCTCCAGGTACGCCGCGGCCCGGACGTACTCGGGGCGGGCCACCTGCTCCGCCGGCACGCCGCGCTGGACCAGCTCCTCCGGCGTGAAGAACGACACCAGCTCCGTGCCTTCCCGCACCTGCCGCCAGAAGTCCTGGACCCGTTCGGACTTCGGGTAGTGCCCGGCGATGCCGATGATGGCGATTTCAGTTCCGGTGCGGCTCATGGCGGTTCTCTCGTGCTGCGGACATCTGGAAGGAAGGGGAGCGGCGGGGAGGCGCGCGACTAGCCGGTGGCGGCGGGGGAGGTCTCACCGGGCTGGGAGAAGTCCAGCCGCTGGTGCACCACCTGGATGCTGCCCAGGTTGCGCAGCGGCAGCAGGCTCACCTCCAGCACGGTGCGGGACAGGTCCGCGGTGCGCTCCCACTGGCTGGGCGTGAGCACCACGTCGTAGAGCGCGCCTTCGCGGTCCTCCAGGACGCCGGTGCCAATCCAGAACTTGGCGCGCGAGGACTTCGTGCTGCCAATGCCGATGGTGTTGGTGCCCGGCGACACGAAGACGACGATGCGCTGGCCGCCCATGATGAACTCGGCGGTCTTCTCCACCGTGTAGATGCCGACCACCTCGTAGACGGCGCCCCGGAGGATCTTCTCCTCCTTCTGCTCGTGCGTCAGTTGGGTCCAGTCCTCCACGCCCTTCCACTGGATGTTCTGGCGCGCCCAGGTGAGGAACGTGTCCCGCTGCTTCTGCGGGAAGTCGTTGAACCCCATGGCCATCATCTCGTACCGCTCGTCCAGCAGCCCGAAGTACTCCTCACGGCTGTAGAAGGCCGCGTCCCGGACGATGGAGAGCTTCACGTTGGACGGCAGGTGTTCGCTGAACGCGTCCAGCAGCGCCTGGAAGGAGCTCACGTAGCGCTCGATGTCCCCCTCGCTGATGTTGTCGTGGCGCTGGGGAAGGAACGTGTACATGAAGAACTGCATGTGCACGCCGGGCGCGTACCCCGCGGCGATCCCACTGAGGTACTGGAGGATGTGGGAGATGCCGAAGAACTCCGCCCAGTCCACCTCGGGCGAGGACGGCAGCCGCCAGATCTTGTAGCCGCCCATGGGGTGCACGAGCTCGATGGGCTTCTGCTCCTTCAGCGCGGTGTCCACCGTGCGCGTGATGTTCTGCTGCGTGTCCGCGTCCACGGACCACTTGCGGAACTTCTTCGACAAGAGCTGCTTGAGGATGAAGGCCTTGGGGCCTTCGGTGTCCAGCACGGCCTGCTCCTGGGGGGAGAGGGGACGGCGGGCGGACTGTTCGAGCCGCGTGCGCAGGTGCTGCGCGACGTTCTCGGAAAGAGGGCTTTCGACCTTCATGGATGTCACCGCGGGGGGTTCGTGTCGTCGGAATCGGAAGAAGAAAAAAGAAGGGTGTCGAGGCCGGCGGGGCCTTGGGCTACTCGCCCTCGGGACCGCGCCGGGCAATGGCCTTGGCGCGACGGCGCGCACCTCGGCTCGCGCTGTCCTCGCCGGGGGGCGTGGCGTCCGCCTGCGGAGAGGCCGCGTCCTCCAGGCCGCCCGCCGCGCCACCCAGCAGCGTGGCCAGGGCGCCCAGCGTGGGGGCCTCGAAGAGCTGTACCACCGCGATCTCCCGCCCCAGGCGCTTCTTGATGCGGGAGACGATCTGGATGGCCATCACTGAATCGCCGCCCAGGTCGAAGAAGTTGTCGCGCAGGCCCACCCGGTCCACCGCGAGGATCTCCCGCATGATGTCACCCAGCTGCTCCTGCAACTTCGTTTCGGGAGCCTGGAAGGGGACGGGCAGCTCTGGCCGGGGCCGCCGGATGGCCTGGGAGGACGCGTCGGTGCTGGCCTCCGCCTCCACCTGCTCCTCGGCGGCCTTGGAGGGCGACGTGTGGATGAGGCCGCGCGCCAGCAGGGCGTTCAGGTCGCGGGTGGACACCACCACCTGCGGCAGGTCCGCGCTCGCGAGCACGCGCCGCAGCAGGTCCACGCCCTCCTCCGGGGAGATGGCCTCCTGGCGGAGGATCTGCTGGAAGACATTCTCCGCGGGGGCGGAGGCGGGTGAGGCGGCCGGTGCCCTCACGACCGCGGCGGCGGGCGCGGCGTCGCGGCTCGCCAGGTTCTTGTACATGGCGCCCACGTCGTTGACGCGCTTGAGCGCGAAGCGGGTGATCTCCACCAGCTCCCGGCCCGTGTCGTCCATGATCCGCAGATCGAAGGCCGGGGTCTCGCTGCGGTTGGAGCCCTCGCCGTGCGAGCGCGTGTGCACGTGGATGCGGCGCGTGAAGGGGTGCCGGAAGACGAGGCGCTGGTACGAGTACGGCATGTACGGCACCGCGCCCAGGATGAAGTCGCGCCCGGTGCCAATGGACTTGTCCAGCAGCGACGGGTGCAGCTTCATCACGTCCAGGTCGGAGGCGAACTCGGCCGGAAGCTCCAGGGTGGCCAGCACCTGCTGTTCGCCCCAGCGCACCTGCCGCACGCACTGCCACCGGGGGCCGTGGTCCTCGTCGTGCGAGTCGTCGTCGGTGAAGACCTTCACCGTGGGGCAGCCCGCCGTGAGCGCCGCCAGGTCGTGCTGGGGCGCCGGGGTGGAGGCCATCACCCGCGCCCGTCCCATGACGTGACGGATGAGGTCCGCGCCCTCCGCGCTCCGGCTGCTGACGTGGAAGCTGAAGCCCTCCGCGCCCTCGTCGGTCAGCTCCAGTCGCGCCACGCGCTGGTCGCCTACGCGCACCGACAGCGGGGTGAGGAAGTAGACGTCGGAGATCTCCAGGTCCTGGCGCTCCGAGCGCTGCGCGAACGCGGCGCGCACCATCTCCAGGTACGTCGTACCCGCGATGACCGGGTTGCCCAGGATGCGGTGATCGTCGAGCACCCAGTGCGTGTCCACGCGGAGCACCGTCTCGTACACCTCCGTGCCGGGGGCGGAGGGCATCCGCCGCGAAAGCAGGGGGTGTCCCAGCTCCACGGGCGCGCCGCTGACGGCCGGTGCGGGGGCTCGGATCGGCAATGCGGCCTTCGCTCCGGCGGCGTTGGCGAGCATCCCGACGTCGCGCCACGAACACCAGTCCACGGCGACGGTGAAGGTGGAGGACGTGAGGGACTTGTGGTGCGCCCAGGCGTCCAGGAAGGCATTGGCCGCGACGTAGTCCGCCTGTCCGAAGCCGCCCAGCACGGAGGTGCGGGACGCGCAGTGGATGACGAAGTCGAGCGGCTGGCCCTCCAGCAGCGCGTCCAGCACGAGCGTGCCCCGCACCTTGGGGGCGAACACGCGCTGTGCAATCTCATCCGTCTTGAGCTGGAGCGCGCCGCCCGCCGGCACGCCCGCCGCGTGGATGAGGCCGTGCACGGCGCCGAAGCGCGCGCGCACGTCGGCCAGGACCTCGGCCATGCGCGCCCGGTCCGTCACGTCCGCGGCGACGGTCATCACCTCGGAGCCGCCGCGCTCCAGGTCGCGGATGGCGCGGATGATGCTCGCGTGGGGTGACTGCGGTTGCGACTCCAGCAGGGCGCTCCAGGTCGCGCGGTCCGGCAGTGGCTGACGGCCCAGCAGCACCAGCCGGCCGCCCCCCGCCATCCTCGCCACGTCCTGTGCGAGCACCAGGCCGATGCCGCCCAGGCCGCCGGTGATCAGGTACACGCCCCCCGGACGCAGCCGGGGCACGCGGCCCTCCGGTGCCTCCAGGCGCACGGACTCGTGCGTGCGCACCCAGCGGTGTCGCCCACGCCACGCGGTGACGGCGTCCACCGCGTGCGACTCCACCTCCGCGAGCAGGTGCCCGACGAGCCCCGCCTCCCCGGTGCTGCCGGGGGTGGGCAGGGGCACGTCGATGAGCCGGCACCGCACGTTCGGGTACTCCTGTCCGATGACGAGACAGGGCCCCAGCAGGGTGGCCTTCTCAGGACAGATCGTCTCCTCACCCGACACGGAGAAGAGCTGGCTTGCGAGCACCTGCAGCTCAACGGGCGTGGTGGCGTACACGGCGCCCACCGCCTGGGCCAGGTACATCAAGCTGCGGAAGCCCGCCTCCTCCACGCGGGGCAGCACGTCCAGGCGCGAGCCCGAGGATCGCTGCGGATCCACGCTCCACAGGTGCACGATGCGCGCGGGCGAACGGCCCTGATCCTTGAGCTCCTGCAACAACCGCCGGTAGTCACCGGGCGAGCGGGGATCCAGCGTGTAGCGGCCAGCGGCCGGCGCGGAGGCCCCGGAGGCTCCGGAGATGCCCCGCTCCACGCGCAGCACGGTGTGGCCGCGCTGCTCCAGGCGGGAGGCCAGCAGCTCCCCCAGGCCGAAGGCGTCCACGAAGAGCAGAACGCGCTCTGGCTCGCGCGAGGCCGGCACCGGCGGCGCGGTCCGCTTCCACGAGGGGACGAAGAACCAGTCGGCGGGATCCACCCGGCGCGGGGGCAGCGGCTCCTCCGTCACGGTGCGCGCGGGGGTGCGCGGCGTCGGGTCCAGCCACAGCCGCTGCCGCTCGAAGGGGTACTGCGGCAGCGGGACGCGACGTCGCGACGCCCCGGCATGCACGCCCTCCCAGTCCAAAGGCGCGCCGGACACCCACAGACGCGCGAGCGCGGCCAGCATCGCCTTGGGCTCCGAGGCCTCCTTCACGTCCTGCGCGAGCGAGCCCAGCACCGTCTGCCGGGGGGACTTCGCGGGGTGCAGCCGGGCGATGTTGAGCCAGGTCCGCCCCGGGCCGACCTCCAGGAGCAACCGGTCCGGCTCCTGGAACAGCGCTTCGATTCCCGGCGACAGTCGCAGCGTGCGCCGCAACTGCGACGCCCACCACGACGCGTCCGCCACCTCCGTCCCCGTGACCCAGCCGGCGTGGACGCCGGAGAAGAAGGGGACGGTGGGGGGCTGGAAGGAGACGCGTCGCACGGCGGTGCCCAGCTCCGCGCTGATGCCATCCACGTCCGGTGACTGGAGCGCCCGGTCTCCCAGCAGACGCCGGAAGGCGACGCCCCGCTGCCGCAGCCCCGCCTCCAGCGCCTCGATGCCGGCCTTCGGGCCGGACACCGTGCCCACCGAGGGCCGCCCCACCCAGGCCAGGGACAGGCCGTGCAGGGGCAGCAGCGCCGCAAGCTCCTGCTCGGGAAGCATGACCAGCGTCATGGCGCCCTCGGGCAGGCGCTTCACCAACCGACTGCGCAGCGCCACCAGGGTGACGGCGTCCGCGAAGGACACCACTCCCGCGACACACGCGGCGGTGTACTCGCCAATGCCCTCGCCCAGCACCGCGCGCGGCTGGACGCCCCAGGCCTTCCACGTCGCCGCCAGCGCGTACTCCACCGCGAAGAGCGCGGGCTCGGCCACGTGCGTATGGGACAGGGCCTCCGCGGCCGCGGCTTCGGCGCCAGGACGGGGGAAGAGCAGGGGACGCAGGTCCATGCCCAGCGCCGCGTCCAGCGCGGAGAGGCACGTGTCCAGGTGCTCGCGGAAGACGGGCAGCGCTTCGGCCAGCTCGCGCGCCATGCCCGGGTGCTGACTGCCCACGCCGGGAAAGAGGAACGCGACGGAGCGGGCATGGCCCTCCACCTTGCCCGTCCACGTGCGCTCCGGGGGCAGGCGCTCCAGGGTCTCCACCGCGTCCGTCAGCGAGCGGCAGGTGAGGGCGCGCCGCACGTCGAATGGCCTGCGCCCCTGCTGGAGCGTGAAGGCCACGTCCGCCAGGTCCAGCTCCGGGTGCGCTTGCAGGTGCCGCCGCAGCTCCTCCGTCCGGGCCTCCAGCGCGCTCGCGGTGCGCGCCGACAGCACCAGCGTGTGCCAGCCGTCGGACGCACGCGCGGCCTGCACGGGCGGCGCTTCCTCCAGCACCAGGTGCACGTTGGTGCCGCCAATGCCGAACGAGCTCACGCCCGCGCGCCGGGGATGCGTGGCCGTCCGGGCCCAGTCGCTCAGGCGCGCGTTGACATAGAAGGGGCTCTTCTGGAGGTCGATGGCCGGGTTGGGCGACTCGAAGTGCAGGGTGGCCGGAAGCTGCTGGTGCTTCAGGCAGAGCACCGTCTTGATGAGCCCCGCGATGCCCGCCGCCGTGTCCAGGTGGCCGATGTTGCTCTTCACCGACCCGAGCGCGCAGAACTGCCGCCGCTGCGTCTTCGCACCGAAGGCCTGGGTGAGGGCCTCCACCTCTATCGGGTCCCCCAGCACGGTGCCGGTGCCGTGACACTCCACGTACCCCACGGTCTCCGGGGACACGCCCGCCACCGCCAGGGCCATGCTGATGGCGCGGCGCTGGCCTTCGGGGGAGGGCGCCGTGTAGCCGATCTTCGACGCGCCGTCGTTGTTGGCCGCCGAGCCCCGGATGACGGCGTGGATGGTGTCGCCCGCGGCGATGGCGTCCTCCAGACGCTTGAGGACGACGGCGCCGGCGCCGCTGCCGAAGACGGTGCCCTTCGCCTGGGCATCGAAGGGGCGGCAGTGTCCGTCCGGAGAGGCCACGCCCCCTTCCTGGAACAGGTAGCCCATGGTCTGCGGCACGCGCACCGCGACGCCGCCCGCCAGGGCCATGTCCGTCTGGTACGAGAGCAGCGCCTGACACGCCAGGTGCACCGCGGACAGGGCGGTGGAACAGGTGCTCTGCACGGTGAAGGCGGGACCGCGCAGGTTGAGCTTGTAGGCCGTCAGCGTGGCCAGGTGATCGCCCCGGTTGGCGATGGCCGCCTGGAGCAGGCCGTGGGATTCGATGAGCTGCCGGTTGCCGGCCAGGTTCTCCAGCAGGTACGTGTTGATGCTGAGTCCGCCGAAGACGCCGATGTCACCAGAGAACCGCTCCGAGTCGTAGCCCGCGTGCTCCAGGGCGTGCCACGCCACCTCCAGGAACACGCGCTGCTGCGGGTCGGTGATCTGCGCCACGCCGGGGTTCATCCCGAAGAACCCGGCGTCGAACAGCTCCACGCCCTCCAGGGCCGCGTTGGCCCGCACGTAGGCGGGGTCCGCCAGCAGCTCCGGGGACACGCCCGCGTCCAGCAGCTCCGCCTCGGAATAGAAGCGGATGGACTCCACGCCCTCGCGGAGGTTCTTCCAGAACGCGTCCACGTCCGCGGCGCCGGGAAAACGGCCCGCCATGCCGACGACGGCGATGCCCTCCAGCCCTTCCTGTCCACCGGTGCCGCTCATGTGTCACCCCTGCCCTTGCTGCGGTCCTTCTGACGCTTCATGGCTTCCACCCGGCGCCGGGCGGCTTCGTCCACGTCCTCGGTCGTCTCGCGCGCGGGCGTCTGGCCCACCTCCAGGAACGCGACGAGCGAGGCCACCGTGGGATGGCGGAAGAGATCCAGCATGGACAGGGGCGTCTGCAGCACCTTGCCCAGCCGGTTGTGCGCCTGCACGAGCAGCAGCGAGTGCCCACCCAGGTCGAAGAAGGCGTCGTGGATGCCCACCTTCTCCAGCTTCAACACGTCCGCGAACACGGCCGCGATGCGGCGCTCCAGTTCGTTGCGCGGCTCCACGTACGCAGCGCGCGCGCTGGACGCCACCGCCTCCGGCGCGGGCAGGGCCTTGCGGTCCACCTTGCCGGTGAGGGTGAGCGGCAGCGCATCCAGGAACACCACATGGCGCGGCAGCATGAACTCCGGCAGCACCTGCCGCAGGTGCGTGCGCACCGCGTCGTCGGTGAGTGGGGTCGCCACCGTCCTCGCGTCCAGCGCGGCGGAGGCCGGGGCCGCCACCACCGGCCCGCCCTCGCGCCAGGCATAGAGGTTGTGACGGTCCGTGCCTTCCAGGAGCGGATCCTGATCCACCCGCACGCGGAAGCCCTTCGACTCCAGCAGCCCGGTGATGTGCTGGGCCCGGCCCTCGCTCGCGTGGCCCCGGGCGTCGTGCACCTCCATCACCACCTGCTGGATGCCCGGCCAGTGCTCCGCGTCGATGCCCTCCAGCACGTCCAGCTCCGCGCGCTGCACGTCCACCTTCAACAGGTCGACGTGGTGGATGCCCTCCTCGCGCATCACATCGGACAGGCGGCGCAGCCGTGCCGTGTGGCGCTCCTCGGCGAAGCGGCCCTCCAGCAGCTCGTCCGCGTTGGTCAGCAGCGTGTCCGCGGCCGAGTCCCCCGCGGTGCGCTGGTTGCGAAGGAACGTCTTGATGACGCTCACCTCGTCCCCGGCGTTCGCGTACTCGCTCTGTCCGGACATCATCGTGTAGCGGCTGTAGTAGGTGAACGTCGCGGAGTGCTCGTGGTTGGACAGCCCCACCGGGAACACCTTCACCCGGGGGCCGTACAGCTCGCAGTTCGCGGCGGCCGTCTCGTACAGGGGCGCGAGCGGCTCGAAGGCATACACCTGGCACTCCGGCGCGTTCAGGCTGGCGAACAGCGAGAACATGCCGATGTTCGCCCCGACATCCAGGATGACGCCCCGTGCCGGGAGCTGGACGCCGTGGCGGATGTACAGCCGCTCGTGGAACAGCTCGCGGTAGAGGTAGTCCGTCTCGTTCTTGTTCTGGTGGAGGACCGCCATGCCGTTGGGCAGCGCGTACCGGGCGCGCGAGTCCAGCCGGGTGCCATGGCGGCGCTTGGGGACCACATAGGCCACGAGCTGCTGCTCACCCTGCGCATCGGTTCGGGCGACGACGGCGGCGTGCTTCACCGACGCGTGGCTTCCCAGGGCCTGTTCAATCTCCTCCAGCTCGATGCGGAAGCCGCGCACCTTCACCTGGAAGTCGGCGCGGCCCATGAAGACAAGTTGCCCCTGCGCGTTGAAGCGCATCACGTCCCCGCTGCGGTACATCCGCGCGCCGGGGACGCCGCTGAACGGGTCGGGCACGAAGCGCTCCGCGGTCAGGTCCGGCCGGCCGTGGTAGCCCCGCGCCACGCCGTCCCCGCCGATGAACAACTCACCGGGGACGCCCACGGGTACGGGCCGCCCGTCCGCGTCCAGCAGATACACGCGCACGTTGGCCAGCGCTCCACCGATGGTGGGCTCGGGCGCCTGGGCCGTGACGGCCACCGCCGTGGTGTCCACCGTGCACTCGGTGGGGCCGTAGAGGTTGAAGGCACCGCGCCCCTCCAGGGCGAGGCGCTTCCAGAGGTCCGGAGTGATGGCCTCGCCCCCCAGCAGCAGCACCGGCAGCGTGGCCAGGCTCACGCCGTCCTCGTTCTCCAGCAGCAGCCGCAACTGCGTGGGCGTGAGATCCAACACGTCCAGTGGGTGTTCGCGCAGCGAGGCCGCCAGCGCCTTGCCGTCCAGCCGGATGCGGTCGGTGAGCACGTGGAGCGTGTGGCCCTGGCACACCTGGATGAGCTGCTTCACGGAGGCGTCGAAGGCCAGGGACGCGTTGAGGCCCACCGCGAGCCGGGGGCCGCGTCCGCGATAGATGGCCTGTTCGAGCGCCGCGCCCAGGTTGGTGAGCCCCCGGTGGCGCACCATCACGCCCTTGGGCTGGCCGCTGGAGCCGGACGTGTAGAGCACGTAGGCCACGTGCTCCGGATCCAGGGGCAGCGAAGGATCCGCGTCGCTTCGCGAGGTGAGGTCCGCGGCGTCCGCGTCCAGGCGCACCCGGGTGCCGGTGAAGCCCTCCAGGCGCCCCTCCAGCTCCGCGGTGGTGACGGCGACGGACGCGCGCGTGTTCTCCAAGATGAAGACGAGCCGCTTCGCCGGCAGCTCCGGATCGAGCGGCACGTAGGCCGCGCCCGCCTTGAGGATGCCCAGCAGGGCGACGATGGCGTCCACCGACCGGGGCATGCACAGGCCCACGGCGTCCCCCGTCGCGACACCGATGGCGCGCAGGTGCGCGGCAATCTGGTTGGCGCGCCGGTTGGCCTCGCGGAACGTCAACCGCACGCCCTCGCAGACCAGGGCGATGGCGTCCGGCTGGGAGGCCGCCACGGTGGCGAAGTGTTCGTGGACGCAGCCGCCTTCCACGCTCAGCGCGGTGGCGTTCCAGGTGTGCACCACGCGGCGCTCTTCCTCCGCGTCCAGCAGGCGCAGCGTCCCCAGGCGGGCTTCGGGGTGCGCGACCAGCTCGTCCAGCAAGACGCGGTAGGTCTGGAGCAGGCGCCGCATGTCCGCTTCCTCGAAGCGGCCCGCGTCGTACTCCAGGCGCAGCGCGAGGCGATGGCCGTCGTCGGTGACGGCGAGCATCAGGCCCGCCACGTCCTCGTGTGCCTCCAATCGCTCCAGATGGAAGCGCGTGCCCGCGTGCTCCTCGTCGGGCCAGGAGACGAAGCGGAACGCGCACGGGGCCTGCGCGGCGGACGGCACCAGCGAGGGGTAGGCGTCCGCGTCGAAGGCGATGGCGTGCTTGCGGTGGGCCGCGTGCGTCTGGCGCAGCCGCTCCAGCAGATCCACCAGCCGGTAGTCGGTAGGGATCGTCGTCACCACCGGCAGCGAACGGGCGAAGGTGCCCAGCGCGCCTTCAAGCTGTTCGTACGCACGGCCATCCACCCGGAGCGTGGACACCACGGGCCCGCGCCCCGTCAGCCGCCACAGGAGTGCCTGGAACGCGGCGTGCGTGAGCGTGTCCAGCTCCACGCTGAAGCGGCCCGCCAGCGCGCGCAGCGGCCCGGTGTCCGCCACCTCCGCCTCCAGCACCTGGAAGGACGTTGGCGCCCGGGCGCCTTCCTTGCGCTCGTAGGGCAGGGTCGTGGGCGCGGGGAGGGACTCCGCCAGTTGGCGCCAGTACGCGGCGGCCTCGGCCTTGTCCTCGCCCGCGAGGAATTCGCGCTGCCAGTCCGCGTAGTCGATGTACTGGAGCGGTTCGTCCGGACCCTGCTCGCCCGCGTAGGCGCGGCCCAGCGCGGTCGTCAGGTCGCGCAGCGCGAACGGATCCATGCACAGCGCCGGCAGCTCCAGCCAGAGCCGGTGATGCTGGGCGTCCTCCGAGTGCACCGTGCAGCGCAGCGGGCCCTCCTCCGGAGTCTGGGTGACGGGCTCCGGCGGAGGAACACCCCGGTGGAGTCCGACGGACAGCTCCGCCACGGCCTGCAGCGGCGTGCTCATGCCGGCCAGCCGCGACAGGTGCGTGCGGAGGACCTCATAGCGCTGGCCCGTTTCGGCCAGGGCCCGCTCGAGTGCGTCCAAGCGCAGGGGGCCCGTGAGGCGGAGCTCCGCGCGCACCCGCTGCGTGCCGGACGGGCCGCCGGTGGCCCAGAGGCGCCGCTGCTCGGCGGAGAGGGGATAGCCCTCGATCTCGTCGATGCTCATCGTCGTGTTGCTCCTGCGTGCGGAAGGAAGAAGGGGAGGGGAGGACGGGGCGGCATGCTGCTCAGGCCGGGCCCGGGCTCACGTACAGCTCGGCCATGGCGACCAGGATGGAGCGCTCGCCCTCGAAGGGGTCGCGTCCGTGGACCGCGAGGAAGTTGTCCACCATGAGGACGTCGCCCTTCTGCCAGGGGAAGCGCACGGTGGCGTCGGCGTAGACGCCGCGGATGCGCTCCAGGAGCTCGGGCTCCAGCGGGCTGCCGTCGCCATAGAAGGCGTTGCGCGGCATCTCGTCCGGACGGAACTGGGCCCGCAGCGCTTCGCGCACGGAAGGGGACAGGTTCGTCTCATGGAAGATGGGCGCGTGGTTGAACCACAGCGCTTCGCCGGTGCGCGGGTGGGTGGCCATCACCTGTCGCACCGCGCGCGTGCGCAGCCGGTCGCCGTCGCGCCACTCGCAGGTCATGCCGCAGCTCTGACAGTAGCGCTCCACCTCCGCGCGATCCTGCGTCTGGAACGCCTCCTGCCAGGACAGGTCCACGCCCTCGCCGTAGTTGCGGACGTACATGACCTTCTTCTCAAGGAAGCGCCGCCGGATGTCCTCCGGGATGCGCGCCGTGACGAGTCGCTCCGGCGCGAGCGGTGTGGCACCTCCTACCGGCGAGGGCACGTCGCAGAAGAACCACAGCCGGGAGGGCCAGTTGTGGGAGTAGGACATCTCGTGGTGCAGCGGAATGGATTGATCCGCGGCGAACTCGGTGGAGGTGTAGACGTTGGGCGCCACCTGCGTGCGAGGCGCCGCGCGCTCCACGTAGTCCAGCAGCTCGCTGCTGAGCGCTCCCACGAAGGCGCGGAAGGCGAAGGCATCCGGCACGCGGAAGCCGCGGAACAGCAGGGCGCCGGACTCCTGCAGCTTCGCGTCGATCCACTCGCGATGGGTCGCGGCCCAGTCCACCGGGTCCAGGTCCTCCAGCGTGGGCTCCACGACGAGCGGGAAGCCCTCGGCGCCAGGGAGGCTGCCCACCTTCACCAGCGACGTGGTGGACAGCTTCATGGGCGCGCGGCGGCGCGAAGGGATGCCGGGGCCTGTGATGTCGGGTTTGCGCGTCATGTGTTCTCTCGTGTGCGCGGGGCGTCAGGCGGGCAGCGGCCCGTCGAAGACCACGTCCGCCCAGCGTCGGGGGTCCGCCATGGCGACCACGACCTTGCGCTCGCCCTTGAAGGGTTGGCGGCCGTGTCCCATGAGCATGTTGTCCAGCAGCAGCACGTCACCCACCCGCCACGGCACCGCCACGCGGGCGCGCAGGTAGGCGTCGCGCAAGAGCTCCAGCACCTCCGGCTCGATGGGGGCCCCGTCGCCGTAGAAGGTGTTGTTGGGCATCTCCTCCTCGGCGTAGAGCGAGCGCAGCTGGGCGACGAGGGGCGCGGGCAGGGTGCTCACGTGGAAGAACGTGGCGTGGTTGAACCACGCCAGCTCCCCGGTGGTCGGATGGCGGGCCACGCACGGACGCCGCTGGCTGGTGCGCAGCCGGCCCTGGCCCAGCCACTGGAAGTCGATCTGGCTGTCGCGGCAGTACTGCTCCACCTCCGCGCGCTCCGTCGTCTGGAAGGCCTCCTGCCACGACAGGCCCAGGCCGTCACCGAAGTTGCGCACGTAGCGGTAGCCGCGCGCCACGAAGCGCTCCACCACGTCGCGCGGCAGCTCGCGCAGGATGCGGCGGGTGCTGGTGATGGGCGTGGCGCCGGCTTCGGTGGGCGCCGTCACGCAGTGGAAGTAGATCTTCTGCGGGAACGTCAGGTTGTAGGACTGCTCCGTGTGCGGAAAGATCTCCTGGTCCGACGGGTGCGACGTGGACGTGTAGATCTGATCCTTGACGACCTCGCGCGGAGAGGAGCGCTCCGTATAGGGCAGGGGCGCGCCGGACGTCGCCCGCACGAAGTCCGCGAAGCCGTCCACGCCGCCCAGGCGGAAGCCGCGCAGCATCAGGCCGCCCACCCGGGCCAGCTCCTCCTCCAGATACGCGCGGTGGTCCCCCGCCCACTGCACCAGTTCCAGCCCCTCCACGCGGGGCTCGATGATGAGCGGACAGTCCTCGCCTTCGGGAAGGCGCGTCGTCACCAGCTCCGTTCGCGACAGCTTCACGGGGCGGCGTGAGCGCGCCCCCAGTCCTGACAGGGCATCCTTCATGAGGTGGGGTTTCCTGACGTGCCGGGTGGAGGGGTGCCGCCGTCCGGGCCAGCGCCGCGGCGCCGCCGGGTCCCCAGCCGGCCCAGGGCGCCCTGGAGCTGGGGTGTCGCGTCGTCGTCGGAGTCCAGGGCGAGCGCCGTAAGCCGCGTGTCCGGGCGCGCCAGCGAGTCCTCCAGCAGGCGCACGAAGCGACGGTGCAGCCGCTCCACGCTGGACGCGTCGAACAGGCGGGTGGCGTAGGTCCAGTGACAGCGCAGCCCTTCGGGTGTCTCCGACGCCCACAGCGTGAGGTCCAGCCGGGACACACCGGAGTCGAACAGCAGCGGCTCCACCTCCAGGCCGGGCAGCGACACGCGCTCGCGCGGCTGGTTCTGGGTGCCGAACGCGGCGCGGAACAGCGGAGGCCGGCCGCGGCCGAGCTGCTCGTAGGGAAGCTCGGCGTGGGCGGCGGCGCCCAGCGAGCGCTCCTTCACGTGGCGCAGCACTTCGCTGAACGGGGGATCGCCGCCCAGCGGCGTGCGCAGCACCAGCATGTTGACGAAGTTGCCGATGACGCGCTCGGAGCCCGGGGCGGCGCGGCCCAGGTCGGCGACGCCCACCGGGACGTCCTCCTGCCCGGTGGTGCGCGCGAGCAGCGTCTGGAAGACCGCGAGCATCCACATGAACGGCGTCACGCCCTGCCGGGCGCAGCCCTCCCGCAGGCGCGCCGCCAGCTCTGGCGACAACCGCGTGCTCAGCATGCCGCCGCGGGCATCCGGCGGGCCTCCGGGCTCACGGTCCGTGGGCAGCTTCAGGCCGGTGGGAAGTCCCGCCACCTCCGCGCGCCACCAGTCGAGCAACGACTCCAGATGCGCGCCGGTCAGCCGCTGGCGCTGCCACACCGCGAAGTCCGCGTACTGGTAGGGCAGCACGGGCAGGGTGGGCTTCACGTCCGCCTGGAAGGCGGAATACAGGGCCGTGAGCTCCTGGATGAGCAGGCGCATGGACCAGCCGTCCGCGACGATGTGGTGCACGGTGAAGAGCAGCACGTGTCGCGCATCCTCCAGCCAGAGCAGCCGGGCCCGCAGCAGGGGGCCGTGCTGGAGCGCGAACGGGGCTCTCGCCTCCGAAAGCGCCACCTCCTGGAGGCGGGCCTCGCGGGCCTCTGGGTCAAGCGCGCGCAGGTCCTCCACGGGAATCTCCAGGGGCCCGGCGGGCAGGATGCGCTGCACCGGACGCCCATCCACTTCAGGGAAGCAGGTCCGCAGGGCTTCGTGGCGGCGGATGATCTCCAGCAGGGCCGCCTCCAGCCACGCCGTCCGCAGCGTCCCCCGCAGGCTCAGGGCCGAGGAGATGTTGTACCCGCCGCCGCTGGGGTCCAGCCGCGAGGCGAGCCACAGCTCCTCCTGCGGAAACGACAGCGGCAGCGCCCCTTCGCGAGGCACCGGGGTGGGCCGCAGCGCCAGGCCCGGCCCGGAGTCGAGCGCGCCCTGACAGCGCCGCGTCAGCTCCGTGAGCGTGATGCTCCCCAACAGCTCGGGCAGCGGAATGGACAGGCCCAGCGCCGACTCGATGTCGGCCCGCAGCTCCACCGACGCCAGCGAGTCCAGGCCCGACTGCACCAGCGGAGCCTCGCGGTCCACGCTGCCCGGGGCCACGCGCAGCGCCAGCGAGGCGCGCGCCAGGAGCCAGTCCGCGATCCGCGCGTCGCGCACGTCCGACGTCAGGGCGCGCAATGCGTCGAGCGGCGGCAGCTCCGGGACGGCGGAGGGCGCTTCGTCGTGCGCACCGGAGGTGTCGTGGGCCACCACCTGGAGCTGGCCCTCGAGCCAGGCCGCCCGGGTGGCGCGGCGCTGCACCTTGCCGCTGGACGTCTTGGGCAGGCTGCCGGGCTCGATGAACACCACCTCGTCCAACTGGACGCCATGCTCCCGCACGACGGCCTCGCGCAGGCCGCGCGCGCACTCCGTGGCGTCGAACGCCTTGCGCGTGTCCACCTCCTGCACCAGCACCAGCCGCTCCGCGCCGTGGGTCTGCACGCCGAACGCCGCGGAGCATCCCGGCCGCAGCGCGGGATGGCTGGCGACGGCGGTCCGCTCCAGGTCGTGGGGATGGTGGTTGCGGCCCCGGACGATGATCAGGTCCTTGAGGCGCCCGCTGACGAACAGCTCGCCTTCGCGCAGGAAGCCCAGGTCGCCAGTTCGCAGGTAGGGGCCTTCGGTGGGCGCATCCGCGCGCCGTGCCTGGAAGCTCTCCGCCGTCTCCTCGGGACGGTTCCAGTAGCCCTGGGCGATGGAGGGCCCGTGCAGCCACACCTCCCCGACCTTGCCTTCGGGCAGGGGCAGCCGTCGCATGGGATCCACGATGAGCAGCTCCTGATCCGGCAGGCGCACGCCACAGCCCACCAGTTGGAGCGCGCCCGGCTCCGTGGCGGCGACGGGCACGGCCTCGTTGTCCGCCAGCGCGTCCTTGCGGAAGGCGCGCAGCAGGGGCAGGGCGGCTGCCTTGCCGGAGGCGATGAGCGTGCCTTCCGCCAGGCCGTAGCAGGGATACATCGCCTCGGGGCGGAAGCCCGCGGGCGCGAAGGTGTCGCGGAAGCGCTCCAGCGTGGCGGGGTGCAGGGGCTCCGCGCCGTTGAACGCGAGGCGCCAGGAGCCCAGGTCCAGCGCCGCCACCTGTTCGGGGCTCGCCTTCCGGACGCACAGCTCGTAGGCGAAGTTGGGGCCGCCGCTGGTGGTCGCGCGATAGCGGGACACCGCCTGCAACCAGCGCAGCGGGCGCGCCAGGAAGTCCATGGGCGACATCAGCACGACGGGGAAGCCCACGAAGAGCGGCTGCAGGATGCCGCCGATGAGGCCCATGTCGTGGTACGGCGGCAGCCAGATGACGCCCACGCTGTCCGCGTCGTGCTGGAAGCACCGCTGGATGGCCCGGGAGTTGTGGAGCAGGTTGCCGTGGGTGAGCACCACGCCGCGCGGCGAGCCGGTGGAGCCGGACGTGTATTGGAGGAACGCCACCGTGTCCGGCGTCGTGTCCGGGGCCTTCCAAGCGTCCGCGTGTCCGGGGGCCGCGTCCTCGATGGCGAGCCACGAGGCCCGCGCGAGCGCCCCGGACTGTTCGAACAACCCCTGGGCCATGTCGCGGATGAAGGAGGGGGCCAGGACGAAGCGGACCTGCGCATCCGCGGTCAACGCCTCCAGTCGGGGCAGGGTGCGCGCCAGCCGGGCGGGATCCGGCGGGTAGGCGGGGACGGCGACCGCCCCCGCCTGGAGACATCCCAGGAACGCCACGAGGTAGTCCAAACCTGGCGGAAACAGCAGGAGCACGCGCTCGCCCCGCGCGCCGGCCTCCTGGAGCATGCCGCCGACCTCCAACGTGCGCCGCTGCAGCTCCGCGTACGTGAGGCTCCCGCCTTCGCTCTCTCCGTCATCCAGGAAGACGAAGGCCCGCGCGTCGGGTTTTGATGCAGCGCGCAAAGCCATGATCTGAAGAAAGTTCATAGAGCTGGGTTTTGAACGGGCGTCCTGTGAACCACTATTAAAATGCTCTGGGCCTGGATGGAAACGGAAGTCAGAAAAAACCCAGGTTTCTCCCTGGCCGATTGGGTATCAGGCGAGCGTCAGTGGACCGGTCCGTTTCCGGCCGGAAGGGAGCACGCGATGTCGTTCATGGTTTTGATCCAGCAGTCAGGAGCCCGGCCGAGCACGGAGGGGGAGCGCCGTGTCGCCGCCGAGCGGATGGAGCGCATGCGGCGCTATGGCGCGGACCTCCAGACGCGAGGACTGCTGCTGGCCAGCGACTCGCTCCGCTCCGACGAGGAGGGCGTCCGCATCCAGGTGCGCGAGGGCAAGCGCTCCTTCAGCGACGGCCCCTTCACCGAATCGAAGGAGATCGTCGGGGGCTTCTTCCTCATCGACGTCCACACCCGGGACGAAGCGCTCGCCATCGCCAACGAGTGTCCCGCCGTGGAGTGGTCCATCGTCGAGGTGCGTCAGAGCGGCCCCTGTTTCGACGAATAAGCCCCTGCCGAAAGGCTCCCTCCGCGAGCGTTGTCGAGGTGAGCAGGTATTGCGCCGCCTCGGGGAACACCACCGCGTGATGTATTAACGCGCATATGCTGCGAGATTTGATTAGCTGGAACGACTGCTGATACGCCCGGTGTGCCTTCCCCCCCAAGAAAGGTGCACCGCATGCGCAGTCGTTCCCGATTCAGTCCCCGCGGTCTGTTCTCCCCGTTCCTTGCGGCCTCGGCGCTCGCGCTGGGCTGTGGCCCGGTCTCCGAAGAGGCTCCCGCCGCGCTCCCCGAAGCGCCCGCGGAGGTCGCCCAGCCGCTGGCCGTGGCCGGCTTCGCGGAGATGCACCACCACATGTTCGCCGAGGAGGCCTTCAGCGGCGGCTGGTTCCATGGCGGCCACACCGGCACGCTCGCGAGCTGTGACGGTGGTGAGCCGGAGAGCGACCATGCTCGGGTGCGCATGGACCTGCGGGACATGCTCAACCTCTGTCCCAACGCGGGCAGCGTGAACCTGGGCGGCGTGCCCATCCTTTCGGACGTCTTCGGCATCGGCGGCGCGCTGGCCTCGGAGGTCATCGGTCAGGTGGAGGGCACCGAGGGCGACACCGGCCTGCACCTGGGCCGCAAGAACGTGAACACCCAGTGGCCCCGCTGGGACACCATCGCGCACCAGCAGGCGTGGGAAGGGTGGCTCAACAAGGCCCGCCAGGGCGGCATGTCCCTGGTCATGGTGTCGCTCGTCAGCAACGAGTTCCTCTGCAAGGCGCTGCCGTACCAGAACCTCAAGCGGCCCTGTGACGAGATGATGGACGTGGACATCCAGCTCCAGATGGCCCGCGACTTCGATGCCCGCACGGACTGGGCGGAGATCGCCCTGTCGCCCGCGCATGCTCGGCAGATCATCGCCTCCGGCAAGCTGGCGATGGTGCTCTCCATCGAATCCAGCAAGCTGTTCGGCACCAAGGACTGGCGCTCGGAGTTGAACCGCGTCTATTCGCTGGGCGTGCGCTCGCTGCAGCCCGTGCACCAGTTGGACAACCGCTTTGGCGGCGCCGCGCCCCACAACGCCATCTTCCAGGTCGCCCAGTTCCTGGAGAACTGCCACATCGACACGGACTGCGGCCTCACCGGCTCCGGCTTCACGCTGGGCTTCGACGTGGACGCGAACTGCCGCAACACCAAGGGCCTCACCGCGGACGGCAAGGCGCTGGTCCAGGAGATGATCGCCAAGGGGATGATCATCGACATCGCCCACATGTCCGAGAAGAGCGTGCAGGACACGTATGCCGTGTCCCAGGCGAACACGTACTACCCGCTGATGATCTCCCACGGCCACTTCCGCGAGATCATGAACCCGGCGCTCGCCGCCAACGAGAAGACCACCCCGTCCTGGGTGGTGCGCTACGTGCGCCAGACGGGCGGCATGTTCGGCCTGCGCACCGCGCATGACGAGACGCGCGCCTACACCCGCACGGCCGTGGCGAACTCCTGCCAGGGCTCCACGCGCTCGCTCGCGCAGGCGTACGAGTTCGGCCGCCAGGGCCTCAAGGTCAACATGGGCTTCGGCGCGGACCTGAACGGCTTCATCCAGCAGACGCGACCGCGCTTCGGTGACTTCGGCGCGTGCTCGGCGGGCTTCCGCGCGGAGGCGGATGCGCAGCGTGAGCAGCAGCGCGTCTCCGGCCCGGCCCGCCTGGGCACCGACTTCGACATCTACGGCCTGGCCCACGTGGGCCTGCTGCCGGACGTGGTGAAGGACCTGAAGCAGCTCGGCGTGAACACCAGCGGTCTGGAAGGCTCGTCTGAGAACTACATCCGGATGTGGGAGCGCGCGAACGGCGCCCGCTCCGGCATGGCGGACGCGGCGAACGACATCGACACCGGCGGTGTCGCGGCCTACGTCCCCAAGGCCACCCGCGAGGCGACGTACCCGCAGATCTGCGGCAAGGCCTACTCGCCCGCCACCAAGGCCGTCGCGGAGACGTGCCGCTTCAACCAGGAGTGCAAGAGCGGCTCCTGCAACGCCATTGACGGCTGCAGCGGCCTGAACGGCACCTGCTCGTGCACCACCGATTCGCACTGCGGCGCCACCCAGTTCTGCGGCTGGGGCACCAACTCCGGCAAGTGCGTGGAGAAGCGGGCGAAGGGCTCCATCTGCTCCAGCGGGCGCGAGTGCCAGTCGAACAAGTGCTCGTGGCTGATGTGCACCTGATCCTTCGCTGAAGGGCTGTACCGGGGCGGCGTCCTTGCGGGCGCCGCCCTTGCCAGACCCCCGAAGGGACTCCAGGTTCCCCTCTGGGCCCCGCCATGCGAATCCCCGTCCGCGTCAGCCGCCTGCCTGGTCCCACCGACACAGTGGGGAGAACGGGCTTCCGCGCGCTGCGCGTACGCCGCTCGCGCTTCGGACGCGATGAAACCTTGGACCCGCATGACCAGGCGGACACCGAGCCCTCGCGTTCCTGTCCGGTGTCGCGTCCGCCTTCGCGGTCCCTCGTGGGGGCCGCGCCGCCATGAGGGAACAGCGGTCGGCTGCCCAGGCGCAGGGACGCTCGCGGAGGGATTCGCTCCAGCGACTTCAGTGGGTGATGGGCAGGCTGGTGCCCGCCGCGAGCGCGCTCCTGGTGGGGGTGGGCCTGCTCGTGCTGCTGGGCTGGGGGTTGGGCGTTCCCAATCTCATCCTGGCCCTCTCCGCGGGCACGGGCGTGATGCTGCCGGGCACGGCGCTGGGCTACGTGTCGGCGGGCATCGCCCTGGGTTGGCTTCACCCGGAGACGGTCCAGGGCTGGCGACGCAAGGCGGGGCGGGGGCTGGCGACGGTCACCGTGTTGCTGGGGGTCGGAGCCCTGGGCTGGTCCGCGCTCGGGGGCTTTCCGGGCGTCCACCGGCTGCTGCTGGGGGACGGAGGCAGCGCGGTGTCCTCCGGGCTGTCCAGGCCGGGCAGCGCGCTGGGCCTCTGTCTCACGGGACTGGCGCTCCTGCTCCTGCACGTGCGGACGCGCCAGGGGTGGTACCCCGCCCGGTGGCTGGCCCTGGTGACCCTGGTGATGGCCTCGTGGGTCATCCTGGGCTTCCTGTTGCGGGAGGTGGGCCCCGAGCCCGCCTCCGTCACCTTCGAGTCGTCCACCACTCCCATGGGGCTTCACTCGGCGCTGCTGCTGATGCTGTTGTCGCTCGCCATCCTCTCCGTCCACCCTGAGCAGGGGCTGATGGGCATGCTCCTGAAGAAGGATCTGGGCGGCTTGTTGGCGCGCCGGCTGCTCCCGGCGGCCCTCCTCGCGCCGCTGGTCGTGGGCGTGGCGCGGTTGCTGGGGGAACGGCTGACGCTCTTCGGGCCCATCTCCGGGGTCATGCTCTTCGCGAGCCTGATGATGGCCGCCTTCGTCGCGGTGACCTTCTGGAACGCGAAGGCACTCTCCCGGTTGGATGCCAGGAACCAGTTGGCGGAGCAGTCCCTGCGGCTGTCGGAGGCGAGATTCGCTGGCATCGTCTCCAACGCGGCGGACGCCATCATCTCCATCGACGGAGCGCAGCGCATCGTCCTGTTCAACGCGAGCGCCGAGCGCATCTTCGGCTACGCCGCGAGCGAGATCGTGGGGCGCCCGCTGGAGATGCTGCTGCCGGAGAGCCTCCAGGCGATCCACGCGCGACATGTCCGGCACTTCGCCCGGGGCTCCATGACCTCCAGGCACATGGGGGAGCGGCTGCCCATCTCCGGCAGGCGCAAGCAGGGAGAGACGTTCCCGGCGGAGGCCAGCATCTCCAAACTGGAGGTGGAAGGCACCCGGATCCTCACCGTCATCCTGCGCGACATCACCGCGCGAAAGCAGGCGGAGGAGGTGCTGCGCAACAGCGAGGAGCGCTTCCGGACCTCGTTCGAGGACGCTCCCATCGGCCTGGCGCTGGTCGGCCTGGATGGCCGGTTTCTCCACGTGAACGCGTCGCTGCGCCACATCGTCGGCTATTCGCAGGCGGAGCTGCTGGCGAGGACGTTCCAGGACATCACCGTCCCGGAGGACCTGGAGTTGGATCTGCTGAACGTGCGCCGGTTGCTCCAGGGCGACATCGACTCGTACCAGATTGAAAAGCGCTACTTCCACCGGGACGGGCGCATCGTGACCACCCAGATGCGGGCTTCGATGGTCCGCGATGCCCATGGGGCGCCGCTGCACTTCATCTCGCAGATCCAGGACATCACGGAGCGCAAGCAGATGGAGCAGGCGTGGCGCTTCATGCTGGAGAAGTCCCAACAGGCGACCCGCGTCCGCGACGAGGTGCTGCGCATCGTCGCCCACGACCTGCGCGCGCCCCTCAATGTCATCGCGCTGAGCGCTGGAGTGCTCAGGAAGGAGCTGCCCGAAAGCCGCGCCCTCCAGCGGCCCCTGGACTCCCTGGAGAAGTCGCTCCAGCGGGCGAACCGGCTCATCCAGGACCTGTTGGACGTGGCCCGCCTGGAGGGAGGGGGCCTGTCGGTGGAGCGCGAACTGCTGGACGTGGCGCCGCTGGTCCGCGAGGCCGTGGAGCTGCACCGGGCGCTCGCGGAGGCGAAGTCACTCCAACTGGTGGCGGTCGTCCCGGAGGGCCTGCCCACCGTGTTCGCGGATCGCGAGCGGGCGCTCCAGATCTTCTCCAACCTCGTGGGCAACGCGCTCAAGTTCACGCCCGAAGGCGGAAGCATCACCCTGCGCGTCCGGGCCGAAGGCGGTCAGGTGCGCTTCTCGGTGCGCGACACGGGGCCCGGGATTCCGCCGGAGGATCTCCCGCACCTCTTCGAACCCTTCTGGCAGGCCCACGCGAAACGCAAGGAAGGCGCGGGGCTGGGGCTCGCCATCGTGAAGGGGCTCGTCGAGGCCCACGGCGGACAGTTGGGGGTGGAGAGCCATCCGGGGGCGGGGAGCACGTTCTTCTTCACGCTCCCGGCGCAGCCACCCGAGGAGCGGCAGGACGCGTTTCACGCCTGAGCCTGTCCCGGTGGGGACATGAAGAAGGGCCCCTCCCGGTGCTGGAAGGGGCCCTGGTTTCCAACGGGGCTGTGACTAGCGCAGCTGCAGGAACGAGAACGACAGACCGCTGTGCGTCGCGACCAGCTTGCCGCTCTGGTCGGTCAGCTCGCGGAAGTTCGTCGTGCTGCTGCTGTTGGTGAACTCCGTGAAGAGCGTGCGGTCACCGGCATGGAAGAGGAAGGAGCTGCCCGTGCTGGCCGGCAGGGTGTCCACCAGCGCGGCCGCGGTCATGTCCGCCTTCAGGTCCAGCTTCCACCACTTCCACGCCACGGCGCTCGCGATGACGCGCGGGTGCGTGCCTTCCACCACCGTGTAGGTCGTCTCGTCCAGCACGCGCAGGTAGCCCGTGCCCGTGGGGCCCTGGAGCAGCGAACCCGTGGCGCTGCCGTTGGTCAGCGCGCCCAGCGACTTGTAGAAGGCCGCATCGAAGGTGGCCGTCTGCGGATCGAACTTCAGCAGGCAGGGCTCCGGCACGTCCGGGTTCGCCTGCGCGGTGCGCTTCACCGCGGCGCCGTACGCCTCCGTCGCCAGGTACACCTGGCCATCCGAGCCGACCACGCCGTCACGCACGTAGCCGCAGCGGTCGTCGGTGGCGATCTGCGCGGTGTCCGTCGCCGTGTCCAGGACGACGATGCCGGCCTTCTTGGTGATGCCGATGCCCGCGGCCGGACGCCAGGCCAGCGGCATCAGCACCTTGGTGCCCACGCGGATGGGGTTGGACGCGAACGACAGGACCGTCCCGTCGATGGTCATGCCCGGCAGGGGGATGGTGTTCGTCACCGACATGTCCTTCGGGTTCCAGACGACGACCTGCGCGGTGCGGCCATCGAAGTAGTAGGCCTTCGTGTCCGACGCGAACTGGAACTGGTTCTGGTACTCGCCAATCGTCGTCAGGCCCTTGCCCGCGAAGCTCACCTCGCCGGCCTTCTCCAGCTTGTTGTCGGCCGTCACGTTGTAGCGGGTGACGACGGCGGAGCCGCTGCTGGAGACGAAGAGGGCGCCCGCCTTCTCGATGCCGGAGCCCAGCGCGCGGCCGTTGATCTCCGTGGCGTTCGCGAGCGACAGGGGCTCGGTGTGGTCCACCTTGTCCGTGAGGATGACGTAGCTGGTGGACGCGGAGTCGGCGCTCACCTGCGCCACGAACGCGTACAGCGGCGTCGTGGGGGTGCCGCTGTCCGGCGTGCCGGTGCCCGCGTCCGGGTTGCCATCGTCCGGATTCGTGTTGTCACTGCAGGCCGCGACGAAGCTGAAGGCGAGCGCCGCGAGGACGCGGCCCGAGGTACGGAAGAAGGGTGAGGGCTTCAAGGACTTCCCTTTCGATGGGGTGTGGGTGCTGCGTGCGGATGCGGGAGGCGCGTCTCAGCGCTCCAGCGTGAACTTGGCGGCGAGGCTGCGTCCGGGTCGCTGGACGCCGTAGAAGTCGAAGGTCCGGGCGTTGGTGAGGTTCTGCAGGTCCAGCGTCCAGCTCAGCTTCGTGGGGGTGTCGCGCATCACGTAGGTCAGCGCCACCGAGTGCGTGAGCTGCGTGTCGATGGTCAGCTTGGTATCCACGGCGCCCGCGCCCTCCCAGGCGAGGAAGAACTGGTGCACGTAGCGCGAGCGCAGGGTGAGCAGCAGCTCGTCCTGGGAGCGCAGCAGGTCCGTCAGCTTCACCTGCGCGCTGCCGTTGGCCATCAGGGAGGGGCGGTTGGGAATGCGCTGCCCCTTGAAGGCGCCGTAGTTGCCTTCGCCGGACACGTTGCGCACGTCCTGCCAGGTGGCGTTGCCGTCCAGCGACAGGAGCTGTCCAGGGGAGGTCCAGCCGGCGGCGCCGACCACGCCCAGCGAGCGCGCGGCGAAGACGTTCTGGTAGAGGGAGAAGCCCAACTGCGGGATGAGCGTGATGAGCTGATCCGAAAGGCGCGCGAAGCCGCCGACGTTGGCGCGGAAGGAGCCGTGGCGGCCGGGCAGCAGGGAGACGCCCAGTCCCAGGTTGAAGTTGTGGCTGGTTTCGGGGACCAGCTCCAGGTTGTCCTCGATGAGCAGGCCGTCGCCGAAGAGCTCGTCCGGCCGGGGCAGGCGCGTGGCCCATTCGTAGGACGCCTTCGCGGTGACGGTGGGCGACAAGCGCAGGCGGAAGCTGTCCCCCACGCCCACTTCGTGCGCGGTCCGGGTCAGGTCCAGGAACTCGTTGCTCGCGAGCAGCTTCTGCGCGCCCGTGGACTGGAGGTAGTCCTTGGCGAAGGCGACGTTCTGCAGCCGGCCCTCCAGCGCCTCGTATTGGTACTCCAGGCCCGTCACCAGCGAGCCCACGTCGCGATCCGCGGAGAGCGGATCCGCCTGCTGGAGGATCTGGAGCTGGCGGTCCTCGCCCGTGCGCACGACGAACGTGGGCGCCACCGCGAGCCGCAGGGTGTGCGGTCCGCCCTGCTGCCAGCTCGCGTTGAAGCGCGCGAAGACGGCGTGCTGGTTGACGTAGCGCTCCACCGCCCCGGAGTCCATCTCGCCCCCGGTCTCCAGGGTCACGAAGCAGCGGCCGTACCAGTCGTAGCGGCACTTGCTCACGTCCAGGAAGCGGCTGCGCCGGAACGTGTAGCCGCCCACGGTGTCCACGGTGAGGCCCTGGCCGAAGCTCCGCGCGTAGCGCAACGTGGTGCCCGCGGAGCCCGCCGTGCCCGTCACGTCGCCGAACACCTGCGTCATGGACGGGTTGTGCTGGATGTCCTGGTCGGTCGCGTTGATGAAGGCGCGCACCAGCAGGCGCTGGGCCCACGGGCGGTCCACGAAGCCCACCTCCAGGCTCGCGCCGCCCGCCTGATATCCGTCGTGGAAGCGCGGCAGTCGCGCGGGCGCCAGCTTGCCCGCGTCGTTCGTGACCTGCACGTCCACCAGGTAGTCGTTGCGGGCGTTGTCGTAGAAGCCGTGCGCGCGCACCAGCAGGCCGGTGGACTCCTCCAGGTGGTGGCCGCTCGCGGTGAGGCGGTGCGTGTCGAAGGAGCCCAGCTCGTAGGAGGCCGCCACGCCCGAGCCGTGGACGTCCTGGTCGGTGATGAGCTGCACGGCGCCGCCCAGCACGTCCGCGCTGAAGCGGATGGGCACGACGCCCTGGTAGACCTCCATCTGCTGCACCAGGTTCACCGGCACATTGGCGAGCCCCGGCCCGTAGCCCGCGAACTCCAGCGGGATGCCGTCGACGAAGAAGCGCACCTGATCGTCCGACAGGCCCGCCAGCGAGACGCGCGTGTTGCTTCCCAGGCCCCCGGCCCGGCGCACGTCCACGCCTTCGGTGCGCGCCAGGGCCCTGCCCAGGTCCGCGGTCTCGTAGCCGATCTGCTCCATCTCGATGACCTGCACCGCTTCGGCGGACTGCCGGTGGCGCTCGGCGGCGGACTCGCCGACGACGGTCACGTCGATGGTGTTCTCATCGGTGCTGGAGGCCACCTCGGGCGGCTGCGCCGCGTCCGGGGGCGGGCCGGCTTCGGCCACGGGGCCCGGGGGGACAGCGTCCTGCGGGAGCCGGAAGGCGTAGGTGTAGAGGATGCGGAAGCGCTTCACGACGCCGTCGCGCTTGCCGGGCTCGAAGCGGAACTGGAGCGCCGCGGCGCGCGCGGCCTCGTCGAACCCGTGACCCACGGGCTCCATCACCTCGGCCTCGGTGACCTGTCCCTGGACGTCCACCTTCAGTTGCAGGCGCACGTTCGCTTCCAGGCGCGCCGCCAGGGCCTCGGCGGGGTAGGTCGCCTCGGTCTTTTGAATGAGCTTCGGCGCTTCGATGACCGGTGCCGCCGGAGCGGAGACCGGTGCCGCCGGAGCGGAGGGCGTGGCCTCCGGCTCCTGCGCGGCTCCGCCTGTCTGCATCGCGCCCGCGTGCGCCGGACCGCCCAGACACAGGCCCGTCAATAGCGCCGCGCCCGCCCCGAACCGCCGCCACCCATTCGCAATTATGAAAATGGTTCTCATTATCAACGGCGCGACGTTTAGCCGCTTCGGTTCGGGACTGTCAAGGCCGCGCGCCGCGTCAGGCCGCGTGGGCCTGGGGGGCGCGCACGGTGTGGAGGCCGTCCGCGACGCGGAAGGCGAGCTGGAGGGCCTGATCCGCGTTGAGGCGGGGATCGCAGTGCGTGTGGTAGCGGCTGGAGAGGTCGTCCTCGGAGACATCCAGCGGGCCGCCCAGGCACTCGGTGACGTCCTGGCCGGTCATCTCCAGGTGCAGGCCTCCGGGGTGGACGCCCTCGGCGGCGGCGACCTGGAGGAAGGCCATGACCTCCGCGAGGATGCGCTCCAGCGAGCGCGTCTTGTAGCCGTTGCTCGCCTTGTGCGTGTTGCCGTGCATCGGGTCGATGGACCACACCACGGGGCCGCCATGGCGGCTTGTGGCGGCCATCAAGCGGGGCAGGGCGGTGGCGACCTGATCCGAACCGAAGCGCCCGATGAGCGTGAGCTTGCCCGGGATGCCCTGGGGGTTGAGCGTGTCGATGATGCGCAGCAGGTCGTCCGGCTCCATCGAAGGGCCGCACTTGAGGCCGATGGGGTTCTGGATGCCGCGCATGAACTCCACGTGGCCGCCGTCCAACTGGCGGGTGCGCTCGCCAATCCAGAGCATGTGCGCGGACGTGTCGTACCAGCCGCCCGTCGCCTCATCGAAGTGGGTCATCGCCTGTTCGACGTTGAGGAGCAGGGCTTCGTGGCTGGTGAAGAAGTCCACCGGGCGCACGGCGCCCTCGGCTTCCGGGCGGTGTCCCAAGAGGCGGGTCAGGTCGGTGTAGCCCTCGCGAGCGAAGGCGCGCACCAGTTGCAGCGTCTCCGCGGACTGGTGGTACGCGCGCAAGAGGCGCTGCGGATCCGGCGTGCGCTCGCGCGAGTTGAAGTCCATGCCGTTGATGATGTCGCCGCGGTAGCTGGGCAGGGTGACGCCGTTGATCGTCTCCGTGGCGCTGGAGCGCGGCTTGGCGAACTGGCCCGCGATGCGGCCCACCTTCACCACCGGGCAGCCGCCCGCGAACGTGAGCACGCCGGCCATCTGCAACAGGAGCTGGAAGGTGTCCCGGACGTTCTGGACGCCGAACTCCTTGAAGCTCTCCGCGCAGTCGCCGCCCTGGAGGAGGAACGCCTTGCCTTCGGCGACCTGTCCCAGCGCGTCGCGCAGCCGGCGCGTCTCCTCCGCGGGGACCAGGGGCGGCAGCTTCGCCAGTTCGGCTTCCACGCGCGCGAGGGCGGGAAGGTCGGGGTAGTCGTCGGGGATGTAGCGGACTGGCTTCGCGCGCCAGGAGGAGGGAGACCAGGAAGAGTTCGTCACGGGAGCGCCGTTTCTTTCGGAGGCAGGATTCCCTGCGCGACGCAGGAGTCGAGGTAGCGGTAGAGGAGATTCCGGTCGGTGGGAGGGCACACGACGTCCGTGCCCTCCAGGGCGGCCAGCAGTTGCTCGCAGCGGATGGGACCCAGGCCGAAGGCGGGCGTGGAGTCACCGCTGCGCAAATCGAAGAACGCCAGGGTGGCGTCGTGGCCCCCGGAGCCGCGCGCGACACGCTCGCGCCACTCGGGGACATGACAGAGGTCCAGCGGATAGCCGTAGTCGCGCACCCAGCCGAACAGCTCGGACAGGCGCACCTCCGCGGTCGGCGTCAGGTTGAACACGGCGCCCGGATGCGAGCGGCGCGCGAGCTGGACGATGGCGCGGGCGACGAAGTCCACCGGCGTCCACACCTCGCCCACGTCCAACAGGGGCAGGGCGCGCACGGGGAGCCCCGCGAGCACGATGCGCCACACCAGGTCCTGCGTGTTGACGAGCGCGGTGTCCGGAGCGCCCACCACGCGGCCCAGGCGGTACACCGTCGCGGGCAGGCCGCGCTCGGAGGCCTGCTGCACCAGTCGCTCCGCGATCCACTTGCTCTGCTGGTAGCCGTCGCGCAGCCCGGGGTGCGCGGGGACGAAGGCCTCCGGCACGTCCGGCGCCAGGTTCGTCTGGGGCGCCACCGCCAGCGTGGACACGTAGTGGAAGGGCTTGGGGCGCACGGCGGCGGCCAGCTTGAGCAGCTCTCGCGTGCCGCGCACGTTGACGCCCTGGAGGCTGCCGTACTCGCGCACCACGCTGACCACGGCGGCGTTGTGGATGACGGCGTCGCACTCCGCGGCCAGCCCGTGGAAGCGCGCGGCGTCCAGGCCCAGCAGCGGCAGGGAGAGGTCCGCCGGCAGCGCGAGCACCCGCGCCTCCAGCCCCGCCGTGGGGAGCTTCTGGCCGACGAGCGCGGCGCGCAGCCGCTCCAGGGCCTGCGCCTCATCCTTCGCGCGCACCGGGCAGATGACGCGGACATCCGGCTGCGCCAGCAACTGGTGGAGCAGGTGCGCTCCGACGAAGCCCGTGGCGCCCGTGAGGAGGACCTGGCGGAAGCCGGTGCCCAGGCGGGTGGACTCGCGCGCCCAGGCCTCGCCGGTGGTGGCGGGGACGATGTCCAGGCCCAGCTCGGCGTCCGCGAGCATCGCGGCGGTGAGGCCACCGGGCTCGGAGCCCTCCGCGCTGCCGCGCTCCAGGGCTTGGGCGAGGCCCGACACGGTGGGGTGACGGAAGACGGTGGCGACCGGCACCTCGCGGCCCACGGCGATGCCCAGACGGTTGGCGACCTGGATGCTCTGGAGGGACTGGCCGCCCAGCTCGAAGAAGTCGTCCTGGAGCGACGACGCGGCGCGGCCCAGCACCTGCTCCCACACCTCCAGCACCGTGCGCTCCAGCGGCGTGGCGGTGGAGAGCAGCGCGGCGCTCTCATCCGGAGGCAGCGCGTTCTTCAGCGCGTTGCGGTCGATCTTCCCGTTGCGGGTGCGCGGCAGGCGCTCGGCGAACGCGAAGGCGCCGGGCACCATGGGCGCGGGCAGCGCCGTCAGCAGGTGCTTGCGCAGCTCCGCGGGCGTGGGCTCAGGCGAGGCGACCAGGTGCGCGCACAGCCGGCGCGACCCTCCCGGCAACACCTGACCCACGACGGCGGCCTCGCGGACACCCGGATACTTGAGCAACACGGTTTCGACTTCGCCCGGGTCGATGCGGTGACCGCTGATCTTGAACTCGTCGTCCACGCGTCCCACGAAGACGAGCTGTCCGTCGTCGCGCACGCGCACCTTGTCGCCAGTGCGGTAGGCGCGCGGCTGGCCTTCGAGCAGCGCCAGGGTGGTAAAGCGCGCGGCGTTCAACTCCGGGCGACCCAGGTAGCCCCGGGCGAGCGCGCCACCCATCAGGCACAGCTCGCCCTCCTTGCCCGGAGCGGCCAGCCGGCCCTGCTGCGTGACGACGGCCGCGACGACGCCCGGAAGCGGACGGCCGATGGGCACTTCATCACCGGAGGCGAGCGCGTCGGGACCGGCGAGGGTGGCGACGGTGGCCACCACGGTGGCCTCGGTGGGGCCGTAGGTGTTGAGCAGGCGCACGCGGTCGCCTGCGACGTCGCGCCAGCGGGCGATGCGCTCCGGGAGGGCCGCCTCGCCGCCGATGATGACCGTGCGCAGGGAGTCGGGCAGGACGGCGGCGCCGGTGGACAGGCTGTAGGCCAGCTCGTGCCAGAAGGCCGTGGGCAGGTCGAGCAGCGTGATGCCGGCCTCTGCGCAGGCGTCCATCAGCCGGGGCACCGACTGGAGCATCTCATCGGTGCGCAGCACCAGCCGCCCGCCCGCGCACAGCGTGACGAAGATCTCTTCGACGCTCGCATCGAAGTGGAGCGGGGCGAACTGGAGCACCCGGTCCTCGGGCCCCACCGCGTAGCGCTGCGTCGCGCCCGCGACGAAGTGGGCCAGGGCGTCCCGGGCCACCTGGACACCGTTGGGCTGGCCGGTGGAGCCGGAGGTGTAGATGACGTAGGCGAGGCGGGCTTCCGGAGCGGCGACAGGCGCGGCCGGTGTGTATTCCGCGCGCCGCTCCAGCCGCTGCACCACCAGGATGCCGGGCGCGGTGGGATCCGTGTCGGGATTGGGGCGCTCGGACACCAGCATCACGGACGGCTGGGCATCCTCCAGGATGGCCGCGTTGCGCGTGGCCGGACCGGTGGGATCGATGGGCAGGTAGCCCGCGCCCGCGAACAGGATGCCCAGGCTGGCGACGATGGCGTCGGTCCCCCGGGGCACCTTCACCGCCACCGCCGTGTCCGGCGTCACGCCTGATTCCCACAGTCGCAGGGCCAGGGCCTGGGACGCCACCACCAGCTCGCGGTACGTCATCCGCCAGCGGCCATGCTCCAGCGCGATCGCGTCCGGCCGGACCTCGGCCTGGACCTTCAGCAGCTCCAGCACGGGGCGCACGACAGGCACCGGCCCGCCGTCGAGCACCGACGCGTCCGGACCGGCGACCCCGCTCTCGCCCCAGCTCGCGAGGCCCCGACGCACGGGCTGCTCCGGCGCGGCGAGCAGGGACTCCAGCAGTTGGAGGAAGCCGCGCTGGTGCACGGCCAGGGACTCCTCCGTGTAGCAGGACGGGTTCGCATCCAGATCGACGCGCAGCTCCTTGCCGCCCGAACGCGCATGGAAGCCGAAGGACAGGTCCTCCACGGGGCCGGCGGAGATGTTGTGTGCCGTGGCCTGCACGCCCGCGAAGTCCAGGGCGTAGTCGAAAGGCATGATGTTGACGACGGGACCGAACAGCTTGCGCTGCCCGCCGACGAGGCGCAGGTCGCGCCGCAGCTGCTCGTACCGGTAGCGCAGGTGAGGACGCGCGGCCTTCATCTCCGCCGCCACGTCACGGGCCAGCACGTACAGCCCGGCGTCGGGGCGCACGGCGATGCGCAGCGGCACGATGTTCATGGCCATGCACGGCACCTTGAGCGCCGCCGAACCCAGCCGTCCCATCACCGGCAGGCCCAACACCGCTTCCGGTGCGCCCGTCCGCTGATGCAGGTAGATGGCCGTCACCGCCAACACCAGGTCGGACCAGCTCACGCCCGCCTGCTTCGCGCCGGCCTGCAACGCCGCCATCAGCTCCGGGGACAGGTGCTCCGAGCGCCGCAGGAAGCGCGATGACATGGGCGCGGCCTCCGCCAGCAGCGCGGGTACGGGTGCGTCCTCGAAGCGGTTCACCCAGAAGTCACGGTCCTTCTGGAGCTGGGGACCGGCTCGGTACGCCACGTCCTCGTCCAGCACGGGGCCCAGCCGGTTGAAGCCCACGGGGGCCAGCTTGCCGTTCGCCTCCGCCGAGTAGAGCTCCGCCACCCGCCGCGCGAGCAGCGAGAAGCCGTAGCCGTCCATCGCGATGTGGTGGATGCGCTGGAACCAGAAAGAGCGCTCCGGCCCCACGGTGAGCAGGGCCTGGGAGAACAGCGGCCCCGTCGCCAGGTCCACCGTGCGGCCCAGGTCCTTCCACATCCACTCTTGCGCGGCGGCCCAGGGGTCCGTCTCCGCGCTCAGGTCCACGCGGTGCAGCGTCCACTCCGTGCCCGCGTCCATGCGCTGCACGGGCCCGCCGTCACCCGTCACGAAGCGTGAGTGCAGCGCGTCCGACTCCGCCACCGCGCGGCGCAGGGCGGATTCGAAGCGCACCGGATCCACCGCGCCCCGGAACTCGATGCACTCCCCGGCGTTGTACACCGGGCTCTGGAGGTCGAGCTGTTGCCCCACCCAGATGCCGTGCTGGGCCGCTGAGAGCGGGCGGTTCTCGTCCTGGAATGGGTGCATGACGGGGGGAACTCCGAGGGGGAAGGGGTGCGACGGATTACGAGGCGCGAGCGCCGGGCGCGACGGAGACGGGCTGCTTCGAGGAGAGCAGCGCGTACCAGTCGGTGAGCGTCGGCTTCTCGGCCAGCTCCACGAAGGACACCTCCGTGCCGTGCTGCCGCCAGCGCTCCACCAGGCTCATGAGGCGGATGGAATCCATGCCGCGCTCCAGCAGGTTTTCATCCTCGCCAATCGCCGCCACGGGCTCCATCAACAGCTCCGCCACGTCCGAGCGCAGCTGCTCGCGGTCCACCGACGGCGCGGCCAGCGGCATCGCGTCCATGAGCTGCTGCGTGGAGGTGACGAACGCGACCAGCTGCGAGGCGTAGTCGAGCGCCAGCCGGTGCTTCTCCAGCGAGAAGTCCGCCACCGCGTCCGCGACGAGGAAGGGACGCACCTCGCTCATGGAGCCGTCGCTGGCCGTCTGGAGGCAGCCGATGTGCGCGTAGATGCCGCAGATGATGAGCTGGTCGCGGCCCTGATCGCGCATGACCTCCATCAGCCGGGTGTTGCGAAACGCGCTGTAGCGCCACTTGGTGAGGAGGATGTCGCCCTCCGCGGGGGCCAGCGCGTCGATGATCTTCTGCTTCTGCTCCGGTCCACCCCGGAGCCCCTTGCCCCAGAAGTCCAACTGGAGGCCGCGCTGTTCGGGCGTCTGATCCGGCGGCTGCGCGGAGTACACGACGGGGATGCCCAGCGCCGTGCAGTGCGCGCGAATGCGCTGGATGTTGGCGACCAGCTCCGTCACCGGGGACTGCCCTTGCGTGAAGGCGTCCACGAAGTAGCGCTGCATGTCGTGGATGAGCAGGACGGCGCGCTTGGGATCCGGTGTCCAGGAAATCTTGTTCCGGGGCAGATCCGCCGCTCCGGGCATGGCGTAGGGGGCAATGGCAGGCAGGGCCATGGAGGGCTCCAGGTTCAAACAGAAGAAGGGTTGAGGGACTGTCGGAGGCTGTCGCGTAGCGCCTTCTTGCTGACCTTGCCGACCCCCGTCTGGGGGAAGGCCGCGACGAACTCGATGCGGTCCGGGATCTTGAAGGCGGCCAGCCCGCGCTGGCGCAGGAAGGCGTTGAGCACCGACGCGGTCGGCGCTTCGCCGCGCGGGATGACGACGGCGCAGGTGCGCTCGCCCAGGAACTTGTCGGGGATGGCCACCACCGCCGCGTCGCTCACGGACGGGTGCGCGAGCAGGTGGTTCTCCACCTCTTCGGCCGCGACCTTGTCGCCGCCCCGGTTGATCTGATCCTTCGCGCGTCCCTCCACCACGAGGTAGCCCTCGGGCGTCAGGCGGACCAGGTCGCCCGTGCGGTAGAAGCCGTCCGTCGTGAAGGCGCGCGCGTTGTGCGTCTCCGCGTTGTAGTAGCCGCGGATGGTGTACGGACCGCGCGTGAGCAGGTGTCCCGTCTCGCCGGGAGCCACCGCCACGTCGTCGTCATCCACCACGCGCAGCTCGTCCGCGTCCGACATGGGGCGGCCCTGCGTGGTGACGATGAGCTGCTCGGGGTCATCCAGGCGCGTGTAGTTCACCAGACCCTCGGCCATGCCGAAGACCTGCTGGAGCGCGCAGCCCAGCGTGGGGCGCACGCGAGAAGCGGCCTCGTCGCTCAGCCGGGCCCCGCCCACCTGGATCACCTGGAGGCTGGACAGGTCGTGCTTCTTCGCCTGCGAGGAGTCCAGCCACACCATCGCCAGCGGGGGCACCAGCGCGGTGACGGTGACGCGCTCACGCTCAATGAGCGGGAAGGCCACGTCGGGGCTCGGGTGCAGCGCCATCACCGCCGTGCCACCGGCGTAGAAGGCGCCCAGAACGCCGGGGGAGCTCATGGGGAAATTGTGCGCCGCCGGCAGCGCGCACAGGTAGACCGTGTCGCGGTCGAACCGGCACACGTCCACGCTGGCCCGCAGGCTGTAGAGGTAGTCGTCGTGCGTGCGCGGAATCAGCTTGGGCACGCCCGTGCTGCCGCCCGACAACTGGAAGAACGCCACGTCCGAAGGGGACGGCCCTTCCAGCGTCACGGGGTCGGCGGGAACGGAGGACAGCGCGGTGAACGGACCCGCGTCCCCCAGCACCAGCACGTGCTTCAGCGTGGGCGTCGCGGCGCGCACCTGCTCCGCCAGCGTGCGGTAGTCGAAGCCGCCGAAGCGGTCCGGGATGACATAGGCCACGGCTTCGGTGAAGGCGCAGAAGTAGCCGATCTCCGACGCGCGGTGCGCGGGCAGCGCGAACACCGGCAGCGCGCCCATGCGGAAGAGGGCGAAGATGACCTCGTAGAACTCCGCGACGTTGGGGAGCTGCACCACCACGCGGTCGCGAGCGCGGATCCCCAGCGCGTGGAAGCCCGCGGCCATGCGGTCCACGCGCGCGTCCAGCTCCGTGTACGTCCAGCGGTGCGTGCCCGCCACCAGCGCCACGTGCGTCCCGAAGTCCCGGGCGCGGTCGCGCAGCAGCTGACCGAAGGTCTCCCCGCGCCAGTACCCCGCCTCGCGGTAGCGCTGGGCGAAGTCCTCCGGCCACGTGGGGCAGCCCGCCAGGTGTTCGCGGACGACGCTCACGGCTGCACCCCGGCGCCCAGGCCCATGGCCTGGAGCATGGTGCGGAACTTCGCCTCGGTCTCCGCCAGCTCCGCCTCCGGCGTGGAGCCCACGACGACGCCCGCGCCCGCGAACAGCCGCAGCGAGTTCGCGTCCGCCTCCGCGCAGCGGATGGTGACGGCCCACTGACCGTCGCCGTTCGCGTCGCACCAGCCCACCGTGCCGGTGTAATAGCCGCGCTGGAACGGTTCGATGTGGCCAATGGCCTCGTGCGCCAGCTCCGTCGGGTGACCGCACACCGCGGGCGTGGGGTGCATCGCGAGCGCCAGCGTCAGCGACGTGATGGACGGGTCCTTCAGCTCACCCTGGATGCGGCTGGACAGGTGCCACATCGTCTGCGTGCTCACGAGCGACGGGCCCCTGGGCACATCCAGCGTCTTGCAATAGGGACGCAGCGCTTCGGCCACCGCGTCGATGACGACCGCGTGCTCGTGCAAGTCCTTGGGGGATGTCATCAGCCGCGCCGCACGCGCCTGGTCCTCCACCGGATCCGTGCTGCGCGCCGCGGAGCCCGCGAGCGGATTGGCGATGACCTGCAACCCGGAGCGCGACACCAGGAGCTCCGGGCTCGCGCCGATGAGCGTCCGCCGGCCCGCGCCGGGCGCCGCGTCCTCGCGAGGAGGCAGGTCCACCGCGAACGTGTAGCCGTGCGGGTTGCGCCGGGCCAGGTTGTGCAGGAGCTGGCGCAGGTCGATGGGCGTCGCCGTGTCCAGGTGCAGCGAGCGCGACAGCACCACCTTTCGCAGCGGCCCCTCCTGCATGAGCTTCAGCGCCGCCGCCACGCCGCTCAAGTACGCGGCCGGCTCCGGCACGGGGCGCATCGTGTAGCGAGACGCCAGGGGGAGCTGCGCGGGGGAGGCCGCGTCGAACACCAGCGGGCCCGCGCGCTGCAACGTCATGGGCACCACGAGCTGCGCCTCCACCCGGCCGTCGAAGGGCACCGCGCCCACCGCCACCGGGATGTCGTGCGCCGCCTCACGCGAAGCGTCCAGCACCGCCGCCACCCGCGCGGGCAGGCCCTCCAGGGAGTTCGTCCCGCCCGAGTGCGGCACCGTCGCGAACACGCCGCGCGCCAGCATCGTGCGCTTGGGCGTCGCGAAGAAGAACGACGAGCCGGCGTCGTAGTCGCGCAGCAGCCGCGTCGCCAGCGACTCCTTCTCCGACTCCACCGCCTGCGCCGGGGCCACCCCCAGGCCGTCCACGGGCAGCGTCACACCGCGCGGGTCCTTTGACCCCGTTACGATCTTGGTATCAGTAATCATTCTCAACTCGGAGGCAGGCGAGGGGACACGAAGGTCCACCCTGGAGAGGAAGGGGGTGCTTCAGGGAGACGGAAGCGTCGCGGGCGGGTTTCAGACGCCCAGCGTGGCGCCGCCGTCGATACACAAATCGTGCATCGTGATGTGGCGGGCCTGGTCGGACGCCAGGAACACCACGGAGTCAGCGATGTCGTCCGGCGTGGCGATGCGGCGCAGGGGGATGCCGGTGCGGAAGGACTGCAACGAGCCGGCGATGACGGCCTCCGGCCCGCGGTCATCCGACCAGAGCGCCCGCTGCATGGCGGTGTCGGTGGAGCCGGGGGACACGACGTTGCAGCGGATGCCGTGCTCGGCCAGCTCCAACCCCAGACATTTGGTGAACATGGTGGAGGCGGCCTTGGACGCCGCGTAGGCCGCCATCTGCATGCGCGGCACGCCCGCCGCGTTGGAGCCCACCGTGACAATGGCACCCGAGCGCCGGGGCACCATGTGCCTGGCCACCGCGCGCGAGACATGGAACACGCCGTGGGTGTTGACCGCGAAGGTGCTCATCCAGTCCGCGTCGCTCAACTCCAGCGCCGCGCCCATGCGCAGGATGCCCGCCACGTTGGCCAGCACCTGGATGGGGCCCAGCTTCGCTTCGATGACGGCGACCGCGCCCTCGACGCCGTCCTTGTCCCGCACGTCCACCTTGAACGCGGTGGCCTTCAAGTCCTGCTGGCGAAGCTCCGCCACCAGCAACTCCAGCCCGGCGCTGTTCTGGTCGAACACGGCCACGTGCATGGTGCGCGCGAGCTTCCGTGCGACGGCCGCGCCAATGCCCTGGGCCGCGCCCGTCACCACCGCGATTCCTGTCGGCGTACCCATCATCCGCTTGCCCGGTCCGTCCACTGGAGAATGAGAACGGTTCTCATAATCAGAATCCGGAAGTGCCATGGTCGTGAATTCCTGTCAAGAAGGCTCAAGCCCGAAATGACCCACCGCGTGAAACGCCGCGGTGGGGCGGGCCCATTGTTTGCGAATGTTTCAGGCAGCGCTGGCGGTGGAGCTGGCGGCCGTCTCGCGCAGCACCTCGCCGGCGGCGGCGATGGTGTGGTCGATCTGCTGCTCGGTGTGCACTGCGCTGATGAAGTTCAGGTCGCGGCGCAGGATGACGCCCCGGCGGGCCATGCCGGCCTGGAAGGGGATCATCTTCTGGATGTGCTGGGGGATGTCCTTGCTGAAGCGGAAGAAGGGCACGGCGTCGTAGCCGATGACCTCCAGCGAGGAGCCCGTGGCCTGCGCGTGGGCGTTGACGCCCTCCCGCAGGCGGCGGCCCATGTTGGCGATGTGTTCGATGTAGTTGGTGCTCTTGTATTCCTTGAGCACGGCTTCGCACACGGCCAGCGACAGCATCTCACCGCCGAAGGTGGTGGACACCTGGAGGTCGCTCAGCTTGGAGAGGTACTTCTCCGGGCCGGCGATGGCGGACAGGGGCATTCCCGCGGCGATGCCCTTGGACAGCGTGACGAAGTCGGCCTGGACGCCGAAGAACTGCTGCGCGCCGCCCAGGGCCAGGCGGAAGCCGGTGACGACCTCATCCAGGATGAAGAGCACGCCGTGCTTCGCGCAGGTGTCCTTCACGGCCTGGAGGAACTCGCGCGTGATGGTGCGGTTGTAGGGGATGGCCAGGAGGACACAGGCCAGCTGCGCGCCGTGCGCTTCGATGTGCGCGAGCAGGGCGGGCTCGTCCGGGGGCGTGAAGAGCGGCAGGCGGGTGGTGAGCTTCGCGACGGCCGCGGGGATGCCCGGCGTGTCGTACATGAAGTGGTCGTGCCAGCCGTTGTAGCCCACGGTGACGATGGACTCGCGGCCGGTGATGTGGCGCGAAAGGCGCACGGCGGCGGAGGTGGCGTCCGCGCCCGTCTTGAAGAAGCGGGCCATCTCCGCGCCCGGGATGACGTCCACCAGCGCGCGCACGGAGGAGACCTCCACCGGCGTGGGCAGCGAGTGGATGATGCCCTCGGCCAGGTGCTTGCGGATGGTCTCCGCGACGGCCGGGTGGTTGTGGCCCAGCATGTTGGCGCCCAGCGCCTGGATGTAGTCGATGTACTCCTGGCCGTCCGCGTCCTCCACCAGCGCGCCCTGGCCCTTGGCGAGGAACACCGGGAAGGCGCCAGGGGCGAAGTGGTCCGGCTTCTTCATCATCGTCTGGGTGACGCCGGGCACCAGCTTGCGCGCCTCCGCGAGCAGCTGGTTGGAGCGCTCCAGCTTGAGCTCGCCCACGATGGGGCGCGGCAGTGACGGGTGTCGGGGAGTGGCCTGGGACATGGAAGGGTCCTTGTGTTCAGGGGGTGGAGAGGGATTGTCAGGAAGCGGGGGTGGCGCTCACGGGCACCGCGCGGCCGGCGAAGACCCACAGCAGTCCCAGCGCGAGCGCGGAGATGCCCACGGCGAAGAAGCCCAGCGGCCCGAAGCCGATGAGCGCGCCGTCGGACGCGGTGGCCAGGAGCAGTCCGCCCATCCACGCGGCAAGGCCAGAGGCGCCGTCGCTGGCGGCCATGTTGACCGCGAGGTAGCGCCCGCGAAGGGCGGGCGGCACCCGCGATGCGACCAGCGCCATGGTGGGGATGGCCCGGCCGGAGGTGAGCGTCATGAAGACCACGAACACCAGCGCCACCACCGGCAGGGGGGACGGCGGCAGGTGCGTGAAGAGCAGGTGCGGCGCCATGGTGAACACCAGCAGACCGGCCAGCACCCGCGCGGGTCCCAGGCGATCCGCGAGCCCGCCAATCCACCGCGAGCTCAGGAGCGTCGCCGCGCCGCCGGCCAGATACACCCACGGCAATTCCGACAGGGACAGGCCCAGGTTGCCCACCATGAAGGCGCCCAGGTAGGGGATGAGCAGGAAGCTGGCGAACACCACCGTGAACGTCAGCACCCAGCCCAGCGCCAGCCGGGGCGTGAAGACGGAGGCGGGCGACGAGGCGTCGCCAGGCGCACGCGCAAGGTGACCGTCCACGCGGGGAAGGAAGCGAAGCAGCAGCAGCCACACGAGGCCGGCCACGGCCGCGAGGACGACGAAGGGCGAGCGCCAGCCCCAGAGGTTCGCGAGGCCCAGGCCCAGCGGCACGCCCGCCACCGCGGACAGCGCGTACGCCGTCATCACGGTGCCAATGGCCTGCCCCCGGCGCTCCGCCGGAACGACGTCGCTGACGATGGCGATGACCACCGCGCCCATCAGCCCCGCGCACGCCCCGGCCACGGTGCGCGCCACGAGCAGCCCCACGGCCCCGGTGGCCGCGCCGCACAGGAGCGTGGCGGTGATGAAGCCCGCGTAGAGCATCAGGAGCGTGCGCTTGCGCTCCAGCCGGTCCAACCAGAACACGCCCAGCACGCCCATGGCCGCGGACGCGAGCGTGTACGCGGACACCAGCGCACCGAACCGCGTCGCCGACAGGTCCAGCCGCTGCATCAGCAGGGGCCCCAGCGGCATCAGCATCATGAAGTCGACGACGTGCGTGAACTGCACCGCCGCCAGGAGCCACAGCAGCGTGCGCTCTCGCGCGACCGGGGATGGAACACTCAAGACAGTCACCTGGAATCCAGACACACGTCGGCCCTGCCCCTGTCCGGCAATGCCAGACAGGGTCCGGCCTGGAGCCGACGCACCTCGCGCCGGACCCGCCGCGCTTGTTGCGAGTCAGCGAATGATAATGAGAATCATCTTCATAAACGGGACGAAGTCAATGGAAAACGGGATTCGTGACGCAATCGTCCAACGGAGGGCTTGCCATTCCCCTGCTTGCTTGACGGGCAGGTGGGTGGGCGGAAGGGTGGGGACTGACGCTGTTGGTTCCGTCCCTTTTCCGCCGAGGTCACGAAGGTGAAGAAGCTCGTCAATGCGCCGCTCGAAGTGGTCCGGGAGATGCTGGAGGGGTTCGTGGCGCTCGCGCCCGGACAGGCGCTGCTGGAGGGGGAGACGGTGGTGGTGCGCGCGGACGTGCCGGCGGTGCTGGGCGCGCGGCGGGTGGCCATCCTCTCCGGCGGTGGCAGCGGGCACGAACCCGCGCATGCGGGCTACGTGGGCGCGGGCATGCTGCACGCGGCGGTGGCGGGGGATGTGTTCACGTCGCCCAGCGCGGACGCGGTGCTGGCGGCGATCCGCGCGGTGGCGGGAACGGCGGGCGCGCTGCTCATCGTGAAGAACTACACCGGCGACCGGCTCAACTTCGGGCTCGCGGCGGAGCTGGCGCGGGCGGAGGGCATCCCGACGGAGGTCGTCGTGGTGGCGGACGACGTGGCGTTGCGCGACACGGTGGAGCCCGCGCGGCGCCGGGGCATCGCGGGCGTGGTGTTGGTGCACAAGGTCGCGGGCGCGGCGGCGGCGGCGGGTGCGTCGCTGGCGGAGGTGGCGCGCGAGGCGACGGAGGCGGCCAGTGCGCTGGGCAGCATGGGCGTGGCGCTGGGGCCGTGCACGGTGCCGGCGGCGGGCCGGCCGGGCTTCACGCTGGGCGAGGGCGAGGTGGAGCTGGGATTGGGCATCCACGGTGAGCAGGGAGTTCGCCGCGTCGCGCTCCAGCCCGCGGACGCGCTGGTGGACACGTTGCTGTCGACCATCGTGGAGGACCGCGACATCGGCAGGGGTGAGCGCGTGGCGCTGATGGTCAACGGCCTGGGGGGCACGCCGCCCATGGAGTTGGCCATCATGACGCGCCGTGCGCTGGCGTTCCTGGCGGAGCGGGGCGTGAAGGTGGAGCGCGCGTGGCAGGGCACGTTCCTGTCCGCGCTGGAGATGCCGGGGTGTTCACTCACGTTGCTGAAGGTGGACGACGCGCGGCTGGCGCGGCTGGACGCGGCCACGGAGGCGCCGGCGTGGCCGGGCAGGGGGACGCTGGTCGCGCAGCGCCGGGTGGTGTCCACGCGAGGGGCGCTGCCCACCATCCAGGGACATCCGAAGCCCCAGCCGCAGATGGCGAAGGTCAAGGCGGGAGCGCTGGCGGTGGCGGACGCGTGGGATGCGGCCGAGGCGAAGCTGACGGAGCTGGACAGCGCGGCGGGGGACGGGGACCTGGGCTTGAGCCTGGCGCGAGGCGCGGCGGCCATCCGTGCGTTGCCGGAGGGTGCGTGGGGCACGCCGTCCGGGGCGTTGATGGAGCTGGGGCAGGCGTTGCGGAGGAACATCGGCGGAAGCTCCGGACCGTTCTACGCGACCGCGCTCCTGAGAGCGTCACGCTACCTGACGAACAAGGTCCCGGACGCGGCGGACTGGGCCAAGGCGTTCCAGGTGGCCGTGGAGGCGGTGTCGGAGCTGGGCGGTGCGCGGCCCGGGGACCGGACGATGGTGGACGCGCTGCACCCGGCGGCGGAGGCGCTGGTGCGCGCCGTGCGGGAGGGGAAGTCGCTGGGCGAGGCGTGGGCAGAGGCGACGCTCGCGGCGGAGCAGGGCGCGGAGGCGACCGCGGGCATGACGGCGCGGCTGGGGCGCGCGAGCTACCTGGGCGAGCGCGCGAAGGGGATTCCCGACGCGGGCGCGGCGGCGGTGGTCATCTGGATGAAGGCGCTGGGGTGATGCGCTGGCTGTACTGCTTTGCGCGCAGCAAGCATTGCTGTGGTGGGGAGAGGCTACCTGGTCCCTTAATCCTGGTTGGAGACCTTTAAGGGTCAGTTGGGTGGACTTTTAGGGTCTATTCGGTGGATGCTCGTCGCTGGGCGCCAATGCCCCGTAGCCCCTGCCCGCCGAGGTGTCATGTCCACGTCCACCACCTCCAGCGGAGGAAGTCCCCGGAGCGCGCCCGGAAGACCGCCTCCGCCTGTTCCCGGGAGCCCGCGTTTTCTCTTCTCCATCGAAGGCGTTCGCTATGAAGCCATTCGCGAGCTGATGGTGACGCCGTCCGGGGAGTCGGTGCTGCTGGCCCATCGCCATGGATTGGAGGGTGGGCTTCCCGGCCTGTGCGTCGTGCGCCGCTTGCCCAGTCCCTCCACCTCCTTGCGCCGCAAGCGGCTCGTCGAGGAGATCAAGCTGGCCTTCCGCCTCAACCACCCCGGCATCGCCCAGGTGTTCCAGCTGAAGAGCCACCAGGGCGATCCGCATGTGATCATGGAGTACGTGCCGGGGCCGTCGCTGGAGACGTTGGTGAGCGCGGGCGTCGCACGGTGTCAGCCTGTCTCCGAGTCCTTCGCGCTCTACGTGGGCACGGAGCTGGCGGAGGCGCTGCACCATGCGCACACGCTGACGGATGAGGAAGGCAAGGGGCTGGGCATCATCCACCGCGATGTGAGTCCCCGGCATGTCTTCGTGGGCACGCACGGTGGGGTGAAGCTGACGAACTTTGGCGTGGCCTTCTCGCTGATGGCGTTCCGGATGGTTTCTCCCGAGAGTCTGGTCCGAGGGGATGTCGCCTATGCCTCGCCCGAATACATGGAACGGATGCCGCTGACGCCGCGCTCCGACATCTTCAGCCTGGGCGTGCTGCTGGTGGAGCTCCTGACGGGCACGCACCTGTTCGATGTTCAGGACGCGCCCCGGGAGCCCGCCGGAATGCGTCCACTGCACTCCGAGACGTTTCCTTCCCTTCCGCTGCCCCAGATGCAGGTGCTGCTCTCCCGCTTCGGCCCGGCGGACGTCGAGCGGGCGGTGGCGACGCTGGCGCCGGACGTGAAGTCGCTGTTGCACATGGCCCTGCGAGTCAATCCGGAGGAACGCTTCGCCACGGCGGCGGACCTTCGTGATGCGCTTCGCGCGGTGCTCGCTCAGCGCTCCCCGGGGTACGGGCGCCAGGAGGCCTCCGGAGAGGTCGCGCGGGTCCTGGCCGAGGGCAGTGGCATGCGTGACGTGGTGGAGTTCGGAGAGGCTGGCCTCTTCCCGGAAGGGTTGGATGCGCACGAACTCGAAGCCCTGGTGAAGAAGAACAAGAAGTAGGGCGTCAGCGGGTCAGGACGGTGGCGACGTGGAGAAGCGCTTCGAGCTTCTCCGCGTCCAGCTTGCGCGCCAGGTACAGCAGCCGACGCAGCGCGGGCAGTTCGTCCTCCCGTGCTCGCGGACGCTGCCCTTTGCGTCCACGCACCAGCGCGGTGAGCCCCAGGAGATCCTCCGGGGACACCTTCAGCTCGATGCACAGACGGTAGAGCGTCGGGACGCTGGGCAGCATCTTCCCTCGCTCCAGGCGGCTGTAGACGGTGGAGATGAGCCCCACGCGCTCGCCCACTTCGGCCTGGGTCAGTCCCAATTGTTCGCGGGCGGCACGGGCCGCCATGCCGATGATGATGCCCAGTTCTTCGTTCATGCGGGCTATGTACCTGAAAGGAACCTGGGATTGAATCTGCCGGGCCGTCTCCATGACTGTACGCTGAACAGGTCCAGTGCATGGGGCTGGGATGTGGGGGTAGGGTGGACCGCCTGTCGACGGGTGGGCCGTCGCATGCGAGAGGATGACGCCGTGGAGTTCTGGAGCAGGACGCCATGAGGCGGAGTCCACCCCCGGCGGTCCTGATCCCGGGGGCCCAGGTGATGGGCTACACGGTGGAGCGGCAACTGGGGCAGGGTGGCTTCGGGACGGTGTATCTGGCGCGGTGTGAGGGCCAGCCCTGCGCGCTGAAGCTGCTTCACGTGCCGCGCGTCGGTGGGCGCGTGGAGCGGGAGGTCTCCATCCTCTTGCGGTTGGATCATCCCAACGTGGTGGGGATTCTCGGCCACGGAGTCTGGCCGGTGGTGGAGCCCGCGTTCGCCGTCATCCTCATGGAGTACGTGGACGGACGCCGGCTGGACGTGTGGGCCGAGGAAGAGAACCCATCCGCGCGGCAGGTGGCGCAAGTGGTGCTGGACGTAGCGCGAGCGCTCGCCGCAAGCCACGAGGCCGGGGTGCTGCACCGGGACGTGAAGGAGTCCAACGTCATGGTGCGCTCCGCGGATGGCCTGGCCAAACTGGTGGACTTCGGCATCGGGAACTATGAAGGCGCGCCGGGGCTGACGCCGGACATCCTGCCTCCAGGAACTCCGGAGTACCGCTCACCGGAAGCGTGGGCGTTCTTCCTGCGGAATCGGGGCGTGCCCGGGGCCCGCTACGTGCCGGGGCCTCCGGATGACCTGTGGGCGCTGGGCATCGTCCTCTATGTGTTGCTCACGGCGCGCTTTCCCTTCGAGGGGATGACGGAGCCTGACCTCTGGGACGCCGTCGTGGCCGAAGCGCCGACGCCGCCTCACGAGGTGAACGCGCGAGTGCCCCGGGCCCTGAGCGAGCTGTGCATGTGGCTGCTGGAGAAGACGCCCACGCGGCGCGCTCCGAGTGCGCGGGAGTTTGGCAAGGCATTGGAGGATGTGCTTCGCGACGCTGATGCGGCGTGGGATGTGCCGCTGTGCGACTTCCACGGTGTGGACACCGCGACGACGGAGGGCGACCGGCCCAGCCTCGACAAGTGGGTGATCCAGCCGCAGCACGGGCCTCGTCGTGGCAAGCGCCCCCTTCCAGAGGCTCCGCCCTTGTCGTCCAGGGACAGCCCTTCGGAGGGGGCGACGGAGCCGGTATCGAAGCCGTGGGGAGCCTCGCGTGTTGGGTCGGTGCTGGCCCTGGCGGTGATGGTCGTCGCGCTGGCGGCACTGCTGCTCCGGTGGAGCGCGCGTGTACCGGGGAGTGGGCCTCCCCGTCAGGAAGTAGCGACTTCTGGCAAGTCACCTCAAGCTGACCGGGCCGTGGCTCCCACCGGGCCTGAGGTCCGCTCCGCGGCCGTCGCATTCCCCGCGACGCTCCAGGAGGTTCCCGCCACCGTGACGACGCAGACGAAGAACATTCCCCTTCAGCCCACCCCGAAGCCCATCAAGAAGAGCCTGGGTGCCATGGCTCGGACGGTGGGGACCGTGGCGGCCTGCGCGTCGTTCGCATGCCCCAGTGCACAGGTTCGGCCGGGGCCACCTCCTCCCGAGCGGTGTCCCACGGGAGCGGTCCAGGTCATGGAGAAGCTGGGCATTGAACTGCGCGAGAAACAGCCTGTGGTCTTCATCAAGGGTAGGCCGCGGTACATCAGCGTGCGAAGCGGTCTCGTCGAAGTCCACCTGATTGGAAACATGGATGGCCTGCCAGATAACACCGTGTTGTCAGGACAGCTCTTTGTAAGCGACCGCGTCTACGGGCGCATCACCTGGGCGAAGACGCCGGCCGGAGACAGCTTTCCTGTCTGTTTCGAGATCTATAACGGGAGTGGTGACCCGGGGATGGATCGGGAGGAAGGTGACGACTCCGCTTCCAGCGCCCGCATCTTCACGACAGGTCAGGTAAGGGCCGTGCCCGAATTCAAGTGATCTGCTTCTGACGGGCGAGTTGCTTCTCCTTGGCTCGGAATCCGTTCCACCTGGAAGTGAGCTTCAAGTGCGTGTTTCATGGGCCATTTTTCTGGGGTTCCTCTTGGTTTCCAGAAGGGCAGACGCGGAGCCGGAGACTTCAGTCCAGGGCCCCGGCGTTCGGCGCATCGAATTGATGCCGGACGATGCTGGGGGCCCTCATGAAGTGAGGGTCAGTCCAGGTCTCTCCACGATGTTGCTCTTCGATTCGGAGCTGATTCAGGAGGGATTTGAACTGGAGGGCCGGGACCGCTTCTCCCTCGTGGATGCGGGACGGACCACGGTCCGGCTGATTCCATCCCAGAAGGTCTCTGCTCAGGATCAGTTCCGGCTGATCGTACGGTTCAGGGATGGTCTTGCCCCGGGGAGCGTATCCTTGCTGCTTCGGGTTCATCCCGCGAAGGCGGAGACCCTCGTCGAGGTGTTTCGACAAAAACGTACCCTTGAAACGTATCAGCAGGAAGCCCGGGAGGCTCGTGCGGAAACACTGCGCTGCCAGGAAGACCATGCGCGCCTCCTGGGTGAGCTGACCATGCCAGGGGGCCTTGTGGGACTCATCTCCACAAAGGGCATGGATGAAAAGGGGGTCGCTGGACAAGACCTGACCAAAGCAGGGTTTCAGGCGGAGGGGAGGGGGCTTGAAGTGGTGAGCCTTCGTCTCTACCGCTCCACGGAGCGCGTGGCCGTAGAGGGGTGGATCGCCGTACCGACGGGATCGCGGACGTGGACGGCGAAGGGGGCTGTGATTCGAGGTCGCAACGGAGAGGAGTTGAAGGTGCTCCGCGTGTGGCAGCAGGGCCCCATCCTGCCCGGAAGCAATGACCGCATCATCGTGGAAGCCAAAGCTCCTTCTGGCTCCAATCCAGGCCCCTTCGCGCTCAAGTTGTGGGAGGAAGACGGGCCGCGCAGCCTCACGATCAGCAAGCTGATGTTCCCCTGAGCCTGTGTCTTCCTTTCGGCGGTGATGGGCCCCGGCCGGGCTGAGCTACCGGTTCGAGGCTGCGAGGGCCGGGGGCTCCTCCTCCTCCGGCGCGGCGGAGGTAGCGGGAAGCGACGGGGGCCCCTCGTATTGCACCGACTTGGGGTAGGGAATTTCCAGGCCGTTGGCGTTGAAGGCGTCGAACAACATCCGGTTGAGCAGCCGCTTCACGTCGAAGTGCGTCCCTGGCTGGACCTTGGCTTCAATGCGAATGGTCATCCAGCTCTCGTCCATGCTCTCGATACCCAGCAGCTTGGGCATTTCGGACACCTTGCCCGCCGACAGCATGGGCACCTGCTCGCAGACCTGGCCAATCACATCCAGCACCTTCTTCAAGTCGCACTCATAGGCCACGGCCATGTCCACGACCGCCAGCGTCCAGCCACGACTGTAATTGATGACATTCTTGACTTCACCATTGCGGAGGATGTGAAGGCGCCCGAAGCGATCGCGGATGCGGGTGATGCGAGGCGTTATCTCCTCCACCACGCCCTCGGTATCGTTGATGCGGATGTAGTCGCCGTTCAGGATCTGGTCCTCGAAGAGCAGGAAGATGCCATTGACCATGTCCGTGACGATGGCCTGCGAGCCCAGACCCACGGTGAGGCCGACGATGCCGGCGCCAGCGAGGATGGGGGTGGGATCCACGCCCAGGTCGCTGAGCACCATCATCCCCACCAGGAAGTAGACCAGGTACGTGGAGGCTCTCTGGATGAGGGCGACGAAGGTGTTGCGCCGTCGGGCCTTGTCATCCAGGTCGAGGCCGTCCACCTTGAAGGCCCGGGCGATGAGCAGCCGGACGAACTCCACGGCGACGCTGGCGGCGAAGAACAGGGCGATGACGCGGATGAGCACCGGCCCGTATGGAGCAAAGGACTCCAGGCCCTGGAACCGACGGATGATGAGGGTCGCCACCGAGATGTAGACGATGGCCTCCAGGCTCCTCTGCCCCACGGGGAGCAGCCGGGTGAGGACCAGGAAGTACTCCTCGTACTTCGTGGACGTGCTCTTCGCCCGCCAGGACTCGACCATCCGGCCCGACAGCAGGTGCAGCAAGGACACCGCCAGGCGCCCGCCGCTGATGGACAGCAGCACGAAGACGGTGGTGCCAACGAGCCAGTCGAACGCGGCCGGGGGTTGCAGCGAGGTGATCGCCACGCCCACCGCGACGTATGCCAGCACCAGCTTGATGAAGCCCGGCCCCTGCTCCATCGCCTTCTGGGCATGAGCCCTGTGCTCCGGGCGCAGTTGCCACCCGTTCACCCTGCGCTCAAGCCTCACCAGGAGCCGGTGCGCCGCCCGCTCCAGCACCAGGAAGGCCGTCAGCAACAGCACCAGCAGCCCCGCTCCGCGCCCCAGGGCCGCCAGCCCCTCCACCGTCACCCCCGCCAGCAAGGCCTTGAAGTAGGGCTCCAGATCCTTCTTCGCCCACAGGGAGAAGCCCAGCACGGCGATGCCGGCGATGACCACCACGAAGGACAGGAGGGCGGCGCTCAGCCGGGCGCGCTTGCGAAGGGCATCCGCCATCTGCTCCAGCGCCTTCACACCCATCAGCCGGATGCCCTGGTACAGCAGCGCACTGGAGGCCACGAGCACGGCCCAGAGGATGAGCAGCAGCAACGCCACGCTCAGGCCGACGAGCCATGCGTTGTTCAACTCGACCGTATCCGCAAGTCGGAAGATTTCCATGCGGCGGGGCATAGCACACCAGCGAACACTTCAAGCCCCTGCGCCCGAGGAGGAGCAGCGGCTCCAGTTTCTCACCAGGCAGGAAGGCCGCGAGCTGTTCGCCGTGGTTCCCATTCAGTGCGGACAAGGCGCGCGTGGAGCCTGAGGCAGCGGCTGGGAAGGAGCCGATGAAAGGGAAGACACCGCGAGTGGGAGGTGTGGAGTCAGACAAGAGCCTGGGGCTGATTTGCCCCACGGCACCCGATGGGGTGCGCGCCATCCACGCGCCGCCGGGCCGGGAGTTGGTCGATGAGGCACTGGGCTTCCTCCCAGCCCACGCTCGGCAGGACGACATGAGATCCCGCCACGTCGATCCTCACGTGCCCGATGCCGTAGCCGCGCTCCAGGGGACCCTGTCGCGCGCGAACGGACTGGATGCGCGCGCGCTGCACCACCGTCGTGCGCCGCCTCCAGAAGCCCTGGCGCACCACCACCAGCGCGTCCGTGATGAGCCATCCCTGGAAGCGCCAGTCGAACCACGCGGCCATGAGCTGCGCGGGCAGCAGGCCCCACGCGAGCGCGCCCCAGGCGCCCCAGAACCACGTCGCGGGCGCGGCCACGAGCACGCTCAGCCCCACCGCGCGGATCCGTGCCCGCAGCAGTGCCTTGGGATGCGCGGGCTTGAGGGGCAGGGCGTCGATGGCGTCGGGCAGCTCCGGCACGAACTCGCGCAGCAGGCCGGGCATGATCGCGGTGGGCACGACCGGCACCAGCAGCTCCGCGCGCTCGGTGGCCTCGTTGCCCGCCCGGACGCCCGCGGTCTCCACCTCCACCGAACCGAAGCCCAGCGCGCGACGCAACAGCGGCTCATCCAGCACCACCTGCTGGATGCGCGCCCGGCGCACCGTCACCTGTCGTCGCGTGATGAGCCCTCCCACCGCGCGCAGGTGCGTGCCGGTGTCCACCAGCCGGAAGCCATGGAAGCGCAGCACCGCCCGGGCACCGCTCACCAGCCACAGGGTGAACAGCCCCGCGAGCGCCGCCACCGTCGCGGCCATCCACCGCATCCCGGGGGCCGCCACCGCTTCCCAGTGCGCCTCCATCCACGGCAGCAGCAGCTTGTGGAAGGTCTCGGTGATTTCGTGCAGCGCGCCCATCACCACCGCGAGCACACCCACGCCCAGCGCGGTCGCGCCGTAGAGCAGCAGCGCTCCCAGCCGGGCTTCGGAGAGCACGCGCTCGCCCTGCACGGCTTCTCCCGGCAGGACCGCCGCCGCTGGACCTTCTCCGCGCACCGCCTGGAGCGCATGGATCAACGCCTGCGCATCCTCTGGCGTCAGGCCTCGCAAGTGGCCGTCCGCCTTGCCTCCGGAGGCCGTCTCCACCTTCACCTCCACCAACCCGAGCAGCTTGGACACGAAGGGCTGGAGCACCTCCGTGTTCTGCACCCGCGCCGCCTCGATGAAGCGCGAGGTGCGCGTGAAGATGCCGGAGCGGATCTCCAACTGGCGGCCGTCCACGCGGTAGCTCAGCGTGGCCACCTCGTAGAGGCCGGCGGCCAGCATCACCAGCGCCAACGTCCCCACGATGACCCAGAGGACGACGGGCAGGCCGCGCTCGCCCGCGAAGTACGTGGGCAGCAGCGCGCCCAGGAACACGCGTCCCACCGTCGACGTGAGGGGCACCAGCGCCGCGAGCGGGGCCTTCGCGCTCAGGCGTTTCCAGGGAACTTCGTTCGTTCTGGGCACGGCCTCCGAGGAGACGGAGACCGGCACGGGCTCAGACGACATCGTCCGCCTCGCGCCGCACCAGCTTCTCGCGCAGGGCATCCGCCGTCTCCCGCTTGAGCCCGGGAATCTCTCCGTCCGCGCCACTGCCCGCGGCGGTGAAGATCTGCAGGCGCGCCAGTCCCAACGAACGCTCGATGGGGCCCTGGTGGACGTCCACGTGCTGGATGCGGCCCGCCGGAATGGACACCACCTGGTGCAGCAGCACGCCGTGGGAGATGACCAGATCGTGCTCGCGCAGCGCCCAGCCCCAGCGCTCGTGCGCGCGCTGCGGATACCACGCCGTCAACACGCTCAGGCCCAGCACCACCGCGCACGGCAGCAGGAAGGGCCAGTGCTCCACGCCGGAGAACGACAGCGCGAGCGCCACCCCGAAGGCCACGGCCCCGTACATCCCGAGGCGCAGCAGCGCCCGGATGCGGAACAACGTGAGCGCTCCGCGAGGGAGGCGTTCCAGCGTCGGCAGGGGAGCGGTCATCGGCGGTTCCTCCGGGAACGTCCCGAATGTACCCCCATCCAGAGCCTACTGCTGGAACTTGCTTGTGAAGCTGGGCCTGTCTTCAGGTTTTTGCTGGTTGATGTCTCAGCGGGGTCCCCGCTGTTTCACGGACGTCTTTCTTTCGCGGGCGTGATGACTCAGGGGGCCTGCGCGGAAGCGGCTTCAGCGGAAAGCGTCCGGTGCAGTTCCTCCACCGTGACGGCGAGGAGCACGGTGTCGCTCACGGAATGGACCAGGCGCGTGGGCACGTCGACCCGGCCCGCGTGGAAGTAGTTCCAGTAGACGCCCAGCTCGTCGGCGCTCTCCGAAGCCAGCTTCACCTGGAGCACTTCCACCCTCCAGGTCTCGTCGTCGATGGTCAGGGTCTCCACCGTCCCCAGCGTTTGCCCTCCCGCCGCGACGACGGTGCGCCCCTGGGCGACGCTCTCTGAAAATCGCATGTGTTGTCTCCTCCCTCACTCACAAGGATGGGGACGCCGCGAGCGCTCCGCCGCTGTTCTCGCGGAGGGGGACCCTGCCTCGTGCCGCCTGCTCGCCCTGCGGGGCCTGTGCGATCCGGATGAGCTTCAGGCGGGCGAGCAGGCGCATCACCTGCCACGTGGGATCCAATTCGAAGCGCTTCGCCGCGAAGTCGGGGCTCGCCGGCCGGGCGTGGTGGTTGTTCTGGAACAGCTCCCCCATGCACAGCAGGTCCATGGGCAGCGTGTTGCGGGACGCATCCCGGCTCGCGAAGTTGCGGTAGCCGTAGCGGTGTCCGCACCAGTTGACGATGGCGCCGTGCACCGGCCCCATCACGAAGTGCATGGGCAGGAGCGCCCAGTGCCACTTGCGCGTGGCGAAGCGCTTGTAGAACAGCGTGTAGAGCGCGCCGAAAGCGACGCGCGTGGTCCATTGGTTGAAGAGGCGATCCACGGCGGGCCATTCGGGATACCCCCCGAGGAAGCGCGGCTCGGAGGCGGTGCGGCCGGTGAGCAGGCCCGCGTAGCGGCGCGCCGTCTGGAGCATCATGCGCAGCGGATTCTTGTGGTGCGCGGGCGAGTGCGGATCGCGTTCGGTGTCCGCGAAGGCGTGGTGTTCGCGGTGCATGATGGCGTAGGCGCGCGGGTCCAGGAAGCTGGAGCCCTGCACCAGCGCGGTCGACAGGTGCAGCGCCCGCTCGGTGCGCGGCCCCATCGTGTACATGCGGTGCGCGGCGTAGCGGTGCTGGAAGAGGCTCTGGAAGAGCACGCTCAGCGACCAGTGTGAGGCGAAGGCGAATGGAATCATGAGGGGACAACGCCCCCTCATGTCAGCGCCCTGTCAGGCCGGTCCCGAAACAGACGCATCCGTATCGCCGGGCCTGCGTTGCGTCGGACCCCTGCCTACCGCGCGCTGGATTGGAGCGGTCGGGCGTCCCACGGCAACTCCAGGGTGAAGGTCGTCCCGGTGGTGGCCTCGCTCGTGACGACGACCCTGCCGCCATGCGCCTGGGCGCATCCCCACACCAGCGTCAATCCCAGTCCCCAGCCCCTGGCGGGCCCCTCCTGCGCGGACCGGGTCCGGGTGAAGGGCCGGAAGATGTTCTCTTGTTCGACCCGCGGAATCACGGGGCCGGTGTTGTGCACGGAGACCCGTGCCCCGGCGTCGGCGCGGGAGACCGTGAAGGTGATGGGCTGGTCGGCCGCTCCGTACTTGAAGGCATTGCCCCCCAGGTTCCACAGGGCGCGGCGCAACTCCTCGGCGCTCCAGAAGCCGCGTACACGGTCAGCTGTCTTCAGGACGAAGCGGTCTGCATGGAGGGTGTTCAGCTCCTCGACAACCTCCCCGGCGATCCCTCCAAGGTCGCACTCGTCGATCCGCAGGGGAAGCCGCTCGCCCGCCCGGATGCGGTTCGCGTCGAGCAGATCCCGGACCATCTGGTCCGTGCGCTCGATGTTCCGGTCGATCCTCAACGCCAGGTCGCGCCGCTCGTCCAGCTTCTCTGGGAAGCGCATCAGCATCTGGGCGCTCATCTTCGCCGCCGCGAGGGGGCCGCGCAGGTCGTGCGCCAGGACGGAGACGAACCGCTCACGCAGGTGCCGCTCGGCCTTGAGATCCTCGATCTTCTCTTTCAGGTCCGCATACAGCTTGGCGTTGTCCAGGTGGATGCTCAGGTGCTGTCCCAGGGACTGGAGCCGCGTCTTCTCCCGGGAGGTGAACTCCCGGATATCGGAGATGCCCACGTACAGGACCCCCATCAGCGCGTGGTGGGGAGGAAGCCGGACACCGAGCACGGAGTGGATGCCGCTGTTGCGGAGCGCGCTGCTCACGGTCAGCGTCGTGGTCCTGGCATCCGGGAGCGTGCTGGTTTCCTCTCCGCCTGCCGCGACCGTTCCGGGGAAGGACACCGGGTCCAGGGTGGCGGCGTAGTGTTCGAATTCCTCATCCGCGGCTCCCGCGGAGGCCGCGGTCACGAGCGTCTGGCTCGCCGGCTCGTACAGGAGCAGGGCCACGCTCTGGGCCCCCATCGCTTCGAGGATCAGTTCGAGGACCTCCTTCAGACGGTCTCGCAGGGTCGCCCCGTCCGAGACCAGCGCCTCGCTGGCCACCTGCTGGAGCAGGCGCAGGTAGCGTTTCTCCGTCTGCTCATCTTCCAGCAGGTGTCTGCTGAAGAGATCCGTCACGGCCGTCGAGGCCGCATGCAGTTCGGTGAAGAGCCGTTCGACATCCTGGACATCGGGTTGTTGGTCGAGCGGAGCGCTGCTCCACATCCGGGTGATGCACCGTCCCAGGAGGGCGAATTCCTCGACGACCTCCGCCACGTGGAATCCCTGGCGAAGCCGCGCGGACACGTGGCTTTCGACGTACTTCTGCTGGTCGCTGATGCCAGTCCCCGGCGTCTCATGCATGTCGGCAAGAGAGGTCAGGTACGTCGGCATGATGTTCCTGAACTCGGGGCCCCCCAGGCCTCGGGCCGACGCGGTCCGGTTCGCCTCCTCCGTCCACCGCCGGATGATCTCCGTGTGATGACTCCGGATGATGTCCGCCACGCTCCCCATTGCGCATCCCCTGGCACCCACCGGGCCAGGAAGCGCGCTAGCACTGCGGGAAGGGATGCGCGAGCGGGGCGGCGGAGTAGTGCGTCGAACTGTGCACTTAAGACAAAAGTGACGGTCGAGCCCAGTCAGCGCAAGGGCTTGATTGCTGACGACGGTCTGGTCGTCTGGCAGGCGTTCGTGGCCTTGCGGTGGGGTGCTCAGCCTCTTCGGGTCCCTCCTGGCTCCGCGCTCGGCGGGGCCTCCACGTCGATGCCGTCGCGGCGCAGCTCGTCTTCCTGCGCGAGCTGCGCCTGCGTTCCCGGAGGCAGCGTGTACCAGCCAGGGTCCCCTTCGCCGTCCAGCCGGGCGCGCACCTTGAGCAGGGTGAACATGCCGCCCATGGTGATCTCGTCGTAGGGCCCCTTGCCGCCCACCATGGCGATCGAGTTCGAGGGCACCGGCATGTGGTGCATGCCGCCCATGTCCCCCATGCCCGTCTGGCCCATGGTCATGTAGCCGGGCAGCAGCGGGCGCACCTTCGCGTCCAGGCCGCCGGGCTTCACGCCGATGAGGTTGGGCAGGTCGTGGCCCATCTGGTTCATCACGTGGTGGGTCATGTGGCAGTGCATGGCCCAGTCGCCGGGCTCGTCCGCGACGAACTCGATGGTGCGCGTGCTGCCCGTGGGCACCAGCACCGTCGTCTCCGGCCACTGCGCGCTGTCGGGGATGCGGCCTCCGTCCGTTTCGGTGATGCGGAACTGGTAGCCGTGCAGGTGGATGGGGTGGTGGTCCATCGCGCTCAGGTTGCCGAAGCGGATGCGCACGCGCTCACCCTGGCGCACGACGAGCGGCTCCGTGCCGGGGAACGCCTTCGCGTTCATCGTCAGGATGTTGAAGTCCGTCATCTCGTTGGGATCCGGGCGGTTCGTGCCCGGGTCGATGCGCCACTCGTGCAACATGATGGCGAAGTCGCGGTCCACGCGCGGGCCCACCGGCTTGCGTGGGTGGATGACGAACATCCCCACCATGCCCAGGGCCATCTGCGTCATCTCGTCGTGGTGCGAGTGATACATGCCCGTGCCCGTCTGCCGCACGGTGAACTCGTAGCGGTAGGTCTCTCCCGGAGCGATGGCCTTCTGGTTCAGCCCACCCACGCCGTCCATGCCGTTGGGCAGGAGGATGCCGTGCCAGTGCACGGTGGTGTGCGCGGGCAGCCGGTTGGTGACGTAGAAGCGGACGCGGTCGCCCTCCACCACTTCAATGGTGGGCCCGTGCACCTGGCCGTTGTAGCCCCAGCAGGTGGCCTTGAGGCCGGGCGCGAATTCGTGCTCCACCTCCTGCGCCACCAGGTGGAAGACCTTCACGCCGCCCACGTCCTTCCATGGCAGCTTCGTGCCGTTGGGCACCACGATGGGTCGGTAGTCACGGCCCGCCCTCCCGGGAGGCAGGTGCGTCTGACGGGCGACCGCGCCTCCCGTGGCTGCAGCGGAGTCCGCACGCGGGGCCTTCGCGCCGGGCACGGCCGATTGGGCCTGGGCCTCGCGGCCGTGCATCAGCAGGGCGCCGGTCGCCAGTGTGGCGCCGGTGCGTGCCAGGAGGCTCCGGCGCGTGAGGGCAGGGGCCTGGGACTCCGTGTCCTCGGGCGCCCGTGGGGATTCGTCAGTGGGCAGGGTGCTCATGGGTGGGTTCCGGAGAAGGGGGAAGGGGTGACGGAGGAGGGGCGGCGGGCGCGGTGCTCTTCGGGAGGCGGCCTCCCACGAGGCGCTCCAGGTCGGCGCGGGTCGTCCAGTAGTCGCGGACGGTCTCCAGGTAGGCGCGCCAGGCCTCCACCTGTTCACGCCGGGCGATGAGGAGCGCGGGCAGGCCGATCTGCATCGCGTTGTACTGGCGTTGCGACTCCTCGACGATGGTGGTGCGCAGCGGGAGCACGACCTTCTGGTAGCGCTCCGCCATGTTCCGGAGCGTCATCAGCCGGGCCCTGGCGGCGCGCACCTCCGAGCGGGCGTTCACGGACAGCTCCGTCAGCCGGTCCTCTCCCTGGCGGTACTGCGCTTCCAGTCTGGCGATGAGGGCCTGTCGCTGATCAAAGATGGGCAGCTCCAGCGACAGCGTGGGGCCGAAGAGGCGTGGACCGTTGGCGTCGCGGTGCGTGTGCACGCCCACCTCCACGCGGCCGAAGAAGCGCGTGCTGCGGGCAAGTTCCAGCGCGTTCCACAACAGCGACGCCTGCTTGCGAGCCGCGTCGATGTCCAACCGCTGCCGGATGGCGAGGGTCTCCAGGTGTTCCAGCGAAGTCTCCGACGCGGGCACCTCCGGCAGTTGTTCCGACAGCGTCCACTGGACCCGCGCGCCGAACAGGCCCATCAGCCGGTTGAGGTGTTCGCGGGCGTCGAACAGCGCCAGCTCCTCCTGGGCGAGATCCAGGCGGGCCTGCTCCAGCGAGGCCTGCTCGGTGGCGAGCGCGAGCGCGGTGACGTTGCCCGCGGTGCGCTGCCGGTTCGCGAGCTCCGCCGCGGCGTCGGCGGCCTGGAACACCTCGCGGCGCAGGGCGACGAGCTGCTGGCGGGCCTGGACCTCGGTGAAGGTCTGGCGGACCTCCGCGGTGGTGGCCAGGGCTTCGTGCGCGACGCGCAGCGTGTCCGCCATGAACTGCTCCTTCGCCACCCGCTTGCGCAGGGGCAGCGTGAAGAGGTCCACGAAGCTCTGGACGATGGAGAACTCCGATTCGGTGACGCCGTCGGAGGACAGCGGGAAGCCGATGCTCCCGTCGAAGGACGGGTTGGTGAGCAGCCCGGCCTGCACCATGTCCGCCTGGGACACGCCCAGCTCCTCGTACGTGCCCTGGAGGGCAGGGTTGTTGAGCAGGGCCACCTCCACCGCGCGGTCCGACGTGAGGGCTTCCGCGAGCAGGGCATCCAGGTGCTGTTGCACCTGTGCGTCCTCCGGCGTGCCCTGGTTCCAGCGCGTCTTCAGTCCCGTGCGCTCCTCCACGAGCGTCGCCACCTCCGAGTGTCCGCGCTCCTTCTGCACGGAGGCGCAGCCACCCAGGAGGAAGACCGCGAGGAGGCAGGGGTATTTCCAGTGCACATGAGACCTCGGAAGCGGCGTGCCCGTACGGCAAGCCAGGATGCCGGCCACGGATGAGCAAGGGACGGGCCAGGACGTTGCTTATCGCAAACCCACGGAACGACGGCGTTCGGAGCCACACGCTCGCGCCGCACCGGGGGACGAAGTGTGACCGTCAACGTCACACTGTGACGCCCGGGGCCGTGGGGGGCCCGAGTCGTCCCACGCCCGGCACGAAGCGGCCCACGCGCTCCGCATAGCGCGCGTAGGCGTCACCGTGCAGGCGGAGCAGGTGGGCTTCCTCCAACCGCACCTGGAGCGAGACGAGCAGCACGTAGTCGAGCCAGCCCATCACCGTCCAGGCGCTCGGCGTGGCGAGCGTCACGCCTGTCACCACGGTGAGCATGCCGCTGAAGATGGGATTGCGCACGAGGGTGAAGAGGCCGCCTGTGACCAGCTCCGTGCGCTCGGAGTCGATGCCGATGCGCCACGAGGCGCCCATCTCCAGTTGGGCGCGCACCGTGACGAAGAAGCCCACGACCACCAGTGCCCAACCGCTCCACCGGAGGGCGTCGGGGACACGCCAGAGCCCCAGGGCCTGCTCGCCGAGCGCGAGGTGGGCTCCACTCCAGAGCACGATGGCGAGCATGAACAGCGCCATGCCCACCCCGATGATGCGTTGGAGTGGCGGCCCCGAACGGTGCAGCACCAGAGCGGGCCGACCCGTGCGCCGGCGCAGGCGCACGGAGGGAAGGACCATGGCGAAGAGCAGGAAGGCGAGGGTGGTGAGGGGGAGGGCCGGTCGGGTGAAGGCTGCGCTGTCCATGAAGGCCTCGTGAGGAGGGAAGCGGCGTCGCCGCCCCTGTTTCCCCAGGCTGACGTCCGGACCCGCGCGGCCTTACAGCTGCTCTTTCAGGAGGGCGAACAGGCGCAGTCCACGCACCCCTCCGCGCAGCAGTGACCGCAGAGGTCCACCAGTTGTCTACCCAGGGCCTGTCGGGCACGGTGCAAGCGCACGGCGGCGTTGTTGGCGGAGATGCCGGCCTCCTGGGCGAACGCGGCGACGGTCACACCCTCCAGGTCGACGCGGCGCACGGCCTGGGCGTATTCGGGCTTGAGGGTTCCGGCGAGTCCGGCCACGCAGCCGCACACGGTCGCCTCCAGGCCCGGGTCGTCCTCCGTGGACAACGGCTGCTCGCGGCCGAGGGATTCCAACGCCGAGGATTCGCGCCGCGCGCGGCGATGCGCGTCGACCAGGGCATTGCGCAGCAGCCGGTAGAACCAGGCCACCGCGCTCTGTTCTTCGCGCAGCGCTCCGCCCTGTTCCATGCCCTTCACGAAAGCGGCCTGTAACACTTCGCGGGCCGCTTCCTGGCTTCCCACGCGCGGCGTGAGGAACGCGAGGAAGGCATGGTGGTGGCGCAGCAGGGTTTCAAGCACTTCGGGTGACAGGCTCATGCGGAGGCCTTGCTCGCCGTGGTGCGCGGGTCGATTTCGTGCCCGTCCATGCTCACGAGATAGTCCGTGGGTCGCGGAAGGTGCAACGCTCCATCGTGAGGCGTCACCTTGTCAGGGCAGGGTGGATGCCGCCATGTCGCCTGCCTTCGAGAGAACTGGCTGGGAGTGGACGATGCGCGCGGATGGCGTGGTGGTGCTGTGCCTGGCACTCGTGGTCACGGGTTGCGCCGGGGTGGAGGCGTCCTCTGGGAGCAGAGGTTCACGGGGGCTCCGGCAGCGGGCGGCCTACGCATTGGACGGCTCCAGTGAAAGGCGATGGGGCCCCGAGGCGGAAGACGAAGACCCGGAGGAAGAGCGCCGCCGTGAGCCGGTGCGCATGCCGAGGGGGACGGTCATTCTTGGCGGTCGTCCTGGTGAGTTGTCGCGACAGGCCCTGGAGATGGGGCTGTTGGACGTGGACGCCTTCGAGAAGTTGCTGGTGCGCGCGGGACTGGAGAACGTGGACGAGCTGCCCGTCCGTCGCAATCCCTTCACGCCCGAGGACGCGGTCGAGGTGCTGGGGCGGCTGATGGAGAAGCCGGTGACACTGCGCGCCTTCCCGCCGCGCATGGCGGCGGCCTTCCTCCTTCGCGAGGTGCTGGAGCGAGGAGAAGTCTCCCGGGAGGAAATGGTGCGCCGGGTGGCCCGCTTCTCCCGGGAGCAGGTGGCGGTGCTGCGGCCGGATGGCTACCTGGCGTGGGCGCTCAACGGGAGGACGCAGCAGAAGGTGGCGCCTGTCGCGTGGAAGGACGGAGCGTTCCGCGCGGGTTACTTCGAGCTGGGGCGTTTCTACAGCGGACGGGGCGGCGTCTTCCGTCACGTGGATGCACAGCTGCGCGCCTCGGACTGGAGGCCCCTGGCCGAGGTGTACGACGACGCGGACGTCATCAACCGCTCGTTGGATGGCGCGGAGGATGCGTTCTTGGGCCTGTACCACGCCGTGGGACAGGTGCTCTCCCGTCCGACGGACAGCATCGCGGGATTGAGGCACCTTCCTGCGGGTGTGGTAGCGCTCATCGCGTCGTCGCCCGAGTACTGGGAGCGATTCCAGCTCATGACGGCGGGGGAGCAGATTCGCGAGGTGGCGCGGCTGGCGACGAATGTCCTCGTCACCTGGGGAGCGGCCTCCGCCACGACGCGCACGCTGACCGGAGTGATGGCGGGAGCCGAGGCCACGGTGCCGGTGCTCTCCTTGTCGGCGGAGGGTGTGTTGCTGCTGGAGCGCATCGCGGTGCCGGTGGGGCGCGCGGCGACGGTGTTGAGCAGTGGGTCCGGGGCCGTCATCGTCCTCCAGCGCGCGAACGCCTCCACGAATGGAGCCGCACCTTCGGCGGGGCCCGGCAAGTGGGGTCCTTCCAAGGAGTCGATGTCCGAACGGGCCCGGCGCTACCAGGAACAGATTTCAGGGCACTCGGCGGACGAGGCCTACTGGGTGGAGGGCGTGAAGTTCGATGGCTTCACGGACGGCGTGCTGCTGGACGCCAAAGGCCCAGGGTACGCGAACAAGTTCCTCGACAATCTCACGCCCAAGGTCTGGTTCGAGAAGTCAGGAGCGAACGCACTTGTCGAGCAAGCTCAGCGACAGCTCCGTGCCTCCAGCGGTACAGGAACCCAGATCCGGTGGCATGTCGCGGAGCAGAAGACGGCTGAAGCGATCCGGGACCTTCTGCGGGGGAAGGGCTTCACGGAAATTGAAGTCGTCTTCACTCCTCCACTACCTTGAGGTGAGGCCCCACATGACCGAAACCATCTACGCGGGTTCTTACTGGGGAGCGCGAAAGGAGTCTGCGGAGGCGTGTGCCCTCCGCATGGAACGTCTCTTCGCGAATCTCGCCAGCGTCGATTCCAGTTTCGCCCAATGGTTCCAGCAGGGCAGATCGCGCAAGGCCGCGCTCCTGCGTCCCATCGAGCCAGGCGGGTCTGCCCTTGAGGCATTGATTCGCCGGGGCAGGGATCGCGTTTTCGAGGACCTCGGGTTCCGAGTTCGCGGCTGGAATGGCGTGACCGATGATCATGACGCCAGCGGTTTGGATGTCACCTGTGGTGGTTACACCCAAGCCGTGAACAACTTCTGCGTCTTCAGCCTCCCCACACAGGGGCCTCATGCCGAGAGGGTGTTGACCGCGCCCATCCTGTGTGGGCTTGTTCGGAGCATGGCCACTGCCTGGGAGCCGGAGTGGGCGATCGCGACCTCCACGGCTCACCGAAATAGGGTGACCGACAATCCCAAGCCCGGAACCTTTGTCGGCTGGATCATGTACCTCGCCCGTAGTCGTGGCCCCGTGCCCCCACTGCCAGCCCCCGTGCGCATCGAACCCGTCGAGGACAAGGGCACGCTGATCATCCTCACCCCCGAGCGCTTCACCGTGAGCAACCCGGAACACGTCGCGCTGGCCGAGCACGTCCGGGGCCTCCTGGACACCGCAGGACTCATGAAGCCCCTCACGCCTTGAGCCCCGGGCCACATCCTCACGCGGTGGCCTTGCGCGCAGCCCGTCGGGCCGCCATGCGTTCCTGGAGGCCGTGCACCAACGCGTAGAACGTGGGCAGTGCCAGCAGCGTGAAGAGGGTGGACGTCACCAGCCCGCCCACCATCACCACCGCCAGCGGCCGTTCTATCTCCGTGCCATGCAGCGGCAGCACCAGCAGGGGCAACAGTCCGAGGATCGCCGTGCCCGCCGTCATCAGCTTGGGCCGCACCCGCCCCAGGCTCGCTTCGCGCACCGCCTCCGGGAAGGGCTTGCCCCGAGCGATCAGATCCTTCGTCTGCGACACGAGCACCAGACCGTTCTGCACCGCGATGCCGAACAGGCCGATGAGCCCCACGAGGCTGGACACATTCCAGGTCTCCCCCGCGATGAGCAACGCCAGGATGCCGCCCACGAACGCGTCCGGCAGCGTCGCCAGGATGACCAGCGCCTCCGCCACCGAATCCAGCGCCAGGTACAGCAAGATGAACACCGCCAGCAGCGCCACCGCGATCGCCGCCGTCAACGACTGCGCCGCGCGCTCCTGGCTCTCCACCTTGCCGCCCACGTCCACGAAGTAACCCGTGGGCAGCTTGAGCTGCGTGGCCAGCACCTCGCGCAGCTCCTTCGCCGTGCCGCCCAGGTCCCTGCCGGACACGCCCGCCTCCACCGCGATGCGCCGGCTGCCCGCCTCCCGCCGCACGCTGCCCGCGCCGAACGTCTCCTCAATCGTGGCCAACTGCCCCAGCGGGATGCGCGTGCCGTCGTGCCCGTCCACCAACAGGTTGCGCAGCGCGTTCATGTCGCCCCGGCGGTGGTCCGCCAGCTTCAACACCAGGTCGTAGCGGCGCTGACCCTTCCAGATCTGCGCGGCCTCCTCGCCCACCAGCCCCACGCGGACCGCCTTGATGACGTCCCCGGGCGTCAGCCCCACCCGCGCCACCGCGGCGCGGTTCACCTGGATGCGCAGTTGGGGCAGCCCACTCAGCTTCTCCACTCGCAGGTCCTCCACGCCCTCCACCTTCGCCATCAACACCCGCGTGCGCTCCGCGAGCGTCGCCAGCGTGTCCAGGTCCGGCCCGAAGATGCGCACCGACAGGTCCGCCGGACTGCCGCCCAGCCCCTCGTCGATGCGCATCCCCAGCGGCGTGGTGAAGAGCGCGGACACGCCCGGCACCTTCTCCACCGCTTCGCGCATCCTCGACTCCAGCGCCTCCCGGTCTCCGGTGACATCCTTCTTGAGCACCACCAGCACGTCGGAGAGCGTGTGCGGCATCGGGTCCTCGGTGCGCTCGGCGCGGCCCGTGCGGCGCACCACGTCCTCCACCTCCGGGAACTCGCGCAGCACGTCCTCCACCCGGTGGTTCAGCCGGTCCACCTCGTCCAGGGACGCCTCCGGAGGCAGGATTGTCTGGAGCAGGAACGCTCCCTCATCCAGCCGGGGCATGAAGTCACTGCCCACCATGAACGCCAGCCCCAACGCAGGCACGGTGACGGCCAGCGCCACCACGCGCACCAGCCCCGCGCGGCGCATGCACGCCTCCAGGAGCGGCGCGTACGCGGCCTTCGCCTTGCGGATGATCCACACGTCCTCCGGCGCATCCTCGCGCGGCGCTCGCAAGAGCAGCCCCGACACCACCGGAACCAGCGTGAGCGCCAGGGCGAGCGACGCGGCCAGACACGCCACCACCGCCGCCGCGAGCGGCTGGTACATGCGGCCCTCGATGCCCGTCATCGCGAACAACGGGATGAACACCGCCACGACGATGAGCGTCGCGAAGGCGATGGGCCGCCCCACCTCCAGCGCCGCGTGCAGGGCCTCGTCCCGCACCGAACGGCGTCCCTTGCCCTCGCGCAGGTCGTGGATGACGTTCTCCACGACGATGATCGCCGCATCCACCAGCAGGCCCACCGCGATGGCCAGTCCTCCCAGCGTCATCGTGTTCAACCCGATGCCCGCCGCCTTCAAGAGCAGCCCCGCCAGCGCCAGCGACAGGGGCAGGGTGAGCGTGACGATGAGCGCCGCCCTCCAGTCCCCCAGCATGAGGAAGAGCACCAGCACCACCAGGAACGCGCCCAGCAGGATGGCCCGGCCCACGCCTCCCAGCGCGGAGCCCACCAGCTCCGACTGATCGTAGACGACGCGCAGCTCGACGCCCGGCGGCAGGGAGCGGCGCAGCTCTTCAATGGCCGCGCGCACGCCTTCCGTCACCCGCACCGTGTCCGCGCCGAACTGCTTGCTCACCCGGCAGCTCACCACCTCGCCCTTGAGCCGGTGGGCCAGCCCGCGCCGCAGGGCCGGGGCCTCGCGCACGTCCGCCACGTCCCCCAGCAGCACCGGGGTGCCGTCGCGCAGCGCCACGACGGTGTTGTTCAGGTCCTCCACCGTCTCCGCGCGGCCCATCGCTCGCACGGTCCACTCCATGGGCCCCTGCACCACGAAGCCTCCGGACGCGTTGACGCTGGCGCCCTCCAGGCCGTGCTGCACCTCGTTGAGCGTGATGCCTCGCGCCACGAGCTGATCCGGATCCAACAACACCTGGAACTGGCGCAGGTAGCCGCCCAGCCGCTCCACGCCCGCGACCCCTGGCACCGCGAGCAGCCGGTTCTTGATGTCGAACTCCGCCAGATCCCTCAGCGTCATCAGGTCCGCGCTGCCGGGCTCCGCCTCCAGCGTGAACTCGAAGACCTCGTTGAGCCGGCCCGTGAGGCTGGACACCAGCGGCGTGTCGGTGCCGGGCGGCAGCTCACCCTCCGCCTGGGCCACGCGCTCCACCACGTACTGGCGGCTGCGGAAGTAGTCCGCGTCCGGTTCGAACTCCACCGTGACCTGCGTGACGCCCAACTGCGAGGTGGAGCGGATGCGGCGCACCTCGGGCAGGCCCGCCAGCGCCACCTCCATGGGGATGGCCACCGCCGTCTCCAGCTCCTCGGCGCCCATGGCCGGGTTCTGCACGATGATGTTGAAGATGGGCGCGGACAGGTCCGGGAAGACGTCCTGACGCAGGTTCTTCAGCGCCACCGCGCCAAACGTCGCCAGCGCCAGCACGAGCACCACCGTCAAACCGGGCCTCGCGAAGGACGCGGTGAGGATGCGGCCCGGCAGCGACGCGCGGGGATCAGTGGCCATGTTCGTCGCCCCCGCCCTTGGACTTCTCCACCTCGGCCTTGAGCAGGAACGCTCCCTCCACCACCACCTGCTCCCCGACGGAGAGCCCCGACAGCACCTCCACCAGCGTGCCCACGCTGCGCCCCCGGCCCACCTCGCGCAATTCGAAGACACCGGCCTCCGGCGTCGGGATGAAGGCCACCCAGCCGTTCTCCACCCGCTGGAGCGCCGCCGCCGGCACCGCCGTGAGCGTGGCGTCCGAGTCACCCAGCGGCACGGACGCCGTCGCGGACATGCCCGGCCGCAACTGCCCCTTGCTGTTGTCCAGCTCCAAGCGGACGGGGATGGTCCGGCTGGACGGGTCCACCCGCTGCCCCACGTGGCCCACCTTCGCGGGGAACTCCTGGCCGGGGAACGCGGCGAAGGTGACACGCGCCTCGGTGCCGGGCTTCAAGCGCACCGCGTCCCGTTCGAACGCGTGGACGATGAGCCACAGCGACGACAGGTCCCCGATGCGGAACAGGGGCTGGGAGGGATCCGCCATCTGCCCCAGCCGCGCAGCGCGCTCGATAACGGTGCCGTCGATGGGCGCCCTGAGCACGAAGTTCGGGGTGCCGTCGCTGGAGGCGCCGCTCGTGCCCAGGGACAACAGCGAAGCCTTCGCGGCGGCGACCTCCGCCTCCGACGCGGCGGCCTCTGCTTCGGCGGCCTGCACGTCCTTGCGCGCGACGATGCGCTCGTCGGCCAGCGTGCGCTTGCGTTCGGCGGCCTGCCTCGCGGCGGTGGCGCGGGCCTGCGCGGCCTGGAGCTCCGCGCGAGCACGGCCCAGCTCCGGACTCTGGAGGTCCGCCAGCCGCTGGCCCTGCTTCACCGCCTGGCCCGTGGTGACGACGACGGCGGCCACCCGCGCGGGCACCGGCGTGGACACCTCCGCGTAGGCATCCTCGCTGAACGTCAGCTCCCCCAGCGCGGTGACGCTCTCTCCGCCGGGGCGCGCCTCCACCTTCGCGGTGGTGACGCGCAGGTCCCGGAGCATCTCCTGGGGGACGTGCACGTGGTGCTCATCCTCGGGTTCGTCATGGGTCTTCGCCGGGGCGGCTTCGTCGTGTCCGTCCTCGTGCGCGTCGTCGTGTCCGGGCTTGGAGGACTTGCAGGAGGTGAGGCCCACGACGAGGGCGGTCAGCAGCAGGAGGGTGGACTTCATGGCGTGACTCCCATTTCCACTGCGTATTGCGCCCGGGCGAGGCCGACCTCGAGCAGGCTGTCGAGCCACGCGGTCCGCGCCTCCAGCGTGTCGCGCCGGATGAGCATGAATCCCGCGAGATCCAACTCCCCGGCGTCGTAGGAGCGCCGGGCGAGCGATTCGTTGTCGGCGAGCAGCGGCAGCGCTTCGGCTTCCAGCAGCTCCAGCGCCTCCACCCGCGCGAAGTAGCGCCCGCCCGCGGCGGATGTCTGGTTCGCCACGGCCATCCGCGCGACCTTCAGCAGGGAGTCGAGGCGGCTCGCCTCGGCCTCCGCGCTGGCGCGTGCCTCCTGCCCCCGGGCGAAGACAGGCAGTGGCACGCTGAGCGTTCCCAGCAGCGCCGTTTCGTCGGCCTCGCGCTGGTAGCGCACGCCCAGGGTCACGTCTGGAAGGGCCTCGCGCCGTCCCAGGGTGGCGTTGGCCTGGGCCTGGGTTTGTTCCTCCTCCAGAGCCGTGAGGTCCGCGCGCTCCAGCTTCTTGCGCATGTCCCTGGGAAGGGGTGCCAGCACCAGCGTCCGCAGGTCACCCTGGACGCTCGGCACCTCTTGAATGGTGGCCCCCAGCAGGGCACGCAGTTCATCCATCAAGGCCGAGGCCTCCCCGCTGGCGAGCGCCTGCTCCGCCCGGGCCCGGGCCCGGGCCACCTTCGCCACGTTGACGTCCACCACCGGGACGTCACCGGCCTCGAAGCGTCGCTCGGTGGCGTGAACGGTGTCTGTCAACGCCACCACGACGGTGTCCGCCAGCTTCACGCGCTCCTGGGCGTGCAGGACGCGAAGGAAGCGGCCGGCCACCTCGCCCAGCACGAGCCGTTCGGCGTCGCGCACCTGGGCTTCCTCGCGTGAAAGGCCGGCCCGCGCGGCGCCCCGGCGCAGGCCCTGCTGGCCTCCGATTTCGAGGGGCTGTGAAAGCCCCACCGCGAGATCCATCCCCCGCTCGCCCGTGACGAGCCTGCGCGGGCCCGCCTGCAGGTCGAGCTGCGGATTGCCTCGGAGCAGCGGCGCGGCGCCAGCCACCTGACCCCGGGCGGCCTGGACGTGCGCACGGGCTTCCAGCAGGGCAGGGGCCCGCTCCCGGGCCAGGGCCAGGGCGGCTTCGAGCGTGATGGGCGGACCCGAGGCCCTCCCTTGATAGGCGCGTCTCTGGGTCGGACCCGCGTCGGCGGGGGACGTCACAAGCAGGGCGGCGGCGAGCCCGAAGGCTGCCGTCGCGGAACGGTTGAACACGGAGGGGACCCCTGGAATGGCGGGCGCCGCGCACCAGCGGTCCCGGACAGGGCCGGGCACACCGGTGGCGCAAGCGCGTGCGAACGGACGACGGACGCGGGCCTAGACCAGGGGGGCTATGGGGACGTGCAGGATGTCATCCGCGTCCGCGGACGACGGCACTACGGCGTCGAGCAGGATGCGGAGGGAACGGGGCGCGGAGCTCACGAAGCCCGGCAGCGGAACGGCGACGGCCAGCGGCTTCACGTGGCTGCAACAGGCGCAGTCCACGCAGGTCTCCGCGCACTGACCCTGGGCGTCGTCATCCGAACACCCGGTGACGCAGATCTCCGCTGGCGCCGGTCCGAAGGCATGCGCGAGGCCGCCTCCCACCGGAGCGAGGATCATCAGGCAGATGAAGAGCCAGAGTCGGAGCACCGGGCGTTCTTCTAGCACGCTCCGGCGCCCCTTCGCACCCTGGCAGGCGATAGAGCGCTCCCGAGGATTGCCTCAAGGGAGCACTCCGGCGTCAGGCCCGTCTCAGGTCCCGATGCCCTTGCGCAGCTTGGCCCAGTCGAAGTTGGCCGCCGGGTCGTCCTTGCGGCCCTTGGGCACCGCGACGTCCTTGTGCCCGACGATGTTGCCCGCCGGCACCTTGTACTCCTGCTTCAGGTAGCCCACGAGCTGCGTCAGCGCCTTGTACTGGGCGTCGGTGAAGGCCGTCTTGCCGCTGCCGTCGTTGACGATCTCGATGCCGATGGAGCGCCCGTTCACGTCCGTGGGCACGCCGTTGAGCTCGCCCTTGCCCGCGTGCCAGGCCCGCTTATCGTCCCCGACGAGCTGGTAGATCTTCCCGTCCCGGTCCAGCATGTAGTGCGCTGACACCTTGCTCGCCGGGTCGCGCATCCACGCCATGTCACCCTTGCCGTTGTTCGTCCCGGTGTGGTGCAGGACGATGGCGTCGATGTTCGCGCCGTTGCGCGAGTCGGAGTTGGGGGACGGCGCGCTGATGACCGCCGGCTTGGTGAACTTCCCCGGCTGGGTGGGCGTCGTCGGCGTCGTCGGCTTCGCGAGCGCCTTCTTCAGGGCCGCGGCCGTCTGCTCGCCGTAGAAGCCGGTGGTGGGCAGCTTCTGGTCGCCCTGGAACTTCTTCACCGCCGCCTCGGTCAGCGAACCGAACGTGCCCGGGCCCGTGGCCGCCTGCGCCTTCGTCAGGTAGCCCAGCTTCACCAGGCCGTCCTGGAGCTGCTTCACCTTCGGGCCGCTGTCACCCTTCTTCAGCCCGGCGGGCGGCGCGGTGATCGCGGGGGCCGTGGCCGCCGTCCGCGAAGTCACGGAGGCGGTGACGCGGGAAGCGATGGAGCGGATGCTCATGATGTAAAATCCCGGTAAAAGTGAAGAGAGGTTGCTTTCGCGATTATCGCCCCGGTGCGCCGGAAGTTGTGTGATCCGGCTCTCAAGATGAAAACAGCCCCGAGACCCGGGTTTCATGCCGGGCATCGGGGCTGCGGGTGATCGGCCTTCCGCCTACTGGAAGAAGGCGGGCGGGAACGCGTCCGCCGGCTCGGTGTCGACAAGATTCTTGTCGTCGAGCGTCACGGGCGTGCCCGTCTCGTTGGTCTGGTTCTCGATCTGATCCCGCACGAAGGCCGTGAACTCGGTGGTCGTGGGGCCGGCGTCCGGCGTCCCGGAGTCGGGCGTGCTGCCGCCGTCCGGCTTGTTGTCGTCGTCGTCGTCGCTGCATCCGGTGTAGGCCAGGGTGGCGCCCAGCGCGAGGATGCAGGCCATGGCTCTCAGGCTGCGCATGGCATCACGTCCCGTCGCCGTTGGCGCCCGCGTTGGGCGTCCGCAGATAGGGGAAGGTGGCGTCGAACTGCGACGCATCCTGGAGCACGCCGTCGTTGAACGGGATGTTACGCGACGGGGCCTGGGTGTCGTCGGCCAGCAGGTAGCCCATGGCCACGCGCAGCTCGATGTCCACCACGTCGTCGCCGGGGCGGCGGCCGTTGGGGAAGCCCGCCGGATCGCAGCCCGCGAGGCCGGTGTCCAGCTTGCCGTCCTTGAAGCAGCCCGCGGCACCCAGGTTGTTCTGGGTCGCCTTGGCGGTGGCGGGCAGCGCCATGTTCAACCGCTGCATCTCCGCCGTGGAGCCGTTGGCGTTGACGCCGGTGACGCCGGTGAGGAACGCCGTCACCAGGTCCGTGCGCGGGAAGACAGTGGGTGCCCTCACGCCGTCGTCGGTGAAGAGCGTCTCCAGCAGGGCGGGCAGGGTGGGGTTCGTCACGTAGTTGGCGAACTGGCCGTCGTCCTTGGGCTCGCTCGCGTTGAACTTGTCCTTGTCCGGCAGGCCGATGACGATCTCGTTCACCAGCGGCATGCCCAGGCGGCTGACCTGCTGCCACGCACCGCCGTCACGCGAGGGCTTCGCGAACGTGGGTGACGGGTTGATGGCGCGCGCCTGGCGCACGCTCGCGGACGTCCAGCCACCGATGACGTCCTGGGTGCCGGCCTTGAGGCAGGCGATGGGCACTTCCAGGGCCAGCGTGGTGATGTTGTTCTTCGCCAGCGGGTTGGGCACCGCGTTGCGCTGCGCCGCATTGGCGATGACCGACGCGGGCGCGTTCACCAGGTCGAACACCGGGCCCAGGTTGACCGCGAAGGACTCCTTGCGCTGCCCGACGAACACGCGGCCCGGGGTGGCACAGTCCGGGATGTTCACCGAATAGATGTGCTCCTTGGCGTAGGCCTCGTACACGGCCGGCAGGCCCAGCGACTTGGTGCCGATGTAGTCCGTGGGCTTGCGGAACGTGGCCAGACCGCCCGCCGCGTTGGTCACGTCCTTGGCGGCGCCGGTGCGGCGGTCACCGCGGACGACCTTGAGCGTGAAGGACTCCTGCACGTTCAGGTTGGCCTGGTTCGCGGTGGTGATGGGGCCCACGTTGAAGAGCGGCACGGGGACCGTCTTCGCCTGGGCGCCGGTCCCGATGGTCAGCGCCGCGCCGTTGTTGGAGTTGGCCAGCGTGTTGGTGAAGCGGAACTGGAAGGTGAGGTCCTCTTCCCCGTTCCCATTGTTGTCGATGTGGATCTCGTACAGCGCTTCGGGATCCAGCGTGAAGAAGTTGGGACCGCCGTATGGCTCCTGGAAGGGGACGTAGTTGGCGATCATCGTCACGAAGTCCGCGCGCGTCGCCTCATAGCTGCGGAACATGTAGAAGTCGGTCGCGTCGACCTTGGGTGACTTCGTGATGAAGGGTGCTTCCCGGTGACTCGACGCAATGGCGCTCGACGCGCCCAGCGTGGTCGCGACGGTGAGGACCGCCGCGAGCTTCTTCGCTCTCATCTGAACCTCCTGCTGCGTTGGATGTATTTGTTGGAGTCCCCGGGTGTCTTGCAGGCGCAGGACATACCTCCGGGTCACAGCAATACGCTGATGGGATTCGCGTGGATTTCCGGAGCGGACGGAAGGCCTGCGCTGGAGGGCAGGTGCCTCAGGTGAAGGACACACCCACGCCGAACGCGCGCTCCGCGAGCCAGGCGCACGCCACCAGGGCGATGACCGCGGATCCGCCCACGAGCAACGCCCGCCGATACACGGGCGTGCCGCGCAGCAGGTACGCCACGGGCAGGAAGACGGCCACGCACGCGAGCTGGCCCAGCTCCACCCCGACGTTGAAACCGAACAGTGTCACCGCGAGGCTGCCCGCGGGCAGCTCCAGGTCCGCCAGCACCGACGCGAAGCCGAAGCCGTGCAGCAGCCCCAGCGCGAACGCGGCCATCCAGCGGGTGCGATCCATCAGCGGGAAGACATTGTTGAGCGCGGCGACGATGACGCTGGCCGCGATGGCGGACTCCACCAGGCGCGACGGCAGTGACACCCAGCCCAGGGACGCGGCGCTCAGCGTCAGAGAATGCGCGAGCGTGAAGGCGGACACCACCTTCACCACGTCCTTGACCGCCGAACCAAAGTCCGTCACCGGCACCCACCGTCTCGTCGTGGGGTCGCGGCGCAGCACGGACGGCAGGAGCAGCGCCAGCAGGAAGAGCAGGTGATCCACGCCCGCCCAGATGTGTTCGACGCCGGAGTGCACCATCTGTCCAAAGCGTCGCCAGGGCGACAGGCCCTCCAGGGACACGCGGGCGGTGTGACGCGTGGCGGAGAGGATCAGCGGTTCGCCCGCGCCGTCGCTGCCCACCCGCACGATGCCCCGATGCTGCGGGTCGCGGTCGAAGAGCAGGGAATAGTCCACGTCCAGCGCCACGGGCGTGGCCGGGCACGCGGCGGTGAAGTCCACGACGGCATAGGCCCCGTCGGAGTGGCGCACCACCCGCAGCGGAGAGGCTGGGGACAGGGGGCAGCCGGCCCCTTGCGCGGACAGCTTCAGCCGGGCGAGCGCGTAGCCCGCGACGTCCGCCTGCCGCGCGCGCAGCTCGCTCCAGGTGATGGCGCCGTCGCCATCCGCGTCCAGGACGAGCACCTCCTCCAGGTCGCGCAGCGCCACGTCCCAGCGGCCGTTGAAGCCGTCACCGGCGCGGTCCAGGTGCAGGTAGCTGTCGCTCGGCTTGTGGGCCAGCGCCGCCAGCGGAAGGAGGAGCAGGGCCAGCGTCAGGGCTTTCATTGGGACGCCTTTCGCGCGCGTTCAGCGAGCGCCAGCAGGCCGGGGTCGTCCGCGCCGCTCGCCTCCATGAAGCGCAGGGCGGGGTTGGCGGCCTCGGGGGTGTGGTTCGCGAGTGCGGTCTCGAACAGCAGGCGCACATCCCACGGTTCGTGCTGCACCTCCCAGTTCACCTGGGCCAGCTTCAGCGCCTTCGCCGGGTCCTTGAGGACGTGGAGGGCGAAGCGGGCCTCCTCGCGCGCGTGCAGGCCGTCACCCCGCAGGTGGCTGGCGGCGTGGCGCGAGCCCAGTTCTGCGGCGAGCGCGGGGGCCTCCGGCGTGCCCAGCGCCGCTTCCGCGAGCACGCGGCGCAGCAACTGGTTGTCGTCCTGGCCGTGGTCCTTCACCAGCGCGATCACGTCGCGCGGCCGGTCCAGGTCCAGCAGCAGGTCCGCGTAGGCCGCGCGCGTATAGGCGTCCGACGGATCCAGGATCAGCACGCGGGCGAAGAGCTTCGCGGCGCGCTCGGTGTCGCCCGCGCGAGCGGTGGCCTCCGCCAGGGTGGACAGCGCCCACGATTGTTCCTCCACCCCGTGGGCCCCCCGGGCCAGGGCGGCGGACAAGAGCGCCTGGGCTTCCCTGGAACGGCCCGCCAGGCTCTTCACCTGCGCCTGACACACCGCGCCGGCCAGCGAACCCGCGAGGGGCGCGAGCATCGTGCAGCTCTTAGCGGCCTCCGCGTGTTCACCGCGCACGCCCAGGACGACGGCGCGCGTGAGCCAGGCCTGGGCATCGTCGGGGGATTCGCGCACCAGGGCGTCCAGGTCCGCCAGCGCGGCGGGAAACTCATGGCGGCCCTGGAGGATGGTCGCGCGCAACAGGCGCACGCCCGGAGGCGGGGTGGCAGCGTCCCACCAGGGCGCGAGCGCCGCCTGCGCCCGGCCCAGGTAGCGCGGGTCCCCGGAGGCCCGCCCCTCCTCGATGTCCAGCCGCGCCAGCCGCAGCGCCAGATCCACCTGGTCCGCGCGCGCCGCCAGGGCCCGTCGCAACGCGGCGCGTTCCCGGGCCTTCGCATCCGTCGCGGTCGCTGGAACCCGCTCCAGCACCGCGCTGTCGGTGGTGGGCGTGAAGGGCACGCGCTCCGTCGCGGGCGTCTGGCCACAGCCAGCGAGGCCCAGCGACACCGCGAGGGTCAGGCCGAGCGCGGTGCGTGAGACACCTTTTGACGACAGGCTGTGCGAAAGCATGGGTGCAGGACTCTACGGAGCCCGCGCCCGGGTGGATGCGTGTACGGCGGTCGGGATTGTCGCGCGGCGGACGTCAGCTTCCGGCGGCGCGGCGCGGCGTCTCGGTCAGGCCCGCCGCGTCACCGTGCACCAGCGCGTACGGGTCGAGCGGATCCCCGCCCAGCCCCTCCAGCGCCACCCACGTGCCCAGTCCCATGCGCCGCGCGTGCTCCAGCAGCATGCGCGTGACGACCTGATCCTCCAGTGCGTGCCCGGTGGAGTCGAACACCGTGTTGCGCAGCTGCCAGCCCTGGAACTCCTCCGGCTGCTGCACCACGGTGGCCAGATCTGGACCTATCTGATCCGGATGGAGCTGCTGACATTCCCCCTCCAGGCGCGCCTGGCTGGGAAAGTCCGGGCACACCAGGCTGCGGCGCAGGAGCGCCAGCGGCAGCTCCGTCTTGCCAGGCCGGTCCGCGCCCACCGCGTTGATGTGCGCATGCGGCTTGAGCGCGTGGCCGGAGATCACCGGCCCGGAGCCCGCCGTCACGGTGGTCGCGGTGCAGAGGATGTCCGCTCTCGCCTCCAGGTCCGCCAGCAGCGTGGGCCGCACATCCAGCCCCAGGAACGCCACGCGCCGCACAAAGGAGCGCGCCGCGTCCGGATCCAGGTCGTGCACCAGCACCTGCTCCAACTGGAACACGCGGCTGAGGGCATGAAGCTGCGTGACGGCCTGCGCGCCGCAGCCCACCAGCCCCAGCACCGTGCTGTCCGGCGACGCGAGACACCGGCTGGCCACGGCCGACGCGGCCCCGGTGCGCAGCGCGGTGGCGAAGACGCCGTCCATCACCGCCACCAGATGGCCCGTGCGTGCGTCGTACACGCTGTGGGTCGCGATGAGCGTCGGCAGGCCGGCCTCCAACACGTTGGCCGGGCAGGAGCCCACCACCTTCATCGTCAGGCTCTCGCCCCGCTGCAGGACGGGCATCCACTCGAGCGCTCCCAGCGGATGCGCCCCGTCCGACAGCGAGAAGCCCTCCCGCTTGTGCACCTGCGTGAGGGAGTCATCCAGCTCGCGCAGGGCCACGGTGAGTGACTGGATGAGCTCATCCATCAAGGCGTGCAGGCCCACGCCCGCCACGATGGCGCGCAGGTCGGTGGGACTGATGAGGAGCGTGCGAGGGACCGGGGGCGTCATGTGTTCAGAATTTACGCCCCTGACAGGAATTGCAACCTGACAGTTTTGAGCATGAATTCCTCCCGCGCTGTGTCTTTTGAATACAGGTGCAGGGAACAAGGCAGCTCCTGGTCCCTGTTGGACGTGAGCGCTCGACGCCCAGTGGAGTTACAGAAGCCACGCCCCTGTCTGCCACCCGAGCCTCCACCCCAACGCCCGAGTGACAACCCCCGTGACGCTTCCCGGCCCCAGGAATTCCGTGCTCAGCGCCGTGTCCGACATGCCTTCCGGCGCCCCCATCCCGCCGTCGAACGAGCTGCGCCGCGCCCGGGTGCTGCTGGTGGACGACGTGCCGGCGAACCTGCTCGCCCTGGAGGGCATCCTGGAGCCGCTGGGCCAGCAGTTGGTGTCGGTGCGCTCCGGCGACGAGGCGCTCAAGGCGCTGCTGCTGGACGAGTACGCGTGCGTGCTCATGGACGTGCAGATGCCGGGGCTGGACGGGCTGGAGACGGCGAAGCTGGTGCGCGCGAGGGAGCGCACGAAGCACCTGCCCATCCTCTTCATCACCGCGCTCAGCCGCGAGACGGCCTTCATCACCCGGGGCTACGAATACGGCGCGGTGGACTACCTGCTCAAGCCCGTGGATCCGGACATCCTGCGCGCGAAGGTGTCGGTGTTCGTGGAGCTGTACCTTCGCGGCGAACAGCTGCGGCAGCAGGCGCTGGAGCTGGCCGAGCGGCGGCGCGTGGAGCAGGAACTCCAGCGCACGGCGGAGCTGGAGCAGCAGATCGTCGGCATCGTGGGGCATGACATCCGCTCACCCCTGGCCGCCATCCTCACCACCGCGAGCATGCAACTGGCGCGCGAGTCGCTGCCGGAAGGCCAGCGCAAGGCCTTCGAGCGGGTGGCCCGGGGCGGCGAGCGCATCCAACGCATCGTGGAGCAGTTGCTCGACTTCACCCGAGCCCGCCTGGGCGGAGGCATCCCGGTGGAGCCGCGTCCGGGCGACCTCAACGAGCTGTGCTGCAAGGTGGCGGACGAGCTGCGCGCGGCCCAACCCCACCGCACCGTCCAATGCGATTTCACCTGTGACACCCTGCCGGGCGCGTGGGACCTGGACCGGCTGGCGCAGGTGCTGGCCAACCTCCTGGACAACGCGTTGAAGTACAGCCCCCACGACAGCCCGGTGCGCATCCGCACCTTCGAGCAGGGTGGCGACACCGTCCACGTGGAGGTGCACAACGGCGGCGCCCCCATTCCCACGCACCTGCGCTCCACGCTGTTCCAGCCCTTCCGCCGGGGCGTCGATACGGAAGGCCGGGAGAGCCTGGGCCTGGGGCTCTACATCGCGCACAGCATCGTGGAGGCCCACGGCGGAACCCTCCGGGTCGAGTCCACCCTGGAGTCAGGAACCACCTTCTTCGTGTGCCTGCCGCGTCACTCCCAGCGCGACGGGCGCCACCTCTCCGCCTGCGCCGGCGCGGCACAGCCGGAATCGCTGACGGCCTGAAAACACAAGTCCCGTCGCGTCAGGAGAGTATTGCAGTGCCGGCTGATTACTTCAGTCAAAGGCATACAACTATCCGCCCTCATCAAAACCTCTCATTCTCACAGCGAAGCTCTGGGCATTTTGCTACAATGCCAGACGTCCGGGAGGTGAGGTGCCACCGGACTTACATGTCCGCTGTGGGGAGGGTGCGAGACAATGACGACCGACAACTCGATGTGGATTCCCGTGGATGGAAACGACCCGATGAGGGCCTGGATCCGTCGTCCAGCATCCGGGAGTGGTCCGGCGTTGGTGGTGCTGATGGTGGAGGCGTTCGAGGGCAACGAACACCTCAAGCACATGGCCGAACACTTCGCGGAAGAGGGTTACGTGGTGGTCGCGCCGGACCTCGCGTCGAGGGGGGAGCCGGAGGAAGCGGATCTGAAGGCGGTGGTGGCCTACGCCCGCGCCCTGCCGGAGGTGACGGGCCTGAAGGGCAAGAAGCAGGTGGGCGCGCTGGGCTTCGGACTGGGCGGCACGCTGGCCGCGCAGCTCGCGGTGCACGGCCAGGTGGACTGCGCGGTGGCCTACTGCGCGCCGGGCATGGAGGACGTGCTGGCGGAAGCGGGGCCCGAGGCGTCCCCGATGGTGCTCAACTTCGCGGAGTGGGACGGCTTCGTGCCCCCGTCCGCGGTGGCGCGCGTGCGCAAGCACGTCACGCCCGACGTGGAGCTGTACGTGTACCCGGGCGTGCGGCACGGCTTCTTCCGCGAGGGGTCTCCGGCATACCACCGGCCCTCGCAGATGATGGCCCACACCCGCACCATGGCCCTGCTGCGCAAGACGATGGGTCCCCACTACGACCTGTCCGCGCTGTGGGACCGCCACACGGAGCTGGAGTTCGCCATCCGGGACGCCGACGCGACGATGGCCACCATGGTGGCGCATCCGTACGTCAACAGCATCCCGGTGATGACGGGCGGCGTGGGAGCCAAGTACCTGCACCGCTTCTACGAGAACCACTTCATCCACGCGAACCCGAAGGACACGAAGATGATCCCGCTGTCGCGCACCATCGGTGCCGACCGCGTGGTGGACGAGTTCATCTTCTGCTTCACCCACGACATCGAGATGGACTGGATGCTCCCGGGCATCGCGCCCACGGGCAAGTACGTGGAGGTGCCGCTGGTCGCGGTGGTGAACTTCCGCGGCGACAAGCTCTACCACGAGCACATCTACTGGGATCAGGCCACGGTCCTGGTGCAACTGGGCCTGCTCAACCGCGAGGGCCTGCCGGTGTCCGGCGCGGAGTCCGCGCGCAAGCTGCTGGATGAGACCCTGCCGTCCAACACCTTGATGGAGAAGTGGGACGACAGCGCCCCCACCAAGCGGCAGGCGGGCTGAAAAAGGGATGACGCCCGCGCCCCGGGGTGGTGTCTACCCAGGGCGCGGTGTCTCACTTTCATGCGGGAAACGCGCGGGACCATTGCGCGGGCTCGCTGGGGGTGTTCACAATGAGGCACCTCACTGGATAGTCCAGGGGGGCTTCGTTTCCCAGATTTCCCTCTGGAGTGACCTCCGCGCGCTGGCGACAGCGTGGAAGGAGGCCGCCACCGACGCCCGGATGCGACTTTCCCTGTCCCAGAAGCTCTCGCTGGCGCCGCTCCTGGTGGCGCTTTTCTTCGCGGTCCTCTTCTTCGGGTACCTCATCCCGCGCGTGTCCAACGCCTTCGAGGCGCAGGGCAGGGACGTGGGGGTGTCCATGCCCGCGGCGCTGGCCTCCACATTGGCGGGCGTCATGGCCTCGGGCCAGACGGAGTCGCTCCAGGCGCTCCTGGAGCCGGTGGCCCGCAACGGCAAGGTGGCCTACGTGGCCGTCTTCGACGGGTCGGGGCAGCTTCGCGCGGTGGCGGGGGAGTACGGCCCGGCCATGCGGGAGCTGCGGGATCGGCTGGGCAGGGCCACGGGCGAGGCGACGTTCTACGTGCGCGACGCGGAGCTGATGGACCTGAGCTCGCGGATGGCGAACGGCGCGGGCAGCGTGCACGTGGGCTTCAACCGCACGGCGGCGCGGGCCCAGGTGGCGAGCCTCACCACCGGCGTGAGCGTGGTGCTGGTGCTGGCGCTCGTGATGTTCGTGGTGGTGGGCATCGTGCTGGCGCGGCGCATCGCGGGGCCGCTGGTGCAGTTGACGGAAGCGGCGCAGCGCATCGCGGAGCACGGCGACCTGCGGGAGATGGTCCGCATCGACTCCACCGACGAGGTGGGGCAGTTGGCGGGCGCCTTCACGCTGATGGTGACGAAGGTGAAGGACCTGCTCGTGCAGTTGCAGCAGTCGTCGGATCTGCTCAAGGGGTCGGTGGACCACCTGAATGATTCGGCGGGCCGGCAGAACGAGATGGTGTCGCGCCACGCCGCCGCGCTGCAGGAGACGCAGGTGACGGCGCAGGAGATCCGCCAGACGTCGGTGGTGGCTTCGCGCGCGGCCGAAGCGGTCATCGACGTGGCGGAGCGCGCGGAGGCCCTGGGCAAGACGGGCGAGAGCGCCATCACCGACAGCATCGAGGGCCTGGTGGACCTGCGCTCGCAGGTGGAGCAGATCGCCGAGCGCATCATGGCGCTGGGCGAGCGCACCGAGCAGATCTCCGGCATCACGGAGACGGTGAAGGACCTGGCGGACCAGTCGCACCTGCTCGCGGTGAACGCGGCCATCGAGGCGGCGCGCTCCGGGGAGCACGGCAAGGGCTTCGCGGTGGTGGCCCGGGAGATCCGCGGGCTGGCGGACCAGTCCATCCGCGCCACCAACCAGGTGCGCGGCATCCTGGCGGACATCAGCGCGGCCATCTTCGCCACGGTGGAGATCACCGCGGCGGGCACGCAGCGCATGGAGTCCGGGCTCGCGCAGGTGCGCACCTCCGGGGACACGCTGCGCCAGCTGTCCTCCATCGTGCGCGACAGCGTGGTGTCCGCGCGCCAGATTTCCCAGACCGTGAACCAGCAGGCCACCGGCATCGAGCAGATCTTCACCGCGGTGAACGAGCTCAACGCGGTGATGGGCGACACGGTGAAGCGCATCTCCACCACCAGCGAGTCCGCCGTGGCGCTCAAGATGCTGTCCGAGCGCGTGGCCGCGATGGTGAAGGACTACCGGCTGTAGTCCTCCGCTCCGTGCAGGGGCCCCGGCGCTTCGGGGCCTTGTCAGGAGCGGACGTCCGGGGCGCGGGCCTCGCGCAGCGCGGGGCGGAGGCGGGGCAAGAGCCGCTCCAACACCTGACCCACGGTGCGCGCGGTGGCCGCCCCGGGCTCGTTGACCCGGGCCGCGAGGAACGCCGCGCCCAGGCGGGCCACCGACGACACGACGAAGAGGACGTGCAGGTTCGCCCACACGTATCCGCCCAGCATGAACTGCTGGGGGATGCGCGCGGCCAGGGCGCCTCCCAGGGCCGCCGCCGCCGCGTAGGCCAGGCCTCCCGCGGTGGCGAACGCGGCCAGGTAGAAGGGCCGTCCCCGGCGCGGCGCCACCGTGAGGGGCAGCGCGAAGATGGCCAGGCCGTGGCCGCTCCACAGCGCGCCCGCCAGCAGCACATCGAACAGCAGCGGCCACAGCGTCCCCGCGGACGGCAGGAGCCACAACAGCGGGATGACGCTGATCCCCAGCGAGCACGCCATCAGCACCGGCTGCGCGCCCAGCCGGTCGATGGCGCGGCCCCACATGGACGCGGTGAGCACGCGCACCCCCGCCACCGCCGCCGCGTGCAGGGCCATGATGACGAAGGTCATCTTGAGGTTCTGCAGCGAGTGCAGCGCGAAGAAGGGCGCGGACACGCCCACCGCCGCGTTCCACGCCACCTGGTACAGCAGCACGCGCCGGGCGCCGTCGTCCTTCCAGGGCAGCAGCGCCGCCTTCAGCTCCAGCCGGGGCGAGCTGCCCGGGGGCGCGGGGTCATGCTGCGCGGCCATCATCAGGGTGGTGACGAGGCCCATCGCGCATGCGGCCAGCGCCAGCAGCGGCAGGGCCATGCCCACGCTGTCCACCCTGCGCAGCCGATCCATCAGCAGGCCCGCGGTGAGCGACGCGCCGGTGCCCATCAGCGTGGTGAGCGCGGTGCGCTTGCCGAAGAAGCGGCCCCGCACGGCGCGCGGCACCAGCTCCCCCATCCAGGCCACCCAGGCGTTGTTGCCCACCACCGCCAGGAGCGCGGACAGGCCGGCCACGCCCATGAGCAGGTGCTGCTGGCCCGTCAGCGACAGCTTCAGCCAGGGCATCAGCGCCAGGGGCAGCATCACGAGCCGCGACAGGCACACGGCGGTGAGCGCCACCCGTCGGTGACCGAAGCAGAGCGTCAGCCATGCGGCGGGGAACTGGACGAACTGGGCGAAGAACGGCAGCGCCGTCATCACGCCCACGAGGAAGGGGCCCAGCTTCAGCGCGATGGCCCACGCGGTGAGTGCCGTGGCACCCGCGCACGCGGTGAACACCTCCGCGAACATCCCCTCCACGACGGACATGCGCAGCGACCCGCGCAGCCGCCGGTGGACGGGCGGGCCCCGGTGGCTGTCCGAGGGTGGTGGGGCACCCAACAGCGGCGCCGACGCACCGGGCAGCGAAGCCCCGGGACGGAAGAGCGGGACGCCGGTGGCGAGGGAAGCGAAGCTCTGGACGAGGTGGCGGCGGAAGGCGGCGGGGGACACGCGGCCCCGGATGTTCCCTGGCCTCGCATTCCCCCTCAACCGGACCCCCGGTGTGGCCCGGGCGCACGGCCGTCCACCAACCGGGCTTCTCCCCTGCATTCAGCTCGCTGGCCGCCCGCCTGCTGGGCAGATGGGATTCAGGTGCAGTTCACGCGGTCTTGAACTATATGAACGAGTTGAAGGAGACCGCGCACATGGATGTCGCTCACGAGCTGACGGAGTTTCTGGGGCAGGTGGAGCAGCGGCTGAACGCCTTGCTTGCGGATGGCGACGTCGGGCCTGACGTGGAAGGTGACACGTTGATGAACGCGGCGCGGCACCTGTGCCTGGGCACGGGTGGCAAGCGAGCGCGTCCCATGCTCGTGCGCCTGTTCGGTGGTGCCGTGGGCGTGCCGGCGGAGCGGCTGGTGGACGTGGGCGTGGCCGCGGAGATGATCCACTCGGCAAGCCTCCTGCACGACGACGTGGTGGACGCGGGCATGTACCGCCGGGGTCGCCCGACGGTGAACGCGCGCTGGGGCAACATCGTCGCGGTGATGAGCGGCGACCTCATCCTGTCCACGGCACTCACGCAGCTGGCGCTCTTGGACGCGCGCGTGGTGCAGAGCGGCCTGGCCATCGTCACGGAGATGACCCGCGCGGCCATCGCGGAGGTGGAGGCTCGGGGCGACATGAACCTGCCGCTGACGCGCCTGCGCTACATCGCCGAGGGCAAGACGGGCTCGCTGTTCGGCTGGTGCGGCAAGGCGGCCGCGACGCTGGCGGATCAGCCGGATGCGGTGGCCCGCTTCGACGCGTTCGGCCGGCACCTGGGCGTGGCGTTCCAGATCGCCGACGACATCCGCGACATCCTGGGCACGGACGTGGGCAAGCCCCGGTACGCGGACGTGCACTCGCGCACGCCGTCGCTGCCCATCCTGCTGGCGGTGGCGCGCGACGAATCGCTGCGCCGCAAGCTCAAGGACGCGTGGGCGTTCTCCGTCATCACCCCGGAGCGCACGCGGGAGATTGGCAACGCCATCGAGGCCACCGGCGCGGTGGAGGCGTCCATGGCGATGATGAACACCGAAATCGAGGCCGCGCTGGACAAGCTGGGGCCCTATTCGAAGGACGCCGCGGGCGCGGAGCTGGCCAGCTGGGCGCACCGGTTGGCCGAGGGCATCGCGGATCAGGTCAAGGGACGCGCTGCGTGAAGGGCTACCTGTGGACGGGGGGGGATCCCGGGAGCCAGAAGACCGTGGCACCGCTGGAGAACGGCCGGCTGGCGCCGTGGGAGTCCATCGCCGTGGAGGCGGTGGGCAACGTCATCGAGTTCTGGGGCTTCAAGCGCAACCAGGGCCGCGTGTGGGCCCTGCTGTACCTTCGCGGTGAGCCGCTGACGGCGGGGGAGATTGAACGCGAGCTGGAGCTGTCCAAGGGCGGCGTGTCCATGCTGCTGCGCGACCTGGAGCGCTGGGGCGCCGTGCAGCGGGTGCGCGTGCCGCAGGACACGGTGTGGCGCTACTCGGCGGAGACGGACCTGGTGCGGATGGTGACGCACGTGGTGGAGGAGCGCGAGGCGGCCTTCGTCACGCGCATCCGGGCGGACCTGTCCGAAGCCCGCCGGCTGGCCGTGGGCGTGGGCGGGCTGCCGGCCGAAAGGCTGCGGCGGCTGGAGCGCATGGCCACGCTGGCTGAGCACGTGGAGCGGGCGCTGCGCCTGTTCATCAAGACCTCGCGCCTGGACGTGGCGGGCGTGCTGGGCGCGTTCCGCGACGGCGCCCTTTCTCGCTAGGGGCAGTGGTAGGAGGGCACGCATGGACTCGCACTACGATCAGGTGATGAAGGCGCGCGCGCAGGCGGATGCGGACGCGCCCCGGCTGTACTTCGCGTACTCGACCATCCTCGACCGGGCCGCCTTCGAGGAGTGGAAGGGCCAGCACAGCTACGGCTTCTTCGAGCTGCCGGAAGGGCAGTTGGCCGAGGCGCTGGACGTGGACCTCGTCTACGACTTCCCCTCGCGCTGGTGGGGCGGACGGGTGGCGGGCCTCACCGACGCGCCGGGCGCGCGCGTGTACGGCCGGCTCTTCCAGATCGCCGGCAAGGACTGGCCCATCGTCCAGCACAAGGAGGGCTTCGTCACGAGCATGTGCGTGGAGCGCACGGTGCGCGTGCGCGTGGACGGCAAGGAGCTGGAGGCCACCGCGTTCGTGACCAACCCGCGCCGTGCGTCGTCGGACGGGCCGGTGAGTCCGCGCTTCGTGGAGGCGCTGGTGCGCGGTGCGACGAGCGCCGGGCTGCCCGCCGACTACGTGGAGAAGCTGGGCCGCGGCGAGACGCGCTGAAGCGCGCGGTGCATCCCGTCGCGAAGCCCGTGGCTCACGGCCGAGCGGCGGGCTCCCTGCGGTAGAGGGCGCCGGCCTGCTCGTCGCTGAGGACGAAGCCGCCGCACGGGGCCACTTCCACCGGCCGACCCCACACGCTCAGCAGGTCCGGGTTCTTGAACCCGGTGACGCCGTCTACCTCGCACGTGGCTGGTTCGCGGCGAGGTCCCACGGGAACGCGGTGACCTCGTAGCCGGTCCGCTCCGTGCGATTCCTCGACGCCGTGGGAGGCGACCCGCTTGCCCGTGGGTGGGGGCGTGGCGAAGTCACTCGGGGGATGCGTGCCCCTGTCTCCGGTGCGCTCCGTGCGGTTCCACGAGCAGTGGGAGGCCACCAGCGCGCCGCGCCGCCAGCCGGGGTGGAGCACCCACGCCAAGCCCTTCGGGTTGCGCAGGTCTCGCGCGAACAACTCCCGTGAGCCGCCAGCACAGCCGTTCAACGTGCCGCCCACTCCTGAACATCCCTTCAGGCAGGCGGGTGGCCATCCGAGCGATGGCTCCGGGGCCTGGGACTCCACGTTTTGGATGGGCAGCACCTCCGGAAGTCCCGCTCGTCTTTCCGGACCAAGCTCCTCGGCACAGGGGACTTCATGGGGCTCCACCCTCTAGCGATGACCGGAGCTGGGTGGACTGAACGGAACCTGAACAAACCTTCAGTCATTTTTTCAGGGGGCGCGAAGGGGCCTGAACGGGCCTGAACAAACCTTCAGCCAGTTTCGAGACCTCTCAATCTGTCATGCCTACATGAACAAACGAGTACCCATTTCTCCACGATGCATGCCCCTCCTCCAGTCGTGCCTGGAACAATTATTGTCTGTCATTGTTGGTCAAAGACAGTCTTTGTTTGTATGTTGTTTTTGATGTTTCATGTCTGTCTTTGAGGTGCTGATGGCGGGCATCGGGCCCGGAAACAGCGCGGACCGGCTTGACCCCGAAAGGGCGTTGTGGCTTCATGAATTTGATTTCGATAATCAAAGTCAATTGGAGGTCGCGATGCTCGGTCAGGGATGCTGCAGGGCGGTGCTGGCGCGAGGCCCGTGCGCTGAGGTGACGCGGTGCAGCTGTGGGCACATCCACCTGGCGGTGGGGCCGGTGACGCTCCGTCTGGAAGAGGATGTCCTGCGCGCGCTGGGCCACACGCTGCTGGAGGCCATCCAGCACCTGGAGGAGGTGCCGCAGCCGCCCCGTCACGAGCCCGAGGCATCGGAGCCGCCGGCCCCCACCTCGCACGGGGTGCCCAACGGCGGGTGGAAGCAGTGAGCCCGCAGGGGACGTTGCGGTGGGGTGGCATCCGTTCCGCCAGGGATCGGCGGCTGGGGACCTCGGCGGCCTCGCCGTCAGAAACGCCATCCCAGCCGTTGTCGGTGCGCCTGGAGGAGGGGACGGGCAGCGCGCGGCGGCAGGTGGAGCAGTCCACCTTCCTGGAGGCGCTCTTCCACGGTTCGTGGAACGGCGGTGTGTATGGCCAGTTCGTGCGGGCCCGGCACTACGTGAACCACCTGCGCCAACTGCACGTCCTCTATGAGGCCTTCGAGTCCGCGCTGCCGGCGGTGAAGGACGTCGCGCTCGCGCGGGTGCTGCGACTGCCGGAGCTGCGGCGGGCCTCGGCGCTGGCGTCGGACCTGGACTGGTTCTGCGGCGACACGCGCACGCAGCCCTTCGCCTGCGCGGAGACGCGGCTGCACGCCGAGCGGATCCACGAGGTGGCCACCGAAGCGCCCCACCTGCTGCTCGCGCATGCCTACGCGCGGTGCGTCCAGGACCTCTTCACGGCGCCCCAGCGCTCGGAGCTCGTCGTGCAAGCGTTCGAGCTGGAGGGCGGTCGAGGCACCGCCTTCTACAACGCGGTGTCCGCGGGAGAACTGAACGCCTTCCAGCGTCGGCTGGCGACCCGGCTGGATGAGGTGGCGCTGGGCGAACTCGAGTCCCAGGAGGTGATCCAGGAGGCGCGGCTGGCGTTCCGCATCCAGGGACTTATCTGCGACGAGCTGGCGCGCGACGCTCCCGGCATCGAGGACTCACGCGGCCCGTTCAATCCCTGACGCACGCGGACAACACCGCCCGGGGGCTGGGGTGACTGCAAACCCACCGCAGGGTCATCCCACCCCACAGGTCATATCCTCGTCTGGGAGGGCGATATGCCCTTTCGTGACAGGCACGCTAGGATGGCTGATCGTGACGACTCAGATGACCTCGAACATCGATCGCCGATCCTTCCCCCGGCTCCAGGCTCCCCTCTATTCGCGTCCCGCGCGGATGAAGATTGGAGAGAAGAAGCAGGTCCTCGACGTCAGCCTCGGTGGCGCGCGCATCTACTCCGACGAGCCGCAGGACGTGGGCTCACGCCTGGACCTGGAGTTGTTCCTGCCGGACGGCAGCTCCCTGGAATGTACGGCCCGCATCGTCTGGGCCGTCAAGCTACCCAAGGACGCCGTGGCCCGCTTCGAAATCGGCCTGTCGTTCATCGACGTACCGGACGCGACGCTGGAGCGGTTGAAGACCGTGCTCGTCGCGGATGAAACATAGAGGCTGAAACAGGGCGCTGCTGATGGCGGGAAGGTGGCCCTGACGTCGCCGCGCCAGGGCCTGTCGCTTCACCGCGCGCTACTTCGACGACGCGCTGTCCAACTCGCGCAGGTCGTCCGCTTCCAGCTTCACGCTGAACGCCCCGAGCAACTCCTTCACCTGCGGCACGGACGTCGCGCTGGCGATGGGCGCCACCACCGTGGGCCGCGTCGCGAGCCACGCGAGCGCCACCTGCGCCTCGCTGGCACCCCGGCGCTGGGCGACCTGCTTCAGCGCGGCGACGACGCCCCAGCCCTTCGCGTTGCCGTACTTCTTCATCACGCCCCCCGCGCGCGCGGACTGCGGCGGCGGCTGTCCCTCCTGGTACTTGCCGGTGAGGAAGCCCGACGCGAGCCCGAAGTACGGCGCCACCGCGAGCCCTTCCTTCTCGCTCAGCGGCTGGAGCGCGTCCTCGAAGCCGGGGCGCTCCACCAGGTTGTACTCCGGCTGGAGCACCTGGTAGCGCGCGAGCCCCAGGCGCTGCTGCGTGGCCAGCGCCTCCGCGGCGCGCTCCGCGGTGTGGTTGCTCAGGCCCAGCGCCTTCACCTTGCCCGCCTTCACCAGCGCGTCGAAGGCGCGGAGCGTCTCCTCGAAGGGCGTGTTCGGGTCGTCGTAGTGCGCGTAGTACAGGTCGATGCGCTCCACGCCCAGGCGGCGCAGGGACGCAGCCACGCTCTTCTCGATGTGTTCGCGGGTGAGGCCCTTGCCCAGCGCCGTCTCCGCGCCGACCTTCGTGGCCACCACCACGCGGTCCCTCGCCTTGCGCGAGGCCATCCACTTCCCCAGCACCGTCTCGGATTCACCGCCCTGGTGGCCGGGGATCCACCGCGAATACACGTCCGCGGTGTCAATGAAGTTGCCGCCCCCTTCGACGAACGCGTCGAGCACGGCGAACGAGGTGGCTTCATCACTCGTCCAGCCGAAGACGTTCCCACCCAGACACAGGGGAAACACCTCCAGCCCGGTCGTTCCCAACTTCCGCTTCGTCGCTGCCTGCGAAGCCATGCGCGCGTCCTTTCGTTGCCGCCGTGAAGGCCGGACGAAAGGACGCGCTCGAAGGCGCCCTTCTCAGCCCGGCGTGAACCACACCACCGACAGCGGGGGCAGGGTGAGGGCCACCGAAGCCGGCTGACCGTCCCAGCCCGTGGGCTCGGTGTGCACCTGGCCGTTGTTGCCCAGGCCGCTGCCGCCGTACTCGCCCGCGTCGCTGTTGACCAGCTCCACGTAACGGCCAACGAGCGGGAAGCCCACGCGATAATTCTCGCGCGGCACCGGGGACAGGTTGGCCACGCACACCACGTGGCGCCCGGGCGTGCGCGAGCGCCGCACGAAGGCCAGCACGTTCGCCGCGGAGGCGTCCGGCTGGAGCCACTGGAAGCCCACCGGCTCGCTGTCCGCATCGTGCAGCGCGGGCAGCTCGCGGTAGACGCGGTTCAGGTCCCCCACCAGCTTCTGGATGCCCTTGTGGCCCGGGTCATCCAGCAGGTGCCAGTCCAGGCTCTTGTCGTGGTTCCACTCGCCCGGCTGGCCGAACTCGCCGCCCATGAAGAGCAGCTTCTTGCCCGGGTGCGCCCACATCCACGCGAAGAGCGAGCGCAGGTTGGCGCGCTTCTGCCACGCGTCACCCGGCATCCGGCCGTAGAGGCTGCCCTTGCCGTGCACCACCTCGTCGTGGCTCAGCGGCAGCATGAAGTGCTCGCTGAACGCGTACAGCAGGCCGAAGGTGAGCTGGTTGTGGTGGTACTGCCGGTGGATGGGATCCTTGCCGAAGTACGACAGCGTGTCGTGCATCCAGCCCATGTTCCACTTGAAGTGGAAGCCCAGGCCGCCCTCGCTCGTGGGCTGGCTCACCTTGGGCCACGCGGTGGACTCCTCCGCGATGACCACCACGCCCGGGTGCTTGCGGCTGATGGTGTCGTTGAGCTCGCGCAGGAACTGGATGGCCTCCTCGTTCTCGCGGCCACCCCAGCGGTTGGGGATCCATTCGCCGTGTTTGCGGCTGTAGTCCAGGTAGAGCATGGAGGCCACCGCGTCCACGCGCAGCCCGTCGATGTGGTACTCCTCCAGCCAGAACAGCGCGTTGGCGATGAGGAAGTTGCGCACCTCGTTGCGGCCGAAGTTGAAGACGAGCGTGCCCCAGTCCGGCTGCGCTCCCTTGCGCGGGTCGGCGTGCTCGTAGAGGGACGTGCCGTCGAAGTTGCCCAGCGCGTGGGTGTCGCGCGGGAAGTGTCCCGGCACCCAGTCCACGATGATGCCGACGCCCTCCTGGTGCAGGTAGTCCACCAGGTAGCGGAAGTCGTCCGGGTGGCCGAAGCGCGACGTGGGCGCGTAGTACCCGCCGACCTGGTAGCCCCATGAGCCGCCGTAGGGGTGCTCCGCCACGGGCAACAGCTCCACGTGCGTGAAGCCCAATTCCTTCACGTAGCGTGACAGCTCCGGCGCCAGCTCGCGGTACGTCATGGGCCGGTCGCCGTCCTCCACCACGCGGCGCCAGCTGCCCAGGTGCACCTCGTAGACGCTCCAGGGCTGGCGCGCGGCCTCCGTCTGCTTCTCCCGGGCCTCCAGCCATGCCGTATCGCCCCACGCGTAGCGGGCCAGGTCGTGCACCACCGACGCGGTGGCGGGCGGCGTCTCCGTGCGGAAGGCGAACGGATCCGACTTGAGCAGCCGGCCGCCCTGGCCGGGACGGATCTCGAACTTGTAGCGGGTGCCCTCGCCGACCTCCGGGACGAACAGCTCCCAGATGCCGGAGGACCCCATGCGCCGCATGCCATGCAGGCGACCGTCCCAGCCGTTGAAGTCGCCCACCACCGACACGCCGGACGCCGTGGGCGCCCAGACGGCGAAGGACGTGCCCTTCACCCCGTTGTGGTGGATGAGGTGCGCGCCCATGCGCTCCCAGAGCCGCTCGTGGCGTCCCTCACCGGCGAAGTACAAGTCCAGCTCCCCCAGCGTGGGCAGGAAGCTGTACGGGTCGCGCAGCGTGAAGACCTTCTTGCCCGGGTACTCCACCTCCAGCAGGTAGCTGAAGGGCTCCGTGCGGCCGTTGATGCGCGCCTCGAAGACGCCGCCGGTGCGGTGCACCATGGGCACCTTGCCGCCGAACTCCGGCAGCACGTGCAGGGACACGGCCTCCGGCCGGTAGGCCCGAACGACCATCCCGTCCCCGTCCGGGTGGACGCCCAGCACGGAGTGCGGCTCCGGATGGCGCAGCTCCACCACGCGTTGCAGCTCCGCCTCCACCTGTGCTCTGTCCGCCGGCTTCCTCACTGGGCATCCTCCATCCGCAACAGGGCCTCGACGGGGATGCGCACCCAGTCCGGCCGGTTCGCGAGTTCGTAGCGCACTTCGTACAACAGCTTCTCCAACTCGAAGGCGCGCAACATCACATCAAAGGCTTCGTCGGTGTCGGGCAGGAAGGGCGCGCCGCGGGTCGCCGTGCGGTAGCCCTCCAGGAACGCGTCGCGGGTGGGGCCCACGCGCCCGCGCGGCTGGCCGCCCTCCAGCGCCACGGTGGCCTCCGCGTAGTCGAAGGAGCGGATCATCCCCGCCACGTCGCGCAGCGCGCTGTACTTCTCCCGGCGCGCGGTGAACGAACGCGAGGGCTCTCCCTCGAAGTCGAAGAACAACCACTGGTTCTCCGAACGCAGCACCTGGCCCAGGTGCAGGTCGCCGTGGATGCGGATCTTCTGTCCGGAGGGCGTCACGTGCGCCAGCTTCTTCGCGTACGCGATGAGCCCCTCGCGCCGGCCCTCCAGGTCCGTGTGCAGCCGTCCCGCGTCCGCCAGCGTCACGCCCAGCTCGCCCACGATGGACGCGCTCCAGCGCTGGAGGTCCTCCAGCAACAGGGGCTCCGGGGAGAAGGACAGGTCATCCGGCCCGGCGGAGGCGAAGGCCTTGTGCAAATCGCCCAGGCGCGCGCCCAGCTCCCGCATGTCCGTCAGGAAGCCGTCGCCCAGGGCCTTCGTCTGGCGCAGCCGGTCCAGCGTGTACTTCCAGCCGTCCACCGCGTCCGGCACGAAGCGGTGCGCCAGGGCCAACGTCGCGCCCGCGGGGCCTTCCAGGTTGAGCGCGCCCAACAACTGCGGCGTCGCGCGGAAGGACGTCTTCGTCGCCAGGAAGCGGCCCACCTCGTACTCGGGGTTCACGCCCGCTTCGAGCTTGCGGATGACCTTGATGATGACCCGCTCCCCCAGCACGAGCGACGTGTTGCTCTGCTCCACGTTCAGCCGGCGCACCGGCAGCGGATCCGGCAGGGCCACGCCGCTGTCGGTGGAGGCGATCCATTCGCCCAGCACGCGGCCGGAGCCGGAGGGCAGCTCGCGGCCCTCCCGCGCCAGGCTGAAGAGGGCGCGCACGCAGACGTCGTCGTCCAGCGCGCTCGTCAGGCCCTCCGGGGTCTGTCGCGCCATGAGCTGGTAGCGCTCCGGCTGGCCCAGCGCGTACACCACCTCCACGATGGCGAGGGTGAACGAGCACGTCCCCAGCTCCATGTTCACGTGGTCCGCCACGCTGACGCTCTTGATGGGCCACGCCTTGCCGGCGAACCATCGCTGGGCCTTGAGGAAGTCGGGGATCTTTGTCAGGTCCAAGGGTGTCACGCGCGTTTACTCCTTCCCCGGCAGAGGCTTGTCCAACCGGAACCACAGGAACATGTAGGGGCCCATCGACAACTGATAGGGCAGGTCGCTGATGCGGGGGAACGCCGTATCTCCAATCAGCTCCACCGGCACGGAGCCGCTCAGCTCGCGCAGGTCCAGCAAGGCCGGCTGCGCGAAGCGCGACAGGTTGCAGATGACCATCACCGTCTGCCCCTCCCACTCCCGCACGAAGGCCAGCACCTTGCGGTTCTCCGTGGAGAGGAAGCGCAAGCTGCCCATGGCGAACACGGGGTAGCGCTGGCGGATGCGGATCATCCGCTTCACCCACTGGAGCAGGCTGGACTTCTGCCGGTCCTGCGCCTCCACGTTGATGGACTGGTAGCCGTAGACGGGATCCGCGATGACGGGCGCGAACAGGCGCGCGTAGTCCGCGCGGCTGAAGCCCGCGTTGCGGTCACCCGTCCACTGCATGGGCGTGCGCACGCCGTTGCGGTCGCCCAGGTAGATGTTGTCGCCCATGCCGATTTCGTCCCCGTAGTAGAGGACCGGCGTGCCGGGCAGGGTGAACAGCAGGCTGTGCATCAGCTCGATGCGCCGGCGGCCGTTGTCCATCAGCGGCGCCAGGCGGCGGCGGATGCCCAGGTTGATGCGCATGCGCGGGTCGGTGGCGTACTCCCGGTACATGTAGTCCCGGTCCTCGTCCGTCACCATCTCCAGCGTCAGCTCATCGTGGTTGCGCAGGAAGATGGCCCACTGGCAGTTGTCCGGGATCTCCGGCGTCTGCTGCATGATCTCCACGATGGGCGTGCGGTCCTCGCGGCGCACCGCCATGAACAGGCGGGGCATCACCGGGAAGTGGAAGCCCATGTGGAACTCGTCGCCCTCGCCGAAGTACTTGCGCACGTCGGCGGGCCACTGGTTGGCCTCCGCGAGCAGCACCTTGCCCTGGTACTCCGAGTCGATTGTTTTACGCAGGCGCTTGAGGAAGGCGTGCGTCTCCGGGAGGTTCTCGCAGTTGGTGCCCTCGCGCTCGAAGAGGTAGGGCACGGCGTCGCAGCGAAACCCGTCCACGCCCATGTTGAGCCAGAAGCGCATGATGTCCAGCATGGCTTCCTGCACTTCGGGGTTGTCGTAGTTCAGGTCTGGCTGGTGGCTGAAGAAGCGGTGCCAGAAGTACTGCTTGGCCACCGGATCCCACGTCCAGTTGGAGCGCTCCGTGTCGGTGAAGATGATGCGCGTGCCCTTATACTGTTCGTCGGTGTCGCTCCAGACGTACCAGTTGCGCTTGGGGCTCTTCGGGTCGCGGCGGGCCTCCTGGAACCAGGGGTGCTGGTCGCTGGTGTGGTTCACCACCAGCTCGGTGAGGATGCGAAGGCCGCGCTTGTGGGCCTCCTCCACCAGCCGCTGGAAGTCCGCCAGCGTGCCGTAGTCCGGGTGGATGCCGTAGTAGTCCGCGATGTCGTAGCCGTCATCGCGCAGCGGGGACGGGTAGTGCGGCAGGAGCCACAGACAGTCCACGCCCAGTTCCTGGAGGTAGGGCAGCTTCTCGATGAGGCCCGGGATGTCCCCGTGGCCGTCCCCGTTCGAGTCGTTGAATGCGCGGATGTGCAGCTCGTAGATGAGCGCCTTTTTGTACCAGAGCGGATCCAGGTCCATACGCCTCTCGGAAGAGTGTCACTCGAAGTAGTCGAACGCGTGCTCGGTGCGGCGGAAGCGATACACGGCATACACGGCCGCGGGCTGTTCCGGCGTCAGGCGCACCTGCACGTCCGGTCCCTGCCACAGGGAGCGTTGGTCGGCCATCAATTCATGCACCTGGTACGTCTCTTCCGGCTTCACGCCCAGCCACTCCATGGGCACGTGCAAGAGCGCCTCCTGCGGCGCGTACGGATCCAGGCTCACCGCCACCAGCACCGTGCTGGTGCCGTCCGGCGTGCGCTTGCCGTAGAAGAGGACGCGCTCGTTGTCGGATTCGAAGAAGCGCAGGCCCGTGTACTGCTGGAGGGCGGGGTGCTGCTTGCGCGCGGCGTTGAGCTTCGCGATCCACCCGGAGATGTTGCCCGGCTTGTCCCAGTCGTAGGCCGTCAGCTGGTACTTCTCCGAGTCCAGGTACTCCTCCTTGCCCGGCACCGGCCGGCCCTCGCACTGCTCGAAGCCGGAGTACATGCCCCACACCGACGACAGCGTGGAGGCCAGCGCCACGCGCAGGCGGAAGGCCCCGGGGCCCGCGTTCTGGAGGTTCTCCGGGAGGATGTCCGGCGTGTTGGGCCAGAGGTTGCCGCGGAAGTAGTCCGCCACCGGAGGCTGGGTGATCTCCTCCAGGTACGTGCGCAGCTCGTCCTTGAAGAGGCGCCAGGTGAAGTACGTGTACGACTGGGTGAAGCCCACCTTGCCCAGCGCCTTCATCACCTTCGGACGCGTGAAGGCCTCCGACAGGAAGAGCACGTCCGGGTGCAGGTCCTGCACTTCGCGGATGAGCCAGTGCCAGAACTGCATGGGCTTGGTGTGCGGATTGTCCACGCGGAAGGTGCGCACGCCGTGGTCCACCCAGAACAGGACGACGGACTTCAATTCGTTCCAGAGGGCATCCCGCGCGGGACCCATCCAGTCGAAGTTGACGATGTCCTCGTAGCGCTTGGGCGGGTTCTCCGCCGTCTTGATGGTGCCGTCCGGGCGGTGCTGGAACCACTCCGGATGGTCCTTCACGTACGGGTGGTCCGGCGCGCACTGGAACGCGAGGTCCAACGCCACTTCGATGCCGTGCGCCTGCGCCGCGTCCACGAACGCGCGGAAGTCCGCGAACGTGCCCAGCTCCGGATGGATGGCCTTGTGGCCGCCTTCCTTCGCGCCAATGGCCCACGGGCTGCCCACGTCACCGGGCTGCGCGTTGAGGGTGTTGTTCTTCCCCTTGCGAGCGGTGCGGCCAATGGGGTGGATGGGCGGGAGGTAGACGGTGTCGAAGCCCAGCTTCTGGATGTACGGCAGCCACGCTTCCGCGTCCTTGAAGGTGCCGTGCGTCTTGCCGTCGCGCTTCGCCGAGCGCGGGAAGAACTCGTACCAGGCGGCATTGCGCGCCTTCTCGCGGTCCGCGAAGACCTCCAGCACCTCGTCGTAGCGGCGAGCGAGCGTCCGGTCAGGATGCCGTGATGCGACGTCCGCCAGCTCAGGTGACAGGGCGGCGAGGAGGTGGTCGGGCGAGGGTGGGGTGCGCAGGCGCGCTCCTGCCTCGCCGAGCGTGCGGGCGTCCTCGGCGGAGAGGGCCTTCGCGCGCGCGGCGGCGCCTTCCAGGAGCGCCGCGCCTTCGAGCAGCTCGCTCTTCACGTCGCGGCCCGCATCCACCTTGCGCTTCAGCTCGTGGGCCCAGGTGCGGAAGAGATCCGGCCACGCTTCAATCGTGTATTCGTAACGGCCATTGCGGGCGAGGGGGATGACACCCTCCCACGCGTCGTTGCTCTTGGGTGTGAGGGGCACCTCGGCCCAGTCGGTCTTCTGGGCGGCGGGGGTGACCTGGCGCCAGCGCGCGACGGCCACGAGGACGTCGTGACCTTCCTTGAAGATGTCCGCGCGGACGGTCAGGCTCTCCCCGGCGATGCGCTTGATGGCGTAGCGCCCTGCGTCCAGCTCCGGCTGGACGTTTTCGATGAACACGCTTCCGAGTCGGTCGGTCATATCGGCTGGCGGTGGCTTATAGGACTGTGAGTGGGTGGCTCCAGGCGGCAATGCGCGGGTGTTGTTGATTGAAGAGGGCGCCCGCCTGGTCGCGTTGGCCTGTCAACGTTAGGGATGGAGGGGACAGGCGACTACCCTCCGGGGCTGGGTGAACGGGCTTCGATAGTTGAAGCTGGGATCCGCCCCATCGGTTGCGGTATCCGGGAAGAACATGGCGCCAACCGACTCCGCTGCTCAGCAAGCGAGTGACCTGTCGGCCGATCGCGACCTGCTGCGGCAGGTGGCACTCGGCAGCGCGGAGGCCATGCGCGCGGTGTACGCGCGGTGCTCAGCGCGGGCGTTCGCCATCGCGGTCCGGCTGCTGCCCACGCGCGCGGACGCGGAAGAGGTGCTGCAGGAGACCTTCCTGGACGTGTGGCGGCGCGCGCGCGAGTTCGATCCCGCGCGCGGCGGCCTGGAGACGTGGGTCATGACCATCGCGCGCACGCGCTCCATCGACCGGCTGCGTTCGCTGGGGACGGTGTCGCGGATGGTGGAGGGCGCCAGCCATCAGCCGCCGCCGGTGAGCGCCACGCCGCCAGCGCCGGATGCCTCCGCGTCCTCGAAGCAGGAGCAGGTGCGGGTGCGCGAAGCGCTGACGCAGTTGCCGCCGGAGCAGCGCGAGGTGGTGATGCTCGCGTACTTCGAAGGCCTGTCACAGAGCGAGATCGCCGAGCGGACGGGACACCCGCTGGGCACGGTGAAGACGCGTGCGCGGCTGGCGCTGGAGAAGCTGGCGGTGTTGTTGGAAGAGCGCCCCGCCGCGGCGTCCGGCTGAAGTCCGCAGGACATCCGCCCTGGACCGTGGGGACGGGCGGTGGAGCAGGCCCGGGCCGTGTCTGCCTTGCCGCCGTCGCTGGGGACCCCAAACGTTGCGACTGTTTCGAGAACCCCAGGGAGGGGCGGACATGCGCAAGGTGAAGGATCCAGGTGTGTCGTTGATGAACGAGCGGGAGATGCGGTTGGTGCTGGCCAGCGCTCCGCGAAACCTCACGGAGCTGTCCGAGCGCGAGCTCAAGGGGATGGTGAAGCGGGCGCGCGGGATGATGGACAAGTACACGCAGCGCTCGCACATGCTGCGGCGTGAGGCGTCCGGCAAGCGCCTCCCCACGCGCAGCCGCAAGGCGGAGGGGGACATGAACACCCGGCGCAAGGCGGCGCTGTTCCGCACGGCGCTGTCGCGCTTCGAGATGCAGTTGGGCCGGATGGAGAAGGCGGCGACGCGCAAGGCGCGTCCCGCGATGCGCAAGGCGCGTCCGGCGATGCGCAAGCGTCCGGTGGCGAGGAAGGCGACGCGCGTCACGCCCGCGCGCAAGAAGACCGCGATGGCGAAGCGGACGGCGCGGCCCGCGGGCTACTCGCGCCGGGGGCCGGTGAAGGGCGGGGCGCGCAAGGCGCAGACCTTCTCGTCCATGAAGACGCAGGCGCACCGGGCCGCGCAGGGCCGCCGGACGCAGGCGCGGCGGGATGCGATGCGGTAGCGGGTGGGCGCAGCGTCCGCCTCACGGGGGAGTGGGGCGGACGCGGACGGAGGCCCGGTGATGGTAGAAGCCGGCCCATGCGGACCCAATGGATCATCGGCGGGGTGTTGGGGGTGGCGCTCGCCGTCGTGCCCCGGCTGCTCTCCCACTTCGAGCCCGAAGCCTACGAAACGGTGCGCTCGTTCGCCCCGTCCATTCCCTACCTGCTGTTCCCTCTGGTCGGGCTGCTGGCCCTCTACTTCCTGCCGCGCTACCGCAGGAGCAAGGCGCTCACCGACGAGGGGCTCCAACTGCTTTCGCAGGGGAGGGTGGCCGCCGCGCTCGACAAGTTCGAAGCGTCGCGTCCCCTGGCCAAGGTCCAGGTGATCCCCACGTACAACATCGGCATCAGCCGGCTTCAGCTCTGGCAACTGCCGGTGGCGGAGCGTGAGCTGGCGAGCCTGGAGGCTCGCAAGGACCTCACGCCGCAGTTCCGGGAGCTGTTGTCGGCATCGCTCGCGATGGTGTTCGCGATGGACGGGCGGGTGGCGCTGGCCGAACAGCGGCTGGCCTCGGTGAAGACGCGGGGCGCGAGTCCGCACCCGGTGGCGGTGCTGGCGTCGGGGGTGGTGGCCTGCCGCTCCGAACGTTGGGCCGAAGCGCGCGAGCAACTGGGGCACTCCTCGCTGCGGGAGCTCACGGGGCCGCTGCGCGGACTGAAGGAGGCGCTGGAGGCCTGGTGCCAGGAACACCTCACCGGGGAGCGCCGGACGGTGGATGCCGTCGCCGTGTTCGGTGAGGCTTCGCCCGATGTGCTGGAGCGATGCTGGCCGGAGCTGGTGGCCTTCCTGATGGATCGCTCCGGGAGGCGTGAGGCGGGAGCGTCGGAGTCAGCGGCCAGGCGCTGAGCGAAGATATCGCCCAGGCCAGGGGCGGAGGTCATCCGACGGCTCCGGCGGGGCGGCGGACGCAAAGGGCGACGGCCACGGTCCACACCGCCAGCGAGAGTTCGACCACCCGCTGCGCGGCGCCGTCGAATTCGATGGCGGGATCAAGCAACCCGAACGCCACGGCCGCCAACACGCCGCACCCCAGCGCGACGTTGAACAGGCCGCGGCCGGCGGGGCGGCTCCGCATCGCCAGGCCGATCACGAAGACCCCGATGATCCCGGCCAGATAGCCGAGCCCGCCGAGCAGCTCGTGCAGCATCGCCGCCTTGCTGGGCGACGCCATCGAGCATTGGAAGTCGCAGCGGAAGACGCCGCCGAAGAACAGGCCGAGGCCGTTCAGCGCGTTGAGGCCGAAGCCGACGAGCAGCGGCGGCGACTTCGGAAACAGGCCGGCGCACATCAGCCAGAAGCCGGTCAGCAGGGCGCCCGAGGCCATGAAGGCGAGACTGACCGCCGGTCCGGTGTTCGCGCCGGTCGCGCCCAGTTCGCTGATGTACTGCCGGAGGTGGTCGTACCCCGGATAGGCCAGGCCGCCCGCGAGGGCCGCGCCCGCCTGGATGAGCAGGCTCAGGAGCGCACAGGCAAAGGCAATGGTTCGCAATGGTCAGTCCCCTCGGGCCGTGCCTCCATCATCATCCAGCCGGAGGCTCCTCCTGACCAGATGCGCGGGGCGAAGAGTCAGGCCTGGGGAGGCATCAAGGGGCCGGTGAAGCCGACCTCCAGCCCCCCGTATTCGGACGGGGCCAGGGTCAACTTCCAGCCGTGCAGCTCCACGACGTTGTGCACGATGTGCAGGCCCAGCCCCTGGCCCTGGGGATCGCGGGTGCGGGCCGCGTTGCCCCGGAAGCGACGCTCCAGGAGCCTGGAGCGCTCCTCCTCCGGAATGCCCGGTCCATCGTCGATGACGCGCAGGTGGAAGGTCTGCTGCCGCGTCGTCTCCAGCACCACCGCCACGTGGCCGTCCAGGCGCCCGTAGCGGATGCCGTTGAGCACCACGTTGCTCACCGCCTGCTCCAGCAGCGTCTCGTCGCCCATCACCCAGGTGGGGCTCGCCGGCACGCCGCTCTCCAGCGCGATCCGCTGCGGCCTCGCGATGGGCTGGTGTCGGCCCAGCACCCGCGACACCAGCGCGTTCAGGTCCACCGGCGCGTGCTGCACCTGCGGCGCTCCGGCCTCCAGCCTCGCCGCCGCTCCCAGGTTGTGCACCAGGGACGCCATGTAGTGCGCTTCGCTCATCGCCGAGTGCATCAACGTGGGCTCCAGCGGCTCACCCGTCCGCAGCCGCTGCTGCATCGCGGCCAGGTGGCCCTGCAACACCGTCAGCGGCGTCATCACGTCGTGTGTGGTGTTGGCCAGGAACTCGCGCAGCGTCTGCTCGCGGGCCTCCTGGTGTGCCATCTGGGCCTGGATCTCCTCGCGCGCTTCTTGGAAGGCCCTCGCCAGCTCCGCGATCTCGTCGTGGCCCTGCACCGTCACCGGCTGCTGGTAGCGGCTGCCCGACGACGCGCGCACCTCCACCGTGAGCCGACGCAGCCGCTGCACCACCGGCCCCAGGGCCACCACCATCGCGGACAACAGGATGAACGTGGGCACGCCCCAGATGTACAGCGGGGGCAGGCCCACCTCCGGCGAGTCCGCGGGCTCCACGCGCCGGGCCAGCACGTACTCGCACGGACCTCCGTCCCAGGGCATGCGCAGGAGCAGGTCCTGCACCAGCGCGCCGTCGTCCTTGGTGTAGCGACGCACGCCCACGCCATCCGCGCGCGCGCCTTCGCGCAGGTCGTCGTCCAGGGCCGGGGCCTGCGCGTTGCCCGGCGCGAACGTCCCGTCGAACGGGAAGAGACTCACCGGAGGCAGCCGCCTTCCGAAGGGCCCGCGTTCGCCGGGACGTGACCGGGGAGGCCCGTCACTGCCCGGTTCGCGGGGCCCGGAGCCCGGCGTTCCACCTGGAGGCGGGCCATCGGGCGCGCCGGACGGGGGACCGCCTTTCAGATCGGGGACGCCCTCCCGTTCCCACGGTGGACGCTGGGAACGCGTGCGCACCATCCAGGTGTCGGGCGCGGCCTCGCAGCGCTCGCGTCCACCGGATTGCATCTGCGTCAGGACCGAACCGGCGATGACCTCATCCGTCGTGCGGCGGCGCACCGAATGCTCCACCTGCACCAGCGCGAACACCGCGGGCACCGTCACCGCCACCGCCGTGAGCGCCAGGCGCAGTCGCAGCTTCACGCGTCCTCCCCGGGGACCAGCCGGTAGCCCACGCCCCACACCGTCTCCACGCACTTCACCGGGCCCAGCTTGCGCCGCAGCCGTGACACGTGGACGTCCAGCGTGCGCTCCGTGCCTTCACGCTCCGGATCCAACACGTGCTCCACCAGCCACTGCCGCGTCACGGCCTCCTGCGGCCTTCGCGCCAGCGCCGCGAGCAGTTCGAACTCCACCCGCGTGAACTCCACCGGACGCCCCTGCACCTGGACGGCGTGCGCCTGGAGGTCGATGCGCAGCGGGCCCACCTCCACCACCGCCTGCTCCTTCTGGAGGGTGGGGCGGCGCAGGCGCGCTCGCACGCGCTCCACCAGCTCTTCCGGCCAGAAGGGCTTGGTCATGTAGTCGTCCGCACCCAGCTTCAGCGAACGGACCTTGTCCAGCGTGTCGTTGCGCGCGCTCAGGATGAGCACCGGAACCTCCGAGAAGGTCCGCAGTGCCTTGAGCATGTCCAGGCCGTAGGTGCCGGGCAGCATCAAGTCCAGCACCACGAGGCTCACGTCCGGAAGCTCGCCGGCCACCAGCATGCGGCCCTCGCGCCACCAGAGCGGTTCGAAGCCCGCGCCCTGGAGGTGCCCGACGATCTGCGACCCGAGCTGTTCGTCATCCTCCACCAGCAGGATGCGGTCCCGCATGCGCCAGCGCTCCCTTCGGACGGGAAGCCCCGGAGGCTTCCGGGGCTCCCTTCCACCCTAGTTCACGGCGTTCCGGCGTCGAAGCCCGGCGGAGGTCCGCCGAAGCCACCGTCGCCCGGGGGCGGACCCATGCCGCCGTCACCGAACGGCGGGGGACCGCCACCACCGCCGCCCCCACCACCGCCTGGGATGGCGCACTGCTCGTTGGCGAGCGAGGAGCGGATGATCAGCGTCTTGGAGGCCAGCATCGCGCCGTCCGCCATGCGCTGGGTCGCGAACAGGTAGTTGCCCACGCTCTCCGCGGAGACGACGTTGTCGTTCGCGTTGGTCGTGTCCCGGGCACCGCGCGTGTTGTAGAGCGGCTGGTGGTTGACGATGTCGTCGTTGAGCGTGTCGTCGAAGAAGAGCTGCGAGGTGACGAACTCCTGGCCGCCCACGCGCACGGTGAAGTGGATGTGGATGGTGCGGCTGCTGTACCAACCGGGGAAGCACGTGTCGAAGTCCGCCCGCCCGCTGGCATCCGTGGTCTGCACGCCGCGGAACCACCGCGCCGCGCGGGCCACCTCGTCGCCAGAGGTGCAGAAGTCGCTGGCGTCCTCGCCGGAGTAGAGCCCTTCGGGCGCGGCGTGCCAGATGTCCACCGTGGCGTTGGGGATGGGCTTGCACGTCTCGTCGACGATGAGGAAGGCCAGCCGCACCGGCAGGCCGTCGTGTCCTTCGCTGATGTCCTTGCGATCCACCGTGGTCGCGTAGCAGGGGCCCAGCGTGGATTCGCAGGTGAGCGCGCACACGGTGCCGAGGCCGGCGGCGAACGGATCCGGGTAGCTGGACGCGGCCGTCATCGCCGCGGTGCCACCGGTGGCCCACACGCCGGGGTCGGTGACGCCGCCGTCGGTGTCGGTGCCGCCGGTTGGGTCGTCCGTCTCACTGCCACCGCAGGCCATGAGCAGCTTGCCGATGGGAACCGCGGCCAGGGTCAGGCCGATGCCGCGCAGCATGCCTCGACGGGTGAGGGCCTTGGGGAGAAGGTCCTGAGGGTTTTCGCTCTTCATCCGGTGGTTCCTCCGGGAGCTGGGGAGCCGGGAGCGGCGGGGGTGCCACTCACGGGACCGTCCGGGGCTGACCGGACGGCGAACCGGGTTATCGCGGGAAGATCTTAAGCAACCCTTACGCGCGGCGAGCGCACCTCAGGAAAAGCGCACCACGAAGGCCGCGAGCAGGTGACCCACCGCCTGGCCGTCCGCTGTCGAACGCGGACCGCCCTCGGTGAGCTTCGCGCCCAGCTCCTCCAGCGCGGGCTTCATGTCCTCGAACGCGCGGGCCGCGGCGTCGGCGTTGTCGAAGAAGCGCGGGTGCCGCAGCCAGCCCGCGATGCCGCAGGTGATGGAGTGGAAGGAGCGCGCCTCATCCGCTTCGTAGGTGAGGCGCAGGTTGTCGCGATAGCCCTCGTCGCGCACCACGATGCCGCCCTGGCTGCCTTCGCCCCCGAGCGTCGAGCCCGACGCGTATTCGCTCCAGCCCGTGTCCTGGTCCATGCCTCCACCCTTAGCACCGCACGCGCGCTCATGGGCGGAGTGTCGGGGAAGCGCCACGCTGTTCCGCGAGGCTCCGGACAGGAAGGGCAGGGAGCCGCGCGGCGCGCCCCGCGTTCCGGTTGTCGCCTCCCAGCCACTGCCCCAGCTTTGAGTTGGGCTTCAGTGGGGGGCCGCCTTCATGTCCGTCGAACCATTCCATGAACCGCGCTACTCCGAGGAGATCGTCCCCTTCCTCGCGGGCGACGGTCACGCGCTGCACCTGGTGCACCTGCGCGGCCCGGAGGAGGCGAACAAGGGACCGGTGGTGCTGGTGCACGGCGCTGGCGTGCGCGGGAACATCTTCCGCGCCCCCGTGCGCCAGACGGTGGTGGATGCGCTCATCGACGATGGCTACGACGTGTGGCTTGAGAACTGGCGCGCGAGCATGGACGTGGAGCCTGTCGAGTGGACGCTGGATCAGGCCGCCGTCCTGGACCACCCGGCCGCCGTCCACACGGTGCTGGAGAAGACGGGGCACGACACCCTCAAGGCCGTCATCCACTGCCAGGGGTCCACCAGCTTCATGATGGCCGCGATGGCGGGGCTGCTGCCGGAGGTGGACGTCATCGTCAGCAACGCGGTGTCGCTGCACCCGGTGGTGCCCCCGTCCGCGAAGGTGAAGCTGCGCTACGCCGTTCCGCTGGTCTCCCACCTGACGCCGTACCTGGATCCGCAGTGGGCCTTCGGTGGTCCCACGCGCACGGCCCGGGCGTTGACGCGCGTGGTGCAGGCGACGCATCACGAATGCGACAACCTCGTCTGTCGCTGGACGAGCTTCACCTACGGCACGGGCTTCCCGGTGCTGTGGCGTCACGAGAACCTGAACGCCCGCACGCACGACTGGCTCCAGCACGAGTTCGGCCCGGTGCCCTTCAGCTTCTTCAAGCAGATGGAGGCGTGCGTGCGCGCCGGGCACCTGGTGTCGGTGGAGCACTTCAGCGCGCTGCCGGAGGACCTGGGCGTGCGCGAACCCCAGACGGACGCGCGCGTCGTCTTCCTGGCGGGGACGGAGAACCGCTGCTTCCTCGCGGAGAGCCAGCGCCGCAGCTTCGAATACATGGACCGCTATCAACCGGGCCGGCACGCGCTGCACCTGTTGCCCGGCTACGGCCACCTGGACGTCTTCATGGGCAAGTACGCGGCCCGGGACGTCTTCCCCCTCCTCCTCGCCGAGCTGGATCGCCCGGTGTGACGAAAGGCCTGCCATGTTCCTCCCCAGACGCATCCAGCGGCAGTCGGGTCGCTACTCGCGAGTGGACGACATCCCATACGCGCTGCCGGTGAATTCGCAGGGCTCTCCGGCCCTGATGGCCGCCTTCACAGTGGACGCGCGGCGCGTGGCGGCCCTGCTGCCCGGCAACGAACTGCACCCGCTGCGCGTGTCGAGGGACAAGGGCGTGCTGCTCATCTCCGTCATCGACTACAAGAAGACGGACATCGGCGCGTACATCGAATTCAGCATCGCGCTGGCGTGCACGCACGGGCGCAGGCCCGCGCCGCCGCTGGTGCCGCTGCTGTTCCCCAAGCGCTTCGGCGTGGGGCAGTACGTGGTGGACCTGCCCGTGAACACGGAGGTGTCCGTGAAGGGCGGCAAGGGCATCTGGGGCATGCCCAAGCACCTGGCGCGGCTGGACTTCAAGCAGGAGAACGGGTCGGTCAGCAGCCGCTACGCGGAAGGGGGCCAGGAGGCGGTGCGTGTGCGCATCGAACGGCCGGCGCACGCGTGGCTGCCCATCCGGACGTCGGCGGTGAACTACTGCGCGTTCCGGGGCATGTTGATGAAGTCGTCCATCTACTTCCGGGGCCGGTTCGGCTTCCGGATCGGCCGCAAGGCCTGGGCCACGCTGGAGCTGGGAGACCACCCGCGCGTGCAGGCGCTGAGGGATTTGAGCATCTCCCCGCGCGCGTTCTTCACCGGGTTCTTCCCGTCGTCGAGCGGCGTGCTGGATGACCACTTCGAGGCGTGGTTCCTCACCCAGCCCACGCTGCCCATGAGCACGTATCCGGAAGGGCTGGAGAGCGTCGTGGACCTGGGACAGGACCAGACGCCGATGCCGCCTCCGGATGGGGCCGGCGTGCCGACCCGGAGCATCTCCGAGAACACGCAGGGCGTCTGGCCATGAAGCGCGGCGACCTCCTCCACCTCGGGAACGCGTGCCTGCTGTTCCTGTGCGTGTCCATGTACCTGGGCACGGGGTGGTCGCTCGTCCTCTTCACATTCCCCATCGCGCCCCAGCTCACGGTGGACAACTACTACCTCCAGTTCGTGCCGCAGGTGCAGGCGGCCACGCGCTTCTTCACCGGCATGACGATGGTGATGATGCTGTCGGCGGTGGTGCTGGCGTGGCGGGAGCGGCGGACATCGCTGCGGTGGTACCCGTTGATGGTGCTGCTGGCGGTGGTGGTGGCCACGCTGCTCACGCGCATCTTCATCTTTCCGTACAACGACGAGATGGCGGCAGGCATCACGTCGCCTGAAAGGCTGACGGAGGTGCTGGGGGCGTGGATGCGGATGAACCGCGTCCGCGTGGGGCTGTGGACGGTGCAGTGGCTGTCCATGCTGGGCTACTTCGTGCACCGCGCGCTGCGCGCCGAACATCCGGCGGGCCTCCGGTTGCCGCGCTACGGGCTGTCCGTCCCAACGCACCGGGAGCGCCACGCATGAACTCGGGCCTGTCGAGGCGGCTGGAGCGTCTGTCCCGCACCCACGGCCGTGGGTGGCGCTGGGCGCTCGCGGTCATCGGGTGGATCACCGTCGTGTCCGGCGCGGTGCAGATGTTCCTGCCCGGAACGGAGCTGCGCCTGATGCAGGCGGATGCATCCGCCGCGCCCGCCCACTTCTTCCGCATCGTGGGGATGTTCATGCTGCTGTTCGGCGGCCTGCTGCTGCACGGCCTGCACGAGCCCCGAGCCAACCCGGCGGCCTTCCTGTGGTCGGGGCTCCAGAAGGTCGGTGCGTGCCTGATGGTCGCGGTGGCGGCGGGGCGCGGAGTGTTGTCGCCGATGTCGTTGTTCGTGGCGGGGTTCGATGCCCTGTCGGCCGTGCTGGTGCTCGGGTTCTACGTCACGCTGCGCCAGCGCGAGCAGGTCATCTCCGTGCTCAAGCCGCGGCCCGAGGTGGAACCGGGTGAGGAGGGGGGCCGCTCCGCGTCGTCCCTGCTGAGCGTGACGGGCCGGGCCGGGCCCCGCAGGCGTTCGCCCATCGAGCGGTGGATGAGGGCGGGGATGGATGTGCCCGTACGCTCGCCTGGCGTGTCTCGGATGACCGAGCCCGAGGAGGAGCGCACGGGTTCGTGGGCCGAGCCGCGCGGGCCGGTCTTGAAGCCGGTCGCGGGTTCGTGGGCCGAGCTGCGCGAGAGCGGGCCGGAGCCGTCCTCCGCGAGTTCACCCGATGCACTGAACGGGGAGGGCGGATCCGATCCCTCCCCACGCGCCCCTCCCGCGCTTCAGGATGCCCCGACCGCGAAGGAGCCAGGGGCGGGTGCGCAACCCCGACGCTCGCTCGTCCTCGCGGGCGGCGGCATGCGCGTCGCGTGGCAGGCGGGGGTGCTGCGCGCGTTGACGGACGCGGGCATGACCTTCGAGCACGCGGACGGCACGTCTGGCGGAATCATCACCCTGGCCATGTGGCTGTCCGGCCTGTCTCCCGCCGAGATGTGCGAGCGGTGGCGGACCCTGCGCGTGAAGGACTTCGTGTCCATCATGCCGCTGGATGCCTACGCGCGTCCCTTGAAGCTCGAAGCGCTGGGCGACGCGGACGGCATCATCAAGCGCGTCTTCCCGCACCTGGGCATCGACGTGGACGCTGTGCGCGCGAACCGCGAGCGCGTGGGCACCTTCAACGTCTGCGACTTCGGCCGGAAGACGAACGAGGCCATCGCCCACACCGACGTGGACCGCGACCTGCTGGTGGCCGGCATCTCCCTGCCGCTCTTCATGCCGCCCGTGCAGAAGGAGGGCCACCTCTACCTGGACTCGGTGTGGATCCAGGACGCCAACGTGATGGAGGCCGTGCACCGTGGAGCGGACGAGGTGTGGGTCGTCTGGTGCATTGGCAATACGCCTTCGTACGGCGCGGGGTTCTTCCGCCAGTACGTCAACATGATCGAACTGAGCGCGAACGGCGCGCTCTTCGCCCAGTTGGAGCAGGTGCGCGAACTCAATGAGCGCATCCTCGCGGGCGAAAAGGTGCCGGGACATTCCCGGCCCATCACCGTCCACCTCATCAAGCCGGAGCGGCCCCTGCCGTTGGATCCGGACTTCTACGCGGGACACGTCACCGCTGCGTCCCTCATCGACCAGGGCTACTCGGACGCCAGCCGCTATCTGCGCGTCGCGGACCCGCGGGGCCTTCCCCTCACGCCGGAGATCACCCAGATGACCGAATCCGCTCCTGAACTGACCTTCCGCGAGACCATGTCCGGTCCCCTGGCGCTGGGCACCACCGACCCCGAAGCCGGTGCCCACGACGGACGCTCCACGCTCTTCACCATGCACTGCACCATCAGCATCGACGACATGGACGCGTTCATCCGCGACAGGTCCCACGCCGCCCGGCTGGTGGCCCACATCCAGTATCCGCCCCTGGGGGACGACCTTCCCGTGCGCGAGGGGAGCTTCAACCTCTTCCGTCCCACCGATGATCCTTCGACGCAGATCATGAGCTACGGCCTGAACTTCCGGGCCCATGACCGCGACTACTATCTGGAGGGGACGAAAACATTGCACGACGACGCAGGGCCCGACCTCTGGCGCGACACCACGCGCCTGTACTGCCACCTGCACGAAGGCACCGACGCGCGAGGCCCCGTGGTGGGTTCGGGCATCCTCGTGCTGAGCCTGCGGGAGCTGCTGCAACTGGTCACCAGCATGCGGTCCTCGCGCGAAGGCGTGGAGGGCCTCCAGACCATCTCCCGCTTCGGCAAGCTGTTCATGGGCGCGCTGTGGGATCTCTACTCGCTCCGGGCGCGGGGCGGGGAGGGGCTGCATGAAAACGAGGTCTGAGCACTTCGACGTCGTCATCGTGGGTTCGGGCTTCGGCGGTTCGGTGATGGCGTGGCGCCTGGCGGACGCCGGGCTGCGGGTGTGCGTGCTGGAGCGCGGGAAGGCGTATCCGCCCGGCTCGTTTCCGCGCAGTCCGCACGACATGCGCCGCAACTTCTGGGACCCGAAGCACGGCCTGCACGGCCTCTTCAACCTGTGGTCCTTCAAGGGGCTGGGCGGGGTGGTGTCCTCGGGCCTGGGCGGCGGTTCGCTCATCTACGCCAACGTGCTCCTGCGCAAGGACGAGCGGACCTTCATCCACGAGGACCCACGCGACGGCGGCTATGAGGACTGGCCCGTCACCCGCGAGGACCTGGAGACGCACTACGACGCCGTGGAGCGGATGATGAAGGCGCAGCGCTATCCGCTGGAGCACGCGCCCTATGCCTCCACCGCGAAGACGCAGGCCATGCGGCTCGCCGCCCAACGCCTGGGCCGCGCCGCCGACTGGCAGTTGCCTCCGCTGGCGGTGACGTTCGGAAACCCCGGCGAGGTGCCCGTGCCGGGTGATCCCATCCGCGAGGAACACCCCAACCTCCACGGCCGCACGCGCACCACCTGTCACCTCTGCGGTGAGTGCGACATCGGTTGCAACACCGGCAGCAAGAACACGCTCGACTACACGTACCTCTCCGCGGCGAAGCGCGCCGGGGCGGAGCTGCGCACGCGCGCGGAGGTGACGGAGTTCTGGCCCGCCGACGGTGGGGGCTACGTCGTGCAGTACCTGGATCACCACGACGTCGCGGAGGAGACGCCGCGCGAAGGGCCTCAGTGGATGCAGCCCCGCACCACCGTGACGGCCGACCGGCTGGTGCTGGCGGCGGGCACGTTCGGCACGACGTACCTGCTGCTGAAGAACCGGCGGCGCTTCCCCGCGCTCAGCGACCAACTGGGCACGCGCTTCTGCGGCAACGGGGACCTGCTGGGCTTCATGCGGCAGTGCCGCGACACCAGCACGGGCAGGGCCCTGCCGCGCATCCTGGATGGCGGCCACGGCCCGGTCATCACCAGCGCGCTCCACTTCCGGGGCGCGGAGGAGGGCGGCTCCGGCCGGGGCTATTACATCGAGGACGCGGGCTTCCCGGAGTTCGTCAACTGGCTCTACGAGGGCGCGCACCAGGTGCCGCTCCTGAAGCGCGGACTGCGGCTGGGATGGCGCATCGTGCGCGGCTGGACGGGCCTCACGCACGACTCGGACGTGGGCGAGGAGATCGCCGAGCTGATGGGTGACTGCCTGGGCTCCGCGACGTCGCTGCCGCTGCTGGGCATGGGGCGCGACCTCCCCAACGGGCACATGCGCCTGACGGATGACGGGATGCTGGACGTCGACTGGAAGCTCAGCGGCTCGAAGGCGTATTTCGACCGCGTGCGCCAGTCGATGGCGGACATCGCCAAGGCGCTCGAAGGCAAGCTGGTGCAGAACCCGCTCAGCTACGTGAGCCGGGTCATCACCGTGCACCCGCTGGGCGGGAGCCCCATGGGACGCGCACCCCAGACGGGCGTGGTGGATGCGATGGGGGAGGCCTTCGGGCACCCGGGCCTGTACGTGGCGGACGGCGCGATGATGCCAGGGCCCACCGGGCCCAATCCGAGCCTCACCATCGCCGCGTTCGCGGACCGCTTCGCGGATCACCTCATCGATGACCATTTCTGCGGCGCGCCCGTCCACGGGTGGCACCGGACCGAGGAGGAGGCATGGCCGCCCGCGCCACCGATGTGAGCCACGGCCCCGTTCTGCTTCCGCCCCGGACCCGGGTGCGGCGCCGCGGGCTGCGCGCGCCGCGGGACATGCCTCCGGGCAAGCCGATGGTGTCCTGGTACGACCCGGAAGTGCTCGCGAAGACGGGCCTGAAGTCGCTCCTGTCGGCCGTCATTGGACGGCAGGCGGACCGGCGGTTGCTGGACGCGGTAGCGCAGCCGCAGCCCCTGGCGTTCGACTACTCGGTGAACGACGACGGCGAGGCCCGCGAGGAGCTGTGGCTGGACTACGTCGCGGACCTGGGCGACGGCTGGAACTCCACCTACGCGGTGGCGTCAGCCGTGATGGCGCCGACGCTGGACCTGGCGGATGCGACCGGACGGGTGCACCGCACGGAGGGCGGCGACGTGCTCGTGTTCGGTGGGGATGAGGTGTACCCGACCGCGAGCGTGGAGGAGTACCAGGCGCGCACGGTGGTCCCATACGCGGCCGCGCTGAACCGCCGCCGCCACCGGCCGCACCTGTTCGCGGTGCCGGGCAATCACGACTGGTACGACGGGCTGGTGTCGTTCACGCGCCTGTTCTGCCAGGGCCGGCGCTCCGATGGCTGGCGCACGCGGCAGCGGCGCAGCTACTTCGCGCTGAAGCTGCCGCACGGTTGGTGGCTGTTGGGCACGGACATGCAACTGGAGTCCGACCTGGATGCCTCCCAGGTGGAGTTCTTCCAGAAGGTGGCCGCGCGGATGAACCACGAGGACCGCATCATCCTCTGCAACGCGGAGCCGGCGTGGATCAAGCAACAGGTGATGCCCCGCGCGGGCCGCGGCTTCCTGGATCACAACATCGACTTCCTGGAGCAGACGATCCTGGGCAAGCGGGTGAGCGTGTTCCTCGCGGGGGACCTGCATCACTACCGCCGGCACGAGAACGCGGAAGGGCGCCAGAAGATCGTCGCGGGTGGGGGAGGGGCCTTCCTGCACCCCACGCATCTGCCCCGGGTGGACCTGCGGCCGGACGGCTTCGTGTTGAAGCAGTGCTACCCGTCCCAGGAGACGTCCCGGCGGCTGACCTGGCGCAACCTGCTGTTCTCCGCCATCAACCCCTGGTTCGCCGCGTTCATGGGCGCCGTGTACGCGCTGCTGGGGTGGGGCGTGGCCGCGAACCTCAACGAAGGCGCCGTGGCCGCGCCACCCCTGCGCGCAGTGCTCAACGCCGCGCTGCAGAGCACGGGCTCGCTGTTGCTCGCGGCGGGCACGCTGTTGGGCACCATCGCGTTCGCGGACAATCGCAAGGGCCGGCGCTGGCGGCAGGTGTCCGGGGGCGTGCACGGGGCCGTGCATCTGGTCCTCGCGTTGCTGCTCACCTGGGGCGTGTCCTCCATCGCCGCGCCCCTGGCGGGCGGGCTGCGATGGAGCACGGGGCGCGACTTCCTGAGCGGGCTGCTGCTCTTTGGGGGTGGCGCGCTGGTGGGCCCCCTGGTGGTGGGCCTGTACCTGCTGCTGTCGCTCAACGTGTTCTCCTGTCACCCCAACGAGGCGTTCTCCTCGCTGTCCATTCCGGACTGGAAGAACTTCCTGCGGCTCCACTTCGACAAGGACGGACAGTTGACGGTGTTCCCGGTGGGCTTGCGCCGGGTGCCGCGCCGGTGGCGGCGGGGACACTCTCCCGAGGAGCCGGTCTGGGTGCCGGACCCCAACGACGATCGGGCCACGCCCCCCGCGCTCATCGAGCCGCCCATCGTCATTGGCCGCTCGAAGGCACCCCCGCTGACGTCGGACACCGGTCAATCCGAACCCGCCCGCGTGACGCCGGACGAACAGGTTCTGGCCGGTCCGGTTTGAGTGGCGCGAGCCGAAGCCCTACGCTGGGCGGTCATGAAGGCGATGCTCCTGTCCCTGCTGCTCCTCGGTGCCGCGCCGCCCGGTGCCGCGCCGTCGTCCCTTCCTCCTGAAGCGATGGGCGCGCCCCCGCTCGTGGATGCATCCCCCACGGCATGGGCGTGCACCATCGACACGCTGCGCGCCGGCAAGGAGTGCGTCTTCGAAGCGGAGTTGCCGCCTCCCGGCGCGCCCAACGCCAGCGTGGAGAACGCCAACATCCAACTGCTCAAGGACGCGTCGCGCGCCCTCTGTTCGGAGGCCATCAGCAACGCGCGGGATGGCGTGGCGGACCCCAAGCTCGTCGCCGTCTGCGAGGGCAAGTACGCCACCGTCGTGGGCCGCTGCGGGCTCGAGGGCAATACGTCGGTGGTGGACAAGAAGGGGCGCTTCTCGCCCGAGGCCCGTGCCTGCTACCGCGCGCTGTCCTCCGTGCTCCAGGACGTGCAGTTGATGGCCTCCGTGGCCTCCTCCTGTTGCGAGTGCGCCGCGCGCAGCCGCTGCCCCGGCAATGGCGAGGCCTGCTACGCGGACGTGTCGCGCCAGCAGGCCGGGCCGGGCACGCTCGCGTGTCTGGACGAGCGCTGCCGTGACGCCTGCTCGATGATGCTGCCCCCGTCCGCGTCCATTCCCCGTCCGCCCCCGTCGCGCGTGAGCCCGGACACCGGCTCCGCGGCGCTGTAGTCCCCCCGTCCGTTCTTCCACAGGAGCCTCGCGCCATGCCCCGTCTTCCGATGCTGACCCTGCTGGGCGCGCTCGTCACCGGCTGCGGTGCCGCGCATTCACACGTGGCCCTGGAGGATCGTGCCCTCACGGACGCTCCGGCGCCCCTGCCCGCGCTGGTGCAGGCCCCGGCCGGTCCGCCCGCGGAGGACCCGCGGCCGTCGCCCCAGGACGCCCGCGCGTTCGCTGCCCGCTACCCCACGCCCGCCCTCTGTGAAGGCGCGGCCCGCAGGATCCAGGGGACCTCGCGCGACGAGGCGTGGCTCGCGCTGAAGGTGTGCGCGGAGTCGCCCGCCTTCACGCAACTGGGCGCGGTGCTGGGCAGTGCGTGGGCGGAGGACCTGCGCGTGCGGCCAGACGCCGCCAACCTCATCGCCCGCGTGGTGGCCCACCGGGGTGGCAGCGTGGACGGCGAGCTGCGCCTGCTGCACGCGCGCAAGGTGCCCATCTTCTCGCTCGCGTCCGCCATCGCGCAGCCGGACACCTACCGGGGCCGCTACGTGATGCTGCGCGCGCAGGTGGCGGACCAGCGCTTGGAAGGTGAGCGCCCCACGCTGTGGTTGGTGGAGCAGGGCCTCCAGTCCGTGGCCTCCCGTCGCGAGGTGGGGATGACGTTCCGCACGGACACCGTGTCGGAGACGTCCGGCGACCTGGGCGGGCGCACGGTGCTGACGGGTGAAGGACGGGTGGGGGGCTCGGTCGTCACGCGCGAGCGCACCTACCAGTCCACGACGGAGCCGACCTACGACAACATCTCCGATGAGACGGGCCGCGAGGCCCTGGGCCGGCTGGCGGCGGCGGATCCGTTCCTGGAGACGCGCCGCGACTACGTCATCCTCGCGCGCTTCGACGGCCTGCGCGTCACGTCCGGCATGACGAACGACGATGAGGACGAGGGTCCGAAGATCCCGGTGCTGACCATCGTGAGCTACCACCTGCCGCAGGCGCTCGCCGTCTACTAGCGCTTCGCCGGTGCCGGTGTCGTCGCCGTCGCGGTCAGGTCGCGCGACGGCGTGCCGGAGTAGATCTCCACGTCGGTGGCCACCCAGGTGCCCAGCCGCTCGCCGTAGGTTGTGTGCACCATCACGCCTTCGCGAAGCTGGGCCCGGGGCACGCGCTGGCCGTCGCGCAGGATGCGCGTCGTGGGGCCCACCTCGAAGGGCCGCTCCACGCCGTCGTCGTCCCTCACCGTGAAGCCCCGGCTTCCCGCGACCGTCACCGTCCCGTAGAAGTCGGGCACCTCGCGGGCTACTTCCTCGCCCGCGCTCCCACTGCCGCCAGTGCCTTCCGGTAGGGACTCCATGCGGGACAGCGGGAACACCGCGAGCGCGGCGCCGTGGCCTTGAGCCTCCTCGGCCGTCCCTCCCCGGGACTGGCACGCGGTGGCGAAGAGCCCCAGCCCTCCGAGCAACAGCAGCCTCCCCATTCCCTGGCGCATGGCACCCTCCTCGCGGTCCCCTCCAAGATGGGCCGGAAACCCGCGCCGACAAGCGTCCCCGGGAGGTAGGGCGGGACCAATGTCCGCGAGGGCACGGCGACCGTGACTGCGGGAGGGATGCGCGACCATTCCCCCGCACCCCGAGCGTGGGGCAGGGGAGGGGGCCGAAGCCGGCAAGCTAATCCGGCCCGGACGCGAGGCCGTGCTTGCGCAAGAGCTTGCGCAGGTAGACGCGGTCGATGCCCGCCTCGCGCGACGCCTTGGAGACGTTGCCGCCGCAGCGCTCCAGCAGCGTCTTGAGGTAGTCGCGCTCGAAGCCTTCGATGAGGCGCTCCTTGGCCTCCTTGAAGGGCAGGTCCAGCGCGAGCGACAGGGTGTCCTCGGGGTCCAGGTCCGCCGCCGGGCGCGCCGCGCGGACGGGCGCTTCGGGCAGGTCCGGCAGGGCGGACTCGCCCAGGTTCACCACGCGGTCCACCACGTTGCGCAGCTCGCGCACGTTGCCGGGCCACGGGTACTGGGTGAGCAGGGCGCGCGTCTGATCCGACAGGGCGCTGGACTTCTTGCCCATGCGCTCCAGCACGGTGTCGATGAGCAGCGGGATGTCCTCCGGGCGCTCGCGCAGGGGCGGCAGCGTGGCGCGCAGCACCGCGAGCCGGTGGAACAGGTCCCCCCGGAAGCGGCCCGCCTTCACCGCGCCCTCCAGGTCCTGGTGCGTGGCGGCCACCACCCGCACGTCCACCGCGCGGTAGTCGTTGGCGCCCACGCGCTTCACCTGCCGGCGCTCCAGCGCGCGCAACAGCCGGGGCTGCACCTCCAGGGGCAGCTCGCCCACCTCGTCCAGGAAGACGGTGCCCCCGTGCGCGCGCTCGAAGGCGCCCGCGCGGTCCGCCTGCGCCCCGGTGAAGGCGCCCTTCACGTGGCCGAACAGCTCCGACTCCAGGAGCTGCGGCGCCACGCCCGCCAGGTCCACGATGACGAAGGGCCCCTTGGAGCGCGTCCCGTGCGTGTGCAGCGCCTCCGCGCACAGCTCCTTGCCGGTGCCCGTCTCGCCCTGGATGAGCACGTCGGATTCACCCTGCGCCAGCCGCTCCAGCAGGGTGAACAGCTCCCGCATGCGGCGGCTCGTCCCCACCAGGTTCCCGAAGCGTTCGCGGGTGGACAGCGGCATGGCGCGCGACTGTTCGCCCTCCGGCACCAGCTTCAGCTCCGTGGTGCCCAGCGTGAGCACCGCGCCCGCGCGCACGTCCAGGGTGGTGAAGCGCATGCCCTCGCAGAAGGACCCGTTGCGCGAACCCACGTCCACCGCCTGGATGGTGTCCTCGCGCACGTCCAGCAGCAGGTGACTGCGGGACACGGCCCGGTCCGCGATCACGATGTCCGACGCTGGATCCGCTCCCAGCCGGTAGCGCCCGGGGGACAGGGGATAGCTCTGGCCCGCCTCCGGCCCGGACAGCACCAGCAGCCGCACCCGCACCCGCGATGGACGCAGGGCCGGCAGGGCATCCGTGCGGAGCAGCCGATCTTCCTCCCCGTTGTCGTCACCGAAGCGCGCCACGGCGCGCACCTTAACATGGGGAAATAGAAAGGCCCGGTCTCCCCGCGCGCGTCGTGCTGGCGCGCGTGCGGGGGGATCAGGCCCTCGACGAAGATGCGGTGCTGGAGAAGAGGCCCCTTACGGCGCGGTCGCCGGTGCCGCGGGCTTCGCGTGCTTGTAGAACAGCACCAGCGTGTAGCAGTGGAACTCGTTGTCGGAGGACTGGCAGACGACCCGGTCCACGATTTCGAGATCGGAGTTGCTCTTGATCCAGCGGGTGACGTTCTCACCCAACTCTTCCCGCTCCTTGGCCTTGGTAGCGGAGAAGACCTTCACGCCCGTGAACATCGCCTGCCACTCCTTGTGCGGTGGTGAGAAAAGGCTGACCGGGAGTTATCGCACACGGCGTTTCAAGGTGTCAAAAATGCTGCTCCCGGAAAGTGGGGAAGTGCGAGGAGGCAAGGGAGCGCAAAGCGCGGGGGTTTGCACGGTGGACGGCATGCATAGGTTCATCCGGTCGCACCCGGTCTGGATTGGGGCGGGGCCCGGAACCGTGGCGGTTCCAGGGGCATGGGCGGGAAAAAGGGGGCAGGACCGTGGACATGAAGACGAAGAAGGACCTGGCGGTGGACTTCATCAACACCATCCGCACCATGGAGCCGAGTGCGCTCAACGCCCTGATCGTGAAGGAAGCGGGCGAGGAACTGGCGCAGTTCTTCCTGAACTACAGCGCCAACCTCATCTCCAAGGATCCTTCCCGGGTGCTGGAGAACACCTCGTCGTTGATGCTGATGGGCTACCTCATCCGCACCTACGAGGAGAAGAACACCCAGGCCAAGCAGGGCAACTTCCAGTCCTACGCGTTCGCCTGAGGCTCCGGTGCAGCTCCGGTGAGGCCCCGGTAGGGCGGCATGCGCGCAGGCTCGACAGGCCCCGTGGGGCCTGTTAGGCACGGCTCGCCCATGCTCATCGACCTACATGCCCATTCCCATCTGTCCAAGGGGTGCGACCTGGAGCCGCGCGCCGTGCTGGAGCGGGCGGCGATGTTCGGCCTGGACGCGGTGGCGTTCACGGAGACCAACACCCAGGACGGCTGCGACGAGCTCTTCGAGATCGGCGCCAAGGCCAAGGTGAAGGTGTTCGTGGGGCTGGAGCTGGTGACGGACCGGGGCCAGTACCTGTGCTTCTTCCCGAAGCCGGAGCTGGCGCCGGAGCCCGTGCAGCTCTGGGGGAGCAACCGGGAGAAGCCCTGGAGCGCCGCCGAGTGCCTGCCCAAGGTGAAGTCCCTGGGCGCGGCCATCGTGGCGGCTCGGCCGTTCGACCGCGACGTGCCCAACCCCGCCATGGAGTACGTGCGCTCACTGTCGGGCGTGCTGTGCGCCGTGGAGGGCTACAACGCCAAGGTGAAGCAGACCGCCAACGACCTGGCCGTGGAGGCCGCGGACGTGCTCAAGCTGCCCTGCGTGGGTGGCAGCGACGCGCGCGGCTCCCTGGACGAGATGGGCCGGGGCGCGACCTTCTTCAAGCGCGACGTGCTCACCCAGGCGCAGCTGGTGGAAGAGCTGTTCAAGGGCGACTACTGGCCGGTGATGGCCGGCGAGCTGCCCCGCCTCACCCGTCCGGGCGAGGCCCAGGCCCAGCGCAAGGGCGGCGGGGGTGGCAAGAAGCAGCAGCACCGCCGTGGCGGCCGACGCTAGCTCAAGGGAGCAGGGGAGCTCCCGCCTCCTCGGCGCGCACCAGGCGGCCGTCGGTGAGGAACGCCTTGCGGCGCTCCCCGGCATAGCGCCACTCCTCGTTCCGGGCCGCGCCCTCCATCGAGCGGCGCACCGTCTCCGGCGGACCCCAGGCCATGCACACCGCGTCCGCGGGCATGTCCGCCACCAGCTTCTTGGTGCGCACGGCCTCCCGCACCGCCGCGCTGAAGCCCGCGAGCTGATCCTTCATCGGGTGGGGCGTGAGGGTCTTCTCCAGCTCCGTGCGGAAGGCGTCCTGCCGGTCGAGGTTGGGCGGGAGCACCAGCACCACCTGCTCGCCCGCCGGGGCTCCCTCCACCGTCACGTACACCCAGGGCCAGGAGCGCGGGGTGTACAGGACGCGCTCGGTGACGACCCAGGCGGTGGGGAATTCCACCTTCGTGATCCGCACGCGCGTACCGGCGGGCACCGTGGCCTGGATGGGGCCGGGGCTGATGGGCTTGCCGCTGGTGTCATCCAGCAGCCGTACGTCCTCGGGAGGGTAGGGCGTCAGGAGCCGCTTGGACGCGTCCCCGAAGAAGGGCGTCAGGTAGCCGGAGACGCGCAGGTACTGCTCCGAGTCCGGGCCGGACAGACCCCGGTCCAACGCGGCGCGATCCTCGGGGGACATGCGGGTGGCGGAAACGCAGCCGACGCTGACGACGGCCAGCAGCGGCATCAGGAGGAACAGGGGGCGTGAAGAACGCGGCATGGCACCAGGGCGCGCGGCGGGATGGAGCGCTCGCGCAGCAGATGCCTGCTTAGCCTAGCGGATGGCCTGCGTCAGCGCTGGCGTGCCCGCCGCGGCCTGCTTGCCGTCGCGGCACCCACGTTGCGCGGGGCACACCGGACCACGGCCATGGGGGTCGGCCACCAGGAGGAACCGACCCTGTCCCCTCGCATCCGTCAGCTCCGGATGACCGCACAGCGCGCACTGGCGCGGGGGACGCTTCGAGGGAGGAAAGGGCACGACACGAAGTGTGTGCCCAGTCCGCGCCCCCAGCGAATTTTCAGCCAGGGGCGGTCTTCACGACGACGTTACGACTTGTCGCCGCCAGCGCTGCTGGAAGGGGCCGGCGCGGGGCTCGCCGCGGGCGCGCTGCTGGCCGGCGCGCTGGAGGTCGACGGCGCTGGCGTGGAGGTGGACGAATTGGACGACGAAGAAGCGCCGCCTCCGTCCTTCTTCGTGGAGCCGTACAGGTCCGAATACCAGCCGCCACCCTTGAGGTGGAAGCTGGAGCGGCTGACCTGCTTGGTCAGCGTGCCTCCAGCTCCGCACGCGGTGCACGCGGCGGGAGCGGGGTCGGACATCTTCTGCAGGACGTCGATGGTCTTTCCACAGGCCGAACAGCCGTATTCGTAGATGGGCATGGGGTGGGTACCTCGTCTCAGTGCGAAGGGTTGACGGTCTGGGAGGAGAGCTGCTTGCGCAGCTTCTCCGTCAGACCCAGGCGCTCGAAGGCGCGGGTGACCAGCTCGGCGGGCGCGCCGTGTTTACGACCCACGACGTTGGCCAGCGAGTGGAGATCGGTGGCGTCCGACATCGAGTCCTTCACCAGCCGCTCCAGCTCCTTGCGGAGCGAGTCGGTGAAGCGCTTCTGGATGCCCAGGTCCGCCAGGTACTTGTCCTTGCCCAGCAGATCCAACCGGTGGGTCAGGTGGGAGGTGGCCAGCACCTCGTTGCGGAAGCGCTCGCGCAGGGCTTCCACCTCCTCCTCGAGGAGCAGGGCGTGCGTCAGCCGCTGCAATTCACTGGGGCTCAGGCCCAGGGCCCACGCCACGCGGCCGGCGGCGCCGCGCTGGGAGGCGTAGGCGGTCTGGAGGTTGCGCTTCTCCTGCGCCTCCAGCGTCTCCATGATGCCGTGCTGGCGCAGCACGTTCTCCATGTCCACCTGGGTCAGCTCGCCACGGGGACCGTTGTAGCGGTGCTCCAGCGTGCGCAGGAGCGAGTAGCGGTGCTCCGTGGCCTCGATGGCGGTCTCCAGCGTGGCCTTGCCTTCCGCGCGCGTCAGTTCGAAGAACGACAGTCGCTGGGCCTCCACGCGGGTGAAGCGGCCGCGGGGGCGGGGCAGCTCGCGCTTGATGAAGCGCGGGGCGTCCTCGTCATCCTGGGACGCGGACATGGCGCCGGGGTTCGCCTCGGGGGCGGCCTCGTCGAGGGTGTCCTCGTCGTCGGTGACGCGCTTGCGCGGGGCGATGCGCTCCTGCACGGCGGCGGCCTCCGCCTTGGCGCTCTTGCGGCGGCCCGTCTTCGGGTCGACCTCCGCGGGGGGCGCGCCCGTGGGGGGCAGGGCGAAGGTGGGCGTCGTGGAGACAGGTGGGGGCGCGGGGGTCTTCTCCTCACGCACCTGGGCCAGCTCCTGGGCGAGCCCGTAATAGCCGCACGCCTGGCGCTGGGCCGCGAGCGACGGGGGGACACCGCGCAGGATGTCCACCAGGGCGAAGGGCCCCAGGGGAGAGGTCTCCGGTTCACCGTCGGTGAGGGTCCGGACCCGGAAGTCCTCCTCCTCGGTGAGGAGCGCGAGCGCTTCGCGGACCTCCTGAGCGGGGGCGGGGGCCTTCGCGCGTCGGCAGAAGTCCGACACCGCCACGGCCACCGGCGTGGGTACGTCGTCAGGCTGCCGTCTTCTCTGCCAGGGACTGATCATGGAAAGGTTCGGAAAAATGCTCGTTTACGAGGGCGGTTGCCTCTATCTTCGCCGCCAGACAGGTGTCAATGAGCCAGTCCGACCCCAATGTAAACAGCCCACGTGCGACGCAAGTCGATCACCGTGGTAGTCAGGGGGGCGGGCGCTCCCTGAGGCCGGCAGGCGAATTTGGCTTGCGGGGCAGGCATCCCAGCCTCAACACATGTGGTGCTCCAGAGATTGCAGATGACGACCCATAGCCATTCCCACGCCCATTCGCACGACGACGACAAGAACAAGGACGAGGTGCTGGCGCGCTACATGGCCCAGCATGGCCTGAAGAGCACGCGTCAGCGCAGCCTCATCATCGACACGTTCTTCGCCGTGGGCGGTCACCTGTCCGTGGAGGAGCTGTGGAACAAGGTGCGCGAACAGGACACCAAGGTGTCGGTGGCCACCGTGTACCGGACCATGAAGCTGCTGAACGAGTGCGGCCTGGCCCACGCGCGCAACTTCGGCGACGGGCAGACGCGCTACGAGGCCGCCGCCGGGCGTGAGCACCACGACCACCTCATCTGCACGAGCTGCGGCACCATCGTGGAGTTCGAGAACGACCGCATCGAAACGCTCCAGGACGCGGTGGCGCGCAAGCACGGCTTCACGGTGACGTCGCACAAGATGGAGCTGTACGGCCTGTGCCGCGATTGTCAGGCCCGGGGCGGCCCCCCGACGACGGAGGCGTGACCCCGGTGAAAGCGCGTGCCCTGGCGTGTGCCGTGGCCGTAGGGGTGCTGTCGCTGTCCGGGTGTCACCGGAACAGCGGGCCGGTGGACGCCGGGCCCGCGTTCTTCCGGGCGCTGTACCTGCCGTCGGTGGGTCCCACCCGCTACGACCCCCGGCAGCTTCCCGGCAAGGTGGTGCTGGTGTCCTTCCTGGCCACGTGGTGCTTCCCGTGTCTGGCGGACCTGCCCACCCTCAAGAACCTCCAGGCGACGTACGGCCCCCAGGGCTTCCAGGTGGTGGCGGTGGGCATGGACCTGGACGAGGGCCGGGTGATGGCGCCGTTCGCGGACCACTACGCGTTCACGTACCCGGTGCTGGTGTCGGATGAGCGGATGCGCGCGGGGGAGAGCGCCTTCGGGCGGATCCGCGCGTTGCCCAGCACGGTGCTCCTGGACCGGCGCGGCCGT
>NZ_JAPNJZ010000025.1:0-144432 GCF_026626765.1 Corallococcus sp. bb12-1 | reverse complement strand
AACGTCTCGGCCAGGTAGTAGTAGGCGCGCAGCGACTGCGGATACTTGGCGATGGCCTTCTCGTAGTACGACACCGACTTCTTCAGGTCGCGCTTCGGCCACGGCAATTCATAGAAGTAGCGACCCTTCACCAGCCAGGGGCCACCGAAGTCGTACCCCGCGTCGAGCTTCAGCGCGGTGTCCAGGCGCTCGTTGAACTTGCCCTCCAGCCCGTCCCCCAGCGCCTTCATGATGCCCACGGCCTGCGAGTAGGACCCGATGCCACATGCGGCGTAGTAGTGCCCCTCCACGCGCGACGGCTGGAGCTTCGCGGCCTTGTCGCCCTCTTCCCACGTCTGCTTGCCCAGGACCTTCTTGAGCTTTTCGGTGGTGGCGCCGTCCGCCTGCCATTGGAGGATGCGGGCCTTGCGCCACACGAGGTCGAAATCCTCGGGCGCGGTCTTCAGCGCATCCCTCAGTCCCGTCTCCAGCGCCTTCACCGATTCCGCGTCGTTGCGTTTGTCGAACAACGCGTCGAGTTGGGTGAGCAGCGCGGGTTCCGCCGCCTGGGCTGGAAGGGCCGCCAAGACCCAAAGGGCTAGCAATTTCAAGCGCATCCTAACGCCTTAACACGCACGCTTGCCCACCAGCAACCGAACGCGCCAGACGCAACGCGGCAAAAAAGAAGACGGGGCCGGCAAGGTTTGAACAACCCGCCAGACCCCGTCTTTTCTGAACAAAACCCCTGCCCTCCCGGGTGGGACGGCGGGGTTCTGGGACCGCGTCAGGCCGCGTCGGCCGTGGCGGTGTGCTCCTCGTTCTCGTTGAAGGCGAGGAGGTAGCGCTCCAGGAAGTTCTTCGTCTTCAGCTCCACCTGGCGCACGCGCTCGCGCGACACGCCCCAGCGCTGGCCCAGCTCCTCCAGCGTCAGCGGCTTGTCCTGCGTGAGCCGCTCCTGAAGGATGTCCCACCCCAGGTCGCCAATGCGCTTGCGCACCTTGGCCAGGGCCTCCTGCACTTCGGAGTCCTGCTCGCGCGTCAGGAACGACTCCTGGGGCGAGGGCCCGCCGTCCTCCAGCCGGTCGAGGAAGGTGGTTTCGCCCTCCTCGTCGATGGTGGCGTCCAGCGAGAAGTCCACCATGCTGCCCCGCTCCGCCTCGCCGCCGCGCACCTGGCTGCGGTTGTCCTTGAGGTAGCGGGTGATGTAGGCGCGGATCCACCACACGGCATAGGTGGCGAAGCGCACGTTCTTCTTCGGATCGAAGTGCTCAATGGCCTTCATCAGGCCCACGTTGCCTTCCTGGATGAGGTCGTCCAGGCGGGCTCCGCGATTGGCGAACTTCTTGGCGACCGCGACCACGAAAGCGAGGTTGGAGCTGGCGAGCGTCTGCCGGGCGCTCTCATCTCCCTTGCGTGCCTGGCGCGCGAGTTCGTACTCCTGCTCACGCGTCAGCTGGTGGTGCCCGCCCAGGTGACGCAGGTAATGCGAGAGGCCCTCTGCTGCGAACTTCGTCGAGTTGGCCATGATTTCCCGTCCTTCCGTTTCGTTACTGCCGGACGCGATGAATCCCCCGACGAACCGCGTCCATCTGTCTCTAGGACGCGCAACGTCGGAAAGGGTTTCTCATTCCGATGGAGAAGGGCATTTCGCCCGCTTACCCATGTCAAAAGCCCGTCACAGGGCGCCCTCTCATGCCTTGAAAGGTGAGAAGTCCGACGGGTGGGCAGCACCTACGTTTCCGGCCACGGATTCATCAACGCTTGGGAACGGGGAACATTTTCTCCGGGTTGAGCAGGCCTGATGGATCAAAAAAGGCCTTCAGGCGCCGCTGGAGGTCCAGGAGCGCGGGGGGCTGCTCCAGGGCCAGGTACTCCCGCTTGGCGTGCCCCACCCCGTGCTCGCCGGTGATGGTGCCCCCCAGGGCGACGGTGAGCTCCAGCATGCGGCGCAGGGCCTCTTCAACGAGCGGGCGCTGAGCGGGGCCGTCGTAGAGGATGTTGGCGTGCAGGTTGCCGTCGCCCGCATGGCCATACGTGGCCACGGTGAGCCCCAGCTCCTCGCCCATCTTCTTGAGCCGCTCGATGATCTCGGGAATTTTCGAGCGGGGGACCACGATGTCCTCCGAAATCTTCGCGGCCTTGAGCGCGCGCAACGCGGGGGAGATCACCCGCCGCGCGGCCCACAGCTTCTCGCGCTGGGCTTCGTCCTGGGCCACCAGGGTCTGCGTGGCCCCGTGTGATTCACAAATGCCCCCCAGTTGGGTGAGCTCCGCGAACACCCCTTCGGAGGAATTGCCGTCCACCTCCGCGATGAGGGCGGCGCCCGCGTCCGGGGGGAACTGGAAGCTGCCCCGGTGGACGATGGCCTGGACGGCGACCTCGTCGATGAGCTCCAGGCACCGGGGCAGGATGCCGGCGGCGAGCACGGCGGAGACGCCTCGGGCCGCGTGCAGCACGGAGGGGAACACCACCAGCGCGGTCATCACCTGGCGCGGTAGGGGGATGAGCTGGACGGTGATTTCGGTGGCGACGCCGAGCGTGCCCTCGGAGCCCACGAAGAGCCCCACGAGGTCATAGCCGGCCACGCCCTTGATGGTGCGCCGGCCCACGCGGAGCACCTCGCCATCCGGCATCACCCACTCCAGGCCGATGACGTAGTCGCGCGTGACGCCGTACTTGAGGGCGCGGGGGCCACCGGCGTTCTCCGCCACGTTGCCGCCCAGGGTGCAGAACTCCCAGGAGTTCGGGTCGGGGGGATAGAAGAGCCCCTGCGCTTCCACGGCCTTCATCAGGTCGCCCGTGATGACGCCGGGCTCCACCACCGCGGTGAGGTCTTCTGAAGAGACGGAGCGGATGCGGTTCATGCGCTCCAGGCTCACCACCACGCCGCCTCGCAGGGGCAGCGACCCACCGCTCTTGCCGCTGCGCGCGCCGCACGGGGTGAAGGGCACGCCGTGGGCCTGACACGCCTTGAAGATGGCGGACACCTGCGCGGTGTTCTCCGGAAGAAGGACGACGTCGGGCGGGTAGACGCCGCTGTCGGACTCGTCGCGCGCGTAGGCATCGAGCGAGGCCTCGTCGCGCCGCACCTGCCCTTGCGCCAGCACGTCCGACAGGGCCTCCAGGACCTTCGCCACCCGCTCGGGTGCCACCCGTTCGAAGGTCTGGCCCGCCGGGTTCATCGCCGGGCCCCCAGGCGGGCCCACAGTTCGCGGCGCAGGGGTCCGTCGCGGCGCAGCTGGCCCTCGTAGGCTTCGGAGTGGGTGACGGCGTCGCGCTGGTGATCCGCCCTCAACCGCAGACAGGCTTGCTCCGCCTCCAGGATGCAGGCGGTGGCGGGGCTGCCGAGCACACGGGCGAGGGCATGGGCCACCTGCCGGGCCAGGTCCTCCTGGAGGATGAGCCGGTGCGCGAAGCAATCCACCAGCGCCGCCAGCCGGCCGAAGCCCACCACACGCGCACCGGGCACGTAGGCCACGTGGGCGCGGCCGGTGAAGGGCAACAGGTGGTGCGGGCACATGGAGTGGAAGTGCAGGTCCGAGACGACGACCAGCTCCCCGGACGAGTTCGCGGGGGCGGGATAGGTCTTTCCGAGCACCTCCTCCGGCGTGCGGGAGTAGCCGTCGAGGAAGCCGTTCGTCCACACGTCGGCCACGCGCGTCGGGGTGTCCACCAGGTTCTCGTCCTGGAGGGAGAGGCCCGCGGCGGTGAGGAAGTCGCGCACCGCCCGGGCCATGGCGGCGGGATCGGGCGTCACTGCGCGAGGGGGCGGCGCCGCGGGGGCGCGACGGCGGGGACGGGAGGGGGGCACGGGCGGCGGAACTCCTGGCGCTGGGGCCTGCGGTGGAAGCGGACCCAACCTAGCCGATGCGGCACGGCGGGTTGCCTGGAATGAAAACACCGTTCAATGGTCACCCTGTTTCAGAAAACCCTCCCCACGCCGGAGGTTCGCGTGCCGACCTTGAATCGCCGCCCTGCCCGACCGTCACACTCGCGAAGCCCCCGCCCGGGACGCCCGGCCTGCCTTGACACTCCCGGGGGCCGACAGTAAGCCAGCCGGGATCCCTCGATGCTCTCGCGCGCCCATACCCTCGCTCGCCTCACCGCGATGTTGCTCATCGCGCTCTGGGGTGCCCAGCCGCTGGGTCTGACGCTGCACGTCGAGCAGCACGCGCACCGCTTCTGCGCGGAGCACCAGACGTTCGAAGAGGATGCGCGGCGCGCGAACCCGTCGTTGTCCCGGTTCGCCGAGCGTGCCCCCACCGTCGCCTCCGTCCCGCCCGCCGTCGCGGATTCGACGGGCCCCAACCACGAGACGTGCCCGCTGCTCACGGCCGCCCCGCAGATGGGAGCCCTGTTCGCGGGCGACCTCCTTCGCGCGGCCTCCGGCGTCGAGAGCAGCCACCCGGCCACCGCGCCTCCGCGCTCGTTCGCGCCACTCGCGGTCCTCGCCACCGCTCCCAAGGCCTCGCCCCCCGCGCACGCGTAGTCCCCGCGTGTCGTGCTGGTGAAGCAGGTCATTGGTGGACGGTGCTCGCGGGGCGTCATGCTCCGCGGTCGTCCAGTTCCGAGGAGCAACACCCCGTGTCATTTCTTCCGCGCAGGACTCCCCGCGCCCTGGCCGTCGCGCTCGCCGTGCAGTTGTCCGCGAGTGCAGCCTGGGCCCAGGCATCGCCAGAGCAGACGCCAGGACAGACGCCGCCCGCCTCCACCGCCGAGCCCGAAGCCCCTCCAGCGCCCGCCACCGGGGCTCCGGAGGATGCTCCGACCCTGAGCCCGGAGGAGATGGCGGAGATTGAAAAGGCCCTGGGCGCGGACGCGAGCACCCGCGCGCGGCCATCCGGTGACACGTCCCCGGTTTCGCCCACCGCCACCAACGACTCCGGCGTGACGCCGCTGCAGCTGCCCAATGTCATTTCCAGCGGCACCAACTTCCTCAACCTGAGCTTCATCCTGGACATGGCCCTGGCGGCCTTCTCCAGCAAGGAGCCGTTGCAGGGCGGCGCGCACGACCCGACCCAGAACGGCTTCAACCTCCAGCAGTTGGAGCTGTCCATCGGGTCGGTGGTGGATCCGTACTTCCGCTTCGACAGCAACATCGTGTTCAGCCAGTTCGGCGTGGAGATTGAAGAGGCGTACGTCACCACGTTGGATCTGCCCGCCAACCTCCAGGTGCGCGCCGGCCAGTTCCTCACCCGCTTCGGCCGGCTCAACGCCACCCACCCGCATGCGTGGGACTTCGTGGATCAGCCCTTCGTGATGAGCCGCGTGTTCGGCGCGGAGGGCAACCGGGGCCTGGGCGTGGAGGGCTCCTGGCTCACGCCGCTGCCCTGGTACGTGGAGGTCATCGGCAGCGCCACCGACGCGAAGGGCCAAGCCACCGCGCGCAGCTTCTTCGGCGCCTCCAACGAGCGCGTGCTGTCCCCGCTGGACTTCCAGCTCACCGGCGCGGTGAAGCAGTTCTTCCCGCTGTCCGACGACCTGTCGCTCTTGTGGGGCCTGTCCGCCGCCACCGGCCCCAACCCCACGGGCTACCGCAACCACACCAGCATCTACGGCACGGACGTCTACCTGAAGTTCCGACCCATCACCGAGGCGAGCGCGCAGCAACTGGTGCTCCAGGCGGAGGTGATCTACCGCCGACGTCAGGTCCCCGAGGATCTGCTGTCCGACTGGGGCGGCTACGCACAGACGGTGTGGCGCTTCTCCAACCGCTGGGCCACGGGCGTGCGGTACGAGTTCGGCACGGCGGCCAAGACGCAGGAGGGCCGCGTCGCGAATGATCCGCTCGACCCCGAGTGGATCGCCGACCGCCAGCGCATCAGCGCGTCGGTGACGTTCTGGCCCACGGAGTTCTCCCGCCTGCGCCTGCAGGCCGCCACGGACCGCGTCGGCTGGCGCGCGACGCCGGACTATTCGGCCTTCCTCGCGCTCGAAGTCGTGACCGGCGCCCACGGTGCCCATGCGTTCTGACCCCTTCTTCCGGAGCCCTTCCATGCGTTGCCTTCGCCTCTTCGCGGCGCTCCTCACCGCCGCCGTCTGTTTCGCCGCCGCGCCCGCGAGAGCGGACCTCAAGGTCGTCGCCTCGCTGCCGGACCTCGCCGCCGTGGCCAGGGCCGTGGGCGGGGACAAGGTGGAGGTGGTGGCCCTGGCGCTGCCCACGCAGGACCCCCACTTCGTGGACGCCAAGCCGAACCTGGCGCTCGCGCTCAACCGCGCCGACCTGCTCATCACCGCGGGCCTGGACCTGGAGATCGGCTGGCTGCCCTCGCTCCAGCTCGGCGCGCGCAACAACCGCATCCTGACAGGCAACGCGGGCTTCCTGGACGCGTCGCGGTTCGTGAGCCTCCAGGAGGTGCCCACGACGGCGGTGGACCGCAGCCAGGGCGACGTGCACCCCGGCGGCAACCCGCACTACCTCTATGATCCGCGCCAGGGCATCGCGGTGGCCCGGGGCATCGAAGCGCGCATGTCGCAGCTCGATGCGAAGAACGCCGACACCTACAAGGCGAACCTGGCGAAGTTCACGCAGCAGGTGCAGGCCTCGCAGCAGGGCTGGGAGCAGCGGCTCGCGGGGCTCAAGGGCGCGCCCGTCATCGCGTACCACCGCACCACCGCATACCTGCAGAACTGGCTGGGCTTCACCACCGTCGCGTTCCTGGAGCCCAAGCCGGGCATCCCGCCCAACCCGTCCCACGTCGCGCAGGTGCTGGGCCAGGGCAAGGCGCGCAAGGTGAAGCTGGTGTTGAAGGAGGACTACTACCCGGACGGCACCGCGAAGCTCGTGGCGTCGAAGATCCCCGCGTCGCTCATCGTCATTCCCGGCGGCACCGACTTCCGCAATGGCCAGACGTACGTGCAGCGCATCGAGTCGCTGGTGAGCAGCCTGGAGCGGGGCCTCGCCGGGAAGGGGGAGTGACGCCATGAGACGCTTTCTCCAATGGCTTCCCGTGGCGCTGCTGTCCGGGTGCGCGCTTGATGCAGGTGAGGGCTTCGCGGTGCTGGAGCCCTCCGTGCAGGCCGCGTACACGCCGCTGCCCCGCCGCGACGCGGGTGACGGCTACCAGGCGCTCGCCTCCGACTTCCAGCTGCGCATCGACTCCGGCGCGGTGAGCCTGGGCAGCATCGACCTGCTGGCCAGCTCCGGCGGTGGCGGTGCCACCACGTTCGATCCTTCCTCCCCTCCGCCGGGCTACTCGCTGTGCCACAACGGGCACTGCCACAGCGACGACGGGGCGCTCGTCGACTACGAGGACATCGAGGCGGAGCTGGGCGGTGGGGGCAGCACCACCACGACGGTGGCCAACCTCCCCGTCGACAGTGAGCTGGACCTGCTGGCGGCGCCGACGGTGGGCCTCACCTGCAAGCCGGACTGCGAATTGACGCGGACGACCGTGTCCAGCGGACGCTGGTCCATCACCGGCCTGCGGATGACGGGCAGCGTGCGGGATGGCCGCGTCCCGGCCCGCTTCGCCGGGGTCCGGACCTTCCGGTTCACCGTGCCGACGCCGGGCGCGGAGGCCGAACCGGTGGCGGTCCTCAATGGCGAGATGGATGTGCCGTCCGACCGGGAGAACGCGCCGCGCGTGGCGCTGGGCCTGAAGCTGGCGCTGACGCCGGAGCTCTTCGACGCGGTGGACTGGTCCGCTGCGGAGGAGGGCCTGGATGGCGTCGTGAACCTGAATGCGTTCGCGAACAAGGCAGTCCTTGCCGCTCTCTTGCAGAAGGTGGGCGAAGTGAGCCCGACCGTGGAGGTGAACCGTGGCGCACGGTGATCACGAGACCGAACTGGACAGCGCGCACCGCGCCGCGCCGCCTCCGGAGCCGGGCGAGGCGCTGCTCAAGTGCGAGCAGCTCGTCATCGGCTACGGGGGCAAGGACATCCTGCCGCCCATGGACCTGGTGGTGCGCCGCCGGCAGTTCGTGGCGGTGGTGGGCCGCAATGGCTCCGGCAAGAGCACCTGGTTCAAGACGCTGCTGGGGCTCATTCCTCCGGTGTCCGGGCGCATTGCCCTGGGCACCCCGAACATCCGCAGCGCGTACGTGCCGCAGATGTCCTCCATCGACTCACTGCTCCCGGTGCATGCGCGCGAGCTGACCGGGTGGGGGCGGCTGTCGGGGTGGAACTTCCTGCGGCCCTTCCCCAACGCCACCGACCGGCAGAAGGTGGAGGCGGCGCTCGATACGGCGGGGGCGCGCGGTATCGCGAAGCGGCCCTTCCGTGACCTGTCCGGCGGAGAGAAGCAGCGCGCCCTGCTCGCCCGCGTCATCGCCACCGAGGCGGACGTGGTGCTGCTGGACGAGCCCACCGCGGCGATGGATGCCGTGGCGGAGAAACAGACGATGCTGCGGCTGTGCGCGCTCGCGCATGACCGGGGCCTGGGCGTGGTGGTGGTGAGCCACGACCTGTCCGTCGCGGCCGAGCACGCCGACGTCATCCTCTTCGTGGACCGCGAGCACCGCTGCTTCGTCATGGGCGATGCGCGCACCGTGTTCTGCCATCCCGCCTTCCGCCGCCAGTACGGCGACGACTACTGCCACAGCGCACCCCAGGGGCCTCATCGTGGAAACAGCCCTGCTTGAGCCTTCGAAGTGGGAACAGTTCCAGTCCGCCTGGGAGCTGTTCCAGGACCCCATCCTGTGCGCGCTCATCGCCGGGTGCGTGTTGGGCTTCCTCAGCGTCTACGTCGTGCTCCGGCGCATGGTGTTCGTCAGCGCGGCGGTGACGAACACGGCGGGCCTGGGCGTGGCCCTGGCCTTCTTCGCGGAGATCCACCTGGGCGTGCACGTGGATCCGCTGGTGGGCGCGGTGGTGATGTCGGTGGCGGCCACGCTGCTGCTGATGGTGGAGCCCGCACGCCTTCGCCTGTCCCGCGAGAGCCTGCTGGGGTGCGCGTTCGCCTTCGCGGGCGGCGCGGCCATCCTGGTGGGCGACCGCATCGCGCAGGAGGCCCATGACATCCAGGGCATCCTCTTCGGCACCGCGGTGCTGGTGACGCCGGATCAACTGCACGCCGTGGCGGCGGTGGGCGCGGTGCTGATGGTGCTGCACCTGTGGTGGTATCGGGGCATCACCTTCGTCAGCTTCGACCGCATCGGCGCCACCGTGCAGGGGCTGCCGGTGCGGATGCTGGACACGGTGTTGATGGTGTCCATCGGCATCATGGTGGGCGTGTGCGCACGCGCGCTGGGCGCCCTGCCCGTCTTCGCGTTCTCCACGCTGTCGGCCATCGCCGCGCTGGTGTTGGACTTGCGGCTGCCCTGGACGTTCTTCACCGCCACGGTGCTGGGCGGCATCGCGGGCGCGGGCGGCTACCTGTTCGCGTACTTCTACGACTTCCCGGTGGGCGGCTCTCAAACCGTCCTGTCCGGGGTGCTGGTGCTGCTGATGATGCTGGTGCGCCTGGCGCGCGCACCCTTCCTGCGCAAGGCGTGAGCGGCGACCCTTCCGCCGCCGGTCCTGCTTAGCGGACGGCGGCGGACACCTTCTTGAACTCGGGCGTGCCCGCGCGGCCCAGCATGTCGAACAGGGCCGACTCCACGGTGAGGATGCGCGCGCCCGCGTCGCGGCACAGCTCCAGCCCCACGCGGCGATCCTCCTCCGTGCGGGACAGCACCGCGTCCGCCAGCAGGCACGGCTCACGTCCCTGGTCCGCCAGGTCCCGCGCGGTCTGGAAGACGCAGATGTGCGCCTCCATGCCGGTGATCAGCACCTGCTTGCGCTCGCCCAGCACCGACAGCACGTCCGGCGTGGCGGCGGAGAAGTCCATCTTCTCCAGCGGCGTGTACGTGCCCAGCTTCAACTTCAGCAGCGAATGCGTGCGGCCCAGCCCCTGCGGGTACTGCTCCGTGACGATGACGGGCAGGCCCAGGGCCCGCGCGCCCTCCACGGCGGCGCCGGTGCGCGCGAGCATGCGGTCCAGGGCATCACGGTCCATGGCGGCGCACAGGCGCTCCTGGATGTCGACGACGAGCAGCGCGGCCTGCTCGGGCTTCAGGCGGAATGAGGGCATGGGGCAGCTCCTTGCGAGTGCCCCCTAGTGACGCGAAGCCCGCGCGCCCGTCAAGCACGGCCGCGCGGACGCTCACGCCCCATGCACGGTCCAAGGCCCTTCCCCACCCCGGGGTGCGGGAGCGGTGTCCACGGGTGCATCCGGCACCCGGCGCAGCCCGGCGCGTCCCCGGCCTCCACGGGACGCGAAACCCCGCGCGCGTTGCAGGCCCGGCAGGTGCGGATCCGCGTCGCGCCACAGGTCCAACACCACGGCGTAGTCATGCTCCGCTTCGGACATGCACTCGCAGGCGACGTGGGCTTCGGCGACGAGCAGCATGCAGTGGCCACACCCGGGCCGCTCCCCTGCCCGCTCCAGCGCCAGCTCCAGGGCCTTCTCTTCCCGGCCCGAGCGCAGGCGCACACGGGTCAGCGTTTCCCGGGGCGGACGGCAGAAGAGCGCGGGCCCCACCGGGCGCAGGCGCCGCTCCAGGCGCAGTGCGCGCGTGAGCGCGGCCTCCGCCCGGCCGGAGTCACCTCGCCGCGCGTCCAGCGTTCCCCGCAGTTCCTGCGCGGCGACTTCAATCGTGCGCGCCACGTCGCGAGGACACAGGGCGCGGCCCTCCGAACGGGGAGCTTCCGACAGCGCGGGCACCAGCGCGTCCAGCGACAGGCACGCCCGCTCCACATCACCCAGCCGTCCGGTCTCCAGGGCGGATGCGCCACGCGCGTACAGGCGCACGGCGTCGCGCAGGCCCTGCTCCGCGACGGTGCCAGCGTCGCCCAGTTCCATCGGGACCTCCGCCGCCGCACGGCAGAAGCCGAAGCGCAGGTGCGCGGCCACGAGCGTGGTCGCGGCGAAGAGCACCGCCTGGGGTTGAGCCCCCGCGGCCTCCACGCGCTGACGCAGCTTGCGGGCCCACGACTGGGCGCCCCGGTACTGCCCCACCTCCGCGCAGCCTTCGCTCAACAGGCGCAGGGCGGTGTCCGCGCTGGGCGCGACCTCCAGGGGCAGCGACTCGCGGGCGAGGTACGCGTCATCCGCCGCCACCGCCGCCTCCAGGATGCGGTTCGCCTCCGCCACCCGGCCTACGCGCAGCAGCAGACGCCCGGCGGCGAGCAGCGCGGGGCTGCCCTCGGGGACGAGCATCGGAAGGGCTTCGGCGCTCTCGCGCGCCAGCTCGGGTTTCGCGCTCGGCAACCAGGACTGCACCCAGGCCACGTGCACGCCCGCGTGGTGCGGGTGCGTGCGCAGCAGATCGCGCAGGATGAACTGCGCATAGGGCTGGCCCTGGCCGGGACGCCCGTCCGACTCGTAGCCGTCTAGCAGGAAGCCGGCGAGCAGCAGGCGCGGCTCGGGCTCCTCCGGGAAGCGGTCGATGAGGAACTCCATCTCGCGCACGAAGGCGTGCCGGCCATTGGCGGGCCCCTTGTCCGCGAGCAGGCTGGCGGCGACCACCAGGCGCTGCTCCACGTCGGTGATGCCCTCCGCCAGCACCAGCGCCTTGCGGATGGCCTCCGCGCGGTCGGCGGCGAAGCGGGCACCCGCGCCCCGTACCAGCGCGAGCCCCCACCACGCCATGGCGAGCGAAGGGTCCTGACGCGCGGCCTCCGCGAACGCGCGGCGCGCCTCCAACCCCCAGCCCAGGTGCAACAGGCGCAGGCCTTGATCGAAGTACGCCTGCGCAAGGGGAACCTGCGTCGTCACCGGCAGGTGGGCGTCTCCCAGGCCGTCACACAACGGCGGCGTGGGAAGGGCTTCATCCGGCAGGTCCTCCCACGCGATGTGGGCATGAACGGACGGCGCATCGGCTCGGAACAGTCGTGCCAGCATGGTGTCCTCCTCACGCTCCGAAAGTCGGAGCGGTACGGTGTTGCACTCCGGCGTCGGTCGCGCGCACGCGCACGGCCATCCGCCTCCAGGCGTTCGACAACTCCTCCACTGCCACGGGCGATGCCTTGCGACGCGCGGACAGACACTCGCGCCGCCAGGAGAGCCCCACGTCCCGCGCCACCCACGCCTCGTAGTCTGCGAGCCAGTCCGCCAGCATCGCGAGGCCCGCCCTCACCGCCCGGCGCTCCGGCCCGGTGGCCGCCTCCCGCCGGACGCCCACGTCCTCCGCGCGGAATGCAGTGGCCCTCGCGCCAGGGCCCTCCACCCACCGGGGCACGAAGCCATCGCGCGGCACGAAGAGCGTCGCGCCGCACGTGTCACACAGCGCGCCAAACCCCCACAGCGTGAGGCGCCCCCCGTCCCCGAGTCGCCCCTGGTACGCGCTCTGCCCCTCCACGCCTGGAGGACGCGGCTCGCGCACGAGGCCGTGGCGCAGGAGTACGTTGCCGTCCGGGCAACGCACGTCCTGGCCCAGGCACCACATGGCCACGTCGAACAGACGGTCGCCATCGCGGCGAACGTCGCAGGGAAGAACAGCGGCAGGGGCAGCATGCGACTGGGACATGGGGCGCCTCGGGGGAAAGCGGGAGCTAGCTGCTGGCCTTCTTCGTCGTGGGACCCACGCGCGCGGTCACCTCACCGAAGAGCGCCTTCGCGTCCACGGGGGTGCCGCCGTTCTTCGTGAGCAGCGCGTTGACGGCACGCACCACCTTGGAGCGCACGCGCGGGGGCACCGGACGGTCCTCGCGCGCGCCGGTCAGTTGCTGCTCGCTCAGGCCCCGGCCACTGCGCGGCTTGCCCAGGCCTGGCTCCACGGAGGGCTTCTGCTGCCCTTCCTTCTCGCGGCGGCGCTCGGAGCGCTTGCGCTTGAGGACGCGGTCCTCCGCGGATTGGGATTCGAGCTGTCGGGAGCGGCGCAGCAGCACCGCGGGGGAGATCTTCTGGTCGTCGAGGAATTGCTGGAAGCTACCCATGGCTTTCTCCTGGGGGACTGCGGGGGGATGGCGGTTACTCGTGGTCGTGGTCGTGCTCGCCCGACTCCTCGATGACGAGCGACACCGAGGACAGCGTCGAAGGTCCGAAGGTGAGCGTGTGCGTGCCCACCGTGAGGGGCACGATGTGGCGGCCCTGGATATCGGTGCAGAGGGTGGAGCTGTTGGTGCTCTCCTCGAACTCCACCGCCGCGCCGCTGCCGTTGGTGACCTTCACCAGCACCGGGGCGCTGGTGAAAAGGACGTAGTCGGTGGCCTCGGAGACGGCGAAGGACACCGCGCCGCCCTTGCCTCCGGTCACGTCCACCAGCGCGATGTCGTAGCGCTTGTGATCATTGCTCACGGAGGGGCCCGTGCCGGAGACGGCCGCGGTGACGCTGACGGCGGGGCCTTCCTGCAAGTGCTCGCAGCCTTCTTCATCGCCGGTGGACTCTTCGGCGTCATCTCCACACGCGGAGACGAGGAGCGAGGCGGACAGCAACACGGCGGACAGCAGCTTGTTCTTCATGGTGTGGGACTCCACGGGGAGGGACTGCGGGGACTCCAGGACCCACGCGCCCACGGCACGCCGCCCCTGAAGCAAGGGAACGGCCGCACGCGGAAACGCGACGGGGACTGGAAGAGGCTCAGCGGGACGAAGCACGCGGAACGGGAGCGGCCGAAGGCCCCTCGCGGCGCCACGTCACGTCACTGCGGACGGGAACGCGCGCGACGAAGGCTCCGGAAGCCCCGGACGTTTCCCGGACCGCGGACATACGCGGGGCGGGAACGACGGGCTTCGTGGGCCGGAATCAGGCGCGCGGAGGCGACAACTTGGGCGCGAGTCTCAACAGCGCGACGGGGGCCGCGTGGAAGCGGAACACCGCCAGCGCCGGACTGGAGCGCGTGGAGACCGCCACCAACATCGGGGCGGACTCGGCCGGAGGCGGAGCCTCACGGCGCAGGAAGGCATGGTGACAGTGGGCTTCCGCGCTGTGCGGAACGGCCTGCGCCTGGGGCGCCCGGGCCACGCGCGCATCGTCGAAGGAGACCTCTTCCTCCGACGGGCCCCCATGCGACGGGGCCTCACTCACGTGCATCACGTCCCCGTGCTCAAGGCACGTGGTGTGCTGCACGAGCGCGAAGTGGAGGACGCTGCCCACGTACGCCAGCACGCACACGAGCACCCACTGCCACGCCAACAGGCGCGACGCGGGGCGGTTCGTGCTGGGGTGGCGTCGGAGGCGGCTCACGTCCACTCAATCTCGAAAAGCAACTGAGTTGTTTTAAGCGACCTCTTCACCGCGTGCAAGCCAGGACCCGCGCGCCTCCGGTGCGTGGGCTCGCCTGGCCCCCGCGCCCGGCCGCTCGGCGGACATCGCGCGCCGGGGTGCTGGCCTGGGGAACAGGCCGACAGGTCGCGGGTTGTGGACCCACGAGCCCCTGGGGTCGTAGGTTTCCGCGCGTGCAAGAGTTCATGGATGTCCTGCGCAGGCAGGCACACTATTTCGGACCGGAGCTGGCGAAGCTCGCCTACGAGCGCGGTCTCGCGGTGACGAAGCCGGATGGCAGCACGCTGCCCATCCCCATCACCGCCACGCCCGTCATCCTCGACGCCGAGGAGATCAAACGCCGCGCGCTCCTGTCCGCGAAGCTGGCCTCCGCCACGCTGAAGATGGCGCGCGCCGTGCTCTCCGGCGAGGACCCGGGCCGGCTGCTCGGCGCCCTGTCCCCCCTGGAGCGCACGCTGGCCGAGCGCACCTGGGAGCAGAGCCGCACGCTGGCGACGACGCGCGTGGACTACTTCGTCTCCGGGGGCCGTCCCTGGGCGCTGGAGGTCAACGCCACCATCCCGGCCATGCAGGGCTATTCGGACATCGCGGCGCGCTCCTTCATCGAGGTCGTCGCGCGGCACCTGCGCTACCCGGAGAAGGGGCTCGCGGCGCTCCACACGCTCAACGGCAACAACGCGCTGGCGCTCTACCGGGCCCTTCTGGACGGCTACGCGGCCGAACGCGACGGGCAGTCGCCGGACACGGTGGCGCTCCTGTGCCGCAAGAACGACGCGCAGGTCACCGAGTTGCGCTGGCTGTGCGAGCGCTTCCGCGAGTTCGGCGCGGACGCGGACGTGGTGCACCCGGAGGACGTGTCCGGCGAGGACAGCTTCACGGTGCGGGGCAAGAAGTACGACCTCGTCTACCGCCACCTGTTCGTGCGCCGGCTGGAGCAGTCTCCCGCCCCGTGGGTGGAGGACTTCCTGGGCACCGTGCCCGGCAAGAAGGCGGTGTTCCTCAACCCGCCCGCCTCGCAGGTGGAGGTGAAGACGACGTTCGCGCTCCTGTCGCAGGCGCTGACGGAGCCCGCGCTCGCGGACAGCGCGGGCCTCACGCCGGATGAGCTGGAGGCGGTGCGCGCCGCGGTCCCCTGGACGCGCCCCTTCCGCCGCGGCCCCGGCACCGGTCCAGACGGCGCGAAGGTGGACGACGTGGTGGCGCGCGTGTCGGAGGAGCCCGCGCGCTTCGTGCTCAAGCGCGCGTGGGACTACGGCGGCAAGGCGGTGTTCCTGGGCCGCTCGGTGGGCACGGTGCCCTATGAGGAGCGCGTCAAGGGCGCCTATGGCGAGTCCCTGACGTGGGCCCAGTTGTGCACCCGCGCGGCCACGGACACCCAGGGTGGCGGCTTCGTGGTGCAGGAGGTGGTGGACACCCAGCCGGAGGACCACCTGCTGTGCGGTCAGAACAACGTGTTGCCCACGTCGTTCTTCGTCGACTACTCGGCCTATGCGTCGGTGGGCCTGTCGAAGCAGCCCGCGTGGGGCGGGGTGTGCCGGGGGTCCATGTCGGAAATCGTCAACATCGTGGGCGGAGGTGGCGTGCTGCCCCTCATCACCACGGAAGTCGCGGCGAAGCTTTTGTTGGCCTGGAAGGCCCTTTAAGGCATCGCCCAAGGCTCCGCGTTACATCAAGACACAGCAGCCGGGCAGCCGTCCCGGCACGAAAGGATACGAAAGCACATGGCGTGGGAATCTTCTGGTGGGTGGCAGAGCGGGCGGGCGAGCGAAGTGGACTCGGTGCTGATGCAGGAGTCACAGCGCGCGTTCATGACGCGCGTCCATGGCTGGATGTTCGCGGGCCTGGCCCTCACGGGCGTCATGGCGGCGGTGACGCTGTCGAACACCGCGATGCTCCAGGCGGTGGCGCAGTACCGCATGGGCCTGTTGCTGGTGCAGTTCGGCGTGGTGATGGCGCTGTCGTTCCTGGCGCCCCGCATCTCCGGCCCGGTGGCCGCGGCCCTGTTCCTGGGCTATTCGGCGCTGACGGGCGTGACGCTGTCGGTGCTCTTCCTCATCTACACGGCGGGCTCCATCGCCCAGGTGTTCTTCATCACGGCGGCGGTCTACGGCACCATGGCCGTCTACGGCACCGTCACGAAGAAGGACCTGAGCGGCTGGAAGACCTTCCTCTACATGGGCCTCGTCGGCATCGTCATCGCGGGCATCGTGAACCTGTTCATGCGCAATGACGCGGTGTCGTTCGTCACCGCGTGCGCCGGCGTGCTCATCTTCGCGGGCCTCACCGCGTACGACATCCAGAAGCTGCGCGAGTACCACGCGGGCACGGGCTACAAGAGCACGGCGACGGTGAGCATCGTGGGCGCGCTCACCCTCTACCTGGACTTCATCAACCTGTTCCTGTCGTTGATGCGCCTGCTGGGCAAGCGCCGCTAACCACCGGCTTCACAGCCCGGCCTCACGACGTCGCAGTCCCCAGGCGGGGCGCGAGGAGGTTCCTTCCCGGAGCCTCCTTCAGCGCTCCGCCTTCTTGTTGAAGGGCATCAGGAGCCGCTCCACGGGGCGCCCCTGCACCAGGTGCTCCTCCACGATTGAGGGCACGTCCTCCACCTTCACGCCGCCGTACCAGGTGCCCTCCGGATAGACGACGACGGAGACGCCGAACGCGCAGGTGTCGACGCAGCCAGCCGCGTTGGCGCGCATGGTGCGTTTGAGCCCGCGCTTGTCCAACTCCGCCTTGAAGGCGGCGCGGACCTCCTCCCCGCCCTTGGTGGCACAGCAGCCCTTCGGGTTCCCATCCGGGCGGCGGTTGGTGCAGACAAAGACGTGGCGTTCGAACGGAGGAGGCATGTCGGCCTCCTAACGCGGCTGGGCGGCGAAATCGACGCCGCCGTTCAGCAAGCGACCGTCCCAGGACCCTCCACGTCGCCCGTACCTCGTCCCGACAGCGGACCGCCGCTACGCTGGACGCACGGACTGACAGCAAACATCCGCCAGTGATCACGAGCCCTTGGCCGGGTCCCCTCCGCTCGGGGCCCGATTCTGTAGGGTCATGACACTACATTGCCAGCAAAGCATCCGTTGCCACCGTCATGGCAGGGCCTTAGATCAGCCCTGTATCAAGCCCACACCCCCTGCGCAGGTGAGCAGCGCCCCGGGTGTTCGCGGATGGACGTACCCCCAAGCTGAAGTGTGTAAGCAGATTTCAAATGCTAGATGTAGGGGCAGCAGGTGATGTTTGACGGGCCCCGTGAGCGATCATATGGATCCGCCCGCCCGGCGGGAGGGCTGTCAGGCCCGGGCCCGGATTCCAGCTTTCGGTCCGCTGGAACCTGCCTCCGCGATCCATCCAGACGTCGCCTCTTTGTGTCCTGGGAGATCAACCGATCCCCTGCGATCTCGCGGCGTTGGCGATTTTGCGAATTTTGCATCCGTACTCTCAGTGAATGTGGAGGTGGGCGTCATGGAGAAGGAGCTGGGCGGCAAGGCGGTGGTCGGGGGCAAGGAGCGTCGCGGGGCGAAGGGGAAGGCGGCGACGACGACGACGACGGGGCTGACCGTGGAACGCTTCTTCACGACGCCCGGGGTGGACCCCGCGGACGAGCTGGCGTGGGAGCTGCGCAGCGCGAGCATCAAGGGCGAGGACGGCAAGGTCGTCTTCGACCAGAAGGACATCGAAGTCCCCAAGTCCTGGTCGATGCTGGCGACGAACGTCGTCGCGTCGAAGTACTTCCGGGGCACCCCTGGCACGCCTGAGCGTGAGACGAGCGTGCGCAAGCTGGTGGCGCGCGTGGTGGACACGCTCACCGGCTGGGGCGAGCAGGGCCACTACTTCGCGTCAGCGGTGGACCGCGAGGCGTTCCATGCGGAGCTGACGCATCTGCTCCTGCGCCAGAAGGCGGCCTTCAATTCGCCCGTCTGGTTCAACGTGGGCGTGGAAGCGCACCCGCAGTGCTCGGCGTGCTTCATCAACAGCGTGGACGACAACATGGAGTCCATCCTGGGGCTGGCCCGCACGGAAGGGATGCTCTTCAAGTACGGCAGCGGCACGGGCACCAACCTGTCCAGCGTGCGCGGCAGCAAGGAGCTGCTCGCGGGCGGCGGCACGGCGTCCGGCCCGGTGTCGTTCATGCGCGGCTTCGACGCGTTCGCGGGCGTCATCAAGAGCGGCGGCAAGACGCGGCGCGCGGCGAAGATGGTCATCCTCAACGCCGAGCACCCGGACATCCTGGACTTCATCCGCTGCAAGTCGAGCGAGGAGAAGAAGGCCTGGGCGCTGATTGAAGCGGGATACGATCCGTCCTTCAACGGCGAGGCGTACGGGTCGGTCTACTTCCAGAACTCGAACAACTCCGTGCGCGTCACGGACGACTTCATGAAGGCCGTGGTGAACGACGGCCCGTGGCAGACGCGCGCGGTGCGCGACGGCCAGGTGATGGAGACGTACAAGGCGCGGGAGCTGTTCCGGGAGATCGCGGAGGCGGCGCACCTGTGTGGTGACCCGGGCCTCCAGTACGACACCACGGTGAACGAATGGCACACGTGCTCGGGCACGGCGCGCATCAACGCGTCCAACCCCTGCTCCGAGTACATGTTCCTGGATGACTCGGCCTGCAACCTGGCGTCGCTGAACCTGATGCACTTCCGCACGCTGGAGGGCGGCTTCGACGTGACCGCGTTCAAGCACGCGGTGTCGGTGGTGCTGCTGGCGCAGGAGATCATCGTCGGCTTCAGCCGCTACCCCACCGAGCGCATCACGAAGAACAGCCACGACTACCGCCCGCTGGGCCTGGGGTACGCGAACCTGGGCGCGCTGCTGATGGCGACGGGCCTGCCGTACGACTCGCCCGCGGGTCGCAACTACGCGGCGGCCATCACGTCCCTGATGTGCGGCGAGGCCTATGCCACGAGCGCCCGCATCGCCCAGAAGCAGGGCGCGTTCGCGGGCTACGGCAACAACGCGGAGCCCATGCTGGGCGTCATCCGCAAGCACCGCAAGGCGGCCTACCAGCTCCAGGCGGACGGCGTGAGCGCGGAGCTGTTCCAGGCGCAGAAGCAGGCGTGGGACGACGCGTTGGCGCGCGGTACGGAGCACGGCTACCGCAACAGCCAGGTGACGGTGCTGGCCCCCACGGGCACCATCGGCTTCATGATGGACTGCGACACCACCGGCATCGAGCCGGACATCGCGCTCATCAAGTACAAGAAGCTGGTGGGCGGCGGCATGCTGAAGATCGTCAACCAGACGGTGCCGCTGGCGCTGGAGAAGCTGGGCTATCCCCAGACGCAGGCGCAGGACATCGTCGCGTACCTGGACAAGCACGACACCATCGAAGGCGCGCCTCACCTCAAGACGGAGCACCTGCCGGTGTTCGACTGCGCGTTCAAGCCGTCCAAGGGCCAGCGCAGCATCCACTGGATGGGCCACATCGAGATGATGTCGGCGGCGCAGCCGTTCCTCTCCGGCGCCATCAGCAAGACCGTGAACATGCCCACCGAGTCCACGGTGGAGGACATCGAGAAGGCCTACCTGGAGGCGTGGAAGAGCGGCCTGAAGGCCGTCGCCGTCTACCGCGACGGGTGCAAGCGCACGCAGCCGCTCAACACGTCGCAGGACAAGCCGAAGGACGCGCCCCGCGTCGCGGCGGAAGCGGTGCCCGTGGCGACGCCCGAGCCGAAGGCGCACCGTCGCCGGCTGCCGGACGAGCGCCAGTCCATCACGCACAAGTTCTCCATTGGCGGCCACGAGGGCTACCTGACGGTGGGCATGTACGAGGACGGCACGCCGGGCGAGCTGTTCGTGGTGATGGCGAAGGAGGGCTCGGTGGTGAGCGGCCTGATGGACGGCTTCGCCACCAGCGTGTCGCTGGCGCTCCAGTACGGCGTGCCCATGCAGGTGCTGGCGGACAAGTTCTGCCATACGCGCTACGAGCCGAGCGGCTTCACCGGCAACCCGAACATCCCCATCGCCAAGTCCATCACCGACTACATCTTCCGGTGGCTGTCGCTGAAGTTCCTGCCCACCGCGCCGTGCGGTGACGACGCGGAAGTGACGCCGGTGGAAGAGTCCCGTCCGGCGCCGGTGACGCAGGCGGCGGTGCCCTCGCAGACGTTGCGGTTGTCCGCGGTGAGCAGCTCGCGCAGCACGTACCTGAACCAGGCGGACGCCCCGCCCTGCCACACCTGCGGCGCCATCACCGTGCGCAGCGGCGCCTGCTACAAGTGCGCGAACTGCGGCACGACGAGCGGCTGCAGCTAGGGGCGCGGCTTTCGTCAGCGGGAAATGAGGAAGGGCTCCGGTGCCGTTGCGATGGCGCCGGAGCCCTTCGTGTTTTCAGCCAGATCGGACGTTCAAGGGAAGCGGTGCAGGCGGGTGCAGATCTCCACGGCCCGGTCGGCGATGCGGCCCAGCTCCTCCAGCGTGTCGAGCTCCACGGGCGCGGGCCCGTTCTCCGCGACGAAGAACGCCACGGGCTGACCGCGCGCGTGCAGCGGGAAGACGAGCAGGTGTGATTCGGACTCGCACAGCGCGGAGAAGATGGCCTCGTCCTGCGGCCCTTGCGGCGCGTTGAAGACGCTGGGGCTGGGGCCCTTCAGCGCGGACGCGAGGAGGGACGGCGCGTCCAGGTCCACCTTGAGCGCGGAGACCTCCGGGCGTTCGCTGCCCGGGCCCCAGGCGCGGCCCACGCGCGCGAGTCCGAAGCTGTCACCCAGGAGGAAGGCCCGGCGGAAGCGGCCCGCGCTGTAGGCCAGCAACACCTTGCCAACCATGCCCTGCGAGTCCGCGGTGTCGAGCGCGGTGAGGACCTGATCCGCCGTGATGGCGGGACCGTTGGGCGGCGTGTCGGTGGACGCGCTGGCGGCGGCGAGCAGGGCCTGGACGGTGTCGGGCTGCTCGGAGGCCTGGGGCTGCCAGGGGTGCTGCATGAACTCCCACGCGGAGGCCAGGGCCACGCCCCCTTCGCCCGTGGACGGGGTGGTAGAGGTGGCGGGACCATCCAGGTCGACCACGCGGTCCGCCCAGGTGGTGTCCGCGCTGTGGCCCACGGCGCCCTCCCCTTCCCCGCCCTGCCAGCCCACGAACTCCCAGGTGGAGGCGAGCTGCATGGGCTCTTCGGAGGATGCGGGAAGGTCGTCGAGCGAGATGGGCGTCCGCTCGCGGGCCGGAGCCGGGGCGGGCGCGACGACGAGGCGCGGCTTCGGTGGGGCCGTGTCCTCGGAGATGGGAGCAGACCCTGGGGCGTCCGCGACGCTGGCGGCGGACTCCGGGGCCTGGGTGGACGCTACGGGCTCCGACGCCGTGACAGCAGGCGACTCGGAGCTGGGCTCCGACGCCGTGACAGCGGACGACACGGAGGCAGGCTCAGGCTCCACGGGCGCGGGTTCCGCGGCGAGGAGAGGCCGGGATGCCGGAGGCGTTTCGGCGTCAGAGACCAGGGCGACATCGAACTCCTGGGGGAGTTCGGTTCGCGGCGCCTCAGCGGGAGCAGCGGGCTCCGCGGCGAGCACAGGTTCGGTGACCTTCGGTGCGGCGGCGACCTGCCAGGGCTCAGCCGACTCCGTGCCAGACGCGGCGGGAGGCGTGGAGACCTCGGGCGACAGCGGCGTCTCCCCTGCCAGGCTGAACTCGAGCGCATCGGCTTCGACATCCTGCGCGGCCGGCGCGACCACGACAGGGGGCGCCGGGACTTCAATCGCAGGCACCACGGCTTCGGCGGCAGTCGGCGCGTCTGAGTGAACAGACACCGGCAGATCATCCGTCGCGAGCCGGGGGTCGAACTGCGCCAGCTGCTCCTTTTCGGAAGAGGTCGGGGGGGCCGTGAAGACAGACGCGTCGGCAGCAGGGGGCACCGGCGTCGCGAGTTCAGCGGCAGCCAGAACTGGAGCCGACTCCACTTCGCGCGACTCAGGCGGCGATGCGGGCGGCGCATCCGGAAGGTCCTCGAACTCCATCGCTTCCAACACGCCATCGTGACTGGCTGAAGGCGTGACGAGTTGGGGTTCGAGGTGCGGTGCCTGGACAGGGGTGGCGGGAGACAGGTTCGGGCTGGCCTCCACCGTCGCCGCTTCCTTCAGCGCGGGGGCGCCGCTGGCCTCGGGCTCCTCCGTGAACAGATCCCAGCCCGGCTCCGCCACCTCGGGCGACGGGGCCTCATGGGGCTCGGACGCCATGACATCCACGTCCTCGAGGATTTCCGAGTCGAGGGAGTCGCTGGAGAGGACGGCGACAGGCTCCGGCGGAATCGGAGCGGCGGTCAGCGTTGGAGAGGATTCGGGCTCGGCGTCGAACGACTCGGGGATCAGGACGTCGTCGTCGTCTTCGACAAGCTCGGCCTCCAGCACCAGCTCGGACAGCGGCGAAGGCGGGGCCTTGTCAGCAACGTTCGGCGCGGCTCCCGAGGGTGCCTCAAGGGCAGCCTTCGTGGAGGGTGGCGGAGAGCCCACGCTGGCATCCAGGGTACCGGACACGGTGGGATTCGCCGCCCCCGAGACTCCAGGAGCCGCAACGGGCGGAGGCGCTGCCGGAGCGCTCTCGAAAGACCAGCCCTCCGCGATGTCTGACAATGCGTCGGAACCCGAGTCCGCCTGCCCACCTTGAGCGACGGCGACACCCGGAGTTCCCGCGAGGGGATTCGCCCCGCCGTGGGCGGCCACATCCGACAACGCGCCAGGAGGAGTTCCCGCGAGAGCCTTCGCCCCACCCTGAGCAGCGGCCTGGGGCAATGCACCCGGAGACATCCCCGGGACGGCATTCGGCCCACTCGCTGGAGCAACGGCAGACATCCCACCCGGGGGAGGAACAGCACCAGGACGCGGCGGCGCGACAGCAGCCGGCCCACCGGCATTTCCAGCGGAGGCCACCGACGGAACAGCCCCCGGAGGAGGACCCTGCCGAGGAGGCGCACCCGGAGGCGGCGGTCCCACCGGCCTGCCCTGCGCGACACCCGGGGGCACACCCACCGGCGCCCCCGGAGGACCCGCCGGACGCGCGGCGCCTGGAGGCCCAGCGACCGGAACGCCCGTGGCGGACGACGGACGCCGCCCAGGCCCCGGAGGAACAGGCCCGGCGCCAGGAGGCACCGCCATAGCAGGAGGCGGAGCCCCCGGAGCAGGCCGGGGCGCCATTCCAGGAGGCATGCCCCCCGGGCCCGGCGGCGGTCCTGCCCGCACCATCCCCGGAGGCATGGGTGCCCCCGGAGGCCCTGGCGGACGCGGAGGCATCGGTGCACCCGGCCCACCCGGAGGCGCCGGGCGCATCCCCGGAGGCGGAGTCTTGCCCACGGCGGGAATCCCCACCGCCGACGAAGGCCGAGCCCCCGCGGGCGCAGGAACCCCTGCTGGCGCACCCCGTGCGACCATCCCAGGCGGAGGAGTCCCCGGCGCGCCCGGAGGAGGCGTCGCACGCACGGGCGCGCCCCCCGGCCCCGGAGGAGCAGCCACGCCCGGACCCGCGACCACCGGCGGCCCACCCTGCCGAGCCACCATGCCCGGAGGCTGGGCCACCACGACCGGAGGCGCAGCCACCGCCGGAGGACGCGCGGGCCCCAGGGTGGGCACCCCACCCGGACGGGAGTTCTCGCCCCCCGTCGGCGCACGCACGGGTTCACCCATCACGATCTGCGGAAGCTCTTCCTCCTCGGGGCTCTCGAAGGACAGCACGGGCGCGCTGGCCACGGCCGGCGCCGCGTCCTCCGCCTCCGAGTCATCACTGAGGAACTGTCCCGGCGCGAGCCCCCCGAACATCGCGGGCAGCTGCGGCTCCGGACGCACCGGCGCGGGAGCGGGCGCGGACGGGGCCGGCATCGGCGGCAGGGGCACCGTGGCCACGGAGACCGAGCGACGGATGGGCACGGGCGCGGGCGCCGGCAGGGCCCGGTGCGGACGGTCGATGCCGTAGTGGCGCGCCTGATACTGGAACAGCCGCAGCTCCGGCGTGACGTACGGCACGATGCGCATCCCGGTGATGAAACCGAGCGCGTCCGTCGTCTGGAGCTCCAGCGGGTTCGCCATCGCGACCTTCAGCCGCCGGCCCTCCACCGCGAGCGGGAACGCCTGATGCTTCTCCGACTGGTCCGCCGTCAGCAGCTTGAGCGTGGCCTCGGTGACGGCGTCGAAGTCCGCCTCCATCGCGACGGGGAAGTGGGTCAGCTCCCCCAGCACCATGCCCACCGTCTCGATGTCGAGGAACCCCAGCTCCACCAGCCGGGTGCCCAGGCGGCCCCCATGGACGAGCTGGATGCCCAACCCCTGGTCGAGCTGCGCCTGCGTCAGGAGGCCCTTTCGGACCAGCGTCATTCCAAGCTTGTCGGCCATGTGCCGACGGATTCTAGACGGCTTCGCGGCACGTGAAGAGGGTGCGCACGAATACGACTTCCACGCCTTCCCTGCCCGCCTGCCTGGCCCTTCCCGGGCGCGGGCGGCGGGAGGCCCGGTCAGTACGCGTTCTTCGACAGGAAGCCGCCCAGCGCGGTGCGCAGGAGGATCTTCAGGTCCATCAGGAGCGACCAGTTCTCGATGTAGTACAGGTCGTACTCGATTCGCTTCTGGATGGACGTCTGGCCGCGCAGGCCGTTGATCTGCGCCCAGCCGGTGATGCCCGCCTTCACCTTGTGGCGCAGGTGGTAGCGCGGAATCTGGCGCTTGAACTCCTCGATGAAGACGGGGCGCTCCGGCCGGGGCCCCACGAGGCTCATGTCGCCGCGCAGGACGTTGAAGAACTGGGGCAGCTCATCCAGCGAATACTTGCGCAGGAACGTGCCCACCGGCGTGCGGCGGGCATCCACCGCGCTGGCCATGGTGGCGCCCTGCACCTCCGCGTCGATGCGCATGGTGCGGAACTTGAGGATGGGGAAGGTGCGCCCGTCCATGCCCATGCGCTCCTGGCGATAGAGGATGGGGCCGCGGCTGGTCAGCCACACCACCAGCGCCGTCGCCGCCATCACGGGCGCGCTCACCAGGATGGCGAGCAGCGAGAACAGCACGTCGAACACGCGCTTGGCCACGCGGCTCCAGCCGTCCATGGGGTCGCCCTGGAGGCTGATGATGGGCAGGCCGCCGAACTCCTCCAGGCCGCCGTACAGCGTGATGTACTGGAACAGGTCCGGCACCACCTTGACGTCCACGGTGCGCAGCGCCAGCTGTTCCATCAGCGGCTTCACCTGCGCCTGGTCCTCCAGCGGCATGGCGATGATGACCTGATCCACCGGGTGCGCATCCAGATACGCCTCCACGTTGCGCACGTGGTCCACCACGCGCACGCCGCCCACCCACTGGCCGACCTTCTCCTCCTTCAGCGACAGCACGCCCTCCACGCGGAAGCCCAGCTCGCGGTGGCTCTCCACCGTCTCGATGGTGCGCAGGCCCAGCTCCCCCGCGCCGATGACGAGGATGGACTTGAGGTTGTAGCCGCGCCGGCGCACCTCGCTGAGGACATGGCGGAAGGCCAGCCGCGACAGCGCGATGAGCGTGAAGGCGTAGACGACGAAGATGGCGATGGTGAGTCGCGAGTAGCGCTCGCGGATGAAGTACGTCACCGCCACCAGGACGAGCGTCGCGGTGATGGTCGCCTTGAAGAGCTCGAACAGCTCCCCCATGTGCGTGCGCGAGCGGTTGGTCGCGTACAGCCGGGCCTGCTGGAACGTCACCGGGAAGATGATCAGCACCATCACCAGCGAGACGAACGTCTCACCCGGCGGAGGGATGCCCTCGGTGATGGGCATGACGCCGCTGAAGCGGGTGAAGTACGCGAGCACGAACGCCACCGCGAGCATCCCCGCGTCGGCGGCGACCTTGATGGACGTGTAGAAGCGCTGCAGGCGACCAAACACCGCGGTGACTCCTGTCGAAAGGACGGGGGGATCCGCCGCTTCCATTGCAAGACGCGCACCCTGGACTCCGAGCACCGTCACCTGCCCGACACCGCCCCCCGCGCGGCGTCCTAGCACGGGTTTTTCCGTAAAACCAAGGGGTTGCCCCGGAGGGCACCCAACACTCGGGGTGGGAGTGAGGGGCCGACCCTCGGGAATGTGGGGACGGGGCGGACAGCCCTGTCACACCGCTGGGGAGGATGGGGGCAGCGACAAGAGGACGTCGACCTCGGCCTGGATGGCCTGCTGGAAGCGGGCGCGGCTGAAGCGCTCGGCCTGGGCGCGGGCGTCCTCGGGGCGGAAGGAGGCCTCCCAGGCGTCGAACTGGCGCACGGCGGCGGCAAGGGACGCGGGGGTCTGTTCCGGGAAGAAGAGGCCCGTCTTCGGGGTGACGGTCTCCAGGGCGCCGCCCTTGCCGAAGGCGATGACGGGGCGGCCCGTGGCCTGGGCTTCCAGGGGGGTGATGCCGAAGTCCTCCTCGGGGGTGAAAAGGAGCGCGCGGGCGTCGCGGTAGAGGGCGGGGAGCGCGGCGTCAGGGACGTTGCCGAGGAAGCGGATGTGGGGCGGCAGCGGGCCCGACGTGAGGCGCGAGGCCTCCTGGCCGGTGCCCACGATCCACAGGGGGGTGGACAGGGTGCGGAAGGCCTCCAGGGCGACGTCCAGGCGCTTGTAGGGGGCGAAGGCGCCGAGCCACAGGAAGTAGCCGCCCTGCCCTCCTCCAGCGAGGGGCATCTGGGTGAAGCGGTCGAGTTCGACGGGGGGCGGGACGACGGAGGCCTCGCGGCCCCAGAAGCGGCGGATCTTCCCGGCGATGTGCTGGCTGTTGGCGACGAGGCGGTCCACGCCGTCGGTGGAGGCGCGGTCCCAGTGTTGGAGGTAGGGGCGCACGGCGAGGGCGGCGGCGCGCACGGGGAGGCGGGCGCGGCCGGGGCCGAAGTAGTCGTCGAACAGGTCCCACATGTACCGCATGGGCGCGTGCACGTAGCTCAGGTGCGGCACGCCGAGAGGGGCGTGGATGCCCTTGGCGACGCAGTGGCTGGAGGACAGGACCAGGTCGTAGTCCCCGGAGATGCGCAGGGCTTCGATGGCGCGGGGGAACAGCGGCAGGAAGTGGCGATAGCGCGCGTGGATGCCGGGGATGTGTTGGAGGAACGACGTGGTGATGCGTCGGTTCTCGATGCGCGCAGGCTGGCTGCCCGGCTGGTGGATGAGGGTGTAGAGGTCCGCGTCGGGGTACAGCTCGCAGAGGGCGTCGAGGACGCGCTCTCCGCCGCGGTGGGTGACAAGCCAGTCGTGGACGAGGGCGACCTTCACGGGGCGCCTTCTAGCACTGTGTGGTAGGCCAGGGGACGTGCCCTCTGTCCTTCTTGACCTGCGAATGGTGCGCGGTCAGCTCCACGGCATCGCGCGCTACGCGCTGGAGCTGGCGCGAAGGTTGCCGGGGCTCGCCCCGGACCTGGAGTTCTCCGCCCTCGTCCCGGCCCAGGGGTTGCCGGACGGGCTGGGGGAGCTGACGCCGCGGATCCCGCTGCACCGCTCCCGGGCGGGGTATCTGACGCCGCTGGAGCAGCCGCTGCTGGCGTATGAGCTGACGAAGCTCAAGCCGGACCTGTTCCATGCGACGTCGTTCTCGCTGCCGCTGCTGTGGCCGGGGCGATTGGTGGCGACGTTGCATGACGCGAACCACCTGGCGCTGGCGGACCAGTACACGCCGGTGCAGGCGATTTATTACAAGGCGGTGGTGGGGCCGCGGGCTCGCACGGCGTCGGCGCTGATTACGGTGTCTGACTTCTCCCGCGAGGAGCTGGGGAAGTATCTGAAGATGTCGCCGTACCGGTTCCAGGTGATCCACAACGGCGTGGATTCCCGCTTCGAGCCGCCCACGGCCAGTGAGGCGAAGGCGTTCCGGGAACGGCATGAGTTGCCGGAGCGGTACGTGGCGGTGGTGGGCAACGCGAAGCCGTTCAAGAACCTGACGATGCTGGGGAAGTTCGCGGCGGACCTGCCGGTGCCCCTGGTGCTGCTCGCGGGCAAGGGCGCGGTGGCTCACGAGACGGGGCTGCACGAGAACGTCATCGACCTGGAGGAGTTGCCGGAGTCGGAGATGGCACTGTTCTACGGGGCGGCTGCGGTGCTGCTGGTGCCTTCGAAGTACGAGGGGTTTGGCTTGCCTGCGCTGGAAGCCATGGCGGCTGGGTGCCCTGTGATCGCGGCGGATGCCACTGCGTTGCCTGAAGTCGTGGGCAATGCGGCGATGCGGGTGCCTCCTATGGACCCAAATGCATGGCGTGAAGCCACGCTGCGGGTTCTTCGGGATGAGGCCCTGCGCCGGGAGTTGATTGAGCTGGGGCGCGAACGGTCCGCGCGTTTCACTTGGGATGCATGCTCAGGGCAAACCCTAGGTGTCTATCGCCGCATTAAAAACACACCAACCACCAAACCATAAGAACACCCCGAACAGACAGGCCACCTCAAAAAAACAGAACCAACAGCGCCCTAACGAATGAAAATCAAAACATCAAAAACCGACCACGATTCAAGCGACACCGAGCCACACGCCATGAAGGAACAAAACGACCCTCCCCAGGCAGTGTCGCCAGCTTCAATCGCCAAGCTTTCGCCCGACGATCCACTTCTCAAAAATGTCATATCCCTCTGGAGGAAAAACTCCGAAACGCTTGGCTTCTTCCCAGAGGGCGCATTCTTAGAATACGCCCAAAAGGGCCAAATCCTTATCGCAACCACGGCCACCAACAACCTGCTTGGCTACTTGGCCTATCGCCGCAGCCGAAACCGAGCAGCTATCATACACCTATGCATTGATTCCGCGCTCCGCGGCAAGGGGACGGCTCGCGCGCTGGTCGACCGTCTATGCATAGAAGCACGTTCATGTACCGGGATTTCGATCCGGTGCAGGCGAGACTTCAGCGCATCAACACTATGGCCAAAGTTGAAATTTGAAGCCGTCAACGAGATTAGCGGCCGAGGTCGAGAAGGGAAAACTCTCACAATCTGGCATCGCGACCTTGGCAATCCCGACCTCTTCCGCCACTCGCGCCGTGGCCATGCAGCAACGAAAATTCGGGCCGTAGTGGATGCAAACGTCTTCTACGACCTCAGCGATGAAGCACCACAAGGCGTTGAATCTCGGGCTCTACTGGCGGACTGGATCGACGAAACCGTCGAACTCCAAGTCACGCCAGAAATGTCGAACGAGATCGCCCGAGCTACGGAACCAGCCGTTCGCCAAAGAAACCGTGCGGCAATGACTTACTACTCAAAAGGAGAAGAAACAGAGACTGGCGCTTTCGACAGCGCGCTCACTAAAATTTCTGCCATTCTGCCATCGCCGAAAAATGAAAGCGACGAGTCAGATCGTCGCCAACTCGCATGGGCAGTAGCAGCTTCGGTTGAGTACTTCCTTACACGAGACAGCGAGATCCTGCGGGCCGCAGATGACTTGTATTCCCGCACTGGCATCTTAGCTATAAGGCCAGCAGAATTTGTGCGCCGCCTCGATGAACTTGAACGAGCAGAGCAATACGCACCCGCTCGACTCGGAGGAACGCGTCTTAAATGGCGCTCAATTCGAGCGGGCGAAGAAGACTGCCTAGCGGACTCCCTTCATTTTGGCACGGATGGCGAGAGCCGTTCTGCATTCTTCAGTTCACTACGCGCTTACGCCTGCGATCCCAGGCTATTTGATACTCGCGGCGTATTCGAAGACGAGAACACAGCACTGGCACTTATTGTCTTCGATCGCACCACGACTGGAGTTCTTAGACTTCCATTCCTTCGACTGGGAAAAAGTCGAGCGATGGTCACACTCGCACGGCACCTTCTATATAAAGCGCAGTGCGCTGCAGTGGAGGACGGCCGCGAAGTAGTCGAACTGCACGAGCGGTTGATTTGCCCAGAACTCGAATCGGCCCTGGAAGCCGAAGATTGGGCATGCGGCCCTGACGGCATTTGGCGTCGTTGGAATTTCAGATTTATCGGAGACGCATCCTCTTTGATGCAACGCATCCGTGAATCAAGAATTTTCGAAGCCGAGAACGCAAAGAGCTTTGTTGCCGAAATAGAACGCCTTTTGGCTCGCGCTTGCGAAGGAGACGTCACTGGCGCAGTAAGAGTTGAACGCCTGCTGTGGCCCTCAAAGATACTGGGAGCCGGCATTCCAACTTTCATGGTGCCGATAAAGCCAGGATGGGCTCAGCACTTCGTCGACGAGCGACTCGCGGAGCAACTACTGTTTGGGGCAAGAGACGACCTCGCTCTGAATCGGGAGGCCGTTTACTACCGCTCGCCTCAGAAACCCGCGCCGACTGCCCCTGGACGAGTACTTTGGTACGTGACGAAAGACGACGCTACCAGGGGGGCTATGTCAATCCGTGCGTGCTCAGCGATTGACTCAGTCTCAGTAGAGCCTGGTCGGGAAGCGTTCCGGAACAACCGTCGATTCGGAGTATACGACTGGCGCGATGTAAAGGACTTGATGAAGGAGTCCGACGACGGGGCCGTGATGTCAATCAGATTCTCAAACACTGAACTCCTCTCGCGTCCGATTGAATTGGAGGAGCTTCGCTCAATTCTACAAATGCACGGCAAAGGTGTGATGACGGCTGGACCAACCCCCGTCGAGGATCTGCCCTTCGCGGCAATTTACAAGGCGGGAGGCCTCACGTGATTCGCGCTACGTCAGGCAAGGAGCGCCGGATTCTTCTCCTCTCTATCCGCCCGGAGTTCGCTGAGGCAATTCTCAATGGGGGCAAGACGATCGAACTGCGACGACGGCGTCCAAAGCTTGAGGAAGGAGGGCAGGTGATGATTTATGCGTCCTCGCCGATCTGCGCGCTTGTCGGCGCTTTTGTAGCGGGCCCGGTTGTCGAAGGCTCGCCTACCGAGTTGTGGCGGAGCTTCGGCTCGGCTGCCGCAATCTCGCGCGAGTCCTTTCGATCATACTTCTCAGGCGCCAAGAGCGGCGTCGCGATCTCAGTGCGTGACGCTTGGCGGGCTCCAGACCAAGTTGAACTCACTGAACTCCGTCGACTTTGGCCCGGTTTTTTTCCTCCCCAAAGCTATCGCTACATTGAGCCCGCTTTCATCCGGTGCATACCTAGTGCCTTCGCGTGGCTCAGCAATGCGGAATGCAAATTCGTCAGCCAACGAACCGCATGAAGCCAGCATTTTCATTGGCTCATGGACAATCGCAACACAGGCATAAGATTTCCAGACCTAAAGACAAAACGTCCCTCCCTGAAGGTCTCCAACTGCATTTTCAGCGCCTTGGTGCAGAAGCGCTTGGTGCCTTCGAGATCGACGCGGGTCAACACAAGATGTTCGTGGAGGGACATGTCAGCTTACTCACTTGAATCATTTTCTGATGTTGAAAGATTCGGCACATCGAACGTGCAAGTCAGCTTGCTTCCATCCAGGTATAGATAGACGAATTGTCCCTTGGCCTGGATGTTGTTCACCCGCTCGAAAGTGACTGAACCCTCCGCCGGACGCCCCGGCCGGATGTAACCGGTTCTTGATTCATCCGACGTCCAGACCCTGCCTGACCATTCCATCACCACCGACTCGCCCTGGGGGCCCATTCCATAATCCCCCTTCGGCACCAGCTTCGTCGTGTTCGGCCTCTCGATCATCGCCCCATTTTCCAAGCGGATCTCCACGCCGAAGGCCTCCACGTCGTCCTCAATTTCTTGTGTTTCATATTCCAGATGCACATGGACATGGTCCTTCCCGGCCCTGTCGGAAGCAATTCGCTCCAACCAGGCTCCATCTTCGAAGATGGGCCACCGCACGCTCTTCCCCAGGTAGTTCCCCCAACACTCTCCCTCGGCCTTGGCGTCGGGAAGCCAGTAGCAACCGGGGGCGAGCACGCTCCAGACACAGACCGCGAGCACCTTGCGTGGATGGGATGGGTTCATGCGCGCAGCATAGGCCAGGAAAATGGTGGGACTGGCGGAAGGTACACGGACAGTCCGGATGCCCAGCCTGCTCCCTGCCGGTCCGCGTCTGTAGCTGCCTGTCTTTGAGCTCACGACGACGGTGTCTCTGCTTCCGGAGGCGCGTGGATCATCGGTATCCTGCGCCCCGTTCGCGCCCCGTTGAAAGGAATCCCAGATGACGCCGGAGCCCCTCCTTCCCGACGCTTCCGTCACCTTCTGGCAGCAGCACCTCACGGGTGCCCCGGCCCTGCTGGAACTGCCCACGGATCGGCCCCGGCCTCCCGCGCAGCGACTCCAGCGGGGCAGCTTCCCCTGGACGCTCTCCACTTCGCTCACGGCGGCCCTGGAGGCGTTGGCCCTGCGGGAGGCAGTGCCTCTCTTCGTGCCCCTGCTCGCGGGGTACAACGCGCTGCTCCACCGCTACTCGCGGCAGGACGATCTTGTCGTGGGCGCCTCGGTGGAGCGACCGGACGGCGGCATCTTCGCGCTGCGCCAGGACCTCTCCACCAACCCCCAGTTCGTGGAGCTGATGGCGCGCGTCCACGCGGCCCATCAAGCGGCGGAAACCCATCGTGCGCTTCCGTTCGAGAAGCTCGTGGGTGCGCTCCCGGTGACGCACGGCTTCAACCATGCGCCCGTGTTCCAGGTGATGTTCGTCTTCGCACCACTGGCAGATCAGCCGGCCGATACTCAGCGCGCCCGTTGCGATCTGGTCCTCTCCGTGTCGCGCTCGTCGGAGGGACTGCGCGCGACCTTCGAGTACGACACCGACCTCTTCGACTCCGAGCGCATCCAGCGCATGGCCTCCCACCTCCAGACCTTCCTGGAGGCCGCCGTCGCCCAGCCTTCGCGCCCCATCGCCTCCCTGCCCCTTCTGCCCGACGCCGAGCGCCAGCGAGTCCTGCACGCCTGGAACGACGCCACCGCCGACTTCCCCCGCGACGTCTGCGTCCACGAACGCTTCGCCCTCCAGGCCTCGCTCACCCCCGACGCTCCCGCCGTCACCTACGGCCCTCTCACCCTCACCTACCGTCAGCTCGACGAGCGCTCCAACCAGCTCGCCTGGCACCTGCGCTCCCTCGGTGTCGGTCCCGAGGTCCTCGTTGGCCTCTGCGTCGAGCGCTCCGTGGACCTCATCGTCGGCATGCTCGCGGTCCTCAAGGCCGGCGGCGCCTACCTCCCCCTCGACTCCTCTCACCCCGCCGAGCGGCTGGCCTTCATGCTCCAGGATGCCCGCGTCGGCGTCCTGCTCGTCCACCAGCAGAAGCTTGAGCACCTGCCGCCGTTCTCCGGCGCCACGGTCGTCCTCGACTCCAGTGCCACCTCCGAGGTGCTGAGCCAGCAGCCCACGCAGGGCCTGCCGCGTACGTCCGGGCCGGAGAACCTCGCCTACGTCATCTTCACCTCTGGCTCCACCGGCAGGCCCAAGGGCAGCGCCATCTTCCACCGGGGCATCCTCGCCCTCGCCTTCGACCCGCTGCTGCACCCCTTCGCTGCGTCCGACCGGGTGGCCCAGGCCTCCAACATCTCCTTCGACCCCAGCAGCTTTGAAATCTGGGGCGCATTGCTTCACGGAGCGCACCTCATCGGCATCACCGCCAACCCCGCCCATTCGCCCCACGAGTTCGCCGCACAGGTGCGCGACGGCAACGTCTCCACGATGTTCGTCACCACCGCGGTGCTGCACCTGCTCGCGCGTCAGGTCCCCGGGGCCTTCGCGGGCTTGGACACCCTCGTCTTCGGCGGTGAAGCCGCGGATCCGCTCGCCCTGCGCGAAGTCCTCCAGCACGGTCCGCCCAAGCGCCTCGTCAACGGCTACGGCCCCACCGAATGCACCGTCTTCTCTTCCTTCCACCTCGTCGACTCACCGCCACCGTTGGGCATCCCCGTCTCCATCGGCGGCCCCCTTTCCAACGGCCCGCTCTTCCTGCTCGACACGCACCTGCAGCCCGTCCCCATCGGTGTCCCAGGCGAGCTCTACGTCTCCGGTGAGCGCCTGGGGCGCGGCTACTTCAACCGCCCCGAACTCACCGCTCGCATCTACCTGCCCAACCCCTTCTCCTCCGTTCCCGGCGCCCGCCTCTACAAGACCGGCGACCTCGCTCGCTTCCTCCCCGACGGCCGCATCGAGTACCTCGGTCGCGCCGACCAACAGGTGAAGATCCGCGGCTACCGCGTCGAGCTGGGTGAAATCGAAGAGGCCCTCCGCCTCCACCCCGCCATCAAGGACGCCTCCGTCATCGCCCGTGAGGCTGGGGGCGACCGTCGTCTCGCCGCCTACCTCGTTCCCAACGACACGGTTCCCGATGTCTCCGAGCTGCGCGCCTGGCTTCGTGAGCGCCTTCCCGAGCACATGGTGCCCGCGTCCTTCACCCCGCTCGCCGCACTTCCCCTCACCGTCAACGGCAAGGTCGACCGCCGCGCCCTCCCCGCTCCCGTGCCGGCGCGCGGCGATGCCCTCTCCTACGTCCCGCCTCGCACACCCACCGAAGTCGCCCTCTGCCGCCTCTGGGCCTCACTGCTCGACGTGGAACGGGTCAGCCTCACCGACAACTTCTTCCATCTCGGTGGCCACTCCCTCCTCGCCACCCAGCTCGTCTCGCGCGTGAACGAGACGTTCCACCTGCGGCTTCCGATCCGGCGCATCTTCGAAGCACCGACCCTCGTCGTCATGGCGGAGGCCATCGAGACCGCCCAGCGCACCGGCATCTCCGAAGAGGGCCCCCCGCTCGTTGCCTTCCCGCATGACGGAGATCAGCCGCTGTCGTTCGCGCAGGAGCGACTGCTGTTCGTGGAGCAGTTGCACCCCGGGAACGCCACGTATCGGATTCCCGTCTCCTACCGCATCACCTCGCCGCTCGACGTCGAAGTGCTGGAGCGCAGCCTCACCGAGCTGACCCGCCGCCACGAATCACTCCGCACCGTGTTCGCGGCCACCGAAACCAACTTCGTCACGCGCATCCAGCCCGTGCGCCCGTTCACGCTCCAGGTGGTGGATGCCCGCGCGCTCTCCGCCTCCGAGCAGGCAGCGGAAGCGGCACGGTATGCGCGTGAGGAACTTGAGCAGCCCATGGAGCTGGCCTCGGGGCCTCTTTTCCAGGGCACCCTGGTTCGCTTCGGGAAACAGGATCACCTGCTGCTCCTGACCCTCCATCACATCGTCTCGGACGGCTGGTCCCTGGGCGTGCTGCTTCGCGAACTCCGGACGGTCTATGAGGACTTCTCCTCGGGCCGGCCCTCCTCCCTTTCCCCGCTGCCCATCCAGTACGCAGAGTTCGGCGTCTGGCAGCGGCAGTGGCTCCGGGATGACATGTTGGAGCGACTGCTCGCCTATTGGCGCAAGCAGATGGAGGGGGCGCCGCTCCTGCTGGAGCTGCCCATGGACAGGCCCCGCCCGCCCATCCATCGCTTCCGGGGCAAGACGCTGACGTTCCGACTCTCCCCGGAGATCTCCCAGGGCATCGAAGACCTCTGCCGTCAGGAGAGCGTCACGCTGTTCATGGGCCTGCTCGCGGGCTTCAGTGCCCTGCTGCATCGCTACTCGGGCCAGCAGGACCTCATCATCGGCGCGCCCATCGCCGGTCGGATCCGTCCGGAGATCGAAGGGATTGTCGGGCTCTTCGTCAACACGCTCGCGCTGCGGCAGGACCTGTCCGGCAACCCCAGCCTCATCGAGCTGATGCGGCGCGCGCGCGAGGTCACGCTCGGCGCCTATGCCCACCAGGACCTCCCCTTCGAGAAGCTCGTCGAGCAGTTCCACCCCGAGCGCAACCTCAGTCACGCGCTGGTCGTCCAGGTCATGTTCGTCCTCCAGAACGCCCCCGTGCTGGAGGTCCAGCCCTCCGCCGCGCTCCAGATGACCGCGACCGCGGAGCCGTGGGAGCTGAGCACCGGCACGTCGAAGTGCGACCTGATCCTCTTCATGTCGAAGTCACCGGAGGGACTGCGCGCCACCTTCGAGTACGACACCGACCTCTTCGACTCCGAGCGCATCCAGCGCATGGCCTCCCACCTCCAGACCCTCCTGGAGGCCGCTGTCGCCCAGCCGTCGCGCCCCATCGCCTCCCTCCCCCTGCTGCCAGAGGCTGAGCGCCAGCGCGTCCTCCATGCCTGGAACGACGCCACCGTCGACTTCCCCCGCGACGTCTGCGTCCACGAACGCTTCGCCCTCCAGGCCTCGCTCACCCCCGACGCTCCCGCCGTCACCTACGGCCCCGTCACCCTCTCCTATCGCCAGCTCGACGAGCGTTCCAACCAGCTCGCCTGGCACCTGCGCTCCCTTGGCGTGGGCCCCGAAGTCCTCGTCGGCCTCTGCGTCGAGCGCTCCCCGGACCTCATCGTCGGCATGCTCGCGGTCCTCAAGGCCGGTGGGGCCTACCTGCCCCTCGATGCATCCCACCCCGCCGAGCGCCTGGCCTTCATGCTCCAGGATGCTCGCGTCAGCGTCCTGCTCGTCCACGAGCACAAGCGCCAGCAACTGCCTGCATTCTCCGGCGCCACCGTCTGCATCGATACGGAAGCGGATGCACTGGGCCGCCTCTCCACCGCGCCCCTTCCGCGCACCTCTGGACCGGAGAATCTCGCCTACGTCATCTTCACCTCCGGCTCCACCGGAAGGCCCAAGGGCAGCGCCATCCTTCATCGCGGCATCCTCGCCCTCGCCTTCGACCCGCTGCTGCATCCCTTCGACGCTTCGGACCGCGTCGCCCAGGCCTCCAACGCCTCCTTCGACCCCAGCACCTTCGAGATCTGGGGCGCACTGCTTCACGGCGCGCACCTCGTCGGCATCACCGCCAACCCCGCCCACTCGCCCCAAGAGTTCGCCGCGCAGGTGCGCGACACCCACGTGTCCGTGATGTTCGTCACCACCGCCGTGCTGCACCTGCTCGCACGTCAGGTCCCCGGGGCCTTCGCCGGATTGAAGACCCTCGTCTTCGGCGGGGAAGCCGCGGATCCGCTCGCCCTGCGCGAAGTCCTCCAGCACGGACCGCCCCAGCGCCTCGTCAACGGCTACGGCCCCACCGAGTGCACCGTCTTCTCTTCCTTCAACCTCGTGGATGCGCCCCCGGCCCTCGGCTTCCCAGTGCCCATTGGCGGCCCTCTCACGAACGGCCCGCTCTACCTGCTCGATGGCCGCCTCCAGCCCGTCCCCATCGGCGTCCCGGGCGAGCTGTACGTCTCCGGTGAGCGCCTGGGTCGCGGCTACTTCAACCGCCCCGAACTCACCGCTCGCATCTACCTGCCCAACCCCTTCTCCTCCGTCCCCGGCGCTCGCCTCTACAAGACCGGCGACCTCGCTCGCTTCCTCCCCGACGGCCGCATCGAGTACCTCGGCCGTGCCGACCAGCAGGTCAAGGTGCGCGGCTACCGCGTCGAGCTGGGCGAAATCGAAGAGGCCCTCCGCCTCCACCCCGCCATCAAGGACGCCTCCGTCATGGCCCGCGAGGCCGGTGGCGACCGCCGCCTCGCCGCCTACCTCGTCCCCCACGACGCGCTCCCCGATGTCTCCGAGCTGCGCGCCTGGCTTCGCGAGCGCCTGCCCGAGCACATGGTGCCCGCCTCCTTCACTCCGCTCGCCGCCCTCCCCCTCACCGTCAATGGCAAGGTCGACCGGCGCGCGCTTCCCAATCCTGAACCGGCTCGCGGCGACGCCCTCTCCTACGTCCCGCCTCGCACGCCCACCGAAGTCGCCCTCTGCCGCCTCTGGGCCTCACTGCTCGACGTGGAACGGGTCGGCCTTCACGACAACTTCTTCCACCTCGGTGGCCACTCCCTCCTCGCCACCCAGGTCGTCTCGCGGATTCGCGCGGAGCTGGGCGCGGAGCTCGCGCTGCGTGTCCTCTTCACCGGCCCCACGGTCGTGGAGCTGGCGCAGCACCTGGGCACGCTCGTCCCGGACGACGGTCCTCGCACGGTGCCTCCACTGGTTCGCGCGCCTCGCGACCGGGCGCTCCCGCTGTCGTACTCGCAGGAGCGGCTGTACCGCTTCTTCCTGCGGGCTCCCACGTCGAGCGCCTACAACATCCCCATCGGCTACCGGCTCCGAGGGCCCGTGCAGGTCGAGGCGCTCCGTGGCGCCTTGCAGGACCTGCTCGAACGACACGAGTCCATGCGGGTCAAGTTCTCCGAAGAGGACGGACAGCTCGTGCAGCGGGTCACTCCCGCCGGTGAGTTCCCGTGGCGGTTCGAGGACCTGCGCGGACAGCCCGACGCGGAAGCGGCGGCATGGCGGCACATCCTCGCGGATGCGGCGACGCCGTTCGACCTCACGAAGGACCCGCTGGTGCGCGCCTCGCTCCTTTGCGTGAAGGACGACGAGCACCTGCTCATGATCTGCGTGCACCACATCTCCGCGGACGGCTGGTCCATGGGCGTCATCGCCCGGGAGCTGGGGGCGCTGTACTCGGCGCGGGTACAGGGGCGTGCGTCCGACCTGGCGCCGCTCGTCGTGCAGTACCCCGACTACGCGGCATGGCAGCGGACGTGGCTCACCGGGAAGGAGCTGTCGCGACGCCTTTCGTACTGGCAGCAGTCGCTCGCGGGCGCCCCCACGGAGCTTCAGCTTCCCACCAACCGTCCCCGGCCTCCGGTGCGCACCTTCAACGGAACCCACCGAGAGGTCCACCTGGGCCGCGACCGCAGCGACGCGCTCCATGCCCTGTGCCGGCGAGAGAACGTCACCCCGTTCATGGCCATGCTGTCCGCGTTCGGCGTCGTGCTCGCGCGCCGCTCCGGCCAGGAGGAGGTCGTCATCGGGTCGCCCATCGCGAACCGGCTCCTCCCGGAGCTGGAGCCGCTCATCGGCATGTTCGTCAACGGCCTGTGTCTGCGCGTGAACCTGCGTGGCAGCCCCGGGTTCCGCACGCTGCTCCAGCGAGTGCGCGAGGAGACGCTGGGCGCCTACGCGCACCAGGAAGTGCCCGTGGATCAGATCGTGGTTTCACTCGGCGTCGAACTGCCCGTGAACCGCTCCCCGGTGTTCCAGGTGATGTTCGTCCTGCAGAACGCCCCGGAGGCACCGTTCGAACTGCCGGGCCTGACGGTGACGCCCGTGGAGGTCAACCGGGGCTCCGTCACCTACGAGCTGGCGCTGTCCTTCACCGAGATGGTCGGCGGCTTCTCCGGCGTCCTGGAGTTCAACACCGACCTGTTCGACACCCGCACCGCCGAGGGCATCCGCGCGGACTTCCTGCGCGTGCTCGACGCGGTGCTCGCGAACCCGGACCTGCCGATGGGGCTCGACGCACCAGCCCCCTGACTGCGGCCCCAAGAGAACTCCGCATGCCTATGCATCCACGATGGCTGATTCCTCTCCTACTCGTGATGCTGACGGGATGCGGCAGCACCACGAGAGCGGTGCGCCTGGACACCGGCCGTGACGCGCCCATTGTGTTCACGCCGCGCGCCAGCCACCAATCGGTCGAACTGAACGCGGACGAATTCGAGGAGGCTGTTGAGGCCATGGCCCGCATCGTGCGGCCTTCGACTCGCCCCCAGGAGACCGCTCGACAACTGTTCGAAGTGGAACCACGCAGCGGTTCCTACCTGTACGAGCCAGGCAGCCGCCGCGTCACCCCCATGGGGCCCGGTGAACACCTGGAGGGCGAGCTCCCCTCTGCCGATGTGGAGTTGACGCGCGCATACCTTCGCTGGTGCGAACGCACCGCCAGACCTGGCGACTGTCTGCGCCTTCTCGTGGAGGGTCCCACTGTCACTGGAGATGGGCGCTACGCCCTGTCCATGGCTCTCGCCCAAGGCGTCGTGCTGGAGGAGATGATGGACGCATTCAAGGACATGGCCGACCCCGAGGCCATGCTCACGACCGTCCTGTGGACCTGGACCACGTACATGATCCTGCTCGCGGTGCCCGAGCCGTTCTCCAAGGGTATCGCAGCGGCGATGACCCTCACGCTCATCGCTTATGTGAGAGTCGACACCTTCTGGAACCTCATCGTGGGTTTCAAACGACTGGTCGAGGCAGCGGACCGAGCCACCACGTTTGACGAGCTCCGAACGGAGGGGGAGCGGTACGGAAAGGTCATGGGCCGCAAAGCAGCGCGTGCGTTCGCCATGTTGGCCACGGCGGCGATTGGCAGCTCGGCGGCGGGGATTGCGAAGCAGGTTCCAACGCTCCCAGGTGCCGCGCAGGTGATGGTGCAGGCCGAGTCGCAAATGGGCGTCCGATTCGCGGCGATGGGAGGAGTGGAATCGGTGGCCATCAGCGCCGAGGCTGTCACCATCTCCCTTGCACCGGGAGCAGTCGCCATGACGGCCGGCGGCAACTCCGCCAAGGCCCTTCCCTCCGGAACCAGGGCCTGGGGGTCATTCAGCGGATTCAAGAAGGCGATGGGTCCGGCCGGCGCTGGAAAGGAATGGCATCACATCGTCGAGCAGACTCCCAGCAACGTGAATCGGTTCGGCGCTCAAGCCGTTCACAACACCGAAAACATTGTTCCGCTAGACAAGGGCCAACATACCCGCCTCAGCGGGCTCTACTCTTCGCTCCGGCGAATCATCACATCGTCGGGTAACCTGACAGTGCGGCAGTGGCTGAGTACGCAGTCGCTAGAGGCCCAACGCGAGTTCGGGCTACTTGCCATTGAGAATGTAACGAAGGGAATCTGGTGATGAAGTTAGAAGTGCTGGTCGAGCAGTTCGCGTTGAATGTGGCTGCTCAGACCGATGCAATCTGGCGGGGGGATGCCAAGACCGGGAACAAGCACGCCAGAAAGTATGGTGCCGCAGTCGATAAGCTGCTGGCCCACGGCAATTCCGGGCGTGATGCGCTCCTCGTACTGCTCAAGCATGAGCGCATGGACGTGCGCGTCATGGCCGCAGCCCACCTGCTTCGTTACCGGACGAGTGAAGCCAAGGCAGTGCTGGAGGAGGCCGCCAAGGGCCAGGGGCTCGTGCCTTTTGAAGCCGGACAGGCGCTGAAACGTTGGGAGGAAGGCACCTGGGCCCTTGACCCAGGGCCGTAACACCATGCCCTCCGCTACTTGTGCAGGGAGGCCACCGCCACATCCGCCGCGACCACCTGCACGGCCCGGGGCCGCTCCGCGAGCCGCAGCAAGCGGAACAAATCCCGCGACAGTTGCTCCACGGAGCGCCGCTCATCTGAGACCGTGAGGACCACGTCGTAGTCGTCCCCCTCCGCGCCCTTGATGACCTGCGTGCGCGCCGTGAGCACCCCGGGGAGCATCATGGCCAGACGTCGCACGGAGGCCATGCTGATCTTCTCGCTGCCTCGCACCAGGAAGTCGGAGACGCGCCCCTGGAAGTACAGGTAGCCCTCCGCGTCGATGTCGAACACGTCCCCCGTGGCCAACAGCCGGGGGCCTCTCAGCGCATGCTGCTTCTCCCCTTCCACGATGCCGATGCGGCGCTTCATCACCGTGTCCGAGGAGACGAACAGCTCCCGTTGTCCGTCCGGTCCACGCGGCACGAGCGTCACCTCCGTGCCCGGCAAAGGCAGCCCCACGGACGCGAAGCGGCGCTCCGGCTCCGCATGCGCGGCGAGCGTCGCCACGCGCGGTCCTGCCTCGGACAAACCATAGGTCAGGTACAGCTCCCCACCCGGTCGCGCATGCAGCATCCGCTTCACATGCTCGGGCGCGAGCACGTCACCACCCACGCCCAGACACCGCAGACCGTCCGGGAACGCCTCCCCGTGTTGCAGCAACCCGCGCACCAGCAGCGGCGTCAGCGCGGACACGGTGATGCCCTGCTCCGCCAGGAGGCGCAGGTACGCCGCGGGCTGGAACGGCGGTCCACTGATGACCAACTCCAGTCCTCGCCGCAGCGCGGAGAACGCCTGCGCGACCATCGAATACGAATAATACAGCGGCAGGTTCACCAGGGCCGTGTCCCCTGCGCGCAGCCCCACCGCGTCCGCGTGCCGGTCCGCGTTGCGGAAGAGCGCGGCCAGGTCGAACACACAGCCGCTCGCGAATCCGGAGGTACCGGACGTGAGCAACACCATCTCCCCTGCCTCAGCTCCCGGCGGAGTGGTGTCTGGAAACAGGGCCACCTCCGCCCCACCCAATGCGAAGCGCTCCACCCCTTCCGCATGCGGCGCGGGTGCGCGCATCGCCACCAGCGCACGCGCCGGCAACGCATCCACCAACGACTGCTGCCGGCCCGCGGGCGACGCGGGCGACACCAGCGCTGGGACACCCCGGGCCGCGAGCACCGCGAAGACCTGGGCCAGCAGGCCCACGCCATTGGGCAGCGCGAGCAGCACGACATCCCCAGGCCTGAGACCTCGGGCCATCCATCCGGCCGCCAGTGACGACACGGAGCGGTCGGCGGTCGGGTGCGCGTCGGTGAGGTCGCGGATGCGGTCCAGGAACGCCTGGACGGTGGCCAGCGGTACGCCCGCGAGTTCCTGGAGAGGTGAGGCCATGTTCACTCCGCTCGGAATTGAAGGGACCGCGCCACGACATCCACGCTGACGCCAGACCCGGCTCCCCGCGACAACACGACGCAGCCCGCGCCCGGAGGCCGTCCTTCGACCGCCAACACGGAACCGATGAGGGCCCAGTCCACGACCCCGCGCTGGAGCCACGCCATGGACATCGCCAACGCGACCTCCGCGCCCGTCGCCACGGGCATCGTCAGCGCCAGCGTCGGACCTCGCAGCCCATGGACGATGCAGGACAGGCCCGTGGGGGCGCTCGGGGTCGCGGCGGGAAAACGCAGCGGGGACGCGAAGCCTCGCGCGGCATCGCTCGCCACCTGCGCCCACGTCTCACGAGGGCCCACCGCGCCCACCTGGATGAGCGAACACCGGTCCGCCGCGCGCGTGAACTCCTCACCCAGCGCTCCGGTCGCCTCGCCCACGGCCATGACCAGTGCCCAGGACAGTGGATCCGCGTAGCGCACGGACGGCTTCCATTTCACGAGGTGCGGATTCGGCGCGTCCGCGAACACCACCGCGCTGCCGCGCAGGGTCACCGAAGACAGGGACGTCATCGCGCCACCTCGAAGACGAGCGACGTGTCGAAGCCACCGAAGCCCAGCGTCACGCTCAAGCCCTTCCGGGCCGCATGCCGGGTCGGTGCCCCCACGGACAGCGGGCAGGGAAACTCCGGGTCTGGCTGCTCCAGTCCGACGATGGGCGGAACGATGCCCTCCCGAAGCCCCAGGATGGTCGCGATGGCCTCCATCGCCCCGGTGGCCCCCAGCGTGTGACCGAAGGCTCCCTTCGTCGCGAAGACAAGCGGTCCGCCCTCGGCGCCAAACACGCCCCGGAACGCCGCGGCCTCCGCCCGGTCGTTCACCGGGGTCGCGGAGCCATGACCATTGACCAGTCCAATGTCCGACGCCGCGAGGCCCGCATCCACCAGCGAGCGCTCCATCGCCAGCCGAGCACCCGCCGCCGCGGGATCCGGCGACGTCATGCTCGCCGCGTCGTTGGCCGACCCCACACCGCGCAATCGCGCCAGGATGCGCGCCGACCGCTGCTCCGCATGCGCCGCCGACTCAAGCACGAGGAACGCCGCGCCCTCCCCCAACATCATGCCGTCATGCCGCGTGTCATAGGCCCGCGCACGCGACGGAGACAGCGTGGACAGCGCGGAGTGCGCCAATCGCTTGCTCGGCGTCAGGATGTCCACCCCGCCGCAAACGCAGACATCCGCGAGCCCCGCGCGAATGCACTCCGCACCCACCACGAGCGCATCCGAACCCGACGAGCACGCCGTGGACAGCACCACGGGCGGCGCCTTCGCCCCCAGCGCCCCCACCACCGCGTCCGCCCACTGGTGCAGGGGCGCGTTCCGTTCGCCCTCGTCGTCCAGGTACGCCCCCAGACTGGTCCCCAGCACGAACAGGGTGCGCACCCCGTCACCGGCCAGACCCGCGTGTTCCAGGGCCTCACGCAGCGTCGAGACCGCGAGACCGCGCAACCGCTCCGCAGGCACGCCGGGACGCCCCGCCACCACGGCCGCCTGTGTGTTGCGCAGCCGGTGCGGGGATGGAACCTCCACGAAGCCGTGCTCACCCGCGAGCAGCCGGCGCCATACGGCCTCCAGCCCGCTGCCGAGCGGCGTCGTCCACGCGGCGCCCGTGACGACGACGGGTGCTACCACAGCGGCGAGCCCAGGTCGGAGACCCGGGAGCGAACGAGGCTCGCGCGGAACGCCGCCACGCGAGTCGTCCCCACCATGGCCTTGCCCGTGAAGTGGAACAACCCTCCCGCCAGCCGGTTCTGCTGCACGTGCAGGAGCACCTGGTCTCCCGGCACCACCACTTTCAGGAAGCGCGCCTCCACCGAACCGATGAGCGTCAGCTCGTCCTCGGCCAGCATCGACGTGCTCATCTGGTAGAGGATGATGCCCGCCTGCGCGAAGGACTGGATGAGGTGGCTGCCCGGGAAGATGGCCCGCTCCGGGAAGTGGCCGGCGATGCTGTCCATGTTCCCGGAGATGCAGATGAGCGCGTCCAGGAACTTCCCCGGCTCATGGTCCACGATGCGGTCCAGATAGATCATCGGGTGGCGGTGCCGCAGCCACTGCTTCAGCGCCGTGAAGCCCAGCGGCTTCGGCGTGCGCTCCACGGTGTTCACTGCGCCTGCTTGAGCGCGCTGCTGAGGGACGGCGGTAGACATGCGGGCACTCCGTTCTCGCGGGTGACGACGGCGAAATCCAGACTTCCAAAGGCAAGCAGCAACGGCTCCGGGCCCTCGCGGTACAGCTTCACGCCCAGCTTCAGGCTCGCGGGCCCGACGTGGTCCACCGTGGGCACCATCAACAACCAGTCCTGGAAGCGCGCTGGCGCTCGGTAGCTGACGCGCAGCTCCCGCACGCGCAAATCCAGTCCCTGCGCGGACAGCACCTCCAGCCCCGCCCCCCGGCGCTCCAACTCCTCCAGCCCCGCCGTCTCCAGCAGCGACGCGTAGCGGGAGAAATGCACGACGCCGGAAGCGTCCGTGTCCACGTGCTCCACCCTCCGGCGCAGCGAGGGCGGAACCTCCGGCAGCGGCACCGCGGCCTCCGTCACGACCCGGACTCCACGAACGTCTTCACGCCCCGCTGGATGCGCGCGACCATCTCCTGCAGGTCCGCCTCCCCCGCGATGAGCGGCGGCGCGATGCGCATCGCCGGGAACAGGTAGCGCAAGCCCCGAGAGCGCCGTCCCGCGCCCGCCATGAACTCCACGAAGAGGCCCGCGTCGAGCAGCCGGTTGCGCAGCCGGCCCAGGCTCCCCGACGCCTTCTCCGTCAGCTCCAGGCCGTTCATGTAGCCCAGGCCGCGCACGTCCTGGAACACCTCCGGGAACGCCTGCGCCACGTCCTTGCGCAGCCGCTCACGCAGCATCTCGCCCAGCGGCCCCGTGCGCTCCACGAGTCCCTCGCCGGACAGGTACTGGATCCCCGCACGCATCACCGCGCTCGTCAGGGGCCGCAGATCAGACGTGGACACCGCGCCGCTGGAGCGCACCGACAGCTCGCGCCGGGCAATCACCATGGACGTGGAGACGACGCCCATGCCCAGGCTCTTGCCGATGACGGTGATGTCCGTGGGGATGGGCCCCTCCGCGTCCGTCATGCCGAAGAAGCGGCCCGTCTTCGCGAACGTGAGCACCTCGTCCGCCACCAGCAGCACCTCATGCTCGCGGCACAGCGTGGCCAGCCTTCGCAGGTAGCCCGCGGGCGGAACCAGGATGCCGGCGTCGCCCTGGATGGGCTCCACGAAGACGCCCGCCAGCTTGCGCCCGTGCTCCGCGAAGAAGGCCTCCAGATGGGCCAGCTCCCCGAACGGCAGGAACTGCACGTCGAGCGTCTCCGTCGCCGGAAGCGGCATTCCCAGCCGGTAGTGCCGGCGGTTGAGCAGGCTCACCAGGCCCTGCGTCCAACCGTGCCACGCACCCTCGAAGGCGAGGATCGTCCTCCGCTCCGAGCGCTCAGGCTTCGGCGCCATCCGCCGCCGGTCGAAGTTCGACTCCAACACCAGACGCAGCGCCAGCTCCAGGCCCTCGGAGCCGGAGTTGCGGCCGCTCGCGTGGTACGCGTCCCCCGGGAAGCGGTTCGCCCAGAGCCCCTTCGCACCGAACAGCTCCTCCAGGAGCAGCGTGCGCTCCAGCGAGCCCAGCTCGTCGGTGACATAACCCGTGCGCTCCAGGCCGTCGCGCAGCGCTTCCTGCATGCGCGGATGGCCCGCGCCCAGACACGCGCTCGCGTAGCCACCACTGGCGTCCAGGACCTCGACGACGCGGCCCGCGTCCGGCCCCTCCAGCGCCGCCATGTGTTGCACGAGGCCCTTCGCCTTCAGACAGACATACGGCAGGCGCCCGCCGCCATAGTGGTCCATCTGCAACGCCATGCCGGCGCGCAGGCGGGCGACGTCGTCCGCCCCCAGCTTCTCCCCCGCGGCGGGCACCTTCACTTCGCGCTCCCCTGCTGCTGGGCCTTGAGTTTCACGATGAGCGCCGACAACAGGTTGAGCGTGCGGAAGTTCTCCGTGTCGAAATCCTGGTCGGAGATGCTCACGCCGAACTGATCCTCACAGATGACCCGCAGCTCCAGGAAGCCCACGGAGTCCAGGCCGACGACGGACTGCAACCCGTCGTCTCCGCCAATCTGCTCCTCGGGAATCTCCACGAAGAGATTGTTCGTCAGGATCTTCTTGAGGCTTCTGGAGATGTCGTCCTGCATGGGGAACTCCTCGCTTAGGGGGTCGTTGCTTCGGTTGGAATGCTCAGGGTGCCCACGGTGCCCTTCGTCACGCGCAGCAGCTCCGCGGGCGTCAGGCGCAACAACAGCTCCGGCCGTCCGCCGCCGCCGTAGCCTTCCGGGTACTCCAGGACGGCCGCGTCCACGAACACGCGCAAGGCATGCGGATGGCCCAGGGGCGGCGTACCTCCGGGCGGATAGCCCGTCGCCTCCAGCGCACGCTCGCGGCTCGCGAACGCGACCTTGCGACAGCCCGCCGCCCGCGCCACCGCCTTGAAGTCCACGCGCCGGTCTCCGGGCAGCACGACGACCAGCACCTCGTCCGTATCCGTGGTGAACACCAGCGACTTGAAGATGCCGCCCACGGCGATGCCCAGCTCCTGCGCGGCGGCCGCCGCCGTCGTCATCGGCGTCGCCAGGGTCAGCAATTGCGCGTCCACCTGCTCGCGCTTCAGGAACTCGCCCAGGTCCGTCACGGCGCCACCGTCAGGACGATCTTCCCGATGTTGCGATTGGCCTCCATCTCCGCGTGGGCCTCCACCACCGCCTCCAGCGGCCAGCTCCCGTGGATGACGGGCGGCAGCCCGCCTCGCGCCAGCACCTCCATCCACCGCTGCCGGAAGCGCGCGTTGACCTGCCGCTTCTCCACCATGGGCCGCAGCCGCAGCGACGAGCCCTTGAGCTGCAACCGGCGCTGGACGACGCGAAGCAGGTCCAGCTCCGCCACCATCCCGTCCAGCAGACCCACCAGCACCAGACAGCCCTCGTGCTTCAGCACGGAGAGATTGCGCGACAGGTACGCGCCGCCCACGAAGTCCATCACCAGGTCCACGCCCTCGCCGCGCGTGCGCTCCATCACCTCCGCCACGAAGTCCTGGCGCCGGTAGTCGATGGCCGCGTCCGCGCCCAGCCGCGTCAGCGCCTCCACCTTCCGGGGCGTACCCACCGTGCACAGCGCCGTGGCGCCCACGTGCTTCACCATCTGCACCATCGTCGTGCCGATGCCGCTGGCCCCCGCGTGCACCAGCACCGTCTGTCCGGGCTTGAGCCCCCCCAGCTCGAACAGCGTCTCGTTGGCGGTGAGGCAGGACTCGGCGGCTGCGGCGGCCTCCACGAAGCCCAGCGCCTCCGGGATGATCAGCGCCATGTCGGCGTCCAGCAGGCAGTACTCGGCGTACCCGCCGCCCTCCACCACGCCGAACACGCGCTGGCCCCGGGTGAAGCCCTTCACGTCCTCGCCCCAGGCCTCCACCGTGCCCGCGACCTCCACGCCGGGGATGACGGACTGCCCCTCCGGCACGTGGTAGATGCCGGCGCGCTGGAGCAGGTCCGCGCGGTTGAGCGCGGTGGCGTGCACGCGCACGAGCAGCGCGTTGCCGACAGGCACCGGACGGGGAACGTCGCGGAGCTTCACCACCTCCGGGCCCCCGGAGCCTTCGAAGACGACGGCGCGCATGACTCTTCAGTACCCGGCCCTTTCCTCGACACCGCGCTCGCGCGTGGGCACGAGGAAGCTGCGCTCGAACGTCAGGAACACCTCGCCCGTGGACTTCAGCCCCCGTGTCTCGCAGGTGACGATGCCTTCGCCCTCGCGCTTCGCGGACAGGCGCCTGGCGAGGATGCGGCTCTCCGCGTACAGCGTGTCCCCGGCGAACACCGGGTGCGTGAGCCGGATGCGGTCCCACCCCAGGTTCGCCAGGGCCCGGCCGCTGGTGCTGCGCACGCTCATGCCGCACACCACGCTGAACGTCACCAGGCTGGAGATGAGCGGCCGCTCCCACGGCGTATGCGCGCAGTAGGCCGCGTCCAGGTGCAGCGGGGACGGGTTCAAGCTCAGCGTGTTCATGAGCACGTTGTCCGCCTCCGTCACCGTGCGGCCGGGACGGTGTTCGAAGACATCCCCGACGGTGAAGTCCTCGAACGCGAAGCCCAGGAGCTCCCGGTAGCGCTGCGGTCCCACCTGCTTGTAGCCAGTGCCCTCCATGTCGTGTGTCCTCGCGCGCGGGGTTGGGTTTCAGAAACCGGAGACGATGTCCTTCGCCGTCGCGCAGAAGCGCTTCAGCTCGTCCGGTTCGATGTCCGCGCGCATCATCAGGCGCACGCCCGCTTCGCCCTTGGCGACCACGGGGAAGAACACCGCCGAGCAGTAGTAGCCCGCCCGGTACAGCTCCTGGGACAGGCGCACCGCCTTCTCCTCCGCGCCCACTTCAATCTTGCGGATGGGCATCCCGTTGCCCGCGTGCTGCGACGGGAACTGGCTGTCGAAGTAGTCGATGTTGCGCGCCAGCTTGTCCTGGAGCGTCTTCAGCTCCGGGCTCTTGTGCAGCGCGATGCTGGCCAGCGACGCGCCGATGTTCGGCACCTGGAGGTTCTGCGACCACGCCAGGGGCCCTGCGTTCCGGTTGAGGAAGTTGAACAGCTTCTCGCTGCCCAGCATGGCCACGCCGCCCGCGCTGCCGAACGCCTTGGCCAGCGACGCGACGATCATCGTCAGCGGGTTCATCTTCAGGCGCGAGCGGACCCAGCCCTCGCCGTTCTTCCCGGTGATGGACAGCGAGTGCGAGTCATCGATGTACAGGAACAGGCCGTACTTCTCCTGGAGCTGGAGCAGGCCCTCCAGCGCGGTGAGCCCGCCCATGGAGTAGGCGCCGTCCGCCACGTAGGCGACGCGCGGGTACTTCTTGCAGACGTCCTCCAGGTAGTTGAGGTCGTTGTGGGGGCTGTTCAGCACCAGGCTCTCGTCCCCGACGATGGGCTTCACGTACGCCATGGAGAAGTGACAGAAGCGGTCGAACACCATGACGCGCGGCTGTCCGTCCTCGGTCAGGTGTCCGGACGCGAGCAGCGGCAGGATGCCCGCGGTCAGCGCGGTACACGACGCGGCCGGCAGCGACGGACAGCCGTACAGGTCGCGCAGGCCCTCCTCCAGCCGCGCCATCAGGCCCAGGCGGATGCGCAGCGTGGAGAGCGCCAGGCCGATGGTGCCCTCTTCCTGGAGCGCGGTGATGGCACCCTGGAGGATGGCCGGGTGGTGGTTGAGGCCCAGGTAGGAGCACGAGCACAGCACCATGAAGGCGTGCCGGGTCGCCTGGTCGACGAGGTGGTTGTTGGACTCGAAGTCCACCTTGAGGTTGATGAGGCCGTGGTCCTCGGCCTGCTGCCAGCCGGCGTCACCCAGCCCGACGAACTTCTCGTTGTTGCGGTAGCGCCGGGGGCCCAGGACGCTCTCGGGAATGCTCGTTGCCATGCGGACTCCTCCTGCGCGAAACGGTTGGGAAAGACGGGGGACTGGAGGCGGTGGAGATCAGCCCTCGGTGACGCCGAAGTCCTCGAGCGTGCGCTTCGCGGCCTCGATGAAGGGCGTGCCCATCATGGCGCCGTCGACGACGCAGATGTTCGCGTCGCGGGCCTGACTCTCCGCGACGATCTTCCGCGCCTTCTGCAGGGTGCGCTCGTCCGGGGAGAAGGCCTTGTTGATGATCTCCACCTGATGCGGGTGGATGGCGGCCTTGCCGCTGAAGCCCAGGCTCCGCGCGCGTGCGGACTCCGCGCGCAGCCCCTCCAGGTCGCCCATGTCGAACAGGGGCGTATCCACCACCTGGAGGTTCGCGGAGCGCGCGGCCGCCACCAGCCGGGAGCGCGCGTACAGCAGGGGCTCCCAGGCAAGCGCCGCGCCGATGCTGAAGGAGAAGTCCGCCGAGCCGAACACCAGCGCCTTGAGACGGGGCGTCGCGAACACGATGGCGTTGAGGTTCTCCACGCCGCGCGGCGTCTCCACCAGCGCCAGCAGATCCACATGCGCGCACTCGGAGCCCAGCGCCTGTTCGACGATCTCCAGGTCGCGCGGCGATTCCACCTTGGGGATCAGGATCGCGTCGGGCTTCACCGCGTACTCACGCAGGGCCAGCAGGTCGCGCAAGCCCTCGGGGCGCGTCACCGAGTTGATGCGCACCGCGCGGCGGCTCTCCCCCACGCGGGGCGTCAGGAAGAAGGCCTCCGCGTGCTGGCGGGCCGCGTCCTTGTGGGCCGCCGCCACGGAGTCCTCCAGGTCCACCAGGCTGATGTCCGCGCCGGATTGCTGCCCTCGCTCGAAGCGATCCACGGAGAGCCCTGGAGTGAACAGGATGGAGCGGCAATAGCGGGTGAAGCGCATGACGGCCTCCAGTCAGTGAATGACTGGGTACGCGTCTATTCCTAGTACGTCAAGATTCAACCCAATTGCTCACAAACATGACGTGACAAATGGATGAAACGTATTGGTATGTCTTTGAATGTGGAGCGATGTTGTGCGACGGGCAATAACAGCACCCAGCGCGTGGGTATCCCAAGACCTACCTGGTGCGTTACACGCGTCGCGGCAGTGTCGACATGCGGCAGGGCGAACCGCGACGCCGCAATATCCCAGCACCGCGGGAACGGGCCGCCGTGTCAGGTGCGCGCGAGTACGGGAAAGCCGTGGGGTTCGTGTGACAGGGACAGTCCGCGCACGAACAAGAAGGCTTCCTGGTCCTCGCCGGCCTCCGCCGCCTCCGGCCACCAGCGCTCCGGGGTGAAGCCAAAATGAACGGTACGGATGGGGCGATCGATCAGCCGGGGTACCCAGGCGCGCAGGTCGAAGGGCTCCCGGGCGAAGATGTCATCGATGTACAGCGTGTCGCCCTCCACGCCGGCGGAGATCCACGCGTCGTCCCCCAGGCGCAACAAGGGCCGCGCGAACCCATTGGCCATATGCCAGCTCGCGGCGGTCGAGTACCCGCGTGCGCCGAAGCGCTCCGTCACTGGAAGCCCTTCGCTGGAGAGCGCGGACAGGCCCGCGCGCACCGTCGCGTTCTCCAGGTCGAGCCGGGGCGCGAGAGGCCCTTCGGGCCGGGCCTCATACGCAGCGGCGAACAGCGTCTGCTTGCAGGGCTGGAAGCCGAAGCGAGGATAGTACTGGAGCACCCTGGGATTGGCGAACAGCAACATGGGCGCGTCACCGCACGCGTCCAGCGTGGCGTTCATCACCACCTGGGACAGTCCCCGTCCGCGATGTGACGGCACACACCCCACGGCGCCAAGCTGCCAGGCCTCCACCTCGCGCCCCTCCACGAGCAGCCGCATCCGCATCACCGCTGTATTGGCGACTACGCGGCCTTCTTCCAACACCGCGAAGCCCCGGTAGTCGTCGGTCCACTCCCCCCACTGACACCAGCGCCTGAAGTCAGCGCGGCCGAACACCTGGGGTATGAAGTCGCAGAAGGCAGCCTGCAAGCCCGTATCGCGAGGACCGATTTCGGTGACCTGGGGGGCCGCGTTCATTTCCATCCGGGGAGTGTCGCACGCGCGCCCAGGGAGTTCATCCCGAGGCAATCACTCGACGTATGGAAGGGTCACCGAGTCAGGTACGCCTCGGATTGACATGATCTTCGACGCTTCTCTAACCTCACTCCATGTGGGCGCTGAAGAACCGAACGGCCTACGCGGCAGAACGAAACTGGACTCGTGACAAGTACGGGGTGCATTGGTGGCTCGTCGCGATCAGGGCGACATTTGACATCAGCGCTGGAGGGCGGCTTCGGCTGGCGGACAAGCAGACCGCGCCTGTGCTGATGCCGGAGTACTTCAGCGAGCCAGGCCGCTCCAGCCTGCGCTACGACTCCGATCTTCTCGCCGTGAAGCCAGGAACGGATGTGCTTGTCGTTGCGCATGCGCACGCGCCTCACGGAAAGCCTGCGCCGACCGTACGGGTTTTGCTCCGCCTCGCTCGACTGCAGAAGGAATTGCTCGTCCACGGCGAACGAACCTACGAGCGGGGGCTGTTCAGCGTGAGCATGACCCGCCCACAACCGTTCATCTCCCGACCGATTCGATACGAACTCGCATTGGGTGGCAGCGATCTGTGTGACCCCGACCCCAGCAAGCATCGCTTCGATGAGCGCAACCCGCTCGGACGCGGCTTCGCGGTACGCGCCGCCCATCTGGAGGGAAAGCCGGCTCACGCCATTGAGTACCCAGACGACGCGCCCTCGGCCCCCAGACCCGCGGGGTTCGGTCCGATTGATGCCTCCTGGATGCCCCGCCGCAAGCTCGCGGGGACGTATGATGCCCAGTGGGAACAGACGAAGAAGCCTTTGCTCCCGGATGACTTCGACCCAGCCTTCGCGCTGAGTTCCCCCTCCGACCAGCGGCCCGAAAGAGCGCTCGTCGGAGGAGAACGGGTCGAACTGCTGAACATGACCCCTGAAGGCGCCCTGCGCTTCGAACTTCCACACGTCTCGCTCGGGTTCACCACCCGCTTCGGCTCAAGACGCGAGCAGCACGGTTCGCGGATGACGACGGTTCTCTTGGAGCCTGAGGACAGACGGCTCTCACTGGTGTGGCAAAGCGCGCTCCGAGTCCCCACGCCGGAGGCGGACTACCTCGATGAAACGGAGATCGTCGAGCTGAGAGGTGCGACATGAGCGCCGAGGTCGAGGTGGTGGCCGTGGGCGCACGGACACCCGTCGGATACTCCGCGGAGAGCAGTGCGGCGGCTGTGCGCGCCCGCATCTCGCGATACGCCGAGTATCCCTTCATTGACGCGCGTGGCGAACCGGTGGTGGTTGCCGCCGATGGCTTGCTCGAGCCAAAGCTCGAAGGCCGGGAGCGCATCGTGCCGATGCTCGAAAGTGTTCTCGAGGAAGTCGAGAGCAAGCTCGGTCATGGGGTGTTTCAAGGCAACAGCCTTCGCCTGTTGCTCGCCCTGCCAGAGAACCGACCGGGTTTCTCCGAGGACGACGCGGGCTGGTTGATCCGCACCCTCACAGCGCGCTTCCAGTCGAAGACCTCCAGCCCTCGCGTCGAACTCGCGGGACGCGGTCACGCAGGGGCAATCCGGGCCGTGGAGCAGGCACAGCGGGAATGCTCCTCAGGGCGGGAGCACGTGTTCCTGGTCGTGGGTGTCGACAGCTACCTGCACGCAGAGACGTTCGGTTGGCTGGAGCAGAGGCGCCGTTTCGCACAGCAGGGGATTCGCGGCGGCTTCGTTCCTGGAGAGGGAGCTGGATGTCTTGCCCTGATGAGCGCCGGGCTGCGCCGTCGCTTGCGCCTGCCTCCATTGGCCACCGTCCGGGGCGTGCGTACGGCACAGGAGGTCCAATTGCGCGACAGTCCCACGGGCTCGTTCGGCGCCGGAATGACCCAGGCCGTCCAGGGCGCCGTCGCGGGGCTCGACCTTCCACGAGAGGCTGTTGATTCCCTGTGCATGGACATCAACGGCGAGCGGTATCGCAGCGAGGAATGGGGCTTCGTCGCGCTGCGGACGCCTTCGGTGTGGAAGTCGACCGGGTACACTGCCCCGAGCGGTTCATGGGGCGACGTAGGCGCGGCGTTCGGAGCGCTCGGAGGTGTCCTGGCGGTACGGTCGTTCGCCCGGGGCTACGCGCCAGGCCCCCGGGCCATGGTGCTCGCAGGTTCAGATGGCGGGCTGCGTGGGGCGATGCTCCTGCAAGCTCCGCGGCTCTCGTAAGGAGGCACTCCCATGCCGAGCGTTTCAGTGAATGCCCCGAAGACCCCGGTGACAGAAGCTTCCAGCGGGGTCGCCGCCGCGACGCTGCCCAACATGTGCAAGATGCCGGGGCCTCCAGCGCCCTTTGTTCCCGTCCCGTTGCCCAACATTGGCAAGAGCGGGCAGGACCCCAAGAAATACTCCAAGAACGTGACCATTGAGGGCAAGAAGGTGGCGATCCAGGGCGCCACCTTCGGCTCCATGGGTGACGTGGCCAGCAAGGGAACCGGCGGTGGACTCGTCTCCGCCAACGTAGAAGGACCCACGAGCTTCGTGGGTCCGGGCTCCATGGACGTGAAGATCGAAGGAAAGAACGTCCAACTGCTCGGCGATCCCATGCTCAATAACGGAGGGCCGAGCGGCACTCCCTCCAACGCGGCGACGCTGATGGGCGTGATCCAGGAGAGTGGGTTCGTCACGGCCGTCACGGGAGAAGAGGTCTGCCCCCTGAATGCCGCCCATGAACCCCATGGCCCTCTGGAAGAAACGGAACAGACGAAGACCGACGCGGCGCAACTGGCCTCGATGCTTGAGGCTGTCCTCAAGGAGAAGGGATATCGCCTGGCGCGGATGCTCGGCGTGGTGCAGTGCCGATGCGGCAAGAAGAAATATGCGGACCACTCGTCCGTGACGCTCACGGAGTTCCAAGAGGCGGTGAGTCGACTCAAAGCCCCATGGCGGTCACATCCAGGCTCGCTCTCCCTCGGGGATCTCCTTGGCAAGAAAGCCAAGGAGGAAAGAGAGGCGAACACAAAGGCGTCAGACGACTCAGAAAGTCGGATTCGCAAGCGTTTTCTGGAACGTTTCGACAGCTCGTCGGAAGTGGAGGAAATCTGGCTCGTTGCGGAGAAACGCTTCAAAGACAGCTTCGAAAGCCGGTTCAAAGTCCCTGACTTTCCTGCTGCGTACCCTCCGGGGGCCTGTGCTGCCCAGAAAGCAATTGTTCTCGTCTGGGACAACGGCGCCTACCCGGGTGCGCTCACCGAGCGGTGGTTCCACACGGAGGGAACCGAAACGGCAGCACCCATCCAATTCCTGGATGCAAGGACAAACACGGTGAAGACGGAGCGATTCAGAAACGGCGAGACCGTCCCGCCGTGCAGAACCTGCGAACTCATCTTACCGGCGATGCTCTGCCCCGGCGATAAGGAGGCACAATGCCAACACCAGGACTAGAGTCAGAACTAGAGGAATTCCTCCTGAAGGTTGTCCCAAAGCTTGCGGAACAGTGGCAAGGCAGTCCCTCCGAAGAGATTGCCCAGATCGAGGAACTGGCGGGCCGCCCCCTGCCCCCGTGCTATCGCTGGTTCCTGAGCCGCATGGGTCGGAACATGGGGCCTCTGGCCTTCCAACGACTGGACTTCTCCGCGCGGCGCGTGCTCACCAGCTATGCCGAGGGCCTGATCGAGCCTGATTCCCAGTTCCTGTTCATCGGACACGATCCCGATAAGTACATGCCCCTGCATTTCTTCTTTGATCTCGATCTGCCAGCACGTGGGGATGCACGAGTGACGAGGCGGCCTGCGGAGGGCTATGAGCGTTATGACCAGTTCGAGACCTTCCGCGAACAATTGGCCTATGGAGCGCTCTTGAGCTTCCGGATTGGTCTGATGAAGCAGCGCTGCACGGCCCTCTTCAGATGCAACGAACCAGAAGTCCTCTCGTACCTCACTCCGGTGATGGACGGCCTTGGGTTCGCCCGACCGGTCCTCACCGGGCGCTACTGCGAGCTGTACCTGAGGCAGGATGCGGCCATGGTCTGCGATGTCGTTCCTCGCGACGAGCCTTTGGTCATGATGGGCTTCACCCTGGGGGGCAGTGATTCAGGAGCCCTGAGGAGGATCCTGGGAACCATCACGACCGAAACGCCCCTGACGCTCAGGAGAATGGAATGGGATCCCCCTCTCCCCTGACACGCCCTCCCCACACAACCCCAGACCCCACACGAACATGAACGACAGATGCACGCTCGGGTGGAACGGCAGGTAGTGCACCAGGGCCAGGACGTGGAAGCCGACGAATGACAGCAGCGCGCCCGTCGCCACGATGGAGCCCTGGCGGTGCCTTCGCACCAGCGCCCGCGCCAGCAGGCCGTGCATCGCCGCCAGCAACAGAAGGCCCACGAGCCCCGTCTCCGCCCAGGCCGTCAGCCAGATGTTGTGGGAGTCCGTGGCCAGCAGGTCCGTGATGCCCGTCTGGGCCTGCGTCGCCAGCGCCGCGGGTTTGTGATTGCCGAAGCCCACGCCCAGCCACGGGCGCTCCTGCACCAGACGCCAGCCCACCGACATCGCCAACGAGCGCTCCCCGCTTCCGAAGAGGTTGTCCACCGCCTTGGCGAACCGCTCCCGCCACGCGGGCGTCAGCAGCACCAGCACGACCAGCGCCACCGCCACCCCGAGCCCCGCCTTCCGGGGCGTTCCCCGCAGCAGGAGCAACAGCGCCAGCACGCAAACGCCCAGCGCCGCTCCCAGCGCCGCCCTCGCGAACGCGCCGTAGATGGACAGCAGCAGCCCCAGCACCACCGCCCCCGCCAGCACCCGCTGCCGCGTCACCTTGGAGCGCCCGAGCACCGCCAGCGCCGGCCCCAGCACCGCGATGGCCCCGTGCGCGAACCGCAACCGGTGGAAGAAGAACCCTCCCGCCGCGAACCGGGGGGACTCCTCCGTGCCGAAGTTCTCATGCAGCCGCGACAGGTTCAGCTTCAGGAACGCGGGCGGCTCCCACGGCCAGCGCACCCGGTGCTGGAAGAAACCCAGCCCCGCCGCCAGCAACCACCCACCCGCGATGATGCCGCCCAGCAGCAACCACGGCACGCCCAGCGTCCCGATGCACGCCACCGCCGCCGCCGCCACCGTGTCCAGCGCCTGCCCGTACCTCGCACCCCGGGGCCACTTCGCCGCCGCGCCCGTCAGCAGCGCCAGTGCCGGGGACAACAACTGCCACCCGCACAGCGCGACGCTCGCCACCACGAAGGCCCGGACATCCTTCTCAAGCCGCAGGCGCTTCGTCACCGCCAGTGTCAGCGCGAGCGCCGTGGCCAGGATTGCGCCCGCCTGGAGCACGGCCTCCGCCAGCACCAGCCCCACTGCGTAGAGCCCCAGCACCGCGGCGACCGCGGTCCGCCAACGCCCACCTTCGACCGTCTGAGAATCCGTGCTCATCGTGCGCCCCGGCATCCCGAGGCGGCTGGACCCTACCTCACCCACCGCTGAGCTTCCCCTCCTCCCGGACAGCCCCCGGAATCCGGGGCATCGGCGCTCGGAATCGTGCTGACGCGCTTGACCCTGGCGACGCGGACGGGCACCCGTTACTCAGGACCCCTTCCCCAGGGCCCGAACCTCCCCTCATGCGCGCCACCCACCGACCGTTCACCACCCTCGCTCTGGCGTTGTGCCTGTTCATGGCCGCGCTGGAGATGACCGTCGTCTCCACCGCCATGCCCACGGTGGTCAGCGACCTGGGCGGCATCCAGAGCTACGCGTGGGTCTTCACCGCGTACATGCTGTCGTCCACCATCACCGTGCCCATCTACGGGAAGCTCGCGGACCTCTACGGTCGCAAGCCGGTGCTGCTCTTCGGCACGGGACTGTTCCTCGTGGGCTCCATCGCCAGCGGCCTGTCCACGTCGATGAGCATGCTCATCGCCTTCCGCGTCCTCCAGGGACTGGGCGCCGGGGCCATGCAGCCCATCGCGCTCACCATCATCGGGGACATCTACACGCTGGAGCAGCGCGCGAAGGTCCAGGGGGCATTCAGCGCAGTGTGGGGCATCGCCGGGCTCGCGGGGCCACTCACCGGGGGGCTCATCGTGAAGTACCTCACCTGGCACTGGGTCTTCTTCATCAACATCCCCATCGGCGTGGGCGTCATGGCGCTGCTCGTCGTCTTCTTCCAGGAGGAGTTGAAGCGGAAGGTGGCCGCCCGGCTCGACTACGCGGGCGCGGCGCTCCTGTCCGCGGGCGTGGTGGCCCTGTTGTTCGGCGTGCAGGGAACCGGCCGCACGCTGCTCGCCCTGCCCGTCGCCGCCGTGCTGCTCGCGGCGTTCGTGTTCGTGGAGCTGCGCGCTCCCGAGCCCGTCATCCCGATGACCCTCTTCAAGATTCCCGCCATCGCCATCTCCTCCATGGCGGGCGCGCTCTTCTCCGCCGCCATGTTCGGCGCCACCACCTACGTCCCGCTGTACGTGCAGGGCGTGCTCGGGGGTTCGGCCACCATGGCGGGCGGGATGATCACCCCGATGATCGTCGGCTGGCCGCTGGCGAGCCTGGTCGCGGGCAAGCTGATGCTTCGCACCGGCTTCCGGCCGCTCATCATCGGAGGCCTGGGCCTGTCCGTGGTGGGCACGGGGCTGATGGCGCTCCTGCTCAAGCCGGGAGCGTCCCTGCTGGTGCCGCAGATCGCGATGGGGCTGTTCGGCATCGGCATGGGCTTCACGTCCACGGCGCTGCTCATCGCGGTCCAGACGAGCGTGGGCTGGGAGCTGCGCGGCGTGGCCACGGCCAGCAACATGTTCTTCCGCACCATTGGAGGGGCGCTGGGCGTGGGGTTGATGGGCGGCGTGCTGGTGACACACCTGATGAAGGACCCGAGCGTACCGGTGAGCGCCGCCAACGAGCTGCTCGGACCCGAGCACGGACGCGGCCTGCCGCCCGCCATGCTGGAGACGCTCAGCGGGGCGCTGAGCACCGGCCTCTCCATCAACTTCTGGATCATCTGCGCGGCGGCCGTCGCCGCGTTCGCCGCGGGACTGTTCTTCCCCAAGGTGAAGCGCGTCACCACCCCGGTGAACATGTCCGACGTCACCGCGACCCACTGAGGTCGAGCGGGCCGGAACCCGGCGTCACGTCATGCGACTGTCATTGCGCTGACACAGTCCCCGGTCGGAAGGACGACCGGCGCGACGTTTCGCGTCAGGGGCATTGCACGACAAGGATCGGCTGGAGTCTGGTCCCCCAAGGATGCGGGAGGAGCCTTCTTCCGCAGGGGATGACACCGATGCCGGGTCCGCTGAGCGAAGCCGAACTGGAGAAGATCGACGCCTACTGGCGCGCGGCGAACTACCTCTCCGTCGGGCAGATCTACCTGAAGGACAACCCGCTCCTGGAGCGCCCCCTCACGGTGGAGGACATCAAGCCCCGGCTGCTCGGGCACTTCGGTACCACGCCGGGCCTCAACTTCATCTACGTGCACCTGAACCGCATCATCCGGCGGCACCGGGCCAACATGATGTATCTGATTGGTCCCGGCCATGGCGCGCCCGGCATCATCGCCAACACGTTCCTCGAAGGCTCCTACACGGAGCTGTATCCCAACATCGAGCGCAACCGCGACGGCATGAAGCGCCTGTTCCGCCAGTTCTCCTGGCCCTACGGCGTCCCCAGCCACGACGCGCCCGAAGTCCCCGGCTCCATCAGCGAGGGCGGTGAGCTGGGCTACTCCCTGCTCCACGCGTACGGCGCCGTCTTCGACAACCCGGACCTCATCGTCCCCTGCGTCGTCGGCGACGGCGAGGCGGAGACGGGCGCGCTCGCCGCGAGCTGGCACTCCAACAAGTTCATCAATCCCATCACCGACGGCGTCGTGCTGCCCATCCTGCACCTCAACGGGTACAAGATCGCCAACCCCACGGTGCTCGCCCGCATCGACGCGGACGAACTGGAAGCCCTCTTCCGGGGCTACGGCTACCAGCCCTTCTTCCTGGAGGGCGACGACCCGAAGACGATGCACCAGGAGATGGCGGCGCTCCTCGACCTGCTCTACGCCGAAATCCTCCGCATCCAACGCCAGGCACGGGAGAACAACGACCCCACCCGCCCCCGCTGGCCCATGCTCGTGCTGCGCACCCCCAAGGGGTGGACCGGCCCGCATGAGGTGGATGGCAAGCCGGTGGAAGGCACCTGGCGCGCCCATCAGGTTCCCCTGGAGGAGGTGCGCACCAACCCCGCGCACCTGAAAATCCTTGAAGCGTGGCTCCACAGCTACCGGCCCCGTGAGCTCTTCGACGCCCAGGGCACCTTCCGCGAGGAGCTGGCGGACATCGCCCCCAAGGGGCGCCTGCGCATGGGCGTCAACGTCCACTCCAACGGCGGCCAGTTGCTCGTGCCGCTCGTGCTGCCGGGCTTCCGCGACTACGCCATCGACCCGGGCACTCCCGGCTCGAAGGAGGTCAGCGCCACGAAGGTGCTGGGCGGCTACCTGCGGGACGTGATGCGCAACAACCTGGACACGCGCAACTTCCGCATGTTCGCGCCGGACGAGAACGCCTCCAACCGGCTCCAGGATGTCTACACGGTCAGCGGCAAGGCCTGGGACGCGAAGCAGGAGCCCACGGACGAGAACCTCTCCGCCGACGGACGGGTGATGGAAGTGCTGAGCGAACACCTCTGCCAGGGGTGGCTGGAGGGCTACCTGCTCACCGGACGCCACGGCTTCTTCAGTTGCTACGAGGCGTTCATCCACATCATCGATTCGATGTTCAACCAGCACGCCAAGTGGATCAAATCCGCGAAGGAGCTGCCCTGGCGCAAGCCCATCGCGTCGCTGAACTACCTGCTCAGCTCGCACGTGTGGCGGCAGGACCACAACGGGTTCTCCCACCAGGACCCGGGCTTCATCGACCACGTGGCCAACAAGAAGGCGGACACGGTGCGCATCTACCTGCCACCGGACGCGAACACGCTCCTGTCCGTGGCGGACCACTGTCTGCGCTCGAAGAACTACGTGAACCTCATCATCGCGGGCAAGCAACTGGCGCCCGTGTGGATGGACATGGAGAGCGCCGTGCGCCACTGCTCGGCGGGCATCGGCGCGTGGGACTGGGCTGGCAATGATGGCGGCGACCCCGACGTGGTGATGGCCTGCGCGGGCGACGTGCCCACCCTGGAGACGATGGCCGCGGTGACGCTCCTGCGCGCGTGGGCGCCGGAGTTGAAGGTGCGCGTCGTCAACGTGGTGGATGTCTTCACGCTCGCGCCGGTGAGCAGCCACCCGCACGGGCTGAACGAGGAGGACTTCAACCGCCTGTTCACCACGGACAAGCCCGTCATCTTCGCGTTCCACGGCTACCCGACGCTCGTGCACAAGCTCACGTACAACCGGGCCAACCACGCCAACATCCACGTGCACGGCTACAAGGAGGAGGGCACCACGACGACCCCCTTCGACATGACCGTGCTCAACGACATGGACCGCTTCACGCTGGCGCTGGCGGCCATCCGGCACTCGCCCGCCGCACGCCACCGGCGGGACGACGCGGAGCAGCGCTTCTCCGAGGTGCGCCAGCAGCACAAGCTCTACGTGTCGGAACACGGCGAGGACATGCCGGAGGTCCGCGACTGGAAGTGGACCGCGCGATGAGGGATTCCGGCGCGGTGCTGGTCATCAACAGCGGCTCGTCGTCACTGAAGTTCGGGCTCTACGTCGAGCACTCGGGCCAGGAGACCGTGCGGTTCAAGGGCAGCGCCAATCACATCGGCGCGGAAGAGGGCCGGCTCGTCCTGAAGGATGGCGAGGGCCGGCAGGTGCGCGCCGTGGACGTGCGGCATCCGTCGCAGGAGGACGCCTTCCGCGAGGCCGTGCGACATCTGGAGGAGGCCGGTGGTGGACAGCCCCGCGCCATCGGGCACCGGGTGGTGCACGGCGGTCCCCGGCTGCGCCAGCACCAGGCCCTGACCCCGGAGGTGTTGAAGACACTGGAGGACGCCACGCACTTCGCGCCGCTGCACATCCCCCCGGCGCTCGCGCTCATCCGGGCCGCGCAGGCGCGCTACCCCGGCGTGCCGCAGTTCGCGTGCTTCGACACGGCCTTCCACGCCACCCTGCCCCCAGTTGCCTCGACCCTGGCCCTGCCCCGGGCCGTGCGCGACCAGGGCGTGCAGCGGTATGGCTTCCATGGCCTGTCGTATGAATCCATCGTCGCGCGGCTGGCCCCCTCGGTGCCGGCGCGCACGGTGGTGGCCCACCTGGGCAATGGGGCGAGCCTCGTGGCCCTTGAACAGGGGCGCTCCGTCGACACGTCGATGGGCTTCACCCCCACGGGGGGCATTCCCATGGGCACCCGCACGGGCGACCTGGATCCGGGCGTGCTCGTGTACCTGCTGCGCACGGGCGGGCTGGACGCGGAGGGGCTCGAAGCGATGGTGAACCACGACGCCGGGCTCCGGGGACTGTCGGAGGGGACCAGCGACATGCAGGCGCTCACGCGCGACGCGGCGGCGGGTGACGCGGCGGCGACGCTCGCGGTGGAGGTCTTCACCCGGAGCATCGCCAAGACGGTGGGGGCCTACGCGGCGGTGCTCGGGGGCCTGGACCTGCTCGTGTTCACGGGGGGCATCGGGGAGAACAGTGCCTCCGTGCGCCAGCGCGTCTGCGCGACGCTCGGCCACCTGGGCATCACGCTCGATGCGCGGCGCAATGACGAGGGCGCGGAGGTCATCTCATCACAGGCCTCCGTGTGTCCGGTGCGGGTGCTTCCCAGTGACGAGGAAGGACAGCTCGCCCGGCACACGCGCCGGCTCCTTCGCGGTTGAGCCCCTACCGACCGCGTGCTGCTACTTCGCCGCGTTCCGCCTTCGCGGCAGGTGCAGCAGGCCCTCACGGCGCAGCCACAGGGCGCCCGCCGCCAGGGTCAACAACGCCGTCGGCATCCAGGCCGCCACGGAGGGCGCCAACCGTTCGGTGAGCACGAGCGTGCGCGACACCACCATCAGGCCCCACATCGCCACGGCGATGAGCAGGCCCTCCACCACGGCCGCCGTCAGGTGTCCCCGCCGGTTCGTGCGCAGCGCGAGCCCCACCGCCAGCAGCGCCGCGGGCAGTCCCGACAGCGCGTAGGCGAAACGGTTGTGCCACGCGAGCTGGAAGCCCCGCGTCGCCAGGCCCACCTCCGCGCGCGCGGCGATCTGATCCTTCAATTCGCCCAGCCGCATCTGCTCCGGCCGGCCCGGACGGATGCGGAACGTCGTCGCGCCCACGCCCAGCTCGTACTCGGCGCTCGGCTGCTGCTGGACCGTCGTGCGCCCGTCGTCCGTGAAGGTGCGCTCCACCACGTCTGTCAGCTCCCAGCGGTTGGCTTCCAGCGAGCGCATCCGCCCCGCGTCCACGCGCCGCCGCAGCTTGAACTCCGGCGTCAACGTGAAGATGGAGACGTTCTGGAAGCCCTCCTGCGCGTCACCGCCCCGCAGGAAGAAGATGTTGTCGCCCCGCCGGAACCACTGCTTCGGCGTGTAGTAGAGGCGCCAGTCCCCCCACTTGTTGAAGCGCTGCGTGGTGATTTCATCCACGCGCCGGCCCGCCCGAGCGGCCACCGTCTCATCGAAGAGCACCAGCCCCAGACACGCCACCAGCGCGCACAGGCCCACCGGCAGGTAGAGCGCCGCAGGGCCGAAGGTGAGCGCCCGGAGCGCCGTCACCTCGCCCTTCTTGCGCAGCGCCGACACCGTCGTGCCCGCCGCCAGCAGCAGCGCCGCCGGCCCCAGTTGCTGCACCGTCACCAGCGCCTTGTAGCCGTAGAGCTTGAGCACGTCCCACACCCAGCCCTCGCCCCCGTAGGCCTTCGCGCGGTCCACGAAGTCCACCACCAGGAACACCGCCACCACACCGGCCAGGATGCCCAGCGTGTTGCGCACGTACGCGCGCACCACGTAGCCGAACAGCAGGCCCTTCATCGCACCGTTCCGGAGCGCGTCACCCGGTACAGCGCCACCGCGCCCACCACCATGAACAGCACGTTGGCGAGCTGCCCCGCGACGAGCACCGGCAGTTGGCCCTTCTGGCCCATCTGCTCGAACGCGCGGCTCATCAGGTAGTAGAGGACGTAGCCCCCCAGCGTCAGCAGGTAGCCCCAGGCGCGGCCCGCCTGCCTGCGGCCGATGGCCAGCGGTGTGGCCAGCAGCGCGAACGCCACCGGCGCCACCGCGTTGCCCAACCGGCTGTGCAGCGCCATCAGGAACGGCCGCGGGTCATCCTTGCGCTCCTCCGCGTCCTTCGCCGCCGCCAGCAACTCCACCGGCGTCAGCTCCTCCTTGGGCGAACGGAACCGGTTGCGCCGCGACAGCGAACCGCCCAACCCCACGTTGATCTGCGCCTTCTCGAAGGCGACGACGCTCGCGTCGACCGAGGCGTTGTTGGCGCGGTGCACTTCGCCCTCCTGCAATTCGATGGTCAGCGCCTCGCCCCGCTCCGACGTGCCCACCCGGCCCCGGTGCGCCAGCACCAGCAGCGGCGAGCTGGGGTCGCGGTCGTCGTGCAACAGCACGTTCGTCCACCCGCCCCCGTTGGGCGCCACCTTCTGCGCGTACAGCGTGAGGTCGCTCAGGTCCTCGTAGAAGACGCCGGACTTCACGTCGCCCGCGACGTTCTTCTGGATGACCTCGCCCACCAGCTCCTTCACGCCCGTGAGCCCCCAGGGCTCCACCGTGGACGTGAGCAGCACCATGAACGCGCTCAGCGCCAGGCCTACGCCCAGGGGCGCCGCCAGCAGTTGGAGCGGGCTGATGCCCAGCGCCTGGAGCGACGTGAGTTCCCGGTCCTCCCCCAGCCGTCCCAGTCCCAGCAGGATGGCCAGGAGGAACGCGATGGGCAGCGCCATCACCAGGAAGTGCGGCGCCAGGTACGCGACGAGCCGGCCCAGGTCGCTCAGCGTCACCGCCGAGCCCAGCAGCACGTCCGTGCCTCGCAGGAACTGCATGACGAACAGCAAGAGGAACATGAACGCCACCCACACACCCAGGGGGACGAGCAGCTCCTTGAGCAGGTAGCGCGCCAGCAGCTTCACGGCCGCGTCCGAAGCCCTCTCACGCCAATGTCGCGGCGGAAGTGCTTGCCTTCGAAGCGCACCATCTCCGCTGACGCCAGGGCCCGCTCCCGCGCCTTGGCCAGGTCCTCGCCGCGCGCGCACACCGTCAGCACGCGCCCGCCCGCCGTCACCAGCGCGCCGTCCTGCTTCGCCACGCCCGCCAGGAACACCGGCGCGTTGAACGGCACCGCCTCCAGGCCTTCGATGCGCTGGCCCTTCTTCGGTGTCTCCGGATAGCCCTCCGCCGCCAGCACCACGCCCACCGAATAGCCGGAGTTCTGCGCCAGCGTCCGGGGCTCCAACGTGCCCCGCGCGCAGGCATCCAGGAGCGGCAGCACGTCCTCGTCCAACTGCATCATCAGGACCTGCGTCTCCGGGTCCCCGAAGCGCGCGTTGAACTCCAGCACCTTGGGCCCCGAGGCCGTCAGCATCAGCCCCGCGTACAGCACCCCGCGCAGTGGTGTGCCCCGCTTGCGCAGCACGGCCAGCGTGGGCGCGATGACCTGCTCGCCCACCTGGGCCAGTTGTTCGGCGGAGAGGAACGGCGCCGGGCAGTACGCGCCCATGCCGCCGGTATTCGGGCCCGTGTCGCCCTCACCCACGCGCTTGTGGTCCTGCGACAGCGGCAGGAGCACGTAGCGCTCGCCGTCGCACAGGGCCATCAGCGAGACCTCCTCGCCCTCCAGCAGCTCCTCCAGCACCATCTGCTGGCCGGCCCGTCCCAGCGCCGCCACCGCGCGCACCGCCTCGCGCGCGGCCTGCGCATCCGGCGCGACGATGACGCCCTTGCCCGCCGCCAGCCCGTCCGCCTTCACCACGATGCGGCCCTGCTGGACGGCGTACGCCTCCGCCTGGGCCGCGTCGGTGAAGACGCGGAAGGCCGCGGTGGGCACGCCCGCCTCCGCCATGACCTCCTTGGCGAAGGCCTTGGAGCCTTCGATGCGCGCGGCCGCGGCCACCGGGCCGAAGCACGGGATGTCCACCTGCGCCAGCGCGTCCGCGACGCCCGCGACCAGCGGCGCCTCCGGGCCCACCACCACCAGGTCCACGCCCTCGCGGCGCGCCAGCGACACGACGGCCTCCGGCGAGTCCGCCTGCAGGGGCACGTTGGTGCCCCAGCGCGCCGTGCCGGGATTGCCCGGGCCACACAAGAGCCGGGAGAGGCGGGGACTCTGGGCCAGCTTCCACGCGAGCGCGTGCTCACGGCCGCCCGACCCCAGCAACAGGACCTTCACGTCAACCTCGCTTGTCCAGCTTGAACAGCAGCGCCTTCGCCGGGAAGTAGGCGGGATCCAGCCCCACGACCTTCAGCAGCATCGCGCGCGCGACCTCTGGCTGCGCGGCCATTTCCAGCTCCGCCAGGTGGGTCTGCGCCGAAAGCATCGTCGGGGACAACCTCAGCACCGAACCCACCGTGCGCTTCGCCAGCTCCACGTCGCCGGCCTCCGCCTGCGCGAGCCCCAGCGACAGGAGCGCCATCGGCAGGCTGCGCTCCAGCGCCACCGCCTTCTCCGCGAGCGGGAGCGCCTGCGCGGACTTCGCGTCCAGCGCGATGAGCGACCGGTAGGCCAGCGCACCGCCGTTGTTCACGCCGGTGTCCACCACCGCGCGGAACAGGCGATCCGCGCCCGGCAGGTCGCCCTGGTAGTAGCGCACGAGTCCTTCGTACAGCACGGGCTGCACGTCGTCCGGACGCGAGCTCAGGGCCTGCACCACGCCCTCCACCCCGGCCAGCGTGTCGCCAGGCCGCAGCCAGAAGCGCGTCAGCGCGGGTCGCGGCGCGAGCCGCATCGGGTCCCACTTGCGCGCCTCCAGCACGCCGAAGAACAGGCGGAAGGCCTCCTCACGCTGCTTCGTGCTGGCCACCGCCACGCCCGCGAGCAGCTGCGAGTCCAGGCGGCGATCATCCAGCACGCCCGCCTTCAGGAAGTGCTCCTGGGCCGCCACCGCGTTCTGCTCCAGCAGCAGCACCCGGCCCACCAACACCTGCTCCAGCGCGGAGTCCTCCAACCGGCCCTGGAAGCCCTTCAGGTGTCCCCGGGCCTTCGCCGCGTCCTTGCGCGCGAGCGCCACCAGGAACAACTGCAGGTGGGCCTCCGGAAGGTCCTTCATCACCTTCAGGGCCTCGTCCGCGGCCTTCACCGCGCCGTCGGCGTTGCCCGCGGTGCGCTCCGCCGCCGCCAGGTGTCCCCAGATTTCGGAGGCCTCCCGAGGCCCGTAGCGCGACACGTTCTTCGCCAGGGCCCGCAGCTCGCGCACCGCCAGGCGCGCGTCGTCTTCCGCCTGGTAGCGCAGCACGGCCAGCGCGATGGACGCACGCACGTCCCCCGCGTTCGCCTTCACGCGGTCCTCGTACAGCTTGCGTGCGCGGCCCGTCTCCCCGACCTCCACGTAGATGCGGGCGGACGCCTCCAGGCTGTCCCAGTCCTGCGGATCCAGCTCCAGCCGGCGGCTCAGCATCTTGAGCGCCAGCCCGTACTGACCGGCCTGCTCGTGGGCGAGCGCGCTGTAGTAGTCCACGCGCTTGAGGCCCGGCGCCAGTTGGCGGGCTTCGTCGAACTCCTTGTTGGCCAGCTCGCGCGACGTGGCCACCTGGGCACGGCCCAGCACCAGGTGCGCTTCCGCCTTGTGCGCGTCGAGCGCCGTGGGCTGGGCCAGCACCGCCTTCGCGAGGATGGAGGCCTCTTCCAGGGTGCCCGCCACGCGAGAGCGGGCCAGCAGCAGGTTCGCGTGCGCGACGAGCAGCGCGGGCGTCCTGCCCGCCATGTCCTCGGCGGCCCGGATGAGGTCACGCGCCTCCTCGAAGGTGGCGTCGTCCATGCCGGGACCGCGGCCGAGCGCCAGCGCCTGCACGTAGCCGGCGATGGCGTCGGTGCTGCGCGGGTCGAGCAGCAGCGCCTGCTGGAAGGACTCCTCGGCCTCCGCGTACGCGACGCGCTGGTCCTTCGCGAGCTGTTGCTGTCCCGCCGCGAGGTGCTCCTGGCTGGTGCCCATCAACTCCAGGAACTGGAGCTTCCAGTTGCTCACCGCCGCCATCACCGCCGGGGGGATGGCGGTCGGAGCGACCTGAAGGGCGGCCCGGGCGGCCTCTTCCTGCCGGGGCTTGTAGAGCAGGAAGTATCCAGCCGCGGCGCCGCCTCCCAGGAGCACCACCACGAGCAGGCCCGTGGCGAGGGAGCGCAACCCGCCTCCGGCCCCCGCGCGCTGGGCGGTCCGCACCGGGGCGGCCGTGATGTGAGAGGTCCGCGCGGGCTTCACCGAGCTGATGCGGGCATCCGGCGACAGCGCCGTGGCGCCCGCGAGGCGCAGGTCATCCCCCGACGCCTGCGAGCCGCCCGCGAGGTCCAGATTTCCCCCCGACGACGCTTTGGAGGGGTCCAGGTTGCTCATCATCGGCAGCTCGAGGTCGCCCCCGGAGGACGTGTCGAGCGCCTGGGGCGCCACCACCACCGAGGCCTCGGAGGACCCCATCGGGTCACGCTGCCGGCAGTCGTCACAGACGCCCAGGGCCTGGTCGAACGGGTCCGCCAGCGCCTTGCCGCACGAGCGGCAGTTCGCGTGCGTCTCCGCCTTCGCGGGCACGGCGGCCGGCGCGCGCACGGACATGCGACCCAGCGACACGCCCCCGGAAGGGGACGCGCTCGCAGGCACCGGGGAAGCCCCATCCCGCCCGAGGTCACTCGGCGCAGGGCCCAGGAAGTCGAGCAGCGGGTCCGCCGGCAGCGCGAGCGGAGGCGCGGGCTCGGCGGGCTTCGGCGGAGCGGGCTTCGCGGCCGGCTCCTTGCGCGCGGGCGGCGGCGCGGACTTCGCGGCCGGCTCGCTCCGGGAGGGCGAGGACGCCGGCGGCCCCAGGTCCGCGAACGGATCCGCGGAGAGGCTCGCGGGCGCGCGGGCGGTGGGCGGGCCCAGGTCCGCGAACGGATCCTCGTCCCTGGGAGGCCCGAGCTCCGGCATGGAGCCCAGGTCGCCGAAGAGGTCCGAGGCATCCGGGGCCTTCGCGGCGGCCGGATTGCTTCGAGGCTCCCGTGTGACGGGGGGCGCCGGTGCGGCCGGAGGACGCTTCGGCTCGGGAGCAGCGGGAGCCGCTCCTTCAGGAGGGGACGCCGTCACCGACGCGGCAGACGCCTCCCGCTTCACGAGCTGGAGGTGCCGGCAACGGGGACACTGCGCGCGGACGCCCTTGGCCGTGATCAACCGATCGTCGATCGCGTAGGCCGCCGCGCATTTCTGACAGACGATGCGCATGAAGTTAGTGCCGGAAGTGTCGCACTCCAGTCACCACCATGGCCATCCCATGTTCGTCGGCGGCCGCAATCACCTCCGCGTCACGAACGGACCCACCCGGCTGGATGACCGCCGTCGCCCCCGCCCGGGCCGCCTCGTCCAGCCCGTCCCGGAAGGGGAAGAAGGCATCCGAAGCCACCGCGCTGCCCTTGAGGGCCTCGCCGCCCCGCGTCATCGCGATGCGGACCGAGTCCACCCGGTTCGTCTGCCCGCCGCCCTGGGCGAGCAGCTGGTGCCCGGCCGCGAAGACGATGGCGTTGCTCTTCACGTGCTTGCACACCTTCCAGGCGAAGCGCAGGGCCCGCTCCTCCTCGGGAGTGGGGGCGCGCTTGGAGACGACCTTCCACTCCAGCGGCGGCTCCACCGCGTCCCGGTCCATCAGCAGCATGCCGCCCGACACGCTCCGGGCGTCCACCTGGGGACGCGGCCGGGCCGTGGGCGACGCCAGCTCCGGGCCGGCCTCCAGCAGGCGCAGGTTCTTCTTGGTCGCGAGCACCTGGAGCGCCGCCGCCGAATACGAAGGCGCGATGACCGCCTCCAGGAAGGTCTCCGCCATAGCCCTGGCCACGGCCTCGTCCACCTCGCGGTTGAAGGCCACGATGCCGCCGAAGGCGGACGTCTCATCCACCGCCCGGGCGGTGCGGTAGGCCTTCTCCAACACGTCGTCCACCGCCACGCCGCACGGGGTGTTGTGCTTGATGACCACCGCGCAGGGCTTCTCCGGGAATTCCAGGACGAGCCCCAGGGCCGCGTCCAGGTCCAGGATGTTGTTGTACGAGAGCTCCTTGCCCTGGAGCACCTTCGCGAACGCCACCGACGGCTCCTTGGGCGTCTGGAACTCGCGATAGAAGGCGCCGCGCTGGTGCGGGTTCTCCCCGTAGCGCAGCCCCTGCACCTTCTGGAACGCCAGGGACAGCTCCTGGGGGAACGGCTCCTGGGCCTCGCCCGCCAGCCACCCGGAGATGGACGCGTCGTAGGCCGCCGTGTGCGCGAACGCCTTGCGCATCAGCCGCCGGCGCGTCTCCTCACCCACCGCCTTGTGGCCCTCAATCTCCGCGAGCACCGCCGCGTAGTCGTCCGGGTCCACCACCACGGCCACGTGCTTGAAGTTCTTCGCCGACGCGCGGACCATCGCCGGCCCGCCGATGTCGATGTTCTCGATGATGTCGTCCTCCGCCGCGCCCGACGCCACCGTCTTGCGGAACGGGTAGAGGTTCACCACCACCAGCGAGATGGGCTCGATGCGGTTCGCCGCCATCTCCGCCCTGTCACTCTCCAGGTCGGGCCGGCCGAGGATGCCGCCGTGGATGCGGGGGTGGAGCGTCTTCACGCGGCCGCCAAGGATTTCGGGGCTCTGCGTGTGCTCGGACACCTGGGTGGCGGGGATGCTGGCGGCCTTCAGGGCCTCCAGGGTGCCGCCGGTGGACAGCAACTGGTAGCCCAGCCGGACGAGGCCCTGGGCAAAGGGAACCAGACCGCGCTTGTCGGAAACGCTCAGGAGAGCCAGCACGTGTGCGCCTCGGGATGCGGTGGGGGGTGGCGCGGGTCCTAGCAACCACCCCCTGGGGTGTCAACGCAACACGTCACCCCAGAGACGACACGACACACAGGCCCGACTTCAGGGCTTGCGAGCAGACACGGGCGGCTCTTCGTCCACGGCTTCACGCAGCTTCATCAGGCCGCGCGTCTCCACCTGACGGATGCGCTCGCGGGTGAGGTTCATGATCTCCCCCACCTCCTCGAGCGTGATGCCACCCTTCTCCGCCACGTCCAGGGCGCAGGTGTGCTCCAGCTCGGTGATTTCCTTGTCCGGGAAGTTGAGCTTGATGGAGCCCGTCTCCGGGTTCACGTCCAGGTACAGGTTGTGCTTGCAGGACACGAAGAGACACGGCCGGGGGCCGTTGATGCAGTCCGCGCGGGTGCGGGGCCGCTGCTCGTCCACGAGCTTGAGGGTCTCCGCCTCCTCCGGGTCCAACTGGCCGGCGAGCCTGCGACGGCGCAGGTCGCGCGCCATCTCCTTGCGCGACATGGTCTTGGAGCGCCGTCGTTCCGCTGGCAGCTCCTCCTCGCCTCCTCCCCCTTCGCCCTCCTGCAGCTGCTTCACTTCCGACATGATTCCTCCAGATGTGTGGAGTCTACCCGGTTCAACAGGACCCTGGGGGGCATCCTATTGCGACCGGAGCGTTTCGTCTTCGCGCGCCGTGACGGCGCTGCCCAACCGGGCGACATCCCGGACTAGATCCTGCGCCCGTTGCCGGAGCGTTGCCAACTGGGCCTCGAGTGACCTCCTGCGTTCTCCTCCCGCAGGCCGTCCTCCCAGCTCCTCCTGGAACCCGTCCAGCACCTCCGCCAGGTCCCGCTGGAGCTGGTCGATGTGGTTGCGGTGGAACACGAAGGAGCGACGGATGTCCTCCAGGGTGTGTCCCTCGGCCATCATCTTCTTGATGACATTGATGCGGCGGACCGCTTCCACCGGGTAGAGCCCCAGGCTGCCCTGGTGCTTCCCCTTGCGGCCCACGCGACGGCTGCGAGGCAGGAGCCCCGCCTGGACGTACTTCCGGAACGTCGCCTCCGAGAGCCTCACGCCCCGGGGCCGGAAGATTTCCAAAATCGCGTTCGCGGGCAGACCCCCGGCGTTTTCGCGCTCGATCCGTTCGAGCTCCTCGGGCGCCAGCAGGTCCATCGATTCCATTGAATAGAGGCTACTGAATGGACCGCATAGGTGCCAGATTCGCGCGTCATTCGTCAAGAACGACGAGCAGGCGTGCGGGCGGACGTCGTCCGTCCGACGCCCGGTCCGGAGGCTGAACACACGGGGGGTGATGGATTGGGGCGGAGAACGGCGGCCGGCTGCCTCGACCCCCACCGGTCAGGCAGGGGGAGGCGGTCGGGTCAGCGGCCCTTCGGGGCGCGGAACTCCTGCGCCACGGTGCCGTTGGCGGGGACGACGACGGTGTACGTCCTGCCGCCCGTGGGGTGCTGGAAGGTCAGCTTGTAGGTGCCGGGCGCCACCTTGTAGGACGCGCGGCCCTGCACATCTCCCAGCCGCTTCGAGCCCAGGTAGACCGTCGCGTACGGATTGGCGCTGACCTGGAGCGTTCCCAGGGCCTTGGCCGGGTCCTCCGTGGGCGGAGCCGGGGCGGCGGTGGTGGGGCCGGGGGTCGCCGAGCCAGTGGGGACGCTCTTCTCCGGGGACGGAGGCGGGGCCAGGGCGGCTTCACGCCGCTGCCCGTCGATTTCCGCCTCGACGGAGTCCGGCGCCGAAGCCGCCTGGGACGGTTCGGCGGGGGCCTTCGCCACGGGAGGCCGCGGGGTGTTCGCGGCTGGAAGGGACGCGGGGCTCCCCTGCCCCGCGTCGGGGGTGCCCGACGTGGAGCGCGCCACGGCGATGACGCCCAGGAGGCCCACGAGCCCCAGCGCGGCGGCCCCGGCCCAGACGGCCCGCTTGCGGCCAGGCGCGGAGGGCGGTCCCGGTTCGGTGACGGACACGGTGTCCGCCTCGCGAGGCTCGATGTCGGACCGGGAGGCATCCCGCGCTTCCCTGCCCAGGTTGCCCCCGACCAGTTCGAAGCGCCCATCCCCCTGCGCCACGCCCCGGCGGCCTCCCTGCGAGGCTTCCCCGGACGCGGCGGCGATCTCGCGCGAGTCGGAGCGCTTGCCCGACGGCGCCGCGAGCGGCTCGCGTGCCCCGCCGCGGTCCATGGACGACAGGGGCATCAACGGCGTGGAGGGCGGGGGGCGTCCCTGCGCGGCGTCCGAGGCGCGCCCGTCGCGGGACAGCACCAGCGTCGTGCCGTGCAGGTCCTCATCCGGCGAAGGGCTCCGCATCGCGCCCGACGCATGGCCACGCGACGACATCACCGCCGTGGGCTCCCGGGGCGCGGGGGCCTCTTCCGACCCGGGCGGAGGCAGCGCCCCATCCACCAGGGCCGTGCGCTCCGGCATCGCGGGCAGCGCCATGTTGCTGGCGGCCACCGGGAACAGCCTGCGCACGAAGTCGCCCACGTCGGTGTCGTCCACCGAGCGGGCCTTGTTCAGCACGCACTGGGCCAGGGCGCGCTCCAGCTCCCCCGCCGTCTGGAAGCGCTTGGACAGGTCGCGCTCCAGCGCCCGGCAGATGGCGGCGTCCAGGTCCGGGGGCACGTCCGGGTTGAGCCGCGCGGGCGGCACGATGGTGCTCTCCTGCACCGCGCGCAGGACGGCGATCTCCGAATCCCCCTGGAACAGGCGCCCGCCGGTGAGCAGCTCCCACAGCACCACGCCCAGCGCGAACACGTCGGTGCGAACATCGACGCTTTCGCCCCGGGCCTGCTCCGGCGACATGTACGCGAACTTGCCCTTGAGCACGCCGGGGTTGGTCAGCTTGTTGCCCGCCTTCGCGATGCCGAAGTCGGTGAGCTTCACCGCGCCGTCGTAGGACACGAGCACGTTGTGGGGCGTGACGTCGCGGTGCACCAGGTGCAGCAGTTCGCCGTTCACCCGCAGGCGGTGGGCGTAGTGCAGCCCACGCGCGACCTCCGCGCCGATGTGCGCCACCAGCGTGGGCGGCATCGGCGTCATCGCCTCCTTGCTCCGCTTGCGCAGCTCCCACAGCGAGCAGCCGCGCACGTACTCCATCGCCAGGTAGTAGGTGTCCTCGTGCTTGTCGAAGTCGAAGATCTGCACCACGTTGGCGTGGTTGAGCCGCGAGGCCAGCCGCGCCTCGGCGATGAACATCTGCACGAAGTCCGGGTCGGTCGCGAGGAACGCGCGCACGCGCTTGATGACGACTTCCTTCTCGAAGCCCTCCGGCCCGCGCGCGGTGCACAGGAAGATCTCCGCCATGCCCCCTTCAGCGAGCTTGCGGCGCACGACGTACTTGCCGACGTGGGTTCCTGCTTCGAGCGTCATGGAAGGGTCCACCGCCGCGCCTACTCGAACTTGACCGTCACCACGTTGAGGTCGATGGGGCGCACCTCGATGCGGCGGGTGAGGGTGCGCTTCAGCTCGGGGTTGGAGAACTTGCAGTCATACGTGCCCACCCGCAGCTCCACGGGCTGGAACGGCGTCTCGCCCAGCTTGCGCCCGTTGCACGTCACTTCCGCCCACGGCGTCACCACGAAGCTCACCGACGCGGCCCGATCCACGGGCCGGGCCGCCTCGCGCGCCTCGGGAGGAGTTACCGCCGTGGCCACCGCCGCGACGACGGGCTCGCGTGCGACCGGGGCGGCCACCTTCGCTTCCTTCGCGTCCGGCGGCGCGGGGTCCGGGGCGCGCGAATCCGCCTCGCCGGAAGGACCGACCTCGGGCGTGGGCGTAGGCGTCGCGGGAGGCTCCGGGGGCGGGGTCTCCGAACCGGGTCGCCCGGAGGGGGTCATCGGCACGAGCTTCAGCGGCCCCACCACGAGCGGCCCGGAGTCCGGCACCACGATCTGCGTGCGGAACTCCCGGTAGCCTTCCTTCACCACCACGAGCCGGTAGCGGCCGGGCTTCACCGGGGGCAGCACCAGCGGCGTGCGCTCCGGCAGCACGCGGTCCTCGAACACCACGCGCGCGCCCGTGGGCTCGGACTCCACCCGCACGCCGTCCGCGGCCATCCCGGAGCCCCAGAAGAGTCCCAGCCCCAGCAGCAGCAGCGCCAGCGCCGCCCCACCCCACACGAACCACCGGCGCTTCGACGGCGCCGCGAGGGAGTGCTCGGTGAGCGTGGCCGTGCGCTCCGGAGGGACCCAGGCGGGCGGAATGGGGGCCCGGGAGGAGGAACGCGGCGCCGTGGACGCGGTCATCTCCTCGACCGTCGCGCGGGGCGCGGGCGGGAGGCGGGCCAGGCGATGCTCGGACGACGGCATCACGCCCGAACGAATCGAAGCGGGCACCTCCGCGCGCGGCACGGCGCGCATGTCCTGCGTGGGACCCTCGTCGTCCTCCGCGCGGGTGATGGAGCGCATGTCCTGGGTGGCGTCGTCTTCGTCGTCCTGCAACCGGGCCGTCAGCAGGCGCTGATCCAGCGTGGGCGCCTCCTCGTCCTCGTCCGCGGGGAAGCGGAGTGACAGCTTGCCCAGCGGATCCAACATGGCGAGCGTGGGCGCGTCCTCCTCCACCTGGAATCCGGAGGAAGGCCCCAGGCGCCCGAGCGGATCCATCATGGCGAGCGTGGGGCCTTCATCCACGGTCACCGTCGGGATGGACGGCTCTTCCAGGCGAACGGGCCGCATCGAGCGCGAGGGCGGTGATTCCAGCGCCCGCCGCGCCCCCGTCGTCTGTCGGGACTCCGGCCGGGCGTCGGCACCGCGGCCCTCCGAACGGACATCCGGGCTGCGGGCATCGGCGCCCCGGAGCTCTGCGCGGCCTTCCGGGTTACGAGGCTCGGCGTGACGGTTCTCCGAACGAAGCTCCGCACCACGGGCGTCCGCGTTGCGGCCCTCGCCGCGAGCGTCCGAACCACGAGGCTCCGCGTTGCGGCCCTCGGCACGAGCGTCCGAACCACGCGGCTCCGCATTGCGACCTTCGGCGCGAGCGTCAGCGCCACGAAGGTCCGCGTTGCGACCCTCGGCGCGAGCGTCCGAACCACGCGGCTCCGCATTGCGACCTTCGGCGCGAGCGTCAGCGCCACGAAGGTCCGCGTTGCGGCCCTCGGCGCGAACATCCGCACCCCGGACCTCGCGCAGCAGCTCCGCGTTGCGCCCCTCGCCACGGGCCTCCGCCCCTCGCCCCTCGGGCCGGGTATCGACTCCGCGCGGCTCGGCCCTCGGCTCAGGACGTCCTTCCGCCCCCCGGGCCTCCGCGTCCCCTTCATCGCGGCGCGGCTCGGCCTTTCCTCCAGCCTTGTTCGCCCGGGGCGGACGCAGCGTGGTGGTGGGCTCATGCTCCGTGCGCCCCGTCGCCATCGCGGGCCGCATCACCGAACGGCGCGGCGCGGCAGGCGGCTCCGAGCGCGGAGACACGCCAGCCTCCTCGTCCGTCACCTGCACCTCGCCGGAACGGGCCTCGTCGGACAGCCGGTCCGCGTACAGGTCCTTCATGAACACGGCCAGGTCCGCCGTGCCCGACGGCTGCGGCTGGGCCGCGAGCCACCCCTCCAGCGCGCGCTGCAGGTCCTGCGCGTGCTGGTAGCGCGCGTCCGGCTCCTTCGCGAGCGCCTTGAGCACGATGGGGTCCAGATCCGCCGGAACCCGGGGCGCCACGTGCGACGGCGGCGGCACGTGGCACTCCGCCACCGCCGACAGCGTCAGCATGTCGCTGGGGCGCTTGAAGAGGCGGCCCCCCGTCAGCAGCTCATGCAGCACCACGCCCAGCGCGAACACGTCCGAACGGCAGTCCACCCGCTGCCCGGACGCCTGCTCCGGCGACATGTACGAATACTTGCCCTTGAGCACCCCGGAGCGCGTCACCGTGGCCTGGTCCGCCGCCTTGGCGATCCCGAAGTCCACCACCTTCACGCCACCCTCGAACGTCACCAGGATGTTCTGCGGCGACACGTCCCGGTGCACGATGCCCAGCGGCCGCCCTGACGCGTCCGTCTTCTTGTGCGCGTAGTCCAGCCCCGCGCTGGCCTCCAGGAGGATGCGGCACACCAGCGGCACCGGCAGCGGCTTGCTGGCCGTCTCCGAGCGCTTCCAGAGCCGGCGCGCGTCCACCCCATGGATGTACTCCATGGCGATGAAGAACGTGTCGCCCTCCGCCCCCAGGTCGTAGATCTGCACCACGTTGGGGTGCGCGAGCCGCGCGGCGATCCGCGCCTCGTCCAGGAACATCCGGACGAACTCGTCGTTCTCCGACAGGTGCGGAAGGATGCGCTTGAGCACCAGCAGCTTGTCCGGTGCATCCGAACCCGGCCGGCGCGCGAGATAGATCTGCGCCATGCCGCCCGTGGCGAGGCGCTTCAGGAGCTGGTAGCTGCCGTAGGTTTCGATGGACACGGCCGGGACGCGGGAGGGCGGGCCCCGAGCGTAAGCCCCCCGGCCAGGGGAATCAAACATCGAATCCCCTTGGGGTTTTTCCGGGGACCGGCGTCCCGGCGCCCTAGCGGCGGACTGCCCGGACCTCGCGGGTCTCCCGCATCAGGGCTTCCAGTTCGTCCAGGTGCCGCTTGAGCACCGGCATCAGCACCGGGGCGGCGTCCACCCGGTCGAACAGGTCCAGCACCCGGTCCACCTTGCGCTCGATCTCCTGCGCCCTCAGGGGACTGATGCGCCGGAGCAGCATGTCCGCCCCGGCCTCCATCAGCACCCGGGCCACGGCATCCCGGGACGCCAACGGCTCCTGTCTGCGCTGACCCTCCCCGCGGATGACCCGCAGCCCCGGCGCACCGGCGCGCGGAGGGGACTTCGGATGCTCGTCGGGGATCCGGGTGCTCACAGCGCGCCTCCCAAGGCAACAGCAGCTAGACGCTCCGCAGGGTACACACCGAGGGAGCGCCTCCAATTTTCTGGTCATCCGCACAGGCAGATGCAGTGCTGTAGCACCGGGGGCTGACATCCCCGTTCGCAGCCGGATGACCGGCCCGTCACGGGGTCCACACCCACAGCGTTCCTACCGTTCAGTCGTTGGCGCAGGCGCGGCGGTAGGTGATGGTCACCTTCGCGCCCGGCGGCGGCACCACGGTGAACACCACGGTGTTGGTCGCCGCGTCGTAGGTCCAGCCCGTCGTCGTGGCGGTGCCGTTGACGCTCACCACCACCGTGCCCGCGTCCGGCTCCTCGCTCAGCGGGAAGCGCTCCTGGGCGCTGAACGCCTTGCTGGCCACCTGCTGGAGGAGCGGCGCGTAGTCCGCAGCGCACACGTTGAGGACCTCACCGCCCGTCTGGGCGGCGGCGTCCGCGTAGCGCGTGCCGGCGCCACCCGCCGTGGCACAGGCCGTCTTCGTGGGCGCGATGGCGAAGAAGGTCGCCCGCTGCGGCTGGTTCTCCCCCTTGCGCTGCTGCGCCCACTGCACGTACGTGGAGACCGCGTCCGGCGAGTGGTCGTCCTCGTCGCCCACGAACACCACCACCAGCGCCGCGGAGTCGCGCAGGAAGCCCAGGTTGCCGTCGTTGGGCTGCGCGGTGCGCGGATCATCCGCGTTGTTCACCAGCGGAGAGGTGAGCGCGCGGCGCATCGCCTCGAAGCCCTGCTCCACCTGCGCGCACTGGCCCACCTGCATGTTCTGCTGGAGCACCTGCGTGACGTTGGGCGTCGCCAGCGTGAGGATGCGCTGACGGGTGTTGTCCACCGGGAAGAAGCGTCCAGCCTCGCCGCCCAGCGCGCCGCCCGGGCACGCGCCGGACACCGCGGAGATGCCCGTCGTCGTCACCGCCATGTTCAGGTCCACCGCCTTGTTGCGCGCGGCGTCCACGAAGGACGGGATGGCGGAGACCAGCTTCGGGTGCTCCTCCACCATGGAGGCCGTGTTGTCCACGACGAACAGCACGTCCACCTTGCTCACGTCCTGCTGCACGAAGCTGTCCGTCTTCTCCACCTTCTTCGACGACTCACCGATGAGCGGCACCAGGAGCGGCACCGGCAGGTCGCTGGAGTCCACGAACAGGGGCGACAGGTTCATGCCCGTCACCTGCGCGAAGTAGTCCACGCCCACCGTGAAGGAGTCACCCGGCTGCAACTGGAACGCGGGAGGCGCCGGGTGGTCCAGGAGCGTGAACTCCGAATCCGTGGTGCCCGGACCAATGAAGACGTTGGAGATGGTGACGGGCGTGGTGCACGCGTTGAGGTAGTTCACTTCGCGCGGCGCCGGACGGCAGTCCTTGCGCGCCAGGCCGAAGTCCACGAACCAGGGCGACGCCACCAGACACGTCATCTGCGAGTGCGCCATCAGCGGCACCTGGATGACCGGCGTCACCGGGTTGTACTGCTCCACCTGCAGCTCCCCGGCGAAGTCCCCGCCGGTGAAGGGCGCCTGGAACGACACCTGGAAGCTGAACCAGTCACCCGGGTAGATGATGCCGCCAAAGAGGTCCCCGCCGGGCATGCGGAACACGCCGCCGCCGTCGTTGGCCACGCGGATGTTCTTCACCGGGCACAGGTCCGTGCCCTTGTTCTGCAGCTTCACGCCCAGCACCGCGCCCCGCCCCGGCTGCACCGTGCCGTAGTCCAAGAGCTGCGGCGTCACCACCAGGTCACAGGGGGCGTGCGCCTTCGCGCTGCCGAAGAAGTCCAGTTGCACCGTGGCCGCGGAGAAGGCGTTGGTCGTCATCACCAGCGAACCCGACGCGGAGCCTTCGCGCGACGGCTCGTAGTAGATCTCCAGATTCACTTCGCCGTTGGGCGGCAGCGTGTACGGCGTCGTCAGCGGCTTGTGGTTGAACTGGAGCGGCCCGGACGGATCCGGCGTCCACGTGAGCGCGTTGATGGTGAGCGGCCCCGCGTTGTCCGTGCCGCAGTTCTTCACGTTGACGACGACGCGAACCTTGGAGCCCAGCGGCTGTTCGCCAAAGTCATACGTCAGCGGTGAAACACACAATTCGGACGCGCCACCGAAGCCGCGCAGCGGCACGGGCAGCGTGGGGTGGCGCTTGCTCACCACCGTGTAGACGGCGCGGTCCGTGGCCGGGCCCATGTGGCCGGGGCTGTAGCGGATGTCGAAGCCGCGCACCTCGCCCGGCTGGAGCACCAGCGGTAGGCCCGTGTTGGACTGGCTGAAGGACGCGTCCGTGCCGTCCAGCGTGAGGGACGTCACCGTGACGGGCTCCGTGCTGATGTTGCGCAGGCTGGAGGCCTTGATGGCGTCGCGGTCCACCGGCACCGCGCCAAAGTCCAGCACCTCCGGCTCCGCCACCACCGCGCGCTCCAGCGCCTCCGCGGTCACCTGCACCGTCACGTCCGCGCACCCGTGGCACGGCGACACCGCGAGCGCGATCTGCTTCTTGCCCACGCGCACCGGATTGAACGTCACGGGCAGCTCCCGGCGCTCGCCCGGGTTCACCGTGATGGCTTCCGCGACGAATTCGTCCTTGTCCGCGCCCACCAGCTTGGGCGTGACCATCACCGGCAGGTCCGTGGGGTTGTCCAGCGTGACGCCCAGCTGCTTGGAGGAGTCCGCCTCGATGCGGCCGAAGTCCAGCTTGCGAGGCGACACCCGCGCCCACGCGTCCACGCCCGCGCCGTTGAGCGGCAGGCGCATCAGGGGTTCGATGCGCGTGTCCGAGCGCACCACCAGCACCGCGGGCAGGCCGCCTTCGGCCAGCGGCGCGAAGCGGACCTTCAGCGTGCACTCGGCGCCGGGCACCAGGCTGTGCGGCCCCTCATGCGTGAACTCCGCCTTGTAGGCGCCTTCCGGCCCCTCCACCCAGGCCTCATCCACCGTGATGCGCGCGCGTCCCACGTTGCGCAGCGTCACCTGGGATTCCCGCGCATCGAAGATGGCGACCCGCGCGAAATCCACGCCGCCCGGCGTCGCGGTCAGCCGTCCGTCCGCGAGCGACGAGCGCTCCCGGTCCGCGCATCCCGACACCAGCACCACCGCCAACAGGCCCAGCAGACTCCAGCGCCCCGTCATGGAACCCACCCCGTCCCCTCCCGCCGCACCACATGCTCGAAGCCGCAACGGATTCCACGCCCTGGTGGTCCTGCGGATCAGGTGGCGAAGCTAGGCACCCACCCCGGGACTGCCAACCGTCCCACCGTGGGAAAAACAGTGGAACTGTCCTCCAGAACGTCCACTGGAAGGCACCGCATCCGGCCAGGGCCGGGGCGCTCCATCAGAATTTCGGGATCCGCAACGTCTTGCTGATCATCGCGCTGCCGCTGGCGACGTACATCAGCACCAGCGGGTGCAGTTGGACGGGGCCGATGTCCCACACCCCACCCCACAGCGCGTCGCCAATGCGGCCCTGCCACAGCGCCACCGCCAGCACCATCACCAGCAGGAGGCTGGTGGGGATGGGCGTGCCCTCGAAGTACTTCACCTTGCCGGTGCCGTCGGACAGCTCCGCGGAGGTGACGTTGAAGCGCGCCAGCCGGCTGATGCCGCACGCGACGAAGTAGAGCAGCGCCGCCACGTCCAGCCCGCCCCGGAGGCCCACCGCGAACGCCAGCGCCGCGGGCGCCATGCCGAAGGAGATGACGTCCGCCAGCGAGTCCAGGTCCGCGCCCAGGGGCGACTTGCGAAAGCGCCACCGCGCGATGCGGCCGTCCGCGACGTCCATCGCCAGCGCCACCGGCATCAGGGCGAACGCCACCCACAGCCAGCGTGGGTTCGCCGTCGCCAGCGCCTGCATGGAAGCCAGGATGGCCCCCGCGCCCGCGAAGCCGTTGCCGAGCGTGACGAAGTCCGCCAGCACGAAGGTGCGAATCATCGAGAAGTGGCGGCGCGGGCGGCGGGCCGGAGGCGGCGAGGGCTCGGACGTCATGGCGTCCGTGTAACACACACCGTCTTTCCGGCTTTCCTAAACCTGCGACGCAGTGCCTCCAGCCGTTTCCGTTTCGTGAAAAAGTCAAATCCCAGAAACATTGACCGGGCGATCTCCACCTTCCTAGTCTGCCGCCCGCCATGCTCGAGCACACCCCCGATACTCTTTCCCTTCGCGGCGGGCCCCGGTTGTCTCTCCGGACCCGCCGTTGGTCGCTTTCCCTCCTGACGTCGCTGGCGCTGGTTGCCTCGGGCTGTGACGACGAAGAGCCCCTCCCCCCCGAGCCCACCCCCGCCAAGTACACCGCGAAGATCCGCCGGACGTCGTATGGCATCCCGCACATCACGGCCAATGACTACGGCAGCCTCGGCTTCGGCCAGGGCTACGCCTTCGCCCAGGACCATGTCTGTACCCTGGCGGATCAGATCATCAAGGTCCGCAGCGAGCGCGCCCAGTACCTGGGCCAGGGCCCCGGCAACACCTACGTGGGCTCCGACCTGGCGTACCTGTCGCTGGGGGTGATCGCGCGCGCGGAAGCCACCCTTCCGCAACTGTCGGAAGAAGTGCAGCAGATGGTTCACGGCTACGTGGCCGGCTACAACAAGTACGTGGCGGAGACGCCCAAGGCGGAGCTTCCCGCCAACTGCGTCAACGCGGCCTGGGTCAAGCCCATCACGGCCGTGGACCTGATGGCGTACGACCTGGACCTGACGCTGGTGGGCGGCATCAACCAGTTGGCGCTCACCATCGCGGCGGCGACGCCCCCCGTCGTGGGCGCGAAGGCCGTGGACAAGCACGCTGGCCTGCGGCCCCAGATGCCCAGCCTGGAGGACCTCCAGAAGCTGCGCCAGACGGACTTCGGCAGCAACGGCTGGGCCCTGGGCGCCGAGCGCACCGACAATGGCAAGGGCATGGTGATGGCCAACCCGCACTTCCCCTGGGAAGGCGAGCTGCGCCTGTGGGAGAGCCATCTGACCGTGCCCGGTCAGATGGATGTCTATGGCGTGGGCCTGATGGGCGTGCCGGCGGTGCTCATCGGCTTCAATGAGAACGTCGCGTGGACGCACACGTTCTCCTCCGGCCAGCGCATGACGGTGTACCAGCTGAGCCTCGTGCCCGGAAAGCCGACCACCTACAAGTACGGCACCGAAGAGCGCGCGATGACGTCCAAGACCTTCCGCATCCTGGTGAAGCTGCCGGAGGGGTCGCTCACGAACTACGAGCAGACGATGTACTTCAGCCACTACGGCCCCATCATCGCCGTTCCGGACTCGGCCGCTCCGGGCCTCCCGAAGGGGACGCTGGGCTGGAACACGCAGACGGCGCTCACCATCCGCGACGCCAACATCGAGAACACCCAGTTCCTGGACCAGTTCCACGGCATGAACAAGGCGAAGAACCTGGCCGAGTTCAAGGACGTCTACACCACCCGGCAGGGCCTGCCCTGGGTGAACACGATGTACGCCGACAAGGAGGGCAACGCCTGGTACACGGACGCCACGCCTACGCCCAACCTCAGCCAGGACGCGTACACGAAGTGGTTCACCGAGGCCAGGACGCCCTCCGCCACGAGCCTCATCTACGGCATCTACAGCACCATGGGCCTCGTGCTCCTCAACGGAAGCGATCCGGCCAACGAGTGGCAGGTGGAGCCGGGCTCGCGCAGCCCCGGCCTCGTGCCCTTCGCCAAGGTGCCCAAGCTGGACCGCCGCGACTTCGTCTTCAACGCGAACGACAGCTTCTGGCTGTCCAACCCGGCCGAGCCCCTGACGGGCTTCTCGCCGCTGCACGGCCTGGAGAAGGTGCCCCAGTCGCCGCGCACGCGCATGAACCTCATCACCCTCACGGAGCAGAGCGCCACGGGCGCTTCGGGCGCGGACGGCAAGTTCAGCCTGGAGGAGCTGAAGACGGCGGTGTTCAGCAACCGCAGCAGCATGGCGGAGCTGACGCGTGAAGGCCTCGCTGCCCGCTGCACGGGCCGCACGACGGTGCCGTTCCAGAACATGCAGGTGGACATCAGCCAGGCGTGCACGCTGCTCGCCGGGTGGGATGGCCGCTACGACACCAGCTCCAAGGGCGCGTTCGTGTTCCGCGAGTTCCTGGGCGCCGTGCCCACCTCCAGCCTGCTCAACAAGGGCATCCTGTTCGACGTGCCCTTCAACCCGGCCGACCCCGTCAACACGCCCAACACGCTGACGCCCGCGCCGGCGACCGGCGAGGACCCGCTGCTCGTGCGGCTGGCGCAGGGCGTGGCCAGCATCAACGCGTCCGGCATCGCGCTCGACAAGACGCTGGGCGAGGTGCAGTACACCGCGCGCAGCGGCGCCCGCGTGCCCATCCAGGGCGGCCTGAGCCGCGAGGGCATCACCAACGTCGTCGCCTACGGCGTCACCCGCACCACGCTGTTCGAGTACTCCGCCACGCGCGGCACGCTCATCAGCGGCAACACGGGCCTGTCCAACGCGGGCTACCCCATCAACAACGGCAGCAGCTTCGTCATGGCCATGCAGTTCACCGACGCCGGCCCTTCCGCCAACGCGGTGCTGACGTACAGCGAGTCCGGTGACCCGAAGTCGCCCCACTACGTTGACCAGACCCAGCTGTTCTCCCAGAAGAAGTGGCGGCCCATCCTCTTCACGGACGCGCAGATCTCCGCGGACGCCGCCCTCGTCGAGACCAACATCTCCGGCGGGTAATCCCCACCGGCGGATGGCCTGAAGCAGGACGAAGGCCCCGGGAGCCCCGTGCTCCCGGGGCCTTCTTGTTTTCATGATTACTCATCGTTGGAAGATGCCACGCCTGGCGGAATAAGCAGACAGGCTCAGGGACCCTGGCGTCTGGGTTCACCTTCCAACAGGAAACATCCGCCGGGCCCTTGAGGCGAGGACACAGTCGGTGCCACGGTCAGGCAGGGCGTGATGTGTCGTCTCAAGAATGTCGGCCCGCAGGGCTAGTTTCTTGACCGCGGGTGAAGAGCAGGATGGCACTCAGGCCCGGGGGGATGGGCCCGTCACGAAGGAGTCGCGAACGCCATGGCACTTCCGGTCTACAAGACAGACGTCATCGACAAGGTCTTCTTCCTGCGCTGGGATGCTCCACCGACGCCGGATGAAATCCAGTCGGTGTTCCAGAAGATGCAGACGGCCTACCAGCAGCACCAGCAGCCGATGATCCTGGTGACGAGCGCTGGCTCCAAGGCGGCGGTGCCCAACAGCGAGCAGCGCCGGCACCTGTCCAACATGCTGTCGGACGCGCGGTCGCTGTTCTCGGAGATCCACGTCGTCATCGAAGGCAACGAGCTGCAGCACAACCTCCAGCGCGTCATCGTGTCCGGGATGCTCATCGTCACGCGCACGTACGACGACCAGTTCATCCGCGTGCACAAGAACGCGGATGGGGCGGCGGGCTTCATCGCGCGGCGGCTGGGCGTGGATGGCAACCAGGTGGTCAACGAGGCGCGGACGCGGGGCGTGGTGCTGTAATCGCTGCTCCCTGAAAGACCCAGGCCCCCGCGCCCCTTCCCACGCTTCGGGAAGGGACACGGGGGCCGGGAAGCTCCAGGGCGGCACGCAGGAGCGCCCCTCGCGGGGCCTGGCTTCAGCCCCGGGCGCGCGCGGCGGCCACCTCCCCGGAGGCGGCGGGACGCGCGGGGGCGAGCGAGCCCCGGACGTAGCGGTGGTCGAAGAGGTCCACGTAGAGGTACTCGGGCCAGGACACCATCGCGCGCGTCCCCAGCATCACGCCGCGCATGATTTCACTCACCATCAGGCCCGCGGCGGTGGTGGCGCCAATCACGCAGGTGGGGGCGTGGCCCTTTCCCTGGTAGCAGGCGTCCATGTACTCCTGGAGCATGTAGCTGCCCAGGTGCGGGATGATCTTCGGCAGGTCGATGCGGCCATCCGGCAGGATGAACAGCTCCTCGTAGAGGGGCGCGTCCGGCTGGAAGACGTGCAGCGCGGCGCCAAAGCCCAGCATCAGCCCGGTCATGATGGGGATGCCCTGCTGGCGGCACGTCTGGTGGAGCGACTCCTTGGCCCTCGCGCCCGCGATGTCGATGACCTCCACCACGTAGTCCACCGGGGGCAGGCCCCCGCCTCCGGAGAGCACCTGCGCCACGTTGGCGTCGGTGATGCCTTCGTGCACTTTGTGCACGCGCAGGTCCGGGTGGATGTCGCGGCACAGGCGCTCCACCACGTCCACCTTGCGCTGGCCCAGGGTGCTTTCGAAGCAGCCAATCTGCCGGTTGATGTTGTGGCGCTCATAGACGTCGAAGTCCGCGAGCGTCAGACAGCCGAAGCCCAGACGGGCCAGGTCCACCGCGCACTGTCCGCCGGCGCCGCCCACGCCCGCGACGAGCACGTGGGTGGAGGACAGCTTGTCCATCGTCTGGGGGTGGAGGACACCAAGGTTGCGCTGGAAACGGGGGTTCACCATGACAGTGGCTCCTTACTTGCGCATGCAGACGTAGAAGTTCTCGCCGTAGTAGTCGTCGCCGTCGGCCACCAGCGCCTCGGTGAAGCCCACCTTCTTCAGCAGGCGCACCGCCGCGTCGGTGTCCAGGAAGGTGACCATCTCGTTGGGGTCGGTGGTGAGCCGCTGGGCGCACGTGCGGTGGTGCTTCACCGCGCGCTGGAGCCCTTCGTTCCAACGGCCTTCCTGCTGCCACTCCTGGATGGAGTTCGTGAGCACCTTCTCCAGGTCCGGCCGGGGGCGCTTGTTGCTCGTCATGCACAGCACACCGCCGGGCTTCAGGTGCGTCCACGCCTCGAGCAGCACCACCTCCGGGTCGCGCACGTAGAAGAGCACGTTGTTCATCACCACCGCGTCCGCGCCCTCCTCCACCTCCAGCGGGAAGGAGCTCACGTCCCCCGGCAGCAGCGTCCAGCGGGCGCGCACGGCGTCGCTTTCGCGCTCGTGGCGCCGCGCCGCCAGCCGGAGCATGGCCGCGTTGTTGTCGAAGCCGATGACCCGCTGGCCGCGCTGGACGAGCGGCAGGCCCACCAGGCCCGTGCCACAGCCCGCGTCGATGACGTAGGAGCGCTCCCGGGTGTCGCGGAGGATCTTCGCGAGCTGCCTCTGGTAGCACGGCAACTCAGGAATCATCTCGTCGTAGCTGTGCGCGAAATCGTTCCAGATGTTGTCGACAAAGACGGACTCGGGCATCGGTGCTCCCTCGGTGGACCTCAGGGTGAGACCCGTGTTGTCTCCCGTCCCCGCCCCGCGCGCGATCGCCCCGCCGTCTTCCCCTACCATTCAGGACTTGCCTGTTTCACATGTATGTGTTGGATTGAATGAACGGACATACCCTGGCGGGCCGGCCGGGTGTGGGCACCGTCAGAAAGGTCCCGCGCCATTCGTGGTGCGCATGTCTCAAATTCGAAGCACGCCCCGTGGGACGGCTTTTCACTCGGAGAGCGTCGGGGGCATTCCCCGGTGGCCTTCAGCGGTGAATCATGCCCTGCGGGGCTGAACCAATAAAATCAAGGGTTTGAACCCTGGCGCGGAAGCTGCTCAGGGAGTCCTCGCAGCGGAAGCGAAGGGGCGATGTCAGCCCCAGGCGCTTTTCTGCGTGGGGGACCCTCATGCGAGTCGAGGTCGGTATGCGTAGGTTGTCGAGCCTTTGGTGTGTGCTGGTGTTGTTCCTGGGACTGCGCGCGGAAGCGGGGGCGGCGGAGTTCCAGACGGTGTCGCGGGATGAGGTGGCCCAGTCGCAGGCGCTTTCGCGGTCCCTGCTGGCCGCGGGGCTGCCCGGACTGACGGCGAAGCGCGAGCCGCTGGGCGGCAGCCTGGCGCACTACACGTGGAAGGTGCGCGTGGGGACGGGCGCGTACGACTTCGTCACCGTGCACCGGGTGGTGCGCGAGTCCTTCCCGTGGTTCCCAGCGCGCAGCACGCGCGCGGTGTTCATGGTGCACGGGGACCTGTGGGGCTTCGTGCCCGCGTTCCTCACCAACACGCGGGTGAGCACCATGCCCGCGGACCAGTCGCTGGCGGCGTACCTGGCCAGCCACGACGTGGACGTGTGGGGCCTGGACCTGCGGTGGGTGGGCGTGCCGGAGGCGGAGACGAACTTCCAGTTCATGGCGAACTGGCGCCTGGACACGCACGTGAAGGACCTGGGCACCGGCCTGGCGCTGGCGGACACCGTGCGCCGGCTGTCGGGGATGGGCGGCCGCGATGATCGGATGTTCCTGCTCGGCTGGAGCCGGGGCGCGACCATCGGGTACGCGTACCTGGACGGGGAATCACAGCAGCCGCGCGCCCTGCGGCGGGTGGACGGCTTCATCCCCATGGACATGGTGCTGCGCTTCGGGCCGGAAGCGGCGGAGCAGCGAGGCTGGGCGTGCGACCGGTACACGGCGCTGCTGGCCGCGAGGAACGAGGGACGCACGGAAGGAGGCCTGCTGGGGCCCGCGCCGGGCACGCCGGTGCGGCTCATCGGGCAGTTGGCGGACTCCGCGCCCAATGCGCCCTCCCCGCTCGCGGCGCCCGGGCTCGCGGGCCTGCCCCCGCCCACCAACCGGCAGTTCGCCGTCATCGCCGCCGGGGCCACCGGCGCCCTCTTCGCGCCGCTGCAGCCGCTGACGCCGGGCTACCACCTGGCGGCGGGCATCCCGGACACCGCGGGCCTGCCCTTCCAGACGGCCTACACGCCGGAGCCCACCCTCTTCGACTACCTCCAGTTGGCGGTGCCGTACCAGAGCCTCAACGAGGTGGTGGAGACGGAGGCGCAGCTGTGCGGCCTGGACGTGCCCTATGACGACCACCTGAAGGACGTGAAGGTGCCGGTGATGTACGTGGGCGCGGCGGGCGGCGTCGGGCGATACGGCGAATACTCCGTGCGCCTGCTGGGCAGCACCGACGTCACCGTGCACACCGTGCGCAACCGGCCGGAAGCCGAGCGCGCCCGGGACTACGGGCATGCCGACCTGTTCCTCGCCCGGGATGCGCGCGCTCGGGTGTGGACGCCCCTGCTCCAGTGGATGCAGGCGCACTGAGGCGCAAGGCCTACTCCGGATTCCACAGCCCGTGACGCCGGGCCCTGCGGCCCAGCGTCACCGGGTCCATGCCCAGCGCCACGGCCGCGCGGCGCAGGACGCCCCCGTGGCGCTCCAGGGCCTCGCGGATGAGCTCGCGCTCCACCTGCTGGAGCCGGGCGCGCAGGGAGCCGTCCCCGGCGGGGTCCGCCCGGGGCACGGCGCTGTTGAGGAGCGCGGGCGGCAAGAGGCGCCGGGTGAGCATCTCCCCGGGCCGGGACAGGAGCACCGCGCGCTCCACCACGTTGCGCAGCTCGCGCACGTTGCCGGGCCACCCGTAGCCGTTCATCACCTCGTCCGCGTCCGGGGCCACGCCCGTGGCGGAGCGCTTGAGGGTGCGGTTGAACTGCTCCACGAACGCCCGCGCCAGCTCCGGGATGTCCTCCGGGCGCTCGCGAAGGGGCGGGATGTCGATGGTGAAGCTGTTGAGCCGGTAGAAGAGGTCCGCGCGGAAGCGGCCCGTCCGCACCTCCTCGCCCAGGTCCCGGTTGCTGGCGGCCACGACGCGCACGTCCACGTGGCGCACCTGGGTGCCGCCCACCGGCCGCACGTCGCCCGTCTCCAGCACGCGCAACAGCTTCGCCTGGAGGTTGGGCGTCGTGTTCTCGATTTCGTCCAGGAAGATGGTGCCGCCGTTGGCGAGCACGAACAGGCCCGGGTGGTCCGACACCGCGCCGGTGAAGGCCCCCTTCACGTGGCCGAACAGCTCGCTTTCCAGCAGCGTCTCCGTGAGCGCGCCGCAGTCCTGCACCACGAGCGGCAGGTCGCCCCGGCCGCTGAGCCGGTGGAGGATGCGCGCCAGCACCTCCTTGCCAGTTCCCGTCTCACCCTGGAGCAGCACCGCCACGCGGTGGGGCGCCACCAGGCGCACCATCTCCATCACCCGCTGCATGGCGGGGCTCCTGAAGCCCACGTCCTCCGCGGTGCGGCCCGGGCCGCCCACCGGGGCCTGCGCGAGCGCGCGCTCGCGCAGGAGGTTGCGCTCCAATTCCAGCGCCATGCGCCATTGTTCGGTGCGGAAGCCGTGCTCGCGCCCCGCCTGGAGCACCGCCTCGCAGAGGACCTCCGGAGCCGGCCACGCGCCCAGCGCCCGGTAGATGCGGCCGGTGTTGAAGAGCGCCACCAGCCGCTCCGGGGCGGCGGGCGCGCAGTAGACGATGCGCGAGGCCAGGTCGCTGGGCGGCCCCGCGCCCGTCGGGTCCACCTCCGCCCGGAGCGCGGCCAGCGACTCCACCAGCGCCAGGGCCTGCGCCTCGTCCTGGCCGCACACCAGCAGCGCGGCCATGTCGCCCCGGGACAAGAGCGCGTGCACGTCCTCCGCGTTGGCGGCGAAGTGCGGTGACGCGACGCCGTCCAGGGCCTGACGCACCGCGCGCGACTCGTCGTCGCTGGCGTAGGCGGCCACCACCTGCAGGTGCGACGTGGCCAGGTAGCGCGCCAGCTTCACCCCGTCCGCCGCGTCGAAGGCGCCGAAGCTCACCCCCAGCGCGGCGACGGTGCCCGCGCCCCCCGCGGTGTCGTGGCGCCAGCGCACCGTGCCGTGCACGCGCACATACGCGCCCGTGTCCGGCAGGGAGAAGGACAGCTCCACCGGCTCGTTCTCGTGCGGGCCCTCCGACGGACGGCGCGGCGTGGCGATGAGGCCAATGCCCGTCTCGCTGATGTTCACGGACCAGCAGCCATGCAGCGCCGGCTGGGTCACGACCTTCACGTACAGCGGTTTGCGCTCGCTCCGGAGGACCTGTGCGGACACGGGGCGCGTCATGGGGTGCGTCACTCGACCGGCCTCACGTCCGCGGTGCGGCGGGCTTCCTTGAAATCCACGGGCATTCCACAGGGGCGTTCTGCCTGATTCTCCCGTCATCGCAAGTCGGCGGCAAAGGGTCCGCCCCCGAGACATGATGCAATTGGACACGGGTCGTAAATGCCCTGGCCGGCGCGTGCGTGCAGGCCCCCACACCGCACCACAGCGCGCTCCCCCGCAAAACACCCGTGCTCCGCCGGTGCGCATCCCACGCGACGCGCCGTATCGCCCCTCGCGGGGGGTTGAAGGATTCCACCCCAGCCGTCTGAAACAGATGTCTGTCTTTCCCTTTCGTACCTGCTGGGCATGCAGGCGGGCACGGCACGACTTGTGTCCGAAATAGAACTTCGCTATTTCGATTATCACCTTGGAACACGGCAGCCTTTCCCCCTGCTGCCGGATGGAGCACGAACACACGCCACCCCGTCTTTTCCCTTCCACAAGCCCGGCCCTGTCGAACAGGTCCCGGAGCGCGGAAGGGGACTGCCCGCCGTAAAGCCAGACATTCCCTGGTCGCGCCCCATGTCTCCGCTGCCGGAGCGCGGCTTTCTCTTTGCCTGTCCTTTCCCCCTGGGCCACTCCTTGAAGAAAACCCTCCTCCTGGTTGAAACGTTGTTCGTCCTCGGCGCCGTCGGTTGCGGTGCACCGGAGGACGCTCCCCTGGATGATCTCCCGCCGTCGATGACGACCTCCGGCGAGGACCTCACCACCAGCGGCTGCACCCAGCTCACACCCAGCAGCGTGAAGGCCAGTGGCGACGACGGCACCGGCAGCATCGCGACCAATTCGATGGACGACAAGCTGGACACCCGCTGGAGCAGCCTCGGCAAGGGCCAGTGGATCGACTACGACCTGGGCTCCACGAAGGCCGTGGGCGCCATCTCCGTCGCCTGGCACCAGGGCAACTCGCGCGCCAACACGTTCACCGTGTCGGTGTCACCGGACGGCATGACGTACACGCAGGTGTACAGCGGCAAGAGCACCGGGACGACGACGGCGGCGGAGACGTACAAGTTCACCTCGCTGAACACGCGTCGGGTGCGCGTCACCGTGCAGGGCAACACCGTCAACGACTGGGCCAGCATCGCGGAGGCGCGCCCCTGCGCCGGCACCGTGACGACGCCCACGCCCGGCGGCATCATCTGGCGGGGCGACTTCGAATCCGGCGACCGCAACCAGTGGGACGGCACGCAGATGGTCAGCTCGGACCGGCTGCAGGTGATTCCCTCGCCGGTGCGCGAAGGCGGCTACGCCCTCAAGGCCACCGTGCGCCAGGGCGATGACCCCATCAACTCCAGCGGCAACCGCAATGAAATCTTCAAGCAGACCCACGAGGCGGCGGGCTCCGAATACTGGTACCGCTGGAGCACGCGCTTCCCGTCGGACTTCCCCAGCGTCAAGACGTGGCAGCTCTTCACCCAGTGGCACCATACCGGCTGCTGCGGTTCGCCCCCGGTGGAGTTCTACGTGTACGGGGAGGAGATGCGGCTCAACATCGGCGGCAGCCCGGGCGTCATCGTCTGGAAGACGCCGCTGGTGCGCAACGCGTGGCACGACTTCGTCTTCCACGTGAAGTGGTCGCCCAACGCCAGCGTGGGCTTCGTGGAGCTGTACTACGACGGCAACCTGGTGCTGCCCAAGCGCAACATCGCGACGCAGTACAGCGGCCAGCTCAACTACCTGAAGATCGGCCTGTACCGGAACGACACCATCGCGCCGGTGGGTGTCGTCTACCACGACGGCTGGGTGATGGGCCGCACGAAGGAAGACGTGCTGAACGCGAACTACCAGCTGAACTGAAACACCGGCCGCGTGCCCCGTTAGGCGACGGGGCACGCACCGGGATAGGCTTTGCGGCCCACCCCGGAGGAGCCGTCTCCATGCGTCCGTGCGCCGTGTTGATCGCCGTGTCCCTGCTGTCGTCGTCCTGCACGACGACCTATGCCATTCCCAGGTCGGAGCTGACGCGCCTGGATGGATTCAAGGACGACAACGCGGCGATCCTGAGGGAGCTGGGCGACGTGATGCTCAACCGGCCCAATGATCGCCGGCGCGCGGTGCGGGACGTGGACGGAGAGACGCACCAGTTCACCGCCGACACGCCGCTGGCGCTGGTGGGCCCCCCGGTGGAGCCGGAGGCCGCGCGCTTCCAGACGGAGGAGCAGCGCTTCATCCAGGTGGCCGTGGACGCCACCCGCTTCCAGGGGGTGCCGCTCAAGCCGGACACCGCCCCGCTCGTCGTGCCCATGGCCCAGGTGGACCACGGCCGGCTGCGCGAGTTCAGCCTGGGCAAGACGCTGCTGCTCACGGGCGGCATCGGCATCGCGGTGCTCGCGTCGGTGGTGACGCTGGGGCTGCTCCTCGACCCCACCGACGGGGACGGGGGCGACGGCGGCGGCATCGACTTCGACCGCCTGCCGGACCACCGCCTCCGGTTCTGAGCGTCAGCGCGCGGCCGGGCGCAGGCGCAAAAGCCCTTCCTGCGCCACGGAGGCGACAAGCCGCCCGTCGCGGGTGAAGACGTGGCCTCGCGCCAGACCCCGGGCGTTGCCCGCCCAGGGGCTCTCCAGCGTGTAGAGCAGCCAGTCATTGACCTTCAGGTCGCCGTGGAACCACAGCGCGTGGTCCAGGCTGGCCATCTGGAGGTCGGGCCTCAGGAACGTCACCGCGTGCGGCTGGAGCGCGGTGCCCAGCAGGTTGAAGTCGCTGGCGTACGCGAGCACGCAGCGGTGCACCTGGGGCTCGTCGGGCATGTCCCCATCGGCGCGGAACCAGACGTGCTTCACCGGCTCCGCGGGGTTGGGCTCGAAGGGGTCCACGTACGTCACCGGGCGCATCTCGATGGGCTTGGGAGACAGGAACTTCTCCCGCAGGCGCTCCGACATCCGGTCCGCGTGGCGCCCCAACAGCTCGATGTCCGAGGGCAGTGACTCCGGGGGCGGCACGTCCGGCATGGTGGCCTGGTGCGTGAGGCCGGGTTCATCCGCCTGGAAGGACGCCATCAGCGTGAAGATGGGCTGGCCCTTCTGGATGGCGACGACGCGGCGGGTGGTGAAGCTACCGCCGTCGCGCACCCGGTCCACCGTGTAGACGACGGGCAGCCCCGCGTCCCCGGGCCGCAGGAAGTAGCCGTGCAGCGAATGCACCGTGCGGGCGGGCTCCACCGTCTGGCTGGCCGCCGATACCGACTGGCCCAGCACCTGCCCTCCGAAGAGCTGGCGGAACCCCAGGTCCTGGCTTGCGCCACGGAACAGGTTCTCCTCGATGGGCTCCAGCTTGAGGAGCCCCAACAGCTCGTCCAGCACGCGACTCATGTGTCGTCCTCCCGGTTTGACGCACCCCGTCTCTATCCCAGCGCCCGGCCTGTGCGCGCGGCCCAATGTAGAGTGCGGCGCCTTTCCCCTCCGGAGGAGCCCGTGGGCCTGCCTTCCCTGCGCGAAGCCGTCCGGCGACACCCGGGGGCCTGGTCCCTTGCGGCCACCTTCGCCGCGAGCCTGCTCCTGCGCGGGCTGTACCTCTGGGGCGCACCGGACCGGGACTGGCCCTTCTCCGTCTTCTTCGCGGGCGACGCGCGCTTCTTCCACACCGCCGCGCTGGACGTCGCCCGGGGCCGGGAGGGCATGGCCGCCCTGCCCTATCACCCGCCCCTGTTCCCCGCGCTGCTCGGCGGCCTGTACCGGCTGCTGGGGGAGCCCCGGGGCAGCGCGCTGCCGTACAAGCTGGCGCTCGCCGTCCTGGGCGCGGCCACGGTGGCCCTGTGCCAGGGCTGGTGGCGACGGCTGCTGGGCCCGGCGTGGGCCTGGGTCGCCGCGGGGCTGTACGCCACGAGCTTTGGCTGGCTGGTGCTCTCCACCAGCTACAGCAATGAAACATTGTCGGCCCTGTGGCTGTGTTTCACCTGCGCGCTGGTGTTGAAGGGAAGCCAGACACTGTCATGGCCCGCGAGTGTCGCCCTGGGCGGGGTGATGGGATTGGGCACCCTCACCCGCGCCGAACACCTGGGCCTGTGGCCCTTCCTGTTCGTGTATGCGGGGTCAGCGCGCGAGCGCACGCGGCCCCTGGTGCCATGGCTTGCGCGCTGGGGCGTGGCGGTGGCCGTGTCACTCCTGGTGCTGGTGCCGGGCGCGGTGCGCAACCTGGACACGATGCGCGAACTCAATGCCCGCGCGCCCCACCTGGAGCCCCTGCCGGAGTGGGTGCCCGTCACCGTGTACGGGCCGCTCAACTTCGCGATGGCGAACCACGCGGGCGCCACCGGCGGCTTCACCCCGGCGCTCATCAACCAGGGCGGCTTCAACGGCCAGTTGGATCCATCCCGCCCCGAACACCGGCGCCTGCTCCTGCACGGCTACGCGGAAGGGCTGCGGTGGATGGTGGCCGCGCCCGGCGACGCGGCCCGGCTCGCGTGGACCAAGCTGGACCTGTGGCTGGACGGTCTGAGCCTTGGCGTCGGCGTGTCGGACGTGCCCGGGGGCCTCACGGGCGCGCGCGCCCCGGTGGACGTGTTCGTTCCCGATGAGGCGTGGCTCAAGTGGCCGCTGGCCGCGCTGCTGCTGGCGGGGATGCTCCTGTCCCTGCGGCCCGCGTTCGCACCGTTCCGGTTGCTGTCGCTGGTGGTGCTGCACCGGGTGCTCGTCACCCTCGCCTTCTTCGGCTACGCGCGTGGACTGCTCGTCGTCTTCCCCGCGCTGATTCCCCTGCTGCTGCTGCCCCTGAAGGTGCTCACGGAGCGCCACGCTGGCGTGGCCCGGCGGGTGCCCGTGGTGGCCGGAGCGCTGCTGCTCCTCTTGTGGGTCGAAGCCGCCGTCCTCGCCGCCCGCGACGTGCCCCGCCGCTTCATGGCCAGCGGCAGCACCGACACTGGCAACGGGAAGCTCATCCAGGATGACCGCGTCCGCCTCTGGCCCCAACCCTGAGCAGGACTTCCGGCGGAATACTGCGAGTGGGCTGAAACGCTCCAACAGCGAAGTCACTCCCAGTGAACACTTCAAAGCCCTGGAGTCATGGGTGATTCCAAAAATGTCCCTTACTCAGGAATAGCCGCAATTCAATCTTAAGGAGCTTGTGAACTAGAGCAGACAGCGCTCCGCCCCGGAGCCCGTTGGTCCCGTCCGACGGCTTCATCCGAGGAGACGTGTATGCGCCCCCTGCGGTCCGCAGTCTGTTGTCTCGCCCTCCTGGTCTCGTCCACGACGTACGCGGTCACCCCCCCCCAACCCGCGCAGCAGGGCGCGGTGGCGAAGAAGGCGTTCTTCAAGCCGGACCTGTACCTGCCCATCCAGAACGTGCCGCTGGAGAAGGCACGCACGCTGATGCCGCGCGTGGGCGCGGACAAGTGGGCGGGCTTCCTGGCCCGCAACGGCGGCAACGTGCAGGTGTACCTGGATCCGCTGTCTGGCACGGCCACGGGCATCCAGGGCAGCTTCCCGCTCATCCCCGGTGACGGCTTCCGCAACGCCGTCACGCTCAACGACGTGCGCCAGGGCGTGGGCCGTTCGGTGGGCAGCGTGGACGGGTCGGTGGTGGGCGAGCTCGTCTTCAAGTTCATCGCGGACAACCAGGACGCGCTCGGCGTGGACCTGATGCAGTTGGGTGCGCCGCGCGTGACGGCGGTGACGGAGTCGCTGTGGCAGGTGCACATCCCGCAGGTGGTGCGGGGCGTGCCGGTGCGCCACGCGCGCATCGCGGCCACCGTCAGCCACGGCAACCTGGTGCTCCTGGGCACCGAGTCCTGGGCCAACGTGGCCATCGACGTGAAGCCCACGCTTGGGGCGTCGCAGGCGCTGACCGCGGGCGCCACGTTCCTGGGCCAGTCGCTGTCGCCGACGAGCCTCTGGCAGGCGCCCACGCTGGAGGTCACCCCGTACGCGCGCACGGGCGCGGCGTTCGGCCAGGGCTACGGCCACTCGCTGGTGTGGAGCTACGGGTTCTCCAACCCCGGTGAGAACGAGCGCTGGAAGGTGACGGTGGACGCGAACTCCGGCGAAGTCCTGGCCATGGAGGACGACAACCACTACTTCGACGCGCAGCTGAAGGGCGGCGTCTATCCGTCCACCAACGTGGGCACGTGCGCGTCCAACGCGACGTGCGGCACGATGCAGGCGGACTCCCCCATGCCGTGGGCGAACACCGGCTTCGCGTCTCCCAACAACTTCACCGACGGCGCGGGCATCTACAACTACAGCGCCGGCAACGTCACCACGACGCTCGCGGGCAAGTACGTGAGGATCGCGGATAGCTGCGGCGCCATCAACGTGAGCTCCGCCACGGGCAGCATCAACCTGGGCGGCGTGAACAACGACCACGACTGCACCGTGCCCGCGGGCACCTCCGCGGGCAACACCCCGGCGGCGCGCTCCAGCTTCTACGAGCTGAACAAGATCACCGAAGTGGCGCGCGGCTGGCTGCCCACCAACACGTGGCTGCAGGGCCAGCTCGTCTCCAACGTGAACATCAACAGCACGTGCAACGCGTTCTGGAACGGCAGCTCGGTGAACTTCTACCGCAGCGGCGGCGGGTGCCGGAACACCGGTGAGATTGGCGCCGTGTTCGACCACGAGTGGGGCCACGGCATGGATGACTTCGACGCCAACGGCTCGCTGTCCAACTCCAGCGAGGGCTACGCGGACATCGCGGCCATCCTGCGCCTGCAGACCTCCTGCGTGGGCTACGGCTTCTTCCAGACGACGAACACCGGCTGCGGCCTCACCCCGGACGGCTCCGGCTACAACCAGCAGGAGGCCCAGGTCGCCGGCAAGTCCTGGTGCAACCTGCGCTGCTCCGGCGTGCGTGACGCGGACTGGGCGGCGAGCGCGCCGAACATCCCGGCCACGCCGCAGAACTTCACCTGCCAGATGTGCTCCTCCGGCAGCGGCCCGTGCAGCAAGCAGGTCCACTGCGCGGCTTCCCCCGTGCGTCAGGCGGCGTGGGACCTGGTGACGCGCGACCTCACCGCGGCGCCCTTCAACTACACCTCCAACGACGCGTTCCTGCTGGGCAACAAGCTGTTCTACCAGGGCTCTGGAAACGTGGGCACGTGGCACGCCTGCAACTGCACCGCCGGCACGTCCGACGGCTGCGGCGCCACCAACGGCTACATGCAGTGGCTGGCCGCGGACGACGACAACGGCAACCTGGCAGACGGAACTCCGCACATGACGGCCATCTACGCGGCGTACAACCGCCACAACATCGCCTGCTCCACGCCCGCCCCCACCAACGGCGGCTGCGCGGCCGGCCCCACCGCCGCCCCCGTCGCCACGGCCACCCCCGGCGACAGCCAGGTGGGCCTGTCGTGGACCGCCTCCGCGGGCGCCAGCCAGTACTGGGTGATGAAGACGGAGGGCTTCGCGGGCTGTGACTTCGGCAAGGCGCGCGTGGCCACCGTCACCGGCACCAGCTACACGGATCCGGAGGTCGCCAACGGCCGGCAGTACTGCTACTCCGTCGTGCCCGCGAGCAGCAACGCGTGCTTCGGACAGGCGAGCACCTGCACCTGCACCACGCCCTCCTGCGCCGCGCCGACCGCGCCCACGCTGTCCACCCCCGCCTCCGGCGCCACCGGCGTGGAGCTGCTCGCGGTGCTGGACTGGGCGGACGTGACGGGCGTGTCCGGCTACGAGGTGCAGGTGGCGACGGACAGCGCGTTCACCAACGTGGTGAGGAGCGCCAACTCGCTCATCGCCAGCACCTGGACGGTGTCCCCCGGCCTGTCGGCCACCACCGCCTACTCCTGGCGCGTGCGCGCGATCAACTCGTGCGGCGGCACCAGCGGCTGGTCCGCGGCGCGCAGCTTCACCACGCGAGGTTGCGCCACCCTGGCGGCGCCTGGCCTGTCGTCCCCCGCGAACGGCGCCACCGGCGTCGCGCTGGCCCCGGCGCTGGACTGGTCGGACGTGGCGAGCGCTTCGGGCTACGACGTGCAGGTGGCGACGGACAGCGCGTTCACCAACGTGGTGCGCAACACCACCGCCCTGGGCTCCAGCGCCTGGAACGTGACGCCCGGCCTGTCCAACCTCACCACCTACTACTGGCGCGCGCGCGCCACGGACAGCTGCGGCGCGAGCGCGTACAGCGCCGCGGCCAGCTTCACCACCACCAACGTCTGCACCCCCGTGGTCGCCACCTACAACGCCACCCTGCGCACGCCCGCCTGCGGTTCGGTGTGCGGTTGTGACACCGGCCCCACGCTCGTCAACGGGCGCGGCGCCGTGTCCAACGGCGCGGAGCCCAACCAGCCCAACACGCTGGGCGCGACGTGCGCGGACGGCTCCACCGGCGGCTACCACACGGACGAGAGCATCGACCGGGTGTCGCTCAAGACGGTGGACCAGGGCCTCATCACCCCGGGCAAGCAACTGACGGTGGACGTCACCGTGTGGTGCTACGGCACGTCGGACCAGCTGGACCTGTACTACACGACGAACACCACCACGCCCACGTGGACGGCCGTCACCACCGCCCAGGCGTGCACCGCGGCGGGCGCGAGGACGTTCTCCATCCCGGTGACGGTGGGCAGCACCACCGGCCAGCACGCGGTGCGCGCGCAGTTCCGCTACAACAGCACCGCCACCAGCGCCTGCGTGTCCGGTTCGTACAACGACCGTGACGACCTGGTCTTCGGCGTCGTGGCCCCGGTGGCCGCGTCCCCCTCGGGCCCGGCCGCGAAGCAGGTCCAGGGTCGCGCCTTGACGGCGCGTTAGTCACGACCCGCGCGAAGTCCCGTCGCACGCCAGGGGCTCCCGGGTCATCCCGGGGGCCCCTGTCGTTTTCATCCGCCAACGCGCTGCTTCAAGGGGTGGGCTTTCAGCCCCATTGGAGGACGACCGATGGCGCCGAGCGCTTCGCCGGACCGTGGAACACCATCTCGATGTTGTTGGCGCTCGCTCTCGCTGAACACCGCGATACCCATCACCTCCAACACCGCCTTGTAGAAGCGCTTGCTCGCCTCCAGGTCCCGGACCTGAAGGTGGACGTGGTCGAACAAACGGCCGTGGTGCAGCTCCATGGTCAGCCTCCCTCGGTGTGATTCTTATTTTCTGCGTGTCCAACAAATGGCAGACGGCCAGGCTTCAAACCCGCAAATCGAGCATGTCAAGGTGGGGGTGCCCGGTAAGTCCCGAAAGCGGAAAAGACCTTCCGCAAAAGGGTGGGCACGTGGCAGCGGGCGGACACAGGTTCATGCGATAGTCCGCGCCGCTTCGCTTGTTCGTGCCTTCAGGAGGGTGCCGCGATGTTCATCGAAATCATCGTCATGCCCCGCGAAGAGCGGCCTCCTGCACGTCGCTCGCCGGAGCGGCGCGGCAGGGAAGTGCTGGCCCGGTCCTGGCAGGAAGAGGGCAAGGCCTTCCACCACGCCGTGCTGGAGTTCATCAAGGCCCAGCACCTGTTGGGCGCGGTGAAGTGGATGAGCGAGCCGGGGATGCTGCCCCAGGTGACGCTCATCGCGTCGGAGCGCGTGCTGGAAAAGCTCAAGTCGGAGCCCCGCTTCGAAGCCGGTCGTTCGCTGTCGTTGAATCTGCAGACCTGATGCGCGGCGCCCCCCGGGCGCCTCCCCCTCACCCCGCCACTTCCGAGACACCGCGAAATGTTTTCGCGTGAGTCCGTGCGTGGCCCGGGTGCGTCATGGCCGGCGTCCCGGGTTTGCCTGTCTCATCCTGTTTCACGCTGCTCTCCGCCTTGACGGCCCCGTCTTGATTTCCCCAGGATGCGCTCCCAACCCACGGGGTCCAGGACGCAGGCGTCCAGGCCTGGACGTGGGCGATTTTCACCGTGCCTTCCCTCAGTTGCCTTTCCCCCGGAGCCGGGCACGGGTGGCGTTCACGCGGGGCGAGCCCTCGCCCGCAAATCGGAGCGGAACATGCGTTTCAAGAAGTTGGCCCCCGTCGTCCTGTCGCTGTGCTGCGCCACCGCATCCGCCCAGGAGGCGCGCGAGAAGGAGGTCTACATCTCGGTGGGTTCGGAGACGCTGGACGCCCTGCGCACGTCGTTCCGCGCCTCCGGCACGTCCGCGCCCACGCTGGTGCGTGAGGCCAACGGCGTGAGCGTGCTCAAGCTGAACGAGTCGCAGCTGGGCGACGTGTCCAAGTTGATGCACGACAAGTATCACCGCTGCGCGGGCTTCCTCACCCACGACACGCAGGAGGCGGCGCTGGCGGTGCTTCAGCCCGTACAGCCGGCCATCAACCCGTCGCTGGTGAGCTACACGCTGGACAACGCGGCGGTGGTCAGCTCGCTGTTCTCCGGCCTCCAGGAGGCCAGCCTGCGCAGCACCATCACGCAGCTGTCCAGCTACACGAACCGCTACTACAAGGGTTCGGCGAGCTCCGTGCAGGCATCCAACTGGCTGCGGGACACGTGGCTGTCCTACGCGGCGGGCCGCAGCGACGTGAGCGTGCAGTTGTACACGCACTCCACCTGGGATCAGCCCTCCGTCATCGCCACCATCACGGGCACCCTCTTGCCCAGCGAGGTGGTGGTGATTGGCGGCCACCTGGACTCCATCAACCTCGACGTGGCGTCCTCCAGCCGTCCCACGGCGACGGCGCCGGGCGCGGATGACGACGCCTCCGGCGTGGCCACCCTCTCCGAGGTGTTCCGCGTCGCGATGGCCAAGGGCTACAAGCCGGCGCGCACGGTGAAGTTCATGGCGTACGCGGCGGAGGAGGTGGGCCTGCTGGGCTCGCAGGCCATCGCGCAGGCGCACAAGGCGGCGGCCACCAACGTGGTGGGCGTCCTCCAACTGGACATGACCAACTACCGCGGCTCCGCGGTGGAGGTGACGCTCGTCACGGACAACACCAACGCGGCGCAGAACACGTTCCTCGGCAACCTCATCGACACGTACACGGGCTACGTGCGCGCCAACATCACGTGCGGCTACGGCTGCTCGGACCACGCGTCGTGGACCAGCGCGGGCTACCCGGCGTCCATCCCGTTCGAAGCGAAGATGAACGAGGACAATCCCTTCATCCACAAGGCCAGCGACACGCTGGCCAACAGCACGGATGGCCAGAGCGGCAACAACGCCAACAACGCGATGAAGTTCGCGCGCATCGCGGCCGCGTACCTGGCGGAGCTGGGCAAGGGCACCATCCCCGGCCTGCCCACGGACACGCAGTCCCCCACGGTGACGCTCACCACGCCGACCAACGGCGGCACGGTGACGGGCACGGTGAACCTGGCCGCGACGGCCAGCGACAACGTGGGCGTCAACAAGGTGGAGTTCTTCGTGGACGGCGCCATCAAGGGCACCTCCTTCACGTCGCCCTACACCTTCGCGTGGGACAGCCGCACGGTGGCCAACGGCAGCCACACCTTCGCGGCGAAGGCGTCCGACAGCGCGGGCAACGCCACCACCACCAGCACCACCACGGCGACGGTGTCGAACGTGTCCACGTCCGGCACGTATGACGCCACCTACAAGACGCTGCGTTGCAGCGCGGTGGCCGCCACCTGCGACAGCGGCACGGCGTTCAAGGGCCGCGGGGCCATGAGCCCGGCGGAGACGAGCGCGCCCAATACGCTCAAGGGCAGCTGCATCGACGGAAGCAGCGGCACCTTCCACAGCGACGAGTCCAACGACGCGCTCAAGGTGTCCACCGTGGACGGCAGCAACTTCGCCCCCGGCAAGCAGGTGAAGGTGGAGGCCACGGTCTGGGCCTACGCCAGCCCGTCGTCGGATCGCCTGGACCTGTACTACACGGCCAACGCCGCCGCGACGACGCCGGTCTGGACGCTCATCACCACCATCACGCCGACGGCCGCGGGCGCCTCCACGCTGTCGGCCACGTACACGCTGCCCTCGGGCACCAACCAGGCCGTGCGCGCGCAGTTCCGCTACGGCAGCGGCAGCCCCGCCAGCGCGTGCGTGTCCAACGAGTACAACGACCGCGACGACCTGGTGTTCACCGTCTCGCCGTGATGCACCCGCGGTGACGTGAAGTCTCCGTGAGGGGGGCCTGGGCCGCGTGCCCGGGTCCCCCTTTCTTCGTCACGCGGCCTTGAGCCCCTCCAGGGGAAGCTCCACCACGAAGGTCGCGCCCAGGCCCGGCTCGCTGTCCACGGAGATGCGTCCGCCGTGCGCCTCCACCACCTGCCGGGCAATCCACAGCCCCAGGCCCAGGCCCCCGTAGTTGCGACCGGACACCGCGCGCTCGAAGCGCTCGAAGATGCGCGCGCGGTCCTCCGGACGGATGCCAATGCCCTCGTCGCGCACGGTGACGCGCGCGGTGCCGTCCTCGGAGGCCACGCGCACGGAGATGGGGCGGCCCTGGCCGTAGCGGGCCGCGTTCGACAGCAGGTTCGTCACCACCTGGTCGATGCGCAGCCTGTCGTACCGGCCGACGAGCGGCGCCCCCGACTCCAGCGTCACCGTCACGCCCATGCGCTCCACCTCCGCGCGCAGGCGCGCCACGGCGCTGCCCACCACGGAGGTGAGGTCCACGTCGTTCAGCTCCAACGCCAGCCGGCCCGTGGTGAGCTGGGACACGTCCAGCAGCGTCTCCATCAGCGCGTGCAGCCGCTGCACCTGACGGCCCGCGGACTCCAGCGGGCTCTTCGCGCGGCCCAGCGCGTCCTCGCCCAGGCTGCGCTCCAGCCGCTCCAGGTGGAGGCGGAAGGCGGCCAGCGGCGTCTTGAGCTCGTGGCTGGCCACCGCGAGGAAGTCATCGCGGGCCTGGAGGCGCTCGCGCAGCGACGCGGCGAGCAGTTCCTGGCGCAGGGCTTCGCGGCGCATGCGCGAAAGCTCCAGCATGGAGCGCACGCGCGCCACCAGCTCCCGGGCGCTGAAGGGCTTCACCAGGTAGTCGTCCGCGCCCGCCTCCAGCCCCTCCACCGCTTCTTCCTCGCCCGCGCGAGCGGACAGCATCACCACGGGGACGGCGCGGGTGGCCGGCACCTCCCGCAGCGCGCGCAACAGGCCGAAGCCACCCAGCCGGGGCATCATCACGTCCGTCAGCACCAGATCCGGAACGCTCGCGTGCGCGGCATCCAGCGCGGCCTGACCATCCGCCGCCAGCACCACGTCGAAGGACGGGGACAGCACGCGCTGCACGTACTCGCGCATGTCCGCGTTGTCGTCCGCCACCAGGACGCGGGGCCGCGCGTGCGTCCCTCCCAGCTCCGCCACCAGCACGGGCGACCGGAGCGCTCCCACCCCCGGCTCCGGAGGTGACGGCCGCGTGGGCGCGGGTTCGGCGTCCGACCAGCGCTCGGCCTCCTGGAGGAAGGGGCGCACGCCCTGGGCGGTGGACTCCTGTTCGCGCGGGGCGAGGATGCGCTCGGCGGGCAGGTGGGAAGAGCCCCGGGGGATGCGGACGGTGAAGGTGCTGCCCTCGCCCTCCACGCTCTCCACCCTCACGTCCCCGCCGTGAAGCGCCACCAGCTCGCGCACCAGCGCCAACCCGATGCCGGTGCCTTCATGGGTGCGGCCCCGGGCGTTGCGCACGCGGTGGAAGCGCTCGAAGAGGTGCGGGAGCTCCGAAGCCGGGATGCCCGTGCCGGTGTCGCGGACGCGCAGGACGACGGCGTCCTCGGTGGCCGTCAGCCGCACGCACAACGAGCCCGTGAAGGTGAACTTGAGCGCGTTGGACAGCAGGTTGAAGACAACCTTTTCCCACATCCTCCGGTCCACGTAGACGGGCTCCGGCAACGGGGGACAGTCCACCGTGAAGGAGAGCCCCGTGCGCTCCACCGCCGAGCGGAAGTGGCTGGCCAGGTCCTGTGTAAGTTCGGACAGGTCCGTGGGCTCGAAGCTGGAGTCGATGCGCCCCGCCTCCAGCCGGCTGAAGTCCAGCAGCGTGTTCACCAGCCGCAACAGCCGCCCCGCGTTGCGGTGCACCACCTCCAGCTCATGCCGGATCGCTTCCGGCAAGGGGCCTCCCGCGAGCACGTCCTCCAGCGGCCCCAGCATCAGCGTGAGCGGCGTGCGGAACTCGTGGGAGATGTTGTGGAAGAAGGCAGTCTTCGCCCGGTCCAGCTCCGCGAGCTGTTCGGCGCGCTGCCGCTCCTCCTCGTAGGCCCGCGCGTTGCGCAGCGCCACCGCCACCTGGGCGCCCAGCAGTTCGCTGAAGGAAGCATGGCCTTCGTCGAACGCGCGGTTGGGGGACAGCCCCGTGACGAGCACGCCCAGGGGCGCGGCCGTGCCCGCCCCCGCGAGCGACTGGAGGAGCAGTGACCCCACGGCGTCGCCGAAGGGGCCTCCCCGCAGGGACAACGCCGACCCCAGGCCGTCCCTGCGCACCCGCTCGCCGGAGAGCGCGCGCAGGAAGAACGCCGCATCCGCGCCGCCCCCGTCCAGCGCGAGGGTCTCAGGGCTCAGCGGTCCGCCCCGCTCCAGGCCCACGGCCCCACACAGCGTCAGCGTCCCGCCGTCCCGCGAGCACAGGTAGAGCAGCGCGAAGGGCACATCCAGCGGATGTCCGGCCATGGCGGACACCAGATCCGTGCACGTCTTCATGACGCTGCGCGTGTCCGACGCCTGGGCGGACAGGTCGCGCAACAGCCGCATGCGGCGGCTGCTCAGCACCTGCTGCGTCACCTCCGCGCACACCGCGAGCATGCCGCCAATGGCGCCCGTGTCGTCGAAGGCGGGCGCGTGGCTGACGTCGAAGTAGGACTCCTCCCGGTAGCCGCTGCGCTCCAGGAACAGCCTCATCGCGGGCACCCAGCTTGCGACGCCGGTGGTCATCGCCTCCATCACCAGCGGGCCCAGCGCGTCCCACGCCTCCGCCAGCGTGCCTCGGATGTCCGTGCCCAGCGCGCCCGGGTGCTTGTCGCCAATCACCGCCGAATACGCGTCGTTGTAGAACTGGCTGAGCTGTGGACCCCACGTGAGGATCATCGGGTAGCGCGACCCGAGCAGCGTCTTCACGAGCACCTTGAGGCTCGTCGGCCACGAGGCGATGGGGCCCACCGGCGTCGAAGCCCAGTCGTGCGCACGCACCAGGGCGTGCATCTGACTGCTCCCCGTGAAGAGTCCCTCCGGGCCGGGGGGAATGTCCTGACTCATCTCAGCCTTGCTCCTGGATCCACACAGTCCTGGTTCCTACGGTGACTCCCAGGGGTTTCCCACGGGTAGAATGCCCATCCGTCCGGAGCGGAGCACCCTTCCCGCTGCCTGCATGCACGGCATCCGGGCTGCTTGCTAGCCCTGCCGCCGCAGCCGCCACGCCTGCGAGTGGAGGTGGGCGAGCAGGTCCCTGTACGACCAGCCAAAGGCCTGCGCGGAGAGGGTCACGAGGCTGTCCTGCCGTTGCCTTCCAGGGCGTCCCGGCCCGGTCATGTTCGGCTTCAGGTTGAGATCGAAGAGCCGGAAGGTCCCCTGCTCGTCGCTCCGACAGTCGATGCGGATGGGCGCGGTCACCCCCAGGAGGCCCGCCGCGAGCGCGCACTTCTCCAGCAGGACCTTCACCCGGGGCTCCCAGCGCGCCGCCGGCCCCAGCACCTCACTGTTGTCCACCACCGCCACCTCGCCGCTGTACGGCGCCACCCCGTCCTGGTGGTGGAAGCGGCGTACGGGCGGCAGGGCCCACGCATGGGCGTAGTCGTGAGGCACGCCTCCCAGCACGAAACGCGCAGGGGGCATCACCGTCACGGTCAGCTCCTCCCCAGCCAGGTACTGCTCCAGAATCAACGTGTCACCAAAGCGGGGCACGCCCTGCTCGCGCGCGGCCAGCAGCTCCGCCGCCACCGCCTGGAGCTGCCCGAGGTCCGCGACGCGCACCACGCCCTGGCTGCCGCGGCCGCGCATCGGCTTGAGCACCAGCGGGAAGCTCAGCGCGTGCGCCTCCAGCTGCGCCTGCGTGAGCGCGTCCAGGCCCAGGCGCCCGGAGGCCCTCCGGGCGCTGACGAGCACCGACGCGGCGACGGGATGGCCCGCGCGGCGCAGCGCTTCGTTGGTCACCCACTTGTCGTCGAAGGTCTCCTGCGTGCGGGGGTCCTGCCCGACAATCCACACGTCGTTCAGCACATCCTCCAGGGGATGGCCGGTGAACAGCACGGTGTTGGCCCACAGCACCCGGGCCCCGGCCGCGCGCGCCGCCTCGATGCCCGCCGCGTCATCCCCGAACACCCAGTCCTCCTGCACGCGCGGGTCGGGGTTCGCCACCGGCGTCACCACGGGGACACCCGCTTCGCGCAGCGCGTACGCGATGTCCGCGCCGCTGTCCGCATAGCCCCCCTGCTTGGCCGGCTTGCGAACGCCGTCGATGACCGGCGGGGGCAGCGCCTGGAAGAGCACCGCGACCGGGGCGCGGGACTCCGAGGCAGGAAGGCCTTCGCGGCGCATGTCCGATTCCATGTCCCATCCCTTCAAGGGCTCGGCGGTCTGGCTGCTTCGCGACGCTCGCCGGGCTGTCCATGCCCGGTGGCGATTCTTACCTATCGAAGGGATGATGCCATCCCCCCAGCCCGAATCGCGGATGCTGCGAGAGAAGCATCCCTCCGAGGGCAGCGAAGGCCGCGGCCGGCTCTCACCCCGGCGCGAGGCGCTGCTCCAGGCGCGCATCAAGGACCTGTCGCTGCGGCTGTCCGGCACGCCGCTGGAGCGCTACATCGCGCAGCTTCACGCGGAGCTGGAGGTGAAGGGGCTGTCGTTCAAACCCCAGTGCTATCTGTCCGACGAATGGGGCTGTCCGTCGGGGGTGCCCGTCATCGGCCTGCCCTTCTACCTGGCGGATCCGGACCTGCTCTCCATCGAGGCGGAGCTGGGGGGCAGCGCGGAGACGGAAGCCGAAATCCTCATGTACCTGCGCCATGAGGCCGGCCACGCCTTCAACTACGCCTATCGCCTCTATGAAACCGACGAGTGGCGCCGCGTGTTCGGCGACTACGCGCGGCCGTACCGGGATGACTACAAGCCCCGGCCCTTCTCCCGCCGGTACGTCTTCCACATCGCCGGCTGGTACGCGCAGAAGCACCCGGACGAGGACTTCGCGGAGACCTTCGCCGTGTGGCTCACGCCGGGCAGCGACTGGGAGAAGCGCTACCAGGGCTGGGGCGCGCTCAAGAAGCTCCAGTACGTGGAGGCCACCGCGAAGGCGCTGGGCCACACGCCCGCGCGGGTGCGACTGGCCCAGCCGGACCTCACGACGGAGGAGATGGAGGGCACCGTCCAGGACCACTACCGCCAGCGCGAGCTGGACGAGAAGGTGGACCTGGAGCTGCGCAACGCCTTCGACCACGCGCTGGAGGACATCTTCTGGGGTCCGGGCGAAGCGCCGGTGAGCGCCGCGACGCTGGTGCAGGCGGAGCGCCAGCGTCTGCTCTCCACGGTGGGCCACTACTCCGGCGTGGGCCGGGGCGTGGTGCGTGCACTGGTGGATCACCTGTCGGAGAGAACCGCCGCGCTGAACCTCACCCTGCACCCCGACGACAGCCGCGAGGCGGCGATGCAGCTGGCCTCGCTCGTCACGGTGCTGGCGATGAACTACCTGCACACCGACCGCTTCTTCGAGGACTGACATGCCCCTGAAGTCCCTTCGCATCGCCGTCCTCCACTACCAGCCGAAGAACGAACCTCCGGACGCCGTCGTGGCGCAGGTGAGCACCGCCCTGCGCGCGGCCGGCCATGAGCCCGTGGACGTGCGCGTGGACGAAAGCGTGTCGGACCTGGTGCGGCTGGTGGCCCGGGCGAAGGCGGACCTCGTCTTCAACCTGTGTGAGACGTTCGCGGAGGACTACCGCCTGGAGGTCAACGTCGCCGCGGTGCTGGAGCTGGCGCGCATGCCCTTCACCGGCTCCGGCACGGCGGGCCTGCTGCTCGCGCAGGACAAGGTGCTCACCAAACAGCTGCTCCAGTTCCACGGCGTGCTCACGCCGCGCTTCGCGACCTTCGACGGCCTGTCGTTCCAGGCGAACGGCGATTTGTCCTTCCCCCTGGTGGTGAAGCCCGCGCGCTCGGACGCCTCCATGGGGCTGGGAGTGGAGAAGGACATGGAGGGGCTGGCGCGGCGGGTGAAGAAGATCCGCGAGGAGTACGACGACGAGGCGCTGGCGGAGGAGTTCATCGAAGGGCGCGAGCTGTACGTCGGCGTGGTGGGCGACAGCGCGCGCCCGGAGGTGCTGCCGGTGGTGGAGCTGGACTTCGGCTCGCGGTGGAACCGCAAGCGCATGAAGATCGCCAACCGCGAGGTGAAGTTCGCGCCGGAGACGCCGGGCAGCCCCCACCTCGTGCTGCCAACCGACCTGTCGGATGAGCTGCAGGGCCGCATCGGGCGCGCGGCGGTGACGGCCTTCCGCGCGCTCAAGCTGCGCGACTACGCCCGCATCGACTTCCGCGTCTCCAGCCGCACCAACGAACCCTACCTGCTGGAGGTGAACCCCAACCCGTACCTGGAGACGCAGTGCGAGGTGGCCATGGGCGCGCAGGCGCGCGGCATGGGCTACGACGCGCTGGTCCAGCGCATCGTGGACACGGCGGCGAAGCGCTACGGCCTGGGTGTGGCGAAGAAGGTCCCACCCGGTGCGTCCCTGCCGGCGGAGCCGTCCGCCCCGCACTGACGCCTGACGGGCATCCGGCCCGGATTCCGGTGGCCCCGCCGGGTGCCCGTGCTCTATGGGGAAGGGGTGATTCGCCGTCAGCTCCTGGACCACGCCAAGGCCGTGGCCCGCTTTGCCCCCGTGAAGCCCGCGGTGAAGGCGGGCCTGCGCGCCGCGCTCGCCATCTTCGTCCCCATGGTCGTAGGCACCGCCCTGAAGCTGCCCGGTGAGCTGTGGCTCGCCATTGGCGGCTTCAACACGTCCTTCGTGGACAAGGGCGGCTCCTACCACGCGCGAGCGCGCGCCATGGGCGGCACGGCGCTGGCGGCGGCTTTGTCCGCGGTCGTGGGCAGCCTCGTGGGGCTGTACCCCTCGCTGTCCATTCCCCTCACCCTCGTGTGGGTGACCGCGTGGAGCTTCGCGGGCGTGTTCGGCGCCGCGGCGAACACGACCGGCAACATCGCCGCCACCACCTTCGTCATCGCCGTGGCGCTGCCCGGGGATGGCCCGATGCACGCCCTCGTTTCCGGCGCGATGCTGCTGGCCGGCGCCTCGTGGGCGATGGTGCTGTCACTGGTCCTCTGGCCCATCCGGCCGTACCGCCCCGCGCGCAAGGCGGTGGCGGCGTGCTTCGACGCGGTGGCGGACTACGCGGAGGCGCTGTCGCGCGTGTCACAGGGCGCGCGCGAGGACTCGTGGCAGTTGCTCATCCAGGAGCAGCATGGGCGCATCCGCGAGACGCTGGAGCTGGCGCGCACCACGCTCACCGCCACGCGCCAGGGCCGCGTCGAGCGCGGTCGCGGGGAGCGGCTGCTGGTGCTGCTGGAGTCCGCGGACGCGATGTTCATGGGGCTCATCGCCCTGGCGGAGGACCTGGAGAGCCTGGGCCCTCCGGTGAGCGCGGTGGGAGACCCGCGCGCGGCGGTGGTCGTCGCCCTGCTGGACTGCGCGCACACCGCGCGCGACCTCGTGCACCTGACGGAGCAGGAGGGCCGCAGCCGCAGGCCGCAGCCGGAGTGGGATGGCCGAGCGTTGCGCGACGCGCTCACCGACCTGGACGCTCGCGGGCTGCTCACCCGCCTGGAGCGGGCGCGGCTCCGGGACGTGGCGCGGCTGCTCACGGAGCTGCGCGAGCGCGCGGACGTGGCGCTGGACACCGCGTGCCGGCTGCCCGGGCCTCCGGTGCAGGGCATGCCTCCGCCCAAGCGCGAGCTGGCCGAGGAGCCCCACCCTTCCCTGCTGGAGCCGCTGAGAGCGCACCTCACGCTGGACTCGGAGGTGCTGCGGCACGCGCTGCGCGTGGGCGTCACCACCACCGCGGCGGTGTGGATCTCCAGCATCTTCCGGCCAAACCACAGCTACTGGGTCACCATCACCGTCCTCACCATCATGCAGCCGTACACCGGGCCCACCTTCCTCAAGGCGCTGCAACGCGTGCTGGGCACGGTGGTGGGCGGCATCCTCGCCATCGCCGTGTCGTATTGGCTCCAGGATCCGCGCATGATGATGGGGCTCCTGTTCTGCACGGCGGCGCTGTGCGTGAGCCTCATCCCGCTCAACTACGGGCTGTTCACCGTCTTCGCCACGCTCACCTTCGTGCTGCTCGCGGAGCTGGGTTCCGGGGACTGGACGCTCGCGCCGGTGCGCATCGTCAACACCCTCATCGGCGGCGCGCTCGCGCTCGCGGGCACCTTCTTCTTGTGGCAGCGCTCGGAGGAGGAGCGCTTCCCCGCGCAGATGGCGGAGGCCCTGCGCGCGGACCGTGAGTTCTTCGGCGTGCTGGCCTCCGCGTGGCAGCGCGGGGAGTCCCCCCAGGCCCAGGCGCTCGCGGAGGCGCGTCGCAAGCTGGGGCTCGCCACCATCAACGCGGAGACGTCCTTCCAGCGCCTGCTCAACGAACCGCGCCGGAGCACCGAGGCCCTGGAGCCGCTGATGACGCTGCTCGCGTTCACCCGCCGCTTCGCCGCCGTCTGCACCCTGCTCGCCTCGCGGCGCTCTGTTCCCTCCACGCCCGCGGTGCACGAGGCCCTGGCCCGCTTCTGCGCCGCCATGGACGAAGCGCTGGAGGACCTGGCGGACGCGGTGCTCCACGGCCGTCCTCCCCGCGCCCTGCCCGCCTTCAACGCCCTGCTCGGCTGGAACGTCCCCACCCCCGACGCGCCGGGCCTCGCCCTGGGCCAGGAAGCCCCGCTGCTCCAGTCCCAACTGGAGCGACTGGCGCGCCAGATGTCCGTCCTTCACGGCGCCGCCACGCGCCGGATGGAGGCCCCGCCGAGCCCCGTGCCTGCCTCCCAGCCATCCATGAATAACAAGCCATAGCCGTAAAAATTGAATAATCTCCCGGGCCTTTCCCCCTGTCGTTGGAGAGTCCCGCATGTCCTTCGTGCCGTCGCGCGCCTGGCTGTCCCGTATCCCCCTGAGTGGCCTGATGCTGGCCGCCGCCACGTTCGCGTCCCCCACCGCGCTCGCGGCGAATGAATCCGTGAAGGTGTGGCTGACGACGACGTCGGGCAGCACGCTGGCGAAGAAGCTCAACGCGGAAGCGAACAAGACGTTCGGCGCGGAGAGCGGCACGGCGACGGCCATCGACGTGAACGACGCTGCGACGTACCAGACCATTGACGGGTTTGGCGGCGCGCTGACGGATGCGTCCGCGTGGCTCATCTACAACTCGCCCCAGCGCACGGCCATCATGAACGACCTGTTCAGCGTGGGCGCGGGCGCGGGCTACAGCGTCATCCGGCTGCCCATGGGCGCGTCGGACTTCTCGCGCAACAACTACACCTACGACGACACCTGCTGTGACCTGAACGACTTCTCCGTGGGCCACGACACGGCGTACATCCTGCCGCTGCTCCAGCAGGCGCGCTCCATCAACCCGGAGGTGAAGATCTTCGCGGTGCCGTGGAGCGCGCCCGCGTGGATGAAGTTCAACAACTCGCTCACGGGCGGCGGCTACCTGCGCAACGACCTGTACGCCACCTACGCCAGCTACTTCGTGCGCTTCCTGCAGGCGTACAACACGCACGGCGTGCCCATCCACGCGTTCAGCACCCAGAACGAACCGCACAACGCCAACGGCAGCTACCCGACGATGCAGATGGAGTCCAACGACCAGTCCATCTTCACCGCGCAGCACCTGCGCCCGGCGCTCAACGCCGCGGGCTTCAGCGGCGTGAAGCTGCTCGCGTGGGACCACAACTGGCACGACGGCTCCGGCCCCGCCGGCTTCCCTCATGAGGTGATGGCCTACAACGGCGGGCAGGCGCAGGCCGCCGTCGCGGGCGCCGCGTACCACTGCTACGAGAGCCCCGAAGGCAGCTACACCGTGCAGACCGACTTCCGGAATGCATACCCCAACAAGGAGGTGCACTTCACCGAGTGCACCGGCGGCTTCTGGGCGACGAACGCCGCCGCGAATCTGGAATGGGCCCTCCAGAACAACCTCTTCGGCCCGCTGCGCAACTGGTCGCGCACGTCGCTGTACTGGAACATCGCGTTGGACCCCAACCACGGGCCGCGCGTGGGCGGCTGCGCGGATTGCCGGGGCATGTTCACCGTGAACAACGGCAACGGCACCTTCACGCGCAACGAGGAGTACTACGCGTGGGCGCACCTGGCGAAGGTGGTGCGCCCGGGCGCGGTGCGCGTGGGCGCCACGTCGCTGGGCAACAACAACATTGAAACGCTCGCCTTCCGCAATCCAGATGGCTCGCACGCGCTCGTCGCGCTGAACTCCAACGACGGCGCCACGCTCGGGTTCAAGGTCCGCTGGGCCGGGCAGGCGTTCGAATACAGCCTGCCGCCGCGCTCGGTGGCGTCCTTCCAGTGGGGCGGCACCGCGAGCCCGCAGGGCCCGTGGTACCGGCTCGTGAACAAGGCCACCGGCAAGTGCGTGGACATCGTCGGGCCGTCCGCTGCGGATGGCACCGGGCTGCACCAGTGGACGTGCCACACGGGCGCAAGCCAGCAGTGGTCCCTGGTCGCCACGGACAGCGGCTATTCGCGGCTCGTGTCGCGCTACAGCGGCAAGGTGCTGGACGTGGACGCCGCGTCCACCGCGGACGGCGCGCGCGTGCAGGAGTGGTCCTGGGCGGGAGGCTTGAACCAGCAGTTCAAGCCGGTGGCCACCACCGGGGGCTTCTCCCGCTTCGAGGCCCGCCACAGCGGCAAGGTGCTGGACGTGGCCAACTGCTGGAACACCGGCGACGGCGCGGCGCTCCAGCAGTGGGTCTGGGCCAACAACGACTGCCAGCAGTTCCGCCTGGAAGCCATGCCCTGACGGAAACCTCCGCGCGACGAGGCCTCAGGGCACCGTCGCGAGGAACACATCGAGCAGGGCGTTCACCTGCTCGGGTGCATCCAGCTGCACCCAGTGCCCCGTGCCCGTCACGACCTTGAACGGAATCCCCGGGACGAGCACGTGGTACGCGCCGGGGGATTCGTTGAGCGGCGTGATGACGGACAGGATGGGCCCGGGGTAGCGCTTCAGCGCGGACTCCGGGTCGAACGTCAGGAGCGCCCCCATGCCGGCTCGGAACGCGCCCTGCGCGGTGCGCCCGAGCTGCGCCATCACCCGCTCGCGCACCTCCGGGGAGGACGCGGGCAACAGCGACTGCCAGTACTCCCCCGCCGCAGCCTTCCAATGCTCGGTGGCCAGCGCGTCCATCATCCCCTGCGCCTGCTCCTTCGGAACGGAGCGACCGTCGGAGGCAGGGTCCAACAGGAACAGGCCCGCGACGCGCTCCGGATTCGCCCCTGCCCAGGCCGCGCACACCGCGCCGCCCAGGCTGTGCCCCACCAGCACCACGCGCGACAGCCCCAGTCCGTCCACCACCGCGCCCAGGTCCCGGGCGAACTCCTCGACGGGGATTTCCTCGGCGGACGACGTCAGCGTCGAGCGGCCGTGCCCCCGCAGATCCAGGGCCACCGCGCGGCGGTGCGGACGCACGTGCGCCAGCTGCCCGGCCCACTGCTCCGTGTTCCCGGCGAGCGAGTGCACGAACACCACCGGGATCCTCGTCCCGGCTCCACCATCGTCCACATACAGCTCACCTGCCTCGCCCTTCATGTCCCGTGGCCTTTCCGCGCGGGGTTCTCAGTGACCCGCGCGCCCTTGAGTGACAGGTCGCCAGTTCCAACGGCGTCCCGAGGCAAAAACGACCCGTCCGGCGGTCGTTTCGTTCGGAGTCCAACACCCTCCAGGCGGCCGTGCACGCGCCCACCGCTCTTTTTGGAGCCAGGTGGTTCCGTTCGCCACCATCGCAACCACTCTTGCGTGCACCCTCAACGCACGTGAAGACCTCCGACCTTCAAGACCCGGGCACCCGTCCCCGGACCACCGTCCTCAACGTCAACGACGACGCGGCGACGCTGTACCTCTTGAGCCTCACGCTCCGGCAGGGCGGCTACCACGTGATTGAAGCCACCTGCGGCCAGGAGGCGCTGACGCTCGCGCAGGGGATGCCGGACCTGGTGTTGCTGGACGTGCACATGCCGGACATCGACGGCTACGAGGTGTGCCGCCGCCTGCGCGCCGACGAGGCCACGCGCGATCTGCTCATCGCCCACCTGTCCTCCGTGTCCATCCAGCGCGAGGACCGCGTGAAGGGACTCGCGCAGGGCGCGGACGCGTACTGGACCCGGCCCCTGGCGGAGGACGAGCTGCTGGCCAACATCGAAGCGCTCCTGCGCCTGCAGGCCCGCGCCCGGGACGCCGTGCGCGCGCGCGACCGCTTCCTCAGCATCGCGGCGTATGAGCTCAACACACCCATGACGGTGCTGCGGCTCAACCTGGAGCGCGCCGTGCAACTCGTGGTGAACGACGCCGCGGGCTCCGTGTCCACCGGCCCCGTGGAGAAGCGGCTCACCCCCGCGGTGCGCCAGCTCACCCGGTTGCAGAACCTGGTGGACAGCCTGCTGGATGTCTCCCGCCTGTCCACCCGGGACATGGAGCTGGACATGGAGACCGTGGACCTGTCCCGGCTCTTGCGTGAACAGGTGGAGCAGCTCCAGCCACAGGCCCACAGCGCGCGGGTGGCCCTGGACATCACGCTGCCCGACGTGCCCGTCGTCCTCTTCGGAGATGCGCCGCGGCTGGCGCAGGCCGTGGGGCATGTGGTGTCCAATGCCATCAAGTTCGGCGAGGGCCGGCCCGCGCACGTGCGCCTGGAGACGCGCGACGACCACGCGGTGCTGACGGTGGAGGATGCGGGCGTGGGCATCGCGCCGGAGGACCACGCGCGCATCTTCCGCCGCTTCGAGCGCGTGACGACGGGCGAGCGCTTCGACGGCCTGGGCCTGGGCCTCTACCTGGCGCTGGCGATCGCCACCGCCCATGAAGGCACCCTCACCGTGAAGAGCGCCCTGGGCCAGGGCGCGTGCTTCGAGCTGCGACTGCCGCTGCACCTGACCCGACGGTACTGAACCTCCAAGGAGAACACTTCGTGGCGAACACAGCGGACAACGACGAGGGCGCGCAAACGCACGACGGCAGGAGCCCCACGAAACGGCTCGTGACCAACGTGCCCCGGCTGGACTTCATCACCAAGGGCGGCCTCATCCAGGGCTCGTCCTACGCCATCATCGGACCCCCGGGTTCGGGCAAGACGGTCTTCGCCAACCAGATCGCCTTCGAGCACGTGCGCACCGGGGGCAAGGCCCTCTACGTGACGCTGCTGACCGAGTCGCACGGGCGCATGCTGGAGAACCTGTCGCAGATGACGTTCTTCGACCCCAGCGTCATCCCGGAGAAGCTCCAGTACCTCAGCGCGTACCGCGACCTGGAGAAGGAGGGCCTCAAGGGGCTGCTGGAGCTGGTGCGCAAGAACGCCCAGCAACACGGCGCCACGCTGCTCATCATCGACGGCATGGACGTGGCGAAGGAGTTCGCCCACTCGGACCTGTCCTTCAAGCGCTTCCTCCAGGACCTGCAGACCTTCTGCAACATCCTGGGCTGCACCACGTTGCTGCTGGCGCCGCACCACGAAGGTGAAATCCATCCGGAGAACACCGCGGTGGACGGCATCTTCGAATTGTCCCTGTGGCTGCACGGGCCGCGTGCGGTGCGCGAGCTCATCGCCATCAAGTTCCGGGGCGGGCCGTCGCTCCTGGGCCGACATGAGGTGGAGATCTCCGACCGGGGCATGGTCATCCACCCGCGCACGGAGGTGCAGTTCGCGCACCCCGCGTCGGCGGGGCGCGAGGACCGCATCCGCATGCCCTTCGGCATCCCCCGCCTGGACGATGCGATGAGGGGGGGCCTCTTGTCCGGCTCCACCACGCTGCTCTTGGGCGCGCCCGGCACCGGCAAGACGCTCCTGGGCCTGCGCTTCCTCCTGGAAGGTGCCAGGGCGGGACAGCCCGGCGTCTACTTCGGCTTCTACGAAACGCCCCCCCGCCTCATCGAGAAGGCCCTGGGCACGGGCATGAAGGACTTCAAGAAGTACGTGGACGAGGGCCTCATCGAAATCCAGTGGCAGCCGCCCCTGGAGCACAACATGGACTCGCTGGCGGAGCGGCTCCTGGAGCGCATCGAGGAGCGCAAGGTGGACCGGCTGCGCCTGTTCATCGACGGGGTGTCCGGCTTCCGCTCCGCCGCCGTGTACCCGGACCGCCTGGTCCGCTTCTTCTCCGCGCTCACGCACCAGCTGCGGATGATGGACGTCACCACGCTGTACTCGGATGAGACGCCGCTGTTCAGCCCCGGCGTGGACATGCCCCAGCCGGAGGCCGCGTCCACCGTGGAGAACGTCATCCTGGTGCGCTACGTGGAGCTGCGCTCGCAGCTCTACCGGCTGCTCTCCATCATGAAGATGCGGGAGAGCGCCTACGACAGCAGCATCCGCGAGTTCTCCATCTCCAAGGACGGCATCATCGTCGCGGACACCTTCGAGAGCGCGGAGAGCATCCTCACCGGCCATGCGCGCATGACGTCGAGCCCCGCGCCGGCCCACGAGGACGCACGCTCCGGGCTCAAGAACCCCCTGGGCTCGAAGTCGCGGAGCACGAAGAAGCAGCCCGCGAAGAAGCCGGCTCCCGCCAGCGCCTCCCGCCGGAGGCGCACATGAAGACCGTGCTCGTCGTGGACGACGAACTGGACGTCGCGGAGGCCGTCCAGGCCATCCTGGAAGAGGAGCAGTTCCGCGTCATCCTCTGCGGCAATGGCCGCGAGGCCCTGGAGAAGCTCGCGGAGGTGAAGCCCACCCTGGCCATCATCGACGTGATGATGCCGGTGATGAACGGCTACGAGACCATCGACGCCATCCGCGAGAATCCGGATTACGTCTTCCCCATCCTCGTGATGAGCGCCATCCAGCCGCCGAAGGAGAAGGCCGCGCAGCAGGGCTGGGCCGGCTTCCTCAAGAAGCCCTTCTCGCTCGCGTCCCTGCTGGAGTCGGTGACGCGGCTGACCTCCTCTTCGTAGGCGGAAAGGTCGCACGTTCCAGCCTGGACACGTTTGCAGCTCCAACCGGGCGCCGGGCAGGCAGCCAGCGCCCGCTTCGGGTTGAAAACGAAGGGTCGCGCGCGCACAGTGGGGACACTTGACGCGGCGCATCCATGCACACTGAAGTCGTGACGAACTCCCGCCAGGAGCCCGGCCTGTTCCGGCTCACCTGGCCCATCTTCTTCGAAATCTTCCTCTTCATGCTGATGGGCACGGCGGACACGCTGATGCTCAGCGGTGTGTCCGACGCCGCGGTGTCCGCGGTGGGCGTCGTCAACCAGTACGTGTTCATCTGCATCCTCATCATGGAGGTGGTGAGCCACGGCGCGTCCATCGTCGTGTCCCAGTACCTGGGCGCGAAGAGGAGCGCGGAGGCGTCCAGGATCGCGGCGCAGGCCGTGACGATGAACCTCCTGTTGGGCATCGCGGTGAGCGCGGGCCTGCTGCTGTCGGCCGACACCATCCTCGGGCGGATGAACCTGGAGCCGGTGACGCTTTCGTACGCGAGCACCTACTGGCACATCGCGGGCGGGTTCCTCTTCCTCCAGTCCCTCATCAACGTCTTCTCCAGCCTCATCCGCACGTACGGCTTCACGCGGCAGTCCATGTTCGTGGCCATGGGCATGAACGTGGTGCACGTCCTGGGCAACTGGGTGCTCATCTTCGGGCACTTCGGCGTGAGCGCGCGGGGCGTGGAAGGCGCGGCGATGTCCACCGTGCTGAGCCGCGCCCTGGCGGTGGGCGTCTTCGGATGGCTGCTCTACCGCGTGATGGACGTGCGCATGAAGCGCCGGGACTTCGTCGCGATGACGGGCGAGTACGTGCGGAAGATTCTCCGCGTGGGCGTGCCGTCGGCGGTGGAGCAGATGACGTACCACGCGTGCCAGACGGTGTTCCTGTACTACGTGACGTTCCTGGGCCCGGCGGCGCTCGCGTCCCGGCAGTACGCCAACGCGATGTCGCAGTACGTGTTCCTGTGCAGCCTCGCCATCGGGATGGGCACGTCCATCATCGTCGGCCGGCTGGTGGGCGCCAACCGCTCCTCGGACGCGTACGCGCGCGTGCTCACGAGCCTCAAGTGGAGCATCGGCATCACCGTGGCCGTGGACCTGACGGCCATCGTCTTCCGCGAGCCGCTCATCCGCCTCTTCACCCACGACGGCGACATCCTCCGGATGACGTCGCAGGTGCTGGTGCTGAGCCTCATCCTGGAGACGGGGCGTTCGTTCAACCTGGTGCTGGTGAACGCGCTGAGAGCCGCGGGGGACGCCACCTTCCCCGTCTACATGGCGATGGGCTCCATGGTCTGCATGAGCCTGCCGCTGGGCTACTTCCTCGTCTTCCACCTCCAGTTGGGGCTCGCGGGCGTGTGGCTGGCGGTGGCCGCGGATGAATGGACGCGCGGGTTCGCCATGTGGCTGCGCTGGCGCAGCAGGGCCTGGGAGCGCCTGTCGTTGGTAACGCCCGTGGAGGCGCCGCCGGTCCTCGCCCACTAGGGCATGGGCGTGTACAGGGAGCGCACGAGGCCCCTACGATGGCCCCCCATGCCCACCCGACTGCGCATCATCCACTTCGACGTGTCGCAGGGAGAGTCCTCCCTCATCAGCCTGCTGCCCGCGCTGGGTGATGCGAAGCACGTCCTCATCGACGGCGGCAAGCTGAGCCGCGGCAAATACGTGCGGCTCATGCTGGAGAAGCTGGGCGTCACGAAGCTGGACGCCATCGTGTGCACGCACCCGGACGGCGACCACCACGAGGGGCTCACCCCGGTGGTGGAGGGGTTGGCCGAGGTGACGAGGCTGTACGCCCCTCGCGACGTGTCCGACTTCCACAAGTACACGAAGCTCAAGAAGGCCTGCGAGGACGCGGGCACCACCTGGGTCGACGCGCGGGTGAACACGAAGCTCATCGACTCCGCGGGCTGCCTGCTGAAGATCGTCCATGTCGGTCGCGGCACCGTGAGCGACGACAACCCAGCCAGCATCGGGTGCACGCTCAAGTTCCACGACTTCACCTACTTCACCGCCGGAGACCTGCCGCTCGAGGACGAAGAGGGCCTGGGCCTGGGCCACATGTGCGCGTTCAAGTGCGGCCACCACGGCGCGGAGACGAGCACGTCCCGCGACTTCGTGGATGCCATCACGCCCACCGCCGCCTTCATCTCCGCCGGGCACCACAACCATGACCATCCCCGGCAGTCGGTGCTGGACATCCTCTGCGCCACGGACAGCCTCCAGCGCTTCTACACGACCAACTGCGAGCCCATGCGCACCGGCTTCGTGAACAGGGGCACCGGTGCGAAGCGCAAGGGCTTCGCCGCGAGCGCGCGCCTCCAGGGCGTGATGGGCCACCTCGTCCTCTACACCGACGACACGCTCGCGAAGAACCACGATGGCGCGGGCACCACCTTCCGCGTGGCCCACCCGCAGGACGCGGGCCTGGGCGGAGGCTTCCAGTGGAAGTGGTACGCGCACATCTGCGCGAAGGACGACCATGTGCCGGAGGCCGCGTTGGCGCCGGTGACCGCCCCCCTGGCCGCGAACGAGCTGCCGGAGTTCCGCCTGGAGGCGCTGTCCACCACCATCCAGACCCAGCAGGTGACTACCCCCACCTACAGCTTCGCGGACCTGCTGGCCGCCTCCCGGGTCGACACCTTCAAGCGCCCGAGCAGCCCCATCCGCGAGTACATGGGGGATCCGGACAACTTCCTCAAGGACCCCGCCGACAAGAAGCGCAAGACCAGCGGGAGCAGCGGGAGCCAGCCCAAGAAGAAGGCGAAGGTCTACGTGCATCAGGACGACGTCCAGCGGATGTCCCAGTGCGTGTGGTGCGGGACCGACGCCATGGGCAGCAAGCCCCCGTTCCGGTCGAAGTGCGACTGCAACCTGGACTGGTACGTCTGCAGTGACTGCAAGCACGAGCGCAAGGAAACGGTCGACTGCGACCTGTTGCAGGTCGCCTCCTGAAGCCCTCCCCCCACCCGCGTTTCATTCCAGCCCGTAAGTCCTTCGGGCCGAGCATGCCTGCCCCGCACGCCTGCGAGGGGCACGCGCAACGTCCGCCGGGGCCCCTTCCCCCGGGCACCTCCCATCCCACTTTTGGTGGGGCGCGCATCCGCCCGCCCCACCACTTCGAGGGAGAAGCCCATGCTCGCCGTCGTCTACAAGAAGACCAGTCAGGTGAAGGTCGAGGAGGTCGAGGACCCCAAGGTCGAAGCGACCACCGACGCCATCATCCGCGTCACCTCCGCGGGCATCTGTGGCAGTGACCTGCACATGTACGAAGGCCGCACCGCGTCCAAGGCGGGCCAGGTGTTCGGCCACGAGAACATGGGCGTGGTGGAGCAGGTCGGCCCCGGCGTGGTGGGCATCAAGAAGGGCGACCGCGTGGTGCTGCCCTTCAACATCGCCTGCGGCACCTGCTTCGACTGCGTGCGCGGCCGCACGGAGGCCTGCCTGGTCGCCAACCCGGACGCCCCCCACGCGGGCTACGGCTACGCGGGCATGGGCCCCTACCGCGGCGGACAGGCGGAGCTCCTGCGCGTGCCCTGGGCGGACTTCAACTGCCTGAAGCTCCCCGGGCAGCCCGGTGACGACCTGGAGGACGACTTCCTGCTGCTGTCGGACGTCTTCCCGACCGCCTACCATGGCACCGAGCTGGCGAACGTGAAGCCCGGCAGCACCGTGGCCGTGTTCGGCGCGGGGCCCGTGGGCCTGCTCGCCGGCTACTGCGCGCTCCTGCGCGGCGCATCGGAAGTCTACGTGGTGGACAGCGTCCCGGAGCGCCTGGCCAAGGTGAAGGAGATGGGCGCCACTCCCATCGACTTCACGAAGGGCGATCCGGTGAAGCAGATCATCGACATCCGCCGCCAGAACCCGCTCATCATGGGCGCGCTGCGGCCGGGTGAGGAGAAGGCCCTGGGCGTCATGTGCGGCATCGACGCGGTGGGCTACCAGTCGCGCGACAACCAGGGCGCGGACGCGCACGGCGGCAAGGAGAAGCCCACCCAGGTGCTGGAGCAGCTGGTGGAGCTGGTGAACCCCACGGGCTCCATCGGCGTCGTCGGCGTCTACATCGCGCCGGACCCCGGCGCCGCGGATGAGAACGCGAAGCAGGGCATCTACCCGCTGCCGTGGGCCAAGGTCTTCGACAAGGGCATCACCGTGGGCACCGGCCAGACGCCGGTGAAGCGCTACAACTACTTCCTGCGCGACCTCATCATCGCGGGCCGCGCGAAGCCGAGCATGATCGTGAGCCACCGCCTGCCGCTGAGCGACGCGCCGGAGGCCTACAAGAAGTTCGACGCCCGCAAGGACGGCTACACCAAGGTCATCCTCAAGCCGCAGCAGAGCCCCAAGGCCAAGGCCTGAGCCAAGATGTCCGCCAGTGCCCCTTCCGCGCCCTTCAGAGTGGACGGGCGTGCGGAAGGGGCCCGGGCGGTATAGGGTTTGACAGTGGACGCCCTGGACAATCCGTCGACAGTGCTTGTCGTTGAAGGCTACGACGACCTGCGCGAGGCGCTGGTGGCCCTCCTCGTATTGGAGGGGTACACCGTCCTGTCGGTAGCGACCGTCATGCAGGCCATGGAGGTGCTGAGCCGCCTGCCCCGCCACCCCTGTCTGGTGCTCTTGAGCCTGATGCTGCGCAGCCCCGAGGACCAGACGTTCCTCTCCGGGCTGCGGAGCATGGACCCGTCCCCCCGGTTGCCGGTGCTGGCGCTGACGGCGGATCCCGACCTCCAGGCGCCCCTGCCCGGCACGGTGGGCCTCTTGGGCAAGCCGGTGCGCACGGAGGTCCTCCTGGCCGCCGTGGAGCGCTACCGGGCGCGTCCCTGAGTCCACGGAAGGTCTGGAACCGCGCAACTCCTGGGGCTTCCGGGCGATAATCCTTCATCAGCCACCGTCGTTCCGGTGGTTCGAGGGGGAATCCATCATGTCCAGAGTCGGTGAATCGAGCGGCGGTGCCGCAGCGCGTGTCCAGCAGGCCCGGGCCCAGGAAGTCCGCCCGCCTCCGCCGCCCCCCGCTCCCAGCGGCTCCCGCCGCACCTCCGACACCTTCGAGTCCGCGCCCGCGAGCCGCCGGGGAGGCCCCGCGCTGGGTTCGCCCGCGCCGGTGGCCACGCCCACCCCGGTGGGGACGGCTGGAACCCCGGTGGCGACGACCGACACGGTGGCGACGTACCAGTCAGGTCCTCCGCAGCGGCCCGACATCCAGCACGACAACGGCTTCCTGCAGAACCCCAACGACCCCAACGACCCGAACCCCATCGCCACGCAGAGCCCGGGCCTGGGCGACTACGCGGCGCTGGCCGAGTGGGAAGTGAAGCTGCGCGGAGCCCGCGCCCTCCAGGGCGTGCCGGGCGTGCCGCACAACGACATCCCGGACGGGCTGGACGCGTACGACCACTTCCTGCACGGCGGCGGGAAGGACTCGCGGTTCAGCTACGAGCGCTTCGTGTCCACGGACCCGTCCGGCCAGGCGGTGCTCACCAACTCCACCCGCGACACGCAGCAGGGCGCGGAGGCGTACTACAACCAGCTCGTCGCCAATGATCCGTCGCTCGCCGGCAAGCCGGTGACGTTCCAGATCACCGGCTCGCAGATTGGCGTGGGCTCCAGCGAGCAGTTCCCGTACCCGGAGACGGAGAACTGGCAGAAGGCCATTGGCGGCCACTCCATCTGGAACAGCGCCACCGTCACCGTCTATCCACCGGAGCAGCCGGGCGGCAAGCCGCGCTTCGAGATGGACATGACGCTGCACGCGGAGGACCGCTACAACTTCAACCCGGGCCAGCAGGACATCGCCACCGGCGCGCCGGACGCGGCCAACGGCCGCTTCGAGCAGACCGGCCTGGGCCACCAGTACACCAACCGCGCTGAACTCCAGCGTCATGTCACCTGGACCCAGGGGAGCCCCGAGAATGCGGTGTCGCGTCCCATTGGCGGCCGTTAGCCGCGCGCTCGCTTCCACCCTGCTGCTGGGGTGTGTTTCGCTCGCTTGTGACAAGCCCGCTGCCGGGAGTGCATCCATGACGACGGAAACGGCCGCACCGGCCGCGAGGACGGGGACGGACCTGGAGACGTTGGAGCAGAACGTCACGCTGCCGCGCCGTCCCCAGGCGGTGCAGTGGCGCAAGTCCCCGCGCGGCATCCAGGGCGGGCTGGGGCCCAGCGACACGCAGCTCATCGCCGTGCTGGAGTACCCGGCCGCGGAGGCCCAGGCGCTCCTGCCCACGCTGAAGGCCACGCGGCTGACGGTGAAGGTGGACGACGGTGGCTGGTTGCCGGAAACCACCCGCGCGGCCCTGAAGCAGGCCACCGCCTACGAGGCGACGCCCTTCTTCAAGGCGTCGCTGCGCCAGGGCACCGTGTTCCACCTGCCGCAATCCAACACCTTCGTGCTGGTGCTCTTCAGCTCGTAGGTACGACGGGGCCCGGGCGCCCCTTCGCGCCCCGGCCCCCTGTGACGGCTTCGTGCGGACGGGAGGACTACGGACGCGTGCCCACGGGCCTGGAGCCCTTGGGCTCGGTCGTGGAGCGCCCGGCGTGCTGGGAGGCGGGCGAAGCGTCAGCGCCATTGATGATGGCGCTCGCGAGCAGGAAGGCGTTGAGCCGCAGCAGCATGAAGTTCTCCTCGACCTTCGGCGGCTGCTGTGCGCGCATCAGGAAGTCCGAGCCCTTCTCGTGGCGGGGCCACTCCGACGCGGACGCGGGCGCCCCCGTCTTGGCGAAGTCGACGAGCCAGCCACTCACCTTGCGGGCGTAGGAGCGGTCCTCCTCGCTGATGACCTCCTGCGTGGGAGGGCACCGGGCGGCCGTGTCGAGGAAGTAGGGAATCTCCTCGCCGTGACGGACGCCGTGGGGCCGCTCGGGGCGCAGCGCGGTGGCGGTGTATTCGAAGTAGCAGCGCCACACGTGCGACGCCTTCGCGTGCAGGTCCGCGACCTGCCGGGGGATGAGGGTGAAGAGGATGTCGCGGCACACCTGGCGCGCCAGCTCCACGTCATCGTTCACGCCCGGGTAGAGCAGCTTGATGGGGACGCCCTTGTCGCGCAGGGCCTGGAGGATCTCCATCGGGTCGCGCCCGAAGGCCTCCATCACGCTGACGTCGTCGTTGGTGCTCCCCAGGATGAGGGGCACGCGCGCCTGCTGCTCGGCCTGGAACGTGGCCAGGATGGACTGCGGCAGCACGGAGTCGCCGCTGATGGCCACGGGCGCGGTGGACGTCGCCGCGGGCTGCTTCCAGAACTCCTCCGCGGGCAGCTCGCGCAGGCGCGCGGGCGTCGCCTCGGCGTCCGGGACGCCCATGCCCCGCGTCAGGGCCTCGCCCCGGAGGAGCGCCTGCTCCAGGGGGACTTCATCCAGCCCGTACACGCTGAGCGCCACGCCCCGGTGGAAGTACGGGCGCGCCTGCTCCATGCACAACAGCGACAGCACGCTCTTGCCGCCAGCGGACTGGCCCGCGAGGGTGACCCGGCTGGGATCGCCGCCGAAGCGCTCGATGTTGCGGTTCACCCACTGGAGCGCCGCCAACTGATCCAACAGGCCGAAGTTCGCCGGGCCCTGCTTGCGCTCCGCCTCCAGGGCGGGGTGGGCGAAGAAGCCCAGGTGGCCCAGGCGGTAGTTCAGCGTGACGAACACGGCCTCGCGGGTGGCCAGTGGCACGCCGTCATACGGGGGCAGGCCGCCGGCGCCAATGACGAACGCGCCACCGTGGATCCACACGATGACGGGAAGCTTCGCCTTGGCGTCCACGCGGGGCGTCCAGACGTTGAGGTAGAGGCAGTCCTCGCCCATGGGGCCCGGGTCGCCACCGCCGCCCGCGATGCAGGCCTCGCGCGACTGGAGCGACGCATTGCCAAAGGCATTCGCCTCACGGATGTGCTTCCAGGGAACGACCGCCTTGGGCGCGCGCCAGCGCAGCTCCCCCACGGGGGGCTGGGCGTAGGGAATGCCCTTGTAGGCAAACACACCCTCTTCCGCGGTGCCACGAAGCTGCCCTTCGACGGTGCTGACGACGGGTGCGGACTGTTTGACCATGGTTTGAACCCCCCAAAGGCCCGCTCACCAGGAACAGGCGGGATGCGAAGTAGAGGTTCAACCGATGCAAGTCAATGCATCACCCCCCAAAGACAGACGCCCGTCTTCCATCCGACGAAGGTCTGCGACCCGGGAGCATCAGGGAGAAGCCATACCGAGTTCCCCCAACACGAGGTGCGCGATGGCGGTGTAGTCCCCGTCGAAGTGGTGTCCACCCTTGAGCATTTCCGCGCGGGCTCCGGGCACGTCGGAGAGGGAGGGACAGAGGCTGTCGGCCAGCTCCTCGTCGCCGTACAGGCAGAGCACGGGCGTGCCCTTCAGGGCCTGCACGTCCGGGAGCACCGGGCGCGTGGGACGGCCCTTGCCTCCGAAGATGTCGGTGACGTGCACCTCGAACTCCGCCTCCCTTCCAGGCGCGAGCAGCGCGAGGAGCCGCACCCGTCCGCGCAGGTCCTCCGGCAGGCGCGAGGCGATGGCCGGCACCACGTCCGCGCCGCGCGAGTAGCCCAGCAGCACCACGCGCTGCTTGCCCCACGCGACCAGGAAGTGCCGCAGCACGCGGGCCACGTCCGCGGACGTCTCTTCCGGCGTGCGGCGCTTCCAGAAGTAGCGCAGCGAGTTGAAGCCGATGACGGGGATTCCCTCCGCGGCCAGGGACTCGGACACGGACTGGTCCAGGCTCGCCCAGCCCCCGTCTCCGGTGACGATGAGCGCCAGCGTGTCGCCCTGGGTCTGGGCCATCGACGGGACCTCCACCAGGGGCAGGCCCCCCACGGACGCGTCCCCCACGAGCGCGCCGGTCCCCGCGTCCGGCAGGGGGTGGGCGGTGACGGGAGGAAGCTGCTCGGCGGAGAGCGGCACGCCCGCGGCGGCGTACGCGGCCAGCAGCGGGACCTGCCATGCGGACACGGGCATGCGGCGCAGGCCGGGACCGGGCACCGTCACCACGCGCCCGGACCTGAGCGTGCGGGTGAAGTCCTTCGCGGCCTTCACGCGGTGGGCGGGGTCGTGGTCCGCGACGAGCAGCACCCAGGGCTCTGTCAGCACCCGTGCCGGGGAAAGCCTTTCGTGGGTGCCTTTGGCAGCGCGCGAGCGCACGAGGCCCGAGCCCGGACAGAAGGCCGCGGACGTCGGAAGCTCCGGGGCGAAGTCCACGCTCACCGCGCCCCGGAACGTCCCCGGAGGAGCCTGGGCCAGCGCGGCGTAGGCCAGCGCCGCGCCCGTGCCGTCGCCTACGAGGATGGGGTGCAGGTATTCGGGCAGCTTCGCGTGTTGCTGGTAGCCCTGGCTGAGCACCTCCAGGTCGCCGGCCGGATACGCACAGCGTCCGCCCTTCTCCAGCGCGCGCAGGTACGCGTTCGCATCCACCGCGAGCACCAGCGCGCCGTGCGAGGCCAACACCAGGGCCAGCTCCGCGCCCCGGCCCTGATCCGCGGGCCCGTCCGCCAGCAGCAGCGCCACCGTCGAGGGCGTCCCGGAGGGGGTCACCACCGTGACGTGACCGAAGCGGCCTCCGGGATGCAAGGTCTCCACGCGCGGCGCGGTGGGTGCCTGAGCGGTGGAAGCCACCTTTCCATTGGAATGCGGCGACTCGACTCCTGGCGCGGGCGGCGCGGCACAGATGCGGGCCCACGGAAGCAGCGCGAGGGACAACGCCATCACCGCGCCCACCAAGAACCAGCCCGCACGCTGCTTCATCGCGCCACCACCCCACCCAGCCCGCGAGACACCAGCGACGCCACGCCCGTGAGCACCCCTGGCAGCGCGAGCCCTCCCGGCGAGGCCAGGTAGCGCGGCGCCCACTCCGGGCGGAACTTCTCCTTGTACTGGCGCAGGCCCTGGAAGTTGTAGAAGTGCTCGCCGTGCCGGAAGACGAGCGCGCCCAGCCGGTTCCACACCGGCGCGAGCGTGCGCTCCTCGAAGCCGCTGAAGGGCGCCATGCCCAGGTTGAAGCGGCGGAAGCCCTGCTCGCGCCCCCACAGCATGAGCGACGTGAAGAGGTAGTCCATGGCGCCGTGCGGACTGCCCGGCACGTAGCGCATGAGGTCCACGCTCAGCTCCTCCTTCGTGTCCGGGGCCCACACGTTGGCGAAGCCCATGAGGACGCCGTCCTTGAACACCACGGCCACGGGGCCCTGCTCCAGGTAGCGCGGGGAGAACCAGCCCAGGCTGAAGCCCTTCTCGCGCGTGTGCTTCTCCTCGAGCCACGCGTCGGAGATGGTCTGGAGTTGGGGCATCAGTTCCGCGACGGACTCGCGAGGCTTCACCTCGAAGCTCCAGCCCTCGCGCTCCATCCGGCGCACGCCATGGCGCAGCCCCCGGCGCTCCGGGCCCTCCAGGCAGAAGTCCGCGAGCGGCACCGTGGCCTCCTCGCCCAGCTTGAGCAGCGTCAGTCCCAGGTCCAGGTAGCGAGGCAGCGCGCCCGGGCCCACCTGGTAGAAGCACGCCCAGCCATGGTGACGGTCCGCCAGTTCGCGGAAGCGCCACGCCAGCTCGGTCGCGGCTTCATCGGGGCCCACCGGGTCGCCCATGGACACCCACGCGCGGCCGGACACGCCGTACATGAGGAACGCGGAGCCCTCCGCGTTGAGCAGCAGGGACTTGTCCCCTACCAGGGCCAGCGAGGCCATGGACTCCGACGCGCCCGCCACCAGGGGCCGCACGCGCTGGAGCTCCTCGGGCGTGGGAGGGTGCGTGCGCGGCACGGCGGGACGCAGCAGCGCGGCCAGTCCGAAGAGGGCCGTGGCACCCAGCACGCCCACGCTGGCGCGAAGGAAGCGCGGCGCGTCACCGGAGAAGGTGAAGCGCCACCAGAGGTCATGGCTGTAGTCGACATGGCGGTAGGAGAAGAACCCCAGCCACACCGACGCGCCCACCACCGCCACCGTGGCCAGGAGCCACCCGGGGCTGAAGGCCTCCGCGAAGAGCGAGGTGTGTCGGTAGAACTGTTGATGGAACGGGGCCAGTGCCGCGGCCAGGACGAGCAGCAGCGACGCCTCCTCGTAGTCCACGCCCTTCACCACGGAGAACACGGCGCCCGCCACCAGCAGCACCTGGGTCAGCACATAGGCCGCGTCCAGCCGCCGCTGGAGTCCACGCGCGAGCAGCAGCAGCGCGAGCCCCACCAGACTGCCCAGCAGGTGCGACACTTCCAGCAGCGACAGCGGCACCAGCCTGCGCAGCACCGCCAGCCGCTCCGCGTCCGCCGGGGTCGCGCCGGAGAACAGCAGCACCGCGCCCGCGACGAAGGCGACCGCCGACGCGGCCCAGGGCACCACGGGCGCGAACGAGCTGTGCACCGCCTTCGCCCACCGGGTGAGGTGGTGACGTCGCTGGAGCAGCTCATGCCCCGCGAGCAGCAGCGCCGCCACGGTGAAGGGCATCAGGTAGTAGACGAGCCGGTAGATGAGCAGCACGCCCACCACCTGGGGCGCGGAGACGCGGGGCGTGAGCGCCGACAGCATCACGGTCTCGAAGACGCCCAGGCCCGCGGGCACCTGGCTGGCGATGCCCGCGAGCTGCGCCAGCGCGAACAACGCGGTGAGCGAAGGCAGCGACACCCCACTGTCCGAAGGCAGCAGCACCCACAGCACCGACGCCGCGAGCACCCAGTCTCCGCACGACACCACCAGCTGCGCCAGGGCCCGCGCGGGGGTCGGGAGGGTCCACTCCAGCCCGCGCACGCGCAACGGCCGACGAACGAGGGCGCAGGCCGCGAAGTAACCCGCGATCAGCAGCCACAAGCCCACGCCCAGGCACCGCGCCAGGAGGGGTGAGAGGGTCAGCACGCCACCGCCCCCCTCGACGAGCAACGACGTCCCGGTGACCGCGGCCAATCCCAGCCAGAATGTGATCGCGTTGAAGGCGGACACCTTCGCGACATCCAGCGCGGTCAGTCCCCAGGCGGAGTAGAGGCGGTAGCGGACCGAGCCGCCGCTCAGGAACGAAGCGCCCAGGTTGTGTCCAAAGGCATACCCCACGAACGAAGTGAACCCCACGCGCGCGTAGGGCAGCCGGTGCCCAGCGTGGCCCAGCGCCAGCACGTCGTACAGCGTGAGGGCCAGGTAGTTCACGACGGTGAGGGCCAGCGCCAGGAGGATGCGCCCGGCCGTCACGGCCGCGAGCCCCGCGGTCACATCCTCGCGCCGGAAATGAGACAGCTCACGGTGCAGCACATACGCCGCCACGCCCAGAAGCAGCAGGGGCAGCGCGGTGGTGAGGATTCGTTGCGCCTTCGGCATTCCCTCGGCCTCCCGAAGGAAGACACAGCACTCCGCATGCCACCCACCGCCCGGGCGGACGGAGGGGCCGGGATGTGCCCGGAATGCCCCATCCGGGGCATTCCGCCCCACCCTTCCGGGCGGGCTGACACAGCAAGCCTCCGGGGAAGCAGGGACGCTACCTCGTGCCCTGCATGGAATTGGAGCCCGCCTGCCTTGATGCCTCCGCACGGTCCAGATGCTCACGCAGGAGCGCGTTGATCCGCTCCGCGAAGCGCAACGTGACGCCATGGGAGGCATTGGGCACCTCCACGTAACGGGCGCCCGGGACTCCCGCCGCCAGCGCCTGCCCTGCGGACGGAGGCGCGATGGGATCGTGCGTGGCGCTCACCACCAGGGTCGGCAGGCCCGTAAGCGCGCCCAGGAACGGCGTGGCATCCGCGCGGCCCATGGCCTGGAATTGTCGCAGCGCCACGGGAGGTTGATCCGCCAGGTCATGCCCGAACAGCGGCGCGAGCTGCTGCGCGAGTGCATCCGGGTCCGCCCGGGCCAGTTCCTCCGGAGCCAGCACCATGCGGAGGAAGGCATGGCGCCGCATGCGCCGCGTGCCCAGCCGCGTCCGCAGTCCCATCGCGAGCATCCGCGGCGTCAGCCGGGTCGGCACCGCGCCCGACGCGAACGTGCACAGCAGCGCCAGGCTGCGCACCCGCTCCCGGGCCCGGTGGGCGACGTACAGCGCCACCAGCCCGCCCAGCGAGTGCCCCACGACGTGCGCGCTCGCCCAGCCCTGAGCGTCCATCAACGCGAGCACATCCTCCGCCATCAGCTCCACCGTCAGCGGCTCACCGAGCGGCTGACTGGCGCCGAACCCCCGGTTGTCGAGGCAGAGGCAGCAGAACCTCGATGCCAGGCCCTCCACCTGGGGCCGCCACCCCTCGGCGCCAATACCCACCCCCTGGATCATCACCACCGGAGGTCCGTCCCCCTCGACGAACCAGCTCAGCGTGCAGCCCCGATGCGGTGTGCCCTGGCGGGCGGACGTGGCGACCATGATGACTCCTGAAGGAAGCCGTGCGCGGTGACACGCACAGTGAAGAAGAGGCTACCGCGCGGCCCGCACTGTCAGTGTTGTCCGGGGAGCCACAGCCCCCGGCGCGTCCCTGCTCGCGGCCCCCACGCCCAACGCAGCAGGTCCACCGCTCCTGGAAGCGGGCATGGCCGGAGACAGGCCTTGTCAGAGAACCACCACCGGCTTGAGACAACCCGGTGAGACACCCTCCGGCCGGGGCGTCACATGAAAAACCCAGACGCTGGTTACATGTTTTACGGACCTGATCCGCTGTCTCCCGCCAGGGACGGTTCCTCGGGACGTGGGGGCGTGCCAGCAGGCAAGGCGGGCGAGGCATCAGGGACCCATTTTACAGAGGACCCCCACGCGCTAGAGCATCTGTTTCAAATGGGTCAATCCTGCCTTTTCGTTCTCGACCTCCATCGCGGGTTCGCTCGCAACAAGAACATCCGGCCGTCGAATGTCTCGCGGCTGGCGGCCCTGGGCACCGCGCTGCTCCTCGTCCTCGCGGTGGTCCCCGTCGCGCACGCGGAGCCGACCCAGACGACGACGGTGCCCGCGCTCGAAGGGTGGCGCTTTCGTTGGGGTGATTCGCCGCTGGGGCCTGATGGCGTGCCCACGTGGGCGACACAGGCGGAAGCGACGGAGGGTTGGCTGCCCATGACCGCGCTCAAGGAGCCGCCGGGTCGGGGCGACCGCACGATGCTCTGGGTGCGCATCCCGGTGCCCTCGGGCCGCTGGCTCGAACCGGCGCTCTTCCTCGGCAATGTCGCCAACGCCTTCGAGGCGTACGCCGACGGACAGCTCATCCACAAGAGCGGGAAGCTGGCCCCCCAGGGGCAGGAGACGATGGCGAACATGGCCTGGCACGTGGTGCCCCTGCCGCCCTCCAGCCTGGGCCGGCATGTGCTCTTGCGCATCCAGGGCACGGGGCCGGCCATTGGCGTCACGCGCGACGCCCGGGTGGGTGGGCTCCATGACGTGCTCGCGGCGGAGACGCGCAGGGGCCTGGCGCCCTTCGTCATGGGGACGCTGCTGGTGGCCATCGGCCTGACATCCCTGGGCGCCGCCATCCTGCGACGCCAGCAGCGGCTGCTCGTCGCGCTCGCGGTCTTCTCAACGGGCTCGGGCATGCTCCTGCTGGGCGCCAGCACCCTGTCCACCGCGCTCTGGAAGTCGGAGGTCAGCGGCAGCGTCATCACGCTGCTGGGCTCCTACGCCGTCCTCCCGGGACTCGCGTGGTTCATCTCCGATACCCTGGGTCCGGACAAGCTGCGCTGGTTCCGCCGGTTCGCCGCGGTGGTGACCGTCCCCGCCGTCATCCAGGCGGTGCTCGCGCTCATCGACCTGGGAATCGTCTGGAGGCTGCTGCCCGCCTTCATCCTCTATTCGCTCCCCGGCCTCCTGCTCTGCGTCGGCGTCGCGGCGGTCCAGGCGTGGCGGGGCGACGTGGATGCGCGCATCTTCGTCGCCGGCCTCTGCGTCCTCACCTTCGTGCTCCTGCTGAGCACGCTGCCCACGCTCGGGCTGATGGAGCCCACCGACAGTCAGGTGCACTGGGGCTTCCTCGCGCTCACGCTGTCGCTCGTGGGCATCGTGGCGCGCCGCTCCTCGCTGGTGGTGCGCTCGCTGGCGGAGCACGCACGGATGCTGGATGCCCGGCGCAAGGAGGTGCGGGCCCTGGCCCAGAGCATGGGCCATGGCGCGGATGAGCTCGCCGCCGTCGTGCAGCAGCTTCGCACCACCAGCGAGGAGCAGACTGCGGGCATCAGCCGTCAGGCGTCCGCGCTCCAGGAGCTGGAGCAGACCGTCCAGGAGATCCGTCAGGGCTCGCACCTGACGGCCGACAAGGCCCGCCTGCTCGCGGCCTCGGCGGAGAGCGCGGAGCGGGTGGGACGCGAAGGTGGCGCGGCCATCGACCGCACGCTGTTGGACCTCGCGGCCATCCGCACCGAGGTGTCGGAGATGGCCGCGCGCATCCTCGCGCTCGATCAGCGCACGCGCGAAGTGTCCGGCATCGTGGACGACGTGAAGACGCTGGCGGATCAATCCAACATGCTGGCCATCAACGCCGCCATCGAGGCGGTGCGCAACGGCGACAGCGGCAAGGGCTTCAGCGTGGTGGCGAAGGAGATGCGCAGCCTGGCGGATCAATCCATCCGCGCCACCCAGCGCATCCGCGACGTGCTCGACGGCGTGAGCGCGACCATGCGGGAGACGGCGAAGATGAGCGAGCAGGGCGAACAGCGCGTCCAGGTCAGCCTGAACGCGGTGCGCACCTCCGGCTCGCAGCTCCAGAAGCTCACGGGCATCATCGGCGACACCAGCGGCAGCGTGCGGCAGATCACCGAAGCCGTGGCCCAGCAGGACACGGGCACCTACCAGATCGCCCAGGCCATCCAGGAGCTGTCCGGCCAGATGCGGCGCACGCTGAAGGTCGTCGAGGAGACGCAGACCGTCACCCGCTCCGTCCAGACGCTGGCGGAGAGCATGTCGGGCATCGCCAGCCGGGCGCTCAAGTCCGGCACGCTGGATGAACAGCAGCCGGAGGCCGCCTGACGTCAGGGCGGGCACGGCCCCCTGCCGTGCCGGATATCGGACGGACCCGGGCGCGGGGGTGCCCACCCCTGGACGCCCTGACGCAGGCGCTCACCCGCTCGCTGACGAAACCATGACCTGCCCGGAGTAGGAGCAGCCCATGGACGAGTTGAAGCCCCGGCTGCGAGGCGTGTCACACATGCTCGCGTTCATCGCGGCGCTGGTGGCGTGCCTCCAGATGGCGCGGGCACCCGTGCAGGGCGTGCAGTACGGGGCCAACCTGACGTTCGGCTTCAGCATGGTCCTGATGTTCGGCGTGAGTGGCACCTACCACTGGCCCACCTGGACGCCCGTGACCTACCAGCGCCTGGGGCGCCTGGACCACGCGGCCATCTACATCCTCATCGCGGGGAGCTTCACGCCCCTGGCCACGCTGGACCTGGCGGGGGGCTGGAGCCGGCAGTCGCTCTGGGTGATGTGGGGCGCGGCGCTCACGGGCGCGACGCTCACGCTCCTGGGCATCTCCACGTCGCGGGGGCTGAGATCCGCGCTCTACGTCGCGCTGGGGCTCGTTTCCACGCCGGTGATGCTGCGGCTGTCGGGGGTCATCGGGCCTGTGCGGGTCCGCTGGCTCATCTTCGAGGGCGTGCTCTACGCCGTGGGCGCCGTGGTGTACGCGCGCCGGTGGCCGGACCCGAGGCCCGCGTTCTTCGGCTACCACGAGCTGTTCCACGTGATGGTCATCGCCGCGGCGGCCCTGCACTACGTCATCCTGCTGGACGTGTTGGGCCGTTAGTCCACCGGACGGGTATGCTGCGGACATGGTGCCCCTGACCGACCACTCCGGGCTCTTGCCCGTCCAGCGCGCGCAGTTGGAGCGGGAGCTTGGGCCGCTGACGCTGCTCCAGGACGTGGTGCGCTGGGGGTTTGCCCGGACGCCGCCCCGCGACGTGGCGGCGGTGGTGGTGCAGGACGAGTTCACCCACGACGTGGTGGTGCACTGGGAAGGCGAGCGCTACCTCGTCTTCGACACCACGTGACTGGGCGGCGTGAACGCGGTCTCCGTGTGGGACCACCAACCGAAGGCCGATGAAATCCTGGACGCCCGGCTCGCCGCCGGATGGACGCCCACGCCGACGAGCACCGTCGACGGCGACGTCATCCTCGGCCATGCCGCGTGCCGGGTGCCTTCGAAAGCCAATCCCTGAGCCCGAGGAGTCCTGGGTGAAATGCCTTTCCTACCGGGCCGCGGTCATCGGGTCCTCGCTCGTGATGCTGGGCGGCTGTGAGCGTCCGGAGAAGCCCCTGGCGCCCGAGTCCACCACGCCCACGCGGCCCGCGCCTGCTCCGGTGAGGCCCCAGGCACCGGCCCCGGCAACGTCCGCGACGAGCAGCACCGCACGGGAGCTGCACGAGCGCCTGCGGTGCGAGGTGCTCCTGGCTTTTCGCGGGGTGATGGAGGGGCAACGGAACTTCTTTGGCGAAAAGGACCGTTGGACGGAGGACCTCGCCCCGCTCCCCGTCCCCGCGGCCTGTGCGGATGGGAGCCGGGTCTCCACTCCGAACGCTGGCTGGCTCGCGGGGTGTCACTTCCGCTATGCGGTCTCGGTGGGCGGCACAGCGCCCGCTGACACGACCTACGCCGTCCGCGCGGTGGGGGTGGGCGGCATCGCCGAAGGGCTCACGTACTCCATGGCGGATGGCTTCGTGGGCGGGAAGCCCCTGCGCGTGTGGCCTCCCGAGCTGGTCCTGGAGGAATGCCATGGCGTGCGCAGGCCGGAGGGCACGCCCCTGCCGGCGCCCTTGTGCGAGGGGACCCTCAACCTGCGCGGGCTCTTCACGGCCCAGAAGGCGTACTTCGGAGAGCACGACCGCTACTCGGAGCGGGCCGACACGGTGGGCTTCTCACCGGAGCCCTGCCTCAACGGTTCCCGCGCGCCGGTACCCGACGCCGCATGGACCGCAGGCTGCCACTTCATCTACCGCACCGAGGTCTGGGGCGAGATGCCAGCGCAGGAGTTCCGGCTCACCGCCCGGGGCGTGACAGGCACCGTGGCGGGGCAGGAACTGACGCTGGACTCCCGCTCGACCTGGAGTCCAGCCGATTCAGGCTGCGTCCCCTGACGCGCTGCCGTCGTGCGGCGAGGCGCGCAGGGACACGGGGGCCAGGGCTACTTCTTCTTCTCTTCCTTGGCCTTCTTCTTCTTCTCCTGCTTCTCCTTCGTCGACAGCTTCGGCTTGTTGTCCTTCTTCGCCTTCTCTTGACCCTTGGGCATGGTGCGTCTCCTGGCGCCGGACAGCGGCGGTCCACAGCCTAACGTGCCGAGGACCCGATGTGCCCTGATTCGCCAACCCCGGCAGAAAAGCGGGGGCCGTCGTCAGGGGTGCCCGCGACCGCCCGAGGCCCCGTAGATCTGCTTGGTGGTGTAGCTCGCCTCCGAGCTCGCGAGCGCCACGTAGACGGAGGCGATCTCCGCCGGCTGGCCGGGGCGGCCCATGGGCGTGTCCTGGCCGAACTTCACGGGCTTCTCTTGCGTCTGTCCGCCGCTCACCTGGAGGGGCGTCTAGAAGGGGCCCGGCGCGACGCCATTCACCCGGATGCCCTGCCTGGCCAGTTGCAAGGGACTTCTGCCGGACATGCCATGAGCAGCGATTGTTGATTGCCAGGAGGACCCTGAGCCGGGGTTGTCGGGCAGCGTGCGGTGCCAGGCCAGACCTGCGTCACGCGGGGTCCAGACTCCACACCCCCTCTTCCCATCGTTTCAACGCCTCCTGGGATTCGAAGGGAATCAACCCCTCCCCTTTCGCAGCCTCTTCCAAGACAGCTCTTGCCTCGGCATGCCGGTATCGAAGCAGGAAGGCTGCCGCGGCAGTCCGCACGTCCATCCGTGGATGGGTGAAGAGGGTTGCCAACGCATCACGCCCGATGTCTCCATGAGCCTTGAGCTTCTTGAAGGCTGCGAGAGTCTGCTTCGCGTGCTTGTTTCCGGTCTTCGCATCTCCACGCATGATGGAGTCGGTTTGTGCCGCCGTATGCCGTGCGAACGCTTCAACGCTCTTCTGAAGATCCTCCATCACCACGTTCCCTTCCGGATATTTTCCATCGCATGCAGCCCGAAGGCTCGCTGGGCTTCGAACGGCTGGGTACTCAACCACTGCCGGACAGTCAGTGCCTGCGAACCTGTGACGCGGTACTGAATGGACGAATAGAACGCACTCACCTTGCTGTGAAGCTCCTTCTCGAGCGGCAGGACGTTCTCCGTGTTGTGGATCGCCCTCGGTCCGAAGCGCGCCACGTTCCCGTCCGTCTGCTCCACGACGTGGTGCCACTCCCTGCCACCACCCGCCGGGCCCATTCCTCGCCGGAAGGACTTGTAGGACGAATACGCCTTCGGCCCGCCCGACGTGGAAGCCACCAGCGCTCCGTCACCCTCCTCCTCCCCTCCCCCCGACGAGTCATCGACTCGCTGGAGGATGATGACCGCCCCGGGGCCACTGCTCACCACCGCCGCCGCGCGCCCCATTGGCACCGCGACACGCTCCAACGCCAGGGCCCCTTCACCGGACAGCGACAGCACCGGCACCGTCGCTTCCGCGCCGCCCAGTGCCCGTGTCAACGTGCGCGTCGTGGCCGACGCCGTGCCACAGAGCAGGATGACGTTTGTCGTCAGCCGCGCCGTCTCCCGGATCTGCTCTCCGGCCGTCATGTATTGAAAGCGCTCCCAGTACTCGGGGGACGACGCGATGAGGGCGACCACCGCCGCCGGCAGCCTGCTCAGCCCCGCGAGGCTGTCCGCGGGACGGGAGAGGAGTTGTCCCAGCGCGTGGTACAGCTCAACGAACGCATCCTCCGCGCCGTCCAGCGAACGGTTGATGACGTCCGCGTCGTCATACACCTCCGCGAGCGGCCGCCAGTCCGAAGCGCGCAGCTGCGCATCCACGTGACGAAAGACCCCTCCCCGCCCACTGTAGAAACGCCCCAGCTCGAAGTAACCCGCTCGAAACGCCCCGCCCTTCCACTCGACAGGCGCCACCTTCTGCTGCGTGCTCCCATTCAGCGCCCACGCGAGGTAGCCATCCGGCCGCAGCACCGCCACCTGCTCCCGGGCAAAGCGTTTCACCCGGCGGGCCATCTCCTCCCTTGAGACGGCCCCCTGCTCCAGCACCTCGCGCATCAGGAAACCCGCCGCCATGCGGGGCGGGAAGGTCCCCAGGGTCACCGGCTTCGCCATCAGCCGCCCCAGCACCTCGGCCGCATCCTCGGGTGTGAAGGGATTGCGGCGAAGAGGCAGCTCCTCCAGGTCCTCCAGGCCCGCGCGAACCAGCAGCTTCTCGAAGGTGTCCACCTTCAAGAGCCCCAGCTCCACCGCGTACCGCATCTGCTCGCCAGGCTGTGTCGTGATGATGACCGTCCCCGAGGGCAAACGCTGGGGAGCCGCCTCCTCGTCGGCCTCATCATCTTGCGAGCCCGCACCCCACCGGGTTTCGCCCCGCTCATCCGAGGAGAAGGCCGCGCGCTGCCGGAGCGTCCGGGCCCCCTTGCGCCCGGCGGACGTCTCCACCCCGGCGCAGCCCGTGACGAGCAGGGCCACGATCACCACCACGACCTCAACCCGCACGGTTCACACTCAAAGCCTCTCCTTGCACCACCCGACCGCGAGGACATCGCTCGCGCGGCGGAGACCATCGTGCCATCCCGAGCCGCTCTCAGTTCGATTCCACCCAACGCCCACAAGGCCCGGCGGACGGCGGGAAGATGTGATTAGGATCCCCCTGCCCGCTTCACTCCGGGCTGGGGGAACACCATGGCGGCGGCGCGACCGATGCCGGAGTCACCGCCGGTGATCAATGCCTTGCGGCCCGCGAGGCGGCCGGAGCCCTTGTAGCTCTTCTCACCATGGTCCGGCCGGGGCTGCATCTTGCCTGCAAGGCCCGGCCAGGGCTGGGTCTGGGACGCGAAGGGGGGCTTCGGGTGCAGGGTGACGGGGTTCTGGAGGGGCACCGGCGCGGCCACCGCGCGGGTCCCACCGTCCGGAGCCGCCACGGCGGACGTACCGAACACGGCGGCGATTCCGGTGGCCAGTCCCCCCACGATCTGACGGCGAGAAGGGGCGTTGCTGTCGTCCGAATCCATCGGCTGTCTCCTGTCCAGGTTTCACCGCGAAGGCCCCGGCCTACGCGGATCCACTGTCAGCAGGAGAGACATTCCAGCCAAGGAACTCCTGCCGGACATGCCATGAGCAGCGATTGTTCACCGCCACGGAGTCAACCTGTCTGGGTTGTTGGACAGCCCACGGCCCCCTGGCGGCGCCAGGTCGGCCTCAGCTGCCGGTGTTGGTGCCGAAGCCGCAGATAGTTTGACCGTTCCGGCAGCTTGCCACGCATTCTTCTGCATCTCCGTCGGGATCACAGGGCCGCCCCAGGCACTCGCCGAACCCACAGGAGCCCCATGCGCCGGTCCTCTTGCACACGGCCGTGGAGATCTCGCCATCCACGTCGTTGGTCCAGGACGTATTGCTGATGTTGGCGTAGCACCACTGGCAGGAGTTGGATGGGTTTTCCGAACCGTCCGGGTACGTCACGCCATTGATGACACATCCGCTCGCGGGGGCGCTTCCACAGTTGGCTGTGACGCCATCACAGGTGACCGAGGCACCCGAAACGGAACTACAGAGATTGCCCGAGCACTGGAGGGGCGGGCCGTATGCGCACGGGGTCGACGTGTTGCACAACGCGGACGACTGACTGCCCAGGGACTCCAACGCCGCCTCCTCCGGAGGCACACCACACGCAACAAACAGCACGCATCCAACGACCATCGCGACAACACGCTTCATGGTGGGCTCCTCGTGCGCAAGGCACGGTGACGCGCTGCCAGCCGTCGCTGAGCGCGCACGGGAACACCCGCTCTCAAGGGGCAACGCGAGCGGGCAGCATACACAATTTCCCCGAAACGTTTCACCGATTGACTGTCCATCCACTCCACACGCGCCCTGCATCTGTGAACGCGGTTAGGATTCCCCTGCCCGCTTCACTCCAGGCAGGGGGAACACCATGGCCGCGCGAACCATCACCACGCAGTGCTGCATCGCGGGAGGAGGCCCGGCGGGGATGATGCTGGGCCTGTTGCTCGCGCGCGCCGGAGTGGACGTCACGGTGCTGGAGAAGCACGCGGACTTCCTGCGCGACTTCCGCGGCGACACCATCCACCCGTCCACCCTGGAGCTGATGCATGAGCTGGGATGGATGGACGAACTGCTCGCCCTGCCCCACACCAAGGCCCCCGTGCTGCGCTTCCAGAGCGGCACGCACGACGTGGTGGTGGGAGACTTCAACCACCTGCCCACGCACGCGCGCTACATCGCGTTCATGCCCCAGTGGGACCTGCTCGACTTCCTCGCGCGCAAGGCCTCCGCCTGGCCGGGCTTCCACCTGCACCGGCGCACGGAGGTGACGGACCTGCTGCGCGACAAGGGGCAGGTGGTCGGTGTCCAGGCACGGACCCCCGAAGGCACCCTGGAGGTGCGCGCCCCGCTCGTGGTCGCCGCCGACGGGCGCTCGTCCGCCGTGCGCAAGCACTCCGGCCTGCAAGTGGACGAACTGGGCGCGCCCATGGACGTGCTCTGGTTCCGCGTGTCGCGCAAACCGGGAGATCCGTCGGAACCCATGGGCCGCTTCGAGCGCGGTCAGATCTTCATCCTCATCAACCGCGGCGACCAGTGGCAGTGCGGTCGGGTCATCGAAAAGGGCGCCTTCGAAAGCCTGCGCCAGCGCGGCCTGGACGCCTTCCAGAACGACTTCGCGCAACTGGCCCCCTTCATGGCCGACCGGGCCCGGGAGATTTCAAGCTGGGACGACGTGAAGCTGCTGACCGTGCGCGTGGACCGGCTGCGCACCTGGTATCAGCCCGGCCTGCTCTGCATCGGGGACGCGGCGCATGCGATGTCTCCCGTGGGCGGCGTGGGCATCAACCTCGCCGTGCAGGACGCCGTCGCCGCCGCCAACCTGCTCGCCGCGCCCCTGCGCCAGGGCCGCGTGACACCCCAGGATCTGCGCCGGGTCCAGCAGCGGCGGGAGCTGCCCACGCGCCTTACGCAGAGCGTCCAGGTGTTCATCCAGGACCGGGTGCTGGGCCCCGCGCTGCAAACCCCGTCGACGCGCAAGGGGCTGCCCCTGCCCCTGTGGCTCGTCCAGCATGTGCCCGCCCTGCGCCGCGTCCCCGCGCGCATCGTGGGCATGGGCTTCCGGCCCGAGCACGTGCGCACGCCGGCCACGCCAGCCGCTTCGCCCTCGCGCTGAGGCACGCCGGGCAGCCAGCTCCAGCGGCCCTCGCACCCGGCCAGTTGTCCTGGGACCTCCCGGCCCCAAGCGTCCCCGGAAGAGCCCGGCGAACGTGCCACATCCCACGCGCGCCCGGACGGGAGGACCCCATGCGGATTTCACGAACAGAGGCCCCACGGGACCTCGGACCCCAGGCAACCCGCCCCCAGGGGGACCTCCTTCCGGGCCACTGGGGCCGGGCGGCTTCGACGGTGGTCGCCAGCACGCTCGTGTCACTGGGACTGAGACGCCGGTCCTTCGGTGGCACGGTGGTGGCCCTGGCCAGCGGCGCCCTGCTCTACCAGGGGATCCACCCCTGGGGTCGCTGAAGGTCCCGCGCCAGTTCAAGCGCCTGGCGGAGACCGGAGAGATTCCCACGCGGGCACGCCCCCCCTCCGCTCGCACGAGCACGAACTGACGGGAGGACGGGGCCATGCGAGCCGCGCCTCAGCGGGGCCACATGTCCTGCGCTGAGCAGCAGGCGCCCGGGCTTCCCACAACTCAACACCCGGGCGCGGCGCCCCACATCCAGTCATCGCCTGGGAGGGAGGCTTCTCCCTAGAGGAAGAAGCCCATGCCCCCATTCTTCCGAGGCCCGCCCTGCGTGGCGGCCGCGCTGCTCCTGACGGCCTGCGCGCACCGCTCTCCTCCGCCGTCCCTGTCCGCCTCGGGACAGGCGCCGGCCCTGCCCGCGCCGGATCCCCGCTTCGATGTGAAGCGCTACAGCTCGGTCGTCGGCTGGCCGGAGGGCAAGCGCCCCGTGGCTCCCGCGGGCTTCGACGTGACGCGCTTCGCGGGCGACCTGCGCAACCCGCGCTGGACGTACGTGCTGCCCAACGGGGACGTGCTCGTCGCCGAGGCCAGCTCCGAGTTCAAGGACGAACAGGACAAGAAGGAAGCCATCGAGTCCGGCAAGGTGCGCTCGCAGAACCTGGGCAACAGCGCCAACCGCATCACCCTCTTGCGCGACGCCGACCATGACGGCACGCCCGAAACGCGCGACGTCTTCCTGGAGGACCTGAAGCAGCCGCTGGGCATGCTGCTCCTGGGCGACCAGTTCTACGTGGCCAACACGGATGGCGTCTGGCGCTACCCGTACACCGCCGGAGCGACGAAGCTCGAGGCCCCGGGGACGAAGCTGCTGGAGCTGCCGGCGGGCGGCTACAACAACCACTGGACGCGCAACCTGCTGGCCAACGCGGACGGCTCCAAGCTCTACGTCTCCGTGGGTTCGGCGAGCAACGTGGCCGAGCACGGCCTCAAGGAAGAGGAGCGCCGCGCGAACATCCTGGAGCTCAACCCGGACGGCACCGGGGAGCGCATCTACGCGAGCGGCCTGCGCAACCCCGTGGGCATGGGCTGGGCGCCGGGGACCCGTGTGCTGTGGACGGTGGTGAACGAGCGCGACAACCTGGGCGAGGACCTGGTGCCGGACTACCTCACGCACGTGGAGGACGGCGGCTTCTACGGCTGGCCCTTCGCGTACTTCGGCGCGAACGAGGATCCCCGCCTGGCCAGTCAACGGCCGGATCTGGTGGCGAAGACGCTGGTGCCGGACGTGCCCCTGGGCGCGCACACCGCATCACTGGGGCTTGCGTTCTACGAAGGCCAGGCGTTCCCGAAGAAGTACCAGGGCGGTGCGTTCATCGGGCAGCACGGCTCGTGGAACCGCGCGGAGCTGTCCGGCTACAAGGTCGTCTTCGTGCCATTCCAGGACGGCCAGCCCTCGGGTCCGCCGGAGGACTTCCTCACCGGGTTCATCGCCGACGCGGCCGGGGCCCAGGTGCACGGCCGCCCGGTGGGCATCACGGTGCTGGCGGACGGCGCGCTGCTGGTCGCGGACGACGCCAGCAACACGCTGTGGAAGGTATCCGCGAAGCGCTGAAGGCACAGGAGGCCGCGGCACGACGCCGCGGCCCCCGGCGGCATCAGTTCAGCTCGCAGCTCTCGCAGACCGGGCGGATCAGCTTCCACGCGCCACACGTGGTGCCGTAGCAGCAGCGCTGGTGGAGGTTGCCCGGCCGGCCGTAGGCGCCCCGGGGCCAGCTGCCGTCACCGCCCACCTCCGTACACGCCTTGCACGTAGCGCCCCAGATGATCTGCCCCTGGAGCTGGCCATCCATTCCACAGTTGGGCGTGTCACCAATCTCCTGTTCAACCTGCGTGTCCACGCTGATGGCGGCGGGCGCCTCATCCACCTCCGACGCGGGGCCACAGGCCGACAGGATGCCCACGGTGACGCTCATCAGGACCAGGGCGCGAATCATGTTTCGCATGCGGGAGACTCCAGGTGATGGAGGCAACAATGCCTCGCGCCCGCAGTCCGGCAGAGTGATGCGAACCACGCAAGCCCCGTATCGAAAACCTTGTCGCCCGAAGGGTTGACGACCCGATGTCGGGTGCTGCCAGGAATTGTCAGCCAGGGACCCGCGCCCTACCTTGCGGCGCGGCAAGAAATGCAGACGCGGCAGGTTGCCGCGCTCACCCTCAGGAGACGAACGCCATGGGCATCAGCAAGGGCAGTGCGCAGTGGACCGGTGGCCTGAAGGACGGCAAGGGTTCGATGAAGCCCGGCCACGCCTCCGAGGTCCCCTTCTCGCTCGGCACCCGCTTCGAAGGACAGCAGGGAAGCAACCCCGAGGAGCTGATTGGCGCGGCGCTCGCCGGGTGCTTCTCCATGGCCCTGTCGCTGGGGCTGGAGAAGGCGGGCCTCAAGCCCACCAGCATCAAGACGAACGCGGACGTGCACCTGGACAAGCAGGGCGAAGGCTTCGCCATCACCACCATCGCGCTGAGCACCGAGGTCTCCGTCCCGGGCACCGATGACGCCCGGTTCCAGCAGATCGCCGAGGAGACCAAGAAGAACTGCCCCGTCTCCAAGGCGCTCGCCGGCGTGAACATCACGCTCAAGGCAAAGCTCGCGAGCTGACAGTCCTCCACCTCCGCGTTGAACGAAGAAGGCCCCCGGACGGTGCCGTCCAGGGGCCTTCGCGCTTCAGGGCCCGGGAGCCGCAAGCGCGCCCGGGCGCAGGTGGCTCAGGAGCCCGCGCACTCCGCGCGGCACTCCGCCTTGCACTGGTTCACCGGCACGGTGCCCCCGGTACAGCCCGCGTAGCAGTTGGCCATACAGGGGGTGAGTTCCTGCTTCACCGAGCCCGTGTCCAGCATGGAATCCTCGCTGCCCGCCGACGAACCACATCCGGTCGCAAGCAAGCCCATCGCCGCCAGTGCAACGAACACGTGCCTCATGTGAAACCCTCCTGTGGGGGTGAGGCCGACAATTGTAGCCCGCTCCAGAATCAGGGCCTGTGGCCGATTCGCCACGATGGGGGTCTTTCACACAGGTGGGTGAGACGGACGCATTCGCGGACGAGGTTCGGCGGGCGACGCAGGGGGAGGAGTCCGCCTTCGGTGAACTTTACCGCCGCACGCGGCCGCTGGTCGCACGTCTGGTCGCGGGTTTCGGCACATTGGATGCGGATGAGGTGGAGGACGTCCTCCAGGAGTCCTACGTCCGCGCGTTCCGGGGGCTGCCCCGGTTGAAGGAGGCCGGGGCCTTCACGCCCTGGCTGCTGACCATCGCGCGCAACCGGGCGCGAACAAAGCTGGAGCGCCGCACGGCCCTGCGGCGGATGGAAGAAGCGCTGGCGGATCCCGAACCGGAGACCGTGCCGGCCCTGCCCCCGGCGCTCCAGGTGGAGCGGGACATCGCGGTGGTGCGGCAGCTCATCTGCGAGCTGCCCGAGGGCGAGGAGAAGAAGACCGTGCAGCTCTTCTATCTGGAGGGACAGTTGTCCGCGCGGGAGATCGCCGAACAGCTGGGCGTGGGCAAGAGCACCATCACGATGCGGTTGGAGCGGTTTCGAGGGCGCATCAAGCGGGAGCTCCTCCAACGGGTGCTCGCCGGACGGTGGGATTGAGACATGAG
>NZ_JAPNJZ010000031.1:0-182147 GCF_026626765.1 Corallococcus sp. bb12-1 | reverse complement strand
ACCAACTGCTCGGGCGCCACCCGGTAGCTCCCGGGCACCGCCGCCCCGGTCGGAGCTGCCCGCAGCAATCCCTCCAATGCCTCCACGAAGACCTCCGGGACCAGCGGCGAAGGCAGCGCCTCCAACCCTGAACGCAGGAACGCGACCACCCGGGGCGAGCGCCGCAACATCCGGCCCCAGTCCACGCCGTTGCTCGTGTCAGCGAATGGGATGTCCAGGTGCGCCGCGAACTGTCGCCGGTAGCAGTCCTTGAACAGCCGTTTGTCGGTGCGCCACGCCGCGGGCAGGGCCCGTGACAGCGCCAGCACCTCGCGGTCCATCAGCGGGTTGAACACCTCCAGCCGGTGCGCCTTGAAGTAGTTGAGGTGGTGCAGGAACGAGGGCACCCGCTCCCGGAAGTACAGCGTGTCCCGGAGCGCCTCCAATCCCTCCGGAGCCGCCGCCACCCTCTGGCGCACCTGCTGCTCGCGCGCCGCCCACGCCTCTTCGCCACCGCCCACCAGCCACCGCTCCCGCCCCGCGACGTCCTCCGTGAAGGGCAATGACAACCGCGCCAGCACCCCGCCCACCGTCGTGGCACTCCACCCCGTGGGCCCGAAACACTCGTCCCCCCGGAACAGCGAACCCACGCCGTGCCGTTCCGCCAACCGCTGGCACAGCGTCAGCTCGTCCGCGTGACCGAAGGACAGCTCCGTCATGCCGGACTGCGCCTGGAACATCGCGGCGAACGTCTCCGGGACCTGCCCCACGCTCCGCTTCAACTCCACGTGTCGCGTGCCGAAGCGCCTCGCGATGTCGTACGCCACCCTCGCGTCCGACCCCTCCCGCCGCAGGTCGTGTCCCCACGTCACGGTGCACAGCCGCGACGTGTCCGCCACGTGCCTCGCCACCGTGTGGAAGAGGAAGCGCGAATCCCATCCTCCGGTCAGCAGCAGCGCGGGCGCGCGGGCCTGCGTCCACCGCTGGAGGATGGCGCGCTCCAGGGCCGTCTCCCATCGCGTCAACGTCGCCTTCACGTCGAACAGACCAGGGTCCTGGCGCACGGTGTCCGAACCCGTGCGCCGCCGCTCGACACGGCCATCGCGATGCACCAGGTGCTCCCCGGGCAGCAGTTGGAAGACCTCCGCCAGCAGCGTGTGCCCCGCGAAGAAGCGCCCTCCCACCAGGAACTGCGCCAGGTTCGCGCCGTCCACCGGGGCAGGGGCCAGCGTCCGCAGCGGCGCCACCTCCGGGGAGAACGCCAGCCCCCACGGCCCGCACCGGAAGAACCACCGGCGCGACGCGGTGGGGTCCATGAAGAGGTACGTCGCCTCCGGCGTGCGCACGAACACCTGGAACGAACCGTCCCACCCGTCCAGGAACCGCTCCCCCCGTTCAAGGAACGCGTCGAGCAACGCATCCGCCACGACCTCGTCCCCGGCCGGCCGGCCCAGCACGTGTCCCTCGAAGGCCAGACACACGCCCGCGCCCTCCCGGAGCCCCCCCGTGCCCCGAAGCGCGAACGCGAACCCCGGCCCCGCGCCGCGCCGGGCCCCCTGCCCCTCCACCGGATACAGCCGGGCCTCCATCCGCTCCAGCAGGGCTCCCGCCTCCGGCCCCACCACCCCCGTCAGCCCTGGCATGCACCGTCTCCTCGGCCGTGGGACGAACCCCGGGGCCCACCGCGTCCGTCCGCCTTCATGCCGACCCCGCCGACAGGGCTCGCGCGTAGACACGCACGTAGTCCGCCACCTGCCGCGAGCCATCGAAGCGCGCGAGCACCCCCTCGGCCCGCTCGCGCAGCAGGGGCTTCACCGTGCCATCCGCCACCTGGGCCATCCGGTCCGCGTAGGCCTCCGGGTTGGCCGTGTCTCCCCGGACGAGCAGCGGCCAGTCCGTCCCCAGCACCTCCGGGATGCCGCCCACTGCGGGGGCCACCACCGGCAGGCCGTGCGCGAGCGCCTCCAACATGACCAGCCCGAAGGACTCGAACCGCGAGGTGAGCACCAGCGCCGTGGCCTGCTGGTATTCGCGCGCCAGGACCTCCGTGTCGTCCTCGCCCACCAGCACGGTGACGGCGTCGCGCAGCGGGTAGGACGCCAACAGTTCCCGGGCCCGCAGGGCCCCCCGGTGGGTGGTGACCAGCCGCAGGGTGGCGTGGGGACGGAGGGCGTGCAGCCGGGCGAAGGCCGCCAGCAACAGCTCCGGCCGCTTCACCGGCCGGAGGGACGACACGTGGAGGAATCGGTCCGTCTGTTCCGCCCCCGGAGCCCAGGGGCGCCGCAGCTCCGGCCGGAGGAAGTTGTGGACGACGTCCGCCGAGGGCAGCTCCGGCAGCCGGTGCGCCAGCGCGTCCGCCAGGTAGCGCGAGACGCACGTCACCGCCGCCGCGTCCCGCAGCACCTCGCGGGTGACCTCCGGCCGCGTCCCGAGCAGCGCCTCATTGAGCACGTCCGAGCCATGGAACGTCACCACGTACGGCACGCCCCGCAGCCTTCGCAGGAAGTAGGCGGGCAGGCCGAAGACCTGGAGGTTGTGCAGGTGCAGCAACCCGAAGGGCGCCGTGTCGTGGAGGCGCAGGAGCTGTTCGCACACCTCCAGGGGACTGGTGAAGGCCGCGTCCACGTCCAGGCTGTGCGCCGCCCGCAGCGCTCGCTCCGGGGAGAGCACCCGCGTGTCGTCCGGACGCGCGCCCTGCGGATCACAATGCAGGTAGCGGACCGCGAGCCCCTCCTGCTTCAGCGCCGCGCCCAGGCTGAGCGCCGCGATGGAGGAGCCTCCACTGGTGGACAACATGCCCATGCAAACCGTGGGCAGTCCTTCAAGGATGGACATGCGGCGAGGATACGGATCACCGCTGACATGCCTTTCGCCGCACGCGCCAGGACGGGCCTTGGCCGCGCAACGACAGACGTCACGGGTCGGAGGAAACCACCCGCTCCGGCTCCAGCACCTCCCGGGTCCGCGCCCCGCCCTCGATGTAGCCGGCGCCGCCCGTCAACCGCCGGCCATCCTCCAGGATGGCGATGAGCTTGTACGACGAATCACCCCGGGACACGTAGGACAGGGCAAGCGACTCCCCCTTGAGCAGCAGGCGGTGGACGACCTCCCCATTCGCATGCTCCAGGCGGACCTCCTGCACATCCTGGCCGGTGTGGTTCTCCACGCGGACCTCGACCCGCGGCCGCAGGGGTGCAGTGTCATGCACCCAGAGCGCGACCCCGGTGATGAGCGTCAGGACCACCCCTGTCGCCATTCCTCCCACGAACCCCAGCACCCGCATGGCCCTGCCTCCCGCATCCAGCGCCGCGCCCCGCCATGGGGTCGGATGTCCGGTTCTAGCAGGCGCGCCGGACCTCCGGCGCGACGAGCACTCCGCACACCCTCGGGGTGAGGTAGTCCAGACGGACAGGAGGCAATCCCCGCATGCGAAAACTCACCTATTACGTCGCCAGCACCCTCGATGGCTTCATCGCGTCCCCGCACGGCACCTTCGACTTCTTCGCCATGGAGCCGGACTACCTCGACGCGATCGCCGCCGAGTATCCGGAGACGCTCCCCGCCGGCTACCGCGCGGTCCGGGGCCTCTCCGGTCCCGGGCAGCACTTCGACACGGTCCTGGAGGGCCGGCACACCTATCAGGTGGGCCTGGACGCGGGCGTCACCAATGCCTATCCCCACCTGGAGCATTACGTGTTCTCGCGCACCCTCACCCAGAGCCCAGACCCCGGGGTCAGGCTCTCCCGCACCCCGCTCGAAACCGTGCGCGAACTGAAGGCCCGGGACGGGTTGGGCATCTGGCTGTGCGGCGGCGGAGCGCTCGCGGCGGAGCTCCTTCCGGAGATCGACGCGTATGTCATCAAGCTCAATCCCGTCATCGCCGGCTCGGGCATCAAACTCATCGACGCGGGCTTCGCGCCCCACCGGCTCCAACTCACCGGGTCACGCGCCGTCCAGAGCGGCGTCGTCTTCCTGAACTACGTGCGCCGCGCCCCGTGAAAAACCACGTCCCGCTTTCGCGACATTGAGAATCGCCAGATGAGAATCCATGCCATTCCCATCTCAAACGAAATGGATGGAAGTGTGACGTCGAATTGATTTGTGATTCCCAGACGTCTTCGCGTAATCCAAATGGGTGCGCTGGCGAATGGCATCCAGGTGACGCCCGTGAAGTACGGGGCGCAGCCGACCTCTCTGGGCACCTTCAGCGCGTTCGGGGATCCGGCGGTGGCGGACACCGCGAACATCCGGCTGGACGTGAACACGGCCCCTGGCCTGCATGACCTGGCCAGCGGCGGCGCCAACCTCTTCACGTGCGAGCAGTGCGTCTTCGGTTATCAGGACGCGGGCACGGCGGGGCAGAAGCTGTTCGTCGCGGACACGGGCTCGCTGCTGCTGGCGCTCAAGGTGTCACCGCAGCAGACGGTGGGCGCGCTCTCCAACGTGACGCTGCGCGAGTCGGTGAACGCGCCGCCGCTCAGCGCGCCTACCGGGGCAGCGCGGTGGTTCCTGGCGGGGAGTGCAAGTGGATCCGCTTCGCGACCTGGAACACGGTGCGCGCGGGCGGGTGCGACCCGCGACAGGGCTCGCTGACGGCGAACCTGCCCGGCCTGTCCTGCGTGGCCACGAACTACCTGGCCGACGATGGCACGCTGGAGCAGGCCACGGGCACCAAGGCGCAGGGCGAGGCGTGCACGTACACGGCGGCGCCGACCTCCAGCGGGCTGGCGACGACGGACTGCGCGCAGGGCTTCGCCTGTACGGACCTGTTCACGCAGGCGCGGCAGTGTCTGGCCACGTGCGACCCGATGGCGGCCGTCCCCGGCTGCCCGGGGCGGCACGGTGTGCGGCGTCCATGGCCTGTGCATCGGACAGTCCGTGCTGGAGCCCATCGGCTTCGCCTTCGACCCGGCGCTCATCGGGGAGACGTGCAGTCTGGGCTTCGCCGAGTTCTGCGGCACCGAGGGCGCCCGCGGCGCCTGCGTGGACCTGACCGGCTCGGGGCATGGCACCTGCCTGCGCTATGCACGCGCCCGGTCGGACTGCGGCGCCGGCGAGGAGCTGGGCTTCATCGGGTATCCGCTCGCCGGTGGCGGCTACGATCGCACCACGGGCTGTTGCTACACCGACGGCCTCTGACTCGACTTTCGCCATTCTGCTGGGGAGCAAGGCAGTGAGGCGAGGGGATGAGCGGACGGGGGTAGGTAGATGCGGCCATCGGGTGCGGCTGAAGAAGAGTCCGCCAAGACTTTTCTCCCGCTCACGCAGGACCACCGCCGATGGCCGCTGCGCGCATTTCTCGCTCGGCACGGCCTTCACTGACGGCCCTCGACGCCACCACCAGGCCGTCGCCATGCCATGTCACTCTCGGGCCCGAGGAGCGCGACTCAAACTCCAGCTGTAGGAGTCAACCGGAAGCGGATGCATGCCGCCCAGGCGGGCCTTGGCAAGCCGTGGATTTCTCAGCGAGGGGATGGCACCACGCAACGCGCTCCAGCCCCCCGGCGGTGACCGCGGTCACCAGGCGGACGGCGCCAGTCAGCACGGAGTCCGTTGCCGGGCTCACCTGCCGACAAGCGCGTTTGCTTTCACAGCCCCGAGGGGAAATTTGAAATCGAAGCGCCCCCGGAAATGTCAGACCGATCCGGTATGAATCTCCCTGCGCGGCGCCATTCTGGGCGTCGCCGAAAGGGTTGCCTCCACAATGAACATGTCATTGATTTCCCTCGGGCTTTTGGTCGGCATGACAGGGGTCGGCTGCGCGGGTCTCGACGAGGCCGAGGCGGTGGACTCCTCCGTGTCGGAGGATGCGACCTCCCAGGCCACCCAAGGCCTGATCACCCAGGTCACCGGTACCAGCCCGGTCACCTTCGTCGCCACGTCGGGCAACGAGACGAAGCCCTATAACCAGTCCGCCACGTCGGTGGTGGCATACACGCGGGATTCAACGACCGGGGCGTTCACGGCCTATCCGGGCACGGGCTCCGCGGACGGCACCCTCTCCGTGCCGAACGTCCCTTCCGGCCGCATCTACCTGAAGCTGGGCTCGCGCTACCTGGTGAGCACCGGCCGCGCGTTCGACCTGGGCTCCACGGAGTGGGGCCGCGATGGCACCTTCGTCTCGCTGCCCACCCTCGTGACGGTGTCCGCCACCGGCCTGTCTCCCTGGCAGTCGGGGGACTACCTGGAGGTGTATTCGTTGAACCCGGGCGCGTTCGGCTACATCAACGGCGGCGTCACGGGGTTCCCCCTGGCGGGCGCCACGTCGCTCTCCGGGCTGAGCTTCAATTACGCCGACATGCTCAACCCGGTGCTGCTCGACAGCGGTCGCGGGGATGTGTTCTCACTGGCGCAGATGCGGTTGCAGACGAGCGCGAATGGAGTGCCCTACCGCGCGATGCACAAGGTGCTCGACACGAGCATGACGCAGGTGGAGGGCCAGCCCGTCACCGTCAGCGGAACCTTCACCCAGCCCGTCGCGACAGGCACCTTCGCGGTGGACTGGAGACGCTCGGCCTTCGAAGCCATTCGCACCCAGGTGAACCCGGGCGCGGTCAGCACGTACAACGAGATCTGGATGTCCGCCCGGCCGGCCGCGCTGAGCTCGGCGCTCGCGTCCATCAGCGGGCAGCCACTGCTCGTGAAGCTCAATCCTGACACGCAGCGGACCGACATCGTCACGGGGAGCATGACCTACAACAACCCGCTCCCGGCGACGTGGCAGAAGGTGGCGCTCGCCGCCGCGGGCTTCACGAAGAGCTACGCGCTGGGCACCGCGACGCCCTACATCATGAGCGTGGACATCCGCGTGGATCAGGAGGCGAGCGCGTTCACCGCCGCGCCCGTGCAGCCCCTCGTCGGTCCGGTGCAGGCGCCCCAGGTTAACACGCGCGGCGCGTTCCAGGACCTCACGGGCGTGGGGGCCGACGCCTCGCTGCGCTGGTCGAAGCCGCTGATCGGCACGGCCACGAACTACGTGGTGAACATCTACCGGCTGGGCACGAGCAACGGTTCCACCACCGCGACACGCGTGGCGGTACTGCACACGGATCTCCAGAGCGTGTACCTGCCCCCGAACGTGCTGCAGGCGGGCCAGACGTACTTCGCGGAGATCCAGAGCTGGTACCAGCCCGGCTCGGACCTGGCGATGAGCCCGTTCAAGCGCTCGCTGCCTCGGGGCCGCGCCAGCGTGCTCACCGGCATGTTCAGCCCGTAGGCGCTGAAGTCCTGGGAGGGAGAGGGAGCCCGCTCCCTCTCTTCCTCACGAGCCGCATCGCTTCAGTGAGGCTCTGACTCGACTTTCGCCATTCTGCTGGGAGCAAGGCAGGGAGGCGAGGGGATGAGCGGACGGGGGTAGGGAGATGCGGCCATCGGGTGCAGCTGAAGAAGAGTCCGCCAAGACTTTTCTCCCGCTCACGCAGGACCACCACCGATGGCCGCTCCCCATTTGTACTCACTCTTCGAGGTATTGCAGTGGGCCCGGCCGGCTGGAGTTGCCCCGGTCAAATCGGACAGCTCAGGGTTGAGAGTTTGCAGTACGGAACTCGAGGGGTGACTTCATCTTGAGCCCACGGTGCGGGTGGCAGCGGTTGTCGTCGTCGAACCAGGCGGGCAATTGCGCGTGCACACCGACTTGAAGCATCTCGGTTTGCCGCCACGACCCTGGTATCGCTCCAAGCTCACCGTCAGCATCGCGGACGTCCTCTCCCTGGCTCAGGACACCCTCTCCGGTGCCGACGGGTCCGACCCCGCTCGCACCTTCTCCAGCCTCCTTTGCGCGCACCCTTCGGACCCGCCGCTCCCACAGGCGGCTTGAGCGGCGGGCCGCCGGGCGGTGCGCCCCACCGCGACACGCGGGGTGGGAGTGGAGACCCCACCCTTCGGGACGCGAGGAGGGTATCCGGGGCTCAGCCCAGGTAGAACTGCTCGAAGGTGAAGGCATGCAGCGCGGTTCCATTGAAGCCGCTCATCACGTTGCCCGTGCACGTGGGCGACGTGAGGACGACCCGGCCGTTGCCCCAGGTGTTGAGAATGAGGGTCAGTTTTCCGGTGTCATCCAGCTCCAGTTGGACGTTGTCCTGGGCGAAGGCGGAGAAGTTCTGCCAGCGCGAGACACCTCCCTGGGTGGAGTAATAGCTCCGGTCATTGAAGGTCTGGCGGCCACTGCTGGCGGGGCTGGTGAGGCGGGCGGGGACCCGCGTCAGGACCCCCGTGACGGGATTGAGATAGAAGCTCGCGGGCACATAGCTGCTCAAGCTGGCGGAGATGTACGAAGCCACCGCGCCCACCGAGCCCGTGGCCGGCTTCAACGAAACGCCCGTCACATTGATGTAATAGCCGCCGCCCTGCTGCACCCAGTTGAACTGGGAGTTCACCAGGGTCGTGCAGCTCTGCGCGGAAGCCTCGGCGCCGACGAGCAGGGTCAACGAGAAGAGAAGGCCTGCGAGAAAACGGGACGCGTTCATGGGAGCACCCTGCCGGAGGGAGCGCATGCCCGGGACGCCGCCGGCACTCGGGCGTTCGGGCTTCAGCGACGGCGGCACTGAGCACGTCCCGTGCCGCCAGCACCGCCACTCCCGCGCGGGGTGCGCAACCCGGCGTGGGCTGTAGCCGCCCGGGCTACCGGTCCACAGGCAGTGGACGCCCAGGCAACCCCGAGGCGAAAGACAACGGGGCGGCAGGTCCGTGAAGACCTGCCGCCCCGCTTCTTCAAACATCAATTCCTGTCAGTGGCTCAGGGGTTGTTCTTCACGGTGAAGCTGAAGCTCTGGATGACGAAGTTGTCCACCGCGTCGGTCATCCAGACATCCACGGTGTGCGTCCCATCCAGCAGCTCGCGGGTGTCCAGCTCCGCGGTCCACGTCCCGTTCGGCTGGAGCGTGCCGGCGCGGATGCCGGACCCGTCCCGCGTGAACGCCACGTTCTTGATGCTGCTCAGCGCATCCGTCACCCGGGCCGACAGGGTGATGATGCCGCTGGCCGTGCCGTTGGGCACCGGCGTGAGGAGCGTGGCCGTGGGCGCCTGCGTGTCATAGCGCACGGTGCGCGTCGTGCGGACGCTGCGGCCTGCCTCGTTCGTCACGTCGATGGTGAGCGTGTTCACGCCCGACGCCAGCACCACGGACGTCTGGATCTCCCCGCCGCCGCGCGGCAGCTGGAACGTCTGGCTGCCCATCTTCACGGTGGTCGCGGACATGGAGGACACGCGAATCGTGTACGGCAGCGTGTGGTTGGCGCGAGGGCCGAACGTCACACCGTCCGCCGGATCCGTCGTCACCGTGGGGGTGCCGGCGTCCACGAACACGTGCACCACGGCCTCCGTCACGTTGCCCGCCGAATCCGTGGCGCGCACCAGGATGCCCTGCTCGCCGAAGTTGGGCATGCTCACCGGGTGCGTCACCGTGCCGGTGCCGAACTCCAGCAGCGTGGTGTTCACCCACTGCGTCTCCACGCGGGTCGGCGTCTGCTCATCAATCTGGCTGGTGACATTCACGATGGCCGTGCCCACCACCTGGCCCTGCACCGGCGACTGGATGGTGATGACCGGCGGGATGCGGTCCACCGTGAGGTTGATCTGCTTCGTGGTGATGCCGCCCAGGCTGTCGCGGCCCGTGAGCTGGATGATGTTCGGACCTTCCACCAGCTCCACCGTGGTGAACACCAGACCACCGCTCGCCTCGGGAATCACGACCACCGGCGCCCCGCCGTTCACGATGAACGCCGCGTAGGTGATGACCGCGCCGTTGGTGGCCGGCCGCACGAAGCCCCACACGGACAGCGTCGTCTCCCGGATGAACGCGGGCTGGTTTCCGATGACGATGTCCGGCGGGGTGTACGGGTACGCGTTGATGACCAGCGTCTGGGATGCGGTGCTGCCCAGCAGGTTCGGCGGCGTCTCCAGCGTCACGCCCGAGTACACCGCGCGGTAGTCCTGCGCGCCGGTGACGGTCCACGTGTCCGTGGAGAGGCTCCACGGCAGGGAGAACACGCCGTCGCCATCCGCGTCGGCATCCGCGCCAATGGCGACACCGGCCACGAAGAACGTCACGACGCCCTTCAGGGGACCCTTCACCAGGACGTTCGTCGCATCCACCACCCGGGCCGACAGCAGCGTCGCCTGGCCAATGGTCACCTGCGCGTTCGCGGCAGGGGTCAGGATGCTGGTGGTCGTCGCGCGACCCGTCACCGGAGGAAGCGGCGGGGTATACGTGCGCACGCGCGCGGAGGCGGAGACGCCCGGCGCGCCACCGGAGGCGGCCGTCACCGTGACATCCGACAGGAGCGAGGGCAGCAGGTTCGCCGGAGCGCGCACGGTGAGCGTCACCGTCGTCTCCGCGTTGGAGGCCAGGAACACCGTGGGCCGGCTCAGCGTGGCCGTCCAGCCGGGGAGGCCACCCGCCACGCCGAGCGTGTACGTGTCCGCCTGATAGCCGTGGTTCTTCACCTTGAACGTGTAGGTCGTCTCCTGGATGGCCGGGTCGTAGGTGGAGAACATCTTCGTGTCCGCGCCCACCACGGACACCTCCACGCTGAAGTCACCGAAGCACGCGAGACCCAGCGACGCGAACGTCGTCGGGATGTCCGGCGTCGCCGTGCCCGAGCCCCAACTGCCGTCCGCCGCCTGCCGCGACTTCAGCCATTCAATGGCGTTGAACAACCGCGTGTTGTCCGCGGGCTGCTTGCCCGCCAGGCACAGCGCATACACGCCGATGCCCGTGGCGAAGTCGTTGGACGCGTTCGCGGGGAGGTCGCCCCAGCCCTGGCCGCCCACCGGCGCCATCGCCGTCAACTGGTTGGCCAGGGTGGTGATGGCGGCGGTGTTCACACCGTCCGTGCCCGGACCCGCGGCCTTCAGCCCCACGATGACCCACGACTTCTGGAACGTGTACGGCATGCCGTCACCGGCGTAGGACGTGTCGTTGTTGTTGAGGTTGGCGCGAAGAAAGGCCGCCGCCTTGTCGATGGCCGCCTGGTATTGCGCCGCCTTCGCGGGGTCCACTCGCTGCTTCGCCTGCGCCAGGACGACGAGGAAGCGCGACGTCAGGGAGACGTTGCCGTAGTTCACGGGGAAGCTGTTGTGGTCCTCCACCCACCTTCCGCTCGCCTGCTGCGTGGTCAGGGCCCAGTTGGCCGCCATCACCAGCGAGTTGCTGTACTGCGTGGACACGTACTGGTCGAAGCCCGCCAGGCCAAAGGACGCCCAGCTCGTCTTCGAGTTCGGGTAGGGGGGAGAGGAGTGCAGCCAAACTCCCGAAGGCTGCTGGTCCGCCTTGATGCGCGCGCCCAGCAGGTCCAGGTTGGCCTGGATGGTGCGGCCGTTGGAGGTGACCTGGGCCATGTTGTAGCCATTGGCCTTGGCGCTCGACAGACCGAACACCGCCGCGCCCTGGCGGTGACACGCGATGCAGTTCTGCGACGTGGTCCAGTTGGCCACGTCGGAGCTCAGGAAGTGGATGGCCTTCTGCGTGGCCTCCGTGTTGGTGGCCGCGGCCGCCGGCAGGCTCAAGCCTGACAGCAGCAGCGCCGCGAACACGGCGACGCACGCCGCCCAACGGGGCGACGAACGGGTGACGACAGGTGACATGGAATGCGTCCGGGGTAGTGGGTGAGCACGGACCAGACGCGAGGAGCCGGGCCCCCAGGGCACACGCAGGCCAGCCACCCGCGCGCTTGCATCCCGCGCCCCGGTGTTCCGGCACTTGTGTCTGACCTGGAAGGTTGCGCCCCGCGAAGGACGTGCCAGGTCAGAATAAACAGTATTCAAGTAAATTGTCCAGGGCACCCAAAGACAGCCATTCCATGGTGTTGCAAGCAATCATCGACCCATCCGGAGTCATCCAAGACTCACAACACCGAATCGCTACAGCGCTGTCACACCGGTCGCATCAATTCCCAATCCCATCACCTTCGGGAACGGGAGGGCCCTCCGCGGCATGGGCCCCTGATCACGGACCGCGAGGGCGAGCGGTGGCAGGCACGCATGTCCCAAGCCCCCGCCCGCCTGGGTGCATGACGCCCAGGCGGGAGTGTCCGGCGGCCGAACCTGCCGTGCGACACCGCCGAATCGCCCCCCGGAAGGGTTTAGGCTTCGAACCATGCGAAGCCCCCAGGATGACCGCCTCGAGCCCGAATCCCCGGGCAGCGGAGGCATCACCTACGTCACCCGTCACAACACCGCCGACGCGGACGCCCAGTTGCGCCTGCTCATCGACAACGTCAGGGACTACGCCATCCTGACCCTGGACTTGGAGGGGCGCGTCGCCAGTTGGAATGCGGGGGCCGAGCGCATCAAGGGCTACCGGGCCGAGGAGAGCCTCGGGCAGCACTTCAGCCGCTTCTACCCCGCCGAGGACGTGGCCCGGGGCAAGCCCCAGGCGGAGCTGGAGCTCGTCACCCGGGAGGGCCGCTTCGAGGAGGAGGGGTGGCGGCTGCGCAAGGACGGAAGCCGCTTCTGGGCCAGCGTCGTCATCACCGCGCTGCGCGACGAGCAGGGGACCCTGCGGGGCTTCGGCAAGGTGACGCGCGACTTCACGGAGCGCAAGCTGGCCCAGGAGCGCCTGCTCCAGAGCGAGGAGCGCTTCCGGCTGCTGATTGAAAGCATCCAGGACTACGCCATCTACATGCTCGACCCCGAAGGCCGGGTCAGCACCTGGAACGCGGGGGCCGAGCGCATCAAGAACTACCGGGCCGAGGAGATCCTCGGCCAGTACTTCGGCCGCTTCTATCCCCCGGAGGACGTGGCCCGGGGCAAGCCCCAACGGGCCCTCCAGGTGGCGGCGGAGGAGGGGCGCTTCGAGGAAGAAGCCTGGCGGATCCGCAAGGATGGCAGCCGCTTCTGGGCCAGCGTCGTCATCACCGCGCTGTATGACCCACAAGGGACGCTGCGGGGCTTCGCCAAGGTGACGCGCGACTTCACGCAGCACAAGCAGACCCAGGAGCGGCGCGAGCTGGAGATGCTGCGGGACGCCGTGCTCGCCCGGGACGAGTTCCTGTCCGTCGCCTCCCATGAGCTGAAGACGCCGCTGACGCCGCTGCAACTGAAGCTGACGTCCCTGCTGCGCGTCGTGGAGAACCACCCGGAGGCCACCCTGCCCGTGGGGCGCCTGGTCCGGGACCTGGACGTCGCGCGCCGACAGGTCCGCAAGCTCGCGGACCTCATCGAGGACCTGCTGGATGTCTCACGCATCAGCATGGGCCAGCTGCGCCTGGACCGGACGCCCATGGACCTGACCGCGCTCGCGCGGGAGGTGGTGGTGCGCTACACGCCGCAGGCCCTCCAGGCGGGCTCCACGGTGAACCTGGAGGCGCCGGCCCCCCTGCCCGGCAACTGGGACCGGGTCCGGATGGAGCAGGTGCTGACCAACCTGCTCACCAACGCGCTCAAGTACGGCGCGGGAAAGCCCATCCGCGTCCACGTGCGCATGGACTCGGGGCTGGCCCTCCTCACCGTGCAGGACGAAGGCATCGGCATCGCGCCGGAGCATCAGCCCCGCGTCTTCGACCGCTTCGTGCGCGCGGTGTCCGAGCGCAACTACGGGGGGCTGGGGCTGGGCCTCTTCATCACCCAGCAGATCGTCGAAGCCCACGGCGGCATCGTCCAGGTCCGGAGCACGCTCGGGCAGGGCTCCGCGTTCACCGTGCTGCTGCCGTCGGGCCTGGACGCGAAGCTGGACTGAACGCCGTCGCTGTCAGCCCGCCGTACCGCGATCCTCGCGCGCCGTGACGAGGTAGCGGTATGGCACCACGCGCGTCAGCTCATGCAGCGTGGTGACGCCCGCCGCCACCTTGCCCACCGCGACGTCGAGCAGGCGGATGACCACGTCCTCGCCCGACGGCGACGGCGCCACGTTCACGCGGAAGTCCACCGACTTGGGCCCCGCCTCCCCGTGGTAGAGCGCGCGAAGCCGGCCGTCCTGCGGCCTGCGCCGCTCGGAGATGTCCAGCCCGGCCATCACCTTGATGCGGCCCACCACCTCCGGCAGGGAGTCCGGGGAGATGTCCGTGTATGCCTGATGCAGGATGCCGTCGACGCGGTAGCGCAGGTCCACGTCGTCCGGGTAGCTCTCCAGGTGGATGTCGGACGCGTTCTGCTCCACCGCCCGCGTCAGCACGTGGTTCACCAATTCCACGGGCGTGGGCTTCTGCGACAGGGGCGTGCCCGGACGCAGCACCACGTCCACCGTGACGTGGGAGCCCGCGCCGAAACCCACCTCCAGCGCGGTGTCGATTTCGTATTGGTTCAGCCGCACCGGCTGCACCGGACGGCGCAGGAAGTCCGCGATGTGGTAGCGCACGGACAGGTCGTCCGGATTCAGCATCGCCACCGTCACCGGAGCCTGCTCCTTCGTCGAGTCCACCCACCCCATCACCGCGACGCCAGGCGGCGGCAGAAGGACTCCGGCAGCAGCCGAAGTGATTCGCGGTCGAGCGTGAACTGGGACAGCTCGGTGAAGGGGGGCACTTCCGGGGGAGCCATGGGCAGGCGGCTTATCATGGCCCCCCTCACGCCCGACGGGGCTGTTATCCTCGTGCCCATGTCGCGGCCTCCCGCGGAACCTCCCGCCATGCCGTCGCTGCTGGTGTTCGCCGTCGCGGTGCTGCTGTTCGGCTCGCCGCTGCGGCGACTGTGGCTGGCGGAAGGCGCGCCCGCCTACCTCCCCTTCGTCGTGTGGCTGGGCGTCATCGCCCTGGGCGGCTGGGTGGCGCACCGGAGCCTGCGCCCATGACGCTGGGCCTGGGCCCGCTCGTCGTCGCCTCCGTCGCCTATCTGGGCGTGCTGTTCCTGGTGGCCTACGCGGCCGAAAGGGGCCGCATCCCGGCCCGCATCACCCAGCACCCGCTCGTCTACGCGCTGGCCCTGGGCGTGTACGCCACGTCCTGGTCCTACTTCGGCAGCGTGGGCTACGCGGCCCGCCACGGCTTCCGCTACCTGGGCATCTACCTGGGCCTCACGCTCGCATGCCTGCTGGCCCCCGTGCTGTGGCGGCCCCTGCTGCGGCTGACGCGCGAGCTGCAACTCACGTCGCTCGCGGACCTGCTCGCGTTCCGCTACCCCGGTCAGGTGACGGGCACCGCGGTGACGCTGTTCGCGCTGGCGGGGAGCCTGCCGTACCTGGCCCTCCAGATTCGCGCCGTCGTGGAGTCCGCCCGCCTGCTGAGCCCCGCCGCGTCCCCCGCGCTGGTGGGCCCCGGCTTCTGCGGCGTGCTGGTGGTCTTCTCGCTGCTCTTCGGCGCCCGCCACCCCGCCCCGCGGGAGCGTCACGAAGGCCTGATGCTGGCCATCGCCTTCGAGTCCGGCGTGAAGCTGTTGGCGCTCGTCATCGTCGCGGGCTGGTGCGTGGTGTCTGTCTTTGGTGGCGTGGGCGGGTTGCAGGACTGGCTCACCCTCCACCCCGAAGCGGTGGAGGCGCTGCAACGCCCCGCGCGCGACGCGTCGTGGGCCCCGCTGCTGGTGCTCTCCGTCGTCGCCGCCTTCCTCACGCCCCGCCAGTACCACGTGGCCTTCACCGAAGCCCCCGAGCGCGACGGCCTGGCCACCGTCGCGTGGGCCTTCCCGCTGTTGATGCTGCTCATCAACGCGGCGGTGCCGGTGCTGCTGTGGTCCGGAGAGGCGCTGGGCCTGCCCTGGCCCGCGGACTTCCACGTGCTCTCCGTGCCCGCCGCGAAGGGGGCCACGGCCGTGGCGCTGCTCGCGTTCCTGGGCGGCGTGTCCGCGGCGAGCGCGATGGTCATCGTCACCACGCTCGCGCTCGCGCCCATGTGCCTGACGCACCTGGTGTTGCCATTGGGCACCGCGCGCGGCCGGGACGACCTCTACGGGTGGCTGCTCTGGGCCCGGCGCGTGCTCATCGCCGCCATCATCCTCGCGGGCTACGGCTTCTACCGGCTCATCGACACGCGGGCGACGGGGCTCGTGGACCTGGGGCTCGTGTCCTTCGTGGCGACCGCGCAGTTCGCGCCGGGCGTGCTGGGCCTGCTGCTGTGGCCCCAGGCGACGCGCGCGGGCCTGCTCGCCGGGCTGGGCGCGGGGGCCGCGACGTGGACGGCCACGCTGGTCGCGCCCCTGTGGGAGCCGCCGTCGGTGGTGGCGTGGACGAACCAGGCCTCCGTCGCGCTGGGCTTCTCCGCGGAGGAGCCGTGGGGCTTCGCCACGTTCACGTCGCTGGGGCTCAACGCGCTGTGCTTCGTTGCCGTATCGCTGATGACGCGCCAGTCGGCGGAGGAGAAGGAGGCCGCCCGCGTGTGCGCGCGCGAGGCGCCGGGGCTCGCCGAGGGCAGCGTGGCGGCCAGCTCCCCCGACGAGTTCCGCCGGCAGTTGGAGCCGGTGCTGGGCGCGCAGGTGGCGGCGGCGGAGGTGGACCGCGCGCGCGAGGCCCTGGAGTTGCCCCCGGACGAGCGCCGGCCCGCGGAGCTGCGCCGCCTGCGCGACGGCGTGGAGCGCAACCTGTCCGGCCTCATCGGTCCGGTGCTGGCCCGGCTCGCGGTAGGCGAAGCGCTGCGGTTGGATCCCGGCGCGCGCACCGCCCTGGCGGATCAGCTGCGCTTCGTGGAGGAGCGGGTGCGCGACGCACGGGACATTCGCGGGCCGGTGCGCGAACTGGAGGTCGTGCGCCGCTACCTCTACCGCATCCTGGAGGACCTGCCGCTGGGCGTGTGCACGGTGGGCCCGGACGGAGAGGTCGTCATCTGGAACGCGGCGCTGGAGGCGGTGTCGCGCGTGCCCATGGACGCGGCGCGAGGCCACCCGCTTGCGCACCTGCCGGAGCCCTGGGGCGCCCTGCTTTCAGACGTGGCCACGTCCCAGGCCAGCGACACCGAGGCGCGCGTCCCGGTGGCGGGCCAGACGCGCATCCTGCGCGTGCACTGCTCGCGGCTGGCGCCTTCCGACGGGGACAGCGCGGGGGATGCGCAGGGCATGACGCTCCTGGTGGAGGACTGGACGGAGCGCAAGGCGGTGGACGCGCGGCTCGCGCACCAGGACCGGCTCGCGTCGCTGGGCCGGGTGGCCGCGGGCGTGGCGCATGAGATTGGCAACCCGCTCACCGCCATCGCCAGCCTCACGCAGAACCTCAAGTACGACCTGGAGGACCCGGAGGCGGTGCGCGACCGCGTGGGGCTCATCCTCCAGCAGTGCCGCCGCATCGACGCCATCGTCCGGACGCTCGTGGGCTTCGGCCACGCGGGCACGGTGGGCGGTGAGTCCCGGCCCTTCACGCGCGTTCCCGTGGGCCCGCTGCTCGCGGAGGCCACGCAGCTGGCGCGGCTGTCGCGCAAGAGCCGCGACGTGGCGTGCACGCACCAGAGTCCGGACGGGCTGGACGTGAGAGGCGACGCGCAGCGGCTGGAGCAGGTACTGGTGAACCTCCTGACCAACGCCATCGACGCGTCGCCCACGGGTGCTCAGGTGGACCTCCTGGCGGAAGCCGCTGGAGATCAGGTGCGCATCCAGGTGGAGGACCGGGGCCACGGCATCGCCCCGGAGTTGTCGCAACGCATCTTCGAACCCTTCTTCACCACCAAGCAGCCCGGCGAAGGCACCGGCCTGGGCCTGATGCTGGCGGAGGGCATTGTGCGCGAGCACGGTGGCACGCTGCGCATCGAAGGCCGTGTCGAGGGCGGAACTCGCGTCACCGTGAGCCTGCCCCGCGCGCCCCTGAACCTCCCGGAGGCTTCCGCGTGAGCCGCATCCTGGTCATCGAGGACGAACCCATCATCCGCACGGAGCTGCGGCGGCTGCTCACCCGCGCGGGCCACGACGTGGCGGAAGCCGGCGCCGTCCCAGAGGCCGCGGCCGAGCACGCGCTGGACGCGTTCGACCTGGTCATCTCCGACCTGCGCCTGCCCGGGCCGCCGGGCACGGACATCATCGGCCTGTGTCCGGGCGTGCCGGTGCTCATCATGACCAGCTACGCCACGGTGAAGTCCGCCGTGGACGCGATGAAGCTGGGCGCGGTGGACTACATCGCGAAGCCCTTCGACCACGACGAGCTCCTGCTCCAGGTGGAGCGCGTGCTGCGCGAAGGACGGCTCACCCGGCAGAACGCCGCGCTCAAGCGCGAGGTGGAACAGACGTGGGCGCCCGGCGGCATGGTGGGCAGTTCCGCCGCGATGCGCGACGTGTTCGAGCGCGTGCGCAAGGTGGCCTCCTCCTCCGCCACCGTGTTGGTGCTGGGCGAGTCCGGCACCGGCAAGGAGTTGGTGGCCCGCGCCGTCCACGCGCAGAGCCCGCGCGCGGAGGGCCCGATGGTGGCGGTCAACTGCGCGGCCATCCCCGAGGGCCTGCTGGAGAGCGAGCTGTTCGGCCACGAGAAGGGAGCCTTCACCGGAGCGCAGGCCGCGCACGCGGGCCTGGTGGAGGCCGCGCACGGAGGGACGCTCTTCCTGGATGAGATTGGAGAATTGCCCGCGCCCGCGCAGGCGCGCCTGTTGCGCATGCTCCAGGACGGCGAGGTGCGGCGGGTGGGCGCCACGCGCTCGCGCAAGGTGGACGTGCGCATCCTCGCCGCCACGCACCGCGACCTGCCCCGCCGCGTGCAGGAGGGGCTGTTCCGCCAGGACCTCTACTTCCGCCTGCGCGTGGTGGAGATCCGCCTGCCGCCCCTGCGCGAGCGTGGCGAGGACCTGCCCGCGCTCGCGAAGCACCTGCTGGAGAAGGCCACCCGGCGCCTGGGGCGCGCGCCCGCGTCGCTGTCACCGGAGGCCCTGGCGGCCATCGCCGTGCACCCGTGGCCGGGCAACGTGCGCGAGTTGGAGAACGCCATCGAGCGCGCGGTCATCCTCGCGGACGGGCCGCTGCTCACCCCGGACCTGCTGGCGCTGGAGCTGCCGGGTGCGGCGGCGACGGACGTGCCCGCGGCCGCGATGGAAGAGTTGGACTTCGCGCCGCTCGTCGCCGGAGAGGATCCGCGCTCGCCGGATTCGATGGAGGAGTACTTCCGCCGCTTCGTGCTGGAGCACCAGGACCGCATGGGCGAGACGGAGCTGGCGCGCAGGCTGGGCATCAGCCGCAAGACACTCTGGGAGAAGCGCCAGCGGCTGGGCATTCCGCGCACCCGCGCCTGACTTCCGACGCGTCGACATCGACGCGTTTCGACGCGTCGAAGGGCGTCGAACCCCGTCGACGGCGCCGTCCCTCACGGTCGCCCAGAGGGAAGCAAGGCGCGGCACATCGCTTGCTCATGGCTCCTGGCATCCACCGGATGAGTCCAACCCCCGGTGCCCCAGGAGCAGCCCACCATGTGCAATTCCATCCACCTTGACTCGAAGGGTCAGCCCCGGTCCGGCTTCGACACCCGCCTGCGTCCCGATACGGCCCGCACCGCCGCGAAGGGTGGCGCCCCCCTGTCCACGGAGCGCACCGCCAACTGCGTCGTCGTCAACCAGTGGGGCTCGGCCATCAGCGGCGTGACGCTGCGCCACCGCTACAACAACGACCCCAGCTATCAGCAGCAGGGGAACTGGCCGTCGCTCGCGCAGAACGCCACCAGCTCTTCGTTCTCGGCCATCTACTGGACCGGCGCCATTGGCCACGACTACTGGTGGGTCCAGTTCCAGGATGACAACGGGAAGATCTGGACGTGCAAGCAGAACTTCTACTGCACCCTGGATGCCTCCGACGACGGCACCACCGTCTACTTCTTCCTCAACGGCGCCTCCGAGGACATGAAGATCCAGATGACCAGCAATGGCTGCGACATCTCCCTCTACGAGTCGTAGGCGCCCACGCCTGCCTCCCCCTTCTTCCGGAGCCATTCCATGCCGACCGAAGCGCAGGACCCCGCGCGGCTGAAGCAGTTCGTCGCGGCGGCCATGAAGGACTACCTGGGCACCCAGACGGAGATTGGCGTGTCGGCGGCGGTGGCCGTCGGAGACGTGCGCGCCCACTACGTCGCGGGCCTGTCGGACCGTGAAGCCCGCCAGCCGGTGGCCGAGGACACGCTGTTCCTCATCGGCTCCGTGCAGAAGGTCTTCACCAACACGCTCGCCGCCGCGCGCATCGTGGAGGGGAAGCTGGCGCTGACGGATCAAATCACCCGCTTCCTGCCGGGAGAGGTCCGCCAGCAGGGGACCGTCATCCGGCAGGTGACGCCTCAGACGCTGGGCACCATGACGGCGGGCATGCCCTCCGCCAACGTGCCCGGCCACCCCGCGGGCGCGTTGTACCGGGGCGAGGTGCCACCTCCCGCGATGTTCGATTTCTGGACGCGCTTCAACCCGGAGACGCGCGTGGGAGCGCACTACAGCTACTCCAACGTGAGCGAGGTGACGCAGGGCTTCACCACCACCTTCGCCGCGCGGCGCAGCTACCCGGAGATGTTCGCCACGGACCTCCAGGAGCCGCTCGGGATGCGCGACACCCGCGTGGACCTCACCGGCATCCGTCCCGAACGCATCGCGCAGGGCTACACGGCGAAGGGAAAGCGCATCGGCTACCGGGGCGTGGGCTTCAACTCCACCGCGTCGGACATGCTGCGCTTCCTGGAGGGCAACCTCTTCCGCATCCCCTCCATGCCGCTGCTCACCTACCGCGCGATGAAGCTCGCGCACACGCCCCACTTCGACATCTCCGCCCGTCAGTCCATTGGCCTGGGTTGGTACATCACCGATGCGGGCGCTGGCGCGAAGGTGGTGAGCAAGGCCGGCGGCAACGGCGGCTTCGTGGCGTGGGCGGGCTTCCTGCCTGGACACGCCGCGGCGGTGGTGCTCCTCACCAACGGGCACCCGACCACCGGTCTCAGCCTGCCCGCCACGGGCCGGAAGATCCTCCTGGAAGCGGCGGGGCTCGACACCTCGGAGGTGCCGCCAGACGCGGACGCGGGCATCCAGTCCGACGAGGACGCGGCGGACTGAGCCCTCCGGGGCTCGCCCGGCGGACTGCCCCTCATTGTCCTGCCCCGGTGCGTGCGTAGCTTTCGACACGACACGCATCCGGGCACAGGACGAGGAGGCCGCATGGCCGGCACACCCATGTTCCGCGCAGTCGTCTCACCCTGGGGCCAGCGCGCCTGGGCGATGCAGGTGGAGCGCACCGCGCGCAGCTACCTGCGCAGGCCCCGGATGAACCTGTCCCCGAAGGCCACCGACGTGGAGACGGCCACGCGCCGCTTCCTGCTCTACTTCATGCTGCCCGCATGGCTCATCCCCGGCGTGGTGGACTGGGTGTGGCACAAGAAGACGGACATCGAACACACCAGCGGCGCCGGCGAGTCGATGATCCACTGCCTGATGATGTCCGAGGTCGGCGTGCCCGTGGTGATGGGGCTCCTGCTGGAGATCAACCCGCTGACGCTCTCCATCATGCTGGGCCATTCGCTGGTGCACGAAGCCACCGCCTTCTGGGATGTGCGCTACGCCACGAACCACCAGCGAGAAGTGCTGCCCCGCGAGCAACACACGCACAGCTTCCTCGAAATCCTCCCGTTCATGGCGGTGTCGTCGATGATCTGCCTGCACTGGGACCAGTTCCTCGCCATCTGGGGCGTGGGAGGCCGCAGGGGGAAGTGGCGCATCCGGCTCAAGAAGGAGCGACTGTCAGGCGGCTACCTGAAGGGCATCTTCGGCGCCATCGCCGCCACGCTCGCCGTGCCCTACGCCAACGAGCTGTGGCGCTGCGTCCGGGCCCAGCACCGGGGCGAGGCCCAGACGCCCTGGCTGTTGGGCAGGCAGGACCCCGTCACCGTCCCCGACTCCCTCCCGCCTGAACCCACGCCGCCCGCGCGCACGCATGTCTCGGCATCCACGGAAGGGCTGCGCTGACGCATCGCGTGGCGGTGCCACCCGGTGTTACCCAGGCGTTACGACGCAGTGCGAGAATCGTTACGGGCGGTAACGCCCTGTCACCTTCCGCCACATCCTGACGCGGCGAGCCAACCCCCAAGGTCCTGAAACCCGACGGATGCGGGTGTGGAACAGGCATTGCTCATGCGACAGGGCCTATGCGCCCTGCCCCGAGCCTCCTGAAGCGCTGGATGGTGCTGACGGCCCTGCTGACCGCGCTTCCCGCGGCGGCCGGGAAGATCCAGCTCGGCGAAGACGCGGTGCTCAACGTCGACGTGCTGCTGCATCCCCAGATGCAGCTCGTGAAGGGCGGCGCGCCCACGGGAGGCGTGAGCACGGACTTCTTCCTGCGCCGCGTGCGCCTGCTCCTCTTCGGCTCCATCACCAAGCGGCTGTCGTTCTTCATCGACACCGACCAGCCGAACCTGGGCAAGAACGGCGACTGGAACCCGGCCTTCTACATCCAGGACGCGACCATCGCGTACGAGGTCGCCGACAAGATGTGGGTGGAGGCGGGTTTCATCCTCGCGCCGCTGTCACACCAGGCGTTGCAGGGCGCCATCGCGCTCCAGACGGTGGACTACCACTCCGACATCATCCGCTACCCGCTGGGCGTGGGGAAGGTCTGGCGCGACATGGGCGTGCAGGTGCGCGGCTTCGCCGGCCCCTGGACGTACCGCGCGGCCATCCTCAACGGCGTGGAGGGCGCGAAGCTGGAGAACGGACAGATCGTCAACCCGGACGACCTGCCGCGCGTGGTGGGCCACGCGCGCTACAACGTGCTCGGCCACGAGTACGACCAGTTCCTCCGGGGCATCTACTTCACCGAGGAGCCCATGCTGTCGTTCGGCGTGGGCGGCGACTACCAGTACTCCGCCATCGCCACCGCTTCCGGCGTGCATGACGCCGTGGCGATGGCGGCGGACGTGTTCCTGGACATCCCGGTGGGCGCGAACCAGGAGTTCGTCTTCCAGAGCAACGTCTTCTCCTGGCAGCAGGGCTTCGACAACCCGCGCAGCGGCACGGGCTTCTTCGTGGAGATGGGCTACCGCATCGGCATCGTGCAGCCGATCATCTCCGGCGAATACTTCAACGGGCGTGTGGACGCGCAGGACCTGCTCACGCTGCGTCCCGGCTTCAACATCTGGTTCCAGAAGCACACCTTCAACCTGAAGACGGAAGTGGCCGTGTCGCGCGTGGGGGACATCGCCCACGCCTCCACGGGCATCACCGGCACCGCCCAACTCCAGCTCTTCTACTGAGGACCCTCCGCCATGGCACCCGCCCAGGACCTGCTCGTCGCGCCCAAGGAAGCCTTCCGCCGCACCGCCCACGTGAAGAGCCTGGAGGACTACCAGCACCTCTACCGTCAGAGCCTGGACGCGCCCGACGCCTTCTGGGGCGAACAGGCCCGCCAGCTCACCTGGTTCCACCCACCGGACACCATCCGTGAGGTGAATGAAGAGGCCGCCGACTTCAGCTGGTTCGGGGGCGGCAAGCTCAACATCGCCGTCAACTGCGTGGACCGCCACGCGAAGGCGCGCCCGGACAAGGCCGCCATCATCTGGGCGAAGAACACGCCCGGCGAATACGAAGTCATCACCTTCCGCGACCTGCAACACCACGTGGGCCGCGTGGCCAACGTGCTCAAGGCGCACGGCGTGAAGAAGGGCGACCGCGTCATCGTGTATCTGCCCATGGTGCCGGAGCTCGCGTACACGATGCTCGCGTGCGCCCGCATCGGGGCGGTGCACTCCGTGGTGTTCGCCGGCTTCTCCGCGGACTCGCTGCGCGAGCGCGTGCTGGACTGCGGCGCGAAGCTCGTCGTCACCGCCAATGAAGGCCCGCGCGGCCCCAAGAACGTGGCGACCAAGGCCATCACCGACGAGGCCCTGGAGGGCCTCGCGCAGGTGACGTCCGTCCTCGTCGTGCGCCGCACGGCCAAGGAAGTGCCGATGCGCGAGGGCCGCGACCACTGGCTGGACGTGGAGGTGAAGAAGCACCGGGGCGTGTGCCCCGCGGAGTGGATGGATTCAGAGGATCCGCTCTTCATCCTCTACACGTCGGGCTCCACCGGGAAGCCCAAGGGCGTGATGCACACGACGGCGGGCTACCTCGTGTACGCGGCCACCACGTTCCGCTACATCTTCGACACGCAGCCGGACGACGTGCACTTCTGCACCGCGGACGTGGGCTGGGTGACGGGACATTCGTACCTCCTGTACGGCCCGCTCTCCACCGGCACCACCACCGTCCTCTTCGAGTCCACGCCCACGTGGCCCGACGCGGGCCGCCTCTGGCAGGTGGTGGACGACGTGAAGGCCACCACGCTCTACACCGCGCCCACCGCGCTGCGCTCCCTCATCAAGGAGGGCGACGCGTTCGTCACGAAGTCCTCCCGCAAGTCATTGCGCCTGTTGGGCAGCGTGGGCGAGCCCATCAACCCGGAGGTGTGGCGCTGGTATCACGACGTGGTGGGCGAGGGCCGCTGCCCCGTGGTGGACACGTGGTGGCAGACGGAGACGGGCGGCATCCTCATCGCGCCCCTGCCGGGAGCGACGCCGTGCAAGCCGGGCAGCGCCACCCTGCCCTTCTTCGGCGTGGAGCCGGTGCTGGTGGATGAAGAGGGCAAGGTGCTGGAGGGCAACGGCGTCAGCGGCAACCTGTGCCTGGCGCGCTCCTGGCCGGGTCAGGCGCGGACGCTGTACGGCCACCACGAGCGCTTCGTGGAGACGTACTACGCGAGATTCCTGCCCCTGTACTTCACCGGCGACGGCTGCCGACGCGACGAAGACGGCTACTACTGGATCACCGGCCGCGTGGACGACGTGCTCAACGTGTCCGGCCACCGCCTGGGCACCGCGGAGGTGGAGAGCGCGCTCGTGGCGCACGAGGCCGTCGCCGAGGCCGCCGTGGTGGGCTACCCGCACGACCTGAAGGGCACCGGCGTGTGCGCCTTCGTGACGGTGAAGCCGGACTTCGTGCGCACGCCGGACGAGAAGATGATGGGCGCGCTGCGCGAGCAGGTGCGCCACGTCATCGGGCCCATCGCCGCGCCGGACCGGGTGGTGCTGGTGTCAGGCCTGCCCAAAACGCGCTCGGGGAAGATTCTGCGCCGCATGCTGCGGAAGATCGCCAGCGGTGAGACGGAGAACCTGGGCGACGCCAGCACGCTGGCGGACCCCGCGGTGCTGGACGAATTGCTGACCAAGGGGCTGCCTCCGGCCCCGCGACGCTGAAGTCCCGCGGTCCCTTCCCTTTCCCTGCCGAGGAGGCACACCGATGTATGGCAATTCCAAGGACGATGTCCTGAAGGCACTCGCCGCCGCGCGCTGGCGCGTGGCGGGAGCGCTCACGGTGGCGATGCTCGTGACGTACCTGGGCTTCATCCTGCTCGTGGCGTTCAACCGGCCGCTGATGGGACAGCAGCTCGTTCCAGGGCTGTCCATCGGCATCGTGCTGGGCGCGGTCACCATCCTGGTCGCCTGGGTGCTGACGGGCCTCTACATCCTGTGGGCGAACCGCAAGTACGACCACATCCTCGACGAGCTGCGCCGCTAAGCCGAAAGGGCACCTCATGAATCCCTCGACCGCGGGCTCCCAGATTGGCCAGCCCAACACGACGGCCATCGTCTTCTTCCTCATCTTCGTCAGCATCACGCTGGCCATCACCTACTGGGCCGCGCGCCGCACCAAGACGACCTCCGAGTTCTTCGCCGCCGGCGGCAACATCAGCGCGGTGCAGAACGGCTTCGCGCTCGCGGGCGACTTCATGAGCGCCGCGAGCTTCCTGGGCATCGCGGGGCTCGTCGCCACGTCCGGGTTCGACGGGCTCATCTATTCGGTGGGCTGGCTGGTGGGCTGGCCGGTGGTGACGTTCCTCATCGCGGAGCCCCTGCGAAACCTGGGCAAGTACACCTTCGCGGACGCGGTGGCCTACCGGCTGAAGCAGACCCCGGTGCGCCTGTCCGCCGCGGTGGGCACGCTCACCGTCGTCGTCTTCTATCTGATTGCCCAGATGGTGGGCGCGGGCAACCTCATCCACCTGCTCTTCGGCCTCTCGTATGAGATGGCCGTGGTCATCGTGGGCGCGGTGATGATCCTCTACGTGCTGTTCGGCGGGATGATCGCCACGACGTGGGTGCAGATCGTGAAGGCGGTGCTGCTGCTGGGCGGAGCGTCCGCGCTGGCGGTGGCGGTGCTGTGGAAGTTCGGCATGAACCCCGCGGCGCTCTTCAACGAGGCGGCGAAGATGTACGGGCCGGAGGTGCTGGCCCCGGGCAAGCTGGTGTCAAACCCGCTGGAGACCATCTCCCTGGGCGTGGCGCTGATGTTCGGCACGGCGGGCCTGCCGCACATCCTGATGCGCTTCTACACGGTGCCCAACGCGAAGGCGGCGCGCACGAGCGTGTTCTACGCCACGGGCCTCATCGGCTTCTTCTACCTGGTGACGTTCGTGCTGGGCTTCGGCGCAGCGGTGCTGGTGGGCCGGCAGGGCATCACGGCGGTGGACAAGGGCGGCAACATGGCGGCGCCCATGCTCGCGGAGGTGGTGGGCGGCACGGGCTTCCTGGGCTTCATCGCCGCGGTGTCCTTCGCCACCATTCTCGCGGTCGTCGCGGGCCTGACGCTGTCGGGCGCGGCGGCGCTGTCCCACGACCTGTGGTCGCACGTGGTGCGCAAGGGCCACGCGCCGGAGAGCGAACAGCTCAAGGTGGCGCGACTGGCGAGCCTGCTCCTGGGCGTGCTGGCCATCATCCTGGGCGTCGTGTTCAAGGGGCAGAACGTGGCCTTCATGGTGGGCCTGGCGTTCGCCATCGCGGCGAGCGCGAACTTCCCGGCGCTGCTCTTGTCCATGATGTGGAAGGGCTTCACCACGCGCGGCGCGGTGGCGAGCATGTTGACGGGCGCCTTCAGCGCGGTGCTGCTCATCTTCCTGTCGCCCACGGTGCAGGTGGAGTTGCTGGGGCATGCGTCGGCGCCCTTCCCGCTGAAGAACCCGGGGCTCGTGACGATTCCGCTGTCGTTCTTCGTGGGATGGATTGTGTCGCTGGTGTGGCCGGAGCCGGAGGCGTCGCGGCGGTTCGCGGAGGTGCAGCACCGCATGCACGTGGGCGCGCTGGTTGCGCCCCCGATGGTGACGCCGCCCGGCGTGGCCGGCTCGGTGCCGCCCGGCATCCCGGAGGCTCCGCACAAGGTTTGAAGGTTGCTCGGCGGTCCTCCACGGTTTCTTCCTCGACGTGGGGGACAGGGACGGAACCCGGGTGTTTCCAAAGGGGCCCGGGTTCCGTCCTCTCTTCTTCCAAGGCAGAAGCGCTACTTCCCCCGAGTGAGCGGAAGCACGTCCTGCACGAGTCGGACGAGCACCTTGCCGGGCTCCTCCTCGTGCACCATGTGGGCGGAGTCCTCGAACCAGACGAGCTTCTTCGAGGGCGCCTGGAGGGTGTCGTACCAGGGCTCGATGAGGCGCGCGGACGTGGTGAGGTCATGCCGTCCGTGAAAGAAGAACACCGGGCAGGCGAAGCGCTTCACCGGCGTGAAGTCCACCTGGGAGATGGCGCCCCAGAGCGCCACGAAGCTCGCGTCCAGGCCTTCATCCCGCGCCTGGAGGTCCTTCTCCGTGACGTCCGGGCTGAAGCGCCAGACCTCCGCGCCGTGCCAGCTCCGGTCTCGCCAGTTGTAGCTCTCATAGCGGGACAGCCACCGGCGCTCCTTCGGCAGGCTCGCCAGTTGGCGCGCGGCGTCCTTCGGATCCGGAAAGGGCGCGAGCGCTTCCAGCTCCGCGACGGCCTTCGCGTTTCCATCCGCGCGAGCCGCCTGGAGCGTGGCCTCGTAGCCCAGCGCTTCGTTCCGGGGGATGTCCACGACCTGGCCGATGCCGACATAGGCGTCGAACCACTCCGGATGGCGCTGCGCGAGCTTCACCCCGAGCACGGTGCCCCAACTGTGTCCCACGAGCACGATGCGCTTCTTGCCGTAGGTCTTGCGCAGGTAGCCCACCACCTCCTCGGCGTCGGCCACCATGCGGTCCACGGTCAGGGTGGGGCGCACCTTGTCCGGGGCGTTGAGCGCGTGCGTCCTTCCCGCGCCCCGCTGATCCCAGTGCGCGACGGTGAAGAACTCCTCCCATTCGCCCTGGTAGAAGTACGCGGACGGCAGGGACGTGAAGCCCGGGCCTCCGTGCAGGAAGAGCAGCAGCGGGTTGTCGCGGTGGCGGCCCCGGACTGAAATCCACTGGTCGATGCCCCCGATGCGGACCGCCTCCGCCTTCTCGATGCCGTCCGGGAGCACGCTGCGGCGCGCCTCGCGCATGACGGCCTGGGGCGTGGGGGGAGCTTGCTCCGCGGTGGCCGTGCCGGCGCTCAGCGCGAGGCCCAGCCCCAGCAGGCAGAGGGGGGCGCGCTTCGGGATGTCTTTCAGGGTCCGCATGTCACCTGAACGGACGGAGTCCGCGCCGATTGCCGTGGGAACGTCAGGGCATGGAGCGCAGTTGCTGCTGGAGATCCCGTAGCGGTTTTTGATCGGACCGGATGCGTCCACGCAGGGGGACATCCAGGTCCACGAGGGTGAACATCACGGCGGTGAGGATCACCACGAAGATGAGCCAGGGAATGCCGCCCCGATTGCGCGTATCCGGCCGGAAGCCCAGGAGCATCGCCGAGCCGAGCATCCCGACGAGCAGCAGGGCGAAGATGGTGTTCGGAATGATGTTGCGGGCTGACGCCAGGCGCTCCTCGGAGACATCAATCAGGTCGTTGAGGGCCTCGGTGGAGAGGGTCAGGACCGCGGTCGGGGTCTGTGGCGCCACGCCTTTCAGCAGGGACCAGAGCTCGTCCTGGAGCGCATTCGATTCCTGGAGCAGCTGCTCGAAGAGCTCCGGCTCCCCCGCGGCCTCGTAGCCCTCCAGCCGGATGTCGGTGTAACGGCGCAACCGGGTCCGCATCTCGCCGCGCGTGGGTTCGGGGAAGAAGTCCGTGCGCAGGTAGAACGTGCCAATCGCGTTCGCCTCCTTGACGACGAGGTCGCGGCGCAGCGTGTACCGGTCAGAAGCCATGGAGAAGGAGAAGGCGAGCAGGAGCGCCACCAGGCCGAGCACCGAAGCCTGAAGCGCCGACACGTCGTCCATCCCTGACTTGCGGTGGCTGAGCCAATAGCCGGCTTCCAGGCTCAGATAGAGCAGGGCCAGCACCCCCATGGCGAGCCCCCACGTAGGCATCATTTCGACGATTCGCATTGCGCCGGAAAGCCTCCGCTCCACGGAAATGGAAGCCAGGAACGGTGGACCCGGGAGCCGGTGACGGCAACGCGCCCGCGGGTCCAGGACCAGGGAGGGTCGTGAACGTTCCGGCGCGAAACCGCCCTCCCTGGGACGTGGCTCCACCATCCTCGACGGAGGGAGGATTGCGCCTAAGCTGCGCGGCCGTGAACCGGCCTTCCGAGCAGAGCCCCGTGGGCGGCTTCCGCGCCCGCCTGCACACCGTCATCTTCGAAGCGGATACCCCGGCGGGAAAGGCCTTCGACGTGGCCCTGCTGTGGGCCATCGTGTTCAGCGTGGCCGCGGTGATGCTGGAGAGCGTGTCGCAGGTGCGCACGCACCACAGTCACGCGCTGCACGTGGCCGAGTGGGTCTTCACCGTGCTCTTCGCGCTGGAGTACGTGCTGCGGCTCATCGCGGTGCGCCGGCCCATGCACTACGCGCGCAGCTTCTTCGGCATCGTGGACCTGATGGCGCTGTTGCCGTCGTTCCTGAGCGTGTTCTTCCCCGGCGCGCAGACGCTGCTGGTGGTGCGCGTGCTGCGCCTGCTGCGCGTCTTCCGCATCCTCAAGCTGGGGCACCTGCTGGGGCAGGCGGAGGTGCTGATGACCGCGCTGCGCGCCAGCCGCCCGAAGATCATCGTCTTCCTGGGCACGGTGCTGAGCATCGACGTCATCATGGGCGCGCTCATGTACATGGTGGAGGGCGAGGCGAACGGCTTCGACAGCATTCCCCGGTCCATGTACTGGGCCATCGTGACGATGACGACGGTGGGCTTTGGCGACATCACGCCCAAGACGGTCACCGGGCAGTTCCTCGCGTCCATCCTGATGGTGATGGGCTACGGCATCATCGCGGTGCCCACGGGCATCGTGTCGGTGGAGCTGGCTGCCGCCACGCGTCAGCACGTGGACACCCAGGCCTGCCCGGGCTGTGGCGCACAGGGTCATGACCCGGATGCGCGCTTCTGCAAGCGGTGTGGGACGGCCCTGGATTGGACCCCGCCCAGCACCGAAGGTGAAACTGGCTAGGATGGACGGGCATGGCCCGCTCCATCGACACGCCCGAGGTGGACGAGGAGCTGCTGGTCCACCAGTTCCCCGGCATCAACCGCAAGGCGGTGGGCGCGTTCTACACGCCCGCGCCCATCGTGGAGCGCACCCTGGCGCTCGCGCTGGCGCACGTGGGCTCCAGCCTGCTCACGGTAGTGGACCCGGCCTGTGGCGCGGGAGCGTTCCTCGCGGCGGCGGCGCGGCACCGGCCGGACGCGAGGCTGTGCGGCCTGGAGCTGGACGCGGGGGTCGCGCGCCTGTGTCAGGCCCGGGTGCCCGGCGCGGACGTGCGCGTGGGAGATGCGCTGCGAGGAGGCCTGGAGCCCCTGCTCGCGGGGACACCGGAGGGGCACGCCGAATTATGGGTGGGAAATCCGCCCTACAACGGCACGTCGTCGGTGCTGAAGGACGCGGACGCCTATGCACGCTTGAGGGCCCTGGTGCCCCTGGCGATGCCGCACGGCACCAGCCTGCGGGATGACTTCGCCTTCTTCCTGCTCGTCGCCATGAAGCGCCTGGCGACCCGGCCGGGGGCGCTGGCCTTCATCACGCCCGCGAGCCTGCTGGAGTCGTTCATCTACGCGCCGCTGCGCCGCGCGCTGCTGGATGCGCTGCACCTGCGCGAGGTGGTGGACCTGGGGCCGGGCATCTTCACGGGCACGCAGGTGCGCACGTGCATCACGGTGTGGACATCACGGTCCGGAAGCGAGGCCCCGCCCCCGCGCTACGAGCACAAGGGCGTGGGCCAGTGCTTCACGCCGGAGCCCCCCGAGTGGCGGCTGTCCCCCATCGCCCAGGAGGCCGCCGTGCTGGACGCGGACTGGCGAGCGCGGGGCGAGCTGCTCACCACGCTCATCCCGGTGAGCCTGCCCGGGGTGAAGACGCGCTTCGACGAGCTGTTGGTGGACGCGGACGCGGAGCGGCTGGTCGCGCGCCTGCGGGCCTTCGCCGCCGCGACGGACGCCACGCTGGAGGACTTCGCTCGGGAGTTTGGAATGGAGCCGGGGCTGTTGCCCAAGCTGCGGGCGTTGAAGCAGGGCCCGGCGCTGGAGGTGGACGCCTGTCACGTGCGGCCGTTCTTCCGCTACGGAGGAGCACGGCACCGGGGCGCGCTGCCGCCCGGAGCGAAGGCGTTCTGCTACCTGGACCGGCGGTTGATTCCACGCGGGGACCACCGGCTGCGCGGTCCGTATGATCCGCACCAGGACGCGGTGAAGCTGCTCTTCAATGTGAGGGAGCTGCCCCTGTCCGCGGCGCTGCTGGAGGAGCCCGGCTGCGTGCACGACCACCGGCACGCGAGGTTCGCGCCGCTGTACGTGCCCCAGCGGGTGCGGGACGAGGGCCTGGGCATCACCCGGAGCGCCGAGTCATGCGAGGAGCTGGGCCCGAGGGTGCCCAACCTGTCCCCCCGAGGCCAGGCCTGGGCCGAGACGCTGGGAGGGCCGGAGGCGGCGTTCCGCGCGGTGATGCGCTTCCTGAACGGAGCGCCGGTGCAGCGGGTGTGGGCGCCCGCGTTCGGCGCGTCCCGGGTGGTGCCGGTGCCGCTGGAGGGAAGCCTGCCGGAGTGATGACTCCCCATCACCCGACGCGTGGGAGCCTGGACATTCTCCTGCGAGGCAGCCGGGTGGAAGGTAGTGTCGCGGCGTTTCGTAACCCTCCCTCCTGGAGCCTTGGACCCCATGAAGATTCGCGCCCTGCTGATTGCCGCTGCCCTGACCACCACGCCCGCCCTGGCCCAGGATGCGGGGACTCCGGCCGCCATGGCGCCGGCTCCGGCGGCGACGGAAGCGGCCAAGAAGCCCGCGCCCAAGCCGGGCGAGATGGCGAAGGCGACGCTGAAGGACGCCCAGGGCAAGGACGTGGGCACGGTGACGTTCGAGCAGGCGCCGACGGGCGTGCTGGTGAAGGGCACGCTGATGAACCTGCCCGCGGGCGAGCACGCCATCCACATCCACGAGACGGGCAAGTGCGAGGCCCCGGACTTCAAGACGGCGGGCGGGCACTTCAACCCGACGAAGAAGGCGCACGGCGTGCTGGCGGCGAAGGGCAAGCACGAGGGCGACCTGCCGAACCTCTACGTCCCGGCGGACGGCAAGGTGCAGTTCGACTTCTTCGCCCAGGGCCTCAAGGTGAAGTCGATGTTCGACAAGGACGGCTCCGCCGTCGTCGTGCACGCCACCAAGGACGACTACCACACCGACCCCGCCGGTGACGCCGGCGGACGCATCGCCTGCGGTCTGGCGGAGAAGCCGTAGTCACGAATCGTGCGCAACACGGCGCCGGGTCCCAGGCTCACGGGACCGGGCGCCCCGCCTCACACGTACCCGAACCGCCGGCGCGCGAACCACTCCGCGCCGAGCAGGGCGATGAGCGCCACGAGGTAGTACCAGCGGTCCCACAGCGGCTGGTCCTTCGCGCGCCCCACCTCCACCACCGGCGGATCCAACAGCGGCACGTCCGGCATCCCGTCCTGCGGCAGCTTGTACGCCTTGCCCTCGGTGATGCTGGCGATCTGCTCCATCAACTGCGGCCGCACCGACGCGTCCGAAAGCTCCGGGCCCACCGCGCGCACCGCCACCGCGTCCTCGCCCTTGCCCAGGTCCGTCTCGCCCTTCTTCGCCGACGCGAGCAGTTTGTACGGCCCCGGTGCCGGCGGCGCGAACTCCAGCCGCACCACACCGTCCGCGCCCGTGGCCCCCGTCTGCACCGCCACCGGCTTCTGCGTCGCCACCGAGAACAGCTCCACCCGCACCTGCGCGTCCTGCGCCGGCTGGTAGTCCGCCATCCGCGCCTGAACCACCACGCCCACCGGACGCCCCGGCTCCACCGACGGAGGATCCGCCGTCACCTTCAGCGTCGTCAGGTCCGGGTCGCGCACCAGCCACCGCAGGGCATTGCCCCAGAAGCGGTCATATGCCCGGTTCGGCGAGCCATCCCGGTGCGCCGTGAACGCCCACGACCACGTCGCGTCCGTCGCCACCACCATCGCCCGCCCCCGCCCGTAGTCCCACACCGACACCAGCGGCGCGTTCTTCCCATCCACCGTCACGAACGGGTGGTCCATCAGCACCGTCGCGCCCTGCCGCGCCCGCGTCAGGTTCGCGCCCGGAATCGGCGCCAGCTCTCCCCACGTGCCTTCGGTGCTCGCCGCGCCCGTCCCAATCGACGTCACCGGATGCCGCAGGCCCTCCGGCGTGAGCCTCGGCTTGAAGGGCTCTGGGTTCGCCGGCCCCGCGGCCTCCACCGGCAGCGCCTCCATCAGCGTGGGCATGCTGGCGCGGCCTTCGCCCAGCACGCTGTCGCCACCAATCATCACGAACGCGCCGCCCTCGTGGATGTAGCGCTCCAGGTTGCGCTCGTACTCCGCGATGGACAGCGAAGGATCCGAGTAACCGAAGTTCTGGAAGATGACGACGTCGAACGTGTGCAGCTTCGTGTCGAAGATCTCCTCCATCGGGAACGGGATGAGCGACAACTCGCGCTCGTTCGTCACCCCCGGATCATCCGACAGCGTGCGCAGGATGTAGAACGACACTAGGTCCACGTTCGCGTCCTGCTTGAGCAGCCCGCGCAGGAACCGCTCGTCCCACGACGGCCGGCCCACCACCAGCAGCACGCGCACCCGGTCGCGGATCACCTTCAGCGTGAACGAACGGCTGTTGTTCTCGCTCACGGCCTCATCCGGGAACGTGGGCACCGTCACGGTGTAGACAAACCGCCCCGTCTGGTCCGGCGTGAAGGTGAAGGACACCGGCTTCACGTCGTCGGCGGTCGTCATCCGCACCAGCTTGTTCGCGACCGTCTTGCCCTCCTGGCTGAGCACCACCGGGATGTCCTGGCCCGCGAAGCCCCGTCCGTGGATCTCCACCTCCACCGTGAGCGAGTTCCTCACGAAGGCGAAGTCGTCCACCTTCAAGCCCTCCACCGCCAGGTCCTTCAGCGCCTCCTGCCCCACCAGGAACGTGGACACCGGCACGCCCAGGTCCGTCAGCGCCGCCCGCGCCCGCCCCACCGCCCCGGCCTTCAATTCCGCGTTGTCCGCGCCGTCGCTGAACAGCAGCACGCCAGACAGCTTGCGCGACCCCTGCCCCGCCGCCGAAGCGGACCGCAGCGCCGCGAGCAGGTCCGTCGTCCCCGCCCGCGCGGGCTCGCTGCCCAACTGCGCGGGAGTCACCGGGGCCAATTCCGGATCCACCCCGTACACCTCCACCGTGAAGCGGTCCTGCCAGGACGCGAACGTCGGCGCGGCCTTCTCCAGGAACGCCGCCACCTGCGCGCTTCGCGTGGGCCCGCCCGGCTCCGACGGGAAGTTCATGGACGCCGAGCGGTCCACCAGCACCGCCACCCGGTTCTTCATCCGCGCCACCTGCAGGTGCCGGATGCCGGGCTCCAGGAGGAAGAAGAACGCCGCCAGGCCCGCGCCCAGGCGCAGGCCCCACAGCAGCAGCCGCCGGCCGCGCGAAGGCTCCCGGCGCACGCCCCAGGCCGCCAGCGCGATGCCCGCGACGAGCCCCACCGCCAACAACACCAGCGCCCACACCGGCAGGGGCGAAAGGCTGACGAGCTTCCACGCGTTGAAGGACGGGGAGTTCATTCGGTCGCGCGCCAGGGTCCTTCAGCGCCGCTTGTTGAGGATGAGGGGCAGGTGCACCGCGTCGTCCTTGTAGTCCAGACACAGCGCGTACATGCACAGGTTGATGCCCAGGCGGATCGCCAGCTCGCGCTGCGGCTCGCCGCCGGGGGACACGTCGAACTCGTAGTCGCCGGACTCGCTGCGGCTCCACGCGCCCGCCACGTCGTTCTGCGAATAGATGATCGCCGCCCGCTTGCCCACGCTCGCCACCAGCGGCAGCGGCTTGTGCAACAGCCGCCCGGGCGCCGCGTCCAGCAGGAAGAAGGACTTGAAGACGACGTGCGTCCCCGGCGTCTCCTTCAGCGGGTTCTGCGGCAGCACCCGCGCCATCTCCCGCCGGAAGCTCGCGTCGAAGCCGTCCCCGTCGCTGCCGTCGTTGGCGTCGCCGAACACGAAGCCGCCGTACGTGAGGTAGCGGCGCAGGTTCGTCACCTCCGCGTCCGTCAGCGGAGGGAAGGCCCCGTCCCCTCCGAAGTACAGGAAGGGGTATTCGAAAAGGTCCTGGCTGCTGAGCGCGAACGGGCGCGCGTCCGGCACCACCTCCACGGACGTGCGGCGCTGAAGCTCCCACGCGAGCCGCCGCAGGCCGGACAGCCGACCGTCCCAGCGGCCTCCGTGCCGGGCCACGGCGGGGATGAACCGGCTCTTCTCGCCAAAGGCGGACGCACGCCGGGACAGCAGCGGGACGAGCGCGGACGTGGCGAGCAGGAGGCTTCGACGGGACAGGGACCGCACGGGCATGGAGACGTGCTTATACCGTCGGCGGGTGTCCACATTCCCTGGTATAGACGCGCGCCATGGCGAAAGGCGGACAGACGCCCTCAGGGCCCAGCGCCCCCGGCTCCGATGAAGTGCGCGCGGCCTGGGCCCGCAAGGACGCCGGAGACGTCGTGGGGGCCCGCAAGGACGCCCGGCGCATCCTGGCCCAGTCCCCCTCCCCCGAAGACCGTGAGCAGGCGGAGGACCTCCTGCGCGCCACCGCCACGCCCCGCGCCCTCTATGGCTTCGCCCTGCTGGGCGCCGTCATCCTGGCCGTCCTGCTGGGGCTCGCGCTGACCCGCTATTCCTAGCGGCCATTGTCGGTAGGATGACGTTCCATGGAAGGCTTCCTCCAGGCGCTCAAGTCCTACCAGACCTTCAACCCCTCCGGCTGGGTGGGCATCTACCGGCTCCTGCCCATGTGGGCCGGCGTCGTGCTCGCGGCCGTGGGCATGGTGCTGCTGCTCGCGGGCGGAGGCCGGATGTTCCGCCTGGTCGCGGGCCCGGTGGGCGCGGTGCTGGGCCTCGTGTGGACGGGCGCCCTCACCCAGAAGCTGGGGATGATGGACCTGGATCCGCGCCTGCCCACCTTCGTGGCCGCGGGGCTGATGGCGGTGGGCTTCCTCTTTCCGCACGCCGTCACCTTCGTGGGCGTGGGCGTGCCCCTGGGCCTCGTCGCGGGGCAGGTCGCCGGACAGAACGACTTCCTGCTCGGCTTCGGACCGGGCTTCATCGTGGGCGGCATCGCGGGCGCCCTCCTGCACCGGCAGGTGAGCAGCATCGTCGCCTCCGCGGTGGGCGCGTGGCTGCTGGTGATTGGCGCGCTCGCGGCGCTGCACCAGTTCGGCGGCGTGGTGGAGGCCGTGGCCAGCCGTCCCTGGGGCGTCATCATCGCCGCCCTGCTCTTCGCCCTGGCCGGCAGCGTCTACCAGCTCGCCGTGCGCCCCACGCCCGAGGAGTCGGATCAAAAGGGTGCCGAGCGCGAGAAGCAGAAGCTGCGCCAGGCGGAGCAGCGGGCGCTCGAGAAGCGGTGGGGGGTCAAGTAGTCCCCGCCCGGCAATCCTTTACGCCGGGGGGGCCGGGGCGTACATTCCGCCGCCATTTCCCCCGGAGTTCCCCGAGCATCGATGGGCCAGGCCAGCCGCAAGGACAAGGAGAAGCAGGTCGAGTCCCCCACGGCGGAGCCCCTGCCGCCCTCCCCCGGGGCCTCCCCCGCCGAGGCGTGGCAGAAGCCCGCCGGGCTCACCCGCAAGGGCTGGGCCGTCCTGGCCGGCATCGTCGTCCTCATCCAGTTCCCGCTCATCCACTACGCGCTCTTCCGGGGCCAGGCGGACATCACCGCCACCGTCCCCTACGCGCAGTCCTTCAACGACCCGGCCATCGTCGCCCGCGACTTCTTCTCCACGGGCGCCTTCTGGCGCGTGACGAACGGGGAGCTGCTGGGCCCCGCGCCCAAGAACAACCCGCTGTGGCTCCAGGCCGTGCTGCCGGACGACGTGGCGGTGGAGTTCGACGTGCGCCCGGAGTACCCGGACGGCGACATCCGCGTGGAGCTGTTCGGCAACGGACGCGACCCGGCCTCTGGCTACGTGCTGGTGCAGGGCGGGTGGAACAACAGCCTGTCCGTCATCGCCCGGCGTGACATCAACGCGCCTTCGCTGGACGCGCTCCAGCGCCGCGCGGCCCGCGTCGCGGAGAAGGGCGGCGGCCAGGGCGCGGACCTCGTCGCCACCGGCGTCTTCAAGAAGGACACCGCCATGCGCGTGGAGTCCCGCGTGGGCGCCCCCGTGCAGTCCGGCCGCGTGTACCACTGGCGCATCGAACGGAGAGGCAACGTCCTCAAGTGGGCCATCGACGGCACGCTCGTGGCGGAGCTGGACGACCCGTTCCCCTTCAAGGGCAAGGGCCACGACCGGCTGGGCCTGTCCGGCTGGGAGTCGCAGTTGTTCTTCGACAACCTGCGCATCGGCACGCCGGACTCCATGCCCGCCACCGCCATGAAGCAGGAGCCCGTCCTGCCCGCGGGCCCGTCCGAGGACGACTTCAACCGCGCCACCATTGGCGACGCGTGGAACGTGACGAACCCCGGCGCCGTGAAGATTGAAGACGGCGCGCTGGTGGTGCAGGGCGTGGGCAACCGCCCCATGTGGCTCAAGAAGCCCCTGCCGCAGAACGCCTCCATCGAATTCGACGCCTGGGCCGACAGCGCCGAGGGCGACATGAAGGTGGAGGCCTGGGGTGACGGCCGCTCCTTCTACGCGGGCGACCCGCGCCTGCAGTACACCGCCACCGGCTACGTCTTCATCTTCGGCGGCTGGCGCAACACCCAGTCCATCATCGCCCGCCAGCACGAGCACACCAACGACCGCGCCGTGCGCGACGGCGCCGTGGTCACCCCCGGGCAGCGCTACCACTTCCGCATCACCCGGCGGGATGGACTCCTGTCGTGGGAAGTGGACGGCAAGCCCTTCCTGTCCCTCCAGGACGCCTCCCCCCTCCAAGGCCCGCGCAACCAGTACTTCGGTTTCTCGGGCTGGCAGACGCGCGTCCACTTCGACAACCTCAAGATCCAGCCGCTGTAGTCTTCCCCCGGCGGCGAAGGAAACACCCGTGCGCAGAGTCGGAATCTTCGGCTGGGGCGTGGTTGCCCCGCGTTCCCCCAACATCGAGGCGTTCGCGAAGAACCTCGAGTCCTCCGAGACCTGGCTGACCCCCTTCAACGGCTTCGGTCCGGACAACTTCCTCGTCGGCAACCCCACCTTCAACCTGGCCGACTACAAGCCGTGGATCGACGCGCGCTTTCCCGGCAGCCGCTTCTCCCAGCTCGAGCGGAAGATGGGGCAGCCCACGCAGTACGCCATCGGCGCCTTCATCCAGTCGCTGTCGCAGAACCCCGGCATCGAGAAGGAGCTCCAGGACCTGGGCGCGCGCGCGCACGTCTACGTGGGCACCGGCCTGGGCGACCTGCCCACCATCCAGAACATCTCCCTGGACCTCTACCGCGCCCAGCGCCGGTGGGACCGCTTCTGGGCCAGCCCCGAACACAACAGCGCCGTGCGCGCGTGGCGCGAGACGCGCGAAGCCCTGCCCGGCATGCCCCCGGAGCCCTCCACCATCGAAGAGGTGGAGCGCGACAAGGCGGAGGACGACTGGTGGCACTTCTGGGCCGGCCGCTCGCCGGAGCTGCGCGAGTACCTGGAGGAGCTGCGCGAGATTGAAGCCATGGGCGTGCCCGACGAGGGCGACGTGGAGTCCGCCAAGCTCGCCGTCATCAAGGAGAAGCGCACGCGCAACGCGCGCCTCCAGAAGAAGTGGAGCTCTCCGGAGCCGCCCTGGAACGCGGTGTCCTCCAACGTGCTGTGGAACATCCACAACACGCCCGCCTCTCAGGTGTCCATGCTGGGGCAGATTACCGGCATGACGTTCGCGCCCGTGGCCGCGTGCTCGTCGTTCGGCTACGGCCTGAAGCTCGCGATGAACTCCATCCGCCTGGGCGAGGCCAAGGCGGTGGTGCTGGGCATGACGGACGCGGCGCCCAACCCCCTGGTGGTGGGCGGCTTCTACAACGCGCGCGTCATCTCCGCGGACGCCGCCGTGTCCAAGCCCCTCACCGCGCTGCGCGGCACGCACATCGCCGGAGGCGCGGTGGTGTGGGTGGTGGGCGACTACGAGCACTTCACCCAAAAGGGCTACAAGGCGCTGGGCCTGGAGCCCGTCGCGGTGGGCGTCACCGCGGACGCCGACCACATCATCACCCCGTCCAAGGAAGGCCCCACGCTGGCCATCCGCGAGGCGCTCGCCTCCGCCGGCTGCGAGCCCAAGGACGTGGGCAACTGGGACCTGCACGCCACCGCCACCCCGGGCGACTTCCTGGAGGTGCAGAACCTGCGCGACGTGCTGCCCGACTCGGTGCTCATCACCGCGCGCAAGGGCACCTTCGGCCACGGCATGTCCGCGGGCGGCGGCTGGGAGCTCACGGCGCAGTACCTGGGCGCTGAAAAGGGCAAGGTCTACCCCACGCCCCTGGCGGCCCCGGAGCTGAACAAGCAGATCGCCAAGGTGCACAAGCACTTCGTGTTCGACCACGAGGAGCCGGCGCCCGAGGGGTGCTCGGGCAAGCTGTCCATGGGCGTGGGCGGCATCAACGCCTGCATCATCTCCCGGCCCTGGAAGTAGCGGCCGGGAGGTGTCGCGCAAGCCCGGGGGCTGCTTTCAGCCCTTGGGCACCGCCACCATGTCGAAGTCCGGGATGCGCTCGCGCATGAACTCGCGCATCCGGTTGATGAGGGCCGCTTCAATCTGCCGGGCCCGCTCGCGGCTGACGCCGTACTTGTCTCCGATGTCCTGGAGCGTGAGCGGTTCGTCCGCGGTGAGGCGGTTTTCGAAGATGTAGCGCTCCTTGCCCTCCAGCGTCAGGGCGAAGGCGTTCAGGTTCTCCCGGAAGAGGGCCTTGAGCTGTTCGCTTCCCAGGCGCTCGTCGGCGGGCACCGCGGTGGACGACAGGTAGCGGTCCGCGCGCGTGGCGCCCGAATCCCCGTCGTTGCCCAGCGGCGCGTCGATGGACAGCTCGTCGTGCCCCAGCCGCTGGTCCATCTCCACGACGTCCTGCTCGGTGACGTTGAGGCGCTCGGCCAGCAGGCGCGGGCTGGCCTCGAAGCCCTGGGAGATGAGCTTCTCCTGCTCCTGGCGCAGCTTGAAGAAGAGCTTTCGCTGGGCCTCGGTGGTCCCCAGCTTCACCATCTTCCAGTTGTCCATGATGTAGCGGAGGATGTACGCGCGGATCCACCAGGCGGCGTAGCTGCTGAGCTTCACGCCCCGGTCCGGGTCGTACTTCTTCACCGCCTGCATCAGCCCGATGTTGCCCTCCTGCACCAGGTCCAGCAGTGCCAGCGGGTTGCGGTGGTACTCATGCGCCAGCTTCACCACCAACCTCAGGTTGGAGGCCACCAGCCGGTAGGCCGCCCGCACGTCCCCCGTGGCCTGGTAGTCCTTGGCCAGCTGATGCTCCTCCTCGCGGGTGAGCAGCGGGTGGCGCGTCACCTCGGCCATGTAGGCCTGGAGGGGGTCCCGGTTGGTGAGGGCGGACGCGCTCTCCGCGCGCACCAGGGCCGCCTTCGCCGGCGCCCGGGGGGCGACACGGGGCGCGGGTTCCTCGATTTCCGCGTCTGCTTCGTTCAGTTCCGACAGCTGCGGCTCCAGGGAGTCCGGATCCAGGGCTTCGCCCTCATCGGCGTCCACCCCGGCCTCCTCCCGGGCGGCGTCCGGGCGGGCGGGGGCCGACGCCCGCTTCGCGCGGGCCTTGGGGGCCGGATTATTGGTTCTCTTCCTCCCATTCGCCATGCGCGCTCCATACCCCAAAGTGCCGCGATTGTTGCCAGAGGGTAATGCAGGGGCTATGCCCATGCCTGATGAGCGACATCCAAGAGCCCACGCCGGGAGCCCCGGCGCCTGACGAAGCCCCGACGCGTCCCGGCGATTACATCGCGGACATCGGCTTCGACGACATGAACCTCTCCGAGCCCCTCCGCCGCGCGCTGGCGGAGCGCGGCTACACCCACCCCACCCCCGTCCAGGCCAAGGCCTTCGGTCCCGCGATGGCGGGCAAGGACCTCATCGTCCGCAGCAAGACGGGAACGGGCAAGACGGCCGCGTTCGGCCTGCCCCTGCTGGAGAAGATTCCCGCGGACGAGAAGCGCGTGCGCGCCCTCATCCTCTGCCCCACGCGCGAGCTGGCGCTGCAGGTGGCGGAGGAGCTCACCACGCTCGCCAAGTACAAGGGCGTGAAGGTGGCGGCCATCTACGGCGGCGCCTCCATGAAGCAGCAGGAGGACGCGCTGGAAGAGGGCACGCCCATCATCGTGGGCACCCCCGGCCGCGTCTTCGACCACATCAACCGCGGCAACCTGAAGCTGGACGCCTGCGACCACGCCATCCTCGACGAAGCCGACGAGATGCTGAACCAGGGCTTCTACGAGGAGGTCACGCGGATCCTCGACCGTCTTCCGAAGACGCGCCAGGTGCTGCTCTTCAGCGCCACCGTCCCCACGGACATCCAGAACCTCATCGCGCGCTACACGACGAACGCGGAGACGCTGTTGCTTTCCGGCGACGTCTTCACGGTGGAGCACATCCACCACATCCGCTACGACGTGTCGGATCAGTTCCCCAAGCCGCGCAACCTCATCTACATCCTGGAGAAGGAAGAGCCCTCCAACGCCATCATCTTCTGCAACACGCGGGATGACACGGCGCTGGTGACGGCGGTGCTCAACCGCAACGGCTTCGACGCGGAATTGCTCAACGGAGACCTGCCGCAGAAGGAGCGCGAGCGGGTGATGGGCAAGGTGAAGCGCGGCGAGGTGGCCTTCATGGTCGCCACGGACATCGCGGCGCGCGGCATCGACATCTCCGGGCTCGAGTACGTCATCAACTACTCGCTGCCGGAAGACCCGGCCGTGTACCTGCACCGCGTGGGCCGCACCGGCCGCATCGGCAACAAGGGCACCGCCATCAACCTCTTCTCCGGGCGCGAGCTGGCGACGTTCTCCGTGCTGGAGAAGAAGTTCGGCATCAAGTTCGAGATGCGCGAGATGCCGGCCCCGGAAGAGGCCATGCACCTGTGGACCGAGCGCCACGTGCGCGAGATCCGCGAGGCGACGGGCAACAGCATCTTCGAGGGCTTCCTGCCCCTGGCGTCGCAGCTCAAGACGCGCAGCGACGCGGACGACCTCATCGCGTTCCTCATCAAGTACTTCTTCAGCCACCTGCGCATGGAGAAGGCACAGGCCGCCGGCGAGACGGAGAAGCGCGAGCCGGTGAAGCCCCTGGAGCGCCGGGGCAAGGACCGCGAGCGTGAGCGCGAGCGTCCTCCCCGCCGCGAGGACCGGGGTGAGCGCACGGAGCGTCCCGCCCCGCGCGCGGAGTCCGCGGAGCGTGAGCGCCGTCCGCGCCGCGACGAGCCCCGCCGCGAGGACCGGGGTGAGCGCAGCCGTGGCGCACCGACGTCGTCCGCCGCGCTGGAGCCGGGCCCGGGCGAGGTGAAGCTCTGGGTGAACCTGGGAACCGCCGACGGCCTGGGGCCGGGCAGCATCGCCACGGCGATGGAGGACGCGGGCGCCCCGGTGGGCAAGATGGTGCGCGCTGAATTGCGCCCCACGTTCGCGTACGTGTTCGTCGCGGAGGCCGACTCGCCGGGCTTCGAGGCCCTCAACGGCAAGCAGCACGGCAGCAAGACGCTGCGCGTGGAGAAGAGCAAGCCGCGCAGCGAGCGCGACGTCACCAGCACCCGCCCTCCCCCGTCCCCGGACGCGGCCCCCGGCGAGGTGAAGCTCTGGGTGAACCTGGGCATGGACGACGGCATGGACGAGGCGAAGCTGCCCGCCACGCTGGAGTCGCTGGGCGCCCCGGGCGGCAAGGTCATCAAGGCCCTCACCCGCGCCACCTACGGCTACGTCTACGTGCCGGAGGCGGAGGCCCCGGGCTTCGAGGCCCTCAATGGCAAGACGCACGCCGACAAGGCGCTGAAGCTGGAGCGGCACCGTCCGCGCGGCCAGCGTGAGGAGCGCCGGCCCCGCCACGAGTCCCTGCCGGACCTCCCCGGTCAGGCACGCCTCTGGGTGGGCCTGGGCCGTCAGGAAGGCCTGGACGAGGCGGGCGTCACCGCCGCGCTGGAGGCCGCGGGCGCTCCGGCGGGCAAGGTGCTGCGCACCGACCTGCGTCCCACGTACGCGTACGTCTTCGTCGCGGAAGAGGACGTGGCGGGCTTCGAGGCCACCCAAGGCAAGCCTCACGGCGAGAACAAGACGCTGAAGGTCGAGCGCGCGAAGCGGAAGTAGTCCCCTTCGTCGGTGCCTTCCAGGGCGCCGCGCCTTCCGAAAGCGGAAGGCGCGGCGCTTCAGGAAGGCACCTTCCTCCTGCGGGCCCGGTGGTAGTGCGCGGTGCACAGCCCCCGGGCCAGCACGGGCCGGCCGCAGTCCGGTTCGGTGCAGGAGGCGGCAGTGTGCCCCTGGGACGGGGGGCATGCGGCGTCAGGCCCGCCGCTGAACATCGCGTCCGCCACGGCCAGGAGGCGGTCCACGTCTCCCCGGCCCAGTCCCCGCACCCGAACCCACTCCACCAGCCGATGAGCCCCCGCGTCCTCCGCGTCCTCCAACCGGAACAGCTCCCAGAGCGGCAGCTCCAGGGCGGCCGCGACCTGGAGGAGCGTGTCGTAGCTGGGGTTGCGCTCGCCGCGCTCCAGCAGCGACACGAAGCTCACGGAGATGGCGCAGCGTTCGGCGAACTCCTCCTGCGTGAGGCCGCGCCGCTCGCGCAGCGTGCGGATCCGCCGCGCCAGTCCCTGGAGCGAGCCACTTGCGTCGCTTGGGGGCGGAGAGCCGGGGCGCATGGACGCACCCATCGTAGCGCACCCCTTCTGTTATGGTTTTCCGACCAGGAGCCAGCCCCCACATGAACGCCGTCGACGGCACCAACTACTACTTCCGCAAGGCCGCGCGGGTGATGGACGTGGGCACGCCCATCGAAACGCTCCTGGCCACGCCCCTGCGCGAGGTGAAGGTGCAGGTGTCCATCGAGATGGACTCCGGGGAGATCCGCACGTTCCTGGGCTACCGCATCCAGCACGACAACAGCCGCGGCCCCATGAAGGGCGGCCTGCGCTACCACCCCGCCCTGGACCAGGACGAGTGCGTGTCGCTCGCGTCGCTGATGACGTGGAAGACCGCCGTGGTGAACGTGCCCTACGGCGGCGCCAAGGGCGGCGTGGCGTGCGACCCGTCGCAGATGAGCCTCAAGGAAGTGGAGCGGCTCACGCGCAAGTTCGTGGATCAGATTCAAGACGTCATCGGGCCCACGCGCGACATCCCCGCGCCCGACGTCAACACCAACCCCCAGGTGATGGCGTGGGTGATGGACCAGTACTCGCGCTACCACGGGCACTCGCCCGCGGTGGTGACGGGCAAGCCCCTGGAGCTGTACGGCTCCAAGGGCCGCGAGGCCGCCACCGGCCGGGGCCTCTTGTACGTGTGCCGTGAAATCCTGCGCGACCTGGGCCTGCCGGTGAAGGGCACGCGCTTCGCCATCCAGGGCTTCGGCAACGTGGGCAGCCACATCGCGCAGCTCATCTGGGGCGACGGCGGCGTCGTCGTGGCCGCGTCCGACGTGCTGGGCGGCATGTACAACCCGCTGGGCCTGGACGTGCCGTCGCTCTTCGAGCACGTCAAGCGCACCGGCACCGTCACCGGCTTCAGCGGTGGCACGCCGTGCAGCAACGAGGACGTGCTCGCGGCGGACTGCGAGGTGCTCATCCCCGCCGCCCTGGGCCATGTGCTCACCCGCGACAACGCCAATAGCGTGAGAGCCCGCCTGGTGGTGGAGGGCGCCAACGGCCCCACCCAGCCGGAGGCGGACGACCTGTTGGAGAAGCGCGGCATCTTCGTGGTGCCGGACATCCTCGCCAGCGCGGGCGGCGTCACGGTCAGCTACCTGGAGTGGGTGCAGAACCTCCAGCACGTCTCCTGGGAAGAGGACCGCGTCAACGCGGAGCTGGAGAAGACGATGAAGGAGGCCTACGACCGGGTGGCGCAGATTGCCCGCTCCCGGAAGGTCTCCATGCGGACGGCCGCCTACATCCTGGCCATTGGCCGGGTGGGCAAGGCCACCGTGCTGCGCGGCATCTGACGCGGGCCCGCGGCTGCGGAAATTGCTTCGGGCGCCAACATCCTAGCGCGCCCGCTGCCGCATCGCGTCCAGGCAGGCGTCGGGCCCCGCGTCGCTTCCGTGCGGGGCCGGCATCCGCTACACGGCCGGGCATGATGGTCACCCTGCAGGACATCCAGACGGCCCGCGAACGGCTGCGCTCGGCGCTGCGCCCCACGCCGTGCCCCGCGTCGGACTACTTCACCGAGAAGACGGACTGCGCGGTGGTGTACTTCAAGCTGGAGAACCTCCAGCGGACCGGCGCCTTCAAGGAGCGCGGCGCGCTCAACAAGCTGCTCACGCTCACGCCGGAGGAAAGGCAGCGCGGCGTCATCGCGGCCTCCGCCGGCAACCACGCGCAGGGCGTGGCGTACCACGCGCGACGGCTGGGCATCCGCGCCACCATCGTGATGCCGGAGCGCACGCCGCTCATCAAGGTGACGCGCACGCGGGATGACTACGGCGCGCGCGTGGTGCTCAAGGGCGCCAACTTCGACGAGGCCTACGCGGAGGCGCTGCGCATCCAGCAGGCGGAGGACCTGGTCTTTGTCCACCCGTTCAACGACCTGCACGTCATCGCGGGTCAGGGCACGCTGGGCCTGGAGCTGTTGGAGCAGTGCCCCGACCTGGAGCTGGTGCTGGTGCCGGTGGGCGGCGGCGGACTGATTTCCGGCGTGGCCGTAGCCCTCAAGGAGACGAACCCGCGCATCCAGGTGGTGGGCGTGCAGGCCTCCACCATCGCCAGCATGAAGGCGTCGCTGGACGCGGGGGTCCGCACGGAGCTCACGGCCGCGGGCACCACCATCGCGGACGGCATCGCGGTGAAGATTCCGGGCGACATCACCTTCGAGCACGTGCGCAAGTACGTGGACGCGGTGGTGACGGTGGATGAAGAGGAGATCGCCGCCGCCATCCTGCTGATGCTGGAGCAGGAGAAGACGGTGGCCGAGGGCGCGGGCGCAGCGGGGCTGGCCGCGCTGCTCAACGGGAAGGTGCCGCAGGCGAAGGGCAAGCGCGTCGCCATCATCGTGGGCGGTGGCAACATCGACATGAACGTCATCAGCCGCATCATCGAGCGGGGCCTCGTGAAGGCGGGCCGCCTGGTGCAGTTGGAGGTCCGGCTGCCGGACCGGCCGGGCATGCTGGCGCGGCTCACCACTCAAATCGCCCAGATGCGCGCCAACGTCGTGGACCTGCACCACGACCGCGCCTTCTCCAAGGCGGGCCTGGGCGAGGCCACGGTGGAGGTGATGCTGGAGACCACCGGACACGCCCACATCCAGGAGCTGATGGCGTCCCTGGAGGCCCAGGGCTGGCAGGTCGCCCGGACGTAGTCCAAGGGAGCAGGGAGCTTGCACGCCCGAGCGCGGCTTCGGCGATACTGGGGATTCCATGAACACGCCCCTCATCGCCCTGTTGCTGCTCGCCGCCGCCCCTCCGCCGCAGAAGGCCAAGGAGCTGGCCGCCCAGAAGCAATGGGAGGAGCTGTATCTGGCGTACGCGGCGGCGTCCCCTTCCGACTATCCGGAGGCGGAGCGGCCGACGGTCGCGGCTCCGCTGCTCAAGGGATGTGAGGCCCTGCTCGCGGAGGACGCGGTGATGGCGTACTCGCTGGGTGAGCGCGCCGTGGCCTTCCAGGAGACGGCCGGCGCCCTGCGGTGCCTGGCGAAGTCGGCGCTGAAGACGGATCAGCGCGCGTCCGCGGAAGAGGCGCTGCGAAAGGGCCTGGAGCACTTCCCCAAGGACGGCGCGTTCGGGCTGGAGCTGGGACGACTGCTGCTCCAGGACGAGGACACGACGGCGGCCATCGCCACGCTGGAGAAGGTCCCCGCGAAGGCGAAGGAGGCGAAGGAGGCGCGCAAGCTGATCCAGAACGCGCGCGCGAAGGTGGCGGAGGCCGGGGCGGCGCGAGGCGAGGTGGAGCGCCTGGAGCGGCGGCTGAACGGCGAGGAGGACACGCGCACCGCGAAGGGCACGCAGGGGGACGGTGAGGTGCGCTCGGCGAGCCTCAGCTACGAGTCCAGCGTGGGCAAGGACGGCATGCGCGTGCGCTCCAACCGGCGCTTCGCCATCCGCTACTTCAACAGCGATCGCGACTTCGGCCAGCGCGCCGAGTACGAGGGACAGGTCGTCGCCGCGCTGGAGGAGGCGTTTGATTTCACGTTGCAGACGCTGGGCCGGGCACGCGAGCGGCAACTGGATGTGGTGCTCTACACGCGCGATGAGTTCCGCACGCACATGGGGGCCACCTTCGCGGCGCGGGTCGCCGGGTTGTACGTCGACAACGCCATCCGCATGAACGACGCGGCGCAGCTGACGGCCGGGACGAAGGGCACGTTGGTGCACGAGTATGTGCACGCGGCGCTGGATGAGATCTGCCCGAAAGGCGGCATCGGCCTGCCCCGCTGGTTCAACGAAGGCACGGCCTCGTACCTGGAGTGGCGCTACATGAAGCAGGATGGCCCTCCGCGCGGCCTCCGGGACCGGATGCGCTCGGCGGCGAAGCAGGGCGTGCTGCCGCAGATGGGGCAGATGAACTCGCGGGCGCCCATGAGCATGAACGATCCCGAAGTGGCCTACGCCGCCTCCGCCCTGGCCGTGCAGGAGCTGGTGCGGCTGGGCGGGATGGAGAAGCTGCTGGGCTTCATCCAGTCGGTGGACGGGGCTGTCTCCTTCGAGGCCCTCCTCCAGTCCACCTATCAGCGGGACTTCGAGGCCCTGGACAAGGCGGTCCTCACCGCCCTCTCGGGGAGGTAGCGGCCGGTCGGGCGTGGCGGATTGGTTTACCCCCTGGCGGGAGTCCCCTACACTCGCGACCCTCCAAGATTTTCGCTGCGGCGGTCCCTGTTGGACGCTGGCGCAGCAAGGTGACGGATGTCCGATACGCGCGCCGCGATGAGAGAATTCCGCTTCCTGGATGAGAAGCGGAAGCTGGGAAGCCTGTCCGCCGTCGAGGAAACTCGCTGGGTCGAGTTGCGCGGCCTGTTGGGCATCCAGGACGCGGCGGACACCGCGGCGGCGGCCCAGGCCTGGGCCCAGCCCCAGGAACAGGTCCAGGAGCAGCCCCAGGGTTACTACGGCGAGGACGGCCAGTGGTACGCCTACCCCGCCGGCTACGAGCAGCCCCAGGGCTACTACGGCGAGGACGGCCAGTGGTACGCCTACCCCGCCGGCTACGAGCAACCCCAGGGCTACTACGGCGAGGACGGCCAGTGGTACGCCTACCCCGCCGGCTACGACCCCAACGCGGCCTATGATCCGAACGCGGCGGCGTGGCCCCAGCAGGGCTACGACGCGAACGCGGCGGGCGCCTACGCGGCCCCTGCCGGCACCGACGCTGGCGGGGCGTATGATCCGAACGCGGGCGATGCGCAGGCGTGGGCGGCCTATTCGGGGGGCGAGGCGCAGGCTGACCATGCGCCGCAGGCTCCGGTGGATCCGGACAACCTGAACCTCAGCACCGACGACATCGACATCCCTTCGCTGAGCGAACCCGCGCCGTGGATGCCCCAGCCGGCGGCGGAAGCGGCACCCGCCCCAGTGGAAGCGGAGACGTGGGAGACGAGCGCCGAGGAGGACTTCTCCGGGCTGTCCACGTCGACCCCGCCCCCGGTGGCGGCCGCCGAGCCCGAGGCGTCGCTGGAGGACTCGTTCGCCGAGCTGTCGATGGAGGTCGAGACGGAGGCCCAGGCCCCGGCGAGCTCCGGCCTGGATCCGATGGCGGAGGCCCTGGCCTCCGCCGAGCACGCGGCCTCCGAGGAAGCGGCGCTGCTGGACGCCGAACCCGGGTCCGAAGCGGTGATGGCCGAGGACCTGGCCCCCGCGCCCGTGGACGCCGCGTGGGATGCGGCACCGCTCGCGGTGGAGTCCGACGAGGCCCGCGACGCGGCGCTCGACACGACGCCGCTCGCGGTGGACACGTCGGCCCCGGCCGAGGGTGGAGGGTCGGATTGGGACTGGAGTGACGTCGCGACGACCCAGGCCCAGGCCCCGGCGGAGGGCGCCGTGCTGGAGGCGTCCGCCGAGGAGCTCGCGACCGACGCGGGTGGATCCGAGACGGCCTGGCCGACGGAGTCCGACTCCGGAGCGACGGATCCCGATGGGGACATCGTGCTCGGCTCCGGCGACCTCGCGGAGGCGTGGACGGACAGCGCCGCGGCTTCGGAAGCGCCCGCCGAGGAGATCGCCGTGGAGGCGGAGGACGCCAGCGGGGCGTGGCAGCCGGAGGCAGCCGGCGCGGATGCATGGCAGGCGGACGGAGCGGCTTCCACGGAAGCGCCCGCCGAGGAGATCGCGCTCGGCCAGGACGACGTTTCGGCCCACTGGCAGTCCGACGGCGCAACGCCGATGGAGGCGTCCGCCGAGGAGATCGCGCTCGACCCGAGCGAGGTCTCGGAAGAAGGCGCGGCATGGACGGACGATGCGACGTCGGACGAAGGCGAGGCCATCGCGCTGACGGACTCCGACGCCCTGACGTCCTCGCAGGCGGCGGAGACGCCGACGTTCGACGCAGCCGACCTGGGCGCCGAGGAGACGCTCACCCCGCCCCCTTCACCGTTCACGGAGGATCCGGGTTCATCCCTGGGGATCCGCAGCATTCCGGTCGGACCGGACGTGGAAGCCGAGACGCTCGAACTCGGCGCGGAGGATGTCGAACCGTCGGCGCTGTCGGCGGCGCGTGACACCCTGGCCGCGGAACAGTGGAGCGAGCTGAACGGCCATTCCGACGAGGCCGTGCCGCTGGCCACCGCGAGTGAATCCCTCGCGGAGGCACAGTCCACCGAGGCCTCGGCGTGGGGGGGCCAGGACGCGCAGTCGGACTGGTCCGCCGACGGCTCTCCGTCCGACGCGACCGCCACCGTCGGGTTGCAGGAGGAGTCCGCGCCCATCGAGTTGCAGCCCGAGTGGGCTTCCGATGCCGTGGAGTCCCCCGCCGAGACGCCCGCATGGGCGCAGGCCTCCGAGGAGTCCTCGCCCATCGAGTTGCAGCCTGAGTGGGCCGCTACCGCTGGCGAAGAGAACGCGACCGGCACCCAGGACGCGTGGGCCACCCCTGAGTCGGAGGGCACGGGGTCGGAGTGGTCCGCCTCGTCCGAGCCGTCCGCCGAAGCCGGGACGGCCGCCGGGTGGAATGCTACGCCGGATGCATCCGCGCCCATCGAGCTGCAGCCGGAGTGGGCCGCGGCCGACGCGGAGACCGGATCCGATGCTCCCGTGGAGGCCGTGCCTGGAGAGGCGCAGCCGGAGTGGAGCACCGGGGAAGCGTCCGCGACCGAAGCGACTGCCGCCGAGTGGGAAACTCCGGTGGAAGAGACCGCGTGGGCGGCGTCCTCCGCGCAACTGGCCACCGACAACGTCCAGGCGGCGGGGAGTGATGCCGCCGGAGAAGCGCCGCTGATTGAAGCGCAGGCGGACTGGGCCACGTCGGAAACGGCCCCGGAGGCCGCGGCGGAAGAGTGGTCGGATCCGTCCGCGGTGGCGGCGCCCATCGAGGCCGAATCCGGATGGGCCGCCGAGGGTGAGGCAGCGCCCGTCGCGCAGACGTCGGACTGGGGCTCCACGCAGGACGCCGCACCCATCGAAGCTCAGCCGGAGTGGGCCACGCCGGATGAAGCCGCGCCCATCGAGGCTCAGCCGGAGTGGGCCACGGCCGAAGAGTCCGCCCCTGCCGCCGCGCAGTCGGAGTGGTCCGCCACCGAAGAGGCCGCGCCCGTCGCCGCGCAGCCCGAATGGACCTCTTCCGAGGAAGCCCCCATCGAGGCTCAGCCTGAGTGGGCCACGGCCGAAGAAACCGCACCGGCCGCACAGTCGGCTGAGTGGTCCGCCACCGAAGAGGCTGCGCCCCTCGAAGCCCAGCCTGAGTGGGCCACGGCCGAAGAGTCCGCGCCCGTCGCCACGCAGCCTGAGTGGGCCACGGAAGAAGCCGCGCCCATTGAAGCTCAGCCCGAATGGGCCTCGGCCGAAGACACCGCGTCAGTCACCGCTCAGCCTGGATGGGCTGCTTCGGAAGAAGCCGCGCCCATCGAAGCCCAGCCCGAGTGGGCCTCGGAAGAAGCCCCGCTCGAAGCCCAGCCGGAGTGGGCCACCGCTGAAGAGGCCGCGCCCGTCGCGCAGTCGGCTGCGTGGTCCGCCACGGAAGAGGCCGCGCCCATCGAAGCCCAGCCTGAATGGGCCACGGCCGAAGAGTCCGCGCCCGTTGCTGCTCAGTCGGAGTGGGCCACGGAAGAAGCCGCGCCCATCGAAGCTCAGCCGGAGTGGGCCACGGAAGACGCTGCCCCCGTCGCTGCGCAGTCGGAGTGGGCCCCGGAAGAAGCCGCGCCCATCGAGGCCCAGCCGGAGTGGGCCTCGGAAGACGCTGCCCCGGTCGCCGCGCAGTCGGAGTGGACCACCCCTGAAGAGGCCGCGCCCATCGAGGCCCAGCCGGAATGGGCCACGGCCGAAGAGTCCGCGCCCGTCGCCGCGCAGTCGGAGTGGGCCGCCACGGAAGAGGCTGCCCCCGCCGCACAACCGGAATGGGCCGCCACGGACGCGGACACCTCCGAAGCGACCTCTTCAGACTGGGCCTCCACCGAAGCTCCGGCTGCGGTCGCCGCGCAGCCGGAATGGGCCACCTCCGAGGAAGCGCCCATCGAAGCCCAGCCCGAATGGGCCACGGAAGACGCCGCACCGGTCGCCGCGCAGTCGGAGTGGGCCACGGAAGAAGCCCCGCTCGAAGCCCAGCCCGAATGGGCCGCCACGGAAGAGGCCGCTCCCGCCGCCGCGCAGCCGGAGTGGGCCACGGAAGAAGCCCCGCTCGAAGCCCAGCCCGAGTGGGCCACGGCCGAGGAGTCCGCTCCCGTCGCCGCACAGCCGGAATGGGCCGCGGAGGAGTCCGCCTCCGGGGCCTGGGCCCCGCCGGCCGCCGAGGCCCAGCCCGCGTGGGACGCCCCGGTCGAGGAAGCCGCCGCCGAGTGGTCCTCGCAGCCTGTCGCTTCCGAGTGGAACGCCCCGGCCGCCCGGTCCGCCTGGAGCGCCCCCCAGGAGGCCCAGCCCGAGTGGATGGCCGCCGCCGAGCCCGAACCCCTCGCCGAGGAAGAGGTCTCCCTCACCGGCCTCACCCCGCTCGCGCCCGCATCCTCGGGTTGGGAAGAGCCCGCGCCCCTCGAATCCCCGGAGCCCGCCTGGGCCGCCCAGCCCGCCCTCGATGTCGAGGAGGTGGAGCCCGAAGCCGAACCCCTGGCGGACATCGAACTCGTGGAGGAGGAGCCCGCCCTGCCCGTCGCGGCCATGCCTCCGCCGCCCCCGCCCTCCCTGTCACTCGCTCCGGCCAAGGCCGTGCCTTCCGCCAGCCCGGCGAGCGCGTCCCCGCGGAGCGCGGTCCCCGCCGCGCCGGTGGCCATGGGCGTGGCCTCCGCCAACCACCTGCGCCCCACCGAGGATGCCCTCTTCGAGGCGCACGCGGCCGCGCTGGCGGGCTCCATCCACTCCTTCGTGGAGGGTGAACACCGCGTCATCATCCACACCGTCGAAGGCCAGGTGAAGCGCGGCACCATCCGCGACGCGGACCTGCTCGAGGACACCATCTCCCTGGAGCAGCAGAGCGGCTTCGCCCCCGAGCGCATCCCCGGCAAGCGCGTGAAGGCCATCTTCTTCATGCTCGCCGCGGGCGCGCGTCAGCCCCAGGCGGAGGGCTCCAAGATTCGCGTCACCTTCAACGACGGTCGCCAGGTCGCCGGCTTCTCCCAGGACTTCAAGGGCCCCACCCCGGGCTTCTTCGTCATCCCCGCCGACAACCGCACCAACACCGCGCGCATCTTCATCTACCGCGCCAGCGTGCAGGCCGTCGCCGAAGGCTAGCGGACACCCCGGGGCGGGCCTCCCCCGCCCCCCAGGCTTCACGCACAAAAAAGAGGGGCCTCGTCACCGAGGCCCCTCTCTTCATTTCACCGACCCCGAAGGACTGGTGAAGCGATGACTACTTCGCGTCCTTGGCCGCCGGAGCCGCCGCCGCGTCGGCCTTCTTCGTGGCCTCCAGGTCGAGCGTGATGGTGACCTCGTCGCCCACCGCGAAGCCGCCCGTCTCCAGCGCCTTGTTCCAGGTCAGGCCGAAGTCGCTGCGCTTGATCTTCGTGGTCGCCGTGGCGCCACGGCGCAGGTTGCCCCACGGATCCTTCGACTCGGCGGACGGGCCGTCCACGTCCAGCACCACGGGCTTCGTCACGCCGTGCATCGTCAGGTCGCCGGAGACCTTCAGCTTGTCCTTGCCGGCCTTCGCGACCTTCGTCGACTTGAAGGTGATGGTGGGGAACTTCGCCGTGTCGAAGAAGTCCGGGCTCTTCAGGTGCTCGTCGCGCTTGGGCTCGTTGGTGTTGATGGTGGTCGCGTCGATGGTGGTCTCGATGGTGGACTTGGTGATGTCCTTGTCATCGATGTTGATGGTGCCCTTCACGTTGCTGAAGGCGCCACGCACGGTGGACACCATCATGTGCTTCACGCCGAACTGCGCGCTGGAGTGCGACGAGTCCAGCTCCCACGTGGTCGCGAAGGCGAACGAGGGGGCGGCGACGGCAATCAGGGCGATGGCGGACTTCAGGGACATCTTCATGGTGTGGACTCCTGGGTGCTGCGAACTGCGAGGTTCAGGCGCGCAGCGCGAAGCTGCGCATGGACAAGGTTCCGTGATGGAAACCCTCGAACACCGGGGTGAGACGGTCCTCGGCGAGGGCGGCTCCGAGGACGAAATAGATGGGCAACCAGTGCTCGGGAGATGGATGCGCGAGCTGCGCATTCGGTGCGTCCCTCCACGACTGAAGCCCGACGAAATCACGTGCGACAAGTTTTCCGGCGACCCACGCATCGAACTCGGCGGCCCATGGCTCCACGGACGCCAGCTTGGATCTGAAATTCACCCGGCGCAGGTTGTGGACCACCCCGCCGCTGCCCATCAGTAGCACGCCGTCCGCGCGCAGCGGGCGCAAAGCCTCGCCCATCTTCGCCACCGCCGCGGGTGACGCGCCCGCCGGCAAGGCCACCTGGATGACGGGCACGCGCGCCTCCGGGAAGGCATGCCGCAGCGGAACCCAGACGCCATGATCCAGGCCGCGCTCGGTCTCCGCCACCGCGGGGACGCCCGCCGCCGTCAGCCGCGCCACCACGTCCGAGGACAGCTCCGGCGCGCCGGGCGCCGGATAGCGCAGCCGGTACATCTCCTCCGGGAAACCATGGAAGTCGTAGACGAGCGGCGGCGCGGCCATCGCCGTGACGTGCACGCGCGCGTCCGTCTCCCAGTGCGCGGACACCACCACCAGCGCCTTCACCGGGCCCACGCCCTCACCGAAACGCTTGAGCGCCTGCGGGTACTCGTCCGCGTCCAGCGCCGTCATCGGGGAGCCGTGCGACACGAAGAGCGCCGGTGCCACCTGCCGGGCGACCGTGGGCCCGCTGCCCATCACACCCGCCACCCCGGCGGCCGCCACACCCTGCAGCACCTCGCGTCTGTCCACCCCGGAACCCATCGTGGGCGACTTCTAATGCAACCCCAGGACCAGCGCAGCAAACACGCCAACCCCATGGAATCACAAGGCTTCGAATTCCAGCCCTGCGAAAACACTCTCAGAATGATAGAGAAGCCCCTCAGTCTGAATGGATTTGGGAGTCAACGTGGCCGGGTTGGAAGGGCTGGACCTCAGGGAGCTGCTGGCGTTCGAGCCGAAGGGCGGCGTCATCCACTTCGCCGGGCAGCGGGCGCTGCTGATGGATCCGGTGGCGCTGGGGCTCTTGCGCACGGAAATCGTCGGGATGATGGGGATGACGGTGGCGCGCGGCATCTTCACGCGGCTGGGCTACGCGCACGGCTGGCGCACGGCGGAAGCGATGCGCACGGCGGTGCCGTGGACGGACGAAGCCGAGTGGCGCCGCGCTGGAGGACGGCTGCACACGCTGATGGGCCAGGTGCGCGTGGAGCGCATCGAGCGGACGGAGAAGGACGGCCCGGAGCCCTTCGCCGAGGCGCAGTGGCGCGACTCCTATGAAGCGGAGCAGCACCTGCTCCACCTGGGACAGGCGGATCAACCGGTGTGCTGGAGCCTCACGGGGTTCGCGTCCGGGTACCTGAGCTACTGCAACGGCAAGCCCATCTATTGCGCGGAGATGAAGTGCGTCGGCAAGGGGGACGCCCTCTGCCAGATTGTCGGCCGGCCCGCGGAGGAGTGGAGCACCGAGTGCGCGGAGGTGCTGCGCTTCTATGAGACGCAGTGCATGGAGGGCGTGCTCGGGCAGGTGACGGAGGCCCTGCGGCAGGCGGAGCGCAAGCTGCGCGCGAAGCGCCAGTCGCTGGCCCGGGTGTCCGGCGTGGCGGAGGACCCGTCGGGCATGGTGGCGCGCGCGGACGCCATGCAGAAGGTGCTCAACCTGGCCCGGCGCTCGGCGAAGGTGGACACCACCATCCTCGTCACCGGCGAGAGCGGCGTGGGCAAGGAGAGAATCGCCCGGCTCATCCACGACGAGTCCGGCCGCGCCCACAAGGCCTTCATCGCCGTCAACTGCGCCGCCGTGACGGAGAGCCTGCTGGAGAGCGAGCTGTTCGGCCACGCCAAGGGCGCCTTCACCGGCGCCACGCACGACAGGCCCGGCCTCTTCGAGGCGGCCCACGGCGGCACCCTCTTCCTGGACGAGGTGGGCGAAGTCCCTCCCGCCATGCAGGCCAAGCTCTTGCGCGTCCTCCAGGAGCGCGAGGTGCGGCGCGTGGGTGAGAACCTCAGCCGCAAGGTGGACGTGCGCGTGGTGGCCGCCACCAACCGCGAGCTGACGGAGGAGGTGCGCCTGGGCCACTTCCGCCAGGACCTCTTCTACCGGCTGCGCGTCATCGAGCTGCGCATCCCGCCCCTGCGCGAGCGCAAGGAGGACATCCTCCCCCTGGCCCGCATGCTGCTGGCGGAGGCCGGTGAGCGCCTGGGCCGGCGCGTGAGCAGCCTGTCCCCGGACGCCGCGGATCAGCTCCTGCGCTACCCCTGGCCGGGCAACGTGCGCGAGTTGGGCAACGCCATCGAACGCGCGGTGGTGCTGTGCGAGGGCCCGCGCGTGGAGCGCGAGGACCTGCCCGAGGAGGTGCGCGCCGCGCCCCCCAGCATGATGCCCACCGGCAGCCCGCGCCGCCTGGAGGACATGGAGAAGGAGTACATCCTCGCGGTGCTGGCCCAGAACGGCGGCAACCGCTCACGCACCGCGGAGCAGTTGGACATCGGCGTGGCCACGCTCTACCGCAAGCTCAAGCAGTACGGGCACCCGGAGGCCGCGCACTAGCCAAAGCGAACGGGCCCACCAACGCTTTCGCGTCAGCAGGCCCGTGTCACGACTCAACGAAGCGACTTCAGTTGAGGAACTGGTCGCGGTCCGGCGGGCGCTGCTCCTTGCCCACCACGCGCAGGTGCTTGGAGCGGTCGCGCAGCTGGCGCTGCAGCCGCCAGTGCTGCAGGTGGAGCATGAGCCGCTTGGGGCTCGCGCCTCGCACGTAGGCGAACACCAGCACCAGGCTGAAGAGCTCCGGCGCCAGGAACTGCCAGGACGGCGCGGTGAGCAGCCGCAGCACGGTGAAGCCCGCGCCAATGGCCGCGAACCAGTTGCCCGTCAGCGGGATGCCCCAGAAGTTCGCCTGCCCCCGGCCGATGACGAGCCCGTACGCCACCCACAGCACCGTGGTCATCACCGAGCCACCGGCGTAGGCGCTCGCCATGGGCGTCACCAGCGCCAGCAGCACCGTGAGCAGGCCCGCGAACACCGTGATGCCCACCGAGGCCATCAGCAGGCGCCGCGAGCCCCAGGTGGACTCCAGGAAGCCGCCAATGGACCAGATGATGATGCCGCCGAAGATGATGCCCAGCGGGTCCGGCGCGATGAACGCGTAGGTGAACACCTCCCACACGCGTCCGCGCAGCACGTCCGCGGGGTTGAGCAGCAGCAGCACGCCCTGCCCGCCGCGCGTCGCCAGGAACAGCGCGGAGAACGCCACCAGCGCCACCGCCAGCTTGGCGGCCATCGATTCCAGGCCGACGAAGCCGCCGCCAAAGCCGCCGCCTCCGCCCCTGTTGAAGCCCCGCATGGGTCGCATAGAGGCCCAAAGGTGGTGGAACACCGCCCGGTCCGCAACCCCAATCGCAGAAACGATGAAGGGCGCCCCACCCTGATGTCTCCAGGGAGAAGCGCCCTCACCTCCATCCGCCTTCACTCGCCCGTCGTAGGACTCAGACCTTGTGGCGGTAGAAGAGCGTGATGGTCAGACAGTGAAACTCCTTGTCCGAGGACTGCGTGACGATCTTGTCCACGATGTCCACGCCGGAGTTCTCCTTCAGCCACTTGGTGATGTTCTCACCCATGTTCTCGCGATCGCGCGCGAGCGTGGTGGAGAACACCTTGACGCCCGTGAAGCTGATAAGGCCCATTCCAACCCTCGTGTCACCAGAGATTACGAACGTTTACCCCGAGTCGCGGGCGCCATCAAGAAACGGGCCCGACAATCCGGCCCGGCGTGGACCCAGGGGGATCCGCTCCCTGGGCCTCCGGGGGGCGGCGGAAGCCACCGTCCTCCCGCCAACACTCCGGCGGCGGGGGACGGGCTAAGTCTGTTCAGCGACCCGCGGCGGCGCGGCGGGCCTGACACGTCACCTCGTCCTTGCAGGCGGGACCGATGCCTTCGGGGTGGGCCGTCAGGGGCGTCTTGTCGCTTTCTTCCACGCCACACACCACGCAGCGGCGTTTGCGGTTGCGGCGCTCGGCGCGGCGCTGCTCGGCGATGGCCTTGGCCCGCTCCCGGGCCGTCTTCGCGTCCACCTCGTTGCTCATCTCACGTCCCGTCCGGAAGTCGTCAGCCCCGTACCCCGTCCCCAACAGGCGCCTAGAGCGCCTCGACCAGCACGGCGATGCCCTGGCCGCCGCCGATGCAGGCAGAGCCGATACCATAGCGAGCGCCCCGACGCTTGAGCTCGTAGGCCAGCGTCATGGTGATGCGCGCCCCGGAGGCCCCCAGCGGGTGGCCCACGGCGATGGCGCCCCCGTTGACGTTGGTGGCGTCGCGTGGCAGGCCCAGCTCCTTCTCCACCGCCAGGTACTGGGGCGCGAAGGCCTCGTTGACCTCGAAGAGGTCCACGTCCGACAGCTTCGCGTCCGCGCGCTTCAAGAGATTCCGGATGGCCGGCGCCGGGCCAATGCCCATGATCTTCGGGTCGCAGCCGGACACGCCCCAGTTGACGAGCCGCGCCACCGGCTTCAGGCCGTGCTTCTCCACGAAGCTGCGCGTCGCCATCACCATGGAGCCCGCGCCGTCGCAGATGCCGCTGGCGGCGCCCGCGTGCACGACGCCGTCCTTCTTGAAGACCTTGGGCAGCTTGCGCAGGGTCTCCACGGTGGTCTCCGGACGGTTGTGCTCGTCCTTCGACACCACCGTGTCGCCCTTCTTGCCCTTGAGCGTCACCGGGGCGATCTCATCCCCCAGGCGGCCGGCTTCCTGCGCGGCGGCGAAGCGCTTCTGGGTGAGCACGGCGTACTGGTCCACGTCGTCCTGGGTGAGGCTGTAGTCCACCGCAAGCTGCTCGGCGGTGAGCGCCATGGCCTGCCCGGTGTAGCTGTCCGTCAGGGCCGTCCAGAGCATGTCCTCCAGGCCGCCCTTGCCCAGGGGGATGCCCCAGCGCGCGCCCCGGATGACGTGGGGGGCCTGGCTCATGGACTCGGTGCCGCCCGCGAGCACGCACTCGGCGCCGCCCGTCAGCATCATCTCCGCGGCGGTGACGAACGCCTGGAAGCCGGAGCCGCACAGCCGGTTGACGCCCAGCGCGGGCACGGACACGGGCACGCCCGTGCGCAGGCCCACGTGGCGCGGCAGGTAGATGGCGTCCGAGCTCGTCTGGACGACGTTGCCGTACACCACATGCTCCACCAGCTCCGGGGACACGCCCGCCTGGGCCAGGGCCGCCTTCGCGGACTCCACGGCCAGGTCGGTGGCGCTCAGGTCCTTGAGGCTGCCACCGTAGGTACCAAACGGGGTGCGCTTGCCGGACAGGAAGAAGATTTCCTCGTTCTTGGACACGCTCTTCATGGTGCTCGTCTCCCTACTCTTCCGGGGCGCGCGGTGCACGCGCGACGTGAGGTGGAAAATACGGGGGCGGCTTCAGCCCGCGCGCCCGCCCAGGAAGGCGCCCGCGACGATGGCAAGCGCGATGGCCGTCCACAACAATCCCTGGAGGTTCTGCCGGCGGATTTCCTTGCGGCCAAGGCCCTGGTACCAGGCCCGCCCGGCCTGGACCCGGCCCTCCCAGGTGAAGGCGCCCGGTTCCGACAGGGCCAACCCGTCCAGTCGGCGTACATGTGCGCGCAACAGGCGCTCCGGGGACGCGTCCTCCAGGCAGCCGGAGCGGTAGTCGGGCAGGTCCAACGCCGGGCGCCGGTAGCTGGCCGTGACGACGAAGCCCCCGGAGGCCAGGGGGGTGAGCAGGTAGAGCCGGGGCCGGTCCTCCCTGCCCAGGTGCAGGGTGGCGAAGACGCGCTCGCCAGTGTGGGCCCAGTCGTAGGAGCGGGTGGCCTTCTGGAGGAGCGGCTTCTCCTCGTGACTGCCCAGGGGGGTGAAGCCCAGCGTCTGGAGCTGGCCGGCGAGCGGGGCCAGCTCCTCTGGCAGGTCCATCTGGTCCGCGGGGGCCTCCGGTTCGATGCCGACCTTGCCGGGGAAGAGGAAGAGCAGCGCGCGCCAGAAGTTGAGCGACAGCAGCACGCCCGCGAGCACGAGGCTCCCGACGACGAAACCCAACTGACCGAGGACGTTCATGGACCGGGGGCCTTCGGTGTTCAGCGGCGCGACGCGGTGGAGGGCAGGTGCTGCCAGCGCGCCAGCGCCTCGGGGGTGAGCGGGTCGCGTCCCTCCAGGTAGCGCTCCAGGTGCCCCAGCGAGTCCACGCCCCAGAACATCTCCCCGTCCACCAGCACGGAGGGCACGCCGAAGGTGCCCTGGGCCAGCGCTTCGTCGGTGTTCCTGCGCAGGCGGTCCTTCACCTCCGGCGTCGCCGCCCGGGCGAGCAGGGCCTTCGCGTCGAAGCCGGCCGCCTCCAGCACCGCGCCCACCTGCTCCGGCGTCTCGATGCCCCGGCCCTCGCCCCACGCCGCCGAGTAGAGCGCGGTGACGAGCTTCGTCCGGGCCTCCACGTCGTCCACCGCGGCCGTCACGCGCAGGGACAAGAGCGGGTTGAACGGATGCGAGGGCGGCAGGGTGAAGGGGGCGCCCTGTTCGTGCGCGATGCGGAAGGTCTGCTTGAAGACGTAGACGCGCTTGGCCGGAATCTCCGCGGGCCCCACGGAGCCTACGGCGTTGAGCAGCCCCGCGAGCAGCACCGGCACGGGCTCCAGCGTGCACCCGTGCCGCGCCGCGAGGGCGGGCATCCGCAGCCAGGCGAGGTACGCGTACGGGGAGAGGTAGTCCAGGCAGAAGCGCAGGGGGGACGGGGCCATGGGGCCATCCTACCCAGGACGCTCGCCGTCAGGCGCTCCGCTTCAGCTCTTCCAACTGGCGCGACAGTGGGCCGCGCAGGGAGCTGGCGAGCGACTGGAGGTGCGTGGCCTTCGCGTTGCCAAAGGCCCGCTCGGCGATCTCCAGCTCCAGCATCACCTCCTCGTGCGTGCCGTGCCGCTCCGCGTGCTGCAGGTACACGAGTCCCATCTGCAGCACGTTGCCGGTGGCCTCCGCCAGGATGAGCGCGTGGCGCAGGTGCGCGTCCCCTTCCGCCTGGGGCACCAGGGGCGCCAGCGCGCGGCGGGCGAGGATTTCATCCCATGGGTTGGCCAGCACCGGATCCAACGCGCGCTCCAGCGCCGCCTGCGCGGCGGCGAGCGCGGCGGGCCGCCGGCCCTGGTCCCGTTCGAAGCGCGACTGGTACACGTGCACCAGCGTCTCCATGCGCAGGCCTCCCTTGCGCGCGGCCTCCAGGGCGCGGGGCAGCGACTCGCGCGCGGCGGCCGCGTCCTCGAAGAGCACGTCGCGGCACGCCTGGTACACCTGCACGTGGGCCTGCAACCAGCGGTCCTGGGGCAGCACCCGCGCCAGGGCCTCGCCGCGCGCCACCACCGCGGCGACGAGCTCGTGCTCGCCGCGCTCCAGGTAGTACGGCGGCGTGAAGAGGGCCAGGTTGCGCTCCATCAGCCGGGGGCTGCCCAGCCTGCGGATGAGCTCCGTCTTCTGCGCCAGGGCCGGCGCGAAGGCGGCGCCGTCGCCGGTGAAGGCCGCGCGCGTCACCTTCGCGAAGAGGTGGTAGGCGCGCACGTCGGTGAAGCCGTGGGCGTCCGCCACCGCGAGCCCGCCGCGCAGCACGTCCTCGTCCAGCGCCTCGCCACGCAGGGCCAGGTTCACGTTGAGCAGGTAGCCGCCCATGCCCAGCGCCCACGCGAGCCGCCGGGGCGGACGGCCCACCGCGTCGCGGAAGTCGCTCAGCCGCTTCACCTGCTTGCGCTGCTCGGACACGCCGCCCGACCAGCGGCCGGTGTACGCGCTCAGCGTCGCGCGGGCGATGGACAGCCCGGCCAGGTAGGGCGAGTCCTCCGGGTGCTCGGCGGCCGCGCTCGAAAGCAGCGCCTCCATCTCCTGGGTGCGCCCCAGGATGGCCAGCGACATGCCCTGGAGGATTTGCAGCTCCGAGCGCTTCCAGAAGACATCCACCGGCGTCATGCGCTCGCCCGCCGACACCTCGCGGAACAGCGGACAGAGCAGCTCCTCGTGCTCCGTGGGCGTGGCCGTGCGCGCGGACGCCAGCCGATGGGCCGCCTCGCGACGTCCGGCCTCCACGTCCACCGTGGACTCCCAATACGCGAAGAGGCGCTCCCCGTACGCCACCGACGTCGGAGGGTCGCTGGAGTAGCCCACCTCCACCAGCGACACCCACGAGCGGAGCAGCTGTTCCATGCGCCCCGGGAAGTCCGGCGCGGACTCCAACAGCCCCGCCGCCTCCTTCAAGAGCAGCGTGGCCTCCAGCAGCGCCTCCGCCTCGATGGCCGCCTTGCCCGCCTCCAGGAGCGGCTGGATGGCCTCCGCCGGCGCGTCCGAGCGCGCGTAGTGCCAGCCCACCGCGCGCACCAACCCGGCGCGCCCCGCGGGCTGCGCCTGGAGCGCCCGCGCCACGAGGCCGTGGTGCCCCCTTCGATCCATCTCCGGCGTGCTGTCGTAGACGGTCTGGTGCACGGTGTCGTGCGTGAAGACGTACCGGCCCTCCACGTCCTGGAGGAACTGCCGCTCCACGATGCCGTCCAGCACCGCGAACAGCTCCGCCTCCGGCAGCCCCGCCAGCGTGCGCACCAACGGCAGGTCCAGCATGCGGCCCACGGGCGCCAGCTTGCGCAGCAGCGCCACCTGCTCCGGGGGCGCGCTCGCCAGCCGCACCAGCACCGCCTCCTGGACGCTGTCCGGCAGCCGCCGCGTCCCCAGCCCCTCCTCCGCCTCCCAGCGCCCGCCCACGCGCTTGAGCGCGCCCGCCTCCACCAGCATGCGCAGGCACTCGGTGGCGAAGAAGGCGTTGCCCTTCGTGGTCGCGTGCAGCCGGGTGACGAAGCCCTCCGGCATGTCCAACCCGGGCAGCACCAGCTCCACCAGCGTGCCCACGTGCTCCGCGGACAGCGGCTCCAGGTCCATGCGCGCGGTGAGCTTCTCGTCCACCGTCTGGAACGCGAGGCTCAGGCGCGACAGCTCCGCGGAGCGGAACGTGCCCACCACCATGCCGCGCGTGCCGTGCAGCGCGCGGATGAGCACGTTGATGGCCTCCAGCGACGCGCTGTCCGCCCACTGGAGGTCCTCGAAGCACAGCACGAACGACTGACGGCCTCCGAGCGTGCGCGTCCACTCCGACAGCGCCTCGAAGAACGCGCCCTTCTCCTCCGTCCCTTCGCGCAGGGCCCGTTCGTGCACCTCGCCCTCGGGCACCTCCGACGACAGGCCCGGCAGCAGGCGCATCAGCCGGGGTCCCAGCCGGTCCATCAGCTCCGACGGCGTGTGCGGCACCATGCTGCGCAGGGCCTGCGCCACCGGCGCGAGCGGGGCCAGGCCCTCCGCGCGGCACTGGCCCCGGCCGAAGGGCAGCTCCGCCAGCTTCGCCTGGAGCTCGAACTCCTGGAGCAGCCGCGTCTTGCCCACGCCCGCGGGACCGCCCACGAGCACCGCGCGCGACTGGCCCCAGTCCGCCTCGGCCAGGCCGTTCATCAGCCCTTCGAGCTCCGCCTCGCGGCCCACCACCTCCGGCACGTGCAGGTAGCTGGCGCGCGCCGACAGCGGCTCCTCCGGGGACGGCTCACCGCTCGCGTGGCAGAGCGCCTCCATCAACTCGCTCGCGTCCTGGAAGCGCTCGCGCGGATCCTTGGCCATGAGCAGGAGGATGATCTCCTCCAGTTGCGGATCCACCGCGCAGAGCGTGGAGGGGCGCGGCGGCGGACGCGTCAGGTGGTCCGCCAGCAGCACCGCGGGGTTGCTGCGCTTGAAGGGCAGCTTGCGCGTGGCCAGGTACCAGGCCATCACGCCCAGCGAGTACAGGTCCGCGCGCCCGTCGATGCTCGCGCCCCGCTGCCACTCCGGCGCCAGGTACTCCAGCGTGCCCTTGAGCTTGCCGGGACTGGGCGTGCCCAACTGGTGCATCACGCCGAAGTCCATGAGCTTCACCGCGCCGGACTCGGTGATGCGCACGTTGCTGGCCTTGATGTCGCAGTGCACGTACAGGCGCGAATGGATGAACGCCAGCACCTGCGCCATCTGGATCAACACCCGGTACAGCGTGCGTGTGTCCAGCGGAGCATCGCGCACCAGCGTGCTCAGGTCGTGGCCGCCCACCACCTCCATGGTGATGAAGCGGTTGCCGGCCTCCGTCATGCCCCAGTCGAAGACCTTGAGCGTGGACGGGTGCTGGAGCTTCTTCATGGCGAAGAACTCGTGCCGGAACATCAGCACCAGCTCCTCCACCTTCGCCGCGGACAGCCCCGCCGGGACGTGCATCTCCTTGAGCGCGATGCGCCGGCGCTCCTGGAGATCGTCCGCCAGCCAGATGCGGCCCATGCCGCCCTCGCCCAGCAGCGACTCCACCCGGTAGCGCCCGGTCACGACGACGCCCGGCTCCAGCGAACGACGCTCCCCGATGCCCGCGCCCGGCAACGTGATGGGCGTACGCACCCGGTCCCCCCACGTGCTCGGAGGCCGGGTTCGTTCGTCCAGGACCGTTGTCTTCTCGTCGTCGCTCACGCGCTAGGGGCCGGCCATTCCGCCGGGATCCAGACGTCGGAGGAATAGCACGTTTCAGTGACACCGCCTCCGGGACATCCGAGCAGGTGAGGTGCACCCCTGTGTCCTTAGTTCCTGATCAATCGTTCTGCTGGAAGAAAGCGCGTCCTGCCGCCCGGATGCCTGCTGGGGAGCCGCTTCCAGACGCCCGCTCACGACGCGCCGTGACGCATGCACACCCTTCTTCCAGGCACAGGGCCCACTGCCCGCGCCAGAGGGGGGAGACGGCATGCGGGCATGGAAGCGGGGAGGAGTGGCCGTGGCCTTCGTGGCCGTCACGGCCTGGATGGCCTGCGGTCAACCCGAAACCCAGCAAGCCCAGGGCCTCCAGCGGGCCACGGCGGCCACGGTGACGCTGGGCGATGGCCACTGCGCGGGCGTGGTGGTGGGCCAGGGACGACACGTGCTCACCGCAGCCCACTGCGTCGCGCAGGAGCGCGGACCCGAGTTCACGAACTTCGAGGACGGACGGCGGATGGAGGGCCGTTACGTCTTCGTGGATCGCGGCCGGGACCTGGCCGTGCTGGAGTTGGAGGCGAAGGCGTCGGTGGCCCCGCTGGAGGTGGCCGAAGCGCTGCCCGCGCCCGGGGACGTGCTCGTCTTCACCGGCCGGCATGACCGCCCCGGCGAGCCGCGGCAGGTGATGCTGGAGCGGCTGGGCCGCTGCCCCTCGCTGCCGGACGTGCCCGCCGCGCTCTTCACCACCCTGGACGGCACCCCGGGAGACTCCGGCGCGCCGTTGGTGGATGCACGGATGCGGGTGGTGGGGCTGGTGCACGGCGGCGCGCGGTGCAGCATCGCCGCGCCCACCGCCAACATCGCGCCGGAGGTCCAACGCCTGTCACAGGAGGATGCGCAGCCGCTGGCCCAAGGCCTGCCACCGGCCCCGCGCTGATAGCGGCATGACGACTTTGCCGCGCCGTGATGGCCGGACGGCTACGGCGCGGCGCGACACGGGGCCACCGCTCCTCTCGTCCCTGGGCAACCGGGCAGGCAGGACGGGCCGGACCGCCGTTGCCTCGTTCCTCCGGGGAGGCCCACCTTGCAGCCGGGAGCCGGACCGCGCCCCGACGCAGGGTCCGTCGTCCGTCCCCGTTCGGAGGCATGACCATGGCCGGCCACAAGGGCAGCAGGAACTTCCAACCTCGCAACCGGGGCCAATTGGAGGATGCCCAAGACCGCGCTGCCGCGGAGCTGAGCCGCGAGCGCTCCGAGGCCGCCCTCGCCCCGGACGTCAACCCGGGCCCGGTGGAGGAAACCCCCTGGGAGGCGAGCGTCGAGCGCGGCGAGGAGTGGGAAGACAGAGCCGTCCCGGAACGGGAGGCCCGGGGCGACGAGGAGCCGGACTCCGAGGTTTCCCGGCGGGGGCTCGTGAATCCGCCGCCGGAGGACTAGGGGGCTGGGAGGCAAACCCGTGAGGTGGCGGCTTCCAGGAATTCTTCCGGGTGAGGGGGGACCTCTTGCCCGGTGCGCACGGTGGGGGGATGCTGGGCGCTGTCGTTGCCCGCTGTCCGCGGTCCCCTCCCCGGGAGTCGAAGCGCCGTGAAGCCCAAGGTCCTCATCGTCGAGAACTCCTGGACCATGCGCGAGACGCTGCGGCTGCTGCTGTCGGGGGAGTTCGACTGCACGGTGGCGGCGGACGGCGAAGCGGGGCTGGCGCACGCGCTGACGGAGCCGCCGGACGTGCTGCTGTCGGACGTGAACATGGAGGGCATCGACGGCTATGAGCTGTGCCGCCGTGTCCGCGCCGAACCGGCCCTGGCGCACCTGCCGGTGGTGTTCGTCAGCGGCTACGCGCCGCGCGCGGACCTGGAGCCCGGGCAGCCCCAGCCGGACGCGTACCTGGTCAAGCCGGTGAAGCCGCCGTACCTCATCGCGCAACTGCATGCCGTGTTGCAGCGTGCGCGGGGCGCCACGGCCAAGGCCGCGGGCGAGGGCTGAAGCCGGCCGCGTGCCGGGGGGCCTCGCTCTAGAGGCGCTCGCGGACGCCGCATGCTGTGTCGCGGCGCGGACGGCCCGGGCAACTCTCGCTGACCTGGGACCAAGGGAGGGCTATACCTTGCCCACCTTTCTTTCCCGTCCCGAGGTCCTCGCGTGCTCAACGCCTTTCCCCGCGTCCCGGCTCCCAAGAACGAGCCCGTCCTCTCCCACGCTCCCGGCTCCCCCGAGCGCGCCGAACTCCAGAGCGCGCTCAAGCGCATGAGCGGCGAGCAGGTGGAGATCCCCATCGTCATCGGCGGCAAGTACCTGCACTCCGGCAAGACGGACACCGTGCGCATGCCCCACCGGCACAAGCACGTGCTGGCCACCCTGCACGAGGCCGACGCGAGCCACGTGGAGAAGGCCATCCAGAACGCGATGAGCGTGAAGGAGGACTGGGCGCGGATGTCCTTCCACGCGCGAGCAGCCATCTTCCTGCGCGCCGCGGAGCTGCTCGCCACGCGCTACCGCCCGCTGCTCAACGCGTCCTCCATGCTGGGCCAGTCCAAGACGGCGCACCAGGCGGAGATCGACGCGTCGTGCGAGCTCATCGACTTCCTTCGCTACAACGTCCACTTCGCGCAGCAGATCCTCTCCATCCAGCCGGAGAGCTCCGCGCAGACGTGGAACCTGACGGACTACCGGCCGCTGGACGGGTTCGTCTTCGCGATTACGCCATTCAACTTCACCTCCATCGCGGTGAACCTGTGCGCGGCGCCCGCCATCATGGGCAACGTGGTGCTGTGGAAGCCGTCCTCCACGCAGGGCCTGAGCGCGTGGTACGGCCTGGAACTGCTGCGCGAGGCGGGCCTGCCCGACGGCGTCATCAACATGCTGCCCGGCGACGGCCCCACGGTGGGCAACCCGGTGCTGGCGAGCCCCCACCTGGGCGGCATCCACTTCACCGGCTCCACGCCCACGTTCAACAGCCTGTGGAAGACCGTGGGAGAGAACATCGGCCGCTACAAGCAGTACCCCCGGCTGGTGGGTGAGACGGGCGGCAAGGACTTCATCTTCGCGCACCCGTCCGCGGCGGACGACCTGGAGGCGCTCGCGGTCGCCATCGTGCGCGGCGGCTTCGAGTACCAGGGCCAGAAGTGCTCCGCGGCGAGCCGCGTCTACGTGCCGGAGTCGCTGTGGCCCAAGCTGAAGCCGCGCCTGCAGGCGCTCATCGCGGACATCAAGATGGGCGACGTGACGGACTTCCGGAACTTCATGGGCGCCGTCATCGACGAGCGGTCGTTCAAGAAGGTGTCCTCGTACATCGAGCTGGCGAAGACGGGCCCTGACGCGACCATCATCGCGGGCGGCGGGACGGACAAGAGCGAAGGCTGGTTCGTGCAGCCCACGCTGGTGCAGTGCCACAGCCCGCGCCACCGCATCATGACGGAGGAGATCTTCGCGCCGCTCGTGGGCCTGTACGTCTACCCGGACGCGAAGCTGGAGGAGACGCTGAAGGAGTGCGACCAGTCCGCCAGCTACGCGCTGACCGGCGCCATCTTCGCGCGCGACCGTCAGGCCATCGAGATGATGATGAGCAGCCTGCGCGGCGCGGCGGGCAACTTCTACATCAACGACAAGCCCACGGGCGCGGTGGTGGGCCAGCAGCCCTTCGGCGGCAGCCGGGCGTCGGGCACCAACGACAAGGCGGGCTCCATCGTCAACCTGTTCCGCTGGAGCAGCCCGCGCACCATCAAGGAGAACTTCGTGCCGCCCGCGAAGGTGCCCTACCCCTTCATGGACAGCGACCCGAAGGAAGGGGCCATCTAGGCCATGAGCGGACCGTTCCCGGGCATCGCGGGGCTGGACACCTACGCGCTGGAAGACGGCGCGTGCCGCGTGGAGATCATCCCCACGCGCGGCGCGCTCGTCACGCGCATGGTGGTGGAAGGCGCGGAGGTGCTCTTCCTGGATGAGGGCACCGTCGCCGACCTCACGAAGAACGTGCGCGGGGGCATCCCCGTGCTCTTTCCCATCGCCGGCCCCCTGCCCGGGGACACGTACCCGGCGGACCTCAAGGCGTACACCCTGCCGCAGCACGGCTTCGCGCGGCGGCTGCCGTGGACGGTGCGGCAGGCGGAAGGTTCGCTGCTGGTGCTGGGCCTCACCTCGTCGGAGGAGACGCTGCGCCAGTACCCCTGGGCCTTCGATGCGCAGCTGACCTTCTCGCTGGTGGGCAGCCGGCTCACCATCGACTTCGACCTGGAGAACCGGGACACGCGGCCCCTGCCGCTGCACCTGGGCTACCACCCGTACTTCCGCGTGCCGCAAGCCAACAAGGCCCAGGCGCGCGTGGAGACGGACGCCACGCACGCGTGGGACAACCGCGAGAAGCACGAGGTGCCCTTCACCGGCCTGGACCTCACGGCGGCGGAGGTGGACATGCACCTGCGCGACCACAAGGGGCCGGGCACGGTGCTTTCGCGCGGGCCGGGCCTGCCGCCGGTGAAGCTGTCGTGGAGCCCGGAGTTCCGGCTGCTCGTCGTGTGGACGTTGCAGGGCAAGGACTTCGTCTGCGTGGAGCCGTGGACCGCCGCCGCCGGGGCCCTGGCCACCGGCGAGGGGCTGCTGCACGTGGAGCCCGGCGAGCGCGTGTCACTCGCGTTCGACATCGAGGCGTGAGGGCCCCCCTCGTCCCGCGCGCTCAGGCGTGCGGGATGAGGGGCATCGTCAGCGGGCCGCGCACGGTGAGGGAGGTGTTCCACTTCACCGGACCCGTGGGCGTGAACTTCGTGAAGCGCGACAGCAGCACCTCCAGCCCCACGCGCGCCTCCAGCCGGGCCAGCGGTGCTCCCAGGCAGAAGTGGATGCCGTGGCCGAAGGGGAAGTTGTTCACGCCCTCGCGGTCCATGTCGAAGGTGTCCGGGTCCTTGAAGCGCTCGCCGTCGCGGCACGCGGAGCCCACCATCAGCGCCACGCGCGCGCCCTGCGGAATCACCACGCCCGAGACCTCCGTCTCCTTCGTGGTGACGCGCACCAACCCGTGCACGGAGGGCTCGAAGCGCAGCACCTCCTCCACGAAGCGCGGCAGTTGCGCGGGGTTCTCGCGCAGGCGGGTGAGCAGGTGCGGGTGCTCCATCAACATGCGCACGCAGTGGCTGACGAGTTGCACGGTGGTCTCCAGCCCCGCGACCACCAGCAGGAACAGGAAGCTCATCAGCTCCGCGTCGGAGAGCGCCTCGCCGTCCACGCGCGTCTGCACCAGGTCCGACACCATGTCCTCTTGCGGCTGGCGGCGGCGGTCGGCGACCACCTGGGACAGGTAGTCCTCCATCTCTCGCACCGTGGCGCGGATGGATTCGTGGCGGTGGGTGTCCTTCTCCGTCGTCCCGGACACGCTGGACAGGTCCACCGACCAGCGCTTGTACCGAGCGGTCATCTGCGGATCCAACGCGAACAGTTCGCCAATCACGCTCGCGGGCAGCGGCATGGCGAAGGCGTCCACGAAGTCCACCTCGCGCTCGGGTTGCAGCCGCTCGGCCAGGGATTGCGCGAAGCTGCGGATGCGAGGCTCCATCCGGTTCACCGCCGTGGGCGTCCACGCGCGGCTCACCAGCGTGCGCAGCCGCATGTGGTGCGGCGGATCCATCACGATCATGGATTCGGAGAACGGGTTGTGGCCCAGCCACGGGGGCGCCGTGACGGTGCGCACGCCCGCGGACGAGAACACCTGCGGGTTCTTGAACGCCGCGGACACGTCCTCGAAGCGCGTGAGCGCCCACAGGCCGCCCGGCTCCACCTGACACACCGGAGCGCTGCGCCGCAGCTCCGCGTAGACAGGGTAGGGATTGGCCCGGACCTCCGGCGCCATCAGGTTCACGCGTCCGCTCATGGAAGAATTTCCTCTCCGGGCTGGAATTATATACCCGGTCTACTGGCGGCTGAACAGAGGCGGGACGGTGCCAGAGCGCACGGATGACTCCTCAGCGGCCCCGGTGAACGCCAAGGTCATCCCGGACGCCCTGCACCGCGCGTTCGACCCGGTGGGCCGCGTCTCCGAGGTCTGGAGCGAGGCCACGCCGTAGCTCACGCGTCCGAGGACATCGGGGCGTGCGCGATACGCACGTGCACGATGGCCGGCGTCTTGTGCTTGAGCCAGGGCAGCCGGTTGACGTTGTTGTAGACGATGCGCTGCAGGCCCCGGGGGAACATGAACGGCACCCGCGTCACGTGCTTCACGCGCGGGTGCCAGCGCTTGAGCGTCGGTGCCAGCTCGTCCAGGTTGATGCCCCACGGCATGGGCGGCACACGGTAGGCGGGCGTCCGGTTCAGCCCGGTGAGCGTCTTGCGGGAGAACCACCGGGGAATCGTGTCGAAGAGCAGCTCCGCGCCCGGGAAGCGCTCCGCGATGTCCACGACGAGGCGGCGGACCTCCTCCTCCTCGAAGTACATGAACAGCCCCTGGGCGATGATGAACACGCCCCGGGACGCATCCACCGCGTCCATCCAGGAGCGGTCCAACGCACTCCCGGCGAAGTGGCGCAACCGCTCCGTGGGCGGAAGGAAGCGCTCCCGGATGGCCACCGCCTCCGGCAGGTCCACGCTCAGCCAGCGCAGCCGGCCGTTGTCCAGGCGCTGCGCCTGCGTCTCCAGCCCCTCCCCCAGCGACACGACGAAGCCGTCCGGATGCGCGGAGAGCCACTGGCGCAGCACGCGGTCCGTCTCCACCGCGCGCACCGCGTGCGAGCTGTCCGCCTGTCCGAACGAGCGCACGAAGTCGTAGTGGATGGCGTCGTAGATGCGCACCACGTCCGAGTCCCGGAGGATGCCGTCCGTCCGCTTCGCCTCACCCGCGCGGTTGTGCAGCGTCCACAGCATCGTCTCCGGGATGCCCGTGAGGTTCGGGACGCAGTAGCGCTCGGTCATGGCAGGGTCCTTTGAGGAACCTCAACAGGATATTGATAATCAGAATCACCTTCAACTTTGACTCCGGATTCAAGGGCAAGGACCGGAGCGCGCGGCTCGCCGAGGGGCCCTAACGTGGCGCGCATCCCTCCCACTTCCGGAGCCTCCTTGATGCGCCTGTACGACTTCCTCCCCTCCGCGAACGGCTACAAGGTCCGCACGCTCTTCGCGCAGCTGGGCCTCGCGTATGAGCTGGTGCCGGTGGACATCTTCGCGGGCGAAAGCCACACGACCGACTTCCACGCGAACAAGAACCCGGACGGGCGCATCCCGGTGCTGGAGCCAGAACCGGGACGGTTCCTCGCGGAGTCCAACGCCATCCTGTTGTTCCTCGCGGAGGGCACGCGGCTGTTGCCCGAGGACCGCTTCGCGCGGGCGCAGGTGCACCAGTGGATGTTCTTCGAACAGAACGCGGTGGAGCCCAACCTGGGCACCGCGCGCTACTGGCGCCTCACCGGCCGCGAACCCCAGCAACCCGAGGCCTTTCGACAGCGCGTCTCAGGGGGCGTGCGCGCGCTGGAGACGATGGAGCGCCACCTGCGCACCCGCACGTTCCTGGTGGAGGAGCGCTACACCGTCGCGGACCTTTGCCTCTTCGCGTACGTGCACTTGGCTCCGGAAGCGGGCGTGGAGCTGACGCCGTACCCTGGCGTGCTCGCGTGGCTCGAACGGGTGCGCCAACAGCCGGGCTTCATCGGCGCACTGCCGCCCTACCCCGCGAACGCCCACGTGCGCTGAGAAGGCATCAGCGGGCGCGTTCGGCGTGAAGGGCCTCGCCCGCGAACGCCCACGTGCGTTGAGCACACTTCACCGGTCGCGTTCGGCGCGAAGGGCCTCGCGGGTCTCCGCCTCCGTGAGGATCACCGTCGGTTCTTCAGCGCTCGCCGCCGCGAGCCTGCGCGCCAGCAGCTCCGTCACGGGCGCGAGCACGCTGAAGTGCGTGGTGCCCGGCACCAGGAGGAACGACAGCGGCGCACCCTTCGCCGCCTTGCGCAGGGGTTCGAATGCTTCGGCGTTGCCATGATCCGCGCCCTCGATGACCTGCGTGGGCACGCGCAGCGCATCCACGAAGCTCACCGGGTTGCGCATCCACAGCTCCGGTCCCGTGGCGCGGTCCAGCGCCGTGCCCGTCTTGCCGTATCCAGAGACATCGTGGGTGGGACCGAAGACGTACGCGCCCTTCAAGCGCGGAGCGTGCGCGGCGGCGATGAGCGCCAGCGTGCCCCCCGTGCTGTGGCCTCCCAGGTAGATGCGCGCCGGATCCACGTCCGGGCGCTGAGCCAGGAAGTCGATGGCGGCCACCACGTCATCCGCTTCGCCCAGGAAGTATTCGCGCGCTCCGGGATTGTCGTTCGCGCCCCGCAGCGACGGCAGCATCAGCACCATCCCCGCCTCGCGGAACGCCCGCGCGCTCTGGTCGTTGTCGCGCGCCGCGGGCACCCACGCGAGCGGACCGATGTCCCAGCTGAAGCCTCCGTGGATCCACACCATCGCCGGACGCCGGGCCCCCTCGCGCACGGGCGTGACATAGGCCTCGTTGCTTCCCAGCGGCGCCGGATAGCGCACCCATTCAAGGATTCCCGAGGGCGGAATGTGCGCGCGCATGGGCATCCCTCTCGGGTCCTTCAGCTGCGTGCGGAACGTCTTTCGCAAGGTCATGGGCGTGGGCGGCGCGGGCCTGGAGCAGGCGGTCGTGAAGAGGCAAGCGATGAGCAGGAGGGGAAGCGCGGGAGCGCGGAAGGACGTCATCATGGGAGTACGCGATGAACGGTCGTCACCGGCACGTGACGTGCGCGGCTTCGTTCCGGAGGGTGGCTTGACAGCGCGCGGCATGATCGCTACTTCTATTCGCAGAATGTTCGTCACCTCCGCCATGTGCATGTGTTCGATGCCTGTTCCGGGTGGGCCCAAGCCCGCCGCGGCCGGCTGACGCACAGCCTGCCCCTGGCGAGCCACCGGAGCCCACCCACCCGCGAGGGTCGGTGGGCTTCGTCGTTCCGGACCTCCGCTCTCGCACCCCAGCCGAAGAGCGTCGTTAGCGCCCACCGTGACCTGAAGCCTCCCCCGCCGCCCGTCGCGCCCTGACGTCCCCGTCACCCTTCCGCCCTTCACTTGACGCGCGCCTTCGCTGGCGACGCGAACAGGAGTCCCTTGCCATGAGCACGCCCAACGACCGCCCGCTGCACTTCGACACGCTCGCGCTGCACGCCGGCTATTCGCCCGACCCCACCACCGGGTCGCGCGCGGTGCCCATCTACCAGACGACCAGCTACCGCTTCCGCGACGCGGACCACGCCGCCGCCCTCTTCGGCCTCAAGGAGTTCGGCAACATCTACACGCGCATCATGAACCCCACGACGGACGTCTTCGAGAAGCGCATCGCCGCGCTCGAAGGTGGCGTGGGCGCGCTCGCGGTGGCGTCCGGACAGGCCGCGCAGACGCTGGGCATCCTCAACATCCTCAAGAACGGGGATGAAATCGTCTCCGGTGCCAGCCTCTACGGCGGCACCTACAACCTCTTCAAGGTGACGCTGCCCCGCCTGGGCATCACCACCCGCTTCGTGGACTCCAACCGTCCGGAGTCGTTCCGCGAAGCCATTGGCCCCAAGACGAAGGCGCTCTACCTGGAGTCGCTGGGCAACCCGCGCCTGGACGTGCCGGACTTCGACGCCATTGGCGCCATCGCGCGCGAGGCGGGCCTGCCCCTCTTCGTGGACAACACCGCGCTGTCCCCCGCCCTCTTCAACCCGCTGCGCCACGGCGCGAACATCGTGCTGCACAGCGCGACGAAGTACATCGGCGGCCACGGCACCTCCATTGGCGGCGTCATCGTGGACGGCGGCAACTTCCCCTGGGAGAACGGCAGGTTCCCCGAGCTGACCGAGCCCAACCCCGGCTACCACGGCCTGCGCCTGCGCGAGGCCTTCGGGCCCGCGGCCTTCATCCTCAAGGCCCGCCTGGAGGGCCTGCGCGACCTGGGCCCCGCGCTCAGCCCCTTCAACGCGCACGCGTTCATCCTGGGCCTGGAGACGCTGCGACTGCGCCTGGAGCGCCACTCGCAGAACGCGCTCTCCGTGGCGAAGTGGCTGCAGACGCACAAGAAGGTGGAGTGGGTGCGCTACCCGGGCCTGGAGAACGACCCCGCGTTCACCAACGCGAAGAAGTACCTGAAGGGCGGCTTCGGTGGACTCGTCACCTTCGGAGTGAAGGGCGGCCTGCAGGCGGGGCGCCGCGTGATTGACGGCGTGAAGCTGTGGAGCCTGCTCGCGAACATCGGCGACACGCGCTCGCTCATCATCCACCCGGCGTCCACGACGCACGAGCAGCTGTCGCCGGAGGAGCGCGCCAGCACGGGCGTCACCGACGACCTGGTGCGGCTGTCCGTGGGCCTGGAACACCTGGACGACATCCTGGCCGACCTGGACCAGGCGTTGAACGCGGCCTGACGCCATGCGACCCGTGAGGAATCCCGTGGACATCCCCGCGCGCGCGGAAACGCCGCGCGTCTTCGACCTGTCGCTGCCAGACCTGCCACTGGAGGCCGGGGCTCGCGTGGCCCCCCATCTGGTGCGCGGCTGGTGGTGGGGGCCCCCGGAGGACCTCGCGTGGTTGCAGTCGCGCTCGCGCGTGCACTCGGAAGAGGCGACGCGCGCGGGCAGGCTTCAAGTGGTGCGGCGTTCCGCGTCCGACATGCGGGACGCCGCCGCGGATGCACGTCGCAACGGTCCGCGACGCGCGCCCGAACCGGTGCCCACCGTGCTGCTGGTGCACGCGCTCACCGGGGACATGAACGCGGGAGGCGAAGGCGGCTGGTGGGAGCCCGTCATCGGTCCAGGCCGGCCGTTGGATCCGTCGCGCGTGCGCCTCCTGTGCTTCAACAACCTGGGCTCCTGCTACGGCACCTTCGGCCCCGCGGACGAAGGCTTCCCCCAGCGCACCGACGACACCCGCTTCGGTCCGTCGCCCGTGCTGGCCAAGGGCGACCTGCGCCTGGATGAGCGCAGCCTCCCCGCCACCATCACGCCATGGGACCAGGCGCGCTCCATCCTCGCCGCGCTGGACGCGCTGGGCATCGAAGAGGTGGCGCTCGTCACCGGGGGCTCGCTGGGAGGCATGGTCGTGCTGTGCCTGGCGGCGCTCGCGCCGGAGCGCTTCCAACGCATGGTGCCCATGGCCACGGCGGAGTCCGCGTCCGCGTGGGTGGTGGGCTGGAACCACGTGGCCCGGCAGGCCATCCTGTTGGATCCGGAGTACCCCGAGTCCCCGCGCCGGGGCCTGGAGCTGGCGCGTCAACTGGCGACGCTCACCTATCGCGCGGAACCCGGACTGGACGCGCTCCAGAAGCGGCCGCAGGCGTGGTCGTCGCGGGCGCTGTACCCGGTGGAGAGCTACCTGGAGTATCAGGGCGCGAAGCTGGAGGCGCGCTTCGACGCCCGCTCCTACCTGGCCCTGCTGGGCGCCATGGATCACCACGACCTGGCGCGCGTGCCCACGCCGCGCGGAGGTCCCGGCCTGGACCGCATTCGCGCGAGCACGTTGGCCATCGGCATCGACCGCGACCAGCTCTTCCCGCCCGAACACATGGTGACGCTGTCCCGGCGCCTGCGCGCGCAGGGGCTCCACGCCGAATACGCGGCCCTGTGCAGCGTGCACGGCCATGACGGCTTCCTCATCGAATGGGACGCGCTCGCGCCCCTGTTGCTGCGCGCCCTCGCCCTGCCACCGGGCGTGGGCCGCGACGCCCGCGTTCCCTCTCCTGCCGGCGTCCGCGCCCGGAAGACTTCATGACCGCCCCCGTGAGCATCACCCGCTACGCGCCGTTCCTCCTCGACAACGCCCTGGGCCTCGCGTCCGTGGCCACGCACCTGTCGCGCCGCGATGCAGGCACCACGCGCGCCGCCATCGTGTCCTCTCCGCCCTGGCTCGCCACCGGCCTGGAGGCCGCGCTGTCCATCGCGTTGAAGGGCAACTCCACGCTGGCCCGGCAGGAGCTGGACGGACTGCTGGCGCGTGGCCTGTTGATGCTGGAGGAGGCCGAGCGCCGGCTGGGCGCGCCTCCGGGCTCGACATCGGTGGAGGCGAACGGCACGCGCTCGCTGGCGTCGCTGCTGGAGCCCGCGCGTCGCGCGTTGGATGGAGCCAGCCTCGTGCGCGAGCGGCGGCCCGCGCTGGAGGACGTGGTGCGCGGCACGGGCGAACGGCTGACGGCGGCGCTGCTGGCGCGGCTCCTGGGGGCACGGGGCGTTCCCTCGCTGGAGGTGGACGCGGCGGACTGGACGGTGACGGAAGGCGAGCCCGGACAGGCGCGCGTGAACCGGGAGCACACCCGCGATCGCGTGGCGACGCTGCGGCCCTCGTGGGAGGGACGGCTGACGTTGCACGCGGGCGGACGAGGCCTGTCGCTCGATGGGCGCTCCACGACGCTGGGCACGGGTGGCGCGGACGAGACGGCGGCGGTGCTGGCCGTGCTGCTGGGCACGCCGCTGACGTTGTGGACGGACGTGCCCGGGGTGATGACGGCGGATCCGCTCCACGTCGCGGACGCGCGGCCAGTGCCGCACCTGAGCTACACGGAGGCACTGGAGCTGGTGTACCTGGGCCTGCCCACGCTGCACCCTCGCGCGCTGTCCACGCTGCGCGACGCGGACATCCCGCTGCGCGTGCGCCACCTGCAACACCCCGACGAGCCCGGCACGCTCATCGACGTGCCCGGCGCGGGGGACGGCAGCGTGCCCACGTGCGTGGTGTCGCTGGAGGACCTGGCGCTGCTGGGCCTGGAGGGTGGCACGGAGGAGGCGGCGCGGCCGGTAGGGCCCCGTGCGTTGCAGGCCCTGGAGGCGGCGGGCATCGACGCGTGGATGGCGGCGCAGTCGTCGCCGGGGCGTTCGGTGGCGGTGGTGCTGCACCGGGTGCATGCGGTTCGCGCGGAGGAAGTGCTGCGGAGGGAACTGGCCCCGGAGCTGGAGCGGGGCGCGCTGCTGCCGCCCCAGGTGCGCGCGCCGGTGACGCAGGTGGCGCTGGTGGCGGAGGCGATGGGCCAGGGAGCCAACGTGGCCGGACGTCTATTCCAGCCGCTGGGAGCGCTGGGCATCAACGTGCGCGCCATCGCGCAGACGGCCAGCGCGCGCTCCATCTCGTTCATCGTGGATGGAGGGGAGACGGCGCTGACGGTGCGCACGGTGCACGCGGCCTTCCACTTCGCCCATGAGGAGGTGAGCTTGCTGGTGCTGGGCCACGGCGTGGTGGGCAGCCAACTGTTGGACCAGTTGCGCACGCTGCAACAGACGCTGGAGCAGGAGCACGGCATCAAGCTCAACCTGGTGGGGCTCGCGGACAGTCGGCGGGTGCTCTTCTCGCCGGAGGGCATCCCGTTGAGCCAGTGGCGCGAGCGCATCGAAGCGGTGCCCGAGGGTGCGTCACCGCCCGTGGTGCAGGCCCTGCTGGAGGCGCTGCGGCGGCTGCCGGTACCGGTGCTGGTGGACTGCACCGCGGCGGATGGAATGGAGGCGCTGTACCTGGAGGCGTTCCGCAGCGGCATCCACGTGGTGGCGGCGAACAAGAAGCCGCTGACGCAGCCGCGAGAAGTGTGGGAGCGGCTGCGGAGCACCGCGCACCTGAACCACCGCGCGTACCACTACGAGACGACGGTGGGCGCGGGGCTGCCCGTCATCCAGACGCTGAAGGACCTGGTGCGAACGGGAGACCGGGTGCACGGGGTGGAGGGTTCATTCTCCGGAACGCTCGGCTACCTGAGTCAGCAGTTGATGGATGGGGTGCCGCTGTCGAAGGCGGTGCGCACCGCGCGCGAAAAGGGCTTCACGGAGCCGCACCCGCGCGAGGACCTGGCGGGCACGGACGCAGCACGCAAGGCGCTCATCCTGGCGCGCGAGCAAGGGCTGGAGCTGTCCATGGAGGACGTGGAGGTGGAGCCGTTCGTGCCGCGCGAGTACCTGGAGGAAACGGACGTGGAGCGCTTCCTCACCGGCCTGGAGAAGCTGGACCGGACGTTCACGTCGCGCATCGAGGGTCTGCGCGCGGAGGGCAAGGTGCTGCGCTATCTGGCGCGCATCGACCCGGCAGCGAAGGACGGGCCGGTGCTGCGCGTGGGACCGGTGGCCGTGTCGAAGGAGCATCCGGCGACGCGGCTGCGTGGCTCGGAGGCATTCGTGGCCTTCTCCACGGAGCGTTACGCGGACTACCCGCTGCTGGTGCAGGGCGCGGGCGCGGGCGGTCCCGTCACGGCGGCCGGAGTGCTCGCGGACATCCTGAAGATTGCCCAGGGCCTGCGCGGGCGGTGAGCGGAGGAGGGCCTGTGCACGGCGGCCCTTGAGGCAGGGGCTGCGCCCGGACGGGCGCGGCCTCCTTCCGGGCCTGCGTCTTGTTCGCGGGAGGGGACGCATTCCTCGCCACGAACCTCTTCCCGAAAAGAGCCTTCCCTAAGCGGGAGAACGCTTCGTGGCCGCGGTCCGCTTCGCAATGCCTCGTTGCTTCGCGGGCACAGCTTTCTTCGTGCCCCGTGCCGCACCTTTCTTCGCACCACCCCGCTGCTTCGCGGGCACGGCCTTCTTCGCGCCACGGGCCGCACCTTTCTTCGCACCGCCCCGCTGCTTCGCGGGCACGGCCTTCTTCGCGCCACGGGCAGCACCCTTCTTCGCACCGCCCCGAACCTTCGAGGACGCAGCCTCTTTCGCACCGGGTGCCGCGCCCTGCGTCACACCGCGCACGGCACCGGCCTTCTTGAGATCGGCCGCGCCCTTCTCCGCGAGCCCCTCCTCCAGGGAAGGAGCCTCCTGTGCGTCCTTATCGCCAGCGGGATCGCGCTCCAGGGGACCGGACCGGCTCACCGCCACCTTCCGGCCGGAGAAGGCCCCCCAGTCCTCCAGGGCCTGCGTCCACCGAGCCAGCGTCTCCTCGCGGGTGCCCGCATCCGGCAGCCCCTCCGCATGCAGCGCCACGGTGATTCCGTGCACGGAGGGAATCAGGCGCAGTTGGACGGTGCGTGCCCGGCCCCACTCCTCGCGCTCCAACCGAAGGCGCAGCTGCTTCGCCGGGACGCACCGCACCACCGTCACGCGCGTTCCATCCGGGAGCGAGGTCACCCTCCCCTCCCTCAGCGGAGGCTGGAGCGTACCCACCCAGCGCGCCAGTCCCGGACCCTCACCCCAACCGTCCCAAGCGACGTCCGCCCCCACCGAAAAAGAGCGACGAACACCCGCCTGGAATCCCACCTTCGCTGTCTGGCCTGTCGGCATGTGTCAGCGCCTCCCGGTAGTCTGCGCCCCTTCCCATCACGGAACGGAGTGCCAGATGAACCGACTTCTCAAGGGCGTGTCTCTTACCGGAGCCTTGCTGATGGCCGCGTGTGGAGGGGTTGAATCGGCGCCTGGGCAGGAGCCTGCCCTGGAAGAAGTGGAGCAGGCCATCGCGCCCCCGAGCTGCGGCGTCAATCCCAACCGGTCCGTCACCTTCTACAGCACCTCCGCGAAGACGGTGGAAGTGGGCTGGCGGAGCTGCTCCTGTGATGGCACCGCGTACCTGGAGGGCAGCAGTTCGCCCTACTGGACGTCCATCGTCGTCCAGCACTGCTCCTGAGTGCCAGCAGGGCACCGCGTCCTTCAGGGCGCGGTCGCCGCAGCCCGCGTCACCCCGTGGGGCGGTACCCCGGCATGAGGAAGTTGTCGTGGTCCGCGTACGCGGGTGCCTCCGCCTCGCCGGTGAAGGCGCGCAGGATGCAGTACTCCGGATAGGACGCCTGGATGGTGACCTGGTCTCCCGGCTGGAACACCACGTCCCCGTGCGGGTGCAGCGTCTCCTCCGCGCCCCGGATGAGCGACAGGGCCAGCCCGCCGAAGCGGTCGCGCACCTGGGACACGTTCAGGCCCGGCAGGCCGTCACGCACCACGAACAGCGACACCACCATCAGGTGCTTGCCAATGCGGAACGAGTGCACCAACCGCGGGTCCAACGCCGCCAGCGCCATGGCGGGCGCGGCCAGCGAGGAGCTGGACAGGGCCTCCGCCTTGAACGTGTCGCGCACCTTCGCGCCCAGGTCGTCGTCGAACAGGCGGATGACCACGCGGATGCCCGGGTTGAGCCGCCGTGCGTCCAGCGCGATGTTCAGGTTGGCCAGGTCGTCGTCCGTGGCGCAGACGATGGCGGACGCGCGCTTCACGTGCGTGCGCGGCAGGCACAGCGGGCTGCGCGTGTCGTCGATGAGCAGCGGCACGTTCTCATCGCGCAGCGCGGACACGAACGTCGCGTCCTCGCGCTTCTCCACCACCACCACGTCCTTGCCCATCTCCCGAAGCTGCGTCACCACGCGGTAGCCCACGCGCCCCGCCCCGCACACCACGACGTGGCCCTTCATCGTTTCGGACACCACGGTGACCCACTCCTTGTCGTTCTTGTGCCGGGCGAAGAAGAGGTACGCGAAGCGCACCACGCCATCCACCACCAGCGCGATGCTGATGGGCGGGATGAGGATGTTCAGGCTCTCCACCAGCCAGTCGCTGACGTACGGCAGCGACGGCTGCCCGAAGAGCAGGAAGTAGACGTGGTGCAGCGCCTCTCCGTAGGAGATGCGGTCCCCACCCGGCCCCACGAAGCGCCACTGGAACAGCAGCGGCCCCATCCCGAAGATGACCGCCGCCAGGAGCAGCGTGCTGCGGAACCTGCGCGACAGCGCGCGCAGATACCGCAGGTCCACCATCAGTCGCGCGGAGAAGCTCTTCATGCCGGGGCAGTCTACGCCGCCGGGGTGATGTCCGTGGAGGCTTCCGCCTTCGCGCGGCGCTTCTCGATGAGCCACACCGCCAGCACGCCCAGCTCGTAGCAGAGCAGCATGGGGCCGGCCATCAGCGACAGGTTCACCACGTCGCCCGTGGGCGTCAGGATGGCCGCCGCGATGAGGCACACCACGAACGCGTGGCGCTGGTAGCGGATGAGCCACTTCGACTGCACCACCCCGACGATGCCAAGCAGGGCCATCACCAGCGGCAGCTCGAAGATGACGCCAAAGGCGAGGATGAGCAGCAGCACCAGCGACAACTGCTCATTCATCGTCAGCATGGGACGCGTCCAGCGCGCCGCCTCCGCCTCCGCGTGGCCCTTGGCCAATTCCTTCTGCAGCCGCCACAGGCCCGACATCTCCTCGGCGCGCGTGGGGGCCACGCCCGCGAGCAGGCTCGCGGCCTGGTCCATCGCCGCTTCCGACGTGGCGTAGTCCTGCCGGCCGTAGGCGTTCACCGCCTCCACCCGCTTCTCCACCGCCGCGCGCAGCACGCCGCGCGCGGGGACGCCCAGCCCGTCCGACGCCGCGTCCAGCAGGTCGCCCAGGTTCTTCAGGCGCGCCGTCAGCTCCACGCTGCGGGCGGAGGCGACTTCGGGGTCCTTCACCTGGCCTTCACCGACGGCCGTCAGCGCGGCGCTGGTCTCCTTCGCCAGGTGGCCGGCGCGCTCCACCTCGCCAATGCGCAGGAAGCGCAGCGCGTCCTCCGCGCCCAGGCGCGCCGTGTCCACGCGCTGCTCCAGGGCGAGCGTCTCCTCCTCGCTCAGGAGGAACTTGAACATGGAGGGCAGCACCAGGAAGTAGCAGAACATCGAGCCCACGATGAAGGCCACCGAACCCAGCACCACGAAGGGCGACGCGTACTTGCGCTCCTCTGGGTAGAGCCCCGGCGCCACGAAGCCCCAGATCTGCCAGAGGATGACGGGCGTGGTGAGGAAGATGCCGCAGTACACGCCCACCTTCATCAGCACGTTGATTTCTTCGATGCCGGATGTGTAGACGAGCGAGCGCCCGTCCGCGGGCAGCGCGTCGAGCACCGGCCGCATCAGCAGACCGAAGATGGGCTTGGCGAAGATGAGCGACACGGCACCCAGCACGAGCACCGCGAGCGAACACTTGACGAGCCGCGTACGCAGCTCCGTCAGGTGCTCCGACAGGCTCATGCGCAGATCGTTGAAATCAACCCCTTGGCGGTTCAGGGCTCAGCTCCGTTTCGGCGCGTTGCGCGCCACCGTGCCCGGAATGGGGGCGAGTTGCGGAAGACCATCCGAGCCCAGGCGCGGCTCGGTCCCACCGGCTTCACCGTCAGCTTCAGCGCCGGTCTCGGATGACGCCTCGGGACCCGCCGCCATCGTCAGCGTCACGGCCCCGGCCTCCGCAGACGGCGCGGGTGACTCCGACGCCGTTTCGGGAGCAGGCAGCCCAGCGGGCTCCAGCGACGCGGTGAGCGACGGTGAGGGCTCCGCGAGCAGGTTGGGCATGGACCCGTCCGGCAGGTGGTGCGCGCCGCTGGCCAGCTCCGGGGGCGGGGACGGCACGCGCGTGCCCGGGCGCGGCGGCGGCGGCAGCTCGCGGTTGAAGTCCTCGTCCATCTGGTAGAACTCGCGCTCCACCACGTTGCGCACATCGTCCGTCTGGCGACGGAACTCGCGCATGAACTTGCCGATGGCCCGCGCCAGCTCAGGCAACCGCTGGGGGCCGAGCACGATCAGCGCGGCCACCAGGATGAACACCATTTCGCCTGCGCCGATGTTGAACATGGGTCTTGAGAGTCCCCTTGGTAGGGCGGTCCCGGGTTATCGCCCCGGGAGCGGGCCCGCGCAACCGCCAGTGGACATCCAGCGACCGGCCGGCCACGTGAACAGGGGGCGGGCGGGCGGGCCCCCGGTGCCACCTGGGGCAAAACGCCTCAAGCGTGGGGGTTCGCCTGGGGCGACAGCGGCACCGCCAGCCCCTGGGCCGGGGGGACCGCCAGGGCCCGGGCCTGCTCCCGCGAGTGGACCCGCTTCTCCACCACCCACAGCATGACGGGCACCCCCAGCGACAAACCGATGGACACCCAGGCGATGGTCCCCATGCCCCCCAGCGTCCCGTCCGGCAGGTCCACCAGCAGGCGGGAGGACAGGAAGGCGCCCAGCGCGGCCGCCATGTGCTGCGTCGCGGACTGCAGCGACATGAAGCGGGCGCGCACCGGGTTGTCCGGCACGCGGGAGGTGAGCGTGTTGTACGCCACGTTGCGCACCCCCATGGCCATCATGAAGCCCATGAAGAGCAGCGGGATGGGCAGCCACGCCGGATAGGACACGAAGCCCACGAAGGTGAAGACCGCCGCCAGCAGCACGCCCACCGTGCCCACGCGGAACGAACCGAAGCGGTCCACCAGCGGCCCCGTCAGCCGCAGCGTGACGAAGCTCACGATGCCGCCGGCGAAGTAGATGATCCACAGCCGGTCGCGCGGATAGCCCAGGTTCTGCTGGAGGTAGGCGGAGATGTTCGGGATGACGATGAAGCCGCTCATCATCACCAGCGCCGTCATCAGATACGACAACTGCACGTCCGTCCGCCCCAGGAGCGCGCCCACGCCCGGGGCCCGGGCCCCGCTTCCCCCCGCGTCCAGGTGCCCGCGCACCGGCGGCAGGAGGAGGAGCGCGGCGGCGGCCACCACGAACCCCAGCGCCGCCACCGCGAAGAAGGGCAGCCGCCAGCCGCCCACCTCCGCCACCTTGAGCGCCATGGGGACGCCCAGCACGGACGCCACGGAGAAGGACGCCATCACCGCGCCCAGCGCCCGGCCCCGGCGCTCCGCTGGGATGAGGTCCGCGATGATGGACAGGGACAGCGCCGTCGCCGGCCCGCCGAAGAGGCCCGCGCACACCCGCGCCAGCAGCAGCGTGGACAGCCCCGTGGCCAGGCCCCCCGCCGCGGTGGCCGCCACCAGGCCCAGCATGCACACCGCCAGCGCCTTGCGGCGGTCGTAGCGGTCCAGCATGTAGCCGCCCACCAGCCCCGCGACGCTCGCGGCGGCGGTGTAGCTGCCGCCAATCGTGCCGATGTGTGACGACTCGATGCCCAGCCCCTTCGCGAAGTCGGGGCCCAGCGGCATCACCATCACGAAGTCGAGGATGTTGACGAACTGCACCGCGCCGATGAGCAGCACCACGGCACGCTCGGAGACGGGAGCGGGGGAAGAAGCGGACTCAGCGGACATGAGGAGCGGGCTGCCTTCTTCTTGAGGACTTCAGACGCGGAAGCGCCGCACTTCGGCGCGGAGGATCTCCGCCTGACGCGTGAGGTTGTCGATGGCTTCTTCCAACTGACGCACCGAACGCGTCTGGTGCTCGGACACGCCCTTGATGGTCTCCACCGCCTTGAGCACCTGTTCGCTGCCCTTGGTCTGCTCCTTCTGGGCGCGGTTCAGGTGGGTGACCATCTCGTTGATGCTCTCGATGGAGCGGGTGATCTGCTTGCTGCCGTGCGCCTGCTCCTGGCTGGAGCGCTGCACGTGCTGGGTGAGCGTCTTCATCCGCTCCGCGCTCTTCATGATCTGCTCGCCGCCCCGGGCCTGCTCGTTGGAGGCCTGGGAGATCATCTGCACCGTGGCGGAGATGCGGTGGATGGCCGCCGTCACCTGCTTGCTGCCCCGGGACTGCTCCACCGTGGCGCGCGCGATGGCCTTCACCATCTGCGTGGACTTCTGCGTGCTGTCGTTGATCTTCCGCAAGGCGCCTTCCGCCTCGCGGCCCAGTTGCACGCCCTCCTCCACGCTCTTGTAGCCCTGGTTCATCACCACCACGGCGTTGCGGCTCTCCTCCTGCACGCCCCGGATGAGCTCCGCGATCTCCTTGGTGGACGCGCCCGTGCGCTCGGCCAGGTCCTTGATCTCCTCGGCCACCACCGCGAAGCCCTTGCCGTGCTCGCCGGCCTGCGCGGCGATGATGGCGGCGTTGAGGGCCAGGAGGTTCGTCTGCTCCGCCACGTCGTCGATGACGTTGAGGATGTTGCCAATCTCGGAGATGCGCCGGCCCAGGCTGTCGATGACGCCCGCGGCGGTGCGGCTGGTGTCCTTGATGCGGTCGATGCCGGACAGCGTCTTGCGCAGGGCCTCCACGCCCGTCTGCGCGTCCTCGAAGACCTGTTCGGACAGGCGCGCCGTCTCGTTGGCGTTGGCGTCCACCTGGCCGATGGCCGCGTCCATCTCACTGATGGCGGAGGAGGTGTCCTCGGTGGAGGCGGACAGGTCCTCGATGTTCTTGGCCACTTCCTTGATGGAGTACGTCATCTGCTCGATGGCGCTGGTGGTCTCCTCCACGCTGGCGGCCATGGCCTGGACGTTCTCCGCCACCTCGTCGTTGGTGGCGGCCATCTCCATGATGGAGGAGCTGCTCTCCTCCGCGCTCTGGTAGAGGACCTCTACGTTCTCCGCGATGCCGCGCAAGGAGGCCATCATCTCCACCATGGAGGAGGACGTCTCCTCCACGCGCGACTGCACGGTGCCGGCGCCGGAGGACACGGTGGTGCCGGTGCGGTGGATCTGCTCGATGACACCCGCCACCACGTCGGACACGCCGCGCACGCGGCCCAGCGTGTCGCGCCAGCTCTGCGCCATGCGGTTGAGCGCCTCCGCCAACTGGCCCAGCTCGTCCGTGCTGTTGCGCACCTCCGCGCGGCCGGTGAGGTCCGCCTCCGCCAGCTTGCGCGCCATGGACATCATCGCGTCCAGCGGCTGGAGGATGAACGCGCGGGAGATGAGGAACGCCACCAGCAGGAACAGCACCAGGCCCACCAGGAAGGCCAGGAGCACGGTTTGGCGCAGCGACTGGAGCACGCCGTCCAGCCGCGACAGGTTCACCACCACCACCACTTCTCCAGGCGCGCCGCTCGCGGGCGCCACGGAGACGGACACCGCCTCGTCGCCGTTGGGGAACGGCAGCCCGTTCAGCGGAGGCGGAGGCCCGGACTCCGGCCGGGTGCGATCCTCCAGGGCCCTCTGGAACCAGGCCGGCACCGGCGAGGGGTGGGTGGCCAGGGGTGAGCCTTGGGCATCCACGACGGCCACGACGCTGAAGTCCTCGTCTTGCCGGTAGATGCCTTGCAGGCTGGGAGCCGGCCGGATGCCCCCCTGTGCCACGAGCAGCTCACTCACCTCCTGTGCCTTGGCACGGGCGTGAACGCGCAACCGCTCCTTCAGGTAGCTCTCCACCTGCAACGGGACGACGAAAAAGAGCGTTCCGAGGACGACGGCCAACGCGAGGCCGAAAGAACCCAGGAGGATGCCCCGGAGACCGGGTTTCTTGAGGCGACGTGCCAAGGCCCGCGCACTGTAGGGAGGGTGTGCCACCCAGGGCAAGGAGCGGCCCCTTCCAGCCCGGTCTGCGCCGCTGGGTTCCCGGCCCCAGGATGCGTAAGGTCGTCAGTACGATGACCGCGACGCTGCTGCTCACCGACCCGCTCTTCCTCCAGCACGACCCCGGCGAGGGCCACCCGGAGTCCCCTGCCCGGCTGCGGCGCATCCTCCAACTGCTCGCCCGGACCCCCATCGCGGGAACGGTGATGGCGCAGCCCCGCTCCGCCACCGACGCGGAGCTGGCGGCGGTGCACTCGCCGGCGCTGCTGGCCTCGCTCGCGGGCTTGAGCGGACAGAGCGCGGAGATCGACGGGGACACCTTCGTGTCGCCGGACAGCGTGGACGCGGCGCGGCTGGCGGCGGGCGCGGCGGTGCAGGCCGTGGAGGTGGTGCTCGCGGGCAAGGCCAGGAACGCGTTCGCGCTGGTGCGTCCGCCCGGACACCACGCGGAGCCGGACCGGGCCATGGGCTTCTGCCTCTTCAACAACGCCGCCATCGCCGCGGAGGCCGGGCGGCGGCTGGGCGCGGAGCGCGTGCTGGTGCTGGACTGGGACGTGCACCACGGCAACGGCACCCAGGCGGCCTTCTGGGGCCGGCGCGACGTGCTCTACCAGTCCGTGCACCAGTTCCCCTACTACCCGGGCAGCGGCGCCGCGCCGGAGGTGGGCCGGGGCGAGGGCCAGGGCTTCACCGTCAACTGCGGGCTGCCCGGCGGCAACACCGACGCTGACTACGGGATGATCTTCGAGGAGCTGCTGCTGCCCGTCGCGCAGGCGTACCGGCCTGAGCTCATCCTCGTCTCCGCGGGGTTCGATCCGCACCGCGACGACCCCATTGGCGGCATGGACGTCACCGAGCGCGGCTTCGCGGCGATGTGCACCTCCGTGCGCAAGCTGGCGGAGGAAGTCTGCGGCGGAAAGCTGGTGCTGTGCCTGGAGGGGGGCTACTCGCTGGAGGGCCTGTCCAACTCCGTGCATGCCTGCATCGAGGTGCTGGCGGGACGCGACGACAGCTTCGCTTCCGGCGACGTCAACGCGGACGCGCGACACGCGCTGGCCGCCAGCCGTCAGGCGCTCCAGCCCTTCTGGGCCAGCGTGCGCTGAAGTCCCGGTCCGGACGGAGCAGTCATCTGCCTCCGACGGACTGCCCCCCGCGCGTCGGTGGCGAGCAGCCCGGATTCGCCAGGTCCCTGAACACCAGACCCGCGGAGCCGTCGTGACTCACCCGCCGGACTGGCGGCCCTCAATCGCGCACAGGAGCACGGCGGCGGCGATACCCAGACGCCGATCCAACCGACGCTGGGTGTCCACGGAGAAGTCGAGGTCGATCTTCTGGATGAACGGATTGAAGTGCTGCCGGAAGGTCAGCACCGGCACATCGCCCACGGTGCCGCTGAAGGTCTGCGGGATGAGGTTGGTGAGCAAGCGCCGCACCAGCGCCAGCAACATGCTGTCCTCTTCAATCTTCCCCACCTCCTGACCGTCCACGTCCAGCACCAGCCACTGGTCGCGCAGGATGGAGCGCAGGCCCTTGCGGCGCAGCGCGCCCACGCGCTCGCCCGTGGTCGCGTCGGTGACGTCGTAGGTGGCGCCCAGGTCCAGGATGCTGCGCGCCTGGATGGTGAGCAGCTCCTCCTGCATGTCCTCGCCGCTGTAGATGCGCAGGTCCTCCTTCAACTTGAAGGCCTTCATTTTTGAATAGAAGGCGACGTTGCCCGCTGCGTCGTAGATGTGGAACGCGCCGCCGAACAACTTGAAGAACTTCCGGCGGATCATGTAGCGGCTCTGGCCGAAACGGCCAGCGGCCAGGTCACTGCGAGGACGGGTCTGGAGCGCGGTGGACATGCCGCTTCCCTAGCGCGAAGTGGCAGGCGCGAACAGGGGGCACACCGCGCTCCGAGGGTTCAGGGTCTCACCTGGGCCAGCCGCAGCCACGAGAGGGCCTGGAGGGAGGCGAACCACGCCACCGCGACGAGCGTGTGGCGCAGGTGGTTCACCTGGGACCAGCGCAGCGCGGACGCCACGGACTCAGGGGAGTCCGGCGCGTCCAGCAGGCGGATCATCGTGGGGATGAAGTACGAAAACGTGAGGAGCCGGTCCACGAGCGCGACCCCGGCCGCCACAAGCCACCAGGAGCGCAGAGGGCCTGTCACCTGCGTGGCGAAGTAGAAGCTCGCCAGGGTGAGCAGCGTCAGCGGCCCCGTGCTGACGAAGCCCCAGAAGCGCAGCCCCACGTTGTCCTGTCGCGCCGCCTCCGCGTTCCAGTGCGCTCCCGTAGCGTCGAGCCACCGGGGCAGCAGGATGCGGTGCTCATAGAGCCCCGCGCCGAATGCGATGCCCAGGTTGAGGACGAAGAGCCACAGCAGGATTGCGCCCACGGACAGCTTCAGGTTCATCATGGGCTGAAGAATGCGTCCCGGCGTGCTCGGGCGTCTTTCGCGTCCTTGTGCTGTTTTTCTCAATCCTGCGGTGATTCGCGATGAGCCCCCGGCATCTCCTCCTCCAGCAGATTGGCACCGACATCGTTCGCTTCCAGGACGCCTCCGCGGACTTCGACGCGGCGGTCGGTGAAGTGCTCGCCCTGGGCCGCGCGGAGCTGGTGTGTCTTGCGCAACTGCACTTCGGAGGCCCCGCGCCCATGAGCGCGGTCGCGCGCGGCACCGACGTGGAGCGGCTGGAACTCGCGGGCTACGTCCGGCGGGAGGCCGCCAAAGGAGGCAGGCGGCTGGTGCTCACCGAGCACGCGCGCGAATGGATTGAGACCCTCTGGGGGCCCTTGAGCGTGGATGGGATGCGCTTGATGGAGCCCCTGTCGGACGCGGACCTGAAGGTCGTCGCCGGCTTCCTCACCGCCGCGCGGGCCGTCCAGGAGCGCCATGCGTCCCGGCTGTCGAAGCTCCTCCAGACTCCGAGCGGCTCACCGGCGGTTCGCAAACGCGGCGGACTCTCCGCCGCCGCCCTCTCCCGCGTGCAGCTCTTCGTCGAGGCGCACCTCGCCCGGCGCATTCGCGTGGGGGAGCTGGCGAAGCGTTCGGGCTTGAGCGTCTTCTACTTCACCCGCGCCTTCCGCCAGTCCACCGGGATGACCCCACACGCCTTCGTCCAGAAGCGGCGGGTGGAGCGGGCGCGCGAGCTGTTGAAGCACCCCACGCACTCGCTGGGCGACATCGCCCTCGCGGTCGGCTTCAGCTCGCAGAGTCACTTCACCACCGTCTTCCGCCGCGTCACCGGACTGACGCCCGCGGTCATCCGGCGCTCGGTGGCGCCCCTCCCCTCTGCGCAAGCCTTCCCGTAAAGCCGGACAGCGTGGCGCTCCAGGTGCCATCCGCCCTGGGCGTCAACAACGGCGGGCCTGACGAGAAGAGCGCTGGGAGGACGCACCGGGCTCCTCCTTGGGAAACCTGTCCGACTGTCGGACAGGTTTGGACGCTTCGTCCGCCCCGCAGGGCCACTTCCCCACTGGACGGGTGGGCGGTGCGTCTCCGGAGCCTCCGCTAGAACGCCAGGTTGAGCTGGAGCGTGAGGAGGTTGGACGTGCCCGGGTCCTTCGCCAGGGTCACCGCGCCCAGCAGCGCCGGGTCCGGCGTCTCCTGGTGCGCGAACTGGTAGCGCAGCTTCACCGCCAGGAAGGGCGCGTCCAGGAACCACCCGAGCTGCGCCTCCGCGATGTAGAGCGCGTCATCGTCCAGCTCGTGGCTCGCGTCCAGCCAGGACAGGCGCACGCCCGCGTCCAGCACCTTCTTGTAGAAGACGTAGTCGGCCTGGGCCCACGCCCCCAGGCTGGTGAAGTTCGTGCCCGCCGCCTCCGGATTCGTGCGCTCGATGTAGGCCTCCATGAAGAAGGTGAAGCGCTGGGCCTGGAGCAGGAAGTCCACGCCACCGGTGGCGAACTTGCGCACGCCCTCGTCGGTGAGGTCGAAGCTGCCCGTCTCCACGTTGAAGTTCTCCTCGCGCCGCTGCACCTTGCCGCCCGCGCCCTGCACCGTGAAGGACACGCGCAGCGGCGCGCCCTTCTCATCCGACATGATGAACGGCAGCTCGCCGTAGCCCATGGGCCCCATGGGGCTCACGGTGAGCCGCACGTTGGACGCCCACCGCCCCGGGTCCGACGTGATGGAGCGCAGCGGCGAGCCGCTGTAGATGCCCGCGTAGTACTCCAGCGTGTCCGTGGTCCCCATGAACGTCACGCCCTTGTCGCGGCCCGTCCAGAAGTAGTTCGCCACCTGCGCGAACTCCGGGAAGAGGATCTGCTGCGGCCCCAGCGATTCGTGCCGGCTGAGCGGCGTGTAGTGCTGCCCCAGCCGCAGGCCCGCCGCCTTCCAGGGCTGCACGTCCACGTAGGAGTCCAGCAGGTAGGGCGCCAGCGGGGATGCCAGCTCCAGCGACGTCCAGAAGCTGATCCACGGCCGGTACACGTTGCCGTAGATGCGGGGGCGCAGGAACGGGAACGCCGTGCGGGACTTCGCCTCGCCGTCCTCCCAGACGGGCTCCAGCTTGTAGGCGGCCTGCAAACCCGCGCCCAGCCGGTAGTTGCCGTCGTCGGACGCGATGGCGAAGCCCTTGTCCTTCGTCGGCGTCTCCACCTTCGGAGGCTTGTCGTCCTTCGCGTCCTCGGCCTCCGCGCCAGACAGCGCGAGCACGCCCAGCAGCCACGCCCAGCCCCACCGCTTGCGCATGCCCACGACCCCTCGCCGGCCCGGATCCCCGACAAAGGGCTCCGAGCCATGGTGGGAAGCGAGGGCATGCGCGGCACCGCCGCCCGCGGTGCCTTGCGCCTATCGCTGGCCGGACACTCCGCCGCCGGAACGGGCCGCCTGCTTCGCGCTGCCCGAGGAGAAGATGTCCCCGCCCAGCTCGGTGATGATGGACTCCACCGCCTTCTGGCCGCGCACGCTGTTGCCCGACTTGTCCAGCGGCGGGGAGAACGTCGCCACCGCGAAGCGGCCGGGCACGACCGCGACAATCCCACCACCCACGCCGCTCTTGGCCGGCAGGCCCGCGGTGAAGGACCAGTCCCCGGAGTTCTCATAGAGGCCGGTGGTGAGCATCAAGGACAGCACCTTCTGGGCGTTCTCGGAGTCCACCACGCGCTTGCCGGTAACGGGGTTCATGCCGCCGTTGGCCAGCGTCGCGCCCATGATGGCCAGGTCCTTCGCCGTGACGTTCACCGAACACTGGCGCGTGTAGACATCCAGCGCCTCCATCGGGTCACCGGGCAGCGCGTCGTAGGACTTGAGCAGCCAGGAGATGGCGCGGTTGCGCGTGTTGGTGGCGGACTCGGAGCGGTAGACGTCCTCGTTCACGGTGAGCTCACGCCCGGCGAAGGCATTGAGCGTGTCCTGGATGCGCGTCCAGCGCTCGTCGGAGCTCTGCGCCGGCACCATGCTCACGGCGGTGATGGCGCCCGCGTTCACCAGCGGGTTGCCCGCGGGCGGCCGGTTCGCCTCCTTGTTCTGCTCGATGGCGGTGATGGAGTTGAAGGGTTCGCCGGTGGCGTTGGTGCCAATCTTCTTCTCCACCTTCGCGGCGCCCACGTCCTGGAGGACGCGCGCCAGGGTGAAGGGCTTGGAGACGGACTCGATGGCGAACGGGTGCTCCGAGTCCCCCACCGAATAGACCCGCCCATCCACCGTCACCAGCACGATGCCGAAGAGACCGGGGTCCACCTTCGCCAGGGACGGGATGTAGTCCGCGTTCTTGCCGTCCTTCACGCCCTTGTAGCGGGCGTGGGCCCGTTGCAGCGCGTCCTTCGCCTCCGCGGCGGACACCTCCGCGTCGGCGGGAGCCTGTTGCGTCTTCTGCGCCTGCGCGGGGGCGGACTGCTGGGCAAGGCCCACCCCTGGCGCGCCCAGCAATCCCATCACACACACGAGTGCCGTGGCGGCCCGCCGCTTCCTGTTGCCCATGGACTTCGACATGGAACGTCCTCCCCTTCACGCGTCCGGCGGGTGCCGGCGCCGCGTTCACCCTGGGGACGTAGGCGGCTGTCGGGCAACGCACGGCCGTCGGTGGAACGGGCGCACGCGCCACCGGCCGCTCCTCACCAGGGGACGACGCAGGGCCTGCGGGCACGCGCCATCTCTCCGGCAGCAGCCCAGCCCGCCGCCAAGGAGTGCGCATGTCCCTGCATGGAAAGGACGAAGTCCGCGACCGCATCAACGATGACGTCTATGCGTCGCCCGACCTGTCCGTCCCGATGCCCAAGTTCCGCATCCCCGACGGCGAGCACAGCGCGGACCATGCCTACGCGGTGGTCCACGACGAGCTGCTGCTGGACGGCAACTCCCGGCAGAACCTGGCCACCTTCTGCCAGACCTGGGCCGAACCCCAGGTGCACCGGCTGATGGATGAGTGCCTGGACAAGAACATGATCGACAAGGACGAGTACCCGCAGACCGCGGAGATTGAAACGCGCTGCGTGAACATGCTCGCCGACCTCTGGCATTCGCCCGAAGCGAACGACACCGTGGGCACCTCCACCACCGGCTCCAGCGAGGCCGCGATGCTGGGGGGCCTGGCGCTCAAGTGGCGCTGGCGCAAGCGCCGCGAGGCGGAAGGCAAGCCCACGGACAAGCCCAACCTCATCTGCGGCCCGGTGCAGATCTGCTGGCACAAGTTCGCGCGCTACTTCGACGTGGAGCTGCGCCAGGTGCCGCTCGCCCCCGGCCGCACGACGATGACGGCCGAGCAGGTGCTCAAGTACTGCGACGAGAACACCATCGGTGTGGTGCCCACGCTGGGCATCACCTTCAACCTCGTCTACGAGCCGGTGAAGGACATCGCAGACGCGCTGGACGACCTCCAGCGCCGCACGGGCCTGGACATCCCCATCCACGTGGACGCGGCGAGCGGTGGCTTCATCGCGCCGTTCATCCACCCGGACGTCGTCTGGGATTTCCGCATCGAACGGGTGAAGTCCATCAACGCCTCCGGCCACAAGTTCGGGCTGACGCCGCTGGGCTGCGGCTGGGCGGTGTGGCGCGACAAGAGCGACCTGCCGGACGAGCTCATCTTCCGCGTGGACTACCTGGGCGGGGACATGCCGACGTTCGCGCTGAACTTCTCGCGGCCGGGCGGGCAGATCGTCGTCCAGTACTACAACTTCCTCCGGCTGGGGAAGGAAGGCTACCGGCGCGTCCATCAGGCCTGTTCGGACACCGCGAACTTCATGGCGCTGGCCATCGAACAGATTGGCCTCTTCGACATCCTCTACGACGGCCGGGGCGGCGTGCCCGGCGTGTGCTGGAAGATGAAGGACGGAGTGAATCCCGGCTTCACGCTCTATGACCTGGCGGACCGGATGCGCGAGCGCGGCTGGCAGGTGCCTGCCTACCCCATGCCCGCGGACCTCCAGGAACTGGTGGTGCAGCGGGTGCTGGTGCGCCACGGCGTCAGCCGGGACCTGGCCACGCTGCTGGTGCACGACCTCATCGGCTGCATCGAACACTTCCGCCGCCACCCGGTGAGCACGCCCATGTCGAAGCAGGAAGCCTCCGGTTACCACCACTGAGCTTCAGGGCAAGGGAGCCCTCATGCGAGTCATCACACGCCACACCGCGCTGCTGGTGGGAGCGGCGGCCCTGGGCCTGGCGGTCGTCGCCTTCGCCCAGGGGAGCGCTCCCGCCGCGAGCCAGCCCCACCCGCATGGCCTCTTCGGCGGGATGCTCAACGCCCTGGGCAAGCAGCCCTTCATCCTGCTGTTCCTCATCGTCGCGGGCGGCTACGCGCTGGGGAAGGTGCAGGTGAAGGGCGTGGGGCTGGGCTCCACCGCGGCCACGCTGCTCCTGGGGCTGGTGGTGAGCGTCTGGGCCTTCCAGGCGTTCCACATCGCGTATGCCATTCCGGAGTTCACCAGCACGGTGTTCTTCAACCTCTTCATCTTCGCCATCGGCATGAAGGTGGGGCCGCAGTTCATTGGCGGCATCCAGCGTGAGGGGCGGCACCTGCTGCTGCTGGCGCTGCTGGTGCCGCTGCTGTCGTCGCTGCTGGTGTACCTGTCGAAGTTCGTCTTCCACCTCCAGCCGGGTCTGCTGGCCGGCATCCTGTCCGGAGCGAACACCGCCACGCCGGGCTTCGGCGCGGCGCAGTCGGCGCTGGCCAGCGGCGCGGTGAAGCTCACCGGCGGCGCGACGCTGGAGCAGGCCCGCGCGAACCTGACGACGTCCTACGCGCTGCTCTACTCCGTCAGCATGGTGCTCTTCACCGTGATGGCGAAGGTGCTCCCGAAGCTGTTCGGCCGGGACGCGGTGGCGGACGCCAAGGCGATGGAGAAGGTGCTCGCGGGCGAACAGCAGTCCGCGCTGCCCGGCACCGCCGAGTCCTTCCTCCGGGGCAGCATGCCGGTGGACGTGCGCGTGTTCCGCGTGGAGAACCCGGAGGTGGATGGCCGCTCGCTGAAGCAACTGAGCCATCTGGCCCCGCGCGCCGGCATCGAACGGGTGCTGCACGCGGGCCGCATCTACGTGCCCGAGGACGGCCTCGTGCTGCACCGGGGGGACGAGGTCGCCGTGGCCGGGCCGGTGGGCCTCTTGATGATGGGGCCCCAACGCATCGGTCCGGAGGTGGATGACTCGCGGCTGCGCGACGTCCGCTTCGAGACGCTGGAGATCGTCGCGCACAAGTCGGACCTCGTGGGCCGCTCCCTGGGGGACATCGCCAGCCAGGAGGGCCACGGCCTCTACCTCAACGCGATGTTTCGCGGCGGCGACGAGCTGCCCATCGCCCGCGACGCGGTCATCCGCCGGGGCGACGTGCTGCGCGTCACCGGCAGCCGCCGTCGCCTGGACATGCTCCAGAAGCGCGTGGGGCGCGTGGTGCGACCCAGCCTCGTGACGGACATCATCACCCTGGCGCTGGGCGTGTCGCTGGGCGCCTTCCTGGGGGCCCTCTCCGTCCCCGTGGGCGGGGTGAAGTTCAGCCTGGGCTCCGCGGTGGGCCTGCTCATCGTGAGCATCGGGCTGAGCATCCTGCGCACCCACAACCCGGCTTTGGGCGGCCCCTTTCCCGAGGCGGCGCGCGAGCTGCTGGAGGATTTGGGCCTCAACGTCTTCATCGCCATCCTGGGCATCAACGCGGGCGCGGGCGTGGCGAGCGCCGTCGCGGGTGGCACCCTGGCGCCCATCCTCATCATCGGCGTCGTCGCCGCGCTGGTGCCGCCCATCGTCGCGTGGGCGGTGGGCCAGTACGTGATGAAGATGAACACCGCCGTCCTCATGGGCGCCGTGGCGGGCGCGCGCTGCAACAGCGCCGGCATGCGCGCCGCGCAGGAGGCCACCCACAGCATCATCCCAGCCATCGGCTACCCGGTGACGTTCGCGGTGTCGAACCTGCTGCTCACGCTCATCTGCTACCTCTTCGCGCTGATGGGATGAGCGTCTTGCCGACAACGGGCGCAAGGGCGGCGCGGGCAATACCCGCGCCGCCTTCGTCTTCGCAGGTTGCCGGGCATGCGAACCCTGCTCATGGCCCTGGGCCTGCTGCTTGCTCCGGTGATGACCGCCAGGGCGGTGTCGTCGGACGAGGACACGCCCCCGCGCGGGCGACAGTTGGGCGGCCACACCTTCCAGTTGCCCATCCTCCAGCAGAGCGCGCTGATCACCACGCACGTGGGCGTCCGCGAGGGGGTGGCGCGCTACAGCGTGCCCGCCATGCCCACCGGCGTCGACCGGCGGGACCTGTGGCTGCTCGGCGTGCAGTCCACGCTGGACCTGGGCCTGCGCCTCACGGACTGGCTGGACCTGAGCGTCTTCGCACGGGCCACGAGCGTCCTCGGGGCGAACGTGGTGTCGCTGGTCACGGACGGCGGCTCGCTCGACTCCGTGGGGCAGGCGGGCGTGGGGGTGCGATTGCTGCGCGGTGAAGCCAGCGGCACCCAGCTCACCCTGCGCGCCGTGGGCGGCCTCACCAAGGAACGCCAGTTGACGCTGCTGCCCTTCATCCAGGCCATCACCAACAATCCCCTGCTGACTCTGGACGATGCATTGAATGGACAGGCCCGGGAGTACCTGCTGGTGCCCGGGACCGAGAAGTCCGTCACGGGCGGCTTGTTCCTGGCGCAGGCCCTGGGGCCTGCCTTCTCCCTCCAGGCCTCCGCCGTCGCCGACTACGCGTGGCGGACGAGCAAGCCCTTCGACGCCGTCGTGGGCGGCCGCGTGGAGCAGAAGACGGAAGTGGCTCGCGTCAACCTGGCCGCGGCGCTGACGGCGGACATGGGCCCCCCATTGGGCATCCCCATCGCGGTGATGGGCGAATACCTCTTCACCACCGGATGGCGGACGGAGGTGGACCTGCCCGACCACACGCTCAACTCGCACAGCCTGGCGCTGGGCGTCTACTACTCCGGCCGGCCACACCTCCAGGTGGGCCTGGGCGCGGCGGCCACGCTCGACGCGGAGCCCCGTCGCACCCTGACCGCGGACGGCCAGACGCTGGAGTCAGACGACACCACGCTCACCTATGCGCAGCTCATCCTGCGCTACATCTTCTGACCGGCCACGGACACGGGCAACGCCTGACGGCCCGGCTGCCCATTCCAGGAGGACGATGTCCACGTCGGGAGGGGTGTCCACCTCGTCCCCATGGGACACGCCTCGCGCCACACCTCCGAGCGGACCGGTTCGTCATGGCTCGCCCGCGTCAGTCCCTTCATCGCCTCGCTGCGGGGCTATGACACGACTCGCCTGAAGAAGGACCTGGTGGGCGCGCTCACGGTGACGGCGCTGCACATCCCGGAGGGCATGGCGTATGCGCAGCTCGCCGGCCTGCCACCGCAGACGGCGCTGTACTCCACCCCGGCGGCGCTGGCGCTCTACGCGCTGTTCGGCAGCTCCCGGCAGCTCATCGTCGCGGTGTCCGCCAGCGTGTCGGTGCTCTCCGCCGCCACGGTGGGCGCGATGGCGCAACAGGGCTCGCCGCGCTTCGTGGCCCTCACCGCCGCGCTGGCCCTGCTGGCGGGCGCTGTCGCGGCGCTCGCGGGCGTGTTGAAGCTGGGCCGCATCGCGCAGTTCTTCTCCGCCTCCGTGCTCAGCGGCTTCGTGTTCGGGCTGGCGCTCATCATCGCCATCAAGCAGGTGCCGAAAATCCTCGGCATCGAAGGCGCCAAGGGCGGCTTCTTCGAACGCCTGGAATTCATCTTCACGCACCTGGGGCAGACGCATGTCCTGACGCTCGTGGTAGGCGCGGCGAGCATCGCGGCGCTGTTGCTGTTGGGACGGATGTCCCGGCGCATCCCGGCAGCGCTCGCGGTGCTGGTGCTGGGCATCGTCGTCTCCGCCGTACTGCACCTGGACGCGAGGGGGGTGGCCATCGTGGGCCCCATCCCCTCCGGGCTCGTGTCGCCCCAGCTCCCGCAGGGCGTGGGCTTGAAGGACCTGCTGGGGCTCTTGCCCGGCGCGTGTGGCATCGCGCTGGTGGCGTTCGCGGAGGCCATCGGGCCCGCGCGCATGTTCGCCGCGAAGCACGGCTACGAGGTGGACCCCAATCGGGAGCTGGTGGGCCTGGGCGCCGCGAACGTGGGCGGCGGTCTGTTCCGGGGCTTTGCCATGGGGTGCAGCCTGTCCAAGTCCGCCGCCAACGACCAGGCGGGCTCCACCACGCAGGTGGCCTCGCTGGTGACGGCGGGCCTGACGCTGTTGGTAGCGCTCTTCCTCACCGGCCTGTTCCGCGCGCTGCCGGAGGCCACGCTGGGCGCCATCGTCGTGGTGGCCATCCTGGGGATGATGGACGTGAAGGAGCTGGTGCGGCTCTTCCGCCTGCGCCGCGCGGACTTCCTGGGCGCGGGCGTGGCGCTGCTGGGCGTGCTGGCCTTCGACGTGCTGCCCGGGCTGCTCATCGCCGTGGGCGTGTCGCTGTTCCTCACCGTCTACCGCGCCAGCCAGCCGCGCATGAGCGAACTGGGACGCGTGCCAGGGACGCTGGACCTGGCGGCCACGCACCGTGAGGCCTCCGCCATCACCCTGCCCGGCCTGCACGTCTTCCGGCCCGAGGAAGGGCTCTTCTTCGCCAACGCCACCTCGCTCCGGGACGAGGTGCTCGCCCGCGTGCGCGACGCTGACGTGCCGGTGCGAGAGGTGCTGCTGGACCTGGAGCTGACGGACGACCTGGACGTGCCGGGCGCGGACATGCTCGCCGGCCTGCACGAGGACCTGTCCCACCGGGGCATCACCCTGGCCCTGGCGCGCGTGCACCGGCCGACCTGGCGGATGCTGGAGCGCACCGGCGTGCTGGCGAAGGTGGGCCGCGAGCACGTCTACCCGCAGGTGACCGCGGGCGTGGAGGCGTGGATGGCGCACCACGAATCCCAGGCATGGCAGGAGTGGCGCCTCATCCGCGACGGGCTGTATCTGGTCCGCAGCCGCGTGGACGAAGCGGGCGCGGGGCTGCACGGCGAGGAGCGCCACCGGCAGGAGGACCTGCTCGTCCGCCTGGATGAAGCAGACAGGCGGATGCGTGAATTGCTGAATCACCTGCCGCATGCCCCGTCCGGGGACGACGACCCCCGGGGCACCCGGCACTGAGCGCAACAGGGACCGTGCGGAGCACCGCAAGGGACGCCCGTCCGCGACCCGGGGACGGCGCGCGCACTGGAAGCAGGCCGCACCTTGTACGGCAGTCAAACCGCGGAGGGGGCAACACATGGCGAGCGTTGGCAAGAAGCCCACGGGCAACGGCAACGGACACGGCAAGCAGGGGAAGCGCAAACCCAACATCCTGGTCATCTGGGGCGACGACATCGGCTTCTGGAACGTCAGCGCCTACAACCAGGGGATGATGGGCTACAAGACGCCCAACATCGACCGCATCGCGAAGGAAGGCGCGCTGATGACGGACTGCTACGGCCAGCAGAGCTGCACCGCGGGCCGCGCGGCGTTCATCACGGGCATGAACCCGCTGCGCACGGGGCTCACCACCATCGGCATGCCGGGGGCGAAGTATGGCCTGCAGGACTCCGACCCCACCATCGCGGAGATGCTCAAGCCGCTGGGCTACACCTGCGGCCACTTCGGCAAGAACCACCTGGGCGACTCCAATCCCTACCTGCCGACGATGCACGGGTTCGACGAGTTCTTCGGCAATCTCTACCACCTGAACGCGGAGAACGAACCGGAGTGCCCCGACTACCCGAAGGACCCGGCCTTCAAGGCGCGCTTCGGTCCGCGCGGCGTACTGCACACCTACGCCACCGACCGCGATGACGTCACCGAGGATCCGCGATGGGGGCCCGTGGGCAAGCAGCGCATCGAGGACACGGGCGCGCTGACGAAGAAGCGCATGGAGACGGTGGACGGCGAGTTTCTCAAGGGCACGCTGGACTTCATGGAGCGCGCGGTGAAGGAGGGCAAGCCCTTCTTCCTCTGGCACAACACCACGCGCAACCACGTGTGGACCTACCTCCAGGAGAAGTACCAGAACGTGACGGGCTACGGTCTCTACGCGGACGCGATGCGCGAGCTGGATGACATCGTCGGGGTGATGCTGGCCAAGCTGGACGAGCTGGGCATCGCGGACAACACGATGGTGGTGTTCTCCAGCGACAACGGCGTGCAGAAGATGGGCTGGCCGGACGGCGGCAACAGCCCCTTCCGCGGCGAGAAGGGTTCGACGTGGGAGGGCGGCGTGCGCGTGCCGTGCGTGGTGCGCTGGCCGGGCGTGGTGGAGCCGGGACGCGTCATCAACGACATCTTCGCGCATGAGGACTGGATGCCCACGATGGTGGCGGCGGCGGGCGGCGCCACGGACCTCGTGGAGAAGTGCAAGCAGGGCTACAAGGTGGGGGACAAGACCTTCAAGGTCCACCTGGATGGCTATGACATGAACGCGCTGCTGGCGGGCACGGCGCCGGGCGACCGGCACGAGTTCATCTACGTGCTCGACAGCGGCAACCTCGCGGCGGTGAGGTACGACGACTGGAAGATCATCTTCAGCTACCAGGACGGCGAAGGCCCGGACATGTGGTTCAGCGGCAAGCGCTTCAACCCGGCGTGGCCCTACCTCATCAACCTGCGCTCGGATCCATTCGAGTACGGGCCGCACTCCGGCATGTACACGTCGTGGTACGGCGAGCGCATGTTCACGTTCGTGCCCGCGCAGATGCTGGTGAAGAAGTTCGCGGAGAGCCTCATCGAGTTCCTGCCCAGCCAGGCCCCGGGCAGCCTGAGCATCGGGCCGATGAAGGAGCGCGTGAAGGAGAAGCTCGAGGAGGCGCGCAAGCAGAAGGACCAGCCGAGCATCGGGGACCAGGTGCTGTCGCTGGCCAATGAGGTGGAGCAGTTCATCCACCGCGCCCAGCAGTCGCACACGTAGCAACGGTCCTTCGCGGGCGGTGACGGGAGCGAGCCGTCACCGCCCGTGGACCTTCGAGCCCGGAGGACCCAGCTCTTCCGGCAGTGGCGTTCGAAGGAACTTCAAACCTTTGGGCAGTTGGATGACCTGAAAGCCCTGCCCCGAGATCCTGACAAGATCACCGTCAACAGCCTTCCCACTGGTCAACCACCCATCCGCCTCCTCCTGAGACGTGAACTCCTTAATAACGTAGGTGCGGCGATCGGGCCGTTGGGCATGATGGGAGCAACCGCCCAGAGCCATTGTGCACGAGAGCATCCATGCGCTCGCGCTCCTGCGCGGCAGGGCCAGTCGCAAACCGCTCGCAGCGGAGTACTCCACTCGTCAGACACCCGCGACCTCCGCGCGGTAGATGAACCTGCAGCCGCTCCATCAATCACTGCACGACACACCCGCCGGCCCCCGGCGCGAGTGTCATTCCCCGCCGCGCGTCGGATCTTGTCGTCGGAGGACCCTGCGTCCTCCGGGGGCCATGCCATGCACAGGGACGAAGACCTCAGCGGTTCCGCCGTGGTTCCCGACACCGGGCCCACCACCGACACCTCCCAGCGGCCCGGCCGCGCCCCCTCCCCGGACATGGTCTGGGTCCCCGGCGGCATGTTCTGGATGGGCTCCGACCACCACTATCCAGAAGAGGCCCCCGCCCATCAGGTGACCGTCTCCGGCTTCTGGATGGACAAGCACACCGTGACCAACGAGCAGTTCGCCCGCTTCGTGGAAGCCACCGGCTACGTCACCGTCGCGCAGCGCCCGCTCAACCCGGCGGACTACCCCGGCGCTTCTCCAGAGACACTCGTCCCCGGCTCACTCGTCTTCCAGAAGGCGAAGGGGCCCGTGGACCTGAGCAACGTGGCGAACTGGTGGAGCTACGTCCCCGAGGCCTGTTGGAAACACCCGGAGGGCCGCCGCTCCTCCGTGAAACACCGCCGCGACCACCCTGTCGTCCACATCGCCTACGAGGACGCGGAGGCCTATGCCACCTGGGCCGGCAAGGCCCTTCCCACCGAGGCGGAGTGGGAACGCGCCGCGCGCGGAGGCCTGGACCGCAATGAGTTCTGCTGGGGCAATGACTTCATCCCTGGCGGCGAACACCGCGCCAACACCTGGCAGGGCTACTTCCCCTGGCAGAACCTGCGCGAGGACGGCCACGAAGGCACCTGCCCCGTCGGTGCCTTCCCTCCCAATGGCTACGGCCTGCATGAGATGGCCGGCAATGTCTGGGAATGGACCTCCGACTGGTTCCAGGAGCGCCACCAGGGCAACAAGGGCAAGGCGTGCTGCATCCCCGTCAACCCGCGCGGCCCCGCTACGCCGTCGGGGAGCCAGGATCCCTTCACGCCCGCCGTGCCCATCCCGCGCCGCGTGCTCAAGGGGGGCAGCCACCTGTGCGCGCCCAACTACTGCCGCCGCTACCGCCCCGCGGCGCGCTCGCCCCAGGCCGTGGACAGCGGGGCCAGCCACATCGGCTTCCGCTGCATCGTGCGGCCTCCCACCCCGTAGCCACTACGCGCTGCCAGCCCGAGGCGGGACCGGGTCCTCCCGGTCCACGGAGAAGCGCGGCGGCACCACCACCGTGGCGAACACCAGGCCCAGCACCAGTTGGAGCGCCACCAGCAACACGTCGAACAGCCGGGCTTTCGCGCCCGCGCCCCCCGCGCCCAAGAGCGCGACGAGGGCCTGCGTTCCGACGAACCCCGGCGCCAGTTGCAACAGCCCCGGCATGATGACGGTCATCGGCATCCGGTCCTTCCCGCGCCCATAGAGCAACCCCGCCACGCCCAGCACGAACGCGGACACCAGCGGACTGCCCTTGTCCCCGAGCACCGCCTTCGCCGCCGCCTGCGTCGCGTAGGCAATCAACACCCCGCAGACGATCCACCCCACGTCCCGCGGCCGTCCGGACATGCACACCGTCAGCGCCACGCCGCCAATGCCTACCAGCACCAGCGTGACGAGCGGAGGCAGCGCCTGCGCCGCGAAGTGGGGCGGCAGCGGAAGGAAAAATTCCCAGAGCGTCCCCGCCGCCGTGATGCCCACCCCCATCATCAGGAAGCGCAGCAGGCCATAGGTGAGCCGGGGCAGGCCCGCCTCCACCGACTCGGTGGCCAGCTCCAACGAGCCCAGCGTCACCACCATCGCGGGCACCAGCAACGTCACACCTCCGAACAGGGCTCGCAAGGCGTCGGACGACGGCAGGACCAGCGTGAAGCCGAACGCCACCAGCGTGCCCACGAACGCCGCCACGAAGCTCTTCTGCAAATCCAGACGCTGCGAGCGCAACGTGCCGTAGTGGATGACGCCCGCGAGGACGCCCACCACGAACGCCACGCCCATCTCCAGCCACGCCCCACCCACCCGGGCGGCGACCGCCGCGCCGTAGACGCCGTACGCCAGGAACACGAGCCATTCGGGATACGGCGAATGCGTGGCCACGATGCGGTCCAGCTCCGCTCGGGCCTCGGGCAGCCGCACGCCCCCTTGCGCGATGCGGTCCGACAACCTCAGCAACGCCGCGGCCCGGCCCAGGTTCCAGTGCGGGTTGAAGGGCAGCCGCGCGAAGGCCACGCGGGGACGCCCTGCGGACACCACCTCCGTCATCGCCAGACTCTGGAGCGTGAAGACCTCCACCTGGAGCCCCCAGGCCTTCGCCGCCCGTCTCACGCGCGCCTCCACCAGGAGCGACGGCTGGTAGGCCAGGTGCAGGGCCCTCGCGAGGTCGAGCAGGAAGGCCGACGTGGCCTCTTCATCCACCGGCATGTCCGTTTCGTGCTCCCGCCTCATTTCGCCTCCGCATCGCTGTCGTCACCCGCGCCGACCTCGCCGCCCGTCTCCCGCTTGTCGATGAACGAGAGGCTGATGCCAATCACCACGGTGGCCTGGAAGTAGCGGATCTGGTGGCTCTGCTCGGGCGCGGACACACCCGCCTGCTGGAGCGCGTCCGACAGTCGGTCCGTGCGCTTGCCGCCCCATGCCACGTCGGTTCCCAGCGTGAAGCGCGAACGACCCACCAGGAAATGGAAGCCCGTGGACGCGTGATACAAATCCCATCCCGCGAGCGAGGCATTGGCCCCCGGCGTGTTCGCCAGCGCGCTGAAGTCCGTGTGACCGCTCAGATACCCCCGCACCTTCGCCCCCAGCCGTTGCTCCAGCCCCAGCGCCACGTTCACCACGGGCGCGAGCGCCACGTCGAAGTCCGGGTCGATGACCTCCGACGAGTCCAGCGGAACGAAGGGAGCGCTGTCCACGAGCGTGAAGGGCGCCAGTCGGGCGAAGCCCTCCACGGACAGGTGCACGGTGGAGCGGCTGAACGTCCGGCTCACGCCCAACGCCGCGGACCACGGATTGCGGAAGTGCCCCCGCAGCCCGTCCTGGAAGTTGAACACGGACGCCGGCGCCGAGCCGGTGTCGAACCCCGGCGTGACGATGGAGCGCTCATAACCCGTCGAGCCCTGCCCCCAGAGCCCCACGCTCGGCGTCGTCACCGTCAGGCCCACCGCCCACGGTGCCTGCTGGTAGCTTGCGCCCAGCTTCAACAACAGACGGATGTGCCGGAGCTGGACGTCGCGTCCCAGCGTCGCCAGCAGGCGCTGGCCCGCGTCACCGGAGCCCTCGGCGAGCACCTGGACGCTCAATTCCTGCTCACGGAACGCGAGGAAGGGACTGAGGCCCACGCCCAGGCGCTTGCTCACGGGCAGGGCCCAGGAAAGGCCCGCCCAGTATTCGTGCACGGACTGGTCCAACTGCACGTCGGTGGACAGCGCATTCATCCCGGTCACACCCGCCAGGTCCGTGCCCGCGTGCACGCCCCGCGTCTCCATGCTGTAGGAGAAGCCCTGCCGCGTGAGCAGCGAATAGGCCAGCTGGGACTTGCCCAGGAAGTCGAAGCGGAACGAGCCCGCGATCAGCGACGGCACCGCGCTCACGTCGGACAGGCCCAGGTTCCTGCCCGACCCCAGCCCGTCCACCACGGTGACGCGCGTGTATTCGTACACGCTGCCGGTGAGCTCCAGCTCCGGCGCGGTCAGGAGGCCCAACGCCCCGGGGTTGTAATAGACAGCGCTGATGTCGTCCGGGCCCCCCACGAACGCGCCCCCCAGCAGCCAGGCCCGGTCGCCGAACTGCCGCGTGTTGTAGTGCGCGTCCTGCGCCAGCGCCGTCGCGGACAGCAGCACCCCGACCCCCAACGCCGCTCCCCTGCCCCACCGGGTCGTGCGTGCCATGGCGTCAGTGCACCGGAGGGGGCCGGGCGTCCTCTGCCATGACGGCCTCCCGCGGTCCCTCCTCCGCCTGGAACGCACGCACCGACGCGCCCACGGTGGGAAAGAGTCGGTCCTTCCCGATTTGCGCGAGCAGTCCCGAGCGCCGGAGCATCGAGCGCATCGGCGCCCGGGCCTGGGCCACGGCGAGCACGATGCCCTCGCCCTCCAGTTCGCGTCTCAGCTTCTCCAGCCCTTCCGCCGCGGTGACGTCCAGGTCGAACACGGAGGACGCATCCAGCACGAACCACTTCACCGGGACGCGGGACTCGGCCACCAGCTTGCGCACCTGTTCGCGCAGGAAGCGGGCGTTGGCGAAGAAGAGGGGCGCGTCGAAGCGGTAGACGACGAGCCCGGGCACCGTCTCCGCGTCCGCGTGGCCCTCCACGTCATGCCAGCCCGGCACACCCTCGCGCTCGCCCAGGACGGCGTCGTGGGGATGGGCGGCGCGGCGGATGAGGTCCACCAACGACAGCGCCACCGCGATGAGGATTCCCTGCAGGATGCCCAGCATCAGCACGCCCAGCATCGTCACCACCGCGAGCACCGCCTCCACCGGCCGCACGCGCCACAGCCGGATGATGGGCTGCACCTCCAGCAGGTACACCGCCGCGACGATGACGATGGCCCCCAGCGTCACCAGGGGCAGCTTCGCCAGCAGCGGCGTGAAGAACAGCGTGAACACCAGCACCACCCCCGCCGCGCCCACGCCCACCAGCTGCGTGCGCCCCTTCATGGACGCGTTCACCGCCGTGCGCGAATCGCTGCCCGTCACCGGGAACCCCTGCGTGAGGCCCGTCACGAGGTTCGCCGCCGCCTGTCCGAAGAACTCCTGGTTCGTGTCCAGGCGGTAGCCGAACCGGTCCGCGTAGATGCGTCCCGTGAGCACGGAACCCGCGTAGTTCACCAGCGCGAGGCTGAACGCCGCCGGCAGCAACGCGCGGAAGTCCGCGAAGCCCACCGAGGGCAGTCCGAAGGCAGGCGCCGCCGCGGAGATTGTCCCCACCACCTTCATGCCCCCGTGCTCCAGTGCGAACACCGAGGTCGCCAGCGTGGTGAGCACCACCATGACCAGCGGCGCGGGCCAGCGCGGCAGGAAGCGGCGCATCGCCACCAGCGCCGCGACGATGCCCAGGCCCAAGAGCAGCGTGGGCACGTGCGTGCGGCCCAGGTTCTTCGCCACCTCCCAGAGCTGCCCCGTGAACTGGTTCGACTTGCGCTCCAGCCCCAGCATCCGCGCCAGCTGACTGCCGATGATGATGAGCGCCGCGCCGTTGATGTAGCCGATGAGGATGGGCCGCGACAGGAAGTCCGCCAGCGCCCCCGCCCGGCACAATCCACCGATGAGACTGATTCCGCCCACCATCAGCGCCAGCAGGGCCGCGAGCGACGCCAGCCGCTCCGGAGCTCCGCCCGACACCACCGGCGCCAGCGCGGTCGCGGTGAGGATGGCGGCGCCCGCCTCCGGCCCCAGGAGCAGGTGGCGTGACGGACCCAACAGCGCGTAGGCCAGCATCGCGAAGACGCCCGCGTACAGCCCGGCCACGGGGCGCACGCCGACGATCTGCGCGTAGGCCATCCCCTGTGGAATGAGCATGGCCCCCACGGTGAGCGCGGCCAGCACGTCCGCGCGCAGCCACCGCTTCTGATACGTCCGCGCCTGCTCGACGCCAGGCAGCGCGCGCCGCAGGACGTGGCCGAGCGTGGCCGATGACAGCTTCATGGCCCGTCCCCCTCCGGCACCGCGTCCACCGGCGCCTGGCTCACCGCGTGTGCACGGCTCCCTTCCGGAGGAAGGGTGGGGACGCGCGCGGCCCGTGGCATCGCCCACCCGGGTGCCTTGCGCGCATGACAGGCCCGCTCAAGCGTGGGCCCGCCTGCCCGACGGCAGCGACGTCCCGCCTCCGCGCTCAGCCTTCTGGTGGCGCTTGTTCCAGATTTGATACGGCAACAGCGCCACGGTGCGCACCAGCAGGTACAGGCCCATGATGCCCAGCAGGCTCTTCATCGGGTAGGTGCTGCCGCCCAGGGCGAAGGCGAAGGCCGGGTTGCCGAAGACGGCGGAGATGGCCAGCGCCGTGCTGTCTTGAGGCCGGGGCCTGCCCGCCACGTGGCCCATCGCCGCCGAGCCCAGCGTCACCACGAACATCGCGACGAAGCCCCAGAATTGGAGGTCCTTCAACATCGGGATGCCGGCGAAGATCATCAGCAGCGCCGCCGCGCCCAGCGCGACGTTGAAGAAGAGCTTCGCGGGCTTGAGCAGTCGCCGCGCCCAGAGGGGTGACAGCTTCTGGAGGCCAATCCCCAGCAGGAACGGCACGAGGAACGGGAGGATGACCTTGGCCAGGAGCACACCATGCGGCGGCGGCTGGATGGACACCGGGAACAGCCTGCCCAGCAGGGCCAGCGACAGCGGCATCGCCAGGATGGCGATGAGCGACAGGGTGACGGAAAGCGCCAGGGTCAGCGACAGGTTCCCCTTCTCATGGGAGACGACGTTGAGCGCCATGGGCAGGCCCGGGCAGAACGCCATCAACGCGATGACACCCGCCGCGACGGGTTGCAGGGGCAGCACCTTGGCCACGAGCACGGACAGCACCGGCACCGCCACCAGCGACACCAGCAGCCCCCGCTTGAACGCCGGCTGCCGCACCCCCCGGCCCAGGTCCCCCAGGCGCCACGCCAGGCCCTGCGTCAGGCCCAGCGCGATGATGAAGCTCGACAACAGGAAGCCGATGATGGCTTGCAGGGCATGCATCAGCGTCCCTCCGGGAAGATGCGCTTCCAGTCCTGGCGCATGCTGACCACCGTCCAGCCACCCGCGCGCGCGGCCTTCAGCGAGGCGTCGTTCTTCTCCTGGTAGGCGAACTCCCGCGCCGCGTCGTCGTGGTTGATGAGCAGGGCGAAGCCCGCGCGCGGTTGCTCCTTCGTGTACTGGAGCATCTGGATGTCCCCGCCCGAACGCACGTTGCCCGCGGCGAACACCGGGCGCCGTCCGATGCGCTCTTGGATGCCCACCGGCTTGCCCGCCTTGTCATTGATGTGCTCCACCTTCGCCTCGCGCCGCAGCACGGGATGGCCGCCCTGGTCGTCGAAGTGTTCCTTCAAGTCGCTGCCGATGACCTGCTGGGGCGGGATGCCGTAGGTGCGCTCGGAGATGACGCGCATGAAGTCGGTGCCGCCACCGGAGCTGATCCACGTCTGGAAGCCGTGGGCGCGCAGGTACTGGAGCAACTCCAGCATGGGCGCGTAGGCCAGCTGCGTGTACGGCACGCCGAACTTCGGGTGGCGGGCGGTCTTGAAGAAGGCCCGCGCCTCGGCGGCGAACTCCTCCTGCGTCGTGCCCTTGTGGGTGGCCGCGAACAGCGCCATCAACTCAGGCTCGTCCATCGTCGAAAGCAAGGCCAGGTCCCCTTCCAGCACGGCCTTGAAGGGCTGCTTGAGCGCGAGCGACGCATCCTCCTTCACGAGGGCCTTGACCTGTTCCTTCAAGAAGGCGCCCTGCACGACGGGCTGCTCCTGCCAGAGCGTGCCGTCGTTGTCGAAGGTGGCGATGCGCTCTTCCGGGGGGATGAAGCCGGGGCTGCCCTCGGTGGTGGAGCGGGTGACGAAGTCGATGATGGACTGTTTCACCGGGCCGTCGTTCCAGGAGGGCAGCGGATCCGCCGCGAGCGCCTGGACGGGAACCGCCACCAGCAGCGTGAGCGCCCAGAGCAGGCAGACCTGTCCTGACAAGCCATTCCGCGTGAATCGAGCCACGGTCACCTCCCCTTCGCGCAATCCCAGACACCGACCCCAGGAGGGTGGGACCGGAACGGAGACTTCACAACGCGACCTGGAGGGGACGCGGGGAGGGCCTGCTGTGCCCGTCCGTGTGAAGGAGCGCCCTCAGGGGGGCGACGAGGACGACTTCGGCTTGCCCTCCGGAAACAGGAAGGCGAGCTGGGCGCGGAGCTGCCAGTCCGGTGCGCCATCGGGGCGCACGGCGTTGTAGTACGCGCTCACGGAACCATTGAGGGGCTGGCGGCCCAGCTTGAGATTCTTCCCCACGCCCGCGCCAAAGGGGATGACCCAGCGAGCGCTGTCGGCCTTCCAGTTCGCGGTGAGGAGGATGGGGGCCCCCGTCGTCTGTGCGAAGGATGAAGCGGCGCAGCACAGGCCCCCCATGAGCCCGAGCAGCTTCCAGCGCGTGCGAGCTCCCGCCATGTGCTCTCCCCGCCTGCGCTGCGCCCGGGATGAAGCTGGTGAGGAAGTGGCGGCTGCGCACATGGGCCCCAGGGTCGCAGGACTCTGTCCGCTGGCGGGGCCCGCCTGCTTCAGACGAGCTCACGGCGGCGCAGGGCCCGCCACTCCATGACGGCGAGGACGATGAGCACGAGCACCAGCAGCAGGAACGCGCCGTTCCACTGCGTGCCCGGGATGCCGCCCAGGTTGACGCCCAAGAGGCCGGTGATGAAGGACAGGGGCAGGAAGACGCCGGAGATGATGGTGAGCAGGTAGAGGATGTGCTGGCTCTTGTCGTCCTGCCGGGCCTTCTCGTCCTCGCGGAGGATGCGGGCGCGCTCGACCAGGGCATCCAGCTCCTTGAGAATGGAGCTGGCCCGCTCGGAGCTCTGCCGCAGCTGGGCGTCCTGGACGCGGAGCCAATCCACCTCCAGCAGGCTGACGCGCACGATGGCGTCGCGGGAGAGCGAGACGAAGCGACGTTGTTCCACGAGGCTGCGGCGAAGCCTGCGCAGGCGCTCGGCGGTGGCATCTTCCTCGCGACGGTCCTCGAAGTGGGTCTCCAGTTCGGAGAGGGTGTCGTCGAATTCGGTGAGGCGCAGGGCGGCTTCGGCCAGCGCGGCGCTGGCCAACGCAAGGAACAGATCCGAGGAGTGGGGTCCATGGCCCTGGGCGAGCTTGTGGCGCAGCGACGCGATGGCGGGCTGGTCCGCGTGGGCGATGGTGACACAGTGCTCCGACGACACCCAGGCGCGCAGCGTCTTCTGGGGGGCGCCGGTGCGCACGGCGTCGGGATGCTGCATGAGCAGGATGATCTGCTCCCCGCCGATGACGTCGATGCGCACCCGTCCCACCTCCCCGAGCAGGGAGTCCCGGACTTCCGAAGGCAGGAGGAGCATCCTCTCCAGCACACGGGGCAGGTCCGGCAGATCCGGAGGCAGGTTCAGCCAGAGCGGGCCGTCCGAGGGCTTCCACTCCCGGACCTGTTCCAATGGCAGGGACCGCGCCCCACCCCCGCCATCCAGCAGGAGCGCGAAGGCATTCTCGAATCCATCCATGTCCGCCTCCACGCGTGGCAGGAGATGCCCTGAACCCTACGCATCCAACGCGCGCACCGGCGGCAGCGTCCACTGCCCCTTCTGCACCCGCTCATCCGGCCCGTAGAAGCGATAGATGAGCGTGAAGGGCCCTTCGGGCGCGGGCAGCCAGTTGGCCCGTTGTTCCGGTGCCGTGGGCTCTTCCCGCTGGATGAACAGCGACAGGGACCCATCCGCGCCGTACTTCAGCCCCGGCGTCCGGTCTCCCAACGCGTAGCGGTCCAACGGGTTCTCCACCAGCTCCCGCTCCGGCAGGCGGTACAGCGTCAGCGACCAGAAGAACTTCACCGGAGGCAGGCCGCCCTTGTTGAAGCGCAGCACATACGACTTCTCTCCCGTCAGCGGCTGCCCCTGGGCATCCTGATGCGTCCCTCCGTACACGGCCTCCTCCGCGGAGTTGCCGTAGATGCCCATCCTCGCGCCCACCGCGCGCTTCAGCACGTAGTCGGGCCCCATCGATGCACGCGTCCCGAACAGCCCCAGGGAGCTCGTCGTCCTGGCTTCCGCCTCCTCGATGGCCTGGAGCCCGTCCTCTGCCCCCGCCTCCAGCGCCTCCACCCATTCGCGCGGCAGCTCCTCCGGCGCGAACACCCTTCCCGCGCCCATCCCAATCCTCGCGAAGCGCTCCATCAACGCGCGCTCGGCCGCGACCGGCGGGATGAACTGGAAGAGGAAGTTCACATAGCCGATGAACCGCGAGGACAACGCCCGCGCCTCCTCCCAGGGCGGGAACACCCCCTGGGGCACCGGCGGCGGTGGCGGCCTTCCGGCGAACTCCGACAGGGGCGTGAGCACGTATTGCTTCTGGAGCTCCCGCAGGTGGGGCAGGTCCTCCACCCCCGACAGCGACGTGCGCCCCAGGATGCCCACCAGCTCCGTCTCCGCGCGGACCACCCCGTCCATGTCCGACGGCACCACCCCGTCCCAGCCCGGCCCCGCGATGAGGTAGCGGCCCGACTTGAAGCCTGTCGTCCGCACCCCCAGGTAAGCGAAGTTCTGGAGGAACAGGTCGTAGAACTGGAAGACATTGTAGCGGTCCTTCGCCACCTCCGGCAGACGCAACACCAGGGGCTCGCGCCGCAAATCCAACCACGCCATCGAATAGGGCGTGTCGTTGTTCGGCGTGACGATGTCCGTGTCCTGGGGCGTGAACACCCGCGCGTAGTGACGGAAGCGCTGGAAGCCTCCCGTGTAGCCCGACGCCAGCGTGTCCTGCGTGTTCGTGTACAGCGTCTTGTAGTTGTAGAGCATCGGGTAGGCGTAGATGAACGCATCCCGTGAAATCTCCCGCGCCTCCTGGAGCGAAACACCCTCCACCGCGCGCGACGCCTCCCCGACTGCTTCCGGCTGCTGCTGCATGACGGGCCTCCCCAGGCGGACGACGCTTCCTTCCCCAGGACCCGTCCTCCAGCTGACCTTGAATCTGGAGACTGACCGCGTCGCGGCAAGCAGTGCACAGTCCTCACGCGCAAGGCCGCCCCACCCGGGTGCACTGTCACGCGTTGCGCCGGCGCCCCGACACCACGGCCAGGGCCACGAGCGCACTGCCAGCGCCCGCCATGGCCAGCAACGGCAGGCGCAGCTTCGCGCCGAGGGCTTCCAGCACGCCCGCCGTGAACTCCCGGCCCGCACGACGCAGGGGGCGCCCCTCCGCCGGGACCTCCCGCCAGCGCGTGGCTTCGTCCGCGAGCGCATCCCCCGCGCTCCGGACGGCCGCGGCGACACCGCGCTCCACGAGCCTCTCCGCCGAGGCCACCAGCGCTTCACCCGAAGGCACCGGGCTGGCCGCCAGCTCCTCCCGGAGGCCCGCCGACAGGCCTCGCACCAGGCCCCGGCCGGCGCGCTCCATCAGCCCCACCCCCACTCCGGAATCCTCCCGGAGCTTGGATTCGAGGCCGGCCACCAGCCCCCGGCCCACCCGTGAGGCCACCTCCTCCCCCAGCGGGGCCAGCGCCCGCGCATCCTCCAGGAGGCGCGGCACGGACTCATGAAGCTGCTCCGTGGCCGCCTTCACCACGCCCCGGGCCATGGCCTGGGCCCGCTCCCCCGGCTTGCGGATCTCATCGGTGCGGGAGTGGGCGAACAGCAACGCCTCGTCGAAGAGGTGGCTGAGGCGCACCATGAAGGCGTGGAGGGGAAGACCGCCCTCGTTCCACTCACGCGACAGCGCCTCCAGCGCGCCCGCCATGGCCGCCCCCGCCAGGGAATGTGCCGCGACCGTCGGCGCCACGTGCTCGCGCTCGGCGGCCTCATGCGCCAGCCGCCCCAGCACCGTGAGCGCGTCCTCGAGGAGCGCGCGCAACTGCCCGTCGAACTCCGGCAGTTCCTTGCGCAGCCCGTCCGCCGAGCCATGCACCGCGCCGCTCGCGGCCTCGCTCGCGGCGAGGCGCGCCAGCGACAGCGACAGGTTGCGAAGCGCCTCGACCGGTCCCGTGAGCCGTCTGCCCTGCATCACCCCACCATCCTTCCCGTCGGTGCGGCTTCGGCGGATGAAGAGCGTTCTCCAGGAGGGTGAGCGCCCGTGGGCACCGGGGCAATCCAGGGCCACCGAGTGGACCGAGCGCCAGCGCCGCGACAAGGCCGCGCGCTCGCGCGGAAGCAACCGTCGCGACCTCCCGCCCCCCTGCATCTCCTCTTTGCCAGCAGGGCACCTCACTTTTGGGACGACCTGGAATCCAGACGCTGACGTCCACGCTGCGAAGGAGAAGCCATGGTGAAGAAGCAGGCGAAGAAGCAACCGAACATCCTGGTCATCTGGGGAGATGACATCGGCTGGTTCAATCCCAGTTGCTACCACCAGGGAGCCATGGGGTACCGCACCCCGAACATCGACCGCATCGCGAAGGAGGGGGCGCGGTTCACCGACTGGTATGGGCAGCAGAGCTGCACCGCGGGACGCGCCGCCTTCATCACCGGCCAGTCGCCCATCCGCACGGGCCTCACCAAGGTGGGACTGCCCGGCGCGAAGCTGGGCCTCCAGCCCGAGGATCCGACCATCGCCGAGCTGCTCAAGCCGCTGGGCTATGTCACGGGCCAGTTCGGAAAGAACCACCTGGGCGACCGCGATGAATTCCTGCCCACGGTGCACGGCTTCGACGAGTTCTTCGGCAATCTCTACCACCTCAACGCGGAGGAGGAGCCGGAGAACGTGGACTATCCCAAGAACCCCGAGTTCCGGAAGAAGTTCGGTCCGCGCGGTGTGTTGCATTGCTGGGCCAATCCCGACGGTACGCAGAAGATCGAGGACACCGGTCCGCTGACGAAGAAGCGCATGGAGACCGTGGACGAGGAGTTCCTGGGCGCGACCCTGGACTTCATGGACAAGGCCCAGGCGGATGAGAAGCCCTTCTTCATCTGGTTCAACTCCACCCGTATGCACGTCTTCACGCACCTGAAGGAAGCGTCGCGCGGCGTCACGGGCCTGGGGCTGTACCCGGACGGGATGGTGGAGCACGACGGCATGGTCGGCGTGCTGCTCGACAAGCTCGATGAGCTGGGCATCACCGAAGACACCATCGTGGTGTACTCGACCGACAACGGCGCCGAGGTGTTGAGCTGGCCGGATGGCGGCAGCACCCCGTTCCGCGGGGAGAAGGACACCAACTGGGAGGGCGGCTGGCGCGTGCCCTGCGTCATCCGCTGGCCGGGGGTCATCGAGCCGGGGACCATCTCCAACGAGGTGATCTCCCACACCGACCTGCTGCCCACCCTGCTCGGGGCCGCCGGGGAGCCCGACATCGCCGGGAAGCTGTTGAAGGGCCACACGGCCGGAAAGAAGACGTTCAACGTCCACATCGACGGCTACAACATGATGCCCTTCCTCAAGGGCGACGTGGAGGACAACCCGCGCCGGGCCTTCTTCTACTGGAGTGACGATGGCGACCTGATGGCGTTGCGCTTCGACGCGTGGAAGGTCGTCTTCCAGGAACAGCGCGCCCATGGCATGAGCGTGTGGCGGGAGAAGCTGGCGGACCTGCGCATCCCCAAGCTCTTCAACCTCCGGAGCGATCCGTTCGAACGGGGGGATGTGGACGCATCGCTCTACTACGACCGGTGGTTCGTCGCGCGCGGCTTCGTCCTGGTTCCCGCGCAGGCGCTCGTCGGCGAGTTCCTGAAGACCTTCGAGGCGTTCCCTCCCCGCCAGCGGCCCGCGAGCTTCAGCATCGACCAGGCGCTGGAGCGGGCCCGCCAGAAGCAGGAGTCCCTCGTCGTCGCGGCTCCCCCCGAGGAGGAGACGGCGGCGACCGAGGAGCAGCCCGCCGTCCACTGAGCCCGCGGGGTGGTGGTGCCGGCCCGTCACCGGCCCGGCACCGCCGCTCCCTTCCCCGTGTCCAATGACTGTCACGTCGAGCCCTTCGAACGAGGCCCCGCACCATGGCGAAGAAGACGCGCTTCCCTCGCAGGGTGGACCGCAATGTCTACCCCCGCCCTGAATACCGCTTCCCCAAGGCCCGCATCGGGCTCACGTACAAGGACTCCAAGGCGGACTTCCCACCGTTGCAGGGCGCTCCGGAGAAGGCGCCCAACATCCTGCTCGTGCTGCTGGATGACGTGGGCTTCGGCTGGTCCAGCGCGTTTGGCGGCCTCGTGGACATGCCGGTGGCGGAGCGGCTGGCCCGGGGTGGACTGAAATACTGCCAGTTCCACACCACGGCCCTGTGTTCACCCACCCGTGCCGCGCTGCTCACCGGCCGCAACCACCACAGCGTGTCGACCGGCAACATCGGAGAGGTGGCCACCGGCTTCCCCGGCTACACCGGCATCATCCCGAAGAGCTGCTGCACCATCGCGGAGGTCCTTCGGGAGAACGGCTATGCCACCGGCTGGTTCGGAAAGAACCACAACGTCCCCGACAACCAGACGAGCCCCGCCGGCCCCTTCGACAACTGGCCCACGCAGCGCGGCTTCGACTACTTCTATGGCTTCATCGGCGGGGAGACGGACCAGTTCTACCCGTCGCTCTACCGGGGCACGACGCCCGTGGAGGCCGGCCGCAAGCCGGAGGAGGGCTACCAGCTCACCCGCGACCTGGCGGACGACTGCATCCAGTGGATGAAGCAGCAGAAGTCCATCGCGCCCGGCCGCCCCTTCTTCACCTACTTCTCCCCGGGCGCCGCGCACGCGCCGCACCAGCCGCCGCTCGACTGGCGCGGACGACACGCGGGGAAGTTCGACATGGGCTGGGACGAGTACCGCCGGCAGGTGTGGCAGCGGCAGTTGGAGCTGGGCGTCATCCCCCCGGACACGCAGCTCACCGAGCGCCCCGCGGAGATCCCCGCCTGGGACGAGGCCACCCCGGAAGAGCAGCGCTTCTACATCCGCCTGATGGAGAACTTCGCCGACTTCCTCTCCCACGCCGACCACGAGGTGGGCCGCGTCCTGGAGACGCTCCAGGACCTGGGCGAGGCGGACAACACGCTCGTCATGTACATCATTGGCGACAACGGTTCGAGCGCCGAGGGCTCGCTCACGGGCACCCTCAACGAGATGGCCGTGCTGGGCGGCGACGTGCCGAACATCAATGACATCCTGCCGCGCATCGACGAAATCGGCCTGCCGGGCACCTCGCCGCACTACCCCGTCGGCTGGGCCTGGGCCGGGGACACGCCCTTCCAGTGGACCAAGCAGGTCGCCTCCCACTTCGGCGGCACGCGCAACCCGATGATCGTCTCCTGGCCCCGCGAGGTAGAGGACAAGGGCGGCGTGCGCTTCCAGTTCCACCACGTCATCGACATCCTGCCCACGGTGCTGGAAGTGATTGGCATCAGCGAGCCCACGGTGATGCACGGCGTGCCGCAGAAGCCCATCGAAGGCACGAGCCTCGCCTACACGTTCGACGCGAAGCACGCGGACGCGCCTGGCCACCGCACCACGCAATACTTCGAGATGTTCGCCAACCGCGCCCTGTACCACGACGGGTGGATGGCTTCGTGCCGGCACGGGCGGCTGCCATGGGTGAACGTGGGCGGCGCGGACTTCGCCGAGGACCGCTGGGAGCTGTATGACATTCGCAAGGACTTCAGCCAGGCGAAGGACCTGGCCGCGAAGCACCCGGAGAAGCTGCGGGAGTTGCAGGACCTCTTCATGGTGGAGGCCGCGAAGTACAACGTGCTCCCGCTGGACGACCGCTTCGTGGAGCGCGCGGATGTGTCCCTGCGGCCCAGCTGGTTCTACGGCCGCCAGCGCGTGACGTTCTACGAAGGCATGACGTACCTGCCGGAGGGCAGCGCGCCCAAGACGCACAACGTCAGCTACACCCTCACGGCGGTGGTGGACATCCCGGAGGGCGGCGCGGAGGGCGTCATCATCTGCCTGGGCGGAGACGTGGGCGGCTGGACGCTGTACGTGAAGGACAAGCGGCTGGTGTACCACTACAACTTCTTCGACATGGTCCGCTCGGAAGCGGTGTCGTCGGAGGAGGTGCCGTCAGGCCGCGTGGAGCTGTCCGTGGTGTTCACCAACGAGTCCACCACCCTGGGCGGCCCCGCCAACGTGCAGCTCTTCATCAACGGCCGGGGCGTGGGCGAGGTGCACCTGGAAAGACAGACGCGCGCCCGCTTCAGCACCGAGTGCATGGACGTGGGCATGGACAACCGCGCGCCGGTCAGCCCGAAGTACCGCGACCTCATGCCCTTCAAGTTCACCGGCCGCATCGAACACGTCACCTTCGAGTTCGACCTGGTGAACGCCAACCGCGAACTGACCCCGGCGGAACGCCTGGAGCAGCACGTGCGGCTGGATTGAGCCGAGGACCTCGCGGCGCGCTGCTTCGCCGCGAGGTCCTCCGCACTGCATGCGTCAATCGTCCGGGGTGGCCCTACTCCTGGACGTCATTCACGTGGTTGAACACCTCTCCGGGAGCAATGGCCTTGCCATTCGCGTCGGTGCGCTCCGCGGTGGAGATGCTCCACACATCCAGCGTGTCGTCGTTGTCCACGTTGCCCACGCACGCGGCCGTCAGGGTGCATTCGGGGCATTCGCCCTGCACGCCCGGCGCCACGCCGGCCTTGTCCAGGGCCGCCTGGATTTCGGTCGGGTCAATCGCGGTGAAACGCGGGCTCACGGAAACGAAGTCATCCGGAAGGCGCAGCACGTAGGCGTAGCGGTTGCCGGGCTCCGGCACGAAGCCCAGCTCCTGGAGGGAGCCCAGGGGTTGCTCTTCCGCAAGCTGCCCCTTCGCGGAGATGTAGATGGACTTGAGGTTCACCTTGCACTCCGACTGCTTCGAGCGCGCCTGGAACTTGATGAAGTTGGGAATGGCGATGGCGGCCATGATGCCGCTGAAGAAGATGCTGGCCACCGAGATGATCAGCGCCGCGATGGCGAGCCCCCGGCCCTGCTGCCCCGGCTTACCCGTCTTCACCATCGCGACGATGGACAGCACGAGCCCCACCGGCCACAGGCAAATGAGGCACAGGCTGGCGATGGAGAAACCCAGGGCGACCCCAGGCAGTACGGACTTCTTCGGCGCTGCGGGAACATCAGACGACATCGAGGTCATTACTTCCTCCAGGGCGCGGGACCCTAGAACGCCTCACGTCGGCGAGTCACGCGGAGTGCGACTCAATCCTTCGCGGCGCGCTTCTTCGCCACGAGGTCCTTCCACAGCCCCGCGTACTTCTTGCGGTACTTCAGGTCGTCTTCCGATTCGATGAGCGTCAAGGAGACCTGCTTGAGCGCTTCGTCCTTCACGACGTCGTAGGTCTTCCGGAAGACCTCCAGGATGTCGTACCGGACCAGCGTCCCGTTCTTCTCCGTGGAGCACTCCCGGAAGCGCTTGGACAGGCGGTCCACCACCGCCGCTTGCAAGGCCTTGTCCGCGACCGCTGCCCGCCAGAGCGTCTGGAGGGAATGGCGGGCCGTGACGAACTTCTCGTCCTTCGTCACGACCATGAGCCGGTCCAGGTCCTTCAAGAGGCGCTTGGAGTCGCTCTTCGCCAGGTTGCTAAGCAGTTGCGCCGCGATGGCGCGCTGGTGGTTGTCACCCTCGCGCAGGAGCGCCAGCAATCCGTCCCAGACCTCCGAGGCCCAGTCCACGGGCGCATCCGTCACGGCCATGAGGTGCCGGTAGGAGGCATAGCGGGAGTCCGCGTCCTCGCCGCGAAGGTTGACGAAGTGACTCTGGATGTTCGCGTCCATGTCCTGGCGTTCTAGCAATCCATCCGGCCCAGGGCATCCGCGCTACGCTTCCAAGCCTCTCCATGACTGTCTCCCCGACCCTGGATGCCCCGGACGCCGTCCCTCGCAGGAAGCGGTGGTGGCGCGTCCCCCTGTGGATCCTGCTGGGCGTCGTCGTGCTGGAAGTGCTCATCAACGTGGCGCTCAACGTCGGCGTCGTCCAGGCCATCATGCGCCGGGGGACGGACCGCACGAAGCTGTCGTGGCAGCGGGCCTTCTGGCTGTGGCCCATGGGCCGGCTGCACCTCAAGGGCTTCACCCTCACCCACCAGGACACCGAGCGCTGGTGGAAGGTGGAGGTGGACTCCCTGTCGGCCGGGATGTCGCTGACGGGCCTCTTGCGCAAGCGCGTGGACGTGCACGGCATCGACGGGCATGGGGCGACCTTCCACCTGGAGCCGTCCCCCGCCCCCGAGGAAGGCCCGACGGATCCGAACGCGCGCCCCTGGGTCATCAACCTGGAGGACGTGACGCTGCACGAGGTGCGGGAGCTGGACTTCAGCCGCGTGCGCTTCGTGGGTGCGCTGGACGTGAAAGGGGCCCTCAATCTCCAGTCACGTGAACGCCTCCAGGTGGACCTGCCGTCGGTGCGCGTGGCGGAGGGCTTCGTGGAGGTGGATGGCAAGCGGGTCGCGCGCCTGGAGGCGCTGTCCGCCCAGGCCCGGCTGGACGCGCCCTTCCAGGGCGAGCAGGGCTACGACCTCTCCAAGGCCCTTGGCGGACAGGCGCGGGTGAAGGTGGACCTGCTGCCGCTGGACTGGGTGAACGAGCTGCTGGGCCCGAGCGCCCCGGTGTCCCTGCGCGGAGGAAGCGGACGGCTGGACCTGGACGTGCGCATGGAGCGCAACACGCTGGCGCCGGGCAGCCGCCTGGAGGCCTCCGGCACGGAGCTGGACGTGCGCGCGGGGCCCATGCGCGCCCGGGCCCCCTGGAGCCTCAAGGCGTCCATGGACGAGGAGCGTCCGGGTGCGCCCGCGGGACAACTGCGGGTCGCCTTCGCGCCCGTGAAGCTCTCCGGTGCCAGGGGCAACAGCGTGGAGGTGCCGGAGATCGCCCTCACCGTCCTCGCGCGGCGGCGTGAAGGACAGCCGGGATTCGCGCTGGAGCCGGAGCTGTACGTGGCGAAGAGCCGGCCCATGGACCTGCGGTTGCTCAACCCGTGGCTGGAGCAGACGCTCGAAATCGACTCCGGGCACGCGACGGTGCGCAGCGAGGAGCGCTCCAAGAGCGCGAAGGCTCGCAACGCGCTGGAGCTGCGCATGGACACAGACCTCGTGTCCGGACGCATGGGGAAGAACAAGGTCCTGCTGCGCGCGGAGGTGGAGGTGGATGCGCGGCACCTGTCCTGGGACATGAAGGAGCTGGGACTCGCCGGCACGACGCTGCGGCTGAGCAACGTCTCCTCGAACGGCCCCGTGCCCATCCGCGCCTGGAGCGGCACGTTCAGCCTGCCCCGCGCCAGCCTGACCCTGTCACCCACGGTGCTGTCCGCGAAGTTCACGAGCCAGCTCACCGACACGCAGCCGCTGGTCGCGCTCATCACCACGTCGAAGAACCTGCCCCCCTTCCTCACCTCGCTGCTCAACATCTCCAAGGTGGAGGTGACGGGGCAGGTGCAGATCGACGAGCGCGGGCTCCAGGTGCGCGAGCTCAATGCGAAGGGCGACGGTTTCTCCCTGGAGGGCCACCTGGACCTCGTCCAGGGCAACATCACGGGGGCCCTGCTGACGACGCTGGGGGCGGTGACCGGCGGCATCGAATTGAGGCCCGGCAACAACGGCCTGCACCTGGTGAACGCGAAGCAGTGGTTCGCAGGGCAGAAGGCGCCGCCCTTCCGGTAGCGCTACGAGGGATGGGCGTCCCACCCGCCGCGCGCCATGTAGGGGGCCACGGCGCGCAGGAGCACGTCCAGGTCCACGGGCTTCTGGAGGAAGCCCTCCACCTCCAGGGCCGTCATCTCGCGGGCCCCCAGCTCCAGGGCGTACAGGACGATGACGGGGATGGAAGCGAGCGCCGGGTCCGCCCGCTGCCGCATCCGGAACTCCCAGGCGTTCATGCGGGGCATCAACAGGTCCAGCAGGATGAGCGCCGGGCGCAGGCCCTGCTTGAGCAGGCGCAGCGCTTCGGCCCCGTCGCGCGCCAGCACCACCGAGTGCCCGTCCAACCGCAACGCCTCTTGATAGGCCTGCAGCAGGTCCAGGTCGTCATCCACCACGAGAATGCAGTCGCGCCAGGACATGGGCCCCCACTTCCGCCCCCGAAGATGTCCACCCGCCGGGGATCCGCCTCGTCCCAGGGTGTGGGGGGAGGGGTTTTGCGTGCCCTTGGACGCGCAACCGTGCGACAAGACGGGCGCTGCGACACCCTCTGGAGGACACGGCATGGCGGAGATGACCTACCGGACGGCGCTGGTGACAGGCGCCTCGAGCGGGCTTGGACGTGGACTGGCGCTGTGGCTGGCGAAGCACGGCCTGCGCGTGTTCGCGACGGGGCGACGGCTGTCCCAACTCCAGGCCCTGGCCGCGGAGGCCCAGGCCGCGGGCGCCACGGTGGAGCCCGTGGTCATGGACGTCACCCACGCGGAGGCCGCCCAGGAGCGCATCCGCGCCATCGACGCGGAGTGCGGCGGGCTGGACCTGGTCATCGCCAACGCGGGCGTGGGCGGTCCCACGCACGGCAAGCGCATGGACTGGGACAAGGCGCGCGCCATCATCGACACCAACGTCACCGGCGCCGCCGCCACGCTGTGCGCCGTGCTGCCGCAGATGGTGGAGCGTCGCCGGGGCCACGTGGTGGGCATCTCCAGCCTCGCGGGCCACCGGGGGCTGTCCGGCCACGCGGCCTATTCCGCGTCCAAGGCCTTCCTCGCCACCTTCCTGGAGAGCCTGCGCGTGGACCTGAAGGGCACCGGCGTGGGCGTCACGTGCGTCTTCCCGGGCTTCGTGAAGAGCGAGCTGACGGCGAAGAACCGCTTCCCCATGCCCTTCCTCATGGAGACCGAGGACGCGGTGGAGCTCATGGGCCGCGCCATCTTCGCGGGCGAGACGGAGGTGAGCTTCCCCTGGCAGGTGTCCGCCTCCATGCGCGTGCTCAAGGCGCTGCCCAACCCGCTGTTCGACGCCACCGCGCGCCGGCTGAAGTGAAGGAGCCCGCCGTGACGACGCCCGTGTCCTTCGCCGAGCGCTTCGCCCGGCTCGCCGACGCGCGCTCCCCCTTCTGCCTGGGGTTGGATCCGTCGCGCGACGTGCTCGCCCGCTGGAACCTGCCGGACACCGTGCAGGGCCTGTCCGACTTCTGTGAGCGGCTGGCCGACGCGGCCGGTGAGACGCTCGCGGTGGTGAAGCCGCAGAGCGCCTTCTTCGAGCGCCACGGCCCCGAAGGGCTCGTCGTGCTCCAGCGCGTGCTGAAGCGCTTCCGCGCCGCCGGCACCCTCACCCTGCTGGACGTGAAGCGCGGCGACATCGGCTCCACGATGGACGCCTACGCGGAGTCGCTCTTCGGCAAGGGAAGCGCCTACGACGTGGATGCCGCCACCTTCACCGCCTACCTGGGCCTGGGCGCGCTCGCGAAGACGGTGGAGCGCGCGAAGGCCCACGGCGCCTGCGCCTTCATCGTCGTGCGCTCGTCCAACCCGGAGGGCGTACCCGTGCAGAACGCCACCGGCGCCGACGGCCGCACCGTGGCCCAGGCCGTGGCGGATGGCCTGCGGGAGCTCAACGCGAAGGCCGGCCCCGGCGTGCTGCCCGCGGGCGCGGTGATGGGCGCCACGCTGCCGCCCGAGGACCGCGACGTGGTGGAGCGCCTGGGCGACGCGCTGCTGCTCACGCCGGGCATCGGTTCGCAGGGCGCGGGCTTCGCTGACTTGCCGAAGCTCTTCTACCGCCGCGAACGGCAGGTGCTGCCCACCGCGGCGCGCTCGGTGCTGGAAGCGGGGCCGGACACGGCCGCGCTGAAGCGGGCCCTGGAAGCACATCAGGCGCCCTCGCGCGTGTTCCGCGAAGGCGCCTGACGGGACTGCTGCCGGTGATGCGGCGCGCGGGTTACTGCGCGCCCATCATGAACTGGTCCACGCCGACCTGGTTCTTGTCGGGCACGGCCTCCTTCGGCTCGGTGCCCTTCTTGAAGAACATCAGCTCCGCGCCCTTGGCGCCCGGGTGGGACACCTTGCCCGTCTTCTTGTCGATGTAGAGCCGGGCCAGCTGCATGGACTGCCAGGGGTAGAACTCCGGCTGCGGCCGGCCCTCCAGCGCGCGCTTCATGTAGTTGAGCCAGATGGGGAGCGCCGCGCGACCGCCCGTCTCATAGCGGCCCAGCGGGTGCGGGTTCAGGTCGTAGCCCACCCACGCCACCGTCACGAGGTCCTTGGTGTACGCGGAGAACCACGCGTCGAAGGAGTCGTTGGTGGTGCCCGTCTTGCCCGCCGCCGGCTTGCCCAGCTTCTGCGCGGGGCCACCGGTGCCCTGGAGCACCACGCCACGCAGAAGGTGCGTGAGGATGAAGCCCGTCTCCGAGCTCATCACCTGCTCGCCCGGCTCGAAGAGGCGCGCGTAGCCGGCGGCCACGCGGTCCTGGAGCGGGGCCCACGCGTCGTCGAACGCGGTGTGGTCCTCCAGCGTGCGGCCGAAGCGGTCCTCCACCTTGCGGATGAAGTACGTGGGCTTCTTGCGGCCGTAGCGGTTGAAGGTCGCGTACGCGTTCGCCAGGTCCAGCGGGTACACGCACGACGAGCCCAGCGCGGCGGAGAAGTCCATGTTCATGGGCGTGGTGAGGCCCAGCTTCTTCGCCCAGTCGGACATGTTGTGCACGCCCACCGCGCCGAAGGTCTTCACCGCGGGGATGTTCATGGAGTTCACCAGTGCGGTGCGCAGGAGCACGTCACCCACGAACTCCTCGCTGTAGTTGGCCGGCTTCCACGACACCTTGTTGTCCGGGTCGTGCTCCACGATGGGCGAGTCCACGATGATGGTGGCCTCCGTCCAGTTCAACTGCTCCAGCGCCGCCGAGTACACGAACGGCTTGAAGGAGCTGCCCGGCTGGCGGCAAGCCTGGAACGCGCGGTTGAATTCGTTGTCGTCGAAGTCGTAGCCGCCCACCATCGCCGTCAGGTACTGGCGATGCGGATCAATGGAGACCAGCGCGCTCTGCGCCTCCGGCGTCTGCTCCAGCCGGAAGAGCTTCACGCCCTCCTCCGGGATGGCCTCCGCCAGCTTCTTGTCCCACTGCTCGCGGTCGTCCGTCAGCTCCTTCTTCGTCACGTGGCGCAGCACGATGACGTCGCCCACCGCCACGGCCTTCTTGACGGAGGTGATCATCATCGCCGGGTAGTAGCCCTCCGGGTTCACCTTGCGCGCCCAGCGCATGCCGAGCAGCGGCAGCCGGCCCGCGTGCGGTCCCACCTGCACGTCCGCGCCCCTGCCGTCGTCGTCGATGGTCGTCACGACGCCCACGTAGAGCCGGTTGTCGACGAGCTCTTCCTTGCCCATCGCCTTCCGGGCCTTCTCGATGAAGGCCTTGCGCTCCCCTTCGGTGGCCAGTTGCTGCACCGGCCCGCGCCAGCCCTGGCGCTTGTCCACGGACATCAGGCCGTCCAGCACGGAGTCCTGCGCCGCGCGCTGGCGCTCGCTGTCCATGGTGGTGAAGATCTTGAGGCCGTCCTTGAGGAGCACGGGGTTGCCGTAGCGGTCCACCACGTCCTTGCGCACCTGCTCCACGAAGTACGGGGCGAACTCGTGGAAGACGTCCTCCACCGGGTACACCTTCACGGGCTCGGCGTTGGCGGTGTCGTGCTCCTCCTTCGAAATCATGCCTTCGGTCAGCATGCGCCCCAGCACGTAGGTGCGGCGCTTCTTCGCGGACTCCGGGCGGAGGAAGGGCGAGTAGCGGCTGGGCGCCTGGGGCAGACCCGCGATGAGGGTCATCTCCCCCAGCGTCAGGTCGCGCACGTCCTTGCGGTAGTAGTTCTCCGCCGCGCTCTGCACGCCGTAGCTGTGGTGCCCGAGGAAGACGTTGTTCAGGTAGAGATAGAGGATCTCCTCCTTCGTCAGCGCCTGCTCCAGCCGGAAGGCGAGGATGGCCTCGCGAATCTTGCGCTTGGGCGTCTTCGCGGTGGCCTCCTTGTAGCCCTCCGCGGAGATGAGGACGGCCTTCGCGGTCTGCTGCGTGAGCGTGGAGCCGCCCTGCACGCCGCCGCCGCGCAGGCCCAGCTTCGTCAGCACCGTCTTGGTGACGGCGCGCGTGGTGCCCAGCACGTCGACACCGAAGTGGTCGAAGAAGCTGGAGTCCTCGCTGGCGATGAACGCCTGCACGAGCCGCTTGGGGATGCGCTCGTAGGGCACCACCTTGCGGCGCTCGTTGTAGAACTCGCCCGCGAGCACGGCGTCGTCGGTGTAGACCTCCGTGACGATGGGCGGCCAGTACTCGTCCACCTTCGGGATGGCAGGCAGCCCGTCGGAGAAGATGTAGTAGGCGCCTACGACGGCCAGCACCGCGGCGGTGGCCCCCATCAGGCCCAGCACGGTGGCAAGCTTCAGGAGGCGCACGAGGATGTTGCGCTTGGGCGGAACGCCGTCGAGCACCAGCTTGGAGCGGCTGCGGTCAGTCTTCGGATCGGCCATGCGTGTTCTGTCGAGTCCTGGGCTCAAGGCTTAGAGGAGCGCCGCCCGCTTCAGCACATCCGTCAGCTCTGGCGGGAGCGGCGCCTCCACAACGACCTTCCTGCCATCTTCGGGGTGCGGAAATTCGATGCGCTCGGCGTGCAGGAACATACGTTTGAGCCCCCACCGCGCCCGCACGTCGCGGTTGAGGGCGAAGTCGCCATACTTCTTGTCACCCACCACCGGGTGACCCACGGCGACCAGGTGCCTTCTTATCTGATGCGTGCGCCCGGTCTCGATGGTGCAGGAGAGGAGGGCTGCCTCGCTCGACTGCCGCACGACCTTCCACCGGGTGACGGCCGCCTGCATGTTCACTCCCCGACGGGACTTGGACTCCGCCGTCTGCTGGTGCTCGGCGAGCGGCAGGTCGATGACCCCCGAATCCTTGGGCATCTTCCCCTTCACCAGGGTCAGGTAGCGCTTCTTCGGGTGGCCATTGGTGAAGATTTCCGTGAAATGCACCATCGCCGGGCGGCGCTTGGCCACCAGGATGACCCCGGAGGTCTCCCGGTCCAGGCGGTGGGCGGGGGAGGCGGTGAAGTCGTTGCGGGTGGCCTTGGGGCCCAGGTAGTCCCGGACGTAGTCCACCAGGGTCCCCCCGGTGATGCCGCTGCCGGTATGGACGGCCATGCCGCTGGGCTTGTCCACGGCCATCATCCAGTCGTCCTCCAGGAGGATGACCAGCCGGCTGGGGTCCAGCGGCGGGGCAGGGGGGGGCGGACGGTCCGATTTCGGACGCTCCGCGAGGGTGAGCTGCTCTTCGGTGCCGCGGATGGTGAGCACGTCTCCTTCGGCGAGCAACTGCTCCGGCTGCGCGCGCTTGCCGTTCACCCGTACCTTCTTGGTACGGATCATCTTGAAGAGGTGACTGACCGGGACGTTGGGCATCCGCTTGCGCAGGTGCTTGTCCAGCCGCATCCCGACGGTGTCGGCTTCAATTCGGTACTCGATCATTTGTGCTGGCGCCTGGACCAGACCACACGAATAATTCGCGGTCCATGCCGAAAGCCCCAACTATCGAGAAGCTGCTCCAGAGCGGCTCCGCAGAGTGGAACAAGCTGCGCAAGTCGTCCCAGGTGGCCACCGACCATACCGGCGCCACGTTCACGCAGCTGTTCTCCGCCAACGCCGACCTGTCCGGGCTCGGACTGGTGGGCTCCGAGTGGGAGCGCTGTGACCTGTCGAAGATGAACTTCCGGGACGCGGACCTCTCCAACGCCTACTTCCACGGAGGCCGCCTGCAGGACTGCGACTTCCGCGGCGCCAACCTGGAAGGCTGTACCTTCGAAAAACTGAAGCTCCTGCGATGCGACTTCACCGGCGCCAAGGGTCTGGACGACCTGGAGCTGGACGACGTGGACATGGACCGGGTGACGGGCCTGGACGGCGAGGAAGCCCCTCCGCCCCCGCCCCCGCCGGTCCAGGGCATCACGGCCTTCACGCGCGAGCAGCGCGAGAAGATGCTGGGCCAGACGCACGGTGGCGGCAACGCGATGGAGGGCTCGAACCCGGCGCACCCGGACGACCTGCCCCCCTTCCGCCCGCAGGATCCGCCCGGCTCGCTCTTCTTCCGGGCGCTCAAGCACGTGGGCGCGCCCCCGCTCTGGGTGCTGGACGTGCCGGGCCTGCGTCCCCTGCTGCCCCAGCGGCTGCCTCCGGGAAGCTCGCTGGAGACGCTCTACCGCGAGGCGGTGAAGACGCGGCTGGAGAACAAGAAGCCCGCGGCCGACCCCGGCGCGGTGGAGCGCGCGCAGAAGGCGCTGCGCATGAGCGGCAAGGAGGCCAACGTCGCGGCGGTGTACCTGCGCGAGGTCGGCGTGCTGCCCCTGTTCCGCTTCGCGGCCGCCAAGCAGCTCAAGGGCGAGCTGCGCGCGGAGGTGGAGGTGGATGACATCACGGGCTCCATCGATCCGCGCACCACGGGCGCGCTCCTGGAGCTGCGCCTGACGCACGAGGTGGTGGAGCACGTGCACGAGGCCCGCCGTCGCATGGCGGCGGCCCAGCTCTACACGTCGCTGTTGGAGGCGGGCTTCAACCCGGAGAACAACTGGGACGAGGCGCTGGAGTCGAGCGAGGCGTCCATGGAGCTGGCGCAGGCGGCCACCGGCGACGACCGGCAGGCCCTGCTGGAGGGCTTCCAGGTGTTCGCGGCCCTGCCGGAGGAGGCGCGGCTGCGGCGGCTGGCGTACCTGGCGGAGTCGGTGTCGAACCTGGAGCTCCTGAGCCGGCTGCCCGAAGGCATGGAGCCCACGTGGCTCACCGGCCCGGAGACGCGCGAGTGCCACGAGCGCGAGATGACCTACGTGCAGTCGCTCAAGGCGCAGGAAATCCCGACCAAGGTGGCGGCGCTCGCCAAGGCGGAGCTGGGCGTGCCCGAGGGTGAAGTGCCCGAGGACAGCGATGGCGACCTGTTCGTGCACGTGCGGTGTGACGTGTGCGGCAAGGAGAAGCTCATCGTCCAGTCGCCGGACGCGTGAAGCCCTTCACCTCCGTGACGCGGAGGTGATGCGAGGAGGCCCGGTCGGAGCGCCCAAGGCGCTTCGTGCCGGGCCTTCTGCTTTTTGCGGTCGGGGCGCGTGGCGCGCGATGCGAGGCCGCACGCGGGATTCCCGTCATCCCCCCTCCCTGGGAGGCGGAGACGCTTTCGGGTGCGTGACTGCCTACCGTTGGGGTTCGCGGCGTGGCGTCGTGAGGGGCAGGCGGTTTCCCGGGGCGTGGGCGGAGGCGATGGGGCGAAGCGGAGGCGGAGCGCGACGCGGCGGAGGCCGGAGCCCCCGGGCAGTCCGGGGCGTGCTGCTGGCGCTCGGCCTGATGGGCTCCACCGCGCGAGGGGCGGAGCCCGTGCTGCCCGTGGAGGCGCTCGACCTCCTGGGCAATACCGGCTGCGAGGAGCGAACGACGCGGACCGCGGAGGCGCTCGGCCTCCTGGGCGACCCGGGCTGCGAGGAAGTGACGCGGCCCGCGGATGCCCCGCTGAAGGAGGACCCCGTCGCGCAGGCCACACCACCCGCCCGGCACCTGTGGCGCGCGCTGGCGGAGGTCACCGCCGTCAACCTGATGGTGTGGACCTTCGACAGGCTGGTGGGCAAGGAGTATGCCCGGGTGGACCTGCACACCTGGAAGGACAACCTGCGCACGGGCTTCATCTGGGACGGGGACGGGTTCCCCGAGAACCAGCTCGCGCACCCCTACCACGGCAGCCTCTACTTCACGGCCGCGCGGGACAACGGCTTCTCGTACGCGGGCTCACTGCCCTTCACGCTCCTGGGCAGCCTCCAGTGGGAGCTGTTCGCGGAGAACCTGTCGCCCTCCTTCAACGACCTCATCAACACCACCCTGGGCGGCGCGGCCATGGGTGAAGCGCTCTACCGGCTGTCCTCCCTGGTGCTCGACCCCGAGGCCACCGGGGGCAGGCGCTTCGTGCGCGAGCTGGGCGCGGGCGTGCTCAGCCCCGTGCGCGGCTTCAACCGCGTGCTGCGCGGCGACGTGTCCCGCAGGGAACCCAAGCCCCCGTCATGGACGCCAGGCACGCTCGCCAGTTGGGGGACGCTGGGGTACCTGAAGCTGGGCGACGGACAGGCCCTGGCCTGGGGCGAGGACCAGTTCTTCACCGAGTTCTCCCTGCGCTACGGGGACGCCTTCCGAGGCGAACACCATCGTCCGTTCGACGCCTTCGAAGCGCGGATCCAGTTCACCACCCAGCAGGGCACCCTGGTGAGCCACGCGCGGCTGCAGGGCCTGCTCGTGGCGAAGCCGCTGCTGCTCACCGAGCGCGACGAGCTGCGCCTGGCCGTGTTGCAGCAGATGAGCTACGTGGACACGTCGGCGTACGAGATGGGCGGCCAGTCCCTGGACGTGGGCCTGCTGTACCGGCACCAGCTCACCGCCCGCTCCGCGCTGAAGACGATGCTGCTGGTGGACGGCGCCCCCCTCACCGCCATCTCCTCCGAGCACACCGGCACCGAGGGCCGCCGCTACGACTACGGCGTCGGAGGCGGCTTCCAGGCCCGGGCCGTCTACGCGCGCGACACCTGGGACATCGTCACGCTGGAGGCGGGCGTCGCCCACACCCTGGTGCTGGACGGCTCCAATGGCTCGCACCAGGTGCGCACCGGCCAGCTCCAGGTGGACCTGCCCGTGTACCGGCGGCTGGGCCTGGGCGGGGAGGCGAACTTCTACCAGCGCCACAGCCGCTTCAGCGCCTTCCCGGACGTGAGGAAGGACACCTACCAGTTGCGCCTCTTCATCTCCGTCCACTGAAGCGGACGGGAGCGAGCGCCTTCAGCCCACCTGTTCGCGCTTCGCATCCACCGGCGCGGCGGGCAGCGAGTACGTCACGGGAGGAGGCAGCATCACCCGCACCTCATCTCCCGCGCGGATGAGGCCCGGACGCTCCACCCAGCCCACGAGCCCGCGCTTCTGCCACGCGGCCTTCACGAAGCGGCTGGCGAGCCCCTTCATGTCCGGGTGGTGCGCTTCGATGGCGCGCCCCGGGTGGATGCAGGGCTGGTTCTCCCCTTCCATCACCAGCGTGGCCTCTTCCGGGAAGAACAGCCGCGTGCCCGGCGGCAGGTGCGTCAACCGGGGCACTCCGACGAGCTCCAGGTTCGCGCCCAGCCAGGACGCGAGCACGTTGGGGATGCCCATCGTGCGCGCGACCTCCGCCAGCTCCTCGCGCGACACCACCGACACCTGTCGCGTGTTGCGGATGACCGTGCCCTTGGGGAACCACGGCGTGCGCACATCCGCCAGCCGCATGAGGCCCGCGTGGCGGTCCCCCACGAAGCCCTCGAAGGACACCTGCACCTCGGGCACCTCGCGGGTGACGAAGCGCTTCTTCTCGGGGTCCGTGCACAGCAGCACGTTGGCAAGATGGCCGGAGAGCGAGGGAGCAGGTGAGGTCATATCGGGCGACCGTTCTAACGCTTCGGCGCGGCAAAACAGAGCCCGCTCAGAACAAGGTCATCTGCTGCGGCTTGCCCAGCGGGCGGGCATCCGTGCCCACGTCCCGCAGCGCCTGGGCCAGCTCCGCCGCGAACCCGTGGCAGGTGATGACGTCCCGCGCCCCGGTGTCCTTCACGTAGCGCATCAACGACGGGAAGTCCGCGTGGTCCGACAGGGGGAAGGCCACGTCCGCGCCGTAGCGCCGCGCGCCCCCCGGATCCAGGGCCCAGCCGGTGAGCACCGCCGTCGCCCGGGGCCAGATGGGCGCAAGGCCCCCACCGCGCGCCAGGTGCGGCGGGAAGAAGAGCACCTCACCCGGCGCCACCTTGCCCTCGTAGCAACGCAGGTTCTCGATGGGGACGCCCAGCTGCGCGTACATCTGGGCCACCTCGAAGATGGACGGGTGCGCGACGAGCTGGAAGCCCCGGTCGGCCAGTTGCTTCATGGCTTCCTGGCTCTTGCCCAGGGGGTAGCCCAGCAGCACCGGCGTCACGTCCCGGTTCATCTGCGCGCGCAGCCACGTCTCCACCTGCCCCATCACCTCCGGGCGCGGCGGGAAGCGGTAGCGCGGGTGGCCGAAGGTGGACTCGATGACGAGCGTGTCGCACGTGGCCACCTCCGTGGCCTCCGCGGTGAGCGACGGCGCGGTGTTCAAGTCGCCGGTGTAGACGATGCGCCGGCCATCCGAGCGGGTGACGCGAAGCTGCGCGCTGCCCAGGATGTGGCCCGCGGGCAGCAGCTCCAGCGTCAGCGGCCCCAACTCGAAGGGGCGGCGGAATGGCACCGACAGGGGCGAGCGCACCGGGCCCAGCCGGTGGGCCATGAAGCGCAGCGTGGCCTCCGTCGCGATGGTGCTCTCATGCCGGGCGATGTGGTCCGAGTGCCCATGGCTGACGAAGGACAGGGGCGACTTGCGCTTCGCGTCCAGCGACAGCGGCGTGCCCGTCAGGTGCAGCCCGTTTCGTCTCAGCTCCACGCTCATGGGTCGGGCGCTGTCATAGCGCGCCTACGACGCCCGCGCTCTCCTCTGGGAGAGCCGACCCACGCCTCGGGTGCTCAGGAGGCGGGCGTGCGGCCCCGTGCCCGCCATCCTTCCCACACCCCCGGGCCCAATTCGGAGATGAGCACGCCCAGCAGGATGAGTGCTCCGCCGAACCACTCGCGCGGTCCCAGCACCTCGCGCCCCATCACGACGGAAGAGGCGGAGGCGAACACCGGCTCCAGCGCGAAGATGACCGCCGCGCGCACCGCCGTGGTGCGCGCCTGTCCCCAGGTCTGCACGCCAATGGCGACCGCGCTCGCGAGCACGCCGCACACCAGCACCGCCCCCATGAGCGCCGGGGTTGGCTCCAGCCGCCGCTCCACGAACGGCAGACACAGCGCGGACAGCAGCGCCACGCCCGACAACTGCACCGCCACCAGGCCCAGCACTCCGTCGCGCGAGGCGAAGCGCTCCGTGAGCAGGATGTGTCCGGCGTACGTCGCCGCGCACCCGATGGACAGCCAGTCCCCCAGGTACAGGCCCCAGAGGTGGCCCGGCCGCATCGGGCCTTCGGCCTGCATCGTCAGCGCGTACAGGCCCACCGCCGCCAGCACCACGCCCACGAGGGTGCTCCAGCGGGGAAGGCGCTTGAGCAGCACCACGGAGAACAGCGGGACGAAGAGGACGTTGAGCCCGGTGAGGAACGCCGCGCGCGACGGCGTGGTGTCCTTCAAGCCCACCGTCTGGAGCGCGAAGCTCAGGAACAGCAACACCGACAGCAGCGCGCCCTTCTTCAGCACGCCGGGCGCGAACATCCGCCGGCCGGCGAGCGCGACCATCACGGCCGCGCCCACCGTGAAGCGCAGGGTGATGAACGTGAAGGGGTCCGCGAACGCGAGCGCGTCCTTCACCACCACGAACGTCACTCCCCAGAACACGCAGAGGAGCACCAGCGCCCCGTCCGCCCGCCACCGCGCACCCTCCACGCCAGGAGTCGTCACCGGGTTCCTACGGGATGAAGAAGAACGCGACGCCGAGGATGGCGTAGACGCCCAGCAGCATCACGCCCTCCAGCCAGTTGGACTCGCCATCCAGCGCGATGAGCGCCGCGGCGCCCGTGCCGATGGCGATGCCCGCCACCTCCATGTGGCTGAACTCCAGCGTCAGGTGCTGGCCCAGCGGGATGGACACCAGCACCAGCACCGGCGCGACGAAGAGGGCGATCTGCTTGGAGGACTCGAAGGCGATGTTGAACGCCAGGTCCATCTTGTTCTTCAGCGCCATCAGGATGGCGGTGGAGTGCTCCGCCGCGTTGCCGATGATGGCGATGATGATGACGCCCACGAAGGTGTGCGTGAAGCCGAACGTGGCGATGGCCGGCTCGATGGCGTGCACCAGGAACTCCGCCACCACCACCACGCCCACGGTCGCCGCCAAGAGGACGATGCTGGCCTTCTTCGGGGTCCACGTGGGCATCTCCTCCGGCGTGCCGTGCTCCTCGCCCGCGTACAGGTGCGCGTGCGTCTTCAGGGAGAAGAGCAGCGACAGCGCGTAGACGATGAGCAGGATGACGGAGATGGCCACCGACATCGGGAAGAGCACGGGCTCCGCGGCCGGCCCGCGCACCGCATGGAACAGGTCCGGGATGGTCATGGCGGTGAGCGCCAGGAACATGATGGCGGAGCCGGACAGCGCCGCCGTCATGTTGAAGGTCTGCCGGGGGTACTTCAGGCCGCCCGCGAGGATGGCCGCGCCCAGCACCAGGAGCAGGTTGCCCAGGATGGCGCCGGTGATGGACGCCTTCACCACGTCCGCATGGCCGGAGCGCAGCGCCGCCAGCGCGATGATGAGCTCCGCGGCGTTGCCGAACGACGCGTTCATCAGGCCGCCCAGGCCGCTGCCCAGCTTGTGCGCGATGACCTCCGTGGCCTCGCCCATCAGGCGCGCCAGCGGGACGAGCGCGATGGCGCAGAGGACGAACGTCCACGTGCCCGGGAAGAAGAAGTGCGACGCGACGGCCAGCGGGAAGAACACCGCCAGCAGGCCCAGGAAGAGGTGGTCGACGTTGAAGCCCCCCTTGCCTTCGCCGTCCGGTGAAGCGGCGGGCGGCGTCGTGCCAGGAGACGAAGGGGTGACGGACGCAGGGGTGCTCACGAGGTGCCTCGCCAGCGAGAGATGCGGGGGGAACGGGACGGGGGTGCTTTTGGCCCAGGGTCCGGAGGAGCGCAACCCCCCGGCCCGCGCTCACGCTGAAAGCACACGCACCAGCACGACCAGGCGCTTGCTGCCGCCCGCCGCGTCCCACTGCTGGTTGGTCGAGGTGGTCAGCGCGGCCGGCGCGGGCTGGAAGTCCAGGCCCGAGAACGTCCGCAGCGACGCGGTGTTGTCCTCGTCGATGTCCGCGTGGACGCGGTCCGCCCCCTGGCGTCGGGCCTCCTCCACCAGACAGCGCACCAGGGCGGTGGCCACCCCCATGCGCCGCACCCGGGGCGCCACCACCAGCGAGCGCACCCAGAGGCCTCCCAGGGCCAGCCCCTCCTGGCGGTAGTCATCCACCCAGGCGAAGCCGAACAGGCGCCCCTGCGCGTCGAAGGCCCCCGCCGCCCCGCCCACGCGCCGCTCCGCCGGAAGACCCCAGCGGTCGCGCAGCTGGCGGCGCAGGAAGGCGCCGGACACCACCAGCCGCTCGGTGGCGAAGGCGAGCAGCGCGTCCAGGTCGTCCTGGCGCACCAGCCTTATCTCCACCGGCCCCACGAAGTGGCGGCGCAGGGGCTTCGTCCACCCGGAGAACAGGTCGCGCAGGTGCCGGAACACCGCGCGGGCCGCGGGCTGCGTCCACACGCCGGACAGGGCCCGCTGCGTCAGGAACAGCGCCGGCCGGGTGGGCCGGGGCAGCCGCAGCACCATCTTCCCGCGCTTGAGCGCGATGACCCGTCCCACCAGCTCCCCTCCCGGTGCGTGGGGCCCGCCCAGCAGCGGCTCCGTCACCCAGGGTTGGGTGGAGAGCACCACCTGGGCGGCCAGCCGGGGCCCATGCCGCACCAGCGCCACGTCCCCGCGCGCCAGCCGCTCCGGCCCGCAGCGCAAGAGGCGCACGGCGTCCCCACTGCGCAGGAGCGGATAGAGGCTCCGCCCCATGCCGCGCACCCACAGCCGGTGGCCAAAGGGCAGCGCCGCAAGCAGGTCCGCGAGCTCGGCCGTCGAGACGCCACCAGAGGGCATGGCGGACACTCTGTCATGAAGGCGCCGTGGCGACAGGTTCCGTGACACATGCTCCACCCCGGCTTCGTCCGGAACCAGCTATGACACGGCCCGACGCCAAGGCCAGGAGGGCCCATGCCGACGATGCCCGAGGGTGACTACGCGCCCGTGCCCCGCCAGGGGTGGTGGAACCGGAACTGGAAGTGGGCCGTGCCGGTGGGCTGCCTGAGCCTGATGGGCTCCTGCGTGTGCTTCGCCGCCATCGCCATCGGCTATGGCTACACGTCCTTCCGGGACATGGGCGCGTACACGGACGCGCTCGCCCAGGCGCAGGACGATCCGCACGTGCAGAAGGCGCTGGGCACCCCCTTCAAGCCGGGCTTCCCCAGCAACACCCAGGTGAGCACCACCAACGGCCGCACCCACGCGTCCTTCGTCGTCCCGCTGGACGGCCCCAAGGCGGACGGCACCCTGCATGCCGTGGCCGACAAGAACGGCGAGTCGTGGACCTTCCGCACCCTGTACGTGGAGCTCACGGACGGCAGCCGCGTGGACCTGCTGGACACGGAGGCACCCGACGACGCGCCGGACGCGCTGCCGGAGGACCTGGACCCCCATGAGCCAGAGGCCCCGGAAGGCGAAGTGGAGCCCCGGGCCCCCTCCGCCCCGCTCCCGCCGCCGGACAAGCAGCCCGGCCGCGACAGCGACATCGACCTGTAGAGCGCACGAAGGACCTGGAGAACGCACGAAGGGCGCGCTGACCGGGGATGCCCTCCCGGCCCGACGCGCCCTTCGCTTGCTTCACCGTCCGCTTCGGAAGCGGCGGCCTACTTCAGCTTCTGGATGCCTTCGCGCAGCGCGGGCAGGACCTTGAAGAGGTCGTCCACGAGGCCGTAGTCGGCCACCTGGAAGATGGGCGCCTCCGGATCCTTGTTGATGGCGACGATGGTCTTGGAGCTCTTCATGCCGGCGAGGTGCTGGATGGCGCCGCTGATGCCCGCGGCGATGTACAGCTTGGGCGCGACGACCTTGCCCGTCTGGCCGACCTGGTAGTCGTTGGGAACCCAGCCCGCGTCGCACACCGCGCGGGACGCGCCCACCGCGGCGCCCAGCAGGTCCGCCAGCGCTTCGACTTCCTTGAAGTCGCCCTTGGTGCCGCGACCGCCGGACACCACCACGCTCGCCTCGGTCAGCTCCGGACGCGCGCTCTTCACTTCGTTGAAGCTGATGAACTTCGTCTTGCTGGCCTCCAGCTTCGGCTGGAAGGTCTTCACCTCCGCGGAGACGTTCTGCCCCGTGATGGCGGCCGAGAACTCCGTGGCGCGGATGCTGATGACCTGCACCGGCGTGTTGAGCTTCACTTCGGCGAACACGTTGCCGGCCCACATGGGGCGCGAGAAGGTGATGTCCGCGCCACCGCCGTTGATGGCGGTGATGTCGGTGGCCATGGCGGCCTTCAGCCGGGCGGCGACGCGCGGCAAGAGGTCCTTGCCCTGCGCCGTGGAGGCCGCGCCGATGAAGGTGGCCTTCAGCTCCTGCGCGAGCGCGGCGATGGCGGGGGCGTAGACCTCCGCCAGGTAGTGCTCGAACTCCGGGGCGGCGGCCGTGTGGATGGCCTTGGCGCCCGTGCCGGTCAGCTCCCCGGCGACCTTCGAGGGGTCCTTGGACAACAGGACGAGGTGCAGCTCTCCGCCCGACTTCTCCGCGAGCTGCTTGCCCGCGGCGATGGCGTTGAGGGAAGCCTTGCGCAGGTTCCCGTCCGGCTGCTGTTCGGCGACGATGAGGACGATGGACATGTGTCTGTCTCCGGAATCTTCAGGGATGGATGGGATGCGCGGTCAGACGACCTTCGCCTCGTTGTGCAGCTTCTCCACCAGGGTCGCCACGTCCGGCACCTTGATGCCCGCCTTGCGCGCCGGGGGAGCCGACAGCTTCAGCACCTGGATCTTCGGCGCCACGTCCACGCCCAGCCCGGCCGGCGTCAGCTCCTCGATGGGCTTGCTCTTGGCCTTCATGATGCCCGGCAGGCTCGCGTAGCGCGGCTGGTTCAGGCGCAGGTCCGTGGTCACGATGGCCGGCAGCTGCACTTCCAGCGTGGCGAGCCCGTTGTCCACTTCACGCACCACCTGCACGCTCTTCTTGTCCGCGGACAGCACCACCGCGGGCGCCTTGCTCTTCTCCTCGGCGCTCTCCAGCGACTCCACCTTGGAGGCGAACGTGGCCTGGCCCCAGCCCAGGAACTCGGCCAGGTACTGGCCCACCTGGTTCTGGTCATCGTCGATGGACTGCTTGCCCAACAGGACGATGTCCGGCTTCTCCTTCTCCGCGACCTTCTGGAGCAGGCCCGCGATGCCCAGCTGATCCAGCGGGCCCGTGTGGTTCACCCACACGGCGCGGTTGGCGCCCATGGCCAGCGCGTGGCGCAGCTGCTCCTGCACCTCCTTGCCGCCGATGGAGACCACCACGACCTCGCCGGTGTGCTTGGCCGCGAGGCGCAGGCCCTCTTCCACGCCGATTTCGTCGAAGGGGTTGATCTTGTACTTCAGCCCCTCCTTCACGATGTCCGAGCCGTCCGGCTTCACCTTGATCTTCGACTCAGGGTCTTCCACGCGCTTGGCGGTGACGAGAATCTTCACGGCGGGCTTCTCCTCTGTGGGGAGTGCTTGAAAAGTGGGTCGGCTGCTTGAGGCACCGGGACGCGGCGTCAGGTTGACGCGCCGCGCATCAGGGCCGGAGTAATAGACATCCGTACAGCGCGGCGGCAACTTGAAAGCCCCACCGCGCGCAGTTTTGCTTTTCTACCTGAACAGTTCCTTGGCGATGACCAGCCGCTGCACCTGGCTCGTCCCCTCGTAGACCTGGATGAGCTTGGCGTCGCGCATCAGCTTCTCCACCGGGTAGTCCTTCATGTAGCCATAGCCGCCGTAGACCTGCACGGCGTCGGTGGCGACCTTCATGGCCATGTCGGCGGCGAAGCACTTGGCATAGCTGGACTGCAGGGTGTTGCGCTGTCCTTCATCCAGCACCCAGGCGCTCTCCCAGGTGAGCAGGCGCGCGGCGTGGGTGTTCATGCCCATGTCGGCCAGCATGAACTGCACGCCCTGGTGCTCGCGGATGGGCTTGCCGAACGTGTGTCGCTGGGCCGAGTACTCCAGCGAGTACTCCAGCGCCGCGCGCGCGATGCCCACGGAGAGGCTGGCGGTGAGCGGGCGGCTGTTGTCCAGCGTCGCCATCGCGACCTTGAAGCCCTCCCCTTCCTCACCGATGCGGTTGGCCACCGGGACGCGGACCTCGTCGAAGTTGACGGTGACCGTGTTGCTGGCCCGCTGGCCCATCTTGTTCTCGTGCTTGCCGGTGGACACGCCCTGGGGCCGGCCCTCCACGACGAAGCAGGTGATGCCCTTGTGCTTCTTGCCCTTGTCCAGCGTGGCGAACACGGTGAACTGATCCGCGTAGCCGCCGTTGGTGATGAAGCACTTGGTGCCGTTGAGGACGTACTCGTCACCCTCGCGGCGCGCGGTGGTGCTCATGGCCGCCACGTCGGAGCCCGCGCTGGGCTCCGTGAGGCAGAAGGAGCTGAACTTCAGCTTCTGCCCGAACTCCGACAGCAGCCGCTTCTTCTGGTCCTCCGTGCCGTGCAGGATGATGGGCAGGTTGGCCAGGTCGTTGGCGATGATGGACGTGGCCACGCCCGCGCAGCCCCACGCCAGCTCCTCGCAGACGATGACCTGCTCCAGGTGCGACAGGCCGCCACCGCCATATTCGGACGGGATGGCCATGTTGAGCAGGCCCAGTTCGAAGGCCGTGGACAACAGGTCGCGGGGAAATTCGGAGGTCTCGTCGTAGTGGGCGGCCTTGGGGCGCACCACTTCGCGGGCGTACTTGCGAGCGGCATCCTGCAACGCGCGCTGGGACTCGGTGAGCTGGAATTCCATGGGGCGGATCCTATGGGTTGATTCAAATATCAACGCGTCTTCCTGCCATACCGCTCCCGTCGCCGGACCGCCAGTCCCGAGGCGTGAATAAAGCGACAGGCTCCACGTCCCCTGGGGGTCCTCAAGGATGCCCGGCGGCCCCCGTCCGTCCCGCTGTCCGTTTGTGCAGCAGGGGACCTTTCAACTAAAAGGACCTATCCCTGGAGGGGGGTAATCCCACATGCACAAATCATTGAAATTCGCTGGCACGCTGATGCTGGCCCTCGGTCTGACGGCCTGTCCGGGTAACGAAGACCCTGACGAGCCCCTGGAGCCGGTGCTGCGCATTTCGCCGAGCCCGGCCGCCATCAGCGACGACGGACAGACGAGCACCCTGTCCATCACCGCGACCGACAAGGATGGCAACCCCGGCACGGGATCGTTCTACCTGGACGCGGCGGCGGGCCTGGTCGACACCGAGAGCGCCACGGGCGGCTCCAAGGCCCAGACGTTCACCCTGGTGGACGGCAAGGCGAGCACGACGTTCCGCTGTGAGAAGGCGCTCGACGTGGGCTGCACCGGCGACGTGACCATCACCGGCACCTGGGCTGGCATCAACAAGACCACCCGCGTCACCGTCAGGCCCGCGAGCACGCAGACGGATGCCGGCACGGACGGCGGCACCAAGGTGGACGCGGGCACGGACGCGGGCACCAAGCCGGACGGCGGCACGACGGACGCGGGCACGGACGGCGGCATCGTCGTGAGCGACCCCGCGGAGGTCACATTCGTGAGTTCCACCAAGGACAAGCTGAACATCCTGTCGTCCAACGTCGACACGTCGACCCTGGTCACCTTCAAGGTGCTGAACCTCAACCGCGTCGGCGTGGCCAACGTGGCGGTGGACTTCACGGTGACGGGCGCGGCCGGCACCACCCTGGAGCCGATCTCCGGCACCACCGACAGCACGGGGCAGGTCAGCACCACGCTCCAGTCTGGCAACGAAGTGGGTTTCGCCTCCGTTCAGGCGACCGTGACCGTGAAGGGCACGAAGCTGTCGGGCAAAGCCAAGGACATCTCCATCATCGGTCTGCGGGCCTCGGATGAACACCTGGCGGTGCAGTGCACCCAGATCAACCTGGCCGCCAACGCCTCGGAGACGCCGCCCCGCACGGACCTGAACACCGCGTGCAGCGTGCAGCTGACCGACCGGTTCAACAAGCCGGTGACCGTCAACCCTCAGGCGAGCTTCTTCGCGGAGGTGGGCACCGTGGACAAGTCGACACCTCCCACGAGCCAGGCGCCGGGCCTGGTCACCACGAAGTTCTACACGGCGGGCCGCTGGCCGCCGCAGCAGGTGAGCCCGCTGGAAGGCGAGCCGGATCACGGCGGCAACAACCCGCGTGACATGCTGGTCACCATCATCGCCGTCACGCCGGGTGAGGAAGCCTTCTACGACGGCTCCGGTGCTTCCAATGGCGTCAAGAACGGCAAGTGGGATCCGGGCGAGTGGTTCGTGGACCTGCCCGAGCCCTTCGTGGACAGCAATGACAATGGCCAGTGGGACTCGGGCGAGAGCTTCATCGATACCGAGCGGCTGGACTGCACCACGGGCCAGCGCGCCGAGCCGAACAAGGTCTGGGATGGCCCCAACGGATGCTGGGATGGTGACACGCAGCTGTGGCGTGCCACCCACGTCGTGTACTCGGGTTTCTCGTCGGTGGTGGGCACGCCCATCGTCACGTTCTTTCCGGACCCCGGCGCGGCAGGCTTCGACATCCCCAAGCAGGGGGAGCAGACCTTCTCCGTGCGCGTGTCGGACCCCTTCGGCAACCAGCTGTCGCCGGACACGGCCACCATCACCGCGGGTGTCACCACCAGCAAGGGCACCGTCACCGTCACCGAGCGGGACTCCTCGTTGAACGCGCGGACCTACGGCATGACCATCACGCATGAGCGCCGCGAGGTGGAGCCCGCCGCCGGACAGCCGGGCTACAAGGACGTGGGGCCGTGCGACATCAACAAGCCCGTCAGCGAGGCGGTGGCCTCCAAGGCCCGCTGCCAGTGGCGCTACACCATCAACGGGTTCCGGGACGGCAACGACGCCACCCTGCGCCTCAACGGCGCCACCGGCACCACGCCCGCGTCCGTGGGCAAGGTGAACGTGGTGTTCAGCAACACCCGCAACTCGCCGCTCACCGTCAGCCGTCCCCTGACCGTTCAGTAATCGTCGGGACAGCCCCCGGCAGGAAGCAGGACGGCCGCCGTGCTCCCGAAAGAAGGGAGTCCGGCGGCCGTCGTGCGTCATGCGAAGCAGCAGCGGACTACTTGCCCTGCTTGGGGACCTTCTCCCAGTCCGCGAGGAACTTCTTGATGCCGCTGTCGGTGAGCGGGTGGTTCGCCAGCTGGGTGATGACGCTGTAGGGCAGCGTGGCGACGTCCGCGCCCAGGCGCGCGGCCTGGAGCACGTGCACGGGGTTGCGCACGCTGGCCACCAGCACCTGCGTGGTGAAGTCGTAGTTCTGGTAGATCTCCAGGATGTGGGCGATGAGCTCCATGCCGTCCTGGGAGATGTCGTCCAGCCGGCCCACGAAGGGCGACACGTACGTGGCCCCCGCCTTGGCGCACAGCAGGGCCTGGTTGGCGGAGAAGCACAGCGTGACGTTGGTGCGGATGCCTTCGGCGGTCAGCGCCTTGACAGCCTTCATGCCCTCCACGCCCATGGGAATCTTCACCACGACGTTGTCGTGGATCTTCGCCAGGGTCTGCCCCTCCTTGATGAGCTCCGGGGCCTCCAGCGAGACGCACTCGGCGCTGATGGGGCCGTCCACGATGGAGCAGATTTCGCGGATGGTCTCCTCCAGCCCGCGGCCGACCTTGGCCAGCAACGACGGGTTGGTGGTGACGCCGTCCACGCAGCCCATCGCGTGGGCCTTGCGGATTTCCTCGACGTCCGCGCTGTCGATGAAGAACTTCATTCCGTCCCCTCGATCCTGAAGTGGTGCAGCAGGTGGTGCGGCAGAGCCTCTTGCGGCCGCGGGCGGCCGGGCGAGCAGGCCGTAGCCGATGCCCCCCCATGCGTCAAGGATGGCCACCCGGGCGAAGGCTGGAGTAGAGGTAGCCGCCAAAGCCCATGGCCCGCGCTCCCCGCTCCACCGCCAAGAAGCCCCGCCTGCGCGCCCTGCCCGGCCGCGCGTCCGCTGTCTCCGCCGCCGCGCCCGCCCCCGCGCGCACCCGCGCCCGGGACGCTGACGCGGAGGCCACACTCGCGTACGCGCGCGGCGTGTTGGAGGCGGAGGCGCGCGCCATCCTCGGCGTCACCGGACGGCTGGGCGATGCGTTCCTGCACGCGCTGCACCTGGTGCGCGAGTGCACGGGACAGGTGGTGGTGACGGGCATGGGGAAGGCGGGCCACATCGGCCAGAAGCTGTCCTCCACGCTCGCGTCCACCGGCGTGCGCTCCGTGTTCCTGCACCCCGCGGAGGCCGTGCACGGCGACCTGGGCCGCGTGGGCCCAGGCGACGTCATCCTCGCCCTGTCCAACAGCGGCAGCACGGAGGAGCTGCTGCGGCTGTTGCCGCTGTTCAAGCGCATGGGCACGCCCATCGTCGCGCTCACCGGGGACGCGGAGAGCGCGCTCGCGAAGGGCGCGGACGTGGTGCTGGACATCGGCCGCATCGAAGAGGCGTGTCCCATGGGGCTCGTGCCCACGGCCTCCACCGCCGCGCTGCACGCGGTGGGTGACGCGCTGGCGATGACGCTGCTCCGCTCGCGGCCCTTCGGACGGGACGACTACGCGCTCCTGCACCCGGGCGGGAAGCTGGGGCGCTCCGTGCTGCGCGTCTTCGAACTGATGCGCACCGGCCGCGCCAACCCGCTGGTGCTGGACACCGCGCGGCTGTCCCAGGCGGTGGTGGTGATGACCAACACGCCGGGCCGGCCGGGCGCCGCGTGCGTGGTGGACAAGGACGGGATGCTGGAGGGCATCTTCACCGACGGGGATCTGCGCCGGTTGGTGGAGAAGGGGCACCAGGACTTCGAGGTGCCCGTGCGCCAGGTGATGGGCAAGCGCCCGCGCTGCATCACCCCGGACACGCTGGTGCTCACCGCCGCCGCGCAGATGCGCGAGCTGAAGGTGGACCAGCTGCCCGTGGTGGACGTCGAGGGCCGCGCGGTGGGCCTGCTCGACGTCCAGGACCTGCTGGCCGCGAAGTTCGTCTAGGCGGCTACTGCGACAGCTTCGCCTGGAGCGCGGCCTTGTTCGGGTAGTTGGGCACGTCCTGGGACAGCTTCTCCCAGAGGGCCTTGGCCCCCTTGGCGTCGCCCTTGGCGAGCAGCGTGTCGCCCAGCTTCTCCACCGCGCCCGCGTCGCCCTGCAGCGCCACGCTCCACACGCGCGCGCCCATGGGACGGCCCAGGCCCACCAGCGCCCACGCCATGCCCGCCTTCGCGCGCCCGTTCTCCGGCTGGAAGGGCACCACGCGGGTGTAGTTGGCCAGGGCCTCCTGGTAGCGGCCGCGCGCCAGGTGCTCCTCGCCCTCGTCCACCAGCTTCGCGAGGCCCGCCTCCAGCTCCGGCGTGCGCTCCGTGTTCTTCACCGCGTCCACCATCTCCGGCGTCAGCGGGCGGGGCGCGTCCGACGGCAGCGCGGCGGCCTGCGCCTGCCCCTGCGACAGGCGCACGCGGCGGTCCTCGGCGCGCGACGCGAGCCACTTCTGGCGGCCCCCGGCCTTCACCGTCTCCTCGATGCGCTGGCTCAGCTCGCGGGCCATGGGCGCGCGAGGCGACTGCGGATGCGCCGCCACCAGCGCGTCGAAGCCTTCGCGCGCGGACTTGAGCGCGGGGAGGTTCTCCCCCTGCGTCTCGAACAGCAGCGACGCGTGGCTGAAGAGCCCTTCCGCATGCCGCGGCTCCACCTCCAGCACGCGCGCGTAGGCCTTGAGTGACGCGACGCTGTCACCCTGGAGGTACAGCGCGTTGCCGCGCAACAGCTCCACGTCCAGCACCGGCTCCAGCGAAGCACGCGCGCAGGTGGCGGCGCCCGCGGTGTCACCGGACTTCGCCCGGGCCTGCACCGCCGCGTCCATCGCGTCCAGCGTCTGGCCCGGCGTGAAGCCACAGTTCGCTTCGGACAGCGACAGCAGGGGCGTCTTGCCCAGCTTCTTCTTCAGCGCGAGGAAGCGCGTCCGCACGCCGTCCGACTGGGCCTGCGCCTGCGCCAGGTAGGACAGCGCCTCCGCGTTGCGGCCGTTCGTGTAGTAGAGCTTGCCCAGCGACGAGGCGATCTCGAAGGTCTTCTCCCGCTCGCGCAGGCCTTCGGTCGAGTCGAGCTGCTTCATCAGCTCCTCGGCGGACGGCGGCAGCTTGTTGGCGTCCGACACCGGCGGGTGACCCTGCGGCAGCGGCGCGCCGGGCGCCACGGGGGCGCTCGCGGGCATCGTCGGGTGACCTTCCGGCAGGGCTCCGGCCGCACCCGGGGCCCCGGTGGTGGGCGACGCCTGGGTGCCGGGCGGGATGGTGGGGTGACCGGGAGGCAGGGGGGAGGGCTCGGCCGCGAGCAGCGCGGCCGTGGCCAGGGCGAGGGACAGGCTCATAGTTCGTGCACGGGGAAACGGGCGCCCACGTCGGGCCAGCAGAGGGCCTCGCGCTTGCGGACGTCCTGGGGGGCGAGCTTCGCGAGCAGCTCCCGCACCGTCACGCCCAGCACCGGATGCCGGGCCCGGGGGGCCAGCTCCGACAGGGGTTCCAGTGCGAAGCGGCGCTTGTGCAGTTCCAGGTGGGGCACCTGGAGGTTGGCATCCGCGACCACGGAGCGGTCCTCCTCGTCCCACAGGAGGATGTCCAGGTCGATGGTGCGCGGCCCCCAGTGCTGGAGGCGGCGGCGGCCCAGGTCCTGTTCAATGCGCTGCAGGATGCACAGCAGGCGCTGCGGGGACAGCTCACTTTCCAGCGCCACCACGGCGTTCAGGAAGCGCGGCTGCGCGGGGCCCACCGGGGCGCTGTCGTACAGCGACGAGCAGCCCAGCACCGCCACCGCGTCGATGCAGGACATCGCGGAGAGGGCGGCCACGAGGTGGGCCTCACGGTCGCCCTCGTTGGAACCCAGACCTACATAGACGGTCGCACTCAAGGCTCCATCTCAACCGGATTCACCAGGGTTCCGATTCCCTCCAGCTCCACCTCCACCGTGTCCCCCGCCACCAGCACGCCCACCCCGGACGGGGTGCCCGTGCTCACCAAGTCGCCCGGCAGCAGCGTCATGATGTGGGAGATGAAGGACACCAGGCGGGCGGGGCTGAACACCATGTCGGACGTGCGGCCATCCTGACGCACCTGTCCGTTCACCCGGCACACCACCCGCAGGTCCGCCGGGGACAGGCCCGTCACGGCCCACGGGCCCGCGCAGGCGAAGGTGTCGTAGCCCTTGGCGCGGGTGTGCTGGGTTTCCTTGCGCTGGATGTCGCGCGCGGTGACGTCGTTGAAGGCGGTGAGGCCCCAGATGGCGCGCGCGGCGGTGGCCTCGTCGGCGTTCTTCACGCGCTCGCCGATGAGCAGCGCCAGCTCGGCCTCGTGGTGCACTTCCTGGCTCGCCTTCGGGATGCGGATGGGCGAGCCCGGGCCGTTGAGCGAGGTGGAGGGCTTGGTGAAGATGAGCGGTTCGGTGGGGACGGGCTTGCCCATCTCCTCCGCGTGCTTGCGGTAGTTCTGCCCGATGCAGACGACCTTCGACGCGTCCGACGGCACCAGCAGCGTCAGGCCCTTGAGCGACCGGCGCAGCCCCGTCTCCTTGCCCCCGGCCCACGGCGCGGCGGTGAGCACCACCACCTCGTTACCGTCGACGCGGCCGTAGCTGGAGCGGCCATCGACCTGGAAGCGGCAGTAACGGGCGGTCATGTCTTCCCCTGGAGTCCGAGCACGTCGGCCATGTCATAGAGCCCCGGCGCCCGGCGCGCCACCCACCGCGCGGCCCGAAGCGCCCCTTGCGCGAACTGGTCCCGGTTCGTCGCCCGGTGGGTGAGCTCGACGCGCTCCCCGTCGCCGAAGAAATACACGGTGTGCTCGCCCACCACGTCCCCGCCGCGCAGCGCCTGCACGCCAATCTCACCCGGGGGCCGGGCGCCCGTCTGCCCGTCGCGCACGAACGTGACGTCATCGCGCGTGCGCCCCAGGCTCTCCGCCAGCACCTCCGCCAGCTTCAGCGCGGTGCCGCTGGGCGCGTCCTTCTTCATCCGGTGGTGCGCTTCCAGCACCTCCACGTCGAACGAGGGCCCCAGCACGCGCGCCAGCTGCGCCGCCATCTGGATGACCAGGTTGACGCCCACGGACATGTTGGGCGCCGCGACGATGGGCACCTTCCGCGCGGACTCACGGAGCTTCGCGGTGTCCTCCTCGGAGAAGCCCGTGGAGCCCACCACCAGCGGCACGCCGCGCGCGGCGCACGTCTTCGCGTGCGCGAGGCTCGCCTCGGGGCCGGTGAAGTCCACGACGACGTCCGCCTTGGAGAACTCCAGCGCGCGGTCCAGGTCGTCCATCAGCAGCACGTCCAGCGCCGCGCCCAGACGGGCCGCGAGCCCCGCGTCCTGCCCCGCCACCGGGCTGCCCTGCCGCACCGTGGCGGCCACCACCTGGAGGTCCTTCGCGTCGCGCGCCAGGCGCAGGAGGGTGCTGCCCATGCGGCCGGTGCTGCCGGTGATGACGGTGCGGATCATGGCGCGTGTGCTCCAGGAGCAACGGACAACGGGGGGACGGCGTGGGGCCGCTTTCAGCCCTTCAACAGGCCCAGGTGGGCGAGCGCGTCCTTCAACTTCGCCGCGTTCGCCTCACCCATGGGAACGAGCGGCAGACGCACCTCCGGGCCGAACAGGCCCATCAGGTGCAGCGCCCACTTCACCGGAATGGGATTCGATTCGACGAAGAGCAGCCGGTGCAGCGCGTTCATCCGCACCTGGAGCCCGCGCGCCTTCGCGATGTCGCCGCCCCGCGCCGCCGCCACCAGGTCCGCCATCATCCGGGGCGCCACGTTGGAGGACACGGAGATGACGCCCTGGCCACCGCACGCGATGAAGGGCAGCACCGTGAAGTCGTCGCCGGACAGGAGCGTCAGCCGCTCACCGCACAGCTCCAGCAGGTCCACCGTGCGCGCCAGGTTGCCGGTGGCCTCCTTGAGCGCCACGACCTCCGGGATGTCGCACAGCTTGAGCGCCGTCTCCGGCAGCAGGTCCACGCCCGTGCGGCCCGGCACGTTGTAGGCGATGAGCGGGAAGCCCGGGTGCGCCTTCGCGATGGCGCGGTAGTGCTCCACGAGGCCCGCCTGCGTGGGCTTGTTGTAGTAGGGCGTGACGATGAGCGCGCCGTCCGCGCCCACCTCGCGCGCGCGGCGCACGGAGTCCACGGTTTCGCGCGTGCTGTTGCTGCCCGCGCCCGCCACCACCGGCACGCGGCCCTTCACCTCGTCCACCACCACGGAGATGGCGCGCGCGCGCTCATCCGAATCCAGGGTGACGGCTTCGCCCGTGGTGCCCATGGGCAGCAGCACGTTCGTGCCACCTTCAAGCTGGGCGCGGACCAGGGCCCGGAAGGCCCCCTCGTCCAGCGCCCCATTCAGGAACGGAGTGGCCAGCGCCGTCATGGAGCCTTGGAAGGTCTTCATGTCGGCGCTTATACGTTCAGGCCCGCTCGCCGCGCCAGAGGTCCTCGACGCGCTCGCGCTCCCGCACGACGCGCCAGGCCTCCCCGTCCACCAGCACCTCGGCCGGCCGGGGGCGCGAGTTGTAGGTAGAAGCCATGCTCATGCCGTAGGCCCCGGCGCTCATGAAGGCGAACAGCTCGCCCTGGCGGGGGAGCACCAGGGAGCGGCCCTTCGCCAGCACGTCGGTGGACTCACACACCGGCCCCACGACGTCCACCTGCACGTCCTTCCCCCGGCGCTTCACCAGGGGCTGGAGCGCGTGGTGCGCTTCGTAGAGGGCCGGGCGGATGAGGTCGTTCATGCCCGCGTCCACCACCACGAAGGTGCGCGTCTCGGTGGGCTTGCGGTACAGCACGCGGGTCAGCAGCACGCCCGCGTTGCCCACGAGCGACCGGCCCGGCTCCAACAGCAGCGTGGCCCCGGTGGGCTTCACCGCGGCGAGCACCGTGCGCGCGTACTCCTGGGGGCTGGGCGGCGTTTCGTCCGAATAGGTGATGCCCAGCCCGCCGCCCACGTCCAGGTACTCCAGCGCGTGGCCCTTCGCCTTGAGCGTGACGTAGAGGTCCGCCACCTTGGTGAGCGCGGCGCGCATGGGCGCCGTGCGCGTGAGCTGCGAGCCGATGTGGCAGTCCAGCCCCAGGGCCTGCACGCCCTTCATCTTCTTCGCCTTCGCGTAGAGGGCGACCGCCTCTTCGAAGGGCACGCCGAACTTGGACGTCTTCAGGCCGGTGGCGATGTAGCGGTGCGTCCGGGCATCCACGTCCGGGTTCACCCGCAGCGCGAACGGCGCGCGCCGGCCCGCCCTGCGCCCCACGGCATCCAGCGCCTCCAGCTCCTCCGCGCTCTCCACGTTGAAGAGCCGGATGCCGGAGGACAGGGCCTGGGCCATCTCGTCCGGCGTCTTGCCCACGCCGGCGAACACCGTCTTGCCGGCGTCTCCGCCCGCCTGCTTCACGCGGGCCAGCTCTCCGCCGGACACGATGTCAAAGCCGCTGCCCAGCGCCGTGAAGAGCTTCAGGATGGCCAGGTTGGAGTTGGCCTTCACCGAATAGCAGATGAGGTGCGGGTGGCCGGCGAACGCCTCCGTCACCTCGCGGAAGCGCTCCGTGAGGGCCGCGGCGGAGTAGACGTAGGTGGGCGTGCCCACCGCGTCCGCGATGGCCGACAGGGGCACCCCTTCCGCGTGCAGCGAACTCTTTCGATACGCGAAGGCCGTCACGGCAGAGGCCCGGCGTCCGTGGTGGACGGCGGCACCGTGGGGCCAGAGGGCTCCACGGCGCCCCGAGGCGGCTCCTGCGGGGGCACCGTCTCCAGGGTGGGCGCGGGCGGCGGCGCCGGACGGGGGGCGTGGGGACTGCCCTTGATGCCACACGCCACCAGCCCCAGCGTCAGGGCGGCGGCGACACACAACCGGAGAAGGGGTCCGCGCATGGCTAGAACTTGATGGCCAGCGTGCCGCGGATGGCGTGCGCGGTGCTGAGCTCCTGCGCGGGCAGGTTCAGGTCCTTCAGGCCCGCGAGCGGGAAGAGGATGCCGTAGTCGATGCCCGCCACGAAGCCGTCCTCCGTCACGTAGCGCGCGCCGACGTCCGCCTCGAAGCCCAGGCCCTTGTTCACCGAGGAGGGCGTGGACTCACCGTAGAACGCCTGCGAGTAGATGATGCTGCCGAAGACGTCGAAGCCCTCCGCGATGGAGTACTTGAGGCCCGGCTTCACATAGAACGCATCCGTGACGCCGTTGAGGATGGAGCGCCACAGGATGAGGTCCACGCGGTAGTCGCGGTTGAAGCGGAAGTTGCGGATGGCGTTGTCGCTGCAGCCGCCGGTGTCGCAGCGGTACTGCCGGCCTTCCACGTCGCCCGGCGCGGTGTTGCCGTCCGAACCGGTGCCCTGGCGGCCCGGGTAGTTGCCGAAGCCCGGCGCCTTGTCACCGGACGCGAAGCCCGCTTCCACGCCCAGGTGCAGCTTGTTCTCGATGATGTGGAACTCGGTCTGGAGCACGCCGCCGAACTGCGCGATGCGCAGCGACTGGGAGGCCGGGTCCGCCGTCGTCAGCGCGCGCCCGTCGATGGTGCCCAACTGCGCCGCGAACTCCGCCTCGATGCGGAACTTCTTCTCCGCGTACTTGAACCACAGGTCGGGCACATACATCGTGCCGCCGCGCGGCAGGAACGTGGGGGTGGTGACGTTGACCACGGGGTCGATGTTGATGGGGACGCCGCTCGTGTCCCCCAGCGTCGCGTACCGCTGCGTGCGGTAGGTGAAGTACAGGCCGTAGTTGAGCACGCCCTGGTTGTTGTCCAGCTTGGCGCGCTCCTGCTGCTCGGTGTCGCGCCGCGCGATGGCCAGCACCAGGCTGTGGCTGTCATCGGACTGGGTGAGGTCCACCGGCTCGCCCAGGGAGTTGGTGCGCTCGGAGGAGACACCCTCCGAGTTGAAGTCCAGCATCGGCGTCACGTACCAGCCGGCGAACGGCTCGGTGACGAACTGGATGCGGTCCACCGTGTCGCCGTAGTCGCAGTCCAGGCAGTTGCCGTCGTTGCGCAGCATGCCCACGCCCCAGTGGCTGCCCATGCGGCCAAAGCGCAGGATGCCCACCGGCGTCGTCACCTCGCCGTACGCGCGCCGCACCTGCACGGAGTCCTTGAACGCGTTGATGGCGGAGTTGCCCGGGGTCTGGTTCTCCGAGAAGAGCGTGAAGTTGTTGCGCCAGTCGCCGCTGTAGGCGCTGTCCGGGTTGGAGCCCAGCAGGATGTTGTCCAGGGCGTCCACCTGCACCTTGACGCGCACGTCCTCGGAGACGTTGAAGGACGGCTCCAGGCGGAAGCGCATGTTCGCGCCCGCCTGGGTCTGCTCCGAGGCGGAGCGCGGCGAGCGCGTCCACAACTGACGGCCCAGGGGCGTGCCGGCCGGCAGCGCGGGCTTGCCCAGGTCGAACTTGTAGAAGAGCGTGGGGCGCACGCGCAGGTAGCCGTCGAGCGTGAACAGCTCCAGCTTGCGCTTCTCCTCCGTCCACTCCTCCTGCCAGTCGTTGTTGTTGGCCACGGCCTGGGTGGCCGTCTGCGCGCGGATGTCCTCGCGCAGCTCCTGGCGGGTGGCCTCCAGCCGCTGCTCCAACTCCTCGCGGCTGACGGAGCCCTCGGTGGAGGCAGCGGGCGCGGCGGGAGCGGGAGCAGGAGAATCGGCCGGAGCCGACTCCTGGGATGCCGCGGCGGGCGAGCCACCATCAGGCACCGGCGGCGTCTGCGCGGTGGCCGTGGACGAGGCGACGAGCAGCGCCGCCAGCAGGACGTGAGGCATGGTCAACGGTCTCCGGGGCCACGACATGACGCGGCCGGGTGTAAAGGGCGGGCGATTCAAGCCATGCCCCCCTGGGGTGTCAACGTCTACGGGAGCGGGGCTTCGCTCCGTCAACGACCTGCGAGGGCCTCTTCGGCGGCTTTCCAGGACGGGCGGGGGCCTTGGGGAGCGGCTGACATTTCGGACAGAAATGCGTGGTGCGCCCACCCTGGGTGAAGGACTCCACCGTCATTCCACACTTCGAGCACGGGCCTTCCGCCCGCCCGTAGACGAGGAAGCGATTCACGGAACCCGGCTCTTCCAGGTACACGATGTCCTCGCCTTCCTGCTCCTTGAAGGCGAAATCGAACGCGGCGTGGACCCCTTCGGCCAGCCGCTGCCACTCCGGGGGTGTGAGGGAGGCGGGCTTGCGGGCCGGGTGCACGCCCGAGCGGAAGAGCGCCTCCGCCGCGTGGATGTTGCCCAGGCCCGCGATCCGCCCCTGGTCCATCAGCGCCACCTTCAAGTCCTGTTTCGAATTGCCCACCGCCTCCTGGAGCTGGGGGCCGGTGAGGCCTTCGGTCAGCGGATCCCGCCCCAGGGCCTTCACGGAGGCCAGCTCCCACAGCCCCTGGGCCGGCGCGGGCTCCATCCGGCCGAAGAGGCGGGGATCACAGAAGTGGACGACGTGGCCGTCCTCCAGATGGAAGCGGGCGCGGCTGTAGGGAACAGGCTCGCCCTCCTGGCGGCGCACGAACTTCCCGGTCATCCCCAGGTGGGCCATCAGGCCCCTCCCTCCCTCCAGGGTGAGCAGAAGGTACTTTCCCTTGCGTTCCAGGGCCGTCACCTGGCCGGTGAGCTTCGCGAAGTGCGCAAACTCCGCGCCCCGGAAGATGCGGGTGGCGTCCGCTTCCGCGCGCACGATGCGGTGGCCCTTGAACCAGCGCACGAGGTTGCGCCGGGCGATCTCCACTTCCGGTAGCTCAGGCATCCACCGGGGCACATAGCACCTGTTCCCCCACCCCGCGCATTTCCCCTGCGTCGGGGGCCCGGGTGTCCTCTTTCCTCCGTTGAAAACGGGACCGGGAAGGAGCTTGCCCGGGGCGAGTCAGCGTGACTACGAGGGGCCAGACACGCCACCACCTCGTTAGCGAAGGGACGACTCGCCCATGCATCGGATGGCCACCGCAATCCTGACCCTCACCCTGGCCTCGGGCCTCACCACCGGCTGCGCGAAGCAGCGCGTCGGCGCGGAGAAGGCCATCGCCAAGGCGTTCATCTCCGACGAACAGGAGAACCAGCTCGGCCTCCAGGTGAAGAAGGAGTTGGAGACGAAGGAGAACATCAAGTACGTGGAGGACCCGGCGGTGCTGGAGTACGTGCGCGGCATCTCCGCCCCCATCCTGGCGCAGGCCAACAAGGACCGCTCCGGGGTGAAGTGGAAGGTCAACGTCATCAACGACCCCAAGACGGTCAACGCCTTCGCCACGCCGGGCGGCTTCCTCTACGTCTACACGGGCCTGCTGCTCGCGGCGGACACCGAGGCGGAGCTGGCGGGCGTCATGGCGCACGAGGCGGGCCACGTGGTGGGCCGTCACTCGGCGCGCGCGATGGTGAACGCCTACGGCCTGCAGACCATCACCCAGGTGGCGCTGGGCCAGAACCCCGGCACCGCCGCGCAGATCGCCGCGCAGCTGGCGGGTGGCGGACTCCAACTGGCGCACGGGCGCAGCGAGGAGACGGAGGCCGACGAGTACGGCGCGAAGTACTCCGCCGCGGCCGGCTTTGATCCGAACGGCCTCATCGCCTTCTTCGAGAAGCTCCAGCAGATGCAGGGCTCACAGCCCTCGGTGCTCAAGTGGCTGTCCACGCACCCCACCAACGCGGACCGCATCGCGCACCTGCGGAAGATCATCGCGCAGCAGGGCCTCAAGGGCGGCCGCAACGACGCGGGCGGCCTGACGGCCATCAAGGCGAAGCTGCCCAAGTAGTCGGCCTCTTCTGCGGCGTGCCCCGCCCGGGCCCCTTTCAGTGCACGGGCGGGTTGTCGCTTCCGTCGGGCAGGAAGCCGGGAGGCTCCGGGTCCTTGCCCTCGGCCACCCGGCGCTTCCTGCGGAACAGGGCCAGCCGCGTCCTGCGGGCGCTGTTGGCGCTCTTCGCGGCGCCCGGGGTCTTGAGGGGTGGCTCCAGGGGCGCGGGCTGACCGAAGTCGCGCGCGCCCTTGGCCTTCCCCTTCACGGAGGCGTGTTCGAGGATGGCGTTGAGCTCCCCTCCGAGGATGAAGATGAGCCCGGAGAGGTAGAGCCACAGCAGGAGCACCACCACGCCACCGATGGAGCCGTAGGTGACGTCGTACTTGCCGAAGTGCTCCACGTACTGGGTGAAGCCCCAGGTGCTGCCCAGCCACGCCAGCGTGCCGAACACGGAGCCCGGGGTGATGTACTTGAAGCGCTGCTTCACGTCCGGCAGCAGGTAGTAGCAGAGCGACAGCATCAGCATCACCAGCCCCGCGGTGAAGGGCCAGCGCAGCCAGGACCAGACGAGGTGGAACTCGTCGATGAGCGCCAGCTTGTCCGCGATCCACGCGCCCACGCGTCCGCCCAGGAGCAGGATGGCGAAGGACAGGGGAATGAGCAGCGTGCCCGCCAGCGTCACCGCCAGCGCCAGGGCCTGCGTCTTCCAGTAGGGCCGGGACTCCGGCACGTCGTACGCCATGTTGAGCGCCTTGCGCAGGGCATCCACGCCGCGCGAGGCCGACCACAGCGCGACGAGCAGACCCACCGTGAGCAGCTTGGGGCGCGTCTCGCCGACGATGGACGTCAGGTGCTGGCTCACCACGCCCAGCGCGTCCCCGGGCACCAGCGGCCGGATGCGGTCCATCATCGCGTCCACGGCGCCGGGCGCGAACGGCAGGTACGCCACCAGCGTGACGAGGAAGAACAGGAACGGGAACAGGGAGAAGATGAAGTAGTACGACAACTGCGCCGCCACGTCGGTGACGGCGTCCTCTTCAATCTCCTTCCAGAAGCGCCGGCCGAACTCCCTCCACGTCAGGTACTTGAGCCGTGGTGGCCCCATGTGGTCCCCCTCCGGGTCTATTGGGGAGCCAATGTGCGAACGGTCCGGGCATTCGGCAGCAGCCAGCCGGCCGAGCGCTCGCCATGGGGTCCATCCAGTGTCGGTTGCTAGACGACGCCGGACGGCAGGTAGCGCCCCAGGAGCGGGCGCAGGCGGGAGCGCACCTCGGCGGGGATGCGGGCCCGGTCGGTGAAGATGGCCAGCGCGAGCGCGGTGTCACAGCGGCACTGGGACGCGGTGCCGGCGATGCGGGGCAGCGCGCGACGCAGCAGGGCGGCCCCGTGGGCGGTGACGGCGTCCAGGCGCTGGGCGAGCTGCGGCAGGAGGGCTTCGGGTTCCTGGCCCACGGGCTGGGGGCGCCAGGAGTCGTGGTCGGTGGGCAGCGCGATGAGGGCGTAGTGCAGCTCCGCCTCGCGCGCGAGCCGCGCCTCCGGCATCGCGGTGAGACCCACCAGGTCGCAGCCCCAGGTGCGGTAGAGCTGGCTCTCCGCCTGGGTGCTGAGCGAGGGGCCTTCGATGCACACGTAGGTGCCAGTGGGGTGCACCACGGTGTCGCCGTGGCGCGCGGCGTCGTTGAGCGTCTGGCGCAGGGTGGAGCAGAAGGGCTGGGCCAGCTCCACGTGCACGGCGACGTCGTCGTAGAAGGTGCAGGGGCGGCGGTAGGTCCGGTCGATGACCTGATCCGGCAGGGCCAGGTGGAGCGGCTGGATGTGTTCGCGCAGGCTGCCCACGGTGCCGGTGGCGAGGACGTGGGTGACGCCCAGGACCTTCAGGGCGAAGAGGTTGGCGCGGTAGGGGGAGCGGGTGGCGTTGTGGACGTGGCCCTGGCCGTGGCGGGAGACGAAGACGACGCTGACGCCCTCCAGCTCCGTGGCGACGAGCGGCGAGCTGTGGGGGCCGAAGGGCGTCTCGATGGTGAGGTGCTCGCCCCGGCCCTGGAGTCCCAGGGCCTGGTAGAGGGCATGGCCCCCGATGATGCCCACCTTGACCGCCGGCATGCGTCTCCTCTCGCCCGGGCGCCGGGCGTGGGGCTGACGATATCGCGGGGCCCTCCCCCGGGAAGCGCTGAAGACTGGTAGCTTTCACATTTGCCATGCGTCTTCTTCCGCGCCTCGTCGTCCTCGCCTTCCTGCTTGGTACCCCTGCCCTGGCCGCCCCCATCCCGCCGGGATGCGAGGAGGACGCCGTCGCGTGCAAGGAGGACTGCACCATCGAGTACGGCGGCAACAGCAGCGCCATCCGCAAGCTGACGCGCTGTTTCGAGGGCTGCACGACCCAGCGCTCCCAATGCGCCCGGAAGTTCAACGCGGTGAACGGCCGCGCCGGGGATGCGCCAGAGGCCGCGCCCGAGCGTCGGCAGTCGAAGACGGAGGCCGCCAAGCTCCGGGAGATTGAAGAGAAGGACCGCAAGCGCGACGAGGATCCGTTCGGCGACGACGACAAGCCCGTGCGCGAGCGTCCCGCGCGAGACGCCTACGACGACCCGCCGGAGCCGCCCCCGGAGCGCAAGGCCTACCGCGCGTCGGACGAGCCGGAGAAGAAGCCCGTGCGGGGCAACACCCGGCCGGCGACAGTCCCGGCCCGCGCCACCGAACCCGCGCGCACGCCGCCCCCGCCCTCCCCCGCCGTGGCGCCCGAGCCGGCACCGGAGCGCACGCGTTCCGAGGCGCCCGACATCGAAGCGTTCACCGAGCCGCCGCCGCGCGACGAGCCGCCCGCGCCCAAGCCCGCCCCGAAGCCCGTGGTGGCCGAACCCGCGCCGAGCCGAAACACGTCCGACGACGACCTGCCCGCGCCGCTCCCGCCCGTGGAGAGGAAGGCGCCCCCGCCCCGTCCCGTGGAAGCGCCGCGCCCGAAGCCGCCGCCGGAGCCGAAGAAGGACATCTCCGACTGGGATCCGAACGGCGACTGAGCAGGACGCCAGAAATTCGGCGCCCCATCGCGCCAGCCGCCGAGGACACCGTGGCGCTCGGGGGGCCCCATGCGCGCAGGCCCTTCCCGTGGAACCTCCGCGAACGAAGCGTCCAAACCTGTCCGACAGTCGGACAGGTTTCTCAAGACGGAGCCCGACACCTCCTCCAGCGCTAGCGTCCCAGCCACTCTTGGGACTCCACACCTGGACGCGCGATGCGAGTCACTCGGCGTCCGCGATGCGCTCGAGCAGTTCGCTCAACAGCAGGCTTTCTCCTTTTGAGAGGACTTGGATCCGGTCCATGGAGGCACGCAGCGCCGAGGCCACCGCGCGGACCTCCGCGTTCGCTGGTGTCGCCGCCTCGCTCGTGATGGCCGCCACGGTCGCCTCGCGCGCGGCATCGGAGAGTCCCAGGTCGCGCTGCCCTTCGGGCTGGCGCAGGAGCGTGAGCACGGCCCCGGTGCCCATCGACACCACGAGGCCGAGCGCCCGCTCCTCACTGACCCGCAGCCGGCCCGCGCGCGCGATGTTCCGGATGCGCCGCCGCAGGACCTCCTCCCCGGCGCCGACGGCAGAGGGCTGCGACGCCAGCGCCGGATCGCTGCTCATGAGCGCGAACAGCCCTGGATGGCTGAGGCCGAACGCGACGTGCATGTCCCAGCCATCGCGGAAGTCCTGGAGCGGGTCGGGGTGCGGCACGCGCGCGGACTTCTTCGACACGTAGCTCGTCATCGCATGCTCGATGACGGCCGCGAGCAGGCCGCGCTTGTCGCCGAAGAGCCGGTAGAGGGTCGGCGCCTGCACACCCGCGGCGGCGGCCACGGCACGCGTGGTCGCGGCATCCGGACCTCCAGAGGAGATGAGCTCCGCGGCGGCCGCGATGATGCGCGCGCGCACATCGGGGCCCTCGGCATCTTCCGCAGCGACCTTCTCGCGGTCCTTCATCAGGCTGGAATAACACGCGCCCCCTGAACCGCCGATAACATCGACTTGATAACGGCGTTAACGATCGCTACGTTATCATCGGAAACGCCAACCTGTTTCCGTCGCTACTGGAAGGAGCGTTCGATGATCGTCGTGACCGGAGCAACAGGGCAGCTCGGCCGCCTTGTCGTGGAGCAGCTCGTCACCCGCGTCCCGGTGGACCGGGTCGCCGTCAGTGTCCGAGACGTGCAGAAGGCGCAGGAGCTGGCGGCACGCGGCGTCCGGGTGCGCAGGGGCGACTTCACGGATCCGAAGAGCCTGGAGCACGCCTTCGAGGGCGCGTCCCAGGTGCTGATCATCTCGTCGAATGCGAGCGCGTATGGCGGCGATCCCCTTGCCCAACATCGCGCCGCCATCGACGCCGCACGGTCCGCGGGCGCGCGACGCATCGTCTATACGAGTCACATGGCCGCGAGCCGTTCGTCGGCGTTTCCCCCAATGCTCGACCATGCGGCGACGGAGCAGATGCTGGGCGAGTCCGGTCTGGCGTGGACCTCGCTTCGCAACGGCTTCTACGCGGAGAGTGCGCTGTTCCTGCTGGGCAGGGGCCTGAAGACGGGGGTCTTCGAGGCGCCCGCGGACGGCAAGGTCTCCTGGACCACGCACGCCGACCTCGCGGAGGCGGCAGCGGTGATTCTGGCGGACGAGGGCCGGTACGACGGGCAGACGCCGCCGCTCACGGCAGCGCAGGCGCTCGACTTCGGCACCCTGTGCGACATCGCGTCGAACGTCCTCGGGCGTCCGCTCCGTCGAAGCACCGTGTCGGAGGACGACATGCGCGCGAAGCTTGAGGCCTCCGGCATGCCCGCACATGTGGTGGCCATCTCGCTCGGCCTCTACCGCGCGAGCCGCGACGGCGAGTTCGCGGCCACCGATCCCACACTGCAGAAGTTGCTCGGGCGCGCGCCGACGGGCATGCGCGAGGTGCTGGCCGAGCAGTTGGGCCGAACAACTGACGGCACCTGACGAAGGTCAGGGCATCAGGTGCGGTCCGAGGGCCCGGAGTTCCTGGCCTCCCAGCCCACCCCCAGCGAGCGGTTCGCCATCGCGTCCCAGGACGGGGCCCCTTCCATCCGTGTCCCGCCTGCGAGCGTGTGGCAGAGTCCCACCGCTTGCCTTCCCTCACGTTCGCGCATCGGCTCCGCGCCTGGCATCTCGTGCTCGGGGCCTTGTTTGTCTACACGCTTGTCTGCGTCTGGACCGCCTTCCGGGGCGGGCTGTTCGGGTTCCACGACCTCGCCCTGCTGAACGACCTGTTCGCGAACGCGGTGCACCACGGTCGTCCCTTCTGGGTGACGGACGCGGACCTCAACCACCTCACCATCCACTTCACGCCGTCGCTGCTGCTGCTCACGCCGCTGTTCCTGCTGAGTGACTCGCAGTTCCTGTTCGTCGTGCTGGGGCTGGTGGCGTTGTATGGGGCCGTGGCGCTCCAGGTCTGGTGCTTCGAGCGCATGTTCGAGGAGCGGGAGCTGCTTCCCGCCACGTGGCGGCCCTGGGCCAGCGTCGCCTTCGCGCTGTACCTGGGGCTCAATCCCTTCGTGAAGACGGTCGCGCTCTCCGCGCACTTCGAGGTGTTCTTCCAACTGGGCGCCACGGCGGTGCTCGTGCTCCTGCTCCGGGGGGCGCGGATGCGGTGGGTCGTGCCCATCGCGCTGCTCACGCTGGGCGTGCGTCCGGATGGAGGTCTGTTCCTCGCCTTCCAGTCGGCGGCGCTGTTGCTGCTGCCGGCCGTGGCCCGGCCACCGCGCGCGCTGCTCACGCGCAGGGTGCTCGCGGTGTCCGCGCTGTCGCTCGGCTACCTTGCCCTCTGTGTCGCGGTGGTACTGCCGGCGCTCGGGACACCCTCAGGCACGCGGTTCTGGTCGCACTACGGCAGCACCTGGGGGCAGGTGGCCCTCACCGCGCTGGGCGACCCCGGGCGGGTGGTGCACGACGTGTCCACCAGCGGGCTGGTGGCCTTCCAGCGAAGCTTCCTGTGGATCCAGTTGCTCGCGCCCGCGGCCACGCTCCTCAGCACCCTTCCGGGCACCTTCTTCTTCATGGCGGACGCGACGGACAAGCGCCTGCTCTGGTTCTACAACTCCGCCTTCCTGCTGCCCGGGCTGGGCGTGTGCGCGGCGGCGGGCTTCGGCCAACTCATCGTGCTCTGGAGGGGCGTGGTCGCGCGCGGATGGGTTCCCGCCCGGGTCGCGATGGCGCCCGCGCTGCTGCTCGCCGGGTTCGCGCTCATCCAGGTCGCGCGCTTCGACCGCACCGTGGGCGCCCCGCGCCTGCGTCCCATGCCGCCGGTGGATGAAGCCTTCCGCCAGGCCTTCGCGCGCCATGTCGAGCCCTGTGCCTCACGGAGGGTGGTGGCCACGGACTTCCACTCGGTCGTCTTCGTGCCCAACGACTACGACCGCTTCCTCCTCCACCACTACGAGCGGGCCCAGGTCGTGCTCGTTCCCCCGCGCGTGGACACCCTCATGCTGGGAGCCGCCTCACGGGAGGCGTTGCTCGACGCGCTCGTGCGCGACTCCCGGTTCGAGGAGGTGGCGGATCCAGGCTCGGTCCGCGTCTTCGTCCGGACGGATGCTCGCGGTTGTGGTTCCTGACGCGGTTCCAGCACATGTGGAGGCCACGACCTCAGCCCGCGCGCTCCTGCTCCAGGTCCAGCACGCGCTGCCAGAGCGCGAAGGGTGACACGCCGACGTAGCCGCTCTCCTGGCCGTCGTTGCACTCGATGACGATCCACCGGCCGGACTGCTCCTGGGCCACATCGACGACGAGGAACGGAAGCGCCACCCGGCGCGCCGCCTCACCCGCGAGCGCCAGGGCGTCGTGCTCCTCGCGGGGCGTCAGCGTGTACGGCGTCCCCTGCCACCAGTACGGTCCCCAGCCCACCAACTGCTGACGCCACCAGAAGGTCCTGAACTCGAACGAGCGCGGCAGCGCATCCGCGCCCTGCGTGTCGTCCACCCTGCGCAAGGGCCGCAGCTCGCGGCACACCACCTGCTGCCAGTGCAGGATGGGGTCCTGGGCGTAGGCCTCCATCGCCTGACGGAAGGCGTCCGGGCCTTCGATGATGGAGAGCGACTTGCGATGGCGGCTCGTCTGCCGCGCGCCCTTGAGGAACACCGGCCAGCCCACGCTCCGCGCCACCGTGTCCGCGTCCGGAGGGGCGTCGAACCAGACACTGCGAGGCGTCAGGTCTTCCAGGAGCGGATACCAGTGCGGCAGCTCCGTCGCGCGCTGGTGCTGCTCCGGCGAGTGGACCAACCGCAGGCCCTGCGCCTCCAGCTCCCGGTAGCGCTCCGCGTAGTCCGGCCAGGCGCCCGCGCGCGCGACGACGTCGATGGGCGCATCGGGCAAGACATAGGGCCGGCGGCAGGCGAAGAACCGGTCGAAGGCGAAGTCATAGATGCCCGTCCCTGTCTGGGCGGTGAGCAGCCACAGCCGGTCCTCGACCTTCAGCAGATCCTCGCCCGCTCTCAACATGGCCATGAGCGTGAGGCCCCTTCCCGCTCCGCGTCAACGCGGGCCCTTCAGCCCGCCTTCACCACCACCGGAGGAGGCTTCAGCGGCGCGGCCTGCGTCAGCCGCACGCCCAGGAGCACCAGCGCGCCGCCCAGCGCGAGCTCCCAGTGCAGCGCTTCGTCCAGGAAGGCCCAGGCCGCGAGCGCCGTCGCGGCCGGTTGCAGGTTGGAGAAGATGGCCACCTTCGACGCCGGCACCTTCGACAGCGCGTAGTACCAGAGCAGGTACGCCACCACCGACGTCATCAGCCCCAGGTACACGATGGCGGCCTTCGCCGCGAAGCTCGCGGCCCACACCTGCGCGGGCTCCAGCACGAACGGGATGAGCGGCAGTTGCAGCGCCGTCGCCACCGTCATCGTCCACGCCGTGGCGCGCAGCGCTCCGTGTTCGGCGGCCAGCGGCCTGCCCTCCGTCGTGTAGATGACCCACGCCACCACCGCCATGAGGATGAGCAGGTCGCCCTGGACCGACCCCTGCGCGCTCGCGAGCCCCCGGCCCAGCAGCAACACCACCACGCCCACCAGCGCGGTGAGGATGCCCATCGTCGCCCGCTGGGATGCCCGCTCGCGGCCCAGCACGAGGCTGGCCACGTACACGCCCAACGGCGTCAGCGCGTAGAGCAGCGCCGCGTGCGCCGACGTGGAGCGCGACAGCCCGGAGAAGAACAGCGTCTGGTTCACCGGGCCGCCCATCAGGCCCAGCAGTGCCACGCGCTTCCACGCCGAGCGCGGTGGCAGCTTCGGCCCCGGCGTCAGCGCGAGCAGCAGCGTGAACGCGACGCCGCACACGAGGAAGCGCCACAGCACCACCGTGAACGGCGACAGCTCCGTCATCGCGCGCTTGGCCGCCAGGTACGTGCCCGCGCTGATCAACACCTGCAACCCGAGCGCCGCGTACACCCGCCCGAGCGGCGGTGCGGCGGCCCCCGGTGTCACGACTCCAGTTGGAGAAGCGCCCATTTCGCGGCGCTGCGTACCAGTTCGCTGGAGTCGTCGCTGAGTTTTTCGAGCAGCGGCCGGGCGTGCGCCTGCCGTGCCACGCCCAGCGCATAGACAGCGTTGCGCCTCAAACCGTCATAGCGCGCGCGGGCCAGCGCCGTGCCGGGGATGAGTTCCTTGTATTGCTCGGGTGTCAGCGCCGCCAGCTCCGCCGTGCCCAGCGAGGCCACCGCGCGGGGCGTGAAGCGCGCGTCCTCCGCGTGCACCGGCTTGCGGTTGAGCGGGCACACCTGCTGGCAGATGTCGCAACCGAAGATGAGGTTGTCGAACTTGAACCGGAACGCCTCCGGCACGTCGCGGTGGCGGTTCTCGATGGTCTGGTACGACAGGCACGCCCGCGCATCCACCTGCCGGTGGCCCACCAGCGCGCCCGTGGGACACGCCATCAGACACCGCCGGCAGGAGCCGCAGCGGTCCGCCACGGGACCGGGCGGATATTCGTCCACCGCCGCGTCCAGGATGAGCGTGGCCAGCAGCACCCAGGAACCATGGGATTCGGTGATGAGGCAGCCGTTCTTGCCCACGTACCCCAGGCCCCCTCGCGCGGCCCAGACCTTCTCCATCATGGGCCCGCTGTCCACGCCGCCGTAGGTGCCCAGCCCCGGGTACCATTCGTTGAGCGTCTTGCGGAACGCCTTCATCCGGTCGCGCAGCGTGGAGTGGTAGTCCCGGCCTCGCGCGTACCGTGCGATGGGCGAGCCCTGCGACGGCGCGTCGTCCCGGTAGTAGTTGTTGGCGAAGGACAGCACCGTCTTCGCGCCCGGCAGCAGCACCGACACGTCGAGCCGCTCCTCCGCGCGCGACCCCATCCAGTCCATGTCCGCGTCGTAGCCGGCCTCCAGCCACGACAGCAGCGACGACGGGGGAATGGGCTCCGCGCGGGCGAAGCCGATGAGGTCGAAGCCCACCTGCTGGGCGAGGTCCCGGAGCCGGGCGGTGGGCAGCGGGGTCACGGCTACTTCGAGGGCTTCTCGGGGATCCACTTCACGTCGGGCAGGCCGGCGCGGAAGTTCACCAGCCGCGCCACGACGAAGAGCAGGTCCGACAGGCGGTTCAGGTACATGGCCACCGCGGGCGGGGCCTTGTCTTCGCGCAGCAGCGTCACGACCCGGCGCTCGGCGCGGCGACACACCGTGCGCGACAGGTGCAGCGCCGCCGCCGCGGGCGCGCCACCGGGGAGGATGAAGTGCGTCATCTTCGGCAGCTCCTCCTCGTAGCGGTCGATGTGGCGCTCCATCTCCTCCACCCACTCCGGCTTCAGCTCCGGAATGTGCGCCGCCGCCTTGGTGTGCGGCGGCGTGGCCAGCACCGCGCCCACGGTGAAGAGCTGGTCCTGGAGCCGCTGGAGGAAGTGGTCCAGGTCCGCGGGCAGCGGGAAGGTCCGCGCGAGCCCCAGCGTGGCGTTGAGTTCGTCCACCTCGCCGTAGGCGTCCACCAGCGCGTCGTCCTTCGCGATGCGTCCACCACCGAACAGGCCCGTCTCTCCCGCATCGCCGGTCTTCGTGTAGATCTTCATTTCACCCTCTGTAACGGCGCTTCGCACCCGACACTACCCAACCGGCGGAGCGCAGGAGGTTGATCTGGAGCCTGCACCCCATCATAAGGGGCGCATGCAGCAATACCTGAGTCTGCTGGACCATGTCCTGCACCACGGTACGAAGAAAAGTGACCGGACCGGCACGGGGACCCTGAGCCTCTTCGGCCATCAGCTCCGCTTCGACCTCACCCAGGGCTTTCCGCTGGTGTCGACGAAGAAGCTGCACGTGAAGTCCATCCTCCATGAACTCCTGTGGATGCTCCGGGGGGACACGAGCGTGCGCTCGCTCCAGGAGCACGGCGTCACCATCTGGGACGAGTGGGCCAACGCCGACGGCAGCCTGGGGCCCGTGTACGGCCACCAGTGGCGCTCCTGGAGCACGCCGGACGGCACGCCCGTGGACCAGATGCGGCTGTTGGTGGAGGGACTCAAGAAGAACCCGGACTCGCGCCGCCACCTGGTCAGCGCGTGGAACGTGGCGGACCTGCCCGCCATGAAGCTGCCGCCCTGCCATGTGATGTTCCAGTTCTACGTGGCCGACGGCCGCCTCTCCTGCCAGCTCTACCAGCGCAGCGCGGACATCTTCCTGGGGCTGCCCTTCAACATCGCGTCGTACGCGCTGCTGACGATGATGGTCGCGCAGGCCACCGGCCTCGTCGCGCATGAGTTCATCCACACGCTGGGCGACGCGCACCTGTACCTGAACCACGTGGAGCAGGCGCAAGAGCAGCTGAAGCGCGAGCCCCGCGCCCTGCCGCGCATGCGCATCAACCCGGACGTGAAGGACCTGTTCGCCTTCCGCTACGAGGACTTCACGCTGGAAGGCTACGACCCGCACCCCGCCATCAAGGCGCCCGTGGCCGTATGACACAGCGCCTGTCCGCCATCGTCGCCATGGCGGCGAACCGGACCATCGGCCTGGGCAACACCCTGCCCTGGCGCCTGCCGCAGGACCTGGCCCGCTTCAAGCGCCTGACGATGGGCCACACCCTCGTCATGGGCCGCAAGACCTACGAGTCCATCGGAAGGCCCCTGCCCGGCCGCACCACCATCGTCCTCACCCGACAGCCGGACTGGGCCGCCCCTCCCGGCGTCCAGGTGGCTCGCTCCGTGGACGAGGCCCTGGAGAAGGCCCGGGCCGACAGCGAGGTCTTCATCGCGGGCGGCGCGGACCTCTACGAACAGACAGCGGACCGGTGGCACCGGCTCTATCTCACCCGCATCGCACGCGACTTCCCCGGTGACGCCTTCTTCCCCCCCGTGGACCTGTCCACGTGGAGGCTCGTGGAGGAGGAATCCCACCCGGAGGCGGACCTCCCCTTCGGTTTCCTCACCTACGAGCGCTAGGGATAGCCCTTATTCCAGAAGCAACGCGTCCTCACGGGCAGTGTCGAGCTCCCGGCCGCCTTGTTCACCCAAGGGGGCGCTGAATCCTGATATTGATTCTCAGAATTGAACGCCCCTGGGTGCGTTGGTAGAAGTCGGACGTGAATCGCGCCGCCTCCGTCACGCTGTGCCTGCTGCTCGCGCTGTCCTCCACTGTCCGGGCCGAAGCGCCCGCGTCCGACGAGGGGCGCACCTGGCACCGGCTGGTGGGCATCCTCCAGTACCTCCAGGCGGACTACCCGGCGGCGGTGTCGTCGCGCTCCGAGTTCGAACTGACGGAGCAGAAGAGCTTCGCGGCGGAGGCGCTGGACGCGGCGAAGGACCTGGGCCCGGCGGCGGCCACCTTCGTGCCGAAGGTGCAGGCCATCCAGGCGCGCGTGGACCAGTCCATCGACCCTGAAGGCGTGAGCCGCGACTGCGGTGAGCTGGTGGAGAGCCTGGTGCTGGCGGGGGGCCTGGCGCGCAGTCCCCGCAAGACGCCGGACCTGGAGCATGGCGCGAAGCTGTTCCAGGCGAACTGCGCGGCCTGCCACGGCGTAGACGGCAAGGCGGCGGTGGCCATCGCGGCCAACATGGAGCCCGCTCCGGCGAACTTCCAGGACCCGGAGCTGATGGAGGACGGCCTGACGCCCTACAAGGCGTTCAACACCACCAGCTTCGGCGTGCCCGGCACCGCGATGCCGGCCTACCCCACCCTCTCCGAGGACGACCGCTGGTCGCTCGCCTTCTTCGTCTTCACGCTGCGCCAGCCGCCGTGCCAGGGCGAGCCGCCGCGCGCCTCGCTGGAGCGACTGGCCACCGCCACCGACGCGGAGCTCGCGAAGGAGTACGGCGCGGACAAGGTCGCGTGCCTGCGCCAGAACATGCCGGACGAGGACGAAGAGAAGGCCCTGCTCGCCGCGCGCCAGTCGGTGGGCAACGCGATGCGCATGGCCGCCGCGGGCGACTACGCCAGCGCGAAGACGGAGCTGCTGGACGCGTACCTCAACGGCCTGGAGCCGGTGGAGCCCAAGCTGCGCGGACGCGACCCGGTCCTCACCCAGAAGCTGGAGGAGGCCTTCATGCAGGCGCGGCTCGCCGCCGAGCGCAAGAGCCCGCACCTCCAGGACGAGGGACGGGAGCTGCTGTCGCTGCTGGACCAGGCGCGCAAGACCAATGGCAGCACGACGGACATGCTGTCCGTGGCGTGGCTGACGCTGCTCATCCTGCTGCGCGAGGGCTTCGAGGCGACCATCATCGTCACGGCGCTGCTGGCAGCGCTCAAGAAGATGAAGGCCATGGACCAGGTGCGCGTGGTGCACGCGGGCTGGGTGTCCGCGCTCATCGTCGGCGCGCTGGCGTACGTGCTGGGCCGCAAGCTGCTGGCCGGCGCGCAGCGCGAGTGGCTGGAGGGCGTCACCGCGCTCGTCGCCGTGGGCATGCTGCTGTACGCGGCGCTGTGGCTCAACGCGCGCGTCAACGTGAGCCAGTTCATGGGAGAGCTGCGCCAGCGCATGCAGGGCGCGCTGGGCCGGGGCAGCACGTTCGGCCTGTTCGCCATCGCCTTCACGTCGGTGCTGCGCGAGAGCTTCGAGACGGCCATCTTCCTGCAGGGGCTCGCGGTGGACTCCGCCGCGGGCGTGGCGTGGGGCGTGGTGGCGGGCATCGCGGCGCTGGCGGTGCTGGTGCTCTTCATCAACCGCATGGGCTACCGGCTGCCCATGAAGACGCTCTTCAACGTCTCCACCGTGGTGATGGTGGTGACGGCGGTGATGCTGCTGGGCAAGGGCATCCATTCGTTGCAGGAGGTGGGCGCGCTGCCGCTGGTGCCGGTGCGCTTCATCACCGTGGACATGCTGGGCCTGTACCCGGATGCCCTGTCGTTGGTGCCGCAGATGTTGCTGGCCGTGGCGCCGCTCGTGTACCGGGCCGTGCGCCGCCGGACACGCGTGGAGGCAGCCGGGGACGGGGCGACGCAGCCGCCGCCCTTGCGGTAGCGTGGCACGTGGTGAAGCGCTCCCCCCCTTTCCTACTCCTCGCCCTGCTGCTCGTGTCGGGCCTGGCCTCCGCCCAGGAGGCCCCCGCCGAACCGGCCACGGCTCCCACCGGGGGCCTCACGCCGCCCCCCCTGGTGGGCGCGGCGGAGGAGGACGTACCGCCGCCACCCGACATCGCTTTCCAGGGGGATGCCTCCTCCGGGGCGCGTCCGTCCGTCACCGCCGGGGCCCTGCCGGACACGCGTCCCCCGCCGTCGAAGGACCCCGTGCCGCGCGTGGCGGTGGAGGTATTGGGAGGCGCGTCGGGCGGCGTCGTGGGCGCCACCGTGCTGGGCTCCTTCGGGTACCTGTTGGGCTCCGCCACGGTGGGGTGTGACGAGTGTCTGGTGATGGCCGTCGCGGGCGCCGCGGCCGGGGCGCTCATCGGCATCCCGGTGGGCACGTACGCGGGCGGCCGGTTCATGAACGGGCGTGGGCGGCTGGGCCCCACGGTGGCCGGCAGCATGGTGGGCTGGGGCGCGACGCTGCTGGGCATCTCGCTGGTGAACAGCGGCGGCTCCGACGCGCCCAACGCCGTGAACGCCGCGCTCTTCATCCTCCCGGTGGTGGGCGCGAGCGTGGGCTACGAGCTGACGCACAGCAGCGCCATGCGCGTGGAGGAAGCGTCGCGGCAGTCCCGCTCGCAGGGAGTGACGCTGATGCCTGTCGCCACCTACAGCGCGAAGGGCCCGCACCTGGGCCTGCTGGGCAGTTTCTAGGTCCGCGTCAGGAGGCTTCCTGAAGGGGGATGCCCTCGCGCGAGCGCCTTCGTCAGCGCGTCCAGCAGCTCCGGGAGCCGGGCCATCAGGCCCTCGAAGTTCTCGTCGGTGAAGGCCAGCGGCGTGTGCTCCTTGAAGCGTTCGGGGAGCGGGATGAGCTCCAGTTCGGCATGGGAGCTGGGGGTTCCCCACGTGACGCTCGCGTCGGCGAGGAGCGGCGCCCGGTCCAGATGGGCAAGGCCGAGGCACAGCGCGATGCCGGAGGTCCCGTCGGGCAGCGCGTGCTTCAGCTCGCAGTCGATGCCGATGTCGTGGCCCTGATACCGGGTGAGGCTCCCCGTGGGGGAGTCCCAGACCGTCACCTCGACGTCAGGGTGACTCCTCCGAAGCTGCTCCGCGCACGCCTCCAACAGCGGCTTCGCCCGGAGGCGGAGTGTTGAAACCGGATCCATGCATCACCTCGGAGGTGTTCCGCTTCGGGAGGCTTCAGGCCCCCACGCGGAACCAACTGAAGGACTCTTCGCGCACGCGCCCCTCCGCCACCAGCTTCTCCAGCGTGGCCAGGGCGCTGCGCTCCGCCACCGGATGCAAGAGCGGCGGCGTGTCCGCGTAGGCCGTCGCCACCACCTCCGCCAGCGTGGCGCCCGTCTCGGGCACCGCCTCCAGGATGATGGCCTCGCGCTGGGCGCGGTGGTGCAGGTACTCGTCCAGCTTGCGCGGGCCGTCCGGCACCGGCGCGCCGTGCGCGGGGTACAGCGTGGTGACGGGCCAGTCGCGCAGCCGGCGCAGCTGCGTGAGGTAGTCCACCATGTTGCCCTCGGGCGGATCGATGACGATGGAGCCCACGCTCGCCACCATGTCCCCCACCACCGCCGCCTTGCTGCGCGAGTCCACCAGGCACACGTGGCCCTGCGCATGTCCCGGCGTGTGCAACACGCGCCAGCGCTGCGGCAGCGGGCCTCCCAGCTCCAGCACCTCGCCGTCCTCCAAGAGCCGCTCCGCCTGGAAGTCCAGCCGGTCCGCCGTGCGCGCGTGGCACCAGAGCGGAATCCCCAGCCGCTCCTTCACCGCGAGCGCCCCCCCCACGTGGTCGCCGTGGTGGTGGGTGAGCACCACCGCCAGGGGCCGCATCCCTTCCGACTTGAGGCTGGCCACCAGCGACAGGAGCTTCGCGTACTGCTTCACGTCCGACGACCCCGGATCCACGATGAGCAGGTCGCCCGTGCCCAGCACGTACGCGTTGGTGTGCGTCGCGGGCGGCAGCGTGGGCGTCTCCAGCGCCACCACGCGCACGCCGCGCTGGAACTCGATGCGCTGGGCCACGTAGCCCGGGCAGTACGGCGGCGTGTTCAGTCGGGCGCGCGCGTCTGATTCGTCCTTGAACTCCGACAGCACCTGCAACGCGTGCTGCGCGGGCGGGTGCAGGAGCGCCGTGCCGTCACTCCAGCGCGACAGCGCGTCCTCCGGACGGATCCACGCGCCCTCGGACAGCTCGCCGGGGATGATGCTCGCCGTCGCGGTCTCCGGCATCTCCACCAGGTAGAAGCGCGTGTCGAAGCGCACCGGAATCGAAGGCGGGGTGATCCACCGGCCCGCGGGCTTCAAGTCCTCCGCGCGCAGGGCGAGCGTGTGGCGCGCAAGCCACTCGCTCCACTTCACCGACCCGGCGAGCAGCGCCGTCCGTCCCTCCGCCAGGACCTCCGGTGACAGGGCGCGCGCCCCTTCCACCACCAGCACGCCCGCCTCCTCGAACAACTCGCGCGCCGCCGCCGAACGCAGCGCGGCCTCTTCGCCCTGCGCCCCCTGCACGGGGACGTCCGCGTCGTCGCGGTCCAGCTTCCCGCCGGGGAACGCGTAGAAGCCTCCGGCGAAGGCCAGCGCCCGTTCGCGCTTCACCCAGAACACCTCCACGCCCACGCCATCGCGCGCGCGGCGGTAGAGGATGACCACCGAGGAGGCCCGGGGTTCGACAGGGACATGGGGCGCGAAGAGGCCCATGCCGGGAAGGGGCTCGCTCATGGTTGCACCATCCTTCAGGACTGCGTCGTCTGGCCGAGCAGCCGGCCCATCATCTCGCGCGCCCGCTCCGCCTGGTCCGGCCGGACATAGAGCCGCGTCAGTCGCACCGCGCCACTGTAGCGCTGGTACAGCGGCGTGTACCGCGCCACCTCCGTGAGCCGGCCCGTGGAGACATCCAGGATGAACAGGCCCGGGTTGCCCCCGGCCACCCCCACGTACTTGCTGAGCGCGCCCTTGGACTGGACGGTGTAGTGCTCGAAGCCCTCGCTGGTGAGCGCGCTGTTGAGCACCTCCAGGTCGTAGCCCGTGTCGCGCTCCGTGAACTGCGCCAGCAACTTGAAGCCCTGCCGGCGGCTGATGCGCTCCGCCCACCGGTTCTTCGAACGGCGCAGCGTGTACCAGAGCGCCGCGTCGTCACAGAGGAGGAAGGCTTCGGGGTCCGCGGGGATCTCGAACTCGCCGGGCGTCTCCTCGTAGTACCGGCGCAGCATGTGGTCGAAGTTCACCGACGTGTGGTGAAGGTAGACCGACACGAACATGTGGTAGCGGCTGAGCAGGAAGTCCTCGAACGCGAACGCCGCCGCGCGAGACAGGGCCAGCACCGCCTTGCCGTCCTTCACCGCCGAATTCAGGTTGGAGACGATCCAATCCATGTCGTACCGGCCGTAGTTCACGCCCGTGTAGAACGAGTCGCGCAGCAGGTAGTCCATCCGGTCCGCGTCCAGCTCCCCGGAGACGATGGCGCGCAAGAGCGGCGTCCAGTCCACGCCCTTGTGGGTGAAGCCCGGGTCCTTCGGCGGCTTCGCGCCGGAGATGAGCGCCACCGTCGCCATGGGGGTGATGCCCCGGGGGCTGAACTCGCGCTGGATGACCTCCGTCAGCGAGCTGTCCAGGATGAGCTTGGCGGTGAAGTCCTCGTGGTTCGCCTGCTCCCCTTCCGCCACCGAATCCAGCCAGCCGGGCAGCCGCAGCAGCGACCGCCGGGGTGCGATGCGCTCCGACGCATGCGACAGCGGCATGTGCCCCAGGTCATGACACAGCACCGCCAATCGCACGGCTTCGCAGAAATGTTCACGCACATCGTCCGGCAGGTCGGACCGACTGGCGACGGCGCCGAAGACGCGCGAGGCGACGAACATGGCGCCCAGGCTGTGGGCGTGGCGGGTGTGGGTGGCGCCCGGGAAGGCCATGTCGCCGAAGCCCAGCTGCCGCACGTAGCGCAGGCGCTGGTAGAAGCGGCTGTCGATGACGGCCTTCTCCGAGTCGCTCACCGGGATGACGCCGTGGATGGGGTCGCGAATCCGCATGTCGTCCTTGCCGGGCTTCTGGGATCCCGGACCTCCTCCAGGCGGTCGCCCACCTTGGAGGTCACCTACCGTACCGCAGACCCTGACGGGCGGTAGCCCTGTGAGGGGCCGACCAGCCACCGTGCCTCAAGCTGGGAAGGTCCCTGGGGACGTGCTAACCCTTCGGCCACTCCGAATGCACATCATCCTGCTGCACAATCGTGACCACGAGCTGCTCGAAGAAGACCCGGGGCGCGAAGCCCGCGAGGACGTGGTCCGGGTGGCCGAAAGCCTGGCCCAGGCGCTGAGCCGGGACGGCGTGAACGCCGAACCGCTCGCCATCGAAGGCGACCGGCTGGACTTCGTGGAGTCCCTGCGCTTCCTCCAGCCCGACCTCGTGGTGAACCTCTGCGAGTCGCTGGCCGCCGACAGCCGGGGGGAGATGGCCATCCCGTGCCTGCTGGACGCGCTGGGCCTGCCGTACACCGGCTCGTCCGCCCTGTCGCTCGGCCTGGCGCTGCACAAGCCCAAGGCGAAGGAGCTTCTGCGCGCCAACGGTGTCTCCACCCCCGCCTCCCGCGTGGTGCGCCGCCTGGAGGACGCCCTGGCGGTGGACCTGCCCTGGCCCCTCATCGTGAAGCCCGCCCGCGAGGACGCGAGCGTGGGCATGGACTTCGATTCGGTGGTGACGGAGCGCGCCGCGCTGGTGCGCGCGTGCGAGGCGGTGCTCAAGACCTTCCACCAGCCCGCGCTGGTGGAGCAGTACATCCCGGGCCGTGAAGTGTACGTCCCGCTGCTGGGCAACAGCCCGCGACAGGCGCTGCCGCTCACGGAGATCCACTTCGGCCACGCGTTCGACAACCGTCCGAACATCGTGTCGTACCGGGCCAAGTGGGAGGTGGAGTCGCCGGAGTACCGGGATTCGACCTCCGGGCCGTGCAAGCTCGACGCAGTGCAGGAAGCCCGTTGCGTCCAGACGGCGCTGGAAGCATTTGCAGCGCTGGACTGCCAGGACTATGGACGCGTGGACCTTCGGGTGTCGCCCGAAGGTGTGCCGTACGTCATCGACATCAACCCCAACTGCGACCTTCACCCGGGCGCGGGGTTCGCGAAGGCGGCTCAGGCCGCTGGGATGGACTACGCGACCCTGGCCTCACGAATCGTGGAGGTCGCTCTCGAAAGAGCCCATGGAAATCCGCACACTCGAAAGAAAGGACCGGGAGCCGCTCGTCGCGTTGATCCGGCGAATCGAAACCTTCTCGCAGGAGGAGCAGGACTGCGCCATCGAGCTGGTTGACACCGCGCTCACCGCGGGCAACCGGGACTACTCCATCCTCGTGGCGGACCGCGGGCAGGAAGGCGGCCTCGTCGGGTACGCGTGCTACGGCCCGACGCCCATGACGGAGAACGCCTTCGACCTGTACTGGATTGCCTCCTCGCCGGAAGTGCGCGGCCAGGGCATTGGCGCCGCGCTGGTGTCCGCGATGGAGGGCGACCTGCGCCGCCGCAAGGCGCGGCTCATCCGCGTGGAGACGAGCGCCACGGAGGCCTACGGCCCCACGCGCGGCTTCTACGCGTCCATGAAGTACGGGGAAGAGGCGCGCCTGCGGGATTTCTACAAGCAGGGCGACGACCTCATCATCCTGACCAAGCGCCTGTAGTCCCCGCCGTCCCAAACCCCTGGGCGTGAAGACGCCGCCCAGGTCCCCGTCAGGAGGGGGCAGATGCCTTCCATGAACCGACCGATGCGACGCACCCGTCTGGGATTGTTGAGCCTGCTCACCCTGCTGGCGGGGGCACCCGGCCCCGTCTGGGCCCAGGCCCCCTCCTCCGCCGCGCTGAAGTCCCAGGCGAAGGCCGCGGCGGCCAAGGCCCAGGCGAAGACGCAGGCCCCTGCCCCGCAGACGCAGGACCTGTCCGACGCGCTGAAGGCCCCGCGCCCCAAGGGCGGCGAGTACTTCGGCCTGTACCTGATGGACAAGAAGGTGGGCTGGTTCTTCACCGACCTGACAGCGCTGCCGGGCGGGAAGGCGCAGAGCGTCAACGAGCTCATCTTCAAGGCGCAGGTGGGCACGCGCGTGTCGGAGCGCGTGCACCGCGAGGTGCGCGTCTACGAAGCGAAGCCCGGTGGGCGCCTGTTGTCCTTCACCGTCAGCCAGCGCGGGGACGGCGGGGACAACGAGCTGGTGGGCACGGCGACGGCGGACGGGCTGCGCGTGGTGCGCAAGCGTCCGGGCCAGCCGGAGGAAGTGCTCAAGCCGATGCCCGCGCCAAAGGAGACGGTGGACGACGCGGACCAGGCGCGCGTGGCGCTGCTGCGAGGCAAGCAGGTGGAGGGCGTGCTGCTGGATGGCACCGACCTGGAGGCCTACCGCACGGTCACGACGGTGGAGGCGCCGGAGGAGCAGGTGCTGGGCGGCGTGAAGGTGAAGCTCGCGCGCGTGAGCACGCTGTCCGACAAGGAGAAGGTGCCGGTGGCGGCCTTCCTGACGACGGACGGAAAGATGGTGCGCGTGGACTTCGGCCAGACGATGCAGGCGAGAGCCGAGTCCGAGAGCGTGGCCAAGCGGATGGACCTGGTGGAGGTGTTCGGCCTCACGCGCGTGGTGCTGCCCAAGGCGCTGCCGCCCAAGGCGCGCGAGGTGCCCGGGCAGGTGACGCTGGTGATGAAGAACCTGCCGGCGAAGTTCCAGCAGGACACGTACCGCCAGAAGTACAAGGCGCTGCCGGACGGCCGCGTGGAGGTGACGTTGATGGCGGCGCCGCCCGCGCCCAAGGGCCGCAAGCCGCGGCCGGTGGCGGACCCGAACGGTGGGGAGAACCTCAAGTCCACGCTCGCGGTGGAGTCCGAGGCGCCCGCCATCATCGCGCAGGCCAAGAGCATCATCCGGGAAGAGAAGGACGCGTACACGGCGGCGCGGATGCTGTCCGCGTGGGTGTACAGCAACCTGCAGAAGGACTACGGCGCCAGCGCGGACCGGGCAACGGACGTGCTGCGCCAGAAGAAGGGCGACTGCACGGAGCACTCGCTGCTCACGGTGGCGATGATGCGCGCGTCCGGCATCCCCGCGCGGCGCGTGGACGGCGTCATCTACATGGTGAACTCCGACGGCGTGCCCGCGCTGTACTGGCACGAGTGGGTGGAGGCCTGGGTGGGCGAGTGGACCCAGTTGGACCCCACCTTCAACCAGCCCGTCGCGGACGCCACGCACTTCGCCGTCGGCTACGAGGGGAACGCTGAAATCACGCCCCTCATCGGTTCGCTCCAGGTCACGGACGTGAAGTAGCCGTCGGCGGTGTCCCGGGCCGCTTGTTTCAGTGGCCCGGGGCCGCCACCAGTCGTTCCGCGAGCGTGGCCGCGTCCGTCACCGGCCGCTCGCAGACGAAGCCGCGGCAGAGGTACGCCGCGCCCTGCCCTTCCACTGGGTCACGCCCCTCGAAGAGTTCCTGGAGGCGCGCGGGCGGCGGAGCGCTGGTGTCATTCCACCCGAAGGAGAACGCGGGGGCGTAGGTGCGGTTCGCGGCGGCCAGGAGCGGCGCCACGGCGGCTCGCGTGCCCGCGAAGGTGACGCCGGACGCGCCGTCCAGCAGCGAGTCCGCGGCGAGCCCCAGGTGCCCGTAGCCCAGCGGGTTGCGCACGAGCTGATCTCTCAGCTTGGCCACGTAGTGCTCCGGGTGCTCCAGGTGGGCCACGTCGCCCGTGAGCGCCGCGAGCGCCACCTGCGCCTCCGTCAGCGTGGAGGCCCCGGACGGGAAGGCGTTGTCGAAGAGCGAGTAGGCCGCCACGACCAGGTCCTTCTGCCCTCGGGGCGCGGACAGGTACGCGTGCTTCTCCTCGTCCCAGAAGAGCGCCACCGCGCGGTGCGCGATTGCGTCCGCCGCGTCCAGGTACTTCGCGTCGAAGGTGGCTTGGTAGAGCGCGGTAAGGCCGGCCGCAAGGTCACCGTAGTCCTCCAGGAAGCCGTCGATGCGGCCCTTGCCGTCCTGGTGCGAGCGGAGCAGCCGCGTGCCGTCCCACTGGTTCGCGAGCACGAAGTCCGCCGCGTTCGCCGCGAGCTTCGCCCAGTCCGGCCGGACGAAGACGCGCGCCGCGAGCGCGAGGCCGCGGATCATCAGCCCGTTCCACCCGGCGAGGATCTTGTCGTCGCGGCCCGGCTTCACGCGCTGCTCGCGCGAGGCGAAGAGGAGGCGGCGGGCTTCGGCCAGTTCCTGCTGCACCGTCTCCACGGGCCGGCCCTGTTCGGTCGCGACCGTCTCCACGGGGACGACGACCTCCAGCACGGTGGCGCCGTGTTCGAAGTTGCCCTGCGGGGTGATGCCGTAGTGGCGCAGCACGGTTTCCGACTGGCTGGGGGACAGCACGGCGCGCACTTCTTCCGGGCGCCAGACGAAGAACTTCCCCTCCTCGCCCTCGCTGTCCGCGTCCTGCGTGGCGTAGAAGCCGCCGGCCGGGTCGGTCATCTCGCGGCGCACGTATTCGACGGTCTCCTCCACGACCTTGCGCCACAGGGGGCGCGACTCCACCTGCTCCGCTTCCGCGTACAGATGCAGGAGCTGGGCGTTGTCGTAGAGCATCTTCTCGAAGTGGGGCACCAACCACCGCTCGTCCACCGAGTAGCGATGGAAGCCTCCGCCCAACTGGTCGTAGAGGCCGCCCAACGCCATGCGCTCCAGCGTGCGGAACACCGCTGCCTTGAGGGGCTCACCGGCGCCGCGACGCCATGCGCGCAGGAGCAGCGCCACGTTCATCGGGTTGGGGAACTTGGGCGCGCCGCCGAAGCCGCCGTTCACCGGATCCATCCGCTTCGCCATGTTATGGCCCATGGCGACGATGTCCTCGGCGGACAGGTGGCCGGGCGCGGCGTCCAGGCCGTGCGAGGACAGCTCGCCCAGGCCCTCCTGGAAGCGGCGGGCCTGCTCCTCGATTTCGTCGGCCTTGTGGTCCCACGCGTCGCGCAGCGCGGTGAGCAGGCGGGGGAAGCCGGGGCGACCGTAGCGGTCCTCGGGCGGAAAGTAGGTGCCGCCGTAGAAGGGGCGCAGGTCGGGCGTGAGGAACACGGTGAGCGGCCAGCCTCCGCCCTGCCCCATGAGCTGCACGACGCCCTGGTAGATTTGATCGAGGTCCGGGCGCTCCTCGCGGTCCACCTTGATGTTGATGAAGCCGTCGTTCATCAGGCGCGCGGTGTCGGGGGACTCGAAGGACTCGTGCGCCATGACGTGGCACCAGTGGCACGCGGAGTAGCCCACGGAGAGCAGGATGGGCTTGTTCTGCGCGCGGGCCAGGGCCAGGGCCTCGTCGCCCCACGGGTGCCAGTCCACGGGATTGGTGGCGTGCTGACGCAGGTAGGGCGAGGGCTCCAGGGCCAGCCGGTTGGTGGAGCCAGAGGGGGGATGTACGGCCATGGAGGGCTCCCGGTGCGCGGAGATTTCGCGACCCATCACATTGTGAGCCCGGGTGCTCGGGAGCAAGCCGAAATGGTCTCACTCGCCGCTGGCCAACGGCCTTCCGGTGCGCTTTGTCCAGGGGCGTGCGTGCATCCGCCGACTCCACCTCCGGCCTGGGAATGAGGGCCTGTGTCGCCCTGGTGGTGCTGGGCGTGGGGGTGCGGCTGGCCCTGGCACTGGGCACGGACGTCTACTTCGACGAAACCTATTACTGGCAATGGGCTCGGCATCTGGCGTGGGGGTACTTCGACCACCCGCCGCTGGTGGCATGGCTCATCGCTGGGCTGGGCATCCGGGGCACCGCGCTCCTGTGCGGCCTGGGTACGGGCGCGGCGGTGTGGGGGCTCGCGCGGGATGTGTACGGTTCGAAGGACGTGGCGTGGCGCGCGCTGGCCCTGTGGAGCGTGGTGCCGGTGGGCATCATCTCCGGCGTCTGGGCCACGCCCGACTCGCCGATGCTGCTCTTCTGGGCGCTGGGCCTGTGGGCGCTGTACCGCGAGAAGTGGGTGTTGGCGGGCCTGACGTGTGGATTGGCGCTGTTGGCCAAGTATCCGTCCGTGCTGCTGGGGCTCGCGTTCATGCTCGCGGCGCTGCGGGCACGGAGGCTGCCGGCGGGTGCGTGGCTCACGGCGGGCCTTGCGCTGCTGTGCTTCCTGCCGGTGGTGCTGTGGAACGCGAACCATGAATGGGTGGGCTTCGCGTTCCAGTTGAACCACGGGCTGGGTGGCAGCGGCGGGTGGCGGACGTTCGGGGAGTTCGTCGCGGGGCAGTTGGCCATGGGTGGGCCGCTGCTGTTCCCGCTGGCGGTGCTGTACGCGGTGCGCGGTCCACGCGAGCAGTTCCTGCTGCGCATGGCGGCGGTGGTGCCGTTGGTGTTCTTCGGCTACGCGGCGGCGCGCACGCGAGGCGAGGCCAACTGGCCGGCGGCGGCGTACCTGGCGGCGTGTATTGGCGTCGCGGGCATGAAGCACCATTGGCAGCGGGACACGGCGTGGAGCGGAGCGCTCATCTCGCTCGCGGTGGCGTCACACCTGCTGTTCCCGGTGCTGACGTTCGAGCGCGACGTGCTGCTGTCACGGACGCATGGCTGGGGTCCGCTGGAGCGGCTGTCCGCGCCCGAGCAGCTCTTTGCAGGCATGACGCCGGGACGCACGGCGGTGTACGCGCCCTCGTACCAGCTCGCCTCGCAGGTGGCGTACTACGCGGGCGTGGAGACAGACACCGCGGGCCCGGCCCGGCGCAAGAGCCAGTACGACGTCTGGCCTCCGCTGGAGTTGAAGCCCGGGCAGGACGTGCTGTGGTGTTCGGAGAACGGCGCGCCACCGCCGGAGGAACTGGTCCAGCGCTTCGGTTCGGTGGAGGGCCCGGTGGAACTTGTGGGCGACTTCCGGGGCCGCAGGCTGCACCTCTTCACGGTTTGGAGGCTGCGCACTCTGGAGTGACAGGCAATCCCCAGCGAGCATGGACGCGCCCATCTCTTACGAGCAGACCGTGCCCTCTCTGTGGCACACGCGATCGCCGCAGAAGCACGAGCAGCCCGTTGCACAGGGGCCACAGGGATTCATTTCCCAACCGAACAGACAAACGCTCAAGGACACCACGCGTCTTCCTGGTTCGATGCGGGCGGTCTCGTAGGCGCACCCACGCGCGACACACCTCCCCATGGAGTTGGGGCATGGAGCCGCCGTCTTCTCGGCTCCGAGTCCATCGCCCTGAAAACCTGGGGGCCCTGGCTTCATCCATTCCGATGCATCAGGTCCTATGGGAATGCAAACGCACCGAGCGCGCAGGGCGGCTTTGGTCACGTGGTATTCTGGATGCTCGCCCCGGAGCATTTCGACCATGCCTTGCAATCTTTGCCCTGAGCCGAAAGTCCATGGCATCGCGTACTGCCCCGAAGCGCACGTCATCCTCCGCTACTGCCAGGAACATTACGCGCAGCACAGCGGCACCGCCCAGACCTGCTTCCTGTGCGGCCAGCCATTGCGCTGGGCGCATGAGGAGGCAGCGGACCACATCATCAAAGGCTTCGGAGCGGAGCTGGGTAGGAGGGCCCACCGCGTCAACGGCCCACTCAGGCCCTCTCCTGTCGCATCGAGCATGGAGCAACTGGGAGCTTCGATCGGCGCGCCCTCTCTCGCCGTCATCCCGAAGTCCAGCGGCGTGCTCTCCAGCATCAGCGGTCCCTCGCCCGTCATCGAGACGACTCCCCCGAAAGTGATGGGCGTGAGGGTGTGGATCCGCTGCCCCTACGGCTGCTTCTTCGAGGCCAGCGCGAAGCGCCCGCTCAAGATCGACCGCGCGGACAACACGCTGCGCTGCACGGGGTGCAACCTCGTCTCGCCCGCCAAGCAGTTCAAGACCGTGAGAAACGCCAGCGTCCTTGATGCCGTCGAGAATGCCCGGGCGTTCGGCGTGAAGGAGAAGCTCGACGACATCAAGGCGGCGGTGAGCGCCCGGCTGACCCGGCTGGTGGGCTCGTGGTTCTGGTTTTTTGAACGCGAGCAGCGGATCGAACAGCTCTATGCCCAGTTACGAGATCTGCTCATCTCTTCTGAGATTACCAGCAACTTCCCGACTCCGCGCATCTATGGGCTCATCGCCAGCGGCTTCATGAAGAACATGTGGCACTTCAACAAGTCCGACAAATCCAAGTACGCCCAGGAGCGCGATCAAGGGGAGCGACAAGTCTTCGGCAAGCTGTTCAAGGGCATCTCCACCCCGATTCCGTTTCCGGACTGGCGGCCGGTCTACGTCGCCTTGAACCTGGGCAATCGCCTGCCTGGGCCCTGCCCCAACTACGGCCGCTCCTACCTCATCTACAAAGACGCAGTGAAGGCACGAGCCACCTTCCTCGCGACCGACTCACTGCAGATGATCAAGGCGGAGCTGCAGAAGAAGGAGGGCGATCGTCAGCCTGTGGACGAGAAGGCATTGGCCACCCTCGTCAACATCGCGAAGGTGCTGCTGCGTGTCTCCGACCGCCAGCTCCTCTACATGTGCGGGATGCTCGTCGAGGGCAAGGAGGTGCCCAGCCCCAACGAGTTCATCGAAGTGCACGTCTGGGGAGAAATCGCCCTGATGAAAGACGTGAAGACCATGGTGGTCTCCGAGGCCGACATCGACGACTTCATACGGTTGAAGAGCACCGAGGTCGACGTGCTCCCCCAGTTCTACAACGAGCTGACCACCGAGCAGCGTCGGCAGGAAACCCACCGCCTCAAGAGCATGATCAAGGAGTTCTGCGCGACCTACGGCATCGAGCTCCACCTCATTCCCCTGGGCTCGGACACGATGAACAGCATGGAGCGCCGCCCCCCAGCTCCCAAGCAGGGCAGCGATGCCAAACAGGGCGGCTCCTTCGCTCCTGCCAGGGTACCGTACACCTACACCATTCCCGAGTGGGAGTTCGACCCGAAGAACCCGAAGGCAGTCCCGAACCGGGTGCTGCAAGACGCGAAGTCAGGGCTGTACTCGCAGTACCATCGCATCGTCATCAACGGGCATGGATTCACCGTGCACCTCTTCGACGTCGAGCCGACGAACGACAACTGGAACGGGACGGGGGTCTACCTCTCGTATCGTCTGAGAGGTGGCTGAGACCTTGGATTCCTCCCCCGTTGCATCAACCTCACTTCCCCAAGAGGCACTGATGAACTGCTCCGTGAAGAAGGCTGGAAAGTTGCTGCTCGCCGTCGCCGTGGGCGCGGCCGTGTCGTTTGGCTCCACCGTGGCGGCCTACTCCCGTCCGGCGGAGCCGCTGTCCTTCTGCCAGGGCAGCCAGGGCGGCACCTGCGTCAACGACTGTATCGCCGACGGGTTCAACCTCGGCCGGTGCTCCGGCGACGTCTGCGTCTGCTTCTACTGAGAACACCGCATCCGCGCCCCCGAAAGCCCGGGGGCGTGCCAGGGTCAACGTGCGCATCTCAGCTCCAAATGCCTGCCTGTCAGGACGCACTCGCAACCGAGACTTAACTTGCCGCGTTGGCCGTGCTGTTATGGTTTTCTGTGACAGTCACCCACCCCCTCCAGCGCGCCGCGAGCGCCGCCGCCGTCCTCGCCCTCGTGGGCTGTGGCTCGGCAACCGTTGGTGCCGTCGGCAGCCCTCCATCGGCGAAATGGCTTGGCTCGCCTGTCTCCACTCCGGACGGAGGCCAACTGCAAACGACCATCTACTACGGGCCCTGGCAGTGCAGTGCATGGCTGATGACTCGCTGCGAAAGGAAGTGCGCCTCGCAGGGCCATGCCCTCATGGGCTGCATGTGGCTGGCCGACTTCAAGGGCGATTGGAAGGGGCGCTACCTGTTTCTGCCCGCCGCGGCGGGCGGGCGCTTCGCCATCACCCACTGCTGCTGCGACTACCCCGCAGCGACAGACACGAAGTGGCGTCGGGACACCTGGAAGAACTCCCGCGTCGCCTTCCGCGATGAGTGGGGTCGTGAGTTCGGTAGCTGGCCCTCAACGAACGGCGTGAACTGGCAAGGGCACCACATCTTCGACTTGGGGCATGGGGGTGCGCCTGTGGCTCCCGGCAACGTGCTCCCGGTGCCGGATGACGTGCACGGCGTCCTCAACAAGCAGTACCCCGCTTGCTACGCCCCGGGTGGCCAGTGGCGAACGCCAGGGCCTGACCGCCCTTACGTGGATTGAGTGAGCCGCCATGTCCATGCGTAGCCTGTTGGCTGAAATCTCCAGGATTCACCACCCCAATGCCCCCGCGACGCCAATACAGCTCGCTGCGTTCGAAGCACACGTAGGATGGGAACTCGACGGGGACCTGCGCGCCTTCTATTTGCACTGCGACGGCGGCACGCTCTTCGAGACTCGCGCCAACGCCCACTACCGCTTCCTCCCGCTCGCGGAGATCCGCCGCGCGCGTCTTGCAATCAGAGCGAGTGACGAAGACGAGGACGGAGCGCCTTCGGTCTACACGCTGGTGGACATGCAGGACTCGGACTTCATTGTCCTGGACGTTGCCCAGCGCATTGCCGGTCGCTACCCGCTATTCGACGCGTGGCACGAAACGTTCCCTGTGGTGGAGCGCATTGCATCCTCTTTCGAAGAGTTCCTGGAGAAGGCATTGCGCAGCGGCAACCGCTCGTTCTGGTTGAGCAGCGACCCTCAGGAGCGCTGAGCAGTCGACGAGTCCTCCGGGGATGACGATGGCACCACCCGCCCGCACCGCCAGCACTGAACGTACTGGCTGCACGGTTGAACGCCAATGCACAGCGGTCAGTCGTTGGCCGCGCCCGCGAGAATCCACGAGCGGACCCGGACGACCAACCCGGGGTTCAGATCAAAGTAGTCCGTGTCGCCCTTGGGCATGCGGCTTCCGCACGCCGTGCCCTCGAGTTTCTGGACGAGCGCTGAGTTGTCCGGGTCCCCGGGAGCAACGCGCTTGACCGTGCCACAGGCATTCGCGGTGACATTGACCAGATTGCTGTAGCTGCTTCCCGACGCGAGGCTGAGGCTCCCGCTGGTGCCATGGCAACCCGTGCACTGCGGGACGGAGGCCCACACGTTCTGGATGTCCGTGGAGTACCGGGGCACCGAGACGGGCACGGTGAGCGTCCGGACCACGGGCGCGCCCTGTCCATCCGTGACGCTCACGGACACGGTGAACGACGTCTGCGTGCCCACGACGGGCGAGTACCACTGCGCGCTCGCGCCCGTGCGGCTGCCCACCCAGGTGCCCTGTGACGCCGGGGCCGTCTGCGACCACGCGTAGGTCAGCGGGTCCCCATCCGCATCGCTCGCGGTGATGGTGAACGTGCCGGTCGTTCCAGCCACCAGCGTCGTCGGCCCGGAGATGGTGGCGGTCACGGTGGGCAACCGGTTGAACCTCTGGACCCCGATGTCGACGGTGCGCTGCGCACTTCCGCCCTTCCCGTCGGTGACGGTGACGCGCAGCGTGTACGTCCCGCTGGCGCTCACATCCGGAGCCGTCCAGGTGGGAAGGCTGGAAGCAGGGTCGCTGAAGGTCCCCAGGGGAGCGGCAGGAGCCACCTGCTCCCATGCGTACGTGAGCGAGTCGTTGTCCGCGTCGGCGGCGCTCACCGCCAGGGCGGTGGACTGCTGCTCATCGAGCGTGGAAGGCGTGGCCGTGGGCGCCGACACCGTCGGAGGGTTGTTCCCAGTCATGGGCGGCGCGACATCCACGGCCACCGAGCCCTGAGCGGAGCCACCCCGGCCATCGCTCACGGTCACCGTCAGCGTGAATCGCTGATGGCTGTTCACCTCCGGAGCGGTCCAGGTGGGACTGGCCAGGGAGGCGTCATCGAACGCGCCCGCCGGGGAGGCAGGGCTCTGCGTCCAGGAATAGGTGAGCATGTCCCCGTCCGCATCCGACGCCTGCGACGTCAACTCCACCGGGCCACCCGTGGTCGACTGCGTCGCCTGGGCTGTAGGACCGATGAGGGTCGGTGGCGTATTGCTGGTGGGCGAAGCGTCATCGCCGCAAGCGAGCCCGATGAGCAGCAACGGCAACAACAGTCGTGACGATGGATGGTGCATGGGGGTCCCCCTCGGGAAAAATCGCCGGGACCCTAGCAGTCTGTTGAAGCGGGTGAAGCCGGTGCCGCATGGCCCAGCGGTCTCCCTCGATTGAAGACTTCCTCTCAGGAGTACCTGCCCGCGAAGGCATGCACGAGCATGGCGAGGAGGAACGAGAAGTAGCTGATGGCCGCCAGCCGCCCCGACCGGCCGCGAGGACTGCGGGCCTTGAAGAACAAGGCCACGTTGAGGACTCCCACCGCGACGGGAACCAGGAAGAGCCAGGCCGCCCCCTGCGACAGGTGGAACATCAGGCCCGCGGCCCCCACGACCAGCGCGAAGGCGAGGAGGCTGCTGACCACCGAACCCACCTCGTCGGAGTACAGCTTCTCCCCCGGCTTCGTGGACCCCGGCCACGCCGTCTTCCGCATCACTTCCCAGTGCAGGTAGATGAAGACCAGCCCCAGCACGACGAGCAGTCCTTGCGGCTCCGGAGGCCGGCCCGCGCGCTCGGACTGGGCCACCCAGACATAGGCGCCCTGCCCCACGTGCAACTGGATGGCGACCGCGATGG